>NZ_JABGCW010000009.1:0-348552 GCF_041028265.1 Geodermatophilus amargosae
GCCGGTGGCGGGCCCGGAGGGTCCCCGCCGGACGCGGCGGTGGGGCGCAGCCCAGCCGGGGGACGGCACCTGGCCGCCGTGTGACCCGGAGGGTCACGAAGGAAGCGGCACGACCAGACCGATGCGGGTGCCGTCGGGGAGCTCGGCGAAGCGTCCCTCGGGCGTGGTCCTCAGCTCCGGCATGATCGGGTGCAGGGGCTCCGGCGGGGAGCCGGCCAGCGCGGCCGCCACGTCGCGGAACGCCGACAGCTGGCGCAGGGTGTGGATGGTCGGCGGCAGCATCGGCCGGGTGCCCGCCCGCATCTGCGCCAGCGCGGCCTCCGGCGTCAGCCAGCTGGCCTCGTCGGCCTCACCGGAGACGTCCCGGGCCTCCTGGCCCACGGGCAGCGCCGCGGCGAAGAACCGGGTGTCGTAGCGCCGGGTCTCCTGCGGCGGGGTGATCCAGTGCGCGAAGGGCCGCAGCAGGTCCGCGCGCACCGCCAGCCCGCGGGTGGCCAGCAGCTCGGCCAGCGACAGCTCACGGGTCAGCAGCGCCTGCCGCTGCGCCTCCCAGTCGTCCCCGGAGACGTCCGGCACGACGTCGGCGCCGTCGGGCGAGCCGGCCAGCAGCACGCCGGCCTCCTCGAAGGTCTCGCGGACGGCGGCGCACACCAGCTCGCGCGCGGTCCGCTCGTCGCAGCCCAGCGCCTGCGCCCACTCGGCGGGCGCCGGCCCGGCCCAGGCGACGTCGGTGTCGCCGTCGCGCCGGTCGACGCCACCGCCCGGGTAGGCGGTCATCCCGCCGGCGAACGGCATCCCGCGCGTGCGACGCAGCAGGTGGACCTCCAGGCCCTGCTCGCCGTCGCGCAGGACCAGGACCGTCGCCGCCGGGCGGATGTCGGTCATCCGCGCAGTTCTACGGTCAGCTCGATCTCGACCGGCGCGCCCAGCGGCAGCTCGGCGACGCCGACCGCGCTGCGGGCGTGCTGGCCGGCCTCGCCGAAGACCTTGCCCAACAGCTCGCTGGCGCCGTTGACCACCCGCGGCTGGCCGCTGAAGCCCTCGGCGCTGGCCACGTAGCCGACGACGCGGACGACCCGCGCCACCGAGTCCAGGCCGACCAGGTCGTCGACGGCGGCCAGCGCGTTGAGGGCGCACAGCTTGGCGTCGGCAGCGGCGTCCTCGGGGTCGACCGAGCCGCCCACCTTGCCGGTTCGCCGCAGCCCGCCGTCGACGAAGGGCAGCTGGCCGGAGGTGAACACCAGCTGCCCGGTGCGCACGGCCGGCACGTAGGAGGCGACCGGCGCGGCCACGGGTGGCAGCCGGATGCCCAGCTCGGCCAGGCGGGCGCGCCAGCTCGGCTGCTGCGTCCCCTGCGTCATCCCCTGCGTCACGGCCGGCGCCTCAGGAGAGCGGGCGCTTGAGGTAGGCGACCGGCTGCTCGGGGCCGGTCGGGCCCGGGAGCACCGTCACCAGCTCCCAGCCGTCGACGCCCCACGAGTCGAGGATCGCCTTGGTGTTGTGGATCAGCAGCGGGATGGTGGCGTACTCCCACCTGCGGCGGGCCGGTTCGCTCATGGGGGACGACGCTAGCGCAGGCCGCGGTACCGCTCAGCGGCCCCGCTGCAGGGGCCCGCGCCGAGCTCGCGAGGCGTGGGGGGCAGCGGGGTCCTTACCCTGGTGCGGGTGAGCCCCGACTTCCCCGTGCGCTGCCACGTCGTGACCGGGAAGGGCGGGACCGGGAAGACCACCGTCGCCGCCGCCCTGGCCCTGGCCCTGGCGTCCGAGGGACGCACCGTCCTGCTGGTCGAGTGCGAGGGGCGGCAGGGCATCGCCCAGCTCTTCGACACCGCGCCGCTGCCCTACGAGGAGCGCCGCGTGGCGGTCACCCGCGGCGGGGGTGAGGTGCGGGCCCTGGCGATCGACGTCGAGGAGGCCCTGCTCGAGTACCTCGAGATGTTCTACAACCTCCGCCGGGCCGGCCGGGCGCTGCGCAAGATGGGCGCGGTCGACTTCGCCACGACGATCGCCCCGGGCCTGCGCGACGTGCTGATCACCGGCAAGGTCAAGGAGGCCGTCACCCGCCGCCAGGACGGCCGGCGCGTCTACGACGCGGTCGTCGTCGACGCGCCCCCGACCGGGCGGATCACCAAGTTCCTCAACGTCACCGGGGAGATGTCCGAGCTGACCCGCTCCGGCCCGATCAAGACCCAGAGCGACGGCGTCATGGCGGTGCTGCGCTCGCCGCAGACCGCGGTGCACCTCGTCACGCTGCTCGAGGACATGCCCGTGCAGGAGACCGCGGACGCCATCGCCGAGCTCACCGAGGCCCGCCTGCCGGTGGGGTCGGTGATCGTCAACATGGCCAGCGAGCCGGTGCTCCCGGAGGCCGCCCTCGCGCGGGCCGTGGAGGGCGCGGTCACCGGCGCCGACCTCGCGCCCGGGCTGGCCGCGGCGGGCCTGCCCGACGACCCGGCGCTGGCCGAGGCGCTGGCCACCGAGGCGATCGAGCACGCGCAGCGGTGGGCCGCCCAGGACGCGCTGCGCGCCCGGGTGGAGACGCTGGGCCGCCCGCTGGCCGAGCTGCCGCTGCTGCCCGGCCCGATGGACCTCGGGTGCCTGTTCGAGCTGGCCGGCCGGCTCGAGGAGCACCTGGCCGCGGAGGTGGCCGCGTGAGCGCCGCGGAGGAGACGACACCCCGCCCGGCCCGCGCCGCCGCCCGCCCGGCGGCCGAGCGGCAGGCGCCGTCCATGGACCTCGCCGCGCTGATCGGGGACGCCGACACCCGGATCCTCGTGTGCTGCGGCTCGGGTGGCGTCGGCAAGACCACGACGTCGGCCGCGCTGGCCCTGGCCGCCGCGGAGGCCGGCCGGCGGGTCGTCGTCCTCACCATCGACCCGGCCCGGCGGCTCGCGCAGTCCCTGGGCCTGGTGGAGCTGGACAACGAGCCGCGGCGGGTGGACGTCCCGGGGGCCGCGGGCGAGCTGCACGCGATGATGCTGGACATGAAGCGGACGTTCGATGACATCGTCGTCTCGCACTCGACGCCCGAGCGGGCCGAGCAGATCCTGGCCAACCCCTTCTACCAGACCCTGTCGTCCTCGTTCTCCGGGACGCAGGAGTACATGGCGATGGAGAAGCTCGGCCAGCTGCGCGCGTCCGACACCTGGGACCTCATCATCGTCGACACGCCCCCGTCCCGGTCGGCGCTGGACTTCCTCGACGCGCCCAACCGGATGAGCCGCTTCCTCGACGGCACCATGATCCGGCTGCTCACGGCCCCCGCGCGGGCCGGCGGGCGGGCCGGGTTCAAGTTCGCCAGCGCCGGCTTCATGATCTTCACGCGGATCATCAGCAAGGTCCTCGGCGGCCAGCTGCTGCGCGACATCTCCGCCTTCGTCAGCGCCCTGGACACGATGTTCGGGGGCTTCCGCGAGCGGGCCACCGCCACCTACGAGCTGCTGCGCCGGCCGGGCACCTGGTTCGTCGTCGTCGCGACGCCGGAGCCCGACGCCCTGCGCGAGGCCTCCTACTTCGTCGACCGGCTCTCCTCCGAGGGCATGCCCCTGGCCGGGCTGGTGCTCAACCGGACCCACCCGCCGGCCAGCACGCGGCTGTCGGCCACCCGCGCCGAGACCGCGGCCGAGGCCGCCGCCGAGACCGGGGACGGCGACCCCGCCGTCGCCCTGGCCGCCGGCGCGCTGCGGGTGCACGCCGAGCGGATGACGCTGGCCGCCCGCGAGCAGCGGCTGGCCGACCGGTTCACCAGCGCGCACCCGGAGGTGGGGATGCGGGCGGTCCCGGCGGCCGCCGGCGACGTCCACGACCTCGACGGGCTGCGCACGATGGCCGAGGCGCTGACCGGTCCCGACGCCGACACGCCGACGGGCGTCCCGCGGACCCGGGTGTTGCCCGCGCGCCGCGCCTGAACCGCGCTGGGGGGTCCGCGCGCGCCGTACCCTTCCGGGTGATGTCTGCTCCCTCCCGCGCCCGGGTCCTGGGCAAGCTCGCCGCGTTCATCGTGGTGGCCGGCGCACTCGTCGCCGGCATGCTGTTCCCCCTCGTCGGCGGCACCGGGCTGGCGGCACGCAACTCCGCGTCCCTGCTCGACGCGCTGCCGGTGGAGCTCACCGACGCCACCCCCGCGGGCAACTCCCGCGTGCTGGCCGCGGACGGCTCGCTGATCACGAACTTCTACAACCACAACCGCACGGTCGTGGGCTCCGACCAGATCGCCGACGTGATGAAGCAGGCGCTGGTCGACATCGAGGACTCGCGCTTCTACGACCACAACGGCCTGGACGTGCAGGGCACGCTGCGCGCCGCGGTGACCAACGTGGCCGCGGGCTCGGTGCAGGAGGGCGGCTCGACGATCACCCAGCAGCTGGTCAAGCAGACCCTGCTGGAGACCGCCGACAGCGCCGAGGAGCGCCAGGAGGCCATCGAGCAGGACGGCGTCGAGGGCCTGTCGCGCAAGCTGCGCGAGGCCCGGCTGGCCCTCGCGCTGGAGGAGACCTACTCCAAGGACGAGATCCTCACCCGCTACCTCAACATCGTGTACTTCGGGCAGGGCGCCTACGGCATCCAGGCCGCCGCCCAGCAGTACTTCAGCGTCAACGCCGCCGACCTCACCCTCCCCCAGGCCGCGATGCTGGCCGGGCTGGTGCAGAGCCCGGCCAACGACGACCCGGTCACCAACCCGGAGAACGGGCAGACCCGCCGCAACCAGGTGCTGCAGCGGATGTTCGACCTCGGCCACCTCGAGGGCACGACCGGGGAGCAGCTGGCCGCGCTCATGGCCGAGCCGGTGCAGGTCGCGCCGGGCGTCAGCCCGGCCAACGGCTGCATCGACGCCGCCGTCGGCGGGTTCTTCTGCGCGTTCGCGCAGCAGTACCTGACCCAGACGCTCGGCATCACCCAGGAGCTGCTCGACAACGGCGGCCTGACCATCCAGACGACGCTGAACCCGCAGCTGCAGACCCTCGGCGACCAGGCCGTCCTCAACACCCTGCCGATGGGCGCCGACCTCGCCGGCATGTTCACCGCCGTGCAGCCGGGCACCGGGGCCGTCCTGGCGATGAGCGTCAACCGCCAGTTCGGCTGTGCCGACCCGCAGTGCGAGTCGGTCGTCCTCAACACCGTGGCCAGCCAGGGCGCCGGGTCCACCTACAAGGTCTTCACCGCCGCCGCCGCCCTCGAGGCGGGCATCCCGGCCAACACCGTGATCAGCACGCCCGGCAACCAGTACACCTCGCGCATCTACAACGGCCCCTCCTGCGGCGGCGACCGCGAGCAGTCCAACGGCAAGTACTGCGTGCAGAACGCCGGCAACTACCCCGACACCCTCGACATGGTGGGGGCGCTGGTCCGCTCGTCGAACACCTACTTCCTCGCGATGGAGGACCGCCTCGGAAGCGTCGAGGGCCCGGTGCGCATGGCCGAGCGGATGGGGATGGACTTCGACCAGCCCAACCAGACGCCGGCCGACCAGATCATCGCCGAGAACCGGGGCTCGTTCACCCTCGGCGCCGAGGCCACCAGCCCGCTGGACCTGGCCAACGCCTACGCCACGCTGGCCGCCCAGGGCACCCAGTGCGACCCGGTGCCGGTGACCCAGGTGCTCGACCGGAACGGCCAGCCCCTGACCGGCGACGACGGCCAGCCGCTCGTCACCGGCGGCAACTGCACCCCCGAGGCCATCCCGGCCCCGGTGGCCAACACGCTGGCCAACATCCTCGTCGGCGACGTCGCCCTCCCCGAGGGCACCGGCACCCGGGCCGCCGTGCCCGGCCACGTCATCGCCGGCAAGACCGGTACCTCGCAGAGCAACTTCTCCGCCGCCTTCGTGGGCGTCATGCCGGAGTACGCGGCCAGCGTGATGGTGCTCAACCCGAAGCAGAACCAGAACGTCGGCGGCTTCGGCGGCAACAAGCCGGCCACCATCTGGCACGACGCGATGGCGCCGTTCCTCGCCGACAAGCCGACGTCGGCCTTCGCGCCGGCCGACCCGGTGCTGATGGGCGCGGGCCGCCCGGCCCCGCCGCCGGCCCAGCCGACGCAGGGCGCCGGGCAGGCGGCTCCGGACCAGGAGACGACGCCGGACCAGGGCACCCCCGAGCAGACCGACCCGGGCACCGCGAACGGCTGGGGCGGCAACGGCGGCAACGGCGGCCGGGGCGGCGCCGGCGGCTTCGGCAACTAGCGGCCGGCGCTCAGCCGAGCTGGCGGCGGACCTCCGCGGCCACCCGGGCACCCTCGGCCCGGCCCGCGACGACCGCGTTGGCCGCACCCATCACCTTCCCCATGTCCCTCGTGCCGGTCGCGCCGGTGGTGGTGACCGCGTCGGCGACGATGGCGGCGAGATCGGCGTCGTCGAGCTGGGCGGGCAGGTAGCCGGCGACCACCTCGCCCTCCGCCCGCTCGCGCGCGGACTGCTCGGCGCGGCCGGCGGACTCGAACGCCTCGGCGGCCTCGCGGCGGCGCTTGGCCTCGCGGCGCAGCACGCCGAGCACCTCGTCGTCGGACAGCTCGCGGGCCTCCTTGCCGGCGACCTCCTCCGCGCTGACCGCCGCGAGCACCATCCGGAGCGTGGCGGTGCGCAGCTCGTCGCGGGACTTCATGGCGGTGGTCAGGTCGGCGCGCAGTTGGTCCTTGAGGGCAGACACGCCGCCCAGCCTGGCACGGCGCCCCCCGCCGGGCACCCGTCGGCCACCGGCCCGGTCCGGCGACGGCCCGTAGGCTCGGGCCCGTGCGCTGGTACACCGCCCTCCCCACGGCCACCGTCGCGGCGGGCGCCTCCACGGTCGCCTACGCGTCCCTGGTCGAGCGCAACCACTGGACCCTGCGCCGCTTCGACGTCCCCGTGCTCGCCCCCGGTTCCGCGCCGCTGACCGTGCTGCACCTGTCGGACCTGCACATGACCGCGGGGCAGCGGTCGAAGCGGGACTGGGTGGCCGCCCTGGACGGCCTCGAGCCCGACCTGGTCGTCGACACCGGGGACAACCTGGCCGGGACCGACGCCGTGCCGACGGTGCTGCAGGCACTGGACCCGCTGCTCGACCGGCCCGGCGCCTTCGTCACCTCCTCCAACGACTACTACGCGCCGCGGCCGAAGAACCCCCTCAGCTACCTGACCGCCCCCGACAAGCGGGTCCACGGCACCCACCTGCCTTGGCAGGACCTGCGCGACGGGCTGACCGGCCGCGGCTGGCTGGACCTCACCAACGCCCGCGGCGAGCTCTCCGTGGCCGGCCGCCGGATCGTGTTCGCCGGCTGCGACGACCCGCACATCCAGCGGGACCGCTACGACCTCGTCGAGGGCCCGGCCGACCCGACGGCGGACCTGCGCATCGGCGTCGTCCACTCCCCCGAGCCGCGGGTGCTCGACCGCTTCGCCGCCGACGGCTACGACCTGCTGCTGTGCGGGCACACGCACGGCGGGCAGCTGCGGGTGCCGTTCTACGGCGCGCTGGTCACCAACTGCGGCATCGACCGGGACCGGGTCCGCTGGCTGCACCGGTGGGCCGAGCCCGCGCCCGGACGGCCGAACGGCACCTGGCTGCACGTGTCCGCGGGGCTGGGCACGAGCCCCTACGCGCCCGCCCGGTTCGCCTGCCCGCCCGAGGCGACGCTGCTCACGCTGACCGCGCGCACCCCCTGACCCGCCGCCGGGCCGGTCGCGCGGCTCGGCTACAGTGGTCGGGGAACGCCGGGGTGTGGCGCAGCTTGGTAGCGCGCGTCGTTCGGGACGACGAGGCCGCAGGTTCAAATCCTGTCACCCCGACTCCAGCAGAGGGGCCGCCGGAAGGCGGCCTCTCTGCCGTTCCGGGCCCGTTCCGGTTGAGGGCGGTGCGCAGCGGGCACCGACGGACCCGATGACCGAGTGGCTGCTCCTCCTCGCCGCCGTGGTGCTCACGGCACTCACCGGCTTCTTCGTCGCCGCCGAGTTCTCCCTCACGACCGTGGACCGCGGTCGTGCCGAGGAGGCCGCCCGGGCCGGTGACGCGGGCGCCGGCGGCGTCGTGACGGCGCTCAAGTCGCTGTCCACCCAGCTCTCGGCCGCCCAGCTGGGCATCACGCTGACCACCCTCGTCGTCGGCTACCTCGCCGAGCCCGCGATCGGCCAGCTCCTGCACGGCCCGCTCGAGGCGCTCGGGCTGTCCCAGGGAGCGGCCACGGGCGTCTCCTACGGCCTGGCGCTGGCGCTGGCGACGACGCTGCAGATGCTGCTCGGCGAGCTCGGCCCGAAGAACCTCGCCATCGCCAACCCGCTCGGCGTCGCCCGCTTCGTCGCGCCGGGCATGCGGGCGTTCACCGCGGCCACCGGCGTCCTCCTCAACGCCCTGCAGCGCCTGGCCAACGCCATCGTGCGGCGGCTGGGCTTCGAGCCGCGCGAGGAGCTGGACTCCGCGCGCGGCGCCGACGAGCTGGCCGCCGTCGCCCGCCGCTCGGCGGAGGAGGGCGACCTCTCCCCCGTCGCCGCGCGGCTGCTGCAGCGCTCCCTGGGCCTGCGTGCCAAGTACGCCACCGACGTCATGACCCCGCGCACCCGGCTGTGGACGCTCCGGGCCAGCGCCACCGCCGCCGACGTCATCACCGCGGCCACCCAGTCGGGCAACTCCCGCTTCCCCGTCTACGGCTCCGACCTCGACGAGGTGACCGGCGTGGTGCACGTCAAGCGCGCGGTCGCCGTCCCGGAGGCCGAGCGCTCCCGGCGCACCGCCGGCGAGCTGGCCGACCCGGTGCTCGCGGTGCCGTCGTCGCTGCGCCTGGAGCGCCTGATGGACCTGCTGCGCGAGCAGGGCCTGCAGATCGCGCTCGTCGTCGACGAGTGGGGCGCCACGCACGGCGTCGTGACGCTGGAGGACATCATCGAGGAGCTGGTCGGCGAGATCACCGACGAGACCGACCGGCCGCTGCGCACGCTGCGCCGCATCGGGGACGGCCAGTGGATGCTGTCCGGTCTCCTGCGGCCCGACGAGGTGCTCGAGCGGACGGGGATCGCGGTGCCCGAGGGCCGCTACGAGACCCTCGCCGGTTTCCTCGCCGAGCAGCTGCAGCGACTCCCCGAGGAGGGCGACACCGTGGAGCTCGAGCGGGCCCGGCTGACCGTGGAGACGCTCGACGGACGGCGGATCGCCCGGGTGCGGGCCGAGCTGACCGTCGTCCTCCCACCGGGCGCCACGGCCTCGCGGCTGCGTGTGGAGAGGGCCGCGGCATGAGCGACGTCGTCAGCCTGCTGATCCTGGTCGCGCTGCTGCTGGGCAACGCCTTCTTCGTCGCCGCGGAGTTCGCGCTGGTGTCCGCGCGGGTCGACCAGATCGAGCCGCGGGCGGAGGCCGGCTCCGCGCGGGCGGTCAAGACCCTGGCCGCGATGCGCAACGTCTCCCAGATGATGGCCGGCGCCCAGCTGGGCATCACGCTGTGCTCGCTGGGGCTCGGCGCGGTCGGCGAGCCCGCCGTCGCCCACCTCATCGAGGCACCGCTGCACGCCCTCGGCGTGCCCGACGCGCTGCTGCACCCGATCGCGCTGGTCATCGCGCTGTCGATCGTGACCGTGCTGCACATGGTGCTCGGCGAGATGGTGCCGAAGAACATCACCCTCGCCGGGCCGGACAACGCGGCGATCGCGCTCGGGCCGCCGCTGGCCGCCTTCACCCGGCTGCTCAAGCCGGTGATCTGGGCCTTCAACACCACGGCCAACGCCTTCGTGCGGCTGTTCGGCGCGACCCCCACCGACGAGATCGCCGCCAGCTTCGACGAGACCGAGATCCGCTCGATGATCACGCAGTCGCGGCAGGAGGGCCTGCTCGGCTCCGAGGTCAGCGAGCTGGCCGCCGGAGCGCTGCAGTTCGAGCAGCACACCGTCGAGGACGTGCTGCTGCCGATGGACACCGTGGTGACCGTGCCCCGCTCCACCACGCCACGGCAGCTGGAGGCCGTCGTCGCCGAGCACGGGTTCAGCCGCTACCCGGTCCAGGGCGACGACGGCGCCCTGCTCGGCTTCGTGCACGTCAAGGACGCCCTCGGGGTCGGCGGCGCGGACCGCGACCGGCCGCTGCCCGACGAGCTCGTGACGCGGCTGGTGCCGATCGCGCCGGACACCAAGCTGCCCGAGGTGCTGTCGGAGATGCGGGCGCAGGGATCGCACCTCGGCGGCGTGGTCGACGCCGGCGGCGGGGAGCGGCGGACCGTGGGCCTGGTGGCCCTGGAGGACGTGCTGGAGCTGCTCATCGGCGACGTCCGCGACGCCGCGGCCCAGCAGGACCGGGTCATCGCCGACCGGGCCGCCCGCGAGCGGGGCCGGGGCGGACAGCCGGCCGGCGCGGGCGCCGGGGGAAGATGACCGGGTGAGCGCCCCCGTCCTGTCCCCGGAGGTCACCACCCGCTGGCAGGCGCGCTTCCGCGCGCCCCGCGTCAGCCTGCCCGACTGGGCGCTGCACGCGCCGCAGCGGTGCCTGTACGCCTCCGACGTGAGCGGCGTCGTCGAGCAGTACGCGTGGGACCGCACCACCGATGCGCACCGCCAGGCCACCGACCGGCCCAACGGCACGCTGATGGGCACGCTGTCCCCCGACGGCGAGACGATCTGGTGGTTCGCCGACACCGACGGCGACGAGTTCGGCGTCTGGATGGTGCAGCCGTTCGCGGGCGGGGAGGACCGGGTCGCGGTACCGGAGGTGGGCCCGGCCTACCCCGCGGGCCTGGAGATCGGCGACTCGCTGGTCGCGATCGGCCGGTCCACCGACGACGGCAGCGAGCTGTGGCTGGCTCCCGCCGGCAGCACGCCGCGGGTGGTCTACCGGCACGAGGACCCCGCCTCGGTCGACGCCCTCACCCTCGACGACGAGCTGCTGGTCGTGTCGCACTCCGAGCACGGCGACCCGCGCTACCCGGCCCTGCGCGTGCTGCGGACCGCTGACACCACCGAGGAGGCGCCGGCCGTCGTCGCGGAGAAGTGGGACGGCGAGGGCCGCGGCCTGCACGCGCTGGAGTTCGCCCCCCTGCCCGGCGACCGGCGGCTGCTCGTCGGGCACGAGCGGCGCGGGCGCGAGGAGCTGTTGGTCTGGGACGTCGCGGCCGACACCGAGGTGGAGATCGTCCTCGACCTGCCCGGCGACGTCACCGCCGGCTGGTACCCCGACGGCTCGGCGCTGCTCGTCGGGCACGACCACGCCGCCCGCAGCGAGCTCTACCGCTACGACCTCGGCACCGGGACGCTGGAGCGGCTGGACACCCCCTCCGGCGTCGTCCGCGGCGCCACCGCCCGGCCCGACGGCTCCGTGGAGCTGGCCTGGTCCTCCTCGCAGCTCCCGCCGGTGATCCGCCGCGCCGACGGCCCGGTGGTGCTGGCCGCGCCCGGCGAGGAACCGCCGGCGGCCCACCCGGTCGAGGACCGCTGGGTGCCCGGCCCCGGCGGCGACGTGCACGCGCTGGTCGTGCGGCCCGCCGGGGAGGCGCCGTACGCGGCGGCGTTCCTGGTGCACGGCGGGCCCGAGTCGGCCGACGACGACTCCTACCGCGCCCGCCGGGCCGCCTACGTCGACGCCGGCTACGCGGTCGTGCACGTCAACTACCGCGGCTCGACCGGCTACGGCAGCGCCTGGCGCGACGCGCTCACCGGCCGGCCGGGGCCCACCGAGCTCGAGGACGTCGCCGCCGTCTACGACGCGCTGGTCGCCGAGGGCTTCCTCGACCCGGCGCGGGCGGTGCTCACCGGCGGGTCGTGGGGCGGCTTCCTCACCCTGCTGGGCCTGGGCACGCAGCCCGAGCGCTGGGCCGCCGGCATCGCGGAGGTCCCGGTGGCCGACTACCTGGCCGCCTACGAGGACGAGATGGAGGGCCTGCGGGCCTACGACCGGGCGCTGTTCGGCGGCTCCCCCGCCGAGGTGCGCGAGCGCTACGTGCGGTCCTCCCCGATCACCCACGTCGAGCAGGTGCGCGCGCCGGTGCTCGTCGTCGCCGGGGCCAACGACCCGCGCTGCCCGATCCGGCAGATCGAGAACTACCTCGGGGAGCTCGACCGGCTGGGCAAGCCGCACGAGGTGTACCGCTTCGACGCCGGCCACGGCTCGCTGGTCATCGAGGAGACGATCCGGCAGGTCGAGACGGCGCTGTCGTTCGCGCTGCGTCACGTCCGGCCGTGACGCGCGACGGCAGGACGGCGACCACCACCACGGTGAGCAGCAGGTAGAGGTCCTCGACCACGACCCCGAGGACCCCGCCGTCGTGGTGGTGTCCGGGGTCGGCCTCGGCGAACCAGATCGACGACGACGCCAGCACCAGCGCGGCGACGGCGACCAGCGCGCCGGCGGACCGGCGGGAGCGGGCCCACGACGGCGTCCCCGGTGCCGCCGGGCTCCCCGCCGCGACGTCGAGGAGGACGACCAGCGCCGGCACCAGCCAGACGAGGTGGTGCGACCAGGAGATCGGGCTGACCAGGCAGGCGGCCAGCCCGGTGAGCGCGACGCCGGCCAGGTCGTCGCCGGCGCGGGCGGCCCGGACCGCGCGGGTGAGCACCAGCCCCAGGACGGCGACGACCAGGACCAGCCACACCAGCCGCGGGGGCTGCTCCGGGTCGGTGAGCCGCGCCAGCCCGCCCAGCAGCGACTGGTTGGACGTCTTGTCCAGCCGGCCGACCCGGTCGGTCTGCCACAGCGTGGAGGTGAAGAACCGCCACGAGGTGTCCGGCGCGAGCGCGAACGCCAGCCCGGTCGCGAGGGCCCCGGTGCCGGCCGCGACGGCGGCCGCGCGCCAGCGCCGCGTCAGGAGCAGGTACACCAGGAACAGGCCGGGCGTGATCTTCAGCGCCGCGGCCAGCCCGATGCCGGTACCGGCCCACCGCGACCCGCGGCGCAGCGCGGCGACGTCGGCCAGCACCAGCGCCATCAGCACCAGGTTGACCTGGCCGAAGCCGATCGTCTCCCGCACCGGCTCGAGCACGAACAGCAGCGGGACCGCAGCGGAGACGCTGAACCCGACCGGCCACCCGTGCCGCCGGGCCAGCGGGGCGACCAGCCACCAGGTGATGCCGGCGAGGACGAGGAGGTTGAGCGTGGCGTGCACGGCCGCGACCGCCTCGATCGGCAGCAGCGTCATCGGCAGCACCGTGAGCGCGGCGAACGGCGGGTAGGTGAAGCCGTACTGGGTGCGGCCGTAGGTGTAGTCGTAGAGCGGACGGCCCGAGCGCCACCACTCGGCGGCCCCGTCGTAGACGCGCAGGTCGAACCAGTTGTGCCAGGGGTCGTTCGGCACCAGCACGCAGACCAGCGCGACGAGCGCCGCCAGTCCGAGGACCGTGCCGGCCTGGACGGCGACCCGCCGGCCGGTCCCCCGCCGGCCCACGGGTGCCACGGCGCTCAGCGCCGGAGCAGCAGCTCGGCGATCTGGACGGTGTTGAGCGCCGCGCCCTTGCGGAGGTTGTCGTTGCTCACGAACAACACCAGCCCGCGGTCGTCGTCGACGCCCTGGTCCTGCCGGATGCGCCCGACGTAGCTGGGGTCCTGCCCGGCGGCCTGCAGCGGCGTCGGGACGTCGGTGAGCTGCACGCCGGGTGCCTCCGCGAGCAGCTCGGTGGCCCGCGCGACCGTCAGCGGCCGGGCGAACTCGACGTTGAGCGACAGCGAGTGCCCGGTGAACACCGGCACCCGTACGCAGGTGCCCGACACCCGCAGGTCGGGGATGCCGAGGATCTTGCGGCTCTCGTTGCGGAGCTTCTGCTCCTCGTCGGTCTCGAACGAGCCGTCGTCGACCAGCGAGCCGGCCATGGGCAGCACGTTGAAGGCGATCGGGCGCACGTACTTGCGCGGCTCGGGGAAGGCCACCGCGGCGCCGTCGTGGGTCAGCTCGGCGGCCTTGTCGACGACCGCCTTCACCTGCCCGTCGAGTTCCTCGACGCCGGCCACGCCGCTGCCGGACACCGCCTGGTAGGTGCTGGCGACCAGCCGGACCAGCTGCGCCTCGTCGTGCAGCGGCCGGAGCACCGGCATCGCGGCCATCGTGGTGCAGTTCGGGTTGGCGACGATGCCCCTGGGGATGTCGGCCAGGGCGTGCGGGTTGACCTCGGCGACGACCAGCGGCACGTCGGGGTCGCGGCGGAACGCGGAGCTGTTGTCGACGACGGTCACGCCGGCCCCGGCGAACCGCGGCGCCTGCGCCCGCGAGGTGCTCGCGCCCGCGGAGAACAGCGCCACGTCGAGGCCGGCAGGGTCCGCGGTCGCGGCGTCCTCGACGGTGATCTCGCCGTCCCCCCACGGCAGGGTGCTGCCGGCGGAGCGGGCGCTGGCGAAGAACCGCAGCTCGCTGAGCGGGAAGCGCCGCTGGGCGAGGATCTGGCGCATGACGGCGCCGACCTGCCCGGTGGCGCCGACGATCCCGACCCGCAGGCCGTCACTGCTGAACGCGGTCATCGTCCGGTCCCTCCGTAGACCACGGCCTGCGCCTCGTCGGTGCCGAGGTCGAAGGCGTCGTGCACCGCGCGGACGGCGAGGTCGACGTCGGTGTCGCGGCAGACCACGGAGATGCGGATCTCCGAGGTGCTGATGAGCTCGAGGTTCACACCGGCGTCGGCCAGGGCGCCGAAGAAGCGGGCCGAGACGCCGGGGTGGCTGCGCATGCCGGCGCCGACCAGGCTCACCTTGCCGATGTGCTGGTCGAAGCGGACGTCGCTGTAGCCGACCGTGTGCTTCACCTTCTCCAGCGCGGCGAGCGCCGCCGGGCCGTCGCTCTTGGGGAGCGTGAAGGAGATGTCGGCGAGCTTGCTGGTCTCGGCCGACACGTTCTGCACGATCATGTCGATGTTGATCTCGGCGTCGGCGAGCACGCGGAAGAGCTGCGCGGCCTCGCCCGGCCGGTCCGGGACGCCGTAGACGGTGATCTTGCCCTCGCTGCGGTCGTGCGCGACGCCGGTGATGATCGCCTGTTCCACGCTGAGGTCCTCCATCGAGCCGGCCACCACGGTGCCGGGGAGCTGTGAGTAGGAGCTGCGGACGTGCACCGGGATGCCGTAGCGGCGGGCGTACTCGACGCAGCGGAGCACGAGCACCTTCGCGCCGGAGGCCGCGAGCTCGAGCATCTCCTCGTAGGTGACGGTGTCGAGCCGGCGGGCGTTGGGGACGATCCGCGGGTCGGCGGTGAAGACGCCGTCGACGTCGGTGTAGATCTCGCAGACGTCGGCGCGCAGGGCCGCGGCGACGGCGACCGCGGTGGTGTCCGAGCCGCCGCGGCCGAGCGTGGTGATGTCCTTGGTGTCCTGGCTGACGCCCTGGAACCCCGCGACGATGACGATCGACCCCTCGTCGAGCGCCGAGCGCAGCCGGCCGGGCGTGACGTCGATGATCCGCGCCTTGCCGTGGCTGGAGGTGGTGATCACCCCGGCCTGCGAGCCGGTGAACGAGCGGGCCTCGTAGCCGTGCGTGTTGATCGCGATGGCCAGCAGCGCCATGGAGATCCGCTCCCCCGCGGTGAGCAGCATGTCGAGCTCGCGGCCGGGCGGGTCGTCGGTGATCTGCGCGGCCTGGTCGAGCAGCTCGTCGGTGGTGTCACCCATCGCCGAGACCACGACGACGACGTCGTTGCCGGCGTTCTTCTCCGCGACGATGCGCTCCGCGACGCGCTTGATGTGGGCGGCGGAGGCCACGGAGGAGCCACCGTACTTCTGCACGACGAGGGCCACGGGTCCACAGGCTACCGATGCCGGCCGCCGATCCCGTGACCAAGCCCGGCACCGCCCCATTGCGCCCCTTCGCGGCGCGCGCTGTGATCACGGGGTGACCGCTCCCGAGGACTGGCTGCTCAGCGCCGAGGAACGGGGCAACGCGGCCACCGACCTGCCCGCCTGGACCGAGGGCAACCTCGCCGTGCCCCTGGTACACGGCACGGCATACTTCGACCGGCTGGTCGAGTGCGTCCAGGTCCTCGACGAGGACGACCAGCTGTTCTTCACCGACTGGCGCGGGGATCCCGACGAGGAGCTGCGCCCCGGCGGGCCGACGGTCGCGCAGCTGTTCACCGAGGCCGTGCAGCGCGGCGTGACCGTGCGCGGGCTGGTGTGGCGCTCGCACGTGGACTGGCTGTCGTTCAGCTCGCGGGAGAACCGGGCGCTGGACCAGGAGGTCGAGGACGGCGGCGGCCTGGTGGTGCTCGACCAGCGGGTGCGCCGCGGCGGCAGCCACCACCAGAAGCTGGTCGTCTGCCGGCACGACCAGGACGCCACGAAGGACGTCGCCTTCGTGGGCGGCATCGACCTGTGCCACAGCCGCCGCGACGACGCCGACCACCGCGGCGACCCGCAGTCGGTCCCGATGGCGGCGGCCTACGGCCCGACGCCGCCGTGGCACGACGTGCAGCTGATGATCCGCGGCCCGGCGGTCGCGGCGCTGGACACGGTGTTCCGGGAGCGCTGGGACGACCCGATGGACCCCGACCAGGGCAACCCCATCGCCCACGTCGTCGACCGGTTGCGGAAGAGCCGGATGTTCGCCGACCGGCTGGCGCCGCAGCTGCCCGCTCCGCCGCGGATGGGGCCGCACGTGGTGCAGAACCTCCGCACCTATCCGGCCATCCGCCCGCCGTACCGCTTCGCGCCCGACGGGGAGCGCTCGATCGCCCGCGGGTACTCGAAGGCCGTCCGCCGGGCCCGCCGGCTGATCTACCTCGAGGACCAGTACATGTGGTCGGGCGAGGTCGCGCAGCTGTTCGCCGACGCGCTGCGCGAGCACCCCGACCTGCACCTCGTCGTCGTCGTCCCCCGCGTCCCCGACCAGGACGGCGCGATCGGCAAGACGCCGCAGTACGTGGGCCGCTGGCAGGCGCTGGAGATGTGCCGCCGGGCCGGCCGGGACCGGGTGCACGTGTTCGACATCGAGAACCACGAGGGGACGCCGGTCTACGTGCACGCGAAGGTGTGCGTGGTCGACGACGTGTGGGCCAGCGTCGGCAGCGACAACTTCAACCGCCGCTCGTGGACGCACGACAGCGAGCTGTCCAGCGCCGTCCTCGACACGACGCTGGACCCCCGCGAGCCGCGCGACCCCGCCGGCACCGGCGACGGCGCCCGCACCTTCGCCCGGGACCTGCGGCTGGTCCTCGCCCGCGAGCACACCGACCGCGCCGCCGACGGCAGCGAGGACGCCGACCTGCTCGACCCCGCGGCTTTCGTCACCACGCTGGAGGCCCAGGCCGACGAGCTCGACGCCTGGCACGCCGGGGGCCGCCGCGGCCCGCGCCCGCGCGGCCGGCTGCGCCACCACCAGCCCGAGCGCCTCTCCCTGCCCACCCGGCTCTGGGCCACACCGCTGTACCGCCTCGTCGACGACCCGGACGGCCGCCCGCTCCGCCTCCGCCGCCGCGGGGAGTTCTGACCCCGGCGCGCTGTACGTGCGCCGGCCGCCCACGGAGTGATCGCTCCTGAGCGGAGTCGTGCTCTGCCTACCCACGTGGGCAGAGCACGAGCTCGCGCGGACCCCCGACACCTCCCGCCTTCGTGCTGTGCTCACACACGTGTGCAGAGCACGAGTTGGCGCGGACCCCTAGCACCTCCCGCCTTCGTGCTCTGCCCACACGTGTGGGCAGAGCACGAGCTTCCACAGCAGGACATGCCGGCGCTCGGACGGCGTGCCGCGCACGCACGCTGGCCGGGTGTCCGAGTTCGACCTGTCCGGCCTGCTCCGGAGGATCCGCCGCGCCGCGGACCTGTCCCAGCGGGAGCTGGCGCGGAGCGGCGGCGTCCCGGCCTCCACCGTCGCAGCCGCGGAGGCGGGGACGCGCGGACTGGACGCCCGCGCGCTGGCGCGGCTGGCGGCGGTCGCGGGGCTGCGGCTCGTGCTGCTGGACGCCCAGGGCGACGAGGTGGCGCCGATGCACGGCGGCGCCGTCCGGGACGAGGGCGGGCGGCACTTCCCGGCCCACCTCGACACCCGGCACGGCGACGACGGCTGGTGGCACGGGCCGCACCGGTTCGACCGCCGCCCGGTCACGTACACGTTCACCCGCGACCGGACCTGGCGGGACCGGTTCCGGCAGGCGCGCGGTGGGGTCCCCGGCGACCACCAGCTCCCCCGGCCCGGCGACTCGCTGGCCGAGCGGGCCGCGGCCCGGAGGGCGGCCGCGGAGCGGGCCCGCGCCGAGGAGCGCGCGCGGCACCTGGAGGAGGACCGGGGCCGGCCGGGCGTCGGCGGCTTCCGCTGCGAGTGCCCGCCGGCCTGTGAGGAGCTGCTGCTCCACGAGCGCCCGCCCACCCCCGGCCGCCTGGAGCGGCACGCGCCGGACTGCGTGTGCGGCTGCGACCTGAGCTGACCCGCTGCTACCGTGGCCCCGTGCGCGGCAGCCTCCTGCTTACCCGCCGCGGCGAGGCCTCCTCCTAGGTCGGCTCCCTCGCCGCGGAGATCCTGCCGTGGTCGAAGACGTCCCGGCGCCCGCTGACCGCCCCCGGAGCGACAGTCCAGCCCGCGCCAGAGGAGTCACACCACCGTGAGCAGCCCGCAGCACCCGCACGCCCGCAACCCGCAGCGTCCCTCGGGGATGCCGATCTCCCGCTACGCCCCGTTCCAGCAGGTCGACCTGCCCGACCGCACCTGGCCCGACCGCGCCACCACCGCGGCCCCCCGCTGGTGCGCCGTCGACCTGCGCGACGGCAACCAGGCCCTGATCGACCCCATGTCCCCCGACCGCAAGCGCCGCATGTTCGAGCTGCTGGTGCGGATGGGCTACAAGGAGATCGAGGTCGGCTTCCCGGCGGCCAGCCAGACCGACTACGACTTCATCCGCCAGCTCGTCGAGGACGACCTGGTACCCGACGACGTCACGATCCAGGTCCTCACCCAGGCCCGGGACGAGCTGATCGAGCGCACCTTCGAGTCCCTGCGCGGCGCGCGGCAGGCGATCGTGCACCTCTACAACTCGACGAGCACCCTGCAGCGCCGCGTCGTCTTCGCCAGCGACCGCGCCGGCATCGTCGACATCGCCGTCCACGGCGCCCAGCTGGTCCGCAAGCTGGCCGAGCAGGCCGGGGACACCGAGATCCGCTTCGAGTACAGCCCCGAGTCCTTCACCGGCACCGAGCTCGACTTCGCCGTCGAGATCTGCAACGCCGTCACCGACGTGTGGGAGCCGACCCCGGACCGGCCGACCATCCTCAACCTGCCGGCGACCGTCGAGATGGCCGAGCCCACCGTCTACGCCGACCAGGTCGAGTGGATGCACCGCAACCTGGGCCGCCGCGACGCCGTCGTCCTGTCCCTGCACCCGCACAACGACCGCGGCACCGCCGTCGCCGCCGCCGAGCTCGGCTACCGCGCCGGCGCCGACCGCATCGAGGGCTGCCTGTTCGGCAACGGCGAGCGCACCGGCAACGTCGACCTGGTCACCCTGGGCCTGAACCTGTTCAGCCAGGGCATCGACCCGCAGATCGACTTCTCCGACATCGACGACATCCGCCGCACCGTCGAGTACTGCAACCAACTGGGGGTGCACGAGCGGCACCCCTACGGCGGCGACCTGGTCTACACCGCCTTCTCCGGCTCCCACCAGGACGCCATCAACAAGGGTTTCCGGGCGCTGGAGGCCGACGCGGCCGACGCCGGGAAGCCGGTCGACGAGATGCGGTGGGCGGTCCCGTACCTGCCCATCGACCCCAAGGACGTCGGCCGCAGCTACGAGGCCGTCATCCGGGTCAACAGCCAGTCCGGCAAGGGCGGCGTCGCCTACGTCATGAAGACCGAGAACCACCTCGACCTGCCGCGCCGGCTGCAGATCGAGTTCAGCGCCGTCGTGCAGCGGCACACCGACGACGAGGGCGGTGAGGTCACCGCGCAGCAGATGTGGGCCGCCTTCAGCAGCGAGTACCTGCCCGACCCCGACGCCCCGTGGGGCCGCTTCGCCCTCACCGGGCACCGGCACACCACCCACGGCGACCAGCTCGACGAGATGGTGGTCGAGCTGATCGCCGACGGCGTCCCGGTCACCGTGCAGGGCCGCGGCAACGGGCCGATCGCGGCGTTCGTCGAGGCGCTGCGCACCCTCGACGTCGACGTCCGCGTCCTGGACTACGCCGAGCACGCCCTCAGCGCCGGCGGTGACGCCCGTGCCGCCGCCTACGTCGAGTGCGCCGTCGGCGAGCGCGTGCTGTGGGGCGTGGGCATCGACCCGAACATCGTCAGCGCGTCGCTGCGCGCGGTGGTCTCCGCGGTCAACCGCGCCCAGCGCTGACCAGGGCGGCCGGAGCGGCGTGCGCACGCCGCTCCGGCCGTCACCTCAGCCGCGCAGGGGGGCTCCGGGGTCCTCGGGTGGGGCGTCGCCGGGCTCGTCACCCCGGTAGACGTCGTCCTGGTGACCGGCGCTGCCCAGCTCGTCGACGAGCAGCAGGTCGCGCCGGACGTGCCGGCGGCGATAGGCGACCCGGCTGATCAGGTGGGCGCTGACGGGCGCGGTCAGCAGCTGGAACGCCGCCACGAGCAGCAGCATCCAGGCGTTGGCCCAGCCGTTCAGCCGGATGGCGGCCCCCACCATGACGAGCAGGACGCCGAGCACCTGGGGCTTGGTGCCGGCGTGCATCCGGGACAGCACGTCGGGGAAGCGCACCAGCCCCAGCCCGGCGGTGAGGCAGAGGACGGCGCCGACCAGCAGGCAGGTGAAGGCGACGACGTCGGCGAGCGCGGTCACGACCGGCCCTCCCTCTCCTCGGCGGCCACCGGCAGGCCGAGGTCCCGGCCGTCCCCGGTGCGCGAGCGCAGGAGCATCCCGCCGACGTAGCGGGCGACCGACACCGAGCCGACGAAGGCCAGCAGCGACACCACGACCAGCACCGGGACCAGCGTCGGGTCGCGCACCAGCGCGACGTGGACCGCGATGCCCGCGGAGATGATCACCAGCAGGGTGTCGGTGGCGACCACCCGGTCCAGGAGGGACGGCCCGCGCACCAGCCGGACGAGGGCGAGCAGCGCCCCTCCGCCGATCAGCGCGTACAGCGCCGCGCTCACCACCGTCACCGCGCGGCCACCTCCGTGCGGGCGCGCTCGAGCGCGGCGACGTCGTCGGCCGAGCCGAAGGCGCGCACCAGCCGCTCCTCGACCACCAGGACGTTGGCCCGCTTGCGCTCGACGTCGGCATGGTCGCGGATCGGCAGCAGGTGCAGAGTCATCACCCGCCGCTCCCGGTCCAGGTCGAGCACCAGCGAGCCGGGCACCAGCGAGGTCGCCTCGGCGACCATCGTGAGCAGCAGGTCGGAGTCGACCCGCAGCTGCACCTGCACGATCGCCGTCTGGTGCACCCCCAGCGGCCGCAGGGCCTGCCAGGCCACCTCGGCCCCGGACACGAACAGGTCCCGGACGAAGTGCCCGGAGAACGCCAGCAGGGGCCCCGGACGCACCCGCACGCCGCCGACCACGTGCGGCAGCGGCAGCAGGACCAGCACGGCCAGCGCGACGAGCAGGCCGGAGAGCAGGTTCGCCCACGACCAGCTGCCCCACAGCAGCATCCAGACCAGCACCAGCCAGACGGCGAGCGGCACCTGGTGGCGCAGCCGGGTGGCGGCGGGCTCGACGGTCACGGCGCCTCCTCCCCGAACACCGACGAGACGTAGGGCGTGCGGTCGAACAGGTCGGTCGCGGCCCGGTCCGCGAGGCCGTACAGCGGCCCGGCCAGCCCGGTGAGGGCCACCGTGAGCGCCATCAGTGCCGCGGTCGCCCCCACCATCGTCCGGGGCAGCGGGCGCAGCGCCCGGACCGCCCCGGCGGCGGGTGGCATCTGCGCCTCGGTCGCCGTCGCCACCGCGGTGTGCCGGCGCCAGGCGTCCTGCAGCGCGGTGCGCGGCGGGGCGTCGTCGGAGGCCGCGTCGTCGGAGGGGACGCCCTCGTCCGCGGGGCGCCGCCGCTCGGTGGCGGCGGCCGCGGCGGCCGCGGCGGTGTCCTCGACCGGGGCCTGGTTCGGGGACCGCCAGAAGGCGCGGGTCCACACGCGGCCGACCGCGAGCAGCGTGAGCAGGCTGGTGACCACCCCGCCGGCGACCAGCGTGTACGCCGCGGCACCGCCGTGGGCGACGCCGGCCTCGAGCAGGCCGAGCTTGCCGATGAAGCCCGACAGCGGCGGGATCCCGGCCAGGTTCATCGCCGGCACGAAGAACAGCACCGCGAGCAGCGGTGAGCGCCGGGCCAGCCCGCCCAGGCGGTCGACCGCCGTCGTCCCGCCCTGGCGCTCGACCAGCCCGGCGACCAGGAACAGCGTGGTCTGGATGGCGATGTGGTGGGCGACGTAGAAGATCGCACCGGCCAGGCCCGCCGCCGTCCCCAGGGCGATGCCGAACACCATGTAGCCGATGTGGCTGACCAGCGTGAAGGACAGCATCCGGCGCAGGTCGCTCTGCGCGACGGCGCCGAGGATGCCCACCACCATCGTCGCCAGCGCCGCCCAGAGGAGCACGTCGTCGAGCGCGCCGCCGGGGAACAGCAGCGTCTGGGTGCGGATGAGCGCGTACACGCCGACCTTGGTGAGCAGCCCGGCGAAGACGGCGGTGACCGGGGCCGGCGCGGTCGGGTAGCTGTCGGGCAGCCAGGCCGACAGCGGGAAGACCGCGGCCTTGATCCCGAAGGCGACCAGCAGCATCGACTGCAGCAGCACCTGCGTGCCCTCGGGCAGCTCGCCCAGCCGCACCGCCAGCTGCGCCATGTTCACCGTGCCGGTGGCGGCGTAGACCAGCCCGATCGCGGCGAGGAACAGCAGCGAGCTGGTCAGGCTGACGATGATGTAGGTGATGCCGCCGCGGATGCGCGCCGCCGTCCCGCCGAGGGTCAGCAGCACGTAGGAGGCCATCAGCAGGATCTCGAAGCCGACGTAGAGGTTGAACAGGTCGCCGGCGAGGAAGGCGTTGCTCACGCCCGCGACGAGCACGAGGAACGTCGGGTGGAAGATCGACAGCGGCGTCTCCTCCGACCCGTCAGCGGCGCCCTGCCCGACGGCGAACACCAGCACGCCCAGCGCGACGGTCGAGGCGACCACCAGCATCAGCGCCGACAGCCGGTCGACGACCAGGACGACGCCCAGCGGGACCGGCCAGCCGCCGACGGAGACCGCGCCGGCGCCCTCGGCGTCGGCGACGAGCAGCAGGACCACCGAGACGGCGAGCACCGCGGTGAGCACGACCGTGCTGAGCGTGCGCTGGAAGGTGGGGTGCCGGGCGACCAGCAGCGCGCCGGCCGCGCCGAGCAGCGGGAGCAGCACCGGCAGCGGCGCGAGGACCTCGATCACGGCGCACCCTGCCCGGCCGGCAGGTCGACGTCGTCGGCGAGCTCCTCGAGGTCGGCGGGCAGCGAGTCGGCGTGCATGGCCGCGCGGTCCTCGGGGGCGAGGTCGTCGGGGTCGAGCTCGTCGGCGTCGGTGGCCCGGCGGGCGGCGACCCGGCGGTCCTCCTCGTCGGTGCCGACGACCTCGTTGCGGGCCAGCCGCCAGGAGCGGTGGATGATCGCCAGCAGGAACGCCGAGATGCCGAACGTGATCACGATGGCGGTCAGCACCAGCGCCTGCGGCAGCGGGTCGTTGATCTCGTCGGCGTCGGAGTAGCCGAGGATCGGCGCCAGCCCGGACGGGCCGCCGGCGGACAGCAGCAGCAGGTTCGTCGCGTTGCCCAGCAGCAGGAAGCCCAGCAGCACGCGGGTGAGGCTGCGGTCGAGCAGCAGGTACACCCCGGCCGCGTAGAGCCCGCCGATCATCACCGGCAGCACGATCGTGGGGGTCATCGGAGCACCACCTCCCCGGGGCTCAGTTCGATCGGGTCCTCCTGGTCCTCCTGGCGGTCGAGCTCGGCGCCGAGGCTGCGCAGCACGTCGAGGACCAGGCCGACGACGATCAGGTAGACGCCGCAGTCGAAGAACAGCGAGGTCACGAGCTTCACCGAGCCCAGCACCGGCAGCGTCGTCTCCACGATCGCCGTCTGCAGGACGCCGCCGCCCAGCAGCAGGCCGGCGACGCCGGTGACGCCGGCGAACAGCAGCCCGCTGCCCAGCAGCAGGCCCGGGGCCACCGGGGCGGCCTCCCCCAGCTCGTAGCGCCCGCCGGCCAGGTAGCGCAGCACCAGCGCCAGGCCGGCCACCAGGCCGCCGGCGAAGCCGCCGCCGGGCTCGTTGTGCCCGCTGAACAGCAGGTACAGCGAGAAGACCATGATCGTGTGGAACAGCAGCCGGGTGATGACCTCGAGGACGACCGAGCGCCGCGCCGGGTCGAGCGTCGCGGTGGCTGCCAGCCACCGGTCCCGCGGCGCGCGGCGGCTGCCCTCGCTGGACCGGGCCAGGTCCGCACGGGTCACCCGGTCCACCCCGCCGGTGCGGCCGCGGAGGAAGACCAGGCTGGCCACACCGGTCGCGGCGACGACGAGCAGCGAGACCTCGCCGATCGTGTCCCAGGCGCGGATGTCGACCAGCGTCACGTTGACGATGTTCTTGCCGCCGCCGAACGCGTACGCCGGGCCGGGCCAGTCCGCCGACACCGGCGTCGCCGTCCGCACCGCCAGCGCCACCGCGCCGACCGCGCCCATGAACGCGCCGACCGACACCGCGATCACCCCGCGGACGGCGCGCTCGCGGGGCTTGTGCCGCTCGGAGATGTCCTTGGGCAGCTTGCGCAGCACCAGCACGAAGACGACGAGGGTCAGCGTCTCGACGAGGAACTGGGTGAGCGCGAGGTCCGGGGCGCCCTGCAGCGCGAAGACGACGGCGATGCCGTAGCCGGTGACGCCCACGACCAGCACCGCGGACAGCCGCTGGCGGATCCGCAGGGTGAGCGCGGCGGCGGTCACGACGACGACGCCGACGACCGCCTGCACCGGGGTGTCCCAGGCCCGCCACTCCCCCGGCCACGGCGCCCGCGTGAGCAGCAGCGTGCCCGGCAGCGCGAGGACGACGACGAGGATCGTGCCGAGGTAGGCCGGCAGGGAGCCGCGCTGGGTGGTGCCGGTGACCAGCACCGAGAGCCGGTCGACGCCCTGCACGACGTTCCAGTAGCCCTCGTCGGCCGAGGCCCCGACGGCCACCCGTCCCTGCAGGCGCTGGACGGGCCCGCGGACGGCGAACAGCGCGGCACCGCCGAGCACGGTGAGCGCCGACAGCGCCAGCGCCGGCTGCCAGCCGTGCCACAGCGCCAGGTGCTCGGCCTCGGGGGCGTAGAGCGGCAGCGTCTCGGCGTAGGCGGCGACCAGCGGGTCCAGCAGCGGGCTGGCCGGCCCGAGCACCAGCCCGGTGAGGGCGAGGACGGCGGGGGCGGCGAGGAACAGCGCCTCGGGCGGGTGCTCGACCGCGGTGTCGGGGATGCCGGGCTTGCGGGCGAAGGCGCCCCAGAGGAAGCGGGCGGTGTAGGCGGCGGTGAGCACCGAGCCGGCGACCAGGCCGACGAGGACGACCACGGCGACGGTCCGGTCGGGCAGGCCGCCGTCGAGCAGCGCGGTGAAGGCCGCCTCCTTGCCGACGAAGCCGAGCAGCGGCGGCAGCCCGGCCATCGAGGCCGCGGCGGCGGTGCCGATGACGGCGAGCACCGGCAGCCGCCGCCCCAGGCCGGACAGCCGGCGCAGGTCGCGGGTGCCGGTGGCGTGGTCGACGACGCCGACGGTGAGGAAGAGCGTGGACTTGAACAGCCCGTGCGCCAGGGTCATGGTCAGCCCGGCGGCGGCGAGCTCGGCGCTGCCCGCGCCGACCAGGGTCACCAGGAAGCCCAGCTGGCTGACCGTGCCGAAGGCGAGCAGCAGCTTGAGGTCCTTCTGGCGCAGCGCCCGGTACCCGCCCACGAGCATCGTGGCCACGCCGAGGCCGAGCACGACCGGCCGCCAGCCCGGGACGTCGGCCAGGCCGGGCGCCAGCCGCGCGACCAGGTACACGCCGGCCTTCACCATCGCGGCGGCGTGCAGGTAGGCACTGACCGGGGTCGGCGCCTCCATGGCCGCGGGCAGCCAGAAGTGGAACGGCACGAGCGCGGACTTGGTCACCGCGCCGGCGAGCACGAGGGCCGCGCCGACCGTCATCGCGGTGCCGCTGCCGGGATCGGCCACGACCTCCGAGAGCAGGTAGGAGCCGCTGGCCTGGCCGATGAGGATCAGCCCCACGAGCATGGCCAGGCCGCCGGCAGTGGTGAGGATCAGCGCCTGGGACGCCGCCCGCCGCGCGGCCAGCCGCCGTCCCGAGCCGCCGATGAGGAGGAACGAGAAGACGGTGGTGAGCTCCCAGAAGACGTAGAGCAGGAGCATGTCGTCGGCGAGGACCAGGCCGAGCATCGACCCGGCGAAGGCGGTGAGGCACCCGGCGAAGCGGCCGGTGCCCTCCTCGCCCGGGGAGAAGTAGCGGGCGCAGTAGACCAGCACCAGCGCCCCGACGCCGGTGACCAGCGCGGCGAAGGCCAGCGCCAGGGCATCCAGCCGCAGCGCGACGGCGAGGTCGAGGACGGGGATCCACGGGACGGTCTCCCGCTGCTCCTCGCCGGCCAGGACGGGACCGAGACGGGTCACCACCCAGCCGAACCCCGCGGCCGGCACGAGGGCCAGGGCGAGGAATGCCTGCCGCCCCCACCACCGCACGAGCGCGGGCGCCAGCAGGCCGGCGAACAGGTGGAGGAGCAGGAGGACGAGCACGTGTCTCCGGGAGTCGTGGGCGGC
The DNA here is from genome assembly GCF_041028265.1 of Geodermatophilus amargosae. Lineage (GTDB taxonomy): Bacteria > Actinomycetota > Actinomycetes > Mycobacteriales > Geodermatophilaceae > Geodermatophilus > Geodermatophilus amargosae_A. The sequence goes on from NZ_JABGCW010000009.1 coordinate 26,603, forward strand.
TCGGGGACACCAGGGACGTCGGTCGCGACGGCCGGCGGTGACCTGAGTCTACCCGGCCCCGCCGGTGGGCCCCCCGCGTGCGCGGACGGTCACCGTCCGGGGGACACCAGTCCCGACTCGTAGGCGAAGGCGACCGCCTGCACCCGGTCACGCAGGCCGAGCTTGAGCAGCACCCGGCTGACGTGGGTCTTCACCGTCGCCTCACCCAGGTACAGCCGCGCGGCGATCTCGGCGTTGGACGACCCGGCCGCCACCAGCGCGAGGACCTCGGTCTCCCGCCCGGTCAGCTGCGCCAGCGCGGCGGCCCGGGCGGGGTCGGGCGCCGGGGCGGCGACGAAGGACCGGATGACCCGCAGCGTCACGGCCGGGTCGAGCAGCCCCTGGCCGGCGGCCACGGTGCGCACCGCGGCGACCAGGTCCTCCGGCGGGGCCACCTTGAGCAGGAAGCCGCTGACCCCGGCCCGCAGCGCGGCGGCGACGTACTCGTCCTCGTCGAAGGTGGTGAGGACGACGACGCGGGTGGGCAGGCCGGCGTCGACGATCCGCCGCGCCGCCTCCAGGCCGTCCATCCCGGGCATCCGGACGTCGAGCAGCACGACGTCGGGCGCGAGCTCGGTGACCACCCGGACGCCGCTCGCGCCGTCGCCGGCCTCCCCGACCACCTCGATGTCCGGCTCGGCGGCCAGGACCATCCGCAGGCCGGTGCGGATCATGGACTGGTCGTCGACCAGCACCACCCGGATGCTCACGCACCCACCCCCGCGGGGGCGGTCGCGGGCGCCGGCACCGGGAAGCCCGCGCGCACCCGGTAGCCCCCGCCGCGCACCGGTCCCACGCTCAGGTCTCCCCCGGCGACGGCGACCCGCTCGCGCATGTGGAGCTGGCCGTGCCCGCCGGGGGCGCCGGGCGGCTGCGGCACGCGGGGGCGGCCGTCGTCGGTGACGGTCACCGTCACCAGGCCCGGCGTCCAGGCGACCTCGACGCGGGTGGCCGCCGCGCCCGCGTGCCGGACCACGTTGGACAGCGCCTCCTGCACCACCCGCACGGCCGAGACGTCGACCAGGGGCGGCAGCTCGGCGGGCTGCCCGGTGACGACGAGCTCGACCGGGACCCCGCCGGCGCGCAGCTCGGCGAGGACGGCGTCGAGGCGCGACAGCGAGGGCTGCGGCGCCGGGTCGGTGTCGGCGCGCTCGCGGAGGATGCCGACCACCCGGCGCATCTCGTCGACCGACTCCCGGCCCAGGCGCTCGAGTCCGAGCAGCACCTCCTGCGCCTCGGGGTGGTCGGGCAGCAGCCGGCGCAGGCCGCCCATCTGCAGCACCATCACGCTCACCGCGTGCGCCACCGAGTCGTGCACCTCGCGGGCGATGCGTGCCCGCTCGGCCACCACCGCGGCGCCGGCCACGGCCTCCTGCTGCCCCGCCAGCCGGGCGGCCAGCGACTGCAGCTCCAGGGAGCGCTGGTGCGACTGCCGGACGAGCGCCCCGACCGCCCAGGCGGTGCCGGTGACGACGAGGTAGAAGACGCTCTCCCACGCCGAGGGCCCGAACGCGATCCCGGCGGCCACCACGACCAGCGTCGCGACGACGGCGGCGCGCAAACCGCGCCGCACCGGGAGGACCGCGGCGGCGTGCCCGACGAGCACCGCCATGCCGATCAGCTGGGCGCCGCCGGGTCCGGGGGTGCCCAGCACGTGGTTGCCCAGGACGCTCAGCGCGCCGGCGACCGCGGCCGCCTCGGGCCACCGGAGGCCCAGCGCCACGACCGCCCCGACCGCGACGCCGGGCAGCGCCGTGACCAGCGGGAAGCGGAAGGCCGAGTCGATCGCCGTCTCCACGACCGACAGCGTCGCGAGCACCGCGCCGAGGGCCGGCCAGACCAGCCGGCGCGCGGACGGGGAGGAGGACCAGCGGGGCACGGCGAGCACGCTAGGGGCCGGCGGGTGCGTCCGGGATCCCCCGCGCGGCCGATGGACGGGACCGCCGCCTCCTCCCTCCGGCGGACGGACGTCGGTCCGCCGGGACGGACGTGCCCGGGGCCCCCGCGGCCGGAGAGTCCTCGCCGACGCACCGGCCGATGCGGTGCCCGACCCGACGAGGACCCGATGACCACCTCCTCCCTCCCCGCTCCTCCCACGACCGCCGCGGAGCAGCCCTCCCGCGGCACCGGCGCGCTGATGCTCACGCTCGCCGGCGGCGCCATGATCGCGGGCTCCCTGCTCTACGTGGCCGGCATGGTGACCTCGCCGCCGCAGGACTCCCCGGCCGCGGCCGACTACATCGCCGCCCTGGGCCGCGACGAGGGCCGCACCACGCTCTCGGCGGTGCTGCTGCACTACGGCAACCTGGCGCTGGCGCTGGCCTGGCTGGCCGCCCCGGCACTGGTCCGGGGCCGCCGCGGGCGCGTCCCGACCGTGGCCGGCGCGCTGGTGTCGGCGATCGGCCTGGTGACCGTGGCCGGCTTCGTCCTCTTCGACTACTGGACCGGCGCCATCGGCCGCGAGCTGGACGCCGCCACCGCGCTGGGCCTCTTCGAGGCGGTGGGCGCCAACGCCGGCGTCGGGGTCGTGGGGCTGCTCACCCTGTTCGGCCTGCTCGGCCCGGTCGTGGGCTACGCCGGCCTCGCCCGCGCCGGGGTCACCGGCTGGTGGCTGCTCCTGCCGGTCGTCGGCTGCCTGGCGGCCTCGGCCGTGATCCCCTTCTCGCCCCCGGTCCACGGTGCCCTCGCGCTGGTCGGCGCCGTCGCGCCCGTCGTGCTCGGCCGGCGCATGATCGCCCGCTCGCGGGCCGAGGCCGCCGTCACCGCGTGATCAGGTCTCCTGATCGTGCTGCGTCCTGGCTCACCGCCCACGGTGAGCCAGGACGCGCTGCGGTGCGCCAGGACGGCTCAGGCCTCGGCGAGCTCGGCGGCGGCCAGCCAGTCGGTCTCCACCTGGTCCTTCTCGGCCAGCAGCGTCCGCAGCCGCCCGTCGAGCTCCATCACCCTGGCGTGGTCGGTGGCCGCGGCGGCGAGCTGGGCGTGCAGCCGCTCCTCCTCGGCGGTGAGCTTCTCCAGCCGCCGCTCGAGCCGGGCTGCCTCCTTGCGGGCGGCGCGCACCTCGGCCGCCGACGGCCCGGCCGCGGCCGGCGCGGGGCCGGGCGCGGGCGCCGGCCCGGACGCGGCGGCCGTCAGCGCGGCCCCGCCGCCGGCACGGATCGCGAGGTACTCCTCCACCCCGCCGGGCAGCGCGGCGATCGAGCCGTCGCCCATGAGCGCCACCACCGAGTCGCACACCCGGTCGACGAAGTAGCGGTCGTGGCTGACCACCAGCACCGTGCCCGGGAAGGAGTCGAGCAGGTCCTCGAGCTGGTTGAGCGTGTCGATGTCGAGGTCGTTGGTCGGCTCGTCGAGCAGCAGCACGTTGGGCTCGGCCATGAGCAGGCGCAGCAGCTGCAGGCGCCGTCGCTCCCCGCCGGAGAGGTCGCCGACCGGCGTCCACTGGCGTGACGCCGGGAAGCCGAACCGCTCGGCCAGGGACGAGGCCGAGATGTCCTGGCCGCCGATGCGGGCGATGCGGGCGACCTCCTGGACCGCCTCGAGCACCCGCAGCGTCGCGGGCAGCTCGGTGACGTGCTGGGACAGGTACGCCGGTGCCACGGTCTGCCCGCGCACCACCGTGCCGCGGTCGGGCGCGGTCTCGCCGACCAGCAGCCGCAGCAGCGAGGTCTTGCCCGCCCCGTTGACGCCGACGACGCCGATGCGGTCGCCGGGACCGACGTGCCAGGTCAGGTCGCGGAACAGCGGCCGCGGGCCGTCATCGGTGCGGACCGAGAAGTCCACGTCCTCGACGTCGTAGACGGTCCGGCCGAGCCGGCGCGCGGCGAAGCCCTTGAGGGCCATCGTCTCGCGCGGCGGCGGCTCGTCGGCGATGAGCGCCTCGGCCGCCTCGATCCGGAAGCGCGGCTTGCTGGTGCGCGCAGGCGGGCCGCGGCGCAGCCAGGCCAGCTCCTTGCGCACCAGGTTCAGCCGCCGCTCCTCGCTCACCGCCGCGATGCGGGAGCGCTCGGCGCGGGCCAGCGTGTAGGCCGCGTAGCCGCCCTCGTAGGCGTGCACCGCGCCGTCGGAGACCTCCCACGTCTGGGTGCAGACCTCGTCGAGGAACCACCGGTCGTGGGTGACGACGACGAGCGCGCCCACCCGGTCCTTCACGAAGTCGGCCAGCCACGCCACGCCCTCGACGTCGAGGTGGTTGGTCGGCTCGTCGAGCACCAGCAGGTCCAGCGGCCGGATGAGCTGCGCGGCCAGCGCGACTCGGCGCCGCTCGCCACCCGACATCGGCGCCACCGGGCTGTCGAGGCCCAGCCGGTCGAGCTCCAGGCCCGACAGCACGCTGCGGACGGCGGGGTCGGCGGCCCACTCGTGCTCGGCCGCGAACAGCGAGGCCGGCAGGACGACGTCGCGGACGGTCGCCCCCGGGGGCAGCGTCCCGGACTGGTCGAGGACGCCGACGGCGAGGTCGCCGCGGCGGGTGACCCGCCCGGAGTCGACGTCCTCCCGGCCGGTGAGGACCCCGAGCAGCGTGGACTTGCCGCTGCCGTTGCGCCCGACGACGCCGATCCGCTCGCCGGACGCGACGCCGAGCGAGACGTCGTCGAGCAGCACGGTCGTGCCGTGGGCCTTGGACACCCGCTCCAGGTTGAGCAGGTTCAGCGGCGCGCTCACCGCGGGATCCGGGTCATGGGGTCCCCAGTATCCCCGGCCCCCCGGGCGCCCCGGCCGGCCGGGCGGCGGGCCCGGCCCGCGGCGTCGCTAGTGGACCCCAAGGCACCCGCAAGCGGGGTCCGGAGAGTCAGCGGCAGCACACCCCGGTCCCCCGGGGCGCACGAGCGGAGGACTTCCATGAGCATGACGGCAGCGGCCCACGACGCGGCGATCCCGGCGCCGGCGATCCCCCACCTGCGGGCGGTGCCCCCGCTGCCCGACCCGGCCCCCGGGACGACGGCGGTGTGGTGGGCGCGGCTGCTGCGCCGCGGTCCCGGCCCGGTCGAGTACTCGCTGGTGGCCGTCAACTCCGACCGCTTCCCCGACGGCACCCCGGTGGACATGACCGCCGTCGACGCCCGCGGCCGCCGACCGGCCGGCTGGCAGGTCGACGTCCGGCACCGCGCCTCGGACGACCGGGTGGTCCGGATCGACGTCGCCGAGGAGCTGTCGGACACCTGCCCGCCGATGTGGTTCGCCGAGGTCACCCACGCGACGGGCGCGGTGCCCGCGGCCTCCCTGCTGGCCTTCCGCGGCAGCGCCTTCCGGCCCGGCACGGTCGTCCGCCCGCACGAGGTCGCCGCGGCCGGCGTGCGGATGACCGACCGGATCGCCGAGGTCCGCTGGTGGATCCGCTCGGGCCTGGTCGACACCGTGACCGTGGAGCCGGTCTACCGCGGCCGCGGCGTGGCCCGCACCCTGGTCACCGCCGCGGAGGGCCTGCGCTTCCTGCGCGGCTGGGCGCCGCTGCGCTCCGACGGCCGTCTCACCGACGCCGGAGCGGCGTGGCTGGAGTCCGCGCCCGCCGCATGGGCACCGCGGCTGGCCGCGCGCTGCGAGGTGCTCCCCGACGCCGACGCCGAGGAGGAGCTCACCGGGGTGGCGCGCCTGCTCCGCTGACCCGCCCGTCCCGCGCGCACCACCGGTCCCGGCTGCGGCGGACGTCCTCGTTCCGTCCACCGACACGCCGGGACGGGCGGTCCGGGTCGGCTGGAGTTGCTCCACGATCTGCTGCGCTGCCGGCACCGGACCGGCGGAAGACGACAGCAGGGACCCGAGATGACGCGCACCGCACTGGCACATGTCGCCAAGCCACGGGCGGGGCGGACCGCCGTCGCCACCCTCGGGCTGCTCACCGTGGCCGGGGCCCTCGCCCCCACCGCACTGGCCGAGGAGGGCGCGGCCGAGGAGACCCCCGCACCTCCCACCGGCAGCGCACCCGAGCAGGCCCCGATCGAGCAGGTCCCCGAGGTGCTCACCCCAGTGCCCGCGCCCGCCGAGGAGCCCGGCCCCTCCTCCGGCGAGACCCCGTCCTCCGGCGAGACCCCGCCGGCCGCCGCGGTGACGCCGCCGGGTGCGCACTTCGGGCTCGGCAAGACGGGTGTGGAACTGTCCGCCGTGACCGGCGACCTGCCCGACGGCGTCCGGTTCGACCCGACCGGCGCGAGGGTGGAGCTGGCGTTCAGCGTCCTGGGGGGCCAGCCGTCGGACGCCACGGCCACGTGCACCTTCGCTCCCGCCGCGTTCATCGGGTTCCCGGGGCTCCCCGGGTCGTCCTCCCCCACCGCCTGCGTGTTCCCGGTCGGCGGCGTCGTCACGAGCGACCCCTTCGGCGACATCGGGCTGCCCGCCGACTCGCAGTTCACCTTCACGCTCATCACCCCGCCGACCTCGGGACAGGTCCTCGTCGACGGCGCGACGACCGTGACCGGGTACACGACCGCCGACCAGGAGGGGGACACGCTCTCGGCCGGGCTCGTGGCACCGGGCGGCTACCGCACGCTGGGCGTCGCGGCCTCGGGCACCGGGACGCTGGCCGGGGCGGTCTTCGAGCTCTGCACCCTGCCGGGTGGGACCTGCACCGACCGCGCCGACGTCGTCCCGGCGACGACCGGCGCGGACGGCACCGCCACCTTCGACGGCAGCTACCTGCCCGGCGCCTACACCGTCACGCAGACGTCGGCACCCGCCGGCTGGACCGCCGACACGACCGCCCGCACGCTGACCGTCCCCGCCGCGCGGACCGTCGCCGAGCGGGACACCCCGGTGCGCCTCCCGGTCACCCGCCCCGGGGGGCCGGCCTCCGTCCCGGCGACCGGCACGCCCACGCCGGCCCCCGCCCCCGCTCCGGCCGCGGTGGTGCCCACCACGGTCGCCGACGCCAGCGTCGTCGCCGGGCGGCAGCAGACCGTCGCCATCGGCGGGTTCCGGCCCGGCGAGACCGTGCGCGGCACCCTGTACTCGACCCCGCGCGACCTGGGCACGGTGACCGCCGACGCGCGCGGCGTCGCGACCTTCGTCTTCACCGTCCCGGCGGGCCTGGAGACCGGCACGCACACCGTGTCGATGACCGGCCTGACCAGCGGCGTCACCGGCTCGGCGACCTTCACCGTCACCGCGCCGGCGGCGGCGTCCGCCTCCGGCGGCCTGGCCTACACCGGCGCCGACGTCCTCCCGCTGGTCGGCGCCGGCGGTGCCCTCGCCGCGGCCGGGGCGGGCTCGATCGCCGTCGCCCGCCGCCGCCGGTCGGCGTGACCGCCTCCGGGGCCGCGCCGGCGCGCCTCTGGTACGCCCGCCACGCGGCCCCGGACGGCGGGGCGGTGGTCGTCGGCGTGCTCGGCGGCCAGTTCCCCGCCGACGCCGTCGTCGACCTGCCCTGGCCGGCCGCCTACCCCGCGGGCTGGCACACGGAGGCGCACGTCGCGGCCCCGGGACGGGTCCCGCACCGGGTCGGCCTGTCCCCCGAGGTCGCGGCCGGCGCACCGCTGCTGTGGCTGGTGCTGCTGCACGGCGGCGACGGCGACCAGGTGGACCTGGTCGCCTTCTCCACCCCGCACCACCCCGGGGGCACCGTCGTCGGGCAGGCGTCGTTCGAGGCGCTCGGCGTCTCCTGGTCCGACCAGGTCGGCGCGGTCCGCTGGTCGCCGTCGACCGGCCTGGTCGCCCAGGTCTACGTGGCGCCGCAGCACCGCCGGAAGGGCGTCGCCCGCACGCTGCTGCCCCTCGTCGACGCCGTGCGCTCGGCGATGGACTGGGCGCCGCTGGTCTCCGACGGCCGGATGACCGACCTCGGCGCCGCCCTCCTCGCCGCCCGGCCGGAGCACTGGCGGGCGCGCGCACCCCGCCGCACCGCGGACCTGCCGCCCATGACCCCGCCGGAGGACGCCGTCGGGGTGCCCGAGCGCAACCTGGTGCCCGCCCCCTCCTGAGGGAGTCCGGCCGACTCGTCCTGCAGAAAGGTCGTGCCCCGCCTACCGTCGGTCCGGTGCGCCTCCCCGCGGTGACCTGGTCGGACGTCGAGCGCCGGGCGCGCACCGTGCCCGGCGGTCCCGTCCGGCGCTCCGGCGGGGACGACGCCCTGACCGTGCGGGGACTGGTCACCGACTCCCGCCGGGTGGGTCCCGGATCGCTGTTCGCCTGCGTCCGCGGTGCCGCCAGCGACGGGCACCGCTACGCCGCGGCCGCCGCGCGCGCCGGAGCCGCGGCGCTGCTCGTCGACCGCCCGGTCGACGCCGGCCTGCCCCAGCTGTGCGTCCCCTCGGTGCGCGCGCAGCTCGGCCCGCTCGGCGCCCTGCTGGCCGGTGACCCCGCCCGGCAGCTGCGCCTGGTCGGGGTGACCGGCAGCAACGGCAAGACGACGACCGGCACGCTGCTGCGCGGGGTGCTCGACGCCGCCGGCACCCGCACCGGCGTCGTCGGCACGCTCGGCGCGCAGGTCGGCACCCGCTCGCGCCGGACGTCCCTGACCACGCCCGAGGCCCCGGAGCTGCACGAGCTGCTGCGCTGGATGGTCGAGGCCGGAGCCGAGCGGGCCGTGGTCGAGGCCTCGTCGATCGCCCTCGACGTGGGCCGCATCGACGGGCTGGCCTTCGACGTCGCGGTGTTCACCGGGTTCGAGGAGGACCACCTCGACCACCACGGCACCATCGAGCACTACTGGGCCAGCAAGGCGCGGCTGTTCGAGCGCGACCGGGCGGCGGCCGGCGTCGTCGTCGTCGACGAGCCGTGGGGCCGGCGGCTGGCCGACCAGGCACCGGTCCCGGTGACGCGGGTGGGCTCGGGCGAGGACGCCGACGTCCGGGTGCTCGGCTGGCGCACCGGCACCGGCGGCACCGAGCTGCTGCTGGCCGACGACACCGGCGGGCACCGCGTGCACAGCCCGCTGGTCGGCCGGGTGCACGTGACCAACCTGGCCGCCGCCTGGGCCACCGGCCGGGTGCTCGGGGTGGACCCGGAGCGGATCGCCGACGGGCTGGCCACCGCCGCGCCGCCGCGGGGCCGCAACACCGTGCTCGGCGGGAACGGCCGGCCGGTCGTCGTCGTGGACTACGCGCACACCCCGCGCGCGCTGGCCGCGGCGATCACCACCGCCCGCGACCTGTGCGGGCCCGGTGGCAGGGTGCACCTCGTCCTCGGCGCCCGCGGCCGCCGGGACCGCTACAAGCGGCAGGGGCTGGGCGAGTCCGCCCGTGCCGCCGACGTCGTCTGGCTGACCAACGAGGGCAGCCACGGGGAGGACCCGGCAGCGATCATGGCCGAGCTGCGGGTCGGCCTGATGGGGACCGATGCCGCGGTGCGCACGGTCCCCGACCGGCGGGCGGCGATCCTCGCCGCGGTGCGTGCCGCCGGCCGGGCCGACGTCGTGCTGCTGGTCGGCCGCGGCCACGAGACGCGGATGCTCGACACCTCCGACCCGCGCGACGCCGTCCACCTCGACGACGCCGAGGTCGCCAACACCGCGCTCATCGCCGAGCACGGCCTGCCGGTCGCCGCCGACGACGACCTGGCCGAGCGCGCCTCCTGATCCCGGCGGCAGGGATGGCCACCTCTGCCGCACGGTGCGGTGCGGCGCGGGACCGGACAGGAGTAGGAAGCCGGTCATGAGCGATCCCTCGTCCCGCCCGGCCGCCCGGGACATCGGCGGCCTCGACGGCACCGCCCCCGGCCCCGCCCTCGACCTGCTGCCCGCCAAGGAGGTCGTGCTCGGCGAGGGGACGCCGGTGCGCCGCCTGCTGCCGACGCTGGGCCGCCGGATGGTCGGCGCCTGGGCCTTCGTGGACCACTACGGCCCCGACGACGTCGCCGCGACGTCCGGGATGCAGGTGACACCGCACCCGCACACCGGGCTGCAGACGGTGTCCTGGCTGCTGCAGGGCACCGTGCACCACCGCGACTCCCTCGGCAGCGACGTCACCTTCGGCCCCGGCCAGCTCGCGCTCATGACCGCCGGGCACGGCATCTCGCACTCCGAGCAGTCACCCGTGCCGCACCCGCGCTTCCTGCACGGCGCCCAGCTGTGGGTGGCGCTGCCCGACGCCGCCCGCGACACCGCGCCGGCCTTCGAGCACCACACGACCCTGCCCGGCTCCACCTCCGACGGGGTGACCGCGACGGTGCTGATGGGCGAGTTCGGCGGCGCCGTCTCGCCGGGGACGGCGCACACGCCGATCGTCGGGGTCGACCTCGACCTGGCCGCCGGAGCCGACGTCGAGCTGCCGCTGGAGCCGGACTTCGAGCACGCGCTGCTCGGCGCCTCCGGCGGGGCCGACGTCGAGGGCGCGCCGCTGGCCCACGGGGCGATGGTCTACCTCGGCACCGGCCGCCGGTCGGTGCGGATCCGGACCGAGGCGCCGGCGAGGCTGCTGCTGCTCGGCGGCGAGCCGTTCGAGGAGCGGCTGGTCATGTGGTGGAACTTCGTGGGCCGCTCGGGCGAGGAGGTCACCGAGTACGCCGAGCGGTGGAACGACGGCGACCCGCGGTTCGGCGTCGTCGCCGGGTTCTCCGAGGACCAGCGGCAGCTCGCGCCGGCCCTGCCGCCGGTGCCGCTCAAGGCGCGCGGGCGGGTGCGATGAGCGAGCGCCACCTCGCGTTCCTGGCGGAGCACCGCTGGGGCGTGGTGGCCACGGTCAAGGGCGACGGCCGGCCGCAGCTGTCCAACGTCGGCTACGCCTACGACCCGCAGCAGCGGCTGGTCCGGATCTCGGTGACCGCCGACCGGGCCAAGACCCGCAACCTGCAGCGGGACCCGCGGGTCACCCTGCACGTGTCGTCGGACGACTTCTGGTCGTGGGTGGCCGTGGAGGGCACCGCGGAGCTCACCCCGGTCGCCGCCGATCCGCACGACGCCGCGGTCGAGGAGCTCGTCGCCTACTACCGCGGCATCTCCGGCGAGCACGAGGACTGGGACGACTACCGGCGGGCGATGGTGGCCGACCGGCGGCTCGTCGTCCGGTTCACCCCCGAGCACACCTACGGCGAGATCCGCGGCTGAGCCCGGGCCGGCGCGCCCCGTCCGCGCCGGCCCGGGTGACGTACGGGAACGGCCCCGTCGCAGTGACCCGCACCGAGCTCGCGAGGCGCGGGGCGACGGGGTCCTTCTACTGCATCACCGAGAACGAGGCGCCCCACGGGTCGGACACCACGGCGAAGCGGCCGAAGTCGGTGTCCTCCGCCGCCATGGTGACCTTGCCGCCGGCGGCCTCGACGGCGGCCACCGCGTCGTCGGTGGAGGCGACGGAGAAGCAGGTCGCCCAGCCCCTCGGGGCGCCGGGGACGACCCCGCCGAGGCCGCCGAGGGGACGCTCGGCGGTGGCGAAGGTGGCGTAGCCGCCCATGCCGTCGAGCTCGTCGAAGCGGAACCCGAACACCGCGGCGTAGAACGTCTGCGCGGCGGCGGGGTCGTCGACGGCGGCCTCGTTCCACGCCAGCGACCCGGGCTCGTTGAACACCTCGACGCCGGTGTGCGTGCCGGCCTGCCACAGGCCGAAGGAGTTCCCCTGCGGGTCGCGGGCGATGACCATCGTGCCCATCGGCCCGACCTCCATCGGCTCGACGACGACGGTGCCGCCGGCCTCGCGGATGCGGTCGCAGGTGGCCGCGGCGTCGCTCGTGGCGAAGTACGTGGTCCAGGACGGCGAGTCGCCCGGGTCCGTCAGCGGACCGAGGCCGGCGGCCTGGTGCCCGTCCCTGAGCGCGTTGACGTAGCCGCCGTACTCCGGCGAGTCCTCCGTCCAGTCCCATCCCAGCAGCGAGCCGTAGAAGGACTTCGCCGCCGCGGGATCGGCGGCGCCGTAGTCGATCCAGCAGGGCGTGCCGTCGGGCCAGGGGGTGTTCCGGATGGGCATGACTCCTCCTCGGTGTCGGGGAGGGCACCGTCCCACCGCGGGCCGACAGTTCCCGGCCCTCCGCGGGATGGACCGTGCACTTCCGCGGACGTGCACGCGAACGCGCTAGAAGCGGCCGCCGCCGCTGCGGCCGCGGCTGCGCGAGCCCCCGAAGCTGCCGCCGCCCGGCCGCCCGCCACCCCCGCCCCCGAACCCGCCGCCGAAGCCACCGCCGAACCCGCCCCCGCGGCTCCCGCCGTAGCCGGCGCTGCGGCCCCCGCCGAACCCACCGGCCAGGATGCCGCCGAGCACCAGGCTGCCCAGGTCCACTCCGCCGCGCCCGCCTCCGTACCCACCGCCGTAGCCGGGGCCGTAGCCCCCGCCGCCGTGACCCCCGCCGCCGTAGCCCCCGCCGCCGTAGCCGCCGTACCCGGACGACCAGGTGGCGACGTCGGACTGGGCGAGCTGCAGCGCCGACTGGGCGAGCTGGTCGGCCAGCTGGGCCTCCCGCAGGGCACCCTCCGGGTCGGTGCGCCCGGCACCCACCGCCGTGTCGAGGTGGCGCTGGGCCTCGGCGAGGCGGGTGCGCGCCTCGGGTCCGACCGCGCCGCGGCGGGTGGCCACGAAGTCGGCCGCGGCGGCGACCGAGGACCGGGCACGCAGCAGCGTCTGGTCCAGGGCCGAGGCCGCCCGGCGGGCCCGGGTCTGGGCGTCCCGGGCGACGGCGAGAGCCTGGTCCAGCGCCAGGTCGGCCTCCTCCAGCCGGCGCAGCGCGGTGATCGGGTCGGGCAGCGCACCGCCCTGCGGGGCCATGGCCTCGTCGGCGGCGCGCAGCCCCGCCTCCGCCCGGGCGATCTGCGGCCGCAGCCCGGCGGAGTCCCCGGAGGCGACCACGGCGCGGGCCTCGGCGAGGTCCTCCTCGGTCTCGGCGCGGACGGCGGGGACCCGCGCGGCGGCCTCCTCGAGGTCGCGCTGCAGCCGGGCGACGGCGTCGAGCAGCGTGCCGACCTGCGCGACCGCGTCCTCGGCGGCGCGCAGGTCGCCGACCGCCTCCCCGGTGCGGCCGGCGTCGAGCGCGGCGCGCGCCTCGGCGGCCTCCTGCTCGGCGGCGGCCAGCCGCGCGCGGGCCTGCTCGACGTTGTCGGCCACCGGCGCCAGCGCGGACGCCGCGTAGCGCCGCTGCAGCCGGGCCAGCCGCTCCTCGTCCTGCGGCAGCCGGCCGTGCAGCGCCGTGATCCGGGGGCCCAGCCCCTCCAGCACCTGCGGCGCGGTGCGCTCGAGGTCGCGCAGCTGGTCGAAGGCCTGCGCCTGCTCGTCGAGCCGGGCGTCGGCGGCCGACGTCAGCTGCAGGATCTCCCCCAGCATCGCCCGCCGGGTCGGCTCGTCCTCGGGCACCTCGTCGTCGAGCTGCTGGCGCAGCGTGAACGCGCGGGTGAGCTCCTGCCGCGACTGTGCCAGCGCCTCGGTGAACCCGGCGACGGCGGCCTCCCCGTACTGCAGGCGGGCGAAGTCCAGGTCCAGCTGCGAGGTCGTGACCGCCTCGTCGAGGTCGAGCAGCGCCGCGCTGGCCCGGCCCTGCAGCTCCTCGGTGGGCACGCCGGCGTTCGGGTCGGCCCGCTCGATCCGCGTCGTGGCGGGCGGGGCCCCCTGCCGCCGCCGCCGCGACCGCGCCACCAGGTAGGCGCCACCGCCGAGGACGGCGATCCCGCCGACGACCGCTGCGGTCGCCGCCCCCGAGCCGGAGCCCGAGCCCGACCCGGACCCCGAGCCCGCCGCGTCGCCCACCCCGCCGGCGAAGACCACCGCCGCGCCGGCCCAGTCGTCCTCGCCGAGCTCCGGCTCGACGTCCCGGGCGAGGAAGTCGTCGATCTCGGCGTTCGTCTGGGGGAACGCGTCGTCCACCCAGTAGCCGTAGCGCCGGTCGCCCACGGCGACGGCGAGCAGCACGTCGGTGCTGCCCAGCCCCGAGGCCTCCGCGGTGGCCTGCGCCCACTGGCCCTGCGCGATGCCGTCGAAGGAGCTGACGTAGACGACGAAGACCTGGGTGCCGTCGTCGGCCTGCCGGTCGTCGACCGCCTGCTGCACCTCGGCGAGGTCGCCGGACCCGAGGACGCCGGCGCGGTCGGTCACCTCGTCGGGGACGTCGAACGGCGGCTCGGCCAGCGCCGGACCGCCACCGGCGACCACGACCGCCGCCGCGACCCCGAGGACTCCCATCAGCCGGCGCACGCGACCGACCCTAGGCGGACCGGCGCGGACCGGCCGGGTAGGACGGGCGCAACCGGGTAGGGCCCGGTCAGCCCAGATCCGGCCCGAGGAGGACCACCCGTGAGCGAGACCGACCGCATCCCCGCCGCCCAGCTGCCCCCGGGGACGGTGGGCCGGGCCGGGAAGTGGGCCGTGGGGAACCGCGACGGCGAGTACTTCGCCGTCTCCCGCCGCTGCCGCCACCAGCTCGCCGACCTCTCCGAGGGCAGCCTCGACGCCGACGGCTGCCTGGTCTGCCCGTGGCACCAGGCCAGGTACGACGTCCGCACCGGCGAGATGGTCGAGGGCCCGCGAGGGATCCTCGGCTACCACGGCCCGACGCCGGGCTACACCCAGTTCGTCCGGGCCTACGCGAAGGTGCTGAAGCTGCGGGTCAAGCGCGCCCTGCGCCGCGGGGACGACGTCGTCGTGGAGGCATAGGAGCCGATACCCACGTCCCGGGTGCCCGGACGTGGGTATCGGCTCCTATGCCCGTGCCAGCTGGTGCCAGGTGGCGCGGCGGGCGGCCTGCTCGCCGGGGTCGGGCACCGGCAGCGAGGCCAGCAGTCGCTGGGTGTAGGGGTGCTGCGGGTTGCCCAGCACCTGCTCCCCCGTGCCCTCCTCGACGAGCTTGCCGCGGTAGAGGACGGCGATCCGGTCGGCGAGCAGGTCGACGACGGCGAGGTCGTGGCTGATGAACAGCGCGGCGAAGCCGAACTCGCGCTGGATCTCGTCGAACAGCTTTAGCACCCGCGCCTGCACCGACACGTCGAGGGCCGACGTCGGCTCGTCGGCGATCAGCAGCTCCGGCCCCAGCGCCAGCGCCCGCGCCAGGCTGGCCCGCTGCCGCTGCCCACCGGAGAGCTCGTGCGGGAAGCGGTCGCCGAAGGCGCGGGGCAGCTGCACCGACTCCAGCAGCTCGTCGACCTTGCCGCGCGCCTCGTGCGCGTCGCCGGCGCGGCCGTGCACGACCAGCGGCTCGGCGACCGCCTCGGCGATGGACAGCAGCGGGTTGAAGCTCGACGCGGGGTCCTGGAAGACGAAGCCGATCCGCTCGCGCACCGGCCGGAACCGCTTCTCCTTGACGCCGTTCATCTCGGTGCCGAGCACCGACAGCGACCCGCCGGTCACCTTCGTCAGGCCCGCGATCGCCCGCCCGATCGTCGTCTTGCCGCTGCCGCTCTCGCCCACCAGGCCGAGGACCTCGCCGGGCCGGATGGCGAAGCCGACGCCGTCGACGGCGACGAAGTCCGGCTGGCGCAGCCGGCCGGGGTAGACGATCCGCAGGTCGCGCGCCTCGACCACCGGCGTCCCGGTCTCCCAGCCCGCCGGCCGGGCGGCCGCCCGCTCCGCGGTGCGCACCCGGCCCGTCCCCAGCCGCGGCACCGAGCCGAGCAACTGGCGGGTGTAGTCCTCGCGCGGGTTCGAGAACAGCGTCCGGACGTCGGCCTGCTCGACCAGCCGGCCCTGGTACATGACCGCCACCCGGTCGGCGAGGTCGGCGACCACGCCCATGTTGTGGGTGATCAGCACGATGGCGGCGCCGAACTCGTCGCGGCACCGGCGCAGCAGGTCGAGGATCTCGGCCTGCACGGTCACGTCGAGGGCCGTGGTCGGCTCGTCGGCGATGATGACGCCGGGGTCGAGGACCAGCGCCTGCGCGATGACGATGCGCTGCTTCTGCCCGCCGGAGAACTGGTGCGGGTAGTGGTCGACCCGCTTCTCCGGCTCCGGGATGCCCACTCGGCGCAGCACGTCGATCGCCTTGGCCCGGGCCTCCTTGCGGCTGATCCGGCCGTGCGCGCGCAGGCCCTCGGCGATCTGCCAGCCGACCGGGTAGACGGGGTTGAGCGAGGTCGAGGGCTCCTGGAACACCATCGCGGCGTCCCGGCCGCGCACCTCCCCGAGCCCGGACCGTGACAGCGTGACGACGTCGTGCTCCGCGGTGCCGTCCTTGCGGGTGAGCAGCACGGCGCCGCGCGTGACCGCCGTCTCGGGCAGCAGCCCGAGGATGGTGCGGGCGGTCACGGTCTTGCCGCTGCCGCTCTCCCCCACGATCGCCAGCACCTCACCGGCGGCCACCGACAGGCTCACGTCCTGCACCGCGGCGACGTCGCCGCCGTCGGTGGCGAAGGTGACCGACAGGTCACGGATGTCGACGACGGCATCCGGGACGGCGCCGCCGTCCGCGGACAGGTGGGTGCTCACCGGACCTCCTCGATGCCGGCCAGGCCGGCCGGACCGGCACCGAGCGGACCGCCCGGCACCACGGACACCTCGCCGGTCTGCCCGGACTCGGCGGCCCGGCGGCTGCGCAGCCGCGGGTCGGCCAGGTCGTTGAGGCTCTCGCCGACGAGGGTGAGGCCCAGCACCACCAGGACGATGGCCAGGCCGGGGAACACCGACGTCCACCAGATGCCGCTGGTGACGTCGGAGAGCGCGCGGTTGAGGTCGAAGCCCCACTCGGCCGCGGCGGTGGGCTCGATGCCGAAGCCGAGGAAGCCCAGCCCGGCGAGGGTCAGGATCGCCTCCGACGCGTTCAGCGTCAGGATCAGCGGCAGCGTGCGGGTGGCGTTGCGCAGCACGTGCCGCGTCATGATCCGCCAGTGGCTCGCGCCGATCACCTTGGCCGACTCGACGTAGGCCTCGGACTTGATCCGCACCGTCTCCGCCCGGATCACGCGGAAGTACTGCGGGATGAAGATGACGGTGATCGAGATGCTCGCGGCCATGATGCCGCCCCAGAGGCTGGACTGGCCGCCGCTGAGGACGATCGCCACCACGATGGCCAGGAGCAGGGACGGGAAGGCGTACACGGCGTCGCAGACGACCACGAGGACGCGGTCGACCCACCCGCCGAAGTACCCCGACACCAGCCCGAGCAGCACGCCCGCGAACAGGGACAGCACCACCGCGACGACGATCACCAGCAGCGCCGTCCGGGTGCCGTAGAGGACGCGCGAGAGCACGTCGTACCCGCCGACGGTGGTGCCGAGCAGGTGGTCAGCCGAGGGCGGCTGCTGCGCTCCGAACGGCCCCTCGGCGTCGCGCAGCTGGTTGAAGTCGTAGGGCGCGAGCACGTCGGCCAGTGCCGCGGTGAGCAGGAAGACGCCGGTGAGCACCAGCCCGGCGACGAGCATCCCGCGCTGCAGGCCCACGCTCTGCCGGAGCTGGCGGACCAGGGGCAGCCCGCGCCTGCGCCGCGCCGGGGCGGGAGGGGTCGGCGTCGTCGCGGCGGACGTCGAGGTGGCCATCAGTACCTCACCCGGGGGTCGATCAGGGCGGCGATCACGTCGACGAGGAAGTTGGTGACCGCGACGACGACGGCGAGCAGGACGACCAGGCCCTGGACGGCGACGAAGTCGCGGGCCTGCAGGTACTCCGAGAGCTGGAAGCCCAGCCCCCGCCACTCGAAGGTGGTCTCGGTGAGGACCGCCCCGCCGAGCAGGAGGGCGATCTGCAGGCCCATCACCGTGACGATGGGGACCAGCGCCGGCCGGTAGGCGTGCTTGCGCAGCAGCCGCCGCTCGCCGACGCCGCGGGAGCGCGCCGCCTCCACGTAGCCCATGCCGAGCGTGCCGATGACGTTGGTGCGCACCAGCCGCAGGAAGACGCCGGCGGTGAGCAGGCCGAGCGCGAGGGCCGGGAGGACGGCGTGCTCGAGCACGTCCTGGACCACCTCGCCGTTGCCGGTCCGGATCGCGTCGATCAGGTTGATGCCCGTCGGGTCGTCGATGCTGCTCTGGATGAGGATCTCGCTGCGCGTGGAGGCCCGGCCGTTGGTCGGCAGCCAGCCCAGGCCGCTGGAGAAGACCAGCTTGAGGAGCATGCCGGCGAAGAAGACGGGGGTCGCGTAGCAGAGGATCGCGAAGACCCGCAGGACGGCGTCGGGCCAGCGGTCGCGCGCGTAGGCGGCGAAGCGGCCCAGCGGGATCCCGACGACGAAGGCGACGATCAGCGCGTAGAAGGCCAGCTCCAGCGTCGCGGTGCCGAACGTGGTCAGCACGTCGAGCACGGGCCGCCGGTCGGACAGCGTGGTGCCGAAGTCGCCGCGCAGGATCTGGCCCAGGTACTCGACGTACTGGACGAACACCGGCCGGTCGTACCCGGCCTCGCGGACGCGCTGGGCGAGCTCGGCGGCGGGCAGCCGGCCACCGAGCGCCGCGGTGATCGGGTCACCGGTCGAGCGCATGAGGAAGAAGACCGTCGTCACCAGGACGAACACGGTCGGGAAGATCAGCAGGAACCGGATGAGGAGGTAGCTGCCCAGCCCACCGCCACCGCCGCGTCGCCGGCGCCCGGCGGCGGGGGCGGCGTCGGCCTCGGGGCCGGTGCCGGTCGGCTCGGTCGTGGTGGTGGTCGTCATGTCTCCTGCTCGGTCGGGACGCGTGCGGTCCGGTGCCGGTTCGCCGTTCCCATGGTCCGTGTCGTGAGGGCCGTGTACACGGGTCGGCCCCGGGTGGCCTCCGATCGGGAGGTCACCCGGGGCCGGGGTCGGACGTGTCCTGCGTCAGCCGCGGGAGAGAACCCCGTAGCGGAACTTGAACGACGCGTCGAGGGTGTCCTGGGCGCCGGTCACGCCGGTGCGCACCACGGCCACCTGCGCGCCCTGCAGGTAGGGCACCGTCGACAGGTCCTGAGCGACGAGCTGCTGGATCTGCTCGATCAGCGCCTGGCGGGCCGCCGGGTCGGCGGTGCTGGCCTGCTGCACGATCAGGTCGTTGACCTGCTGGTTGGCGTAGTGGTTGCCGAGGAAGTTCTCCGTGAGGAAGAACGGCGTCAGGTAGGTGTCGGCGTCGGAGTAGTCCGGGAACCAGCCCAGCTGGTAGGCCGGGTAGACGTCGGCGGTGCGCTGCTCGGAGTACTGCGTCCACTCGGTGGTCTGCAGGTCCACCTGGAACAGGCCGGTCGACTCGAGCTGGTCCTTGATCAGCGCGTACTCGTCACCCGAGCTCGGCCCGTAGTGGTCGTTGGAGTACTGCAGCGACAGCTGGACCGGGGTCTGCACGCCGGCCGCCTGCAGCGCCTGCGCCGCCTTGTCGGCGTCGGGGCCACCCTGGCCGTCGCCGTAGAGGTCCTGCAGGGGCGTGATGGCACCGGTCAGGCCCTCGGGGACGTAGGAGTACAGCGGGGTGTAGGTGCCGCGGTAGACCTGGTCGGCGATCTCCTGCCGGTCGAGCAGGTGGGCCACCGCCTGGCGGACCGCCAGCGCCTTGGCCGGGTCGGCCTCCGGCGTCGTCGCGCCGTAGGGCTGGGTGTTGAAGTTGAAGGTGATGTAGCGGATCTCGCCACCGGGGCCGTCGACGACCTCGACGTCGTCGTTGCCGCGCAGGTCGTCGATGTCGGCCGCGCTCAGGCTGCGGAAGGCGACGTCGACCGCGCCCTCCTCGACGTCGAGCTTGAGGTTCGACGCCTCGGCGTAGTAGCGGACGTTGATCGCGCTGGTCGCAGGCTGACCGAGCAGGCCCTGGTAGTCGGGGTTGGCCTCGTAGGACACCAGGTCGTTCTGCTCGTAGCCGGTGATCACGTACGGGCCGGCGAAGGCGTTGGCGTCGACGATCTCCTGGTCCGGCGTCAGCGCCTCGGGGTCGAAGACCTCCTCGTCGATGACCGGCCCCACGTTGCTGGTCAGGATCTGCGGGAAGATCTGGTCGTCCGGGTTCGTCAGGCGGAAGACGACGGTGGTGTCGTCGGGCGTGTCGACGCCGGCCAGGTTGTACAGCAGTGACGCCGGGCCGTTCGGGTCGTTGATGGCGACCATCCGGTCGAAGCTGAACTTCACGTCCGACGAGGTGAGCTCGTGGCCGTTGGCGAAGGTCAGTCCGTCCTTCAGCGTCACCGTGTACTCGGTCGGCGAGGTGAACTCGGCCGACTCGGCGATGTCGGGCTCCGGCTCCGGGCTGCCCGGCGGGGTGTTCAGGAGGAACGGGTAGACCTGGTTCATCACGGTGAAGGAACCGTTGTCGTAGGAACCCGCGGGGTCCAGCGTGACGATCCGGTCGGTCGTGCCGATGATCAGCGCCTCGCCGTCACCGCCGCCGCCGCCCGAGCCGCCGCCGTCGTCGCCGCCACCGCAGGCGGTCAGGGCGAGCGCCGTCGCGGCGATGCCGGCGGTGGCCGCGCGCACGCGCCGGCCGGGGGTCCCTACGGGAGTCATCCGCTACCTCGTTCTCGGTGCGCGGCCGCGCGGCGCCTCGTGGGCGCCGTCGAGCGGGCCGCCAGGGCCTCTGTGGCTGCACATGGGTAGCACACGTCCCTCAGCGCTCAGAGACCTCGTGAACGGGCGTTATCCGACCGTGACGCCACCCGGCCGCCACCTCGAGGACACCCTGGAGGGGTCCCCTCAGGCGTCGATGCGGCGGCGGCCCTCGAACGCCCGGCCCAGGGTGATCTCGTCGGCGTACTCGAGGTCACCGCCCACCGGGAGCCCGCTGGCCAGGCGCGAGACGGCGAGCCCGAGCGGACCGACCAGCCGCGCCAGGTAGGCCGCGGTGGCCTCGCCCTCGAGGTTGGGGTCGGTGGCGATGATCAGCTCGGTGACGGTGCCGTCCATGAGCCGCGTCATGAGCTCCTTGACCCGCAGGTCGTCGGGGCCGACGCCCTCGATCGGGCTGATCGCGCCGCCGAGGACGTGGTAGCGGCCGCGGAACTCGCGGGTCCGCTCGACGGCGACGACGTCCTTGGGCTCCTCGACGACGCAGATGACGTCGTCGGTGCGCCGCGGGTCCTTGCAGATCCGGCACTGCTCGCCCTCGGCGACGTTGTAGCAGGTCACGCAGAAGCGGACCTCGGCCTGCACCCGCTGCAGGGCGGCGACCAGCCGGCCGACGTCGGCCGACTCGGCGGCCAGCAGGTGGAAGGCGATGCGCTGGGCGCTCTTGGGCCCGACGCCGGGCAGGCGGCCGAGCTCGTCGATGAGGTCCTGGACGGCACCCTCGTACACGGTGTTCCTCTGGGGGTGAGGGGAGGCGGCGCCGGTCAGGCGCCGGGCAGCCCGGGGAAGCCGCCGCCGAGCCCGCCGGCCAGCGGACCCATGCGGTCGGCGGTCAGCTCGCCGGCCAGGCGCGAGGCGTCGCGGACGGCCGCGACGACGAGGTCCTGCAGGGTCTCCACGTCGTCGGGGTCGATGGCCGACGGCGCGATGGTGACCGCCTGGAGCTCGCCGTCGCCGGTCATCGTGGCCGTGACCAGGCCGCCGCCGGCCGAGCCGGTGACCTCCTCGGAGGCGAGCTGCTCCTGTGCGGCAGCGAGGGCCTGCTGCATCTGCTGGGCCTGCTGCAGGATCGCCGACAGGTCGGGCTGGCCACCACCGGGGAACATGCCGCCGAGCCTATGCCGCCGGTCCGACATCCGGGGGACGACCACCGGCACCGGCCCGGTCAGGACTCCACGGGCCGGGCCCCCAGCTGGGCGCGCAGCAGGGCGAGCGCCGCCTGCTCCGGGTCCAGGGCGGGCTCCCGGTCGTGGGCGGGGTCGTCGGCCTCGGCCGCGCGCTGGGCCATGATCTCGCGCGCCTCCGCGGCCTCGGCGGCCTGCGCGGCCTCCTGCGCCGCCCCGGGTGACGGCCCGTCCGCGCCTCCGCCGCGGGTGGCGCCCTCGACGACCGCCTCGACCTTCCAGCGCACCCCGAGCAGCTCGTTGAGCGCCTCGCGCAGCACGTCCTTGTTGAGGTCGTCGCCGATGCGGCGGGCCAGCGCCGGGGAGGAGGTGGACAGCGTGAGGACGCTGTTGCGCAGCTCGTGGACCTGGGCGTTCTTGAGCAGCGCCTCGGTCGTGCGCTTGTGCCGCTTGACGACGGCGAGCAGCTCGGGCCACACGCGGCGGACGTCGCCGGTGGTCAGCCCGCCCTCGCCGGCTCCCCCGCTGCCGGCCGGGTCGGCCGACACCAGCGGGGTCGGCTCGCCGCCGCGCGGGGCGGGCGTGGACTCGGCGGCCGCCCGCGGCGGTGCGGCCGGCGGCCGCGGCTCGGCGACCCGGGCCGCCGCGGCGCGGGCGGCCTCGGGCTGGGCCGGGTGCGGCCACTCCTCGTCGTCGGTCGGCTCGGGCGGCAGCGGGATGTCGGGCTCGCCGCTCACGACGCGCGCGCCGGTCCGGGCGCCGACCGGGGCGGGGGCCGGGCGGGACGCCCCCGAGCCGGGCTGGGTGGTCTCCGGCCAGTCGTCGGACGCGGCCGCAGCGGAGGCGGGGGCGGCGGAGGGCGCCGGGCCCGCGGCCGGAGGCGCGGATCCCGGAGCCGGCGGCGCGCTGCGCTGGGAGGGACGGACGTACGCGGGCCGCGCCGCTCCCCCGCGCTCGGGGGCCGCGGGCTCCTCACGGGCGGCCGCGGGCTCCGGACGGGCGGGCTCGGGACGCGCGGGTTCGGAGCGCGCGGGTTCGGGACGCACCGGCTCCGGACGGGCGGGCTCCGGACGGGCGGGCTCGCGCACCGGCGCCGCGCCGGCCGCCGGGGCGGCGCCCGCCTCGGGGACCCCGCCGATCGCCAGCCGCCGCTCGAGGCGCTCGAGGCGCTGCAGCGCCCCCGTGCCGGCGTCGTCGTGGGCCGGCAGCAGCATCCGCGCGCAGACCAGCTCCAGCAGCAGCCGGGGCGCGGTGGTCCCGCGCATGTCGGTGAGCCCGGCGTGCACCGTGTCGGCCAGCCGCGACAGCGTCGCCGACCCCAGCGCCCTGGCCTGCTGGACCATGAGGTCGAGCCGGTCGGGCGGGCAGTCGAGCAGGCCGTTGCCGCCGGCCTCGGGGACGGCGTCGAGGACGATGAGGTCGCGCAGCCGGTCGAGCAGGTCGGTGGCGAACCGGCGCGGGTCGTGCCCGGCCTCGACGACGCGGTCGACGGCGCGGAAGACCCCGGGGGCGTCGGTGGCGGCCAGCGCGTCGATGGCCTCGTCGAGCAGCGCGTCGTCGGTGACGCCGAGCAGCCCGACGGCGCCGGCGTAGGTGACGCCCTCGGGCCCGGCGCCGGCCAGCAGTTGGTCGAGGATCGACAGCGAGTCGCGCACCGACCCACCGCCGGCCCGCACGACCAGCGGGAACACGGTGGGCTCGACCTGCACGCCCTCGGCGGCGCAGGTCTTCTCCAGCAGGCCGCGCAGCGTCGTCGGCGGGACCAGGCGGAACGGGTAGTGGTGGGTGCGCGAGCGGATCGTCGGCAGCACCTTGTCCGGCTCCGTCGTCGCGAAGACGAAGACGAGGAACTCCGGCGGCTCCTCGACCACCTTGAGCAGGGCGTTGAAGCCCTGCGTGGTCACCATGTGCGCCTCGTCGATGATGTAGACCTTGTAACGGCTGCTCACCGGCGCGAAGAAGGCCCGCTCCCGCAGGTCCCGGGCGTCGTCGACACCACCGTGGCTGGCCGCGTCGATCTCGATGACGTCGAGCGAGCCCGGGCCGTCGGGCGCCAGCGAGATGCAGGAGGCGCACACGCCGCACGGGGTCGACGTCGGCCCCTGCTCGCAGTTGAGCGAGCGGGCGAGGATCCGCGCCGACGACGTCTTGCCGCAGCCGCGCGGCCCGCTGAAGAGGTAGGCGTGGTTGATGCGGCCGCCGTCGACGGCGTTCACCAGCGGGGTGGTCACGTGCTCCTGGCCCACCACCTCGGCGAAGGTCGCCGGGCGGTACTTCCGGTAGAGCGCCAGAGCCACGCGGCGAGGTTACGTGGAGGGGACGACGTCCCGGCAGCACCGGGACGCCGTCCGTGTCACGACACCGACGTCACATGGTCAGCTTGAGCAGGAACTCCACCTGGCCGCGGTCCTCCACCCGGACGAAGCCGAGGTCCGGCGCGGAGATGCCGAAGTCGGAGAACACGACCGGGACGGCGCCGGAGACCTCGACGCCCTCGGCGGTGCGGACGACGGCGAGGTCGGCCTGCACCGGGCGGGTCTGCCCGCGCAGGGTGAGGTCGCCGCTGACCGGGACGGTCACGGGGGTGCCGGACAGCTCGGGCAGGTCCACCGGCCCCGGCACGGTGAACGTCGCGGTCGGGTACGTGGCCACGTCCATGACGTTGCTGCGGAAGTAGCCGTCGCGCTGGCCGCTGTCCGTGCCGACGCTGGCGACGTCCACGGTGACCTCCGCCGAGGCCATGTCCCCGCCCTGGACGACGACCGAGCCGGCGACCTGCCCGGTGGTGCCGGCGACGGTCACGTCCGCACCGTTGAGCACCTCGTCGACGCGGTAGCCGGCCGACGAACCCGGCGAGACCGTCCAGGTGCCGTCGGTGCTCGGGGTCAGCTCGACGTCGGAGGGCTGCGCCTGCACGGTCGGCGCGGCGGCGGCGTCCTCCTGGGTCGCGGCGTAGAGCAGCGGCCCGAGGCCCAGCCCGAGGGCGAGGACCGCGACGATCCCGCCCACGATCCACCAGGTACGACGACGACGGGCCACGAGGGCTCCTCCCTTTGACGGTTCAAGCATCCTGGACCGTCGAGCTGGGAGGAACCTGTGGGTCCCGCCGTCCTCCCCGGGCGCCCAGCGTGCCACCGGGGACCCATGGTCCGGCGCCGACGCGCACGGGCCCCGGCGCCACCGGGTCAGCGGGCGACGGCGTCGGGGTCCTGGTCGAGGAGCGCCAGGTCGGCCAGCGAGGGCAGACCCTCCCAGTCACCGGGCACCGACACCGCGAACGCCCCGGCGGTGGTGGCCAGCCCCAGCCGCTCCTCGGCGTCCAGGCCGCGGCACAGGCCACTGAGGTAGCCGGCGCCGAAGGCGTCACCCGCCCCGACCGGGTCCACGACCGGGACGGTCCGCGCGGGGACGCGGTACAGCCGGTCCTCGATGCCGGACAGCGATCCCGCCGCCCCCTGCTTGAGCAGGACGTGGCGGGGGCCCAGCGCGGCGAGCGCGGCGACCAGCGCCCGGTCGTCGGGTGCGTCGACCACCAGCCGGGCCTCCTCCTCCGTGGCCAGCACCACGTCGGCCCGGCGGACCAGCTCCCGCAGCACCGGTCCCGCCTCGCCGGCCGACCACAGGGCGCTGCGGTAGTTGAGGTCCAGGGACACCGGGACGCCGGCCGCCACGGCCTCCTCCACGGCGGCGAAGACCGCCGCCCGGGCCGAGGCGCTCAGCGCCGGGGTGATCCCGGTGACGTGCAGCACCCGGGCCCCGGCGATCACCGCGGGGTCGAGGTCGCCCGGGCCCAGGCGGGACCCCGCGCTGCCGGAGCGGTAGTAGAGGACGCGCGTCGCCCGCGCGGTCCGCCGTTCCTTGACCATCAGCCCGGTCGGCGCCCCGGGGTCCACCACCGCGGTCGTCGTCACGCCCTGCCCGCGCAGCGTGGTGGCCACGAGCCGGCCGAACTCGTCGTCGCCCACCCGGCCCAGCCAGGTGGCCGGGACACCGAGCCGCACGGCGCCCACCGCCAGGTTGGACTCCGCTCCCGCCACCCCCAGCCGGAGGCTGGGCGCGTGCCGGAGCGGCCCGACCTCCGGGGGCCACAGCAGGGCCATGGTCTCCCCGAGGGTGACGATGCCGGGGGCTCCTGCGGTCACGCACTCCTCCTGCCGTGCGCCACGGCGTCCACGGCCGCGCGGGCACGCCCGCCGAGCCGGCCGAGCTCCTCGTCGTCCTCCAGTGCCCGGCCCAGCAGCGGGCTCCCCATCCCCACCGCCACGGCACCGGCGCGCAGGTAGCCGGCCACGTCGTCGAGGCCGACACCACCGGTCGGCACGAGGAGGACGTCGTCCAGGGGTGCCCGGACCTCCTGCAGGTAGCGCGGGCCCCCCGCCGACCCGGCGGGGAAGACCTTCACCGCGGTCGCGCCCAGGTCCCAGGCCCGGGCGATCTCGGTGGGCGTGAGGGCCCCGGGGAACCAGCCCAGACCGAGCGCGGCCGCCCGCTCCCCCACGGCCGGGTTGGTGTCCGGCGCGACCACGAACGTCGCGCCCGCCTCGGCCGCCTCGTCGACCTGCCCGGGACGGCGCACCGTGCCCACCCCCACCTCGAGACCCGGCCGCGACGCGGCCGTCAGGCGACGGACGGCGGACAGCGCGCCAGGGGTGTTCAGCGTGACCTCCAGACAGCGGACGCCGCCCCCCAGCAGCACGTCGCACGCCGCGTCCAACCGGTCCCCGGACCGTCCCCGCAGGATGGCGACCAGGCCGGTCTCCCGCAGGACCGGTCCCGGTTGCTGCCGGTAGTCGCTCATCGGGCTCCCCCGATCCGGCGGATGCCCTCCAGCAGGTCCTCCGTGGCCGTGGCGAGGGACAGCCGGACCCAGCCCTCGCCGAGGGGACCGAAGGTGGTGCCGGGGGCCACCGCCACGGAGTGCTCCCGCAGCAGGGACAGCGCCCAGCCGTCGACGTCGCCGGCCGTGCGGTCCCGGACGTCGACCCAGAGGTAGAAGGCGCCCTCCGGGGTGAGGTAGTGCATCCCCTGGGCGTCGAGTCCGGCGAGGGCGAGGTCCCGGCGCTCGCGGTAGGTGTCGCGCATCGCCGTCACGGCGTCCTGGGGACCGCGCAGGGCCGCGAGGGCGGCCGCCTGCGCGGGGGCGTTGACGCAGGCCAGCATCGGCTCCTGCAGCTTGGCCGACTGCCGGGCCACGGCCTCCGAGGTGACGAGGTAGCCGACCCGCAGGCCGGTCATGGCGTAGGTCTTGGAGAAGCTGAACGCGCTCAGCACCCGGCCGTCGCGGTCGAAGCGGCCGGGGCTGACGTGCTCCTGCTCGTAGGTCAGCGCGTCGTAGCACTCGTCGGACACGAGCCACAGGTCGTGCCGTTCGGCGAAGCGCACGAGGGCCTCGACGTCGGCGGCCGGCAGGACCGTCCCGAGCGGGTTGGACGGGGTGTTGACGACCACCAGCCGGGTCCGCTCGGTGACCAGCGCGCCGAGCTCCGCGACGTCGGGCCGGAAGCCGTTCTCCGGACGCAGGGGGTAGCGCACCGGCACGGCCTGCAGCAGCTGCACGGCCATGGCGTAGTTCGGCCACCCCGGATCGGGGATGAGCACCTCGTCACCGGCGGACAGGGTCAGCGAGAAGGCGTTGTGCAGGGCCTGGGCACCGCCGGCGGAGACGACGACCTGCTCGGGCTCGGTGGCGAAGCCGTTGGCCGAGCTCACCTTCCCGGCGATGGCCCGGCGGAGCTCGCCCACGCCGGCGTTGGGCACGTAGTGGGTGTCGCCGGCGGCATAGGCGACCCGGGCGGCCTCCACGACGTGCTCGGGAGGCGTGAAGCTCGGCTCGCCGACGTGCAGCCCGATCACCGGACCGGGCAGGCCCCACGCGAGGTCCATGATCCGGCGGATGCCCGACCGGGGCATCGACTCCGCGCCGGGCGCCAGGGTGGGCATGGGAGGTCTCCGTTCGGGGTGGGGTCAGCTGGCCGGTGCGGCCAGGCGGGGGAAGAGCACCCGGGCGGTGCCGCCGAGCACGCGGTCGGCGGCGGCGGCGTCCAGGTCCGGGAGCGCGGCCGACACCAGCCCGGGCAGCCGCGCGTAGCCCGGCACGTCGCTGGGCCACGGGTGGTCCGAGCCCCAGAGCAGCCGCTCGGGACCGTAGGCGGCGGCCAGCCGCCGGGTGACGGGGAACAGGTCCGGGTACGGCGGCGCCTCGGCGGAGAGCGCGTACTGCCCGGAGACCAGCACGTGGACCCCGGGGGCGTCGGCCAGCCGCTCGAGCCGCTGCACCAGCGACCCGGGGAACGGGTCGTCGAACCGGGGACGGCGGTGCTCGTCGACCCGCATGTCGTGCGGGCAGAACCCGAGGTGGTTGAGGACCACCCGGAGGGACGGCACGACCCCGACCAGTTCCTCGAGGAGGGGCAGCTGGTCCGGCGGCAGGTAGCTCCACAGCGGCATGCCCTCGTCGGCGAGCGCCCTGAGCACGGGCAGGGCCGGGGAGTCGCCGACCGGCCGGCCCGGCTCCCCCAGCCAGGAGCAGCGCAGCGCGTCGAAGGGCCACCTCGCCCGGCGGGCGCGCAGGGCGGCGACGGGGTCGCCCCCCGAGCCGTGCAGCTCCGCGGCGGTGGCCACCGCGACGGCCGCGAACCGGCCGGGATGCCGGTCGAGGACCTCCGCGACGTAGTCGTCTGCGCCGTCGAGCGGCACGAGCACCGCGGCGGTCACGCCCGCGTCGGCCATGCGGGTGAGCAGGTCCTCGACCGGCGCGTCGCGGTCGGCCGGGGCCAGGGCGTCGACCCCGCGCGGGGAGACCGCCGCCGGGCGGAACACGTGCGCGTGGGCGTCGACCACGCCGGCCCCCGCGCCGTCCGCGGGCGTCACCGTCTGGTCCGGCTGACGAACACGGCGGCCGCCGCGAGGATCACCACGCCGCGGATGAGGTCGGTGAGCGTGGCCGGCAGCTGGAGCAGCGTGACCGAGCTGCTGACCAGCGACAGCAGCAGGACACCGCCGAGGGAGCCCACCAGCGCACCCCGGCCGCCCAGCAGCGACGTGCCGCCGAGGACGACGACCGTGATGGCCGAGAGCTCGAGGCCCTGGCCGGCCGTGGGCGAACCGACCGTCGCGCGGGCGGCCAGCAGCACGCCGGCGAGCGCGGCGAGGACGCCGGCGATCACGTACGCGGTGACCAGGACGCGGGCCACCGGCACGCCGTTGGAGCGCGCCGCCGCCTCGTCCCCGCCGACCGCCACCAGCCGGCGCCCGAACGCCGTCCGGTACAGGACGAACGCGACGACGGCGATCGCGACGAGCAGCACCACGAAGGAGTACGGGATCGGGCCGATCCGCTGCAGGGCGACGTTCGACAGGGCGGAGGTGACCCGCCCGGCGGGCACGGTGCTGATCATGAAGGCCGCGCCCTGCACCAGGTAGAGCGTGGCGAGGGTGACGATGAACGGCGGGAGACCGACCCGCGCCACCAGGAGCCCGTGCAGGATCCCGATCAGCGCACCGAGCACCAGCATCGCCAGCACCACGGGGGCCGTGCGGATCGGGTACCCGTTGATCAGGATGGCCGTCAGCAGCGCCGACAGCGTGGCCGTGGACCCGACCGCCAGGTCGATGCCGCCGCTGAGCACCACGACGTGCTGGCCCAGGGCCACGAGCCCCAGCACGACGGTCGCGGTGAGGACGTTGGAGACGTTGCCCGGGGACCAGAAGGCGGCACCGTCGACGACGGTCAGCGCCACCACGGCCACGAGGACGACGATCCAGACCGCCGCACCGGTGCGGGCCAGGTCGCCGAGCCCCGTGCGGCGCCGGCGCTCGACGACCGGCTCGACGGCGGTCACCGGGCGGCTCCCGCGCTGGCGAGCGCCATGTGCATGACGTTCTCCTCCGTGATGTCGGCTCCCGCGACCTCCCCGGCGACACCGCCGCCCCGGCAGACCAGGACGCGGTGCGAGAGGCCGAGGACCTCGGGGAGGTCGCTGGAGACCATGACGACGGCCATGCCCTCGGCCGCGAGCTCGGCGACCAGGCGGTAGATCTCCGTCTTCGCGCCGACGTCCACGCCCCGGGTGGGCTCGTCGAGGAGGAGCACCCGCGGGCTGCGGCGCAGCCACTTGGCCAGCACGATCTTCTGCTGGTTGCCGCCCGAGAGCTGCCAGGTGCCCTGCTCGGGTCCCGACGCCCTGATGCCGAGCCGCTGCTGCTCCTCCCGGAAGACCTCCCGCTCGCGGCGCCCCGAGAGGAAGCCCCGGCGCACGACCTGCCCGAGGGCGGCCAGCGTGGTGTTCGCCCGGACCGGCAGCGGCAGGACCAGGCCCTCGGTCTTGCGCTCCTCGGGGACCAGCGCGACACCGGTGGCGATGGCGCGGCGCAGGTCGGCCGGGACCGGCCGGCCCCCGACCTCGACCGTGCCCGCCTCGCGGCGGTGCGCGCCCGCCAGCGTCCGCAGGAACCGGCTGCGGCCGGAGCCGACCAGGCCGGCCACGCCGACGATCTCCCCGGCCCGGACGTCGAGGTCGACCGGCTGCGGCCTGCGGGTGGAGCTCACGGGCACCAGCCCCCGCACGCGGAGCACCACCTCCTCGCGCGGCTCGGCCAGTGCCGGGAAGACCGCGTCGACGTCCCGGCCGACCATCTCGCGGATGATCCGCGGGATGTCGTAGCCGGTGGCCGGTCCGGTGGAGACGACCCGGCCGTCGCGCAGGACGGTGACGTCGTCGGCGAGGTCGGTGACCTCCTCCAGGAGGTGGCTGATGTAGACGACGGCGACCCCGTCGGCGGCCAGCCCGCGGACCACCGTGAACAGCGCCTCGAGCTTGTCGCCCGAGAGCACCGCCGACGGCTCGTCGAGGACGATCACCCGGCTGCGACGGACCAGCGCCCGGGCGATCTCGACCAGCTGGCGGTTGGCCAGCGACAGCTCCTCGGCCCGCAGCCCCGGGTCGAGGTCCCCCAGGCCGACGCGGGCCAGTGCCGCGCGGACCTCGCGGTCGGAGGAGCGCCGGTCGAGGACCCCCCGCTGGGTGCGCTCCTGCCCGAGCATGACGTTGTCCGCCACGCTCATGGCCGGGAGCACGGTCAGCTCCTGGTAGACGGCGGTGATCCCGGCCGCCAACGCCTCCCGGGGGGAGGCGAAGCGGACCGGCTCCCCGTCGAGGAGCAGCTCGCCCTCGTCGGGCGCCTGGTTGCCGGTGAGGATCCGGACGAGCGTGGACTTGCCCGCGCCGTTCTCACCGACGAGGGCGTGGACCCGACCGGGCCGACACAGCAGGTCGGCCCGGTCGAGCGCCCGCACCCCGGGGAAGGACCTGCTCAGGCCCCGGGCCTCGAGCACGGCCGGAGTGACGGAGGCCATGGGGTCAGCAGAGCCCCAGCTCGCGCAGCTGCTCGTCCGGGAGGCCCGACGGGACGAACAGGTTGTCGCTGCACTCCGGGCGCACGTACTCGTCGATCCGCTCGTGCGTGAAGCTCGGCGAGTTGATGTACACCTTGTCGAGGACCGACTCGCCCTCGAGGACCGACATCGCGGTGTCCAGGCACTCGGTGCTCTGCTCGGGCGGGAACGAGGACAGCGCGAAGCGCACGTCGGTGCCCTGCACCGCCTTGAGGAAGGCGTTGATCGCGTCACCGGTCACCGGGGGTACCGGCAGGCCGGCCTCCTGGTAGGCCTGGACGACGCCGAGGTCGCCGTAGCCGGAGTCCGACCAGATGCCGTCCAGGTCGGGGTACTGGGTGACCAGGTTGGCCGCCACCTGCTTGGCCACGGTCGGCGACCACTCCGTGTACTGCTCGGTCACCACCTCGATGCCCGGGTAGCGGGCGAAGACCTCGAGCGCGGCCGCCTTCTGGAACTCGGCGGTCGGGACGCCGGCCAGGCCGCTGAGGACCGCGACCTGCCCCTCGCCGCCGAGCTCCTGCACCAGCCACTCGGCGTAGGCCGTCCCCAGGAGCTCGTACTGGCGGGTCACGGTGGAGACCGCGCCGCTGTCCCCGCCGAGCCGGCCGGCGCACAGCACCACCGGGATGCCCGCCGCCGCGGCGGCCTGGACCTGCCCGGTGATGCCGTCACCCATCGGGACGACGACCATCGCGTCGGGGTCCTGGGAGGTCAGCTGCTGGATGTTGTCCACCTGGGCGGTGGCGTCGCCGTTGGCCGAGGCGTACAGCACCTCCACGCCGAGCTCGTCGGCGTGGCTGCGGAACGCCTCCTCGTTGGTGAGGCCCCAGGAGTTCGTCGGCCCCTGGGCGGCGAAGGCGATGCGGTAGGTGTCGCCGCTCTTCGGCTCGGCGGCCCACTCGGAGGTGTCGACCTCGCAGACCTCCTCCTCGGTGGGCTCGAGCTCCTCCAGGCCCAGCTGCTCGGCGGTCTCGGTCCACGCCTGCTGGTAGGCGGCCTGCGCCTCCTCCGCGTTGGCGCAGTCCTCTCCGCCGCCGCCACCACCGGCGGCGGCGCCGCCCTCCTGCTCGGTCCCGCACGCCGCGAGGAGAGCAGCCGTGACACCGATCGCCAGCGGCAGGTGCAGACGCCGGGGCGAGGTGCGGAAGTGGGTCCTCATCGCACACCATCTCTCTGCTTGATCCGACGAGGGGACCGGACGGTCCACCCGCTGCTCTGGAGCCAGACGGCCAGCAGGATCACTGCGCCGCTCACCGCCAGCTGCGCGCCCGGGCCGGCACCGAGCTGGCGGAGCCAGGTCAGCAGCACGGCGAGCAGCGCGACGCCCGCGACGGTCTGGCCGATCCGGCCACGCCCGCCGGTCAGGGCGATGCCACCGATGACCGCGGCGGCGACGGAGTCGAGGTCGAGGCTGCGGGACAGCTGGGCGTCCACGTAGCCGATGTAGCCGGCGTTGATCAGGCCGGCGAGGACGGCGAGCAGGGCGGAGACGACGTAGCACCCGGCGACGACCCGGCCGGTGCGCACCCCCGACAGCGCCGTGGCGCGGGGGTTGGCCCCGGTCGCGTAGACGCGCCGGCCGAGTCCGGTCCCCCCGAGCACCACCGCGGCGACGAGCGCCACGGCGAGGAACACCCAGGTCGGCAGCGGGACGCCGAGGAACCGGCCGGTCCCCAGCGGCGACAGCGCGGCCGGGATGTTGCCCGAGGGCGCCCCGCGCGTCCACGCCGTGATGACGCCCTGGACCAGCACGAACGTGGCGAAGGTGGCGACGAACGGCGGCACCTGGCGGAGGACGACGAGCAGGGCGTTGAGCAGGCCCACCCCCGCGCCGGCCGCGAGCGCCAGCAGGACGGCCACGCCGAGGTCCTCGTCCGCGCCGAGCGTCCAGGACGCGACGATGACCGTGGTGAGGCCGACGACCGCACCGATCGAGAGGTCGATGCCGCCGACCAGGAGGACCAGCGTCTGCCCGACGGCCGTGACCCCGATGAGGCCGGCCTGGAACAGGACGAGCTGCAGGACGCCACCGCTGTAGAAGCCCGGCGTGGTGACCGCGGCGAGCAGCAGGACGAGGGCCAGGCCCCCGAGCGGCGCCACCAGGGTCAGCGCGCGCCGGAGCCCGCCCTGCCCCGGCGACGGGTCCGCCGCCGGCGCGGTCTGCGTCGTGGTCGCCGGCACGCCCCCGGTGCTCATGCCCGGCCGCCCTCGGCCGCGACGGCGTCCTCGGCCGCGCAGAAGACGCGGGCCAGCTCGGTGTACAGGTCCACCGCGCGCCGCACCGCGGGGATCGAGACCCACTCGTCCGCGCCGTGCGCCCGGCGCAGGAGGCCCGGGCCCAGCGCGGGGAGCGTCGGGAGCCCCTGGCCGGCGTCGAACCAGGTCGCGTCCGTGGTCCCGGGGAACACCGACAGCGGCGGGTCCTCGCCGAGGACCCGGCGGCAGGCCTCCTGCGCGGCGCGGGCCACCGGGTGGCCCGCCGGCACGGCGGCCGGGGGCAGCCAGTCGTTGGGGGCGGTGTCGTACTCGACGGCCAGCCGGGCACCGGTGTCGGCGGCGACCCGGCCGGCCAGGTCCTCGAACGCCGCGGTCACCGCCGCGCGCTGCATCCCCGGCAGCAGCCGCACCTCGGTGTCGACCGCCATGCGGCCGGGCAGGACGCCGTACCCCACCCCGCCGGAGAAGCGCATCCCGGTGTTCACCGTGGCCGCCCAGCCCTCCAGGCCGTCGTCGTTGGCGGGGACGGCCAGGACCAGGTCGTCGGCGACCGCCGTGACGGCGCGGGCGGCGTCCACCCCCGCGTTCCTCGTGCCGGGGGTGCCCGAGAGGCTGGAGTGGCCCTGCCTGCCCCGGGCCACCAGCCGCAGCCGGGCGATCCCCCGGCTCACCAGGTGCAGCCGGTCGAAGTCCGACTCGATGCCGCCGGGCTCGCCGATGACGACCGCGTCGGCGTCGAGATGCCGCGACGCGGCCACGTGGTGCGCGCCGAAGCGCGCGCCGTCCTCCTCGTCGGCGGTGAGGAGCAGGCTCAGGCGACCGCGGGGCAGCGGGTCCCTGGCCAGCCGCGCGGCGGCCACCAGCATGGCGGCCACGGCGCCCTTCATGTCCGCCGAGCCGAGGCCCAGGAGCCGGTCGCCGTCGACGTCGGCGGCCAGGGGGTCCCAGGTCCACTCCGCGTCGCCGACGGGCTTGGTGTCCAGGTGACCGGAGAGCACCAGGTGCCGGCCGCCGGGACCGAGGTCGACGGTGACCAGCAGGTTGGGCCGCGCCCCGTCGAGGGCGAGCACCTCGGGCCGGGGCAGCCCGAGGGTCGCCAGGGCCTCGGTGACGACGCCGGCGACCGCGCGCTCGTCCCCCGGCGGGTTGGGGCTCGGCGTCCGGACGAGGGTGCGCGCGAGCTCCACGACGTCCAGGACATCGTCGCCCGACCCCGTGGACGCGCCGGTCACTTGTACCGCCCGGCCCAGTCCTGCCCCTGCCACGTCTGCATCGAGACGGGGACGAGGCGGTAGAGCCAGCGCGGCTTGTCCAGCGTCGGCTCCAGGTACTTGGGCCCGTTCTCGCCGAGGTACCGGGTCGACATCCGCTCGGCGACCGGGACCCACCGCCCGCCCACGTTGGGGCGCTCGACCAGCTCGGCCCGGCACTGGGCCACGACCTTGCGCTGCGCACCCTCCTCGTCGACGGTGATGGCGCAGCGGGGGTCGGCCTCGAGGTAGCGGCCCCAGGCCGCCTTCTCGCGGGGCACGACCCAGAACGCCTCGCCGTCCCACTCCTGCCAGCACGGGACCACGTACGGCCAGCCCTGGTCGTCCAGGCAGGCCAGCCGCGCGATCCGCGGCTCGGCGAGGAAGGCGCCGACGGCGTCCTCGTCCAGCCGGCCGACCTTGCCGCGCCAGCTCTCGTCCTCGCTCATCGACTGCTCCTCTCGGTGGCGGTGGTGGGTTCCCCGGTCAGGGCCGGGGCGCCGAGCCGGCGGGACAGCTCGGTCGTCACGCGGACGACGTCCGGCGCGAGCCGGTGCACGTCCTCGGTGGAGAAGCGGTAGGCCGGCGCGGAGACCGACAGGCCGGCGACGACGACGCCGGTGTGGTCCCGGACCGGAGCGGCGACGCAGCGCACGCCCTCCTCGTTCTCGACCTCGTCGACGGCGTAGCCGCGACGGCGCACGAGCGCGACGTGGTCGACGAGGGTGCCCGGGTCGGTGAGGGTGTTCTCCGTGCGCCGCTCCAGCGGCCCGTCGAGGAGCCCGCGGACCTCCTCGTCGTCCAGCCCGGAGAGCAGCACCTTGCCGATGCCGGTGCAGTGCAGCGGGTTGCGGTAGCCGGGGCGCGCGGCGGGCCGGACCGGCTTGGGGCTGTTGACCGCGGCCACGTAGAGCACCTGCCGGCCGTCGAGGACCCCGAGGAAGCAGGTCTCCCCGCTGATCTCGACCAGTTCCTCCATGAGGTCGGCGGCCTGGGAACGGAGGTCGAGGCGGTCGAGGAAGGACTGCCCCCACGCCGCCACCCGGGGACCGAGCCCGTAGGCGCCACCGGCGTCGGTGCGGAGGACCTCGGCGCGGCAGAGGACGTCCAGCAGGCGCAGGACGGTGGGCCTGGGCAGCCCGCTGGCCTCGACGAGGTCCACGAGCCGCAGCGGCCGGTCGCTGTCGGCGACGTGCTCGACGAGTGCCAACCCCTTCACCAGGGCCTTGGCCGAGCCGGCGACAGAAGTGGACTCCGTGTCCAGATCTGGTTTGGACATGCCGTCCATCTTGGCGGTGCAGCAGGTACGCACAAGACCGGTGCTGTTGCTCTCCTGTCACGCACAGCGAGGACCGGCCGCCTCGGCGGCTGCGGTCCTCGCGGGGAGCCCGATCGCCCGGCGCGACACGGCGCGTCCGGGACGGGGAAGAAGGGGACCCCCCGCGCACCCGCCAGAGCCCGCTTATCCTTGCTGCCTTCCGGCCCTGGGGAGGTTCACGGGGTGACGCCACACGAGGGGTCTGCCCCCACTGTAGAGGACGCCGACCACTAGCCTCGACGCCCGTGACCTCCCGGCGCGCCCTGACGCTCCCCCCGCCCCGCTCCTGACCCGGAGCACCGCGGGCCGATCCCGCGGCCGGCACGCCGCCGGCCGCCGTTGCGCCGTGCTCCGGACTCCGTTCCCCGTCCGGAACCAGCGCCCAGGAGCGTCGTGTCCACCCCCTCCTCCCCCGCGTCGAGTCGCGGGTTCCTCGTCGTCGTCCTCGCCTCGCTGTGCTGGGGCACCGCCGGCCTGTCCGGCCGTGTCATCACCGACCGCAGCGACCTGTCCTCCCTCGACGTCGCCTGGTACCGCCTCGCCATCGGCGCGGCGGCCCTCGCGGTCGCCTGGGGGGTGACGGCCCGGAGGCGCGGCCCGGCGGTCCGCGTGACCCGCCCGGTCGCCGCGCGGCTCGCCCTCGTCGGGGCGGGACTGGCCGCCTACCAGCTCGCCTACTTCAGCGCCGTCGAGCGGGCGGGCGTCAGCATCGCCACGCTGGTCGCCCTCGGCCTGGCGCCGCTGCTCATCGCCGTCGGCGGCACCCTGCTCGGCCACGGCCGGCCGGACGGGGCGACCCTCGTCGCCCTCACCGTCGCGCTGGTGGGGCTCACCCTGCTCGTCGGCGTCTCCGCGGGCACCGGCACGGGCACGGCGGTGCTGCTCGGCGCGCTCGTCGCCAGCGGCTCGGCGCTGGGCTACGCCGTCGTCACCCTCGCCGGCGGGGGCGTGCCGGCGGGCGTCCCCGTCACCCTCGCCGGGTTCGCCGGCGGCGCCCTGCTGCTCACCCCCGCGGTCCTGGCCGGGGGACTCGCGTTCCCCGAGGACGGCGGCACGCTCGCCGTGCTGCTCTACCTGGGACTGGTGCCGAGCGCGCTGGCCTACGGCCTGTTCTTCACCGGCGTGCGGGTGCTGCCGGGGGCGGTCGCCTCGATCGTCACGCTGCTCGAGCCGCTCACCGCGACCGCGCTGGCCACCGTGTTCCTCGGCGAGCGGCTGGCACCGGCGGCCGTGGCCGGCGGCCTGCTGCTGCTCGCGGCCGTGGCCGGGCTGTACCTCCACCGGCTGCGGCGGTCCCCGGAGCCGGTGACCGGGGCCTGAACGGACGACGGGCTCCCGGCCGTCGGCCGGGAGCCCGTCGCGTTCCTGCGGAGGATGGGAGATTCGAACTCCCGAGGGGTTGCCCCCAACCCGCTTTCCAAGCGAGCGCCATAGGCCACTAGGCGAATCCTCCCGTGCCGACGATCCTACCGGGCACGGGGGCGCGGGTCAGCCGACGCCCCGGACGGGCCTGCCGCCCCGGGTGGTCGGCACGGCCGGTACGGGGCAGGCTGGGCCGGTGGGACACCGCACGGGGGCACTGCGCGGGGCCACTGAGGAGGTAGGCGGATGAGCGAACCGGGACAGGTCCGACCGGAGGTCGTGGACGCCATCGCGGCCGTCCTGCGCGGAGCCGACCCCGCGGGGCTGCCGCCGTCGGCGACGGCGGAGGAGAAGGCGGCGGCCAAGGACCGCTACCTGTCGGAGTTCGCCGCCGAGCGCGGCAAGCGCGACCGCCAGACGCGGGCCTGGGAGCTGCTGCTGACCCGCAGCTACGACGAGCCGCCGACCTGGTCCCGGTTGTTCGACGACCTCGAGCCCGACGCGGTCGAGCAGCTCGGCGAGCTCTACGACGTCCTGCCCGAGGGCGCGCAGGAGGAGTACGCGCGCCGCTACGGCGTCCCCAGCGCGGTCTGACCCTCCCCGTGCCGGGACGTCCCCGGTGG
Source organism: Geodermatophilus amargosae (assembly GCF_041028265.1). Classification (GTDB taxonomy): domain Bacteria; phylum Actinomycetota; class Actinomycetes; order Mycobacteriales; family Geodermatophilaceae; genus Geodermatophilus; species Geodermatophilus amargosae_A. Next base: position 64,198 of record NZ_JABGCW010000009.1, read on the forward strand.
GGTAGGACACGCCGGTGACCTCGACCGTCCCGGGCCGCCTGGTGGCCGGCCGCTACCGCCTGCTCGAACGCATCGGCGGCGGCGGCATGGGCGCGGTGTGGCTCGGGCGCGACGAGCTCCTCGACCGGCGGGTGGCCGTCAAGCAGGTCCTCCTGGCCGCCGGCGCCGACCCGGAGGCGACCGACCAGCAACGCCTGCGGGCCCTCCGCGAGGGCCGGATCGCCGCGCGGCTGAGCCATCCGCACGCCATCTCGGTCTACGACGTCGCCCTCGAGCAGGGCGTGCCGTGGCTGGTGATGGAGCACCTGCCCTCCCGCAGCCTGGCCGCGGTGCTGGCCGAGGACGGGCCGCTGCGCACCGACCAGGCGGCACAGGTCGGCGCCCAGCTCGCCGACGCGCTGGCGGCGGTGCACGCGGCCGGCATCGTGCACCGGGACGTCAAGCCCGCCAACGTGCTCATCGGCCGCGGCGACCGCGTGGACGGCCTGGTCAAGATCACCGACTTCGGCATCTCGCACGCGAGCGGCGACGTCACGCTCACCCAGACCGGCCAGATCACCGGGACGCCGGCCTTCCTCGCCCCCGAGGTCGCGCAGGGCAGCGAGATGACCCCCGCCAGCGACGTCTTCTCCCTCGGCGCCACGCTCTACACCTGTGTGGAGGGCCAGCCCCCGTTCGGCCTGGACGACAACGCGCTGCGCCTGCTGCACCGGGTGGCCGGCGGGGAGATCCGGCCGCCCCGGCACGCGGGCTCGCTCGAGCGCCCGGTGCTGCGGATGCTGGCCCGCGACCCCGCCGACCGGCCGGGGATGCCCGAGGTCCGCGACGTCCTGGTCAAGCTCGCCGCCGGCCGCGACGGCGACCCGACGACGGTGCTCCTCGCCCGCACCGACCTGCAGACCCCGCGAGGCCGGGACCGGACCACCCGGTTCACCGCCGAGCCGGGCCGCACCGGGCCGCCGACCGCCGTCTCGCCGGTGGTCGCCCCGGCGGACGCTCCCCCGGACCCGCCGGCCCACCAGGACCCGCCGGCCCACCAGGACCCGCCGACCCTCTCGGGACCCCTCGCGCCCGCGCCGGGACCCGAGTCCGACGCCGCGCCCGGTGCCGGCCCGTCCTCCGGCCCCCCGTCCGTCCCGGGGACCGGGCGGCCCGGGCCGCTGGTCGGTCCCCGTGCTCGGCGCCGTGGTCCGCTGCTGGTGGCCGCCCTGGTGCTGCTCGTCACGCTGGCCGCGGTCGGCACCTGGCTGGCCCTGCGCGGCGGGGACGGCGGCAGTCCGTCGGCCGACCCGACGTCGCCGGGGTCGTCCGGCGCGACCACGGCGGAGGGCACGGCGGAGGGCACGGCGGAGAGCGCGGACCCTCCGACCGAGCCGGCCCCGGCGCCGGAGGACCCCGGCGGGGAGACGGCGGAGGAGCCCACCGGGGAGGCGCCTCCGAGCGAGGCCGGGGAGCCGTCGCCCGACCCCGCTGCCGAGCCGGCGACCGAGGTGCGCCAGACCCTCGAGGAGTACTACGAGTACCTGCCCGGCGACCCGGAGAGCGCCTACGCGATGACCGGGCCGAGCCTGCGGTCGCGGGCCAGCTTCGGCTACTACAGCGACTACTTCAGCCGCTGGGACGAGGTGTCGCTGATCGACGTGCAGGACGTCAGCGACCAGGGCGACACCATCACCGCGACCAGCCGGGTGGAGTTCGTGCGCCCCGGGGAGCGTCTGGTGGAGACCCACGCGGTGACCTTCGTCCGCGGCGACGACGGCGGGCTGCTGGTCGACCTCGACGTCCTGGCCTGACCCCCGGCCCCGACACGACGACGGCGGCGCCCCGGGTGGAGGCGCCGCCGTCGTGGACCGCTGGCGGTGGCGGTGGGATTTGAACCCACGGAGGCTCGCACCTCACACGCTTTCGAGGCGTGCTCCTTCGGCCGCTCGGACACGCCACCGCCGACGAGACTACAGGCCCCGCCTCCGGCGGAAGAACGCGCGTAGGAGTGTCGCGCTCTCCTCGGCGCGCAGCCCGCCGGTGACCTGCGGGCGGTGGTTGAGCCGGCGGTCGCGGACGACGTCCCACAGCGACCCCGCGGCCCCGGCCTTCGGGTCGTCGGCGCCGTAGACGACCCGCCCGACCCGGGCCAGCACGCTCGCGCCGGCGCACATCGTGCAGGGCTCGAGGGTGACGACGAGCGTCGCGCCGGTCAGCCGCCATCCGTCGCCGTGCGTCCCGGCGGCCGCGCGCAGGGCCAGCACCTCGGCGTGCGCGGTGGGGTCGCCCCGCTTCTCGCGCTCGTTGGCCGCCTCGGCGAGCACCGCGCCGTCGGGGCCCAGGACGACGGCGCCGATCGGGGTGTCGCCCCACTCCTGCGCCGCGGCGGCCAGCTCGAGCGCACGGACCATCGCCGCGTCGACGACGTCGTCCGCCAGGCTCACGCGCGGGCGCCGGCCAGGGGGAAGCCGACCAGCGCGGACAGCTCGGCCAGCGCGTCGGCGGGGTCGGTCACCTTGACGGTGTGCATGCCCAGCGCGCGGGCCGGCTTGAGGTTGATCCCCAGGTCGTCGAGGTAGGCGCAGTCGGCGAACGCGAGGTCGCGGCCGGTGGCCTCGTTGAGCCGCGCCAGCGCCCGCCGGTAGATCTCCGGCTCGGGCTTGCGCACCCCCTCCAGCGAGGACTCGACGACGGCGTCGAAGAGGTCGAGCAGCTCGGCCAGCCGTCCGGTGCGCTCCATGGGCGCGACGTTGTTCGACAGCATCCCCAGCGGCAGCCCGGCGGCGCGGAGGCTCCGCACCGCCTCGACCATCTCCGGGCGGAGCTCCCCCGACAGCGCGGCCAGCACCCGGCGGGCGTCGACCCGGTGCCCGGCGGCCAGCGCCTCGGCCTCGAAGGTGTCGACGAACCCCTCGACGTCGAGCTCGTTGCGCTCGTACCGCGCCCACGCGTTGGCGTCCGGGTTCGTGCTGTTGAGCCGCCGGATGAGCCCGTCGGGCAGCCCGGCCTCGGCCTCGTAGGCGGCGAAGGCGAGCATCGGGCTCTCGGTGATGACCCCGCCGAGGTCGAAGACGACGGCCGACACGGTGGCGCTCACGGACCCACCGCCGCGGCCAGCTCGTCGGCGAAGCCCAGGCGGGCGGCGATCCGCGCGACCATCTCGTCGGCCCACAGGTCGTCGGCGGTCACGATCGGCCGCAGGTCGTCCGCGGGCAGTCCGTCGTCGGAGAACACGTCCAGGTCCCCTCCCGGCCAGCCGGTCTCGTCGTCGTCGAAGGCGCCGTCCTCGTCGACGGCGATCCCGTACCGCTCGACCACCTCGGCGCCGAGCACCCACTCCTGCATGGTCGCGTCGGAGATCAGCGCCCGCACCATGCCACCGGGGCCGTGCCGCAGCACCACGAAGTACAACCGCGAGTCGACGACGACCACGAACGGCGGCGGCCACCCCTCCGCGCCCGGCTCGCCCAGCGCCCGCTCGAGGACCGGCAGCTCGTCGGAGGCGTCGGCGGCGAGCAGCCGCACCCGCCACCCGTCGCCGCGGCGGCTGACCCGCACCGCCCAGCTCGGCGGCCACGAGCCCGACGGCAGCGCCGGCTCCGGGGCGTTCACCGGACCCTCAGCACGGTCAGGCCGTCGGCCAGCGGCAGCAGCACCGTCTCGAACCGCGGGTCGGTGGCCAGCGCGGCGTTCAGCGCGACGAGCACGTGGTCCTCCTCCGAGGCCGGCGCCAGGACCCGGCCGCTGCGCAGCGTGTTGTCGAGCAGGACGACCCCGCCCCGCCGCATGCGCGGGTGGAGCTCCTCGACGTAGGCGGGGTACCCGGCCTTGTCGGCGTCGACGAAGGCCAGGTCGAACACCGGCTCGACCGGCACCGCGCGCAGCAGGTCCAGCGCCTCACCCAGGCGCAGCTCCACGCGGTCGGCGACGCCGGCCCGCTCCCAGTACCGGCGGGCGATCGCCGTCCACTCCTCGCTGCGGTCCAGGCAGAGCAGCCGGCCGCCGTCGGCCAGCCCGCGGGCGATGCACAGCGCCGAGAAGCCGGTGAACGTGCCGACCTCCACCGCCCGGCGGACGCCGAGCGCGCCGGTGAGCAGCTGCATGAGCACGCCCTGCTCGACCGCGATCTGGAACGTGGCCGGGGCCTCGCCCCGGGCGGCGAGCTCCGCGGTCTCGGCCACCAGCGCGGCGGCCACGTCGTCCAGCGGTTCGGAGCTGGCCCGCACGTAGTCGGAGACCTCCTGCGTCAGGAGGAACGACCGCGGCGTCACGGGCTGTCCAGCACGGGGGTCACGGCCGGCGGGGTCATAGCCTCTGATCATGGCCGATGCCGCACCCGACGACGGAGCCGAGGTCGTCCCCGCACTGTTCGACCTCCTGGCAGCCGACCCGCTCGCCGCGCTGCTGGGCATCGAGCTCGAGCAGGTGCGGCCCGGCTACGCCCGCGCGGGCATGACCGTGGGCCCCCGGCTGCTCAACGCCCTGGGCACCGCGCACGGCGGCGCGACGATGGCGCTGCTCGACGTCGTCCACGCGGCGGTGAGCAACAGCCACGGCACGGTGGCCGTGGCCCAGGACGTGCACACCGAGTTCCTCACTGCCGGCCGGCCCGGCGAGCGGCTGGTCGCCGAGGGCACCGAGCTGCACCGCGGCCGCCGCACCGCCGTCTACCGCATCGACGCCCGCGGCCACGACGGCCGGCTGGTGGCGACCGCGCTGGCCCGCGTCTTCCGCACCGACCAGCCGTGGGAGCCGCCGGCATGACCCTCCCCGTCCCTCCGCTGCCCGTCCCCACGATGCCGAGGCCGCCGGTCGGGGTGGTCGGCCTCGGCCAGCTCGGCGGGTCGCTGGCCGCCGCGCTCGTCGCCGCCGGCCGCGAGGTGTCCGGGTGGGACGTCGACCCCGCCGCGCGCGACGCGGCGGCGGCGCGGGGCGTGCACGTCACGCGGGAGCTCGGCGGCGTCGTCGTCCTCGCGGTGCCGCTGCCGGCGACGGCCGGCGCGCTCGACGGCCTCGAGGTCGACCCGGCCGCCACCGTCACCGACCTCGGCTCGGTGAAGGTGTCCGTGCTGGCGTCGGTGGGCGCGGCACTCGGCGACCGGTTCGTGGGCGGGCACCCGATGGCCGGGACGGAACGGTCCGGCCACGGCGCCACCGACCCGGACCTGTTCCGCGGGGCGCGGTGGGCGCTCTGTCTGGAGCCGGGCACCGACCTGCGGCGCTGGCTGCGGGCGGCGGAGGTGGCCCTCGACGCCGGCGCCGAGGTGGTGCCGCTGACCGCCGCCGAGCACGACGACGCCGTCGCCGCGGTCAGCCACGTGCCGCACCTGCTCGCCGCGGCGCTGGCCGCGGCGGCCGGCGAGGCGGGGCCGCTGGCGCTCGCGCTGGCGGCCGGCAGCTTCCGTGACGGCACGCGGGTGATCGGCAGCGACCCGGCGCTCGTCACCGCGATGGTCGAGGGCAACGCCGGCCCGACGGCGGCCGCGCTGGCCCGGGTGCGCGCCCAGTTGGACCGGCCGTGGCCCGACCTGGTCGCCGCGGGGCACGGGGTGCGCACCGCCGGCACCACCGCCGGCCGGCGCCCGGTCCGGGTGCCGCTGGACCGGGCGGCGCTGCTGGCGCTGGGCCGGGCCGGCGGCGCGGTCACCTCGCGGCTGGCGGCCTTCGTCGAGGGCTGGGTGCCCGAGGGCTGACCGTTTCGCCCCCGCTGCGACGGGCAGGGAGCGGTCATGGACGACAGCGAGATCCGCAGCCGCATCGACGCGCTGGTCGAGGAGGAGCACCGGCTCCGCGAGAGCGGGGAGCACACCGACGAGCAGCGCGCCCGGCTCCGGCAGGTCGAGGAGGAGCGGGACCAGCTCTGGGACCTGGTCCGCCAGCGGGACGCCAAGCGCCAGTACGACGAGGACCCCGACAGCGCCGAGGTGCGCCCGAAGTCCGAGGTCGAGGGCTACCTCCAGTAGCGGAACGCCCCCCTCGCCCCCCGCCGTCCGCACGCTCACGGCGGGCCCCGGCGAGGGGGCGGTCCCCGCGCGTCGCTAGGCGGAGTCGCGGACCGGCCGGCGCTGCCCGGCGTCGTGGTGGCCGGTGCCCAGCAGGGCGAGCTGCCACAGCAGCCGGGCCCGGGGGTCGGTGAGCTTGCGGCCGGTCACCGACTCGATCCGCCGCAGCCGGTGCATGACCGTGTTGCGGTGGCAGTACAGGAGGTCGGCGGCGCGGGTCGGTGAGGCGTCGGCGTCGAGGAACGCCGACAGCGTCTCCAGCAGCACCTCGCGCTCGTCCCCGGGCAGCTCCAGCAGCCGGCCCAGGGTCTGGCCCACCAGCCGGGACATGATCTCCGGCGAGTTGCTCAGCAGCGCCTCGGGCAGCCGGTCGTCGATGGTCACCACCCGCGCGACGCCCTCGGACAGGGTGCGCGCTGCGGTCTCGGCCAGCCGGTACGCGCCGGCCACGGCCGCGGCGCCCTCGACCACCGAGGACACCCCCACCGGGCCGGTGGCCACCGCGCCCAGCCAGGCCAGCAGCTCCGGCAGCCGGCGGGTGCCCAGCCCGACCACGCCCACCGCGGCCTGCGAGCGGGTGCCCCACGCGGAGCGGATGCCGCGCTTGAGCAGCGCGGCCGCGGGGTCGAGCTGCTCGTCGCCCTCGTCGCGCACCGGGGCGACGACGACCGCCAGCCGTCCGGCCAGCGGCACCGACAGCAGCTCGGCGGCGGTGCGGGCGAACGCCGGGTCGCCGCCCCGGCCGTCGAGGAGCCCGTCGAGCAGCCGCTGCCGCTCGACGGTGCCGAGGCCCGAGCGGCGCCGCTCCTCGGCCCGGTAGCCCTCCGCGGCGGCACTGCACCCGCGGTCGTTGGTGCGCCACAGGGAACCGGCCACCTCGAGCAGCAGCCCGTCGTCGTGCCGGTCGCCCTGGCGGGAGAGCGCGACCAGCGCCTCCCAGGTGATCTGACCGCCGAGCCGGTAGGCGCGCAGCACGGCCTCCAGCGGGATGCCCTGGGCGGCCCGCAGCCGGCCGACGGCGCGGGCGCCCTCGGCGTGGCTCTGGTGGTAGGCGGCGGGCACGTCGGGCCGCAGCCCGCGGACGCCGACCTCGAGGTTGCGCCGCAACGTCGCGCGCATCTGCGGGTCGCCGCCGGCCATGGCCTCGCGGTAGGCCGGCTCCGTCTCGACGAGGATCTCGACCAGTCGGTCGGTCATCTCGTCGAGCCGCTCCAGCAGCACGGGCACCAACTCAGCGAGGCGCTCCTCGACCCCCCAGGGGGCAGTCCGCACGCGATCACCTCCGGTCTCCATCGCACAGAGCACAACACGTGGCACCCATCACTGTGCGGTCAGCCCATTGTGACGGCCCTCACCGGCCCTCAGGCTCATACGGACGTAGCCGTGACCCAATCGACGCGCGAGTGCGCCCCGGCGGGACCGCGGCGACCTCCCCGACGCAGAGGAGACGTGGGCACCTTGGCGCAGCCGCCGGACACCACAGGCAGCAGCACCCCGCACGAGGACCGAACGCCCACCGCCCGGCTCGAGATGACCGGGATCAGTGTCGCCTTCGGCGGCATCAAGGCCCTGACCGACGTGTCGCTGACCGTCGAGCCGGGCCAGGTGCACGGCCTCATCGGTCCGAACGGGGCCGGCAAGACCACGATGTTCAACGTGGCCTGCGGGCTGGTCCGCAACACCGAGGGCCGGATCACCTGGCGCGGCCAGGAACTGCGCCGCCTGCGGCCGGCGCAGCTGGCTGGGCTCGGCATCGCCCGCACGCTGCAGGGGGTCGGGCTCTTCCCCGGCCTCACGGTGCTCGAGAACGTGATGGTCGGCGCGCACAAGCACGCCCGCGCGGGGTTCTTCTCCGCACTGTTCGCCATCCCGACCTCGGACAGGGACGACGCCCGGCTGCGCGAGCGGGCCATGGCGGCGCTGGCCGAGCTCGAGGCCGACGCGTACGCCGCCCGCTACCCCGGGAGCCTCCCCTACCCCGTGCAGAAGCGGGTGGCGCTGGCCCGCGCGCTGGTCGCCGAGCCGGAGCTGCTGCTGCTCGACGAGCCGGCCAGCGGTCTGAGCGAGGAGGAGATGCGCGAGCTGGGCGACCTCATCGGTCACCTCTCGGGCCGGATGAGCGTCCTGCTCGTCGAGCACCACATGGACCTGGTCATGCGAGTCTGCGACCAGATCACCGTGCTGGACTCCGGGAAGCAGATCGCGGCGGGCACGCCGCAGCAGGTCCAGAACGACCCGGCGGTCACCGAGGCCTACCTCGGCGACGCCGTCGACGACACGACCGACGTCAGCGAGCTGGCGGGCATCGACGGGGGGACCCAGCGTGGCTGAGGCGCACGGCAGCACCGCGGCAGGCAGCACCGCGGCGGGCGCTGCCGGCGCCGGACCGTCCAGGGGCGACACCGGCCGGGGTGCCACGACGGGGAGCAGCGTGATGGGCGGAGGGACCGCGACCGCTGACGCGGTCCTGTCCGTCGAGGGACTGTCCGCCTCCTACGGCCCGGTCAAGGCGCTCGACGACGTGACGCTGCGCGCCGAGCAGGGCCGGATCACCGCGGTGCTCGGCGCCAACGGCGCGGGCAAGACGACGCTGCTGCGCACCATCAGCGGCCTCGTGCGCCCGACCGCCGGCCGGGTGGTGCTCAACGGCGAGGACGTCACCCGGGCAGCGGTCGAGGCGATGGTCACCAAGGGCATGTCGCACGTGCCGGAGGGCCGCGGCGTGATCGCCGAGCTGACCGTCGACGAGAACCTGCGGGTCGGCTCGCTGTTCCGCGGCAAGGTCGGACAGGACGAGTTCGACCGGGTCTACGACCTCTTCCCGCGGATCAAGGAGCGCCGCGCCTCGACGGCGCACACGCTCTCGGGCGGCGAGCGCCAGATGCTGGTCATCGGCCGCGCGCTCCTGGCCCGGCCGAAGCTGCTGCTGCTCGACGAGCCCTCGCTGGGCCTGGCCCCGCGGATCGTGGCGCAGATCTTCGCCCTGCTGCGCAAGCTCGTCGACACCGAGGGCCTGTCGGTGCTGCTGGTGGAGCAGAACGCCCGCAGCGCGCTGTCCGTGGCCGACATCGGGGTGGTCCTGAACCTCGGCCGCGTCGTCGTCACCGACGACGCCGCCCGGCTCGCCGGCGACGAGGACCTCCGCCACGCCTACCTGGGCTTCTAGCCCCCTCCCCGCTCCTCCGCGACCCCAGGAAGGCAGCCCCCACGTGCAGCAGTTCGTCAACCTCACCCTCGGTGGGGTGATCACCGGCGCGGTCTACGCCGCCTTCGCCCTCGCCCTCGTGCTGATCTGGCGGTCCACCCGGATCGTCAACTTCGCGCAGGGCTCGATGGCCGCCCTCACGACCTTCATCGCCCTGTCCCTCATCGAGGGCGGCCAGTCCTACTGGGTCGGCCTGGTCGTCGCCCTGCTCGCCGGGCTGGTCATCGGCGCCGTCGTCGAGCGCGTGGTCATCCGGCCGGTCGAGGGCGGCCCGGAGCTCAACGCGGTCATCGTCACGCTCGGTCTGTTCATCGCCATCCAGGCGCTGATCTCGGTGCTCTTCGGGGTCAACCAGCGCGCGTTCGTCCCGCCCTTCTCCACGATCGGCTTCAAGGCCGGCGACTTCACCCTCGCGCTGAGCCCCAACACGCTGTTCACCCTCGGCGCGGTCCTGCTGGTGATGGTCGGGCTCACCGCCCTGTTCCGCTTCACCCGCGTCGGCCTGGCGATGCGCGCCTCGGCCTTCGGCCAGGAGGTCGCCCGGCTGCTGGGCGTCCGGGTCGGCCGGATGCTGACCCTGGGCTGGGCGCTGGCCGCCGTCGTCGGGTCGCTGGCCGGCATGCTCATCGCCGCCGAGGTGTCCTTCGTCGCGCCGACGTTCATGGACTCGCTGATCGTGTTCGGCTTCGTCGCCGCGGTCCTCGGCGGCCTGGACTCCCCGATCGGTGCCGTCGTCGGCGGCCTCCTGCTCGGGCTGGCGCTCAGCTACGTCCGCGGCTACCTCGACGAGACCCTCGTCGGCATGGCCGCCCTCGTCATCCTCGTCGTGGTCCTGCTCGTGCGGCCCGGCGGCCTCTTCTCGACCACCCAGACGCGGAGGGCGTGACCGCCGTGAGCGACCTGCAGACCCCCGCCTCCTCCCCGACCGCCGGCGCGGCCACCTCCGACGCGCCGACGACGGCGACCGCCGCCAGCAACGCGAGCTCCGCGCAGGCGACGGGCGGCCGCACGTTCCTCCCCCGGAACACGCTGCTGCGGCACCTGCTCGTGCTGCTGATCTGCGCCGTCGGCGCGGTGATCCTGCTCGAGGTGACCGACCTGGGCTTCAACGCGCAGATCGGCTACGTCGCCTTCTACGCGATCGCCGCCGGCGGCCTGACGCTGCTGACCGGCCTCAACGGGCAGATCTCGCTGGGCCACGGCGCCCTCATGGCGGTGGGCGCCTACACCACCGCGCTGCTGCTGGACGCCGACGAGCCGCTGCCGCTCATCGTCATCTTCCTGGCCGCCATCGCGCTGACCGCCGTCGTCGGTGCGATCGTCGGCGTGGCCGCGGCGCGGCTGCACGGGCCCTACCTGGCCGGTGCCACCCTCGCCCTCGCCGTCGGCCTGCCCGGGCTGACGCTTTTCTACAGCGACCTGCTCGGCGGCGAGCAGGGCCTGACGGTGTCCTCGCCGGACCGCCCGGACTGGTTCGTCGAGGGCATCCGCGCCCTGTCGGGGAACTCCGCGTCGGGCGTCAAGTGGATCGCCTACATCGCGGTCGCGTGCCTGCTGATCACCTACTTCCTGCTGGCCAACCTGATGCGCAGCCGGGTCGGGCGCACCTGGCGGGCGGTGCGCGACCAGGAGGTCGCCGCCGAGCTCGCCGGCATCAACCTCGGCACCTGGCGGGTGCTGGCCTTCCTGGTCAGCGCCGCCGCGGCGGGGCTCGCGGGAGCCGTCCTGGCGCTCGTCGTCCGCCTGACCGCGCCGACCGCCTTCACCATCGTCCTGTCCCTGTCCCTGTTGACCGCCATCGTCATCGGCGGTCTGGGCAGCCTCCTCGGGGCGCTCATCGGCTCGGCGCTGCTGGTCTTCCTGCCGCGCACGCTCCGGGACGCCGGTGAGTCGCTGAACATGGACGCCGCCCAGGCCGCCGAGATCTCCTACGTCGTCTACGGCGTGATCCTCGTGCTGGTCATGCTGTTCGCCCCGGCCGGGCTGGTCGGGTCGATCCGGCTGGCGTGGATGAAGCAGCGCGCCCGCCGTGCGGGCGCCTCCACCAGGGGGTGAGCAGCCGGGACCCCGACGGCTGTCCCCCGATCCGGCCCCGCGGCCGGCTCAGCTCCACCCGCCCCATCCAGACCCCCCGGGCACACGCGCCCGGGTCCCCTCCAGAGGAGAACCGTTGACAAGATCCTCACGACGCCTCGTCAGCTTCGTGGCCGCGGCGACCGTCGCCACCACCCTGGCCGCCTGTGGCGGCGGCGACTCCGGTGGGGGTGGCGGGGGCGGCGGTGGCGAGGAGAACGAGGCCTCCGACATCGGCATCACCGAGGACAGCATCAAGCTGGGCGCGCACTACCCGCTGACGGGTCCGGCCGCTCCCGGCTACAGCGAGATCCCGAGCGGCGTCCAGGCCTACTTCGACTTCGTCAACGCCAACGGCGGGGTCAACGGGCGCAACATCGAGTTCGTCTACCGCGACGACGCCTACAACCCGACGAACACCAGCCAGGTGGTCAACCAGCTCGTCCTCGAGGACGAGGTGTTCGCGCTCATGTCGGGCCTCGGCACGCCGACCCACAACGCGGTCACCGACTTCCTCAACAGCGAGGGCGTCCCCGACCTGTTCGTGTCGTCGGGCTCGCGACTCTGGGACGACCCGGAGGAGAAGCCCTACACCTTCGGCTGGCAGCCCGACTACGAGATCGAGGGCAAGATCATCGGCCAGTACGTGGCCGAGAACTTCCCCGACGCCAAGGTCGGCCTGTTCCTCCAGGGCGACGACTTCGGTGAGGACGGCGCGGCCGGTGCCCGCCAGTTCCTCGAGGACCAGATCGTCGCCGAGGAGACCTACGTCCCCGGCAGCACCGACGTCCGCCCGCAGATCTCCGCCCTGCAGGCCGCCGGCGCCGACCTCGTCCTCGGCTTCAACACGCCGACCTGGACGGCCCTGTCGCAGCTGACCTCGCTGCAGCTGGGCTACGCCCCGCAGTGGTTCTACTCGAACGTCGGCTCGGACCCGGCGCTGGTCGGCTCACTGCTGGCCCGCTTCTCCGAGGGCGCGGTCAGTGACGCCAGCCTGCTCGACGGCGCGCTGACCACCGAGTACATCCCCGGCCTCGACGCGCCCGACAACCCGTGGGTGCAGCTGTGGCAGCGGGTGTGGGAGGAGCAGGGCGAGGAGGGCGAGCTCACCAACTTCCGCATCTACGGCATGTCGCAGGCCTACACGATGGTGCAGGCGCTGCAGGCCGCCGGTCAGAACCCGACGCGTGACGACCTGGTCGCCGCCGTCGAGCAGGCCGGATCCGACTGGGTGGGCCCGGGCTTCACCCCGTTCCGCTACTCGGAGGACAAGCACGCCGGCTACAGCGGCATGCTCGTCAGCCGGATCGCGGGTGCGGGCTCGGAGGACCTGACGCCGGTGCTCGTCACCGACAACGGCGACGCCGACATCGAGGAGGCCGAGGGCGAGCCGGCCGACCCGCCGGAGAGCGGCATCCCGGACGAGGAGCCCATCAACTGAACGAGGACCCGGTCCCGGGTCCGCAGTGACGAACGGGCCGTCGGCTCCCCTCGGGGGCCGGCGGCCCGTTCGCCGTCCCGGGTGACCTCCCGCGGAGATGCTCAGCTCCCGAAGTGTCGGGAGTTGATCTCCGGGTAGGGCCGGACGGGGCCTGCGCACGGTGCGGGACGGCGAGACGACGGGAGCACGGCATGGTGCGGGCGGCACGGACGATCCGGCGGGCGGTGGTGACCGGCGGTGCCGGTTTCCTCGGCTCCCACCTGTGCGAGCGCCTGCTCGACCGCGGTGTCGAGGTGGTCTGCCTCGACAACTTCCTGACCGGTTCCCCGGAGAACGTCGTCCACCTCGTGGAGCACCCCGGCTTCCGCCTGGTGCGCTGCGACGTCACCGACTTCGTGCACGTGCCCGGCCCGGTGGACCTGGTGCTGCACTTCGCCTCGCCGGCCAGCCCGCTGGACTACCTGAAGATGCCGATCGAGACGCTCAAGGTCGGCAGCCTCGGCACGCTGCACACCCTCGGCCTGGCGCACGAGAAGGGCGCCCGCTACGTGCTGGCCTCCACCTCGGAGGTCTACGGCGACCCTCTGGTGCACCCGCAGCCCGAGGAGTACTGGGGCAACGTCAACCCGGTCGGCCCCCGCGGCGTCTACGACGAGGCCAAGCGCTTCAGCGAGGCGCTGACCACCGCCTACCGGACGTCCAAGGGCACCGACACCGGCATCGTGCGGATCTTCAACACCTATGGCCCCCGCATGCGTGCCGACGACGGCCGCGCGATCCCGGCGTTCGTCGGCCAGGCGCTGGCCGGGCGGCCGCTGACCGTCGCCGGAGACGGCTCCCAGACCCGCTCGATCTGCTACGTCGACGACACCGTCAGCGGCATCCTCGCCCTCGCGGACTCCGACCAGCGGGGGCCGGTGAACATCGGCAACCCCGACGAGCTGTCCATGCTGCGGCTGGCGCAGTGGATCGTCGAGCTGACCGGGTCGTCGTCGGAGATCTCCTACGTCGACCTGCCCGTCGACGACCCGAAGGTCCGCCGCCCCGACACCCGGCGGGCCGAGGAGCTGCTCGGCTGGCGGCCGACGGTCCCCTCCGAGGACGGCCTGCGCCGCACGGTGGCCTGGTTCGCCGAGCAGCGGGAGGCCGCCGCGCGGCGCGCCGGCTGACCTCCCGGGAGCACCGCAGCCGGTGAGTGTGCGGTCCCACTCCACCGTGTCGCGATTCACCTCTACATTGGTGCGCGGCGGTCCAGGGGCACGCCGAGAAGCCGGACTCTGACGGAGAGCGAGCGATGGGCCGCCACGCCGACACCACCACTGCGCGCCGCGTACAACGACCCGCGCCGATCGCGCTGATCGTCGCGCTCGTCGTCGTGGCCCTCGTGGCCGGCGGCGTCGTGTGGTGGCTCGCCGGCGCCGGCGGCAGTGACGACTGCGAGACCACCCGCACGATCCGGGTCACCGTGGCCCCCGAGCTCGGCGACGTCGCCCAGGAGCTCCTCGCCGAGCCGCAGGACCTCGGCGGCGGCGCCTGCGCGGCGGCCGAGGTCACCGCCCAGGAACCGCTGCAGACCGTCGGCGACCTCGGTGCGCTCGAGGGGTCCGCGCTGCCACAGGTGTGGGTGCCCGACAGCTCGCTGTGGACCGTCCGCGCCGGTGACGCCCCGCTCGACGCGTCGGGCTCCATGGCCACCTCGCCGGTCGTCCTCGGCACCAGCAGCGCGGCCGCCGACGACCTGGGGTGGAGCGCCGCGCCGCCGCAGTGGAGCCAGGCGCTGTCCGGCGCCCGCCCGATCGCCGTCCCGGACCTCGCCGCCAGCGCCGAGGGCGTCGCGGCGCTGGCCGCCGTCCGCTCGTCCCTCGGCGGCGGGGACGCCGCGGACAACGCCGTCGTGCAGGCCGTGCTCGCCGCCCGCCGCGGCCCGTCGGTCACCCCCGCCGAGGCGCTCGCCGCGGCGCAGGCCGGCGACGCCGGAGCGCCGCTGCTGCCGATGAGCGAGCAGGAGGTCGTCAGCGTCAACCGCGGCGCCGAGGACTCCGCGCTGGTCGCCGTCTACCCGGCCGAGGGCTCCCCCGCGCTGGACTACCCGGTGCTGCGGGTGGGCTCGCCCGGGGACGACGACCGCGCCGCCGTGGACGCCGTCGTCCGCCGGCTCACCTCGGGAGCCGCGCGCACCGCCGTCCTGGCCGCCGGCTTCCGCGACGCGGAGGGCACCGCCCCGACCGACCCGGGTCCCGGGGTGCGGGAGGAGGCGCCGGAGGAGCTGGCGGTCGACACCGAGCAGGCGACGGACCTGCTGGCCGAGCTCGCCCGGCTGGCCGCGCCGTCGCGGCTGCTGACGGTCATGGACGTGTCGCAGTCGATGCAGGCCCCCGCCGGGGACGGCACGCGCGCCACGCTGATGCGCGACGCCGCCCTGAGCGCCCTGGAGCTCCTGCCGGGCAACGCCTCCGGCGGCATCTGGGCCTTCGCCTACCAGCTGCAGGGCCAGCAGGACTGGATCGAGCTCGCCCCGATCCGCGAGATGGACGCCACGGTCGACGGCGGCACCCACCGCGAGTTCCTGGCCGAGCAGTTCGAGTCCCTCCCCGACCGACTCTCCCCCGGCGGCACGGGACTGTTCGACACGGCCCTCGCCGCGGTGCGTGCCGCGCAGGAGCAGTACGACCCGGAGGCCGTCAGCAGCGTCGTGCTCATCACCGACGGCACGAACGAGGACGCCACCGGCCTCCCGCTGGAGCAGCTGCTGCAGACGCTGCAGGACGAGGCCGACCCGCGGCGGCCGGTGAAGGTCTTCGGCGTCGCGCTCGGCCCCGACGCCGACATCGCGGCGCTCGAGGAGATCGCCGCGGCCACCGGTGGGGCCGCCTACTCCGCCGTCGACCCGACCGACCTGCAGGACGTCCTCTTCGACGCGCTGCGTCAGCGGTAGGCGCCGAGCCCGTCGAGGGCGGCGGTCACCTCGTCGACGCCGATCCGCGCCAGCGCCGGGTCCAGCTCGGTGCCCCACGGGTCGCCCGTGCCGTCCCCGTGCCAGAGCACGACGTGCAGCGGCCCCCGCTCGCCGGCCCGGAGCGGCGGGCCCCACAGCACCGGGGAGACCGGGCCGAAGAGCACCACCGAGGGGCGGCGGTAGGCCGTGGCCAGGTGCGCCACGCCGGTGTCGCCGCTGACCACGACCCGGGCGGCGGCCACCGTGGCGGCCAGCTCCAGGGTCGACGTCGTCCCGGCGAGCACCGCCTCCTCCCCCAGGCCCGCCCCGCGCGCGACGGCGCGGGCGAGGTCCCGCTCGGCCGGGCCGCCGGTGATCCGGACGTCGTGCCCGGCGTCGGTGAGGGAGCGCGCCACGACGGCGAACCGCTCGGCCGGCCAACGTCGACCGGGAAAGGCCGCACCCGGGTGCACCAGCGCCGCCCCGGTCACCGGCGGGGGCACGGGCGGGACGGCGAGGTCGAGCGCGTCGGGATCGGCCGCGACGCCGAGGCCCTCGGACACCAGCCGGCACCAGCGCCGGACCTCGTGCTCGTCGGCGTACCAGGTCGGACCGGGATAGCCGGGGCTGTCGAAGGTCAGCAGCCGCGCCGGGCGCAGGCCGGCGACGACGACGTGCGAGGCAGGCCCCCTGCCGTGCAGGTCGACCGCGAGCTCGGGCGGCGGCCCGGACCAGTCCAGCGGTTCGAGCTCGCGCGCGGGCAGCACCTCGTCGACGGCGTCGACCAGGCCGGCCAGCGGCGCGAGCGCGGTCGTGGTCGCGAGGACCAGCCGGTGGTCCGGGACGGCGGCGCGCACGGCCCGGATCGCCGGGACGCCGGTGAGCAGGTCCCCGAGCCCGAGCGGCCGGAGGACGACCGCCACCGGCCGCCCGTCCGGAGCGGCAGGAATGGCCACTTCTGCCGCTAGACGCGGGAGCGCTCGACCAGGGCGGTGGTCGAGTGGCCGTCGAGGTAGGGCAGCACGACGGCCTGCCCGCCCCACTGCCGCAGCACCGCGGCCTCGGGCAGGTCGGCGCCGGCGTAGTCACCGCCCTTGGCCCAGACGTCGGGCCGCAGCCGGTCGAGCACCTCGGCGGGGGTGTCCTCGTCGAACACCACGACGGCGTCGACGAACTCCAGCGCCTCGAGCACCCGCGCGCGGTCGGCGGCGGTCACCAGCGGCCGGGAGGGGCCCTTGAGCCGGCGCACCGAGTCGTCGGAGTTGATGCACACGACCAGGCAGTCGCCCAGTCCGCGGGCGGCGCGCAGCGTGGCCACGTGGCCGGCGTGCAGCAGGTCGAAGCAGCCACCCGTGGCCACCACGGTGCCGCCGGCGGTGCGGACGCGGTCCAGCAGCGCCGCGATCCCGTCCCCGGCGGCGACGTCCGGCTCGCGCACGGCCGGGGCGTCCCACGCCGAGGCGCCGCCGGCGGCCACGAAGCGCCCGGCGAAGGCGACCGCGGCGGCCACCGCCTCGCCGGTCACCGCGCCCTCGGCCAGCGCGAGCGCCGCGGCGGCGGCGAAGGAGTCACCGGCGCCGCACGGGTCGCCGCCGGTCACCGGGACGGCGGGCACCACCATCGGCGCGCCCTCGCCGTAGGACAGCAGCGCGCCGCGGGCGCCGAGGGTGACCGCGACCGCGCCCACGCCCCAGTGCCGGATCAGCGCCTCGGCCCGCGCGCCGACGGCGGCCAGGCCGTCGCCGTCGGCCGCCACGCCCACGGCGGAGGCCACCCGTGCGGCCTCCGCGCCGTTCGGCGTCACCAGCCGCACCGAGGGCACCGGGTCGGCGCCGCGCGGGTGCGGGTCCCAGACCACCGGGCCACCGGCCTCGGCCAGCGCGGCCCGGACGGCGGGGTCGGACGTCGTGCCGCGCCCGTAGTCGGCGACGAGCACGGCCGCGGCGTCGCGGACGGCCTCCCGCGCCTCGGCCGGGAGCGCGCCGAGGGTGACGGTGGCCGAGCCGCTGTCGAGGCGGACCACCGAGTGGTCGCCCACGCGCACCCGCTGCTTGACCGCGGTGCCGCCGGTGGCCGGGACGGCGACCAGCCGGACCCGCCCGTCCAGCAGCGCCCGCAGCCGCGCGGCACCCTCGTCGTCGGCG
Organism: Geodermatophilus amargosae; assembly: GCF_041028265.1. GTDB lineage: Bacteria > Actinomycetota > Actinomycetes > Mycobacteriales > Geodermatophilaceae > Geodermatophilus > Geodermatophilus amargosae_A. The sequence continues at coordinate 81,980 of NZ_JABGCW010000009.1, forward strand.
AGCGGGGCGACGAGCACGACCTCGCGGCCGGTGGCCTGGGCGGCGACGACGGCGGCCAGCGCCGCACCGCCGGGGCGCTCGCGGGTCTCCAGGTCCTCGACCACGGGCACCGGCGCGTCGGGGGTCAGCCGCGACGCGGTGCCGACCAGGTCGACGTCCAGCAGCGCGTCCCCGACGACGACGAGCGGCCCGGCGCTCACCGGGCGACCCCGAGGCGCGTCTGCGGCACCCGGGCCGGCTCGGCCAGCACCGCGGCGTCGAAGGCCGCGCACAGCAGGTGCAGCGCGACCAGGTGGCACTCCTGCACGGTCGCCGTCCACGGGGAGTCGATGCAGACCGCCTCGTCCGACGCCGCCGCCAGCGGGTTGGGCGCCGGGCCGGTGATCGACAGGACGGTGATGCCGCAGTCCCGGGCGCGGCGGGCAGCGGCGACGGCGTTGGGCGAGCGGCCCGACGTCGACAGCAGCACCAGGACGTCGCCGGCGCGGCCGTGCGCCTCGACCTGCCGGGCGAACAACTCGTCGGCCGGGTAGTCGTTGGCGATCGCGGTGAGCGAGGAGGTCTCGGCGGTCAGGCAGATCGCGGAGAACGGCGGCCGGTCGGCGCGGTAGCGCCCCACGAGCTCGGCGGTCAGGTGCTGCGCCTGCGCGGCGCTGCCCCCGTTGCCGGCCGCGAGCAGCCGCCCGCGGGACTCGCCGCACAGGACGTCGGCCAGCAGCCGGCCCCAGCGGTCGAGGGCGTCGACCGACTCGTCGAGGCTGCGCAGCGCCGACGTCAGCGAGGCCACGTGGTCGCGGCCGGTGAGGTGGGTGCAGGAGTCGGGCGAGACGACCTCGCCGGCGGAGTGGGGGGCGCTGCTCATCGGGTCGCCTCCGGGGGCGCTCATCGGACGGCCTCGACGGCACGCCGGGTGGACAGGACCTGCCGGTAGACGGCCTCGGTGTCGGCGGCCACGCGGGCCCACCGGTAGCGGGCGCGGGCCCGCCGCACCCCGGCCGCGCCGTAGGCGGCCCGGCGGGCGTCGTCGGCCAGCAGCGCGGCGAGCACCGCGCCGAGCCGGGCCGGGTCGCGGGGCCGCACGAGGTCGCCGGTGACGCCGTCGGCGACGGAGTCCTGCAGCCCGCCGACGGCGGTGGCCACCACCGGGCGGCCGCAGGCCATGGCCTCCAGGGGGGTGATGCCGAAGGGCTCGTACCAGGGCACGGCGAGGACGACGTCGGCCGAGCGGATCCACGCCGGGACGTCGGCCCGGCCGACCGAGCCGGTGAACACCAGCCGGTCGGCCACGCCGAGGGAGGCGGCGACGGCGCGCAGCCGCCGCACCTCCGGATCGCCGTCGAGGATGCCGACCGGCGGGCCGCCGACGACGACCAGCTCGGCGTCCGGGACGGCGGCCAGCGCGCGGACGGCGTCCTCCTGGCCCTTGCGCTCCACCAGCCGGCCGAGCACCAGCAGCCGCGGCCGGTCCGAGCGCGGCGCCGCCGGCCCGCGCGGGGTGAACACGGTGGTGTCCACGCCGCACGGGACGATCGAGACGCGGTCGCGGGACAACCCCAGCCGGCGCAGCTCGAACACCTCGTCGCTGCAGGTGGCCACCACGTGCCCGACCGCCCGGCACAGGCCCCGCTCCAGCTCCACGCGCTGCGCCGGGGAGGTGTCGGCGTCGCCCTGGTGGCGGCGCTTGACCGAGCCGAGCGCGTGGAAGGTCTGCAGCACCGGTACCGGCGTGAGCAGGCTCCCGGCGGCCTCGACGGCGGCCAGGCCGCTCATCCAGAAGTGCGCGTGGACGACGTCGGGCGGCGTCACCGCCCAGCGGGCGCGCAGCGCGGCGGCCATCGCCGGCATGTGCCCGAGCAGGTCGTCCTTGGGCAGCGCCCGGACCGGCCCCGCGGTCAGGTGGCTGACCACGTAGCCGTCGTCGGTGGGCACCTCGTCGGGCAGGCCGGGGTCGTCGCGGCGGGTGTGCACGGTGACCTCGTGGCCGCGCGCGGCCAGGCCCGCGGCCAGCGCGGCGACGTGCACGTTCTGGCCGCCGGCGTCGACGCCGCCGATCGCGGCCAGCGGCGAGGCGTGCTCGCTGACCAGGTCGATGCGCAGCGGTGCGCCGGCGGACCGGTGCGTCCTCATCGGGTGACCTCCTCGAGCAGGGTGTCCCAGTCGGAGAGGAACCGGGGAAGCCCGTACCGCTCCAGCGCGGCGGCGCGGGCCGCCTTGCCGGCCAGCCGGGCGGCGTCCTCGTCGTGCAGGTAGGTGGTGACCGCGTCCCACAGCACCTCGGGCCGGGTGGACAGCACGCCGGCGCCCGCGGGCACCGCCTCGACCGCCTCGGTGGCCGCCAGCGCGACCACCGGCATGCCCAGGTGCATCGCCTCGAGCAGGGAGAGCCCGAGCGAGGTCCAGCGGACCGGGTGCACGTAGACCCGGCGGCGGGCCAGCTCGGTGTGCATCGCGGCCTGCGGCGGGTCGTCGAACAGGGTGACCCGCCCGGGATCCAGGCCGTAGCGCTCGTGCAGGCCGGACAGGCCCATCCCGAACACGTCGACCGGTGCGGCCCGCGCGAGCCCGGGCAGCAGGTCGGCGCCCACCGTGCGGCCTCGGCGCACCGGCTCGTTGGTGACGACGGCGGCGCGGGCCAGCTCGCCGGTCCAGCGCTCGCCGGGGTCGACGATGCCGTGCTCGATCACCGTCGTCGGCGCGCGGCCGTTGTCGTAGAAGAGCCGGTTGAAGTGCGTGACGTGCGCGATCGGGACGTCGTCGCGGTCGGCCAGCGGGTGCTTCGTGTACGGGACCGGCGCGGCGCCGTCCTCCAGGCCGGGCGCGTTGTGCTCGAGGAAGACCGCGGGCAGGTCGCGCCCGGGCTCGCGGCCCAGCCACTCGCGCACCAGCTCGAGGTCGCGCACGCGCTGCAGCACGACGACGTCGACCTGCTCGTCGCGCAGCTGCTCCGGCGTCACCTCGCGGGCCGACGCTGGCCAGTCCCACGTGCGCGCGCGGCCGAGCCCGTCCGGGCTCCGTTCGCCCCCGGGGCCCTCGACCACGGGGACCAGGTACTCGTGCCGGCCCTCGACGAACGCCGTCGTCCAGGAACCGTGCACGTGCCAGACCAGGACCTTCATGCACTCACCTTCTCGACGGCGGCGACGACGTCGGCAGCGGTCACCGAGGTCAGGCACGGGTGCCCGGGGACGGGGCAGACGCGGGCCCGGGTGCCGCGGCAGGGCGCGTCCTGGTCGCCGAGCAGCACGGTCGGGACGCCGTGGGGCGCCCACCGCGCGGCCGGCACGACCGGGCTGAACAGGGAGACCACGGGGGTGCCCACGGCGGCGGCGAGGTGCGCCGGGCCGGTGTTGCCGACGACGACGGCCGCGGCACCGTCGAGCAGCGCGGCCATCCCCGGCAGGGTCGTGGTGCCGCCGAGGTCGACGCCGCGGGTCCCGGCGACGGCGGCGGTCAGGGCGCGCTCCCCCGGCCCGCCGGTGACCAGCACGCGGTGCCCGGCGTCGGCCAGGGCCTCGACGGCCTCCGCGCAGCGCTCCGCGGGCCAGGCGCGGGCCGGGACGGAGGCGCCGGGGTGCAGCACGACGTAGCCGGGCTCGTAGGGCGTCTCCGGCAGCGGACGGCGCACCGCGAGCCGGCCGTCGTCGCCGTCGGGGAGGTCGAAACCCGCCGCGCGGGCCAGCGAGAGGGCCCGCTCGGGCTCGGGCAGGTCGTCATCGACGCGGTGGCGGACGTCGAGCAGGGAGCCCGGGTAGTCGACGCTGACGGCGCTGATCCGGGGCACGCCGGCCGTACGCAGCAGGAGGGCCAGCGGCAGCGGCGACTGGTGGAACGACGTGCTGACGACCGCCTCGTCGGGGGCCAGCGCGCGCACCCGCTCGGTGAACCCGGCCAGGTCGGCGGGGTCGACCGGCGGCGGGTCGCCGAGGATCCAGGGGCAGGCCCAGGTCCAGACCTCGTCGACGCCGGGCAGCAGCGCGGCGGCCCCGGCACCGGCCGGGCCGGCGAGGAACACCACCCGCTCGGCACCCGCGGCGACCGCGCGCACCAGGGGCCCCTGCAGCAGCACGTCGCCGGCGTTGTCGAGCCGGGCGACCAGCACCGTGCCCCGGCGGGCGGTCACCACCGGCCCGCCAGGACGTCGCCGACCGCGTCGGTCAGCGTCTGCGCCCGGCGCGGTGCGGCGGCCACCTCCTGCTTCCGGGTCACCGGCGTCGGCACGATGATCCCGACGGCACCGGCGGCCGCGGCGGCCTCGACGTCGGCGCCGATGTCGCCGATCACCACGGTCCGCGCCGGGTCGACGTCGAGCTCGGCGCAGGCGGCCTTCACCATCCCGGGCGCGGGCTTGCGGCAGGTGCAGCCGTCCTCGGGCCCGTGCGCGCAGACCTGGACCGTCTCGAACGGGCCGAGCAGCTCGTCCAGCCGCGCCATGCAGGCGTCGACCTGCGCACGGGTGATGATCCCGCGGGCCACGCCGGACTGGTTGCTCACCACCCCGACCCGGACGCCCCGGCTCCGGAGGGCGTCGACCGCCTCCTGAGCACCCGGCACCGGCCGCACCAGGTCCGGGTCGCCGTTGTACGGGTAGTCGCGCACGAGGGTGCCGTCGCGGTCGAACAGGACCAGGTCGGGCAGGCCGCGCCACGGCGTCACCCGGCGGTGCCGCACCGCGCCGCGCAGGAAGTGCCAGGTGGCCAGTGGCGGGATGGCCGCGCTGGTGAGCGCCATGGTGGTCACCTCGGCGCGGTCGCGCGGGCCGGGTGCGATGCGGGCCCAGGCGAACTCGGCGGTGCCGGCGGCCCAGACCAGGGCGGCGGCCAGCGCGGCGCGGGGACGCCGGGCGGCGGCCAGCCCGACGGCGGCCGGCCCCGCCGCGGTGACGGCGAGGTGCCGCGGCCGGCGGCCGACCGCGGCGTCGGCGCGCTCGCGCCACGTGGGGCCGTGCAGCCGGCGCATGAGGACGTCGTCGGCGTTGCCGGCCTGCACGCGCACGCTCACCCACCGGTCGGCGGGCCGGACCGGGTGGGTGATCCAGCGCTCGCCGCGCACCAGCCGTCCGCCGGTGTCCATGACCCGCAGCGCCAGGTCGGAGTCCTCGCGGAAGGCCCGCGGGAAGCGCTCGTCGAACCCGCCGACGGCGGCCAGGGCGGCGCGGCGGTAGGCCAGGTCGGCGGTGATCCAGGAACTGGTGGCCAGGCCCGCGGTGCCCCGCTCCCAGTCGGTCGGACGGCGATCCACGGGCAGCGGCACCCGCACCCGGCCCTGGCTGCCGGCGACGTCGGCGGGCAGCCCGGTCAGGTCCTGCGCCAGCCGCTCGTACCAGTCGGCGTCGGGGACGACGTCGTCGTCGAGGAAGGCGATCCACGGGGTGCGCGCCACGCGCCAGCCGAGGTTGCGCGCGCGGGCGGGCCCGCCGCCCCCGGTGCGGACCACGCGGACCGGCGGCAGGCCGGGCCGGTCGACGTCCAGCGGAGGCCCGTCGGGCCGGTCGTCGACGACGACCAGCCCGGCCGGGCGCGGCCCCGGCGCGGCGGCCAGGGCGTCCAGGAGCACGCCGAGCGACGGCCGGCCGATGGTCGGCACGACGACGGTGCACTCCGCGAGCATGATCGCGACCTGCCCGGACGCGCTCCCCCGCAAACACTACGGGCTTGAAGTTCCTCCGGACGACGCATCGGCCTGAGGGCCGATGTCGCTACGAAGGCCGTCCTCAGGGGCCTCTGGCGCGCTGAAGGCCGCTCCCGGGGGGGGGGGGCCTTTGTCGCGCTGATGGCTCCTCCCTGAGGCCTTCGTCGCGCTGATGGCGGCTCAGCGGCGGACGCGGGTGGCCGCGGACACCCGCGCGAGCGCGTCGGTGACCGCGGCGGCGTCGTCACCCAGCAGGGCGAGCAGGCGCGCCACGAGCTCGTCGTGGGTGACGGCGGCGGCCCGGGCGCGCTCGCGGCCGGCCTCGGTCAGCCGCGCGTGCAGCAGCCGCCGGTCCCCCGGCCGCCGCTCGCGCACGACCAGGCCCTGCTCGACCAGCCGGCCCACGGTGCTGGTGACCCCGGCCCGGGACAGGCCGAGCGCCTCGGCGACCTCGCCCATCGTGGCCCGCTCCCCTGGCGCCTCGGCGATCCGCCGCAGTGCCTCGAAGCCGGTGAGGGACAGGTCGTGCTCGCGGTGCAGCGCGGAGTCGACGCGGTGGGTGATGCGGTCGTGCACCTGGACGATCCGCAACCAGGTCTCGGCGGGCCGCGGAGCAGCTCCCGCCAGCGCCGCCGGGTCGGCCGGGATCCCGGTCGTCAGCACGTCGTCGGGGCGCATCGCACCATCGTCGCCCAGGTCGGACTCAGGCGCTCCCGGTCGGGTCGGCCGATGGAGCACGCCGGCCGCCGACCAGGACCAGCCCGGTGGCGGCGGCCACCAGCGCGAGGCCGGCCGCGACCATCGGCAGCGGCAGCACGTCGGGGTCGACCGCGCTCGAGGCCGCGGCGACGCGCAGCTGCACCGCGGCGGTGAGCGCGCTGTCGGCGCCGACCAGCTCGATCGTCGTCGGCCCCGGGGCGTCGCCGTCGGGCACGTGCACGACGACCTCGACCGTGCCGTCCCCGGCCGCCGTCGCGGAGCCGAGGACGGTGCCGTCGGCGTCGGTGACGGTGACCTGCTCGCCGGCGCCGAAGCCGGCCGCGGTGACCACGACGTGACCGCCGGCGGCCACCCGGTCGACCGAGGCCGACGCCACCACGGACCCGGCCGGCGGGCCGTCGGCCGGGGCGCCGGGCGCGGTCTCCGGCGCGGGCCGGCCGGGCACCGGGACCGGCACGACCTCGGGAGCCACGCCGCCTCCCGGCGGGGCGTCCGACGGCGAGGTCTCCGGCGCGGCCGGGACCTCGACGATCCCCGGCACCCCGGCGGTCGGTGGCGTGGCGGTCGGCGGCGCGGCGATGGCGGCGCAGTCCTCCTCGGCCGGGCGGGTGAAGACGAAGCCGTCGAGCTCGTCGACGTAGGCGGTGCCGGAGCCGTCGAGCGCGGCGTACTCCAGCCGGCTGTCGATCGTCTCGCCCCAGGCGACGTCCCCGGTCCGCAGCACGACGGTCTGGCCCGGCTCGAGCTCGGCGGCGTCCTCCCCCTCGGGGGAGCGCGTGGTGGCCAGCGTGACGGCGTAGGCGACCGTCCCCGCCGTCACCTCGACGGTGACGCCTCCGGGGCGGCAGCTCGGCCCGTGCGTGACCCGGGCGTCGGGGCGGGCGGGGTCGTCGACGGCGAACGCGGGCGCGGCGAGGAACACCCCGCCGCCGAGCAGGCCGGTGACGGTGAACAGCAGAGCGAGCCCTGTCGACAGGACAGGGCGGGGGGTGCCACGTGGCACCGACCCGACCGGCACGTTTCCCCCTCGAGCGGTCGTACACGCCGCGGCACCGGTGGTTCCGGCGACGGCGCGCACCCATGATGCGGTGCGGATCCACCCGATGACGACGGGTCGACGGCGCGTCGGCGAACGGCTGCGGCGTGTCGGTCGCCGGGCGTGTCGCAGGGGCCGGGCAGGCGTGGTGAGGCGGGTCACTACGGTGGCCCGGTGGACTCAGCCGCCGGGACCGGCCGTCGCCGTCAGAACGAGGTCTACCGCGCCGGTGTGTACGGGCGCAGGCCGCTCGTGCCCACCACCGCCGAGCCGCTGCAGCGCCGGGCCCGCGCGCGGCTGACCGCCCGCGCCTACGCCTACGTGGCCGGGGGCGCCGGGGAGGAGGCCACGCAGCGTGCCAACCGCACCGCGTTCGACCATTGGGCCGTCGTCCCGCGGGTGCTGCGCGACGTGAGCGCCCGCGACACGTCCGTGGAGCTGTTCGGCCGCCGCATCCCCGCGCCGCTGCTGCTCGGCCCGGTCGGCGCGCTGGAGCTGGTGCACCGCGAGGCCGACCTCGCCGTCGCCCGCGCCGCGGCGTCGCTGGGCGTGCCGTTCGTCTTCTCCAACCAGGCGTCGGTGCCGATGGAGACCTGCGCGCAGGCCATGGGTGACGCGCCGCGCTGGTTCCAGCTGTACTGGTCCACCTCCGACGAGCTGGTGGAGAGCCTGGTCGGCCGGGCCGAGGCGGCCGGGGCCGAGGCGCTGGTGGTCACGCTCGACACCACGATGCTCGGCTGGCGCCCGCGCGACCTCGACCTCGGCCACCTGCCGTTCGCGCTGGGCAAGGGCATCGCGCAGTACACCTCCGACCCGGTGTTCCGCCGGCTGGTCGAGGAGAGGGTGGCCGCCGCCGGCGACGCCGCGCCCACCCAGGCCGCCGACGCCGCCGGCCGCGACCGCCAGCCCCGGCCGACGCTGGCCGCCGTCGTGGCGATGGTCGGCATGGCCCGCGCCTGGCCCGGCCCGCTGCGGGAGAACCTGCGCTCGCCGCTGCCGCGCGCCGCCGTCGAGACGTTCCAGGCCATCTACTCGCGGCCCTCGATCACCTGGGCCGACCTGGCCTGGCTGCGGTCCCGCACGCGGCTGCCGATCCTGCTCAAGGGCGTGCTGCACCCCGACGACGCCCGGCGCGCGCTGGACGAGGGTGTCGACGGCGTCGTCGTGAGCACGCACGGCGGCCGGCAGGTGGACCGCTCCATCTCCGCGCTGGACGCGCTGCCCGAGGTGGCCGCGGCGGTCGGCGACCGCGCGCCGGTGCTGCTCGACAGCGGCATCCGCAGCGGCGCGGACGTGCTGGTCGCCGTCGCCCTGGGTGCGCGGGCGGTGCTGCTCGGCCGGCCCTACGCGTGGGGGCTGGGCCTGGGCGGGGAGGCCGGCGTGCGCCAGGTCGTCTCCGACGTGCTGGGCGAGTTCGACCTCACCCTGGGCCTCACCGGCCACACCTCGGTCGCCGAGCTGACCCCGGAGGTCCTCCGCCGCGTGGGGTGAGGCCCCCGGGCCGGGCGGTAGGAATGGCCATTCCTGCCGCCCGACGAGAAGGTGGGCGGCACCGTCCGCCGTCGACGACGCCGGCTCCCCGCCGAGGAGGTCCGCGTGAGTGCTCCGTCCGTGCGCTCCCAGCTGTTCCGGCGCAAGCCGGTGTCGGCCATGGTCGAGGAGACCGGCGCCGGTGACGCCGACGGCGGGGTGCTCGCCCGCCGCATCGGGGTCGGCCAGCTCATGGCGCTGGGCATCGGCGCCACGATCGGCACCGGGATCTTCTTCGTGATGAGCTCGGCGGTGCCCGAGGCAGGGCCCGCCGTCGTCCTCTCGTTCGTGCTGGCCGCCATCACCGCCGGGTTCACCGCGCTCTGCTACGCCGAGCTCGCCTCGACCATCCCGGTCGCGGGGTCGTCGTACTCCTACGCGTACGCCACGCTCGGCGAGGTCGTGGCCTACGTCGTGGGCTGGTGCCTGGTGCTGGAGTACGCGGTCAGCTCGGCGGCGGTGTCGGTGGGGTGGAGCGAGTACCTCAACGAACTGCTCGACGACGTCATCGGCGTGCGCATCCCCGACGCGCTGTCGTTCGCACCCGGCGCCGGCGGGGTCGTGAACCTCCCCGCCATCGTGCTGGTGACGCTGTGCGCGCTGCTGCTCGTGCGCGGGGCCAGCGAGTCGGCGCGGGCGAACGCGGTCATGGTCGTGCTCAAGGTCTGCGTCCTGCTGTTCTTCGTGGTCATCGCCTTCACCGCGTTCGACGCCGGCAACCTGACGCCCTTCGCGCCGCTCGGGGTGGCCGGGGTCAGCGCGGCCGCGTCGTCCATCTTCTTCAGCTTCATCGGCCTGGACGCCGTCTCGACCGCCGGCGAGGAGGTCCGCGACCCGCGCCGGACCCTGCCGCGGGCGATCATCGGGGCGCTGGTCGTGGTCACCGTGGTGTACCTGCTGGTGGCGCTCGCCGCGGTGGGCGCCCAGGCGGCCGGCGCCTTCGAGGGCCAGGAGGCGGGGCTCGCGGTGATCCTGGAGAACGTGGCGGGGTCTCGGTGGCCGGCCGTCGTGCTGGCCGCCGGGGCGGTCATCTCGATCTTCTCGGTGACGCTGGTGACCATGTACGGCCAGACGCGGATCCTGTTCGCGATGAGCCGGGACGGCATGATCCCGTCGCTGTTCAGCCGCGTCGACCGGCGCACGCTCACCCCGGTGCGCGGCACGGTCGCCGTCGCGCTGTTCGTCGGCGTGCTGGCCGGCTTCGTCCCGCTGGACTTCCTCATCGACCTGACCAGCATGGGCACGCTGGTCGCCTTCTCCGTGGTGTCGATCGGGGTGATCGTGCTGCGCCGCACCCAGCCGGACCTGCCGCGCGGCTTCCGGGTGCCCGGCTACCCCGTGGTGCCGGTGCTGTCGGTGGCCTTCTGCATCTACCTCATCTACGGGCTGCCCGGGGTCACCTGGGCGCTGTTCGCCGGCTGGCTGGCCATCGCCGCCGTCGTCTACGTCACCTACGCGCGCACCCACTCGGCCCTGCGGGCGCCGCGGTGACCCTCGTCGTCGGTCACGCCGCCGACCTCGAGGAGCGCGGCGGCGCCCACCTGCGCCTGGCCGCGACGCTGGCCCGCACCAGCGGGGACGACGTCGTCGTGGCCACGGTGACCGCGCGCGGCTTCCCCGACCCGCGGGTGGACCAGGAGTACCGGCGCTGGGTCGACGACGTGGTGCGGTCCCGCCAGGGCCGGGCGGCGCACGACCTGCGCGAGGCGGGGGTGGCCGAGGTGCGCACGGTCGCCGTCGAGGCAACCTCGGTGCCCGCAGGGCTGGTGGGCGTGGTGGAGCGGGTCGGCGGCACGCTGCTGGTGCTCGGCCGGGAGGGCGCGGTGCCCGAGCACCTGCTGCGCTCCTCGCCCGTGCCGCTCGCCCTGGCGGCGCGGGCCGGTTCACCGGGACAGCGGGTGACCCGGCTGACCTGCACGTGGGCCGGGACCGACCGCTCCCGCGCCGCGCTGGCCTGGGCCCGCCGCATCTCCGCGGCCTGGGACGTGCCGCTGCGGCTGGTCACCTTCGCGCCCGAGCGTGACCCGATGCTGCCCTCGGAGACCGGCCTGCACGTCGAGCGGGAGGTGAGCACGGCGTGGGCCCGGCAGGCGCAGACGGAACTGGAGCAGGTGGCCGCCGACCTGCCCGGCCCGCCGGACACGGTGGTCGCCCGGGGCTCGGGGTGGCCGGGGGCGGTGTCGGCCGCGGGGTGGGCCGACGGCGACCTGCTGGTCGTCGGGTCCTCGCGCCTGGGCCCGCTGGCGCGGGTCTTCCTCGGGTCGACGGCGACCCGCATCGTGCGCGCCGCGCCGGTCCCGGTGGTCGTCGTCCCCCGGGGCACGGAGAGCTGAGGACACGCCCGGGGAGGGGGTCGCTTGACTCTTCCTGTGACGCGGCTCACAGTTGATGTGGGCGGGGGTAGCCGGGAAACGAGTGGCCACCGACAGCTCGGTGGACCGACCAACGCGGCCAGACCGCCAGGACCGGCCCCCCGCCCCTCTCCGCTCCCACCCCGGATCAGCCCGCGAGCAGTGCGGCGAGCGCGGCCGTCCCCTCGAGGAGGGCCCGGGAGCGGGCGTCCACGTCCGCGTCCCGGGCGGCCAGGGCGGCCAGGACGTCGTCGCGCCGGCCCGCCCGGCGGAACTGCGGCACGAGCTCCCGCAGCGGGCCGATGCGGTACCCGGCGCGGCGGAGCTGGACGACGATCCGCGCGTCGCGCACGTCCGCCGGGGTGTACCGCCGCGCCTCGCCGGCTCCCCGCCGCGGGACGACGAGCCCCTCGGCGTCCCAGTGCCGCAGCGCCGACGGGCGCATGCCGAGGGCCGCCGCGAGTTCCGAGACGCCCATCGCGTCCGACGGCCGCACGTCCGCGATCGGCTCCGCGGCGATGAGCCGGGCGGCCTCCCGGGCGAGGGCCAGCTCCCGCCGCTCGGCGTCGAGCCGGGCGTGTGCGGCGTCCAGGAGCCGGAGCAGCCCGGACGCCGGGTCGCGGTGCGCGGCCCGCACGAGCTCCTTGGCGTGCACCGGGCCGACGGCGGCCGCCAGCCACCGATGGGCCAGCGCGGCGCGGACGTGCGCCTCGGTGAAGACGCGGTACCCCGACGCCGTCCGCTCCGCCGGGGGCAGCACGCCGTCGGCCTCGAGGTCGCGGACCTGCTGCACCGAGCACCCGGCCCGCCAGGCGACGTCGACCGTGCGCAGACCCGGGTGGAGACTCCGCATCCCGACCTCCGCGTGGTGTCCGGCCGAACCCTCCACGAGCACCTGAGTGCCACGCTCGAAGGCGTGGGCATCGACGAGATCATCGAGCACGTCACCTCGCTGGGCGGCGTCCTGGTCCTGCGGCCGGGACCGGGCGACGGGTCGCCGGAGGCCGCCTGGGGCGACGTCTTCCTCTACCACGCACCCGACGGCGTCGTCCCGCGGGCGCAGCCCTTCGCGACCATCGTGACGAAGGACCAGCCGGGCGACCGGTCGTCGCGGCTCGACCGCCCCGGGACCTTCCGCGTCAACGTGGGCGTCGGGCGGGAGGAGTTCACCGCCCTCGTGGGCCGCGCCCCCCGCGAGCCGGCCGGCCCGCGGGAGCCCGGACCGGACGTCCCCGACACCGTGCTGGCCCACCCCGTCTACGGCGGGCTGGGGTGGGTCTGCGTGGTCGATCCCGGCCCCCGCACGGACGGCACGGTCCGGGACCTGCTGCGCACGGCGCACGGGCTGGCCCGCGCCCGCCGCGACCGCCGCGCCGGGGCCTGAGACACACGACGGCCCCGCTCCTGGGCAGGAGCGGGGCCGCGGTGCTGTCTCAACCAGACGTGCACCCGAAGGGATTCGAACCCCTAACCTTCTGATCCGTAGTCAGATGCTCTATCCGTTGAGCTACGGGTGCGGACTGTGCAGTTGTCGTGCGCGGAGGCTCCGGGATTTGAACCCGGGATGGGGATGAACCCAAACCGCATTAGCAGTGCGGCGCCATAGACCGGACTAGGCGAAGCCTCCCGGGGTCCGAGTCCCCTCGGAACCACCGCGGTAGAGACTACCAGCGGCCTCCGCCGCCCTCCCAGCCCGGGGGTCCGGGCCGGGAGGGCGGGGTCAGACGGCGATCCGCTCCCGGGGGAGGGACGACGGGCGACGGCCGGGCACCAGCGTCACGAGCACCGCCACGGCGGCGCCGGCCACCGCGAGGACGAGGCTGCCGGTCACACCCGACGGTCCGTCGACGAGCGCACCGCCCAGCGCCGCGCCGACCGCCGAGGCGCCGGTGGCCATCGTGGACAGCCAGGTGAAGGCCTCCGTGGTGGCGTGCGCCGGGGCGAGGGCGCCGACCAGCGAGTTCTGCACGGTCAGCGTGGGCGCGATCGCCGTGCCGCCCAGGAAGAGCAGGACACCGAGCACCCACGGGCTCGACGCCGCGGTCAGCGGCGCCAGGCCGATCGTGACGCCGAGCAGCAGCCACCGGTACTGCCGCGGCAGGGAGGCACTGACCACCCGGGCGCCGAACCACAGTCCGCCGGCGACCGAGCCCAGCGACCACAGCGCCAGCAGCAGACCCGACATCCCGGGCGATCCGGCGTCGTCGGCGAAGGCCGGGATGGCGACCTCGAGCGCCCCGAAGCCGAGCATCAGTGCCGAGCCGCTGAGCAGCACGCGCGGCATGCCGGCAGCGAGCACGGTGGCGAACGGGCTCCTGCGCTCGGCCGACGGCACGGACACCCACCCGCGCATCGCCGCCGAGGCCGCGAGCCCCAGCGCGCCGGCGACCGCGAGCACCCCGGCGACGCCGAGCGCCCACGCCGGGCCGGCGACCACGGCGAGCGTGGCCACCAGCGTCGGGCCGGCCACGAAGACCAGTTCGGTGGCGGTGGCGTCGAGGGCGAACGCGGTGCCCCGCACGCCCGGGTCGACCCGCGACCACAGCGCGCGGACCGTGCCGGAGACCAGCGGGGTGGCGGCGCCGGCCAGGGCCGACGCGGCGACGACGACCGCCGTCGGTGCGCCCCCGAGGACGACGGCGACCAGCAGGGCCAGCAGCAGCGGGTAGACGGCGGCCTGGACCAGCAGCACCGGGCGCGGGGTGCGCCGGTCGGCGAGCCGGCCGAGCACCGGGGCCATGGCGGCCATCGCCAGGCCGTAGGTCGCCGCGGCGAGGCCGGCGACGGCGTAGGAACCGGTCTGCTGCTGCACCATGAGCAGCAGCGCCAGCGGGACCATCGCCGAGGGCAGCCGGCCGGCGAACCCGGCGAGCAGCAGCACGGGGGCGGACGGCAGGCGCCAGACGGACAGGTACGTACGCACGACAGGGCCCACTTCGGTACTTGCAGGGGAACAGTAGGGGGTCAAACTCCGTTGACCCCCTACGACAGTAGCAGGGCGGTAGGGAGTCACATGGATTACGACACCTACGGGTCGAATGCCGTCGAGCTGGCCATCCACCTGGCCAACGCCGACCGCGCGAGCGACCCGGACTGGGCCGCGGCCTTCCTGCGCGCGCACGACGAGTGGTTCACACCCGAGACGGCGCTGGACCTCTCCCCCGCCGAGACCCGCCGCGCCGCCGCCACCGCCGACCTCGTCCGCGCGGTCGCCGTCGCCGACTCGCAGGACGACGTCATCGCCCGGCTCAACGAGCTGCTCGCCCTGGCCCGGCCGCACCCCTACGCCACCGACCACGACGGCGAGCTGCACCTGCACTACGCCCGTCCCGACGCCCCCGTTCTCGACCAGCTGACGACGACGGTGGCGATGGGGCTCTCGCAGGTGGTGGCCCAGCACGGGTGGCAGCGGCTGGGCGTGTGCTCGGCCGAGACCTGCGACGACGTCTACGTGGACACCTCGCGCAACGCCAGCCGCCGGTACTGCTCGAACACCTGCGCCAGCCGCTCGACGGTCGCCGCGTACCGGGCCCGCCGCAAGGCCTAGCGCGGGCGCTAGCGTCCGGCGGGTGACCCCGCTGCGGCTGCGCCATTGGGACGCGCGGCTGCACGCCGCCGTCGGCGCCCTGCCCGCGAGCCCGGCCGACCGGTGGCTGCGGTGGCTGTCCCGGGCCGCCGACCACGGCAAGCTGTGGTTCGCGATCGCGCTGGTCCTGGGGCTGCGGCGCGGGTCGCTGCGGCGGGGCTCGGTGCGCGGCGTCGGCTCGCTGGCCGTGGCCAGTTCGGTCGTCAACGCCGTCCTGAAGCGGGTGTTCGGCCGGGTGCGGCCGGACCTGGCCAACCTGACCACCGAGCGGCAGTTGCGCCGGGCACCGCACACCCTCTCCTTCCCGAGCGGCCACTCGTCGTCGGCGGCCGCCTTCGCCACCGGCGTGGCGATGGAGAGCCCGCTGGCCGGCGCCGCGCTCGGACCCCTGGCGCTTGCGGTCGGCTACTCGCGGGTGCACGTGGGTGTGCACTACCCGGGCGACGTCGTGTCGGGGCTGGCCATCGGGGCCGGGGTGGCCCTGGCCGGGCGCCGGTGGTGGCCGGTGCGGCCGACCGAGCCCGCGCGGGTGCGCCCCGCGCGGACGGCCCCGGCACTGCCCGACGGCGAGGGCCTGGTGGTGGCGGTGAACCCGCGGTCGGGGCCGGAGGACTACGACCCCGCGGAGGAGATCCGGCGGCTGCTGCCGGCTGCCGACGTGCTCAGCACGTCCACCGGGCGGACCATCACCGACCTGCTCGAGGAGGCGGTGCGCTCGGGACGGGCGACGGCGCTCGGGGTGGCCGGCGGCGACGGCAGCGTGGCCGCGGCGGCCGCGGTGGCGCTGGAGGCGGGGCTGCCGCTGGCCGTCGTCCCGGCGGGGACGCTCAACCACTTCGCGCGCGACCTCGGCGTGGAGACCGTCGAGGAGGCCGCCGGGGCGGTGAGGGCCGGGCAGGCGGTGTGCGTGGACGTCGCCGACGTCAACGGCGTCCCCTTCCTCAACACCGCGAGCATCGGCGTCTACCCGGAACTCGTGCGGCGACGGGACGCGCTCGAGGGCCGGCTCGGCCGGTGGACGGCGACGGCCGTCGCGGCGGCGCAGGTGCTGCGCGGCGGGACGCCGGCGTCCATGGTGCTCGACGGGCGGCCGGCCCAGGTGTGGATCCTGTTCGTCGGCAACTGCCAGTACACGCCGCGCGGGCTGGCGCAGGCATGGCGGCCGCGGCTGGAGGACGGGCTGCTCGACGTCCAGTACCTGCGCGCCGACGTCCCGTTCAGCCGCACCCGCGCGGTGCTCGGCGCGTTGCTCGGGGTGAGTGACCGCAGCTCGGGTTACGCGTCGTTCCAGACGTCGCAACTGCGGGTGCAGCTGTGGTCGGGGGCGCAGCGGATCGCCTACGACGGCGAGACGGGCGAGTCGTCGTCGACGTTCGTGTTCGGCAAGCGCTCACCGCTGACGGTGTACTGCAGCCGCACGTCCTGAGCCCGCTCCGCTCAGGGATGCTCCTCGCGCTCCCGGGGTCCTGCAGGACCGGCACGGCGCGAGGAACACCCGCACTGGGGCGCTTCTGCGGTGTCCGCCCCGCTCCCGCGGTGCTGCACGACCGCAGGAGCGGGGAGGACACCGCAGGAGTGGTCCCTCCACAGGGGCACTGCGCGGAGGGCCGGTGTGTGGCTAGGGTCCCGGATCCGTGATCGCCGACGGGGGTGGACGACGCATGGGCAGGGCTGCGCGGACGGCGGCGGCACTCATGGTGGCCGCGGCGGCGCTCGCCGGGTGCTCGGAGGCCGAGCCGGCCAGCGAGACCCTGCCGACGACGAGCGCTCCGGCCGCACCCACGAGCGAGGCGCTGCCGCCGCTCGGACCGGCCGACTTCCCCATGCCCCCCGAGGCCCGCGAGAAGACCCCCGAGGGTGCGACCGAGTTCGCCCGCTACTACGTACAGCTCATTGAGTACGTCAGCGACGGAGATTTAGATCCGCAACCCCTGATCGACCTCAGTCACAACTGCGAGCTTTGCGTGATGATCTCCGACTCTTTCGCCGAGGATCGCGCAGACGGTTACTCGTACAGCGACGTCTCCATCGATTTCCGGGAGTACGGCGTTGGCCTGATCGAAGGGGAAAGCGCGGAAGTCGGGTTTCAGTACGCCCAGAGCACTATTGCGGTTTACGACTCCGCAGGGACTGAGGTGACGGAACGCTCCGCTGAAGAGACTGGCGTCCTCCAGTCAGGAGTGCTTCTGAGTTGGGACGAAAGACGGGCAAGCTGGCTGGTGACCAGCTTGACGATCGGATGAGCCACCTCCGTCTTGGACTAGTCACTGCACTGATGCTGACCTTCGTGATCCTCACGACGCCAGCAATGGCTAACTGCACTGCTGGACGGTGCCAAACCCCGGAGGTCTCATCTGGGGACGGTGCACTCACGGCGTCCTATCTCGCGATGACGCCAGGCGGTGGCTACCTCGCCTCGAATGGCGCGCCGGCTCCTCAAGCCTTCACCTGGCGCTTGACCAGTCCCTGCTCGTCTGCGGTCGGCGGCGAGTGCGAACGGGCACCAGACCTGGTCTGCCCCGCACCGCCCGACCGTGTCGTCCGCCTGCTCGACATCGACCAACGCCGCCTGGTCCAGGTCGACCCCGTTACGGGCGCACTCTTCACGGACGGTGGCCTGACCGTCCCCGCCGGCACGGCACCCGGGACGCCCCTAGGCGCCTGGATCCCCTTCAGCACCTCCTGCGTGGACATCACGGAGCTCAACCCGCCGCCGTCGCCGGACGAGGTGTTCCGCTACTTCCAGACCCTCCCCCTGCCGGCACTGACCACCCGCCAGCAGCCGCCCGGCAACGCGCTCGTCGGACTGCCGGTCGTCTTCTACGCCGACGGCCCGACCAGCCAGGACTTCGTCCTCGACATCCGCGGGTTCACCGTCGAGATCACCGCGACCGCGGACTCCTTCACCTGGCACACCGGCGACGGCACCGACCTCACCACCACCGATCCCGGCGCCCCGTACCCCGACCACACGGTCACCCACGACTACGCGCCCGGCACCTACACGGCCTCGCTCACGACCACGTGGAGCGGCACCTTCCAGGTCGACGGCAGCGCCGACGTCCCGGTGCCCGGCACGACGACGACCGAGGGCACGCCGGTCACCTTCGCCGTCGTCGAGGCCCGCGCCGTCCTCACCGACCCGTACGACTGACCTCCGTCGCCGCCCGGACCACCGCCAGGGCCACCACCGCCGCCAGCGCCTCCCCCAGCTCCTCCACGAACGCGGCCGAGGACCTCGACACCGTCCCGGCGTCGTCCTGCAGCGCCGCGACCAGCGCGGTGACCGCGTCGAGGCCCACCGCGGCCAGCGCGTAGGCGGCGAACGCGGACACCACCCGGATCGCCTCGGCGACACCCCACGCCCGCCCCGCTCCCGTGAGCAGCGCGAGCGCCGGGACCGCGATGGCCACGCCGAGGACCAGCGTCGTGACCGGGGAGGTCCCGGACTCCACCGCCGAGTGCGCGCTCTCCAGTTTCAGGACCGCCAGCACCAGCGCCGTCCCGGCGACCCCCGCCCACCAGTGCCGCAGGCGGCCCCGGGCGCACCAGCCGCGGACCCCGGCCAGGACGCCGGCCGCGGCGAGGACCCCGGTGGTGAACAGCCGCGGCAGCCCGCCGACCGCGTCGAGGGAGAGGAGCCGCCGCACGGCCGGCGCGGCGCAGTCGCCCAGCCCGCAGCTCAGCCGCACGGCGAAGGCGACCCCAAACAGGACGACCGCCACGACTGCGAGCAGGACCACCCACCAGGCCACCCGCCAGGGCGCCCACCACGCGGGGCGGGGGGTCGGGTGCACCCGGTGATCGTCTCCCGCCGCGGACCCCCACGGCATCGACCGGGCGGGGCATTGACCGAGCAGAGTGACGTGTCGATCACTAGGTTCCGGTGAGGGTGTCCCGCGCCGCGGCGCGGTCGGGGGACACGCAGAAGGTCCCATCGACGGAAGAGGTCACCCATGTTGGTCCGCCGGATCGCCCGGCCCCTGCTCGCGTCGTCGTTCGTCTACGGCGGCATCGACACCCTGCGCAACCCGCAGACCCGCGTGCCGGGGGCCAGGCCGGTGGTCGAGCAGATCACGAAGACGGCGGACGAGCAGCTGCCCGTGCAGGTGCCGCGCGACGTCGAGCAGTGGGTGCGGATCGACGCCGGCATCAAGGTCGGCGCCGGCTCGCTGCTCGCCCTCGGCAAGCTCCCCCGACTGAGCGCCCTCGCGCTGGCCGGCAGCATCGTCCCGACGACGCTGGCCGGGCACCGCTTCTGGGAGCACGAGGACCCCGAGGAGCGCTTCGGGCAGCTGTCGAACCTCCTCAAGAACGCTGGCCTCCTCGGCGGCCTGCTCATCGCCGCCGTCGACACCGAGGGCCGCCCGTCGGTGGGCTACCGGGCCCGCCGCGCCGCCAAGCGGGCCGCGGACTCGACGGAGAAGAGCTACGACAAGGCCGCCCGGCGCGCCGCCAAGGCGCAGCGGAAGGCCGCCAAGAAGGCGAAGGCCAGCTGAGCACGCCCCTCGGACCCGCGGCCGCGCTCCGGAGGATCGCCTTCCTCCTGGAGCGCGCCCGCGAGCCCACGCACCGGGTGGCCGCGTTCCGCACCGCGGCCGCCGTCGTCGACGCGCTCCCCGACGGCGAGCTCGACCGGCGGATCCGCACGAAGACGCTGACCGACCTGCGCGGCATCGGCCCCAAGACGGGTGCCGTGATCGTGCAGGCGCACGCCGGCGACGTCCCCGAGTACCTCGCCCGGCTCGAGGAGACCCACGCCGAGCTCGTGCCGCTCGCCGACGACGTCGCCGAGTTCCGCAGCGCCCTGCGCGGCGACCTGCACACGCACTCGGACTGGTCCGACGGCGGCAGCCCGATCCGCGAGATGGCCGAGGCGGCGATCGGGCTGGGCCACGAGTACGTGGCGCTCACCGACCACTCGCCGCGGCTGACCGTGGCCAACGGGCTGACCGCGCAGCGGCTGGAGCGCCAGCTCGACGTCGTCGCCGCGCTCAACGAGGAGCTCGCGCCGTTCCGGATCCTCACCGGCATCGAGTGCGACATCCACGTCGACGGCAGCCTCGACCAGACCGACGAGCTGCTCGGCCGGCTCGACGTCGTGGTGGCCAGCGTCCACTCCGACCTGCGCGCGGAGTCCGCCGCGATGACCGAGCGGATGCTCGCCGCCGTCGCGAACCCGCACACCGACGTCCTCGGCCACTGCACCGGGAGGCTGCTCATCCCCCGCGAGCAGCGGGAGGGGCGGCGCCAGCGGCCGCGGCCGGAGAGCGCCTTCGACGCCGAGGCCGTGTTCGGCGCCTGCGTCGAGCACGGCACCGCCGTCGAGATCAACTCACGCCCGGAGCGGCTGGACCCGCCGCTGCGGCTGCTCTCCCTCGCCGTCGAGCTGGGCTGCTCGTTCGCCATCGACACCGACGCGCACGCGCCCGGTCAGCTCGACTGGCAGGGCAACGGCTGCGAGCGCGCGGTCGAGACCGGCGTGGACGTCGACCGCGTGGTCAACACCTGGACCGCCGACGAGCTGCTCGACTGGACGGCGGGCTGAGCCACGGCCGCGGGCCCTCCGGGTACCGGCGTCGGCGGCGAGCCTGCTCCTCCGCCCCTCGTCCCGGGACCCTCCGGGCCGATGCCGGAGACTGGGGTCATGGCGAACCGCTGGCGCGACCGCGCGCTCCTCGCACTCGTGGCTGCTCTCCTCGTCGCCGGCTGCTCCTCCGCCACGCCGGGCGACCCGGCCCCGGGCGACGCGACACCGGCCGAGCCCACGGCGCTGCAGGTGACGAGCACCACGGCCACGTTCGAGGACGAGTCGAGGCCGACCGTCGACAGCGAGAACGACCAGCTGCAGTCGAGCCGGACGCTGGAGACCACGATCTGGTACCCCGCCGACGGGGACGGCCCCTATCCGCTGGTGCTGTTCAGCCACGGCTACCTGGCCTCGCCGGAGGCCTACGAGGAGCTCCTGAGCCGGTGGGCGTCGGCCGGCATGGTCGTCGCGGCGCCGCGGTTCCCCCTGAGCGCGGAAGGGACCGAGGAGATCCGCGCCGACGTGGTGCAGCAGCCCGAGGACGTGTCCTTCGTCCTCGACGGGGTCCTCGAGCTCGGCCGGACGCAGGGCAGCGACATCGAGGGGCTCGTCGACGAGGAGCGGCTCGCCGCGGCCGGGCACTCCCTGGGCGCCCTGACGACGGCCCTGCTGCGCAGCGAGGCCTACTACGACGACCGCTTCGACGCCGCCCTCGTCCTCGCGGGCGGGGAGCTGACCTACCTCGTGCCGGAGCTCGGGGAGCAGCCGACCGGACCGTTCGTCGAGTCCGGCACGCCCGTCCTCTTCGTCCACGGCGGCAACGACGACGCCATCCCGCTGGAGCAGGGCGAGCAGCTCTACGGGCGCGCGCCGGAGCCCAAGGCCTTCGTCGAGGTCCCCGACGCCGACCACAGCCGCGCCTACGACGACGACAGCTCCCCGACCTGGCCCGTCATCGCCGAGGCCACCACCGACTACCTGGAGTGGGCGCTCGACATCGACCCGGAGGGGCTGGAGCGACTTCGGTCGACCGTCGAGGACTCCGGGACCGCCGAGCTCGTCGACGAGCGGCTCGGCTGAGCGGACCGGAACTCCCCAGGTCACCGGTACGGGTGGCCCTCCCCCGACATCCGGCTACGCTCGGTGATCAACCGGCTGCGCTGTTCACCCGATGACGTGACATGCCCTGCACTCGGTGGACAGGGCGACGACCCTCAGTCAGCATGGGTGAGCGATGCTGGCCAGTGCACGGGGGCCCTGCACACTGACGTGCCGTAACGCGTACCGGCTCCCCTGCGCTCTGACCGGCCAGCGAGGACACCCACTCAGCAGCAGCATCACGGGTAGCGATGACCCGTCGGGCGATCTGGTCGCCACACACCCGACGGCGAGCAGAGGCGAAACCGGACCCGACTCCGCAACGAGAGGACCGGCATGCGCCCATACGAGGGCACCGCTCTGCACGACCGCCGCACCGCCCCCACGCCCCGGGTCAGCGTGGTCATCCCCACGTACAACGAGGCCAAGAACCTCCCACACGTCTTCGCGCTGCTCCCGGACGACCTGCACGAGGTCATCGTGGTCGACGGGCGGAGCGTCGACGACACCGTCGACGTGGCCCGCCGGCTCCGTCCCGACGTCGTCGTGGTGCGCCAGAACCGGCGCGGGAAGGGCAACGCCCTGGCGTGCGGCTTCCGGGCGGTGACCGGCGACATCGTGGTCATGCTCGACGCCGACGGCTCGGCCGACCCGCGGGAGATCCCGTCCTACGTCGCGGCCCTCACGGCCGGCGCCGACTTCGCCAAGGGCACCCGCTTCGCCCCGGGCGGGGGCAGCGCCGACATCACGCGGGTGCGGGCCTGGGGCAACCGGTGGCTCAACCGGATCGTCAACGTCCTCTACGGCACGTCCTACAGCGACCTCTGCTACGGCTACAACGCCTTCTGGACGCACTGCCTGCCGGTGCTCGCGCTCGACGCCTCCGAGGGCGAGCGGGACCACAAGGCCTGGGGAGACGGGTTCGAGATCGAGACGATCATCAACACCCGCGTGGCGAAGGCGCGGCTGAGCATCGTCGAGGTCCCCAGCTTCGAGTTCGCGCGTCTGCACGGGCAGAGCAACCTCAACACCTGGCGGGACGGCCTGCGGGTCCTGCGCGCCCTGCTCGTCGAGCGGGTCAACGGCACGCGCGGAGCGGTCACGCCGTCGGCGCCGGCCACGTCCCCGCTCGGCACCGTCGCCCAGCCGTCGGCCGAGGACTGGGCGTCGCGGCGGCCGCGCGCCGGAGTGGTGGACGTCGAGGACGTGGCGTGAGCACCGTCGCCGTGGTGATCCCCTGCTTCAGCGAGGCCCGCTGGGCCGACATCCTGCGGGCGGTGGACTCCGCGGCGCGGCAGACGGTCCCGGTCGAGCTCATCGTGGTCGTCGACCACAACGACACCCTGCTGCACCGTCTGCGCCGCGAGCTCGGGGACCGCGCACGCGTCGTGGCCAACCAGTACTCCCGGGGCGCGTCCGGCGGCCGCAACACCGGCGCGTTGGTCAGCGAGGCTGAGCTCGTCGCCTTCCTCGACGACGACGAGGTGGCCGAGCCGACCTGGATCGAGGAGCTGCTGCGGGCCCACCACGCGGCCCCCTTCGCGACCGGGGTCGGGGGTGCCATCGAGGCCCGCTGGCCGGACGGCGCACCCCGGTGGTTCCCGCCGGAGTTCTCCTGGGTCGTGGGCGGCTCGATCCCCCGCCGCGGGGGCACCGACGTGCGCAACGTGTGGGGCGCCAACATGCTGGTCCGCCGGGCCGCACTGCTGGCGGTCGGGGGTTTCAGCAACAGCTTCGGCAAGGTGGGCGACGCCTCCCAGCCCGAGGACACCGAGCTGTGCCTCCGCCTCAGCGCCCACGCCGGCCCCGGCTCCCGGTGGCGCTTCACGCCCGCCGCGGTCGTCTGGCACGAGGTCCCGCCGGAGCGCCGGACCTTCCGCTTCTTCCTGCGCCGCAGCCACCTGGAGGGCGCCGGCAAGCGGCACATGGCGGCGCTCCCGACCGCCGGCGAGCACGTCCTGGCCGAGGAGGCCGCCTACGTGCGCTCGCTGCTGCTCCGCGGCGTGGGCCGGAACCTGGTCGCGGTGCTGCGGGGAGACGTCACCGGTGGGCTCACCCGGGCTGCCGCCATCATCGCCGGGGTCGCGGCAGCGGGGCTCGGCTACCTGACCGCGCGGCCGAGCACCCGACGGCCCGCTGCCCTGGTGGCCGTCCCCGACACCCCGGACCGCGAGTCCCCGAGCGAGGGCGGGGCCGTGCCGGCCCGTCGTCCCCGGGCCGGCGGTGCGCTGTGAGCGCACTCGCCACGGCCGGCAGCCTCCTGCGCCCCTCGGTGCGGTGGCGGATGCCCGTGCTGATGTACCACTCGACGCCGGCGACGGCTCCGGCCACACCGAACGAGCACGCCGTCCCCGTGGGTGAGCTCGCCGAGCAGCTGGGCGCGCTCGCCGCGGACGGCTGGCGGCTCCTCGGCCTGACCGAGGCGCTCGCGGCCCGCGCGGCCGACCCCGACGCCCGGGTCGTGGGCGTGACCTTCGACGACGGGCTGCTCGACTTCACCCACGCGGTGGAGGTGCTGGTCTCGCTGGGCGCCCGCGCCACGATGTACGTCCCCACCGGCGACGTCGGACTCCGCCTGCCGCCCGACGACCCCCACGGGTCCCGGCTCAGCTGGTCGGAGCTGGCCGACGCCGCCGCTGCCGGGGTCGAGATCGGCAGCCACTCGGTCAACCACCGCACGCTCGACACGCTCTCCCCCCGCGACCTGCGCACGGAGGTGGTCGACAGCCGTCGGGCGCTCGAGGACGCACTCGGCCGGCCGGTGGTCTCCTTCTGCTATCCCCACGGGTACTCGAGCCGCCGCGTCGAGCGCGCCGTCGCCCAGGCCGGCTACTCGAACGGGTGCATCGTCGGGCGGAGGATCGCCACGTCCGCGGACGATCCGTACCGTCTTCCCCGCCTGCACGTGCGTCCGGGGGACACCGGCGACGCCTTCCGGGCCCTCGTGGAGAGGGGCGAGCCCGGCTTCGCGCCGCACGTCAAACGTGCCGCCGCGCCGGCGTGGCGGACCGCCCGTCGCGCCGCCAAGCACGTGCTGGGCCGCGAGCTGACATGAGCTCCACTGGGGGAACGGACGGTCGTAGCTGAGATGGCACTGGTCGAGGACACCGCTGCGGCGGTCGACACCATCGCGGCACACGTCGTGGACGTCGAGCTCTCGGACGCGGTCGGTCCGCTGCAGCGCACGACTCCGGACGGCTCCACCGCGGACGAGGCGTGGCTGCTGCTCCGCCTCGACGGTGAGCCCGTGGGATGGGAGGTCGTGCCGCTCCCCGAACAGGGGATCCCGGCCGACGAGCTCCAGCGACTGCTGGACCGCCGGTGGGGCGACGTCGTGCGCCGCCGTCGCGCCGGGGCTCCCGGCTTCGCCGAGGTGCACGCCCGCCACCTGGCCGTCGCTCCGCGCGCCAGCGTCGTCCTGTGCACGAGGGAGCGCCCGGAGGCGCTGGCCGTCTGCCTGGAGAGCCTGACCGCGCAGGACCATCCCGACTTCGCCGTCTGGGTGGTCGACAACGCGCCGGTCACCACCGCCACCGCGGACGTCGTCGCGGGTTTCGCCGGCCGGCTGGACGTCCGGTACGTCGTCGAGCCGCGGCCCGGCCTGTCCCGGGCCCGCAACCGGGCACTGCAGGAGCCGCTGGAGGGCGAGGTCGTCGCCTGGATCGACGACGACGAGGTCGCCGACCCGATGTGGCTGTCGGAGCTGACCCGGGCCCTGACCGAGCGGCCACAGGCCGCCGCCGTGTCCGGACTGGTCGTCCCGGCCGAGCTGGCGACCCGTGCACAGGTCTGGTTCGAGCAGTTCGGCGGGCACAGCAAGGGGCGCGGTTTCACGGCGGCCGACTTCGGGCCCGGCAGCGGGGACCGCCAGAGCCCCCTCTACCCCCTCCCCCCGTTCGGGGTCGGCGCGAACATGGCGTTCCGCACCTCGGCCCTGCGGGCCGTCGGCGGCTTCGACGCGGCACTCGGCGCCGGCACCCTGACCCACGGCGCCGAGGACACGCGGGTGTTCACCGACCTGCTGCGCTCGGGTCGGCCCACCCTCTACCGCCCCAGCGCGGTCACCCGGCACTTCCACCGCCGCGACGTGGCCGGGCTCCGCCGGCAGATGGAGGGGTACGGCACCGGGCTCACCGCCTTCTACACCTCGCTGATCGTCGACTCGCCGCTCGTCCTCCTCCGGCTGGCGGCCCTGGCCGGCCGGGCGGTGCGGGACATGACCAGCTCCGACAGCCTGCGCGTCTCCGGTCTCGCGGCGGACTTCCCCGCCGAGCTGCTGTCGGCGAACCGGGCCGGCATGCTGCGCGGACCCGGTGCCTACCTCCGGCAGCGCCGGCTGGACCGGCGGGACGCGGGCCTCCCGACGGCAGGGCCCGGCACCGGTGACGGCGGATGGCGGCCGACCAAGGTCGTGCACTGGGACCTCGACGGAGCTGACGGTCCCGTCCTGGACGACGAGGACGTCGCCCGTTACGGGGCCGTGCAGTTCGTCGCGCGGCGGGGAGCCCGACCGGTGGCCCTGTTCACCCTCCCCCTGCCCGAGGCGCTCGACCGCGCCACCCGGGACGCCGCCCTGGAGCGGCCGGCGGAGCCCTCGCCCGGGGTTCCCCCGGCCGCCGAGGGTCCGCTGCCGAGCGTCTCCGTGGTGGTCCCCACCATGCTCGAGCGGCCCGCGGGACTCTCCCGCTGCCTGCGGGCACTGCTGGACCAGGAGCTCGCGCCGGTCGAGGTGCTGGTCGTCGACAACCGCCCCGGCACACCTGACGGGGACGCCGCCGCGGCCGTGCCGGAGCTCGGCGACCCGCGGGTGCGCCTGCTCCGCCAGCCCGTCCCCGGGATCTCGGCGGCACGCAACCGCGGCGTCGCCGAGGCCGCGGGCGCGGTCGTCGCCTTCACCGACGACGACGTCGAGGCCGACCGTCACTGGATCCGGGCGCTGGCCGAGCGGTTCGCGACGGAGCCGACGCTCGACGGACTCGGGGGCCTGGTGGTCCCCAGCGAGCTCGAGACCCCGGCGCAGGAGCTGTTCGAGCGGCACAGCGGCGGGTCGGCCAAGGTGCTGACCCCCGAGACCTTCCGCCTCGAGCGCCCCCGCGCCTGGTCCTGGCACCCGGCGCGCTACCGGGTCCTGGTCCAGCGACGCGTGGACGGCGTCCTCCGGACCGTCCGCACGCACTCGCTCTACCAGCTGGGCACCTTCATGGGCGCCAACATGGCCTTCCGGGCCACGGCCCTGCGCGCCCAGGGTCCGTTCGACCAGGCACTCGGCACCGGGACGCCCAGTCGCGGCGGCGAGGACGTCGACATGGTCGTCCGCATGCTGGCGTCCGGCCGCGTGCTCGGCTACGAGCCCTCGGCGATCACCGGCCACGCCCACCGCCGCAGTGACGCGGAGCTCGCCCGCCAGATGGCCGGCTACGGAACGGGGTTCACCGCGCTGCTGACGGCCGTCGTCACGCGCGACCCCCGCCACCTGGTGGGGCTCGCGCACGCGGCGCTCACGGTGGCACGTGGCCGCCTCCGCCCCCGCGACCCGGGGGTCACCACCCTGCTCGAGGGTCTCCCGCCGGAGCTCCGCCGGCTGCGCCTCCGGGGCATGGTGTCCGGGCCCCGCGCCTACCTCACCGCTCGTTCGAAGGAGACCTCGTGACCGCCACCGCGGCCCCGCGCAAGCGCCGGGCCATGGAGCTCAACGCCGTGGCGCTCATGGCCTCCACGATCCTCACCGGTGTCCTGGGCATCCTGTTCTGGATCGTGGCCGCCCGCGTGCTCCCGGCCTCGGCGGTCGGCCAGGCGTCGTCGGCCCTGTCCGCCATCACCTTCCTGGCGGGGCTGGCCCAGCTCAACATCGTCAGCGTGCTGCTCCGCTTCGTCCCGGGAGCCGGCCGCGCGACCGGGGGCTTCATCGCCCGCGCCTACGGCCTCGCGCTGGGCATGGGCCTGGTGGTCACGCTCGGCTTCGTCGCGCTGGGCTTCGGCAGCGCCATCCTGGGCGACGAGTGGTTCGTCCCGCTGGTCTTCGTGGGCGCGACGCTGTGCTACGCCGTGTTCCTGGTCCAGGACGGCGCGCTCACCGCCCTCGGCGGAGCCGTGTGGGTGCCCCTGGAGAACCTGATGGCCGGGCTGCTCCGCGTGGCCCTCCTGTTCCCCCTGGTGCTCCTGTCCAGCCGCTGGGGTGCGCTCGCCGCGCTGGTCGTGCCCACCCTGGTGACCGTCCTGGTGGTCAACACCTTCGTGTTCCGCCGGCTGGTCCCCCGGCACGTGACGACCTCCACCGGGTCGGTCGACGTCCGCTGGAGCTCCATCAAGGGGTTCGTGGCCGGGGACTACGCGGCCAGCGCGCTGGCCAGCTGCGTCGCGCTGCTCCCACCCGTGCTCGTCTCCGCCGAGCTCGGCAGCGAGGCAGCCGCCTACTTCTACGTCCCGTGGTACATCAGCGTCGCCTTCGGCACGCTGGTGTGGAGCATCGCC
Organism: Geodermatophilus amargosae; assembly: GCF_041028265.1. Classification (GTDB taxonomy): domain Bacteria; phylum Actinomycetota; class Actinomycetes; order Mycobacteriales; family Geodermatophilaceae; genus Geodermatophilus; species Geodermatophilus amargosae_A. The sequence continues at coordinate 109,930 of NZ_JABGCW010000009.1, forward strand.
ATGGCCTTCGTCGTCGAGTACGCCAGCGACGCGGGCGCCTTCCGCCGGCTGATCAAGCGGTCGATGCGCCTCACCGCACTGGTCAGCGTCGCGGCGACGGTGGTCTCCCTGGCCGCCGCTCCCCTGCTGCTCGCGCTGCTCGGCTCCGAGTACGCGGACCAGGGGACGACGCTGCTGCGCATCATCGCCCTGTCCTTCCCCTTCAGCGCCGGGTTCGTGATCTTCACCGCCCTGAGCGTGGCGCGCAAGCGGCTGCGGCCGCTGGTGACGGCCCTCGGGATCAAGGCGGTGGTGTTCCTCGCGGTCACCGCCGTGGGCCTCCCCAGCTTCGGGGTCGAGGGACTCGCGCTGGTGTACCTCGCCGCCGAGATCCTCACGGCGCTCGCCGTCCTGCCCTTCGGGCGGCGGCTGTACCGGGAGCTCGTCGCCGGCGCGGGTCAGCCGCAGCAGGTGCAGACCGAGGTGCCCGCCCGGCCCGAGGGGGCAGCGTGACCACGACGCAGCCCGTCGACCGGGAGACGCCGCGCCCTTCCGACCTCCGACTGCTGGTGGAGTCGCTGCGCCTCGACGCGCGCATCTTCCGGCGCAACGTCTGGTTCAACCGGGTGGCGGCGTCCTTCGCCGTCCCCAAGGTCCTGCGCCGCACGCTCTACCGGCTGGGCGGGATGACGGTCGACTCCTTCGCGGTGAGCCCCGCCTGCCGCATCGAGGGGGACCCCCGCAACATCCGGATCGGGGCGCGCAGCTACCTGAACCTGCAGTGCTACATCGAGGCCGTCGCGCCGGTCGAGATCGGCGTCGACTGCGCCGTCGGGATGCAGACGATGATCCTCACCTCGGACCACCGGGGTCCGGGTGGGACGTGGCGACCGGAGGCGAGTGGGCTGCCCGTCGTGATCGGGGACAGGGTGTGGCTGGGCGCCCGCGTCACCGTCCTGCCCGGTGTGACGATCGGGAACGACGTGATCGTGGCGGCGGGAGCGGTCGTGGCCTCCGACTGCCTGCCCGACGGCGTCTACGCCGGTGTCCCCGCCCGGCGTGTCCGCGAGGCGAACCGGGGCGAGATCCCCGCAGGAGAGGCGACCGCATGAGCTCCGCCAGTGCCCCCTCGGCCGTGCCGGACGTGCCGTTCCGCATCCAGGACCGCACCGGCCCCCTCACCCGGGCCCTCGTCGCCTGGGTGGGCGTCGCCACGTCGGTGACCTCCGCGCTCGCGGTCGCCGTGGACGCCCCGCAGGCGGTGCGCCTCGTGACCGTGCTCGCCTTCGTCTGCACGGGTCCCGGTGCGGCCGTCATGGCGCACGTGCCGACCCCCCGGCAGTCGACGTCGTGGGCGCTGACCAACGTGCTCTCGCTGGCGGTGTGGGGCATCGGCTCCGCGGTGCTGGGCTGGATCGACGTGTGGTCACCGACCACGCTCCTGCTCGTCCTCGCGGCCGGCACCCTCGCGTCCTGTGCCGTCGCGCTGCTCCGGACGCGGAGGGCCGCACGATGACCCGCGCCTTCACCGACGCCGGGACGCCCGGCGCCCTGCCCGGCTCCGCCAGGGCGAGCAGCGCCCGCCGGGACCGGCCGTCGCGCGCCCGCAGGACACTGGCACCCCTGGTCGTCCTCGCCGGCCTCGTGTCGTGGGCGGTGAGCCTCACGCAGGTCGACACCGCGACGCGGTCGGACTACGGCCTCCTGGCCCTGGTGGGTCCGCTGTTCTACGTCGGCCTGGCGCTGGTGTGCACCGGGTTCGTCGTCGAGCTCTTCGACCAGCGGCGCACCTGGGTCCTGATCGCCGGGGTGGTCGGTCTCGTGGCGATCATCGACGCGACCGTGCCCGTCCTCTACGCCAACCCCGAGTACGCCTGGACGTACAAGCACCTCGGCGTCGTCGAGTGGTTCCGCGAGGGCAACGGCGTCACGGACCCCCGCGACATCTACCAGCAGTGGCCGGCCCTGTTCACGGCGGTGGCCGCCCTCGGCGACCTGACGGGCACCAGCACGCTGGCGCTGGCGGCCTGGGCCCCGTTCGCGGCCAGCCTGCTGGTGTGCCTGCCCGTCTTCGCCATCGCCCGGACGCTGTCCGACGACCGCCGGGTCGCCTTCCTGACGGTCTTCCTCTTCCACGCGGGGCTGTGGGTGGGCACCGCCTACCTGTCGCCGCAGGCGTACGCCTTCCACCTGAGCCTGGGCTGCGTCCTCGTCGTGCTCGCCTGGTTGCGCCGGACGCCGACGGAGTGGCGCCGCGGGCCGTCGTGGCTCCGGCGGCTCAAGGCGTGGTCGGTGCGCGGGTCGGAGCCGGTGCCGCCGGTGTCGCAGCGGAGCCGCTGGGGAGCCCTGGCCCTCCTGTACGTGGTCTTCGCCACGGTCACCATCGCCCACCAGCTGTCGCCGTACATGCTGATCGCGGCCTTCGTGCTCCTCACGGTGCTGGGGACGGTCCGGCCCCGCTGGACGGTGCTGGGCTGTCTGCTCGTCGCCGCGGCCTACCTGCTCCCGCGGCTGGACTTCATCAACAGCGCCTACGGCCTGCTCGACAGCCTGCGCTTCTGGGAGAACGCCGAGGGCGTCGTGTCCACGACGACCGGGACCGCCGGCCAGGTGTTCACGAGCACCGTCGCCTCGGCGCTCGCACTCGGGATCTGGCTCTCGGGCGCCCTGGCCGTGCTGGCGTCCTGGCGCACGCCCGGGCGGGTGCTCGTGCCCGCCGCGCTGGCGTTCGCGCCGTTCCTCATCCTGCTCGGGCAGAGCTACGGGGGTGAGGCCATCTACCGCGTCTACCTCTTCTCCCTGCCCTTCACCGCCTTCCTGATCGCCCAGGCGGTGCTGCGCATCCGATGGCAGCGCGTGCTCGCGCCGGCGCTGGCCGTCGTCCTGGTCGCCGTCTCGCTGGCCGCCATCCAGGGGCTGCACGGCACCCTGGCCTGGTCGACCTTCTCGGAGGACGAGGTGGAGGCCATGCAGTGGCTCTACGCGAACGGCGAGCAGGGCCGCACCCTCGTCGTCGGGGCCCAGAACGCACCCGGGCGCCTCACGGCCGACTACAACGCCTTCGGTGTGCCGTCCTCCGGCGGCGACCCGGACCTCATCACGTTCGCCGGCCTGGGCGGGGACCAGCTCGACGACGGCGGGCTGCCCGCGGTCGAGGAGTTCATGGCGACCCAGGGCGAGCGGCCGTACCTGGTCGTCACCCGCAGCATGATCGAGTACTCCGAGTACTACGGCCTGCTGTCCGACGGCTCCCTCCAGCGGCTCCAGGAGGCCGTCACGGGGGCGCCGGGGTGGTCCACCGTCTACGAGAACGACGACGCGTTGATCGCCCGCTTCGACGGCGGCCGGCCGTGAGCGGGACCGTCCCCGACAGGGGGTTCCGCCGCTGGGCCACCCAGGACTGGGCGGTCAACGCCGGGTACCTCGACTCGCGACTGCTGCTCGTGGCGTTCCGCACCGCGCAGTGGGCGGTGCGGCGCTGGGGTCTCCCCGGCAGGGCCCTCGCCTTCGGCTACTCGCTGTTCACCTCGCTGTTCGTCGGCGTCGAGCTCCCGCCCGGCCTCGAGGTGGGACCCCGGCTGCGCGTCTACCACCCGCACGGCATCGTGCTGAACCCCGGCGTGCGCCTGGGCGCCGACTGCGTGCTCCGGCAGCACGTCACGATCGGCAACGTGGTCAGGAGGGACGGCTCGGAGAAGGGCGTGGCCAGCGCCGGGGACGACGTGGAGTTCGGCGCCGGGTGCGTCGTCGTCGGCGCCGTGCACGTCGGCTCACACGCCCGGGTCGGCGCCCTGTCCCTGGTCCTGCGGGACGTCCCGGAGTGGGGCGTCGTGCTCGGTGTCCCCGCCGAGCTGGTGCGCGTGGACGACCCGGGATACCGGCGTCCCGAGGTCGCGTCGGACGTCTGACCGCACGCGGGTCACCCCGCGGGCAGGCTGACCGTGGCCAGCAGCCCCCTGTGGTCGGAACCGGGCACGGTCACCGTGCGCAGGTCCTGGACACCGGCACCGCGCGCCAGGACGTGGTCGATGCCGATGACCGGCGGGACCGCCGTCCCGGCCGGGAAGGTCGCCGTCCACGGGGCACCGAACTGCTCCGCCGCGTCGCGGTAACCGTCCTGCAGCAGCCCGCGGAACTGCGCGTTGCCCCACGTCGCGTTGAAGTCGCCGCCGACGAGGACGGCGGAGTCGTGCTCGTCGGCCTCCCGGGCCAGCCCCTGCAGCAGGGCGGGGAGCTTGGCCATGTCGCGGACCCAGTCGTCGGCCGCCTGGGGCCACGGGCCGGCCGCGTGGAGACCGAGCACGGTGGGTCCCGGCCCTCCGTCCGGCAGGGCGATCCGGGCCGACACCGCGGGGAAGGTCAGCTCGTCGTGGCGGGTCTCGTCGGTGAGCGGGTGCCGGCTCCACAGTCCGATCCCGTCCGCGCCGGGCGATGCCTCCACGAGGCTGTGCGGCAGCAGCTCGTCGAGGCCCGCCGCCTCGAGCTGCCGGCGCAGCGGCGGGGTCAGCTCCTGCAGGGACACCACGTCCGCGCCGGAGCGCTGCACGGCGTCCACCAGGCCCTCCGCGTCGGCCTCGCCGAGCCGCACGTTCGCCGTCAGCAGCGTCAACGGCTGCCCGCCGGGGAGGTCCACCGGGCCGCCCGCGTAGGTGGGCGCCAGGGTGGCGACCGCAGCGGCGGTCAGCGCGGCGGCCAGGCCGGCGCCGATCCACCGCCGGCCGACGGCCAGCAGCGCGACGGACACCGGGGCGAGGGCGAGCAGGTGGGTGGAGGCCGCGCTCACCGCGACCAGGGAGCTGCTGCCGGAGAGGTGGTGGTGTGCGACGAGACCGACGCCCGCCGCCAGCCCCGCGAGGGCTCCGGCCAGCCCCGCGGCGCGACGGGCGCGCCGCCCGTGGGGGCGCGCGGCCACGCCGGGCTCCCTCGGCGCGGCCTCCCCGGCGCTCAGCGGTACATCCGGACCCAGTCCACGTAGAGGCTCACCGTCTCCGGGGTCGTCTCGTCCGGAGCGGGGATCCACGTGCCCTGAGGTCCCACGTCGAGCTGGATGGCCAGGTGCATCGGACCGTGCGGGATGGCGGCCGGCTCGGTGGTCCGGAAGACCTGCTCACCGTCGATGTAGACGGTGATGCCGTCCGGCTGCCAGTCGACCGCGTAGTTGTGCCACTGCGTGAAGTCGCCGCTCACCGTGCTGTCGATCCGCCGGTCGTCGGCGCCGTAGTGGACGGTCGTGTGGTTGATCCCCCGGTCGCCGGCGACGATCTCCATCACGTCGATCTCGCCGTCGATCGGCCAGATGTCCGAGTCCGGCCACAGGAGGATGGCCGGGGCGTAGCCGGTGCCCTCCTCGACCCTGGCCCGGAACTCCCACCGGCCGTACGTGGTGGCCGGCTCGCCGTGCCACGCGAGGCCACCCGAGAACTGCTGCCACCCGGTGATCACCAGCGAGCCCTGGCGGAGGGAGACCGCATCCGGGCTGCGGATGCCCACGTCGTTGGCGCCCGCGCCCCCGTAGAGACGCCAGTCGGTGAGGTCCAGCTGCGCGTCGTCGAACTCGTCGCCGTCCCACTGCTCCCAGCCGAGACGTTCGGCAGCGGTCGTCGCAGAGGGGGCCACGCCGTCCTCCAGGCCGGCCGGGGGGGAGTCCGGGCCGCTCGTGGTGCAGGACGCCAGGAGGCCCAGGACGACGGGCACGGCGAGCCAGCCGCCCATCCGGCTCCGGCGGGAGCGGCGAGGCCGGGCGACGGGTGGGGGCGACCCGGCGGCTCGAGGGTGCGGCGGCATGATCATCCCAGGATACGGGGACCGGACGGGCAGGATGGCCGGATGTGGCGCAGCCCGCACCGGATCGGAGGACACCCGGGCGCGTGAGCAGGGGCGGCGCCGCTCCCCTCGGTCACCCCCTGCCTCCTCCGTTGCGCGTGTGACTCGTGGTGTGGACGGTGCCCGGGAGGGACGAACCGGTCCCCACCCGCCTGTGCACTCTTCACATCACACCGTGTCGACATGTTTACTCAGAGCCATGTCGTCACACCGCGCATCCGGCCGACCCCGTGAGGTGAGGAGGCGCCTCGCCATCCGCCTCATCGCCCTGACGGCCACCTTCACGGCCGCCAGCAGCCTCGTGGCGCTCACGCTGGATGCACCGGAGGAGGCCGCAACCGCCGCTCCGGTGGTGGAGGCCGCCTCGTGGTGGCACCGCTCGGACCCCGATGCCACGTCCGCGCAGCGTCGGCACCGGGAGGAGGCCACCGGCCACACGCGGCGGTCCGCGCCTCCGGCGACGACGCCGGCGCCGAGCACGGCTTCCGCTCCTCCGGTGACGACGCCGCCGCCGAGCACGGCCGCCGCTCCTCCGCCGCCCGCCGCACCCACGCCGTCGGCCACTCCGTCCCCGGTGCCGCAGGCCGCGCCCTCGTCGTCCACCCCACCCCCGCAGGCCGCGGCACCGGCGGCGCCGTCGACGACGACGAGCGGGGCGAGCGCGCCCGTTCCCACGGGGAACGTCGCCGGGTGGCGACAGGTCTTCTCCGACGGGTTCGACGGCTCGACGCTGGGCTCCCAGTGGCGCACCTACTCCGGCCAGCCCGGCGGCTCCCCGTACGGGACCTGGTCGCCCTCGCAGGTGCAGGTCAGCGGCGGCTTCCTCAACCTGCGCAACGAGCTGCAGAACGGCCAGTGGGTCAGCGGGGGCCTGGCCAGCCGGATCGGTCAGACCTACGGCAAGTGGGAGATGCGGTTCCGCATCGACGCCGGCGACGAGATCAAGTACGCCGCGCTGCTCTGGCCGGACGGCCCGAGCTGGCCGCCGGAGATCGACTTCGCGGAGGACGCCGGCGGGAACCGCAGCGGCACGACGGCGACGCTGCACTACGGGGGGAACAACGCGATGGTCGGTGAGCGGGTCGCCGTCGACACGACGCAGTGGCACACCATGGGCGTCGAGTGGTCCCCCGGCCGCCTCGTCTACACCCTCGACGGTCAGCCGTGGGCGACGACCGTGCACCAGGGCGTGCCGAGCGAGTCGATGCACCTGGCGATCCAGACCCAGCCCGGCGGCTGCCAGGGCGGCGGCGGAGCCTTCGGCTGCGGCGTCGGCAACCCGCGGACGACGACGATGCAGGTCGACTGGGTCACGATCTACGCGCGCGCCTGACCGGTACGGACGCCGGTGACCGCCCCCTCGGGACGGTCACCGGCGTCCGACGTCGTCAGGTGCCGGCCCGGAGCGCGCCGGTCCGGCCGGCGGCGTACCCCCAGGCGGCGGCCAGCAGGCCCACCCCGGACGTGACCGCGCGGGCCAGGCCCCATCCGTCCCCGCCGAGGAGACCGCGCAGGTCGCGCCACACGCCGCGGGGGATGGCCCCCAGCACGTGACCGCGTTCCTCCCCGAGCGCGCTCCCCTGGTCCAGGGCGGCCATCGCGGCCTTGCCCCGCCCCTCCGCATGGCACCGGCGGACGAAGTAGGCCCAGCTGGCCCGCGCGGCCGGGACGTCGTGGACGATCTCGGCCTCCGGGACGTACAGCCAGGACCGGCCGGTCACGGCGGACGCGCGGATGCAGAACTCCGTGTCCTCCGGGCTGGAGCTCGCGCCGAGCTTCCCGAAGCCGTCGCGGAAACCGCCGACCCGGGCGAAGTCCTCGCGCCAGACCGCCATGCTCTCGCTCCACACGTTGCGCACCTCGCTGCGGGCGGTCGGCATCCCCTCGTAGGACGCGCCGACGACCCAGAGGAACTCCGGCGGGAACCAGCGGGGCACGGTGCCCCCGGGCCAGTCGGCCGCGACCCGCCCCCCGACACCGACGACCCCGGGGGTCTCCTCCAGCCCGCGGAGGAGGTTGCTCAGCCAGGTGCGTGCCGCACGGGTGTCGTCGTCGAGGAAGGCGACGACGTCGCCTCGCGCGGCCCTCGCCCCCGCGTTCCGTGTCCCGGAGGCGCCGCGCGCGGTGGTGTTGGGGACGACGCGGACCCCGGGGAACGCGCGCTCGACCCGCTCCAGCAGCGCGGGGGCGTGGTCGACGGCGACGATGACCTCGAGGGGGCGCCGGTCCTGCTCCAGCGCCGACCGGACGGCCGCGGTGAGCCCCGCCCACCGCGCCTCGGTGTAGCAGGCGATGACCACCGAGACCGTCGGCTCAGGTGGGCGTCGCTCCGACAGGGGCACCGCCTCGACCACCGGTCCCCGGGCAGGTGATGTCGACAGGTTCGGCACGGGCGTCCTCCGCAGTGCTCGGGGTTCGGCGTCGGGAGGCGCAGGGCTCCTGCGACCTCCCGTGGCCGACCGGGGCCGGCGTCGCGCGCGGGACGGGGGACGTCCCGCGCGCCGTGATCGGCGACGACCGCTCTGTCGCTGCGAGGGCACTCCCCCCGCGTCCGCTCTGACCACGACGAGGACGTTGCCCAATGAAACTGTGACACACCTGGGAGACCGGGGTGTCGTGACCGGGATCATGGACCGGCCGTCCGTCACGACACGTGAACGGACGACGCCGGGCGGTGCCCGGATGGGCACCGCCCGGCGGGTCGGTCCTGGGCCTGTGGGCGGCGCTCAGTCCGCCGTGTCGGCAGCTGCGGCGAAGCCGCGCGCGATCTGCTCCACGAACGGCGGCCGCAGGAGGGAGTTGTGCTCGCCGGGCAGGGTGGTCATCCGGGTGTCCCCGACCAGGAGCTGCTGCCACACGACGAGGCTCGCCTCGTTGAGGTGGCTGACGTAGACGTCCACGCGGCCGTCCCAGGGCTGCGGTCGGTGCAGGAGCGACACCCGGACCCCCAGTTCCAGGAGCCCCTCCATCCGCGCGCCCGACGGCGGCAGCGCTCCGGCCACGAGCGCCAGGACGCGCCGACGCCACAGTTCGCGCCTCGTCGCCGGCGCGCCGTACTTGTCGTCCCCGGGCAGGGGGGCCACCGCGGGGCGTTCCCCGGCCGCCGTCGCCTCGGGCGACCAGGCCTGCTCGACCAGCCGCTGCGGCAGGACGGTGTCGATGAGGGTCACCGAGGCGACCTGCTCGCCCGCGGCGGCCAGGCGCCGGGCGATCTGCAGGGCGACCAGACCCCCCATGGAGTGCCCGACCAGCCGGTACGGCCCGTGCGGCTGGATCTCCTTGAGCCGGCGGAGGTGCCGGCGCGCCGCCATCCCGATGGAGTAGTCGGGCAGCCCCCACTCCTCGAAACCGTGCGGCTGGAAGGCGTACACGGGCTGGTCCTCGCCCAGTGCCTCCGTGAGGGGGAGGAAGGCCTGGCCTCCGGCCCCGGCGCCCGCGAAGCACACCACCGGTGGGCGCGAGCCCGTCTGCCGCAGCGCCACGACGCTGGGGTGCCGGCGCCGGGACCCGGCTCGCGCCCCACCGTCGGCACCTGCCCGGGACCGGGACACGACCGCCGCGAGCTGGCGCACCGTCGCGTTCTCGGCCACGTCCCCCGAGGTCAGCACGACACCGTGCTGCTCGCTGAGACGGGTCAGCATCTCCTCGACGCTCAGCGAGTCCCCGCCCAGGGAGGTGAAGGTCTCGTCCCGGCCGACGCCGGAGCGGAGCAGGACGGACTCGAAGAGCCCGGCCACGACCTGCTCCCAGTGCCCCTGGGGCGGCTCGGGTTCGGGCCGGGTGGGGGCGGGGAGCGCCGCACGGTCGACCTTGCCGCGTTCGTTGCGCGGCATCTCGTCCAACAGCACCAGCTCGGCGGGGACCATCCAGCTCGGCAGCAGAGCGACGAGCTCGCGACGCAACTGTGCCGGCGAGGGGGTGCGCTGGTCGCTGTTGGGCGCGACGTAGCCGACCAGGCCGGTGCTGGTCTCGTTCCGCACCGCGACGACGGCCGCGTCCGCCACCCCGGTCAGACCGCGCAGCGCCGCCTCGACCTCGGAGGGCTCGACGAGGTAGCCGTTGACCTTCACCGCGTCGTCGGTGCGACCCAGCTGGTGCAGGACGCCGTGCTCGTCGTAGCGGCCCCGGTCCCCCGTGCGGAACGTGGCCCGGCCGTCGTCGGCGCGGCCGAACGGGCCGTCCACGCCTCCACCCAGGTAGCTCCCCAGGTGGGCACCGAGGACGAGCAACGTGCCGACCTCGCCGCGCGGGAGTGCACGGCCGTCCTCGCCGAGGACCAGGATCTCCTTGTCCTCGACCACGTGCCCGGCCGGTACGGGGCCGTCGCCGACCGGGTCGGTGGGCAGGAGGGGCCCGAACGTCAGCTGACCGACCTCGGAGGAGCCGAGGTGGTTCGCGACGGTGACCGCCCCGAGGCGGTCGCGGGCCGCCAGCACGTCACGCGCCTGCAGCGCCTCACCGGCGGTGACCACGAGCCGGAGGTCGTCCAGGCCCTGTCCCGGCGACAGCGCACCGGTCAGCGCCCGCAGCAGGGACGGGGTCATCGACAGGACCGTGACCCCCTCCTGCCGGAGGAAGGCGGGGAGCCCGCGCATGCCGCGGTCCCGGGGGTCGTAGACGTGCAGGCTCGCCCCGTTGAGGAGGGCGCCGAAGACGGCGTGCTCACCGAGGGCGAAGGACGGCGGCAGGACGAGCCCGAGCCGCTCCCCCGCCGTCAGGCCCATGAGCCGGCCGGTGGTGGCGGCCTCCGCGACGACGAACGCCTGCCCGTGGACGACCCCCTTCGGCCGGCCGGTGGACCCGGAGGTGAAGACGATGGTCGCCGGGCTGTCCGGCCCCGGCTCCGCCACCTGCTCCCCGTCGGCCGCCGCGGTGTCCTCCGGGCCCGGCAGGGCGATGACGGCGTCCAGGTCCCTCAGGGCCGGGAAGGTCCCGACCTCCGCGGCGCGCGCCGCGAGCCGGCCCTCGACCACGGCGAGCGCGGCTCCCGCCATCTCCTGGATCTGCTGGAGACGGCCGGTCGGCAGCTGCGGGTCGAGGACGACGAGCGGCCTGCCGGTGAGCACCACCCCGAACATGGCGACCACCAGCTCCGGGGACGGGGTCGCGAGGACCGCCACCGGAGCATCCGGCGCGGCGCCCGACGGCAGGTGGGCGCGGATCCGGCGGGCGGCGGCCCGCGCACGCAGCCCGAGCTCCTCGAAGCTCATGCTCGAGTCCGGTCCGCACACGGCCGGCGCACTGCCCCGCTGGGCCACCACCGCCTCGAACACGGGTGCGACGCTGCTGGTGCGGCGGGCCGAGTCGGCGACGGGCGAACCGGACGCAGGGGCAGACATGTACACCGTTCCTTCTGCGTGTCTGGACCCGACGACGGTAACGGCCCACGTCCGCGAGGCGTACCTCGGTCCTCCGATCGTGTTCCGCCGTCCCCGCGCGGCCCGGGACGGCGATCCCGGCTCACCCTTCGGGGTGAGAGCGCGACCCCGTGCGGGCGCGCCGCCCCGTCGGGAGCCCATGCTCGGTGGTCAGCGGCCGGCGTGACTCCCTTGGCAGTGGTCGGGTCAGCCACTAGCTTGACGTCCCCTGACCGTGGGTCGACGACTGCGCACACGGAGTGTGATGGCCATTCGGGTGACCGGCAGGGCATCCGGCAACCGCCCGGTCGCCCCTGCGCCCGAACCCGTCGTCCCGGGCGTGACCCACCTCGCCGATCCCCGGTGGGACGTCGCGGCGCAGGTCACGGCCGAGGCGGGGGGAACCGGCACCCCACCATCGCCCGTTGACCTCGTGACGCCGGTCGCCGACGACGGGCTGGTGGGCGGCCTGCACGTCTCCAGGCCGCCGGTCCTCCGCGGGTACGTCGCCGGCCTGGCCACGACCGTCCCGCTGGACCCGGACGCGATCGGCCCTGTGACCCTGACACCAGGAGGTAGCAGATGACGGAGCTCGACACGGCTCCCGACGAGGTGCGCACGCCGGCGGGGGTGCACCAGATCGGGGACTTCCGGCTCCGCTGCGAGTCGGTGGCCGGTCGGCGGCTCCCCACCGCCACGGCGCTGCACCGGTGGTCGGTGGCCTCCTACCAGGACTTCTGGCGCACCTTCCTGGACTGGGCTGACCTCGCCTGGGAGGGATCCGCCGACACGGTGACCACGTCGGACGACGTCTGGACCGCCCGCTTCTTCCCGGACGTCCGGCTCAACTACGCCGAGAACCTGCTGCGCCCGCTCGCCGGTGTCGACGACGCGTCACCGGCGCTCACCTCCGTGCACGGGGACGGCTCGTCGGAACGGCTGTCGCGGTCCGAGCTGCGCGCGGCCGCCCGCCGGACCTCGCGCGCCCTGGCCGACGCCGGTGTGCGCGCCGGGGACACGGTGGCCGCCGTCTCGGCCAACAACGCCCGGGTCGTCGTCGCCGGTCTCGCGGTGGCGGGTCTCGGGGCAGCACTGTCGACCGCCACCCCCGACATGGGTGTCAGCAGCCTGCTCGGGCGGTTCGGCCAGGTCGGTGCCACCACCCTGCTGGTCGACCGCACGAGCCTCGGGGGCGGCGAGCGGCCCGCCGACGAGGTGCTGGCGGAGCTCGTGTCGGCGCTGCCGGCGACCCGCCGGGTGGTCCTCCTCGACGACGGGCCGCTGCCCGAGCTGCCCGGGGCCCCCGTGACCCGCATGACCGACCTCGTGTCGGCGGTCCCGGCGGACGACCCCGGCCCGGACTGGCCGCGGGTGGCCTTCGACGACCCGCTCTGGGTCCTCTTCTCCTCGGGTACCACCGGGCCGCCGAAGGCGATGGTCCACGGGGTCGGCGGCTCGCTCCTCGAACACGTCAAGGAGCACCGCCTCCACGTCGACCTCCGTCCGACCGACGTCCTGTACTTCCACACCACCACGGCCTGGATGATGTGGAACTGGCAGCTGTCGGCCCTGTCGGTGGGCGCGCACGTCGTCCTCTACGACGGCCCGGTCACCGGCCCGGAGACGCTCTGGCGTCTCGCGGCGCAGCACGGGGTGACCGTTCTCGGCACGAGCCCCGCCTACCTGCAGCTGTGCCAGGACGAGGGGTACGTCCCGGCGGCCGACGTCGACGTCAGCTCCCTCCGCGCCGTCCTGTCGACCGGCGCCGTCCTGCACGACTGGCAGTTCGCCTGGCTCGCCGAGCACGTCGGTCCCGTGCCGCTGCAGTCGATCTCGGGCGGTACGGACATCGTCGGCTGCTTCGTGCTCGGCCACCCGGAGGTCCCGGTCCGTCCGGGGCGCTGCCAGTCGATCAGCCTGGGCCTCGACGTGGCCGCGCTGGACGACCAGGAGCGCCCGGTGCTCGACGAGGTCGGCGAGCTGGTCTGCCGCAACCCCTTCCCCTCTCGGCCGGTCCGGTTCCTGCAGGACCCCGACGGGGAGCGGTTCCGGGCCGCGTACTTCGTCCAGCACCCCGGCACGTGGACCCACGGCGACCGCATCGAGATCGCCGGTGACGGCTCCTCGCGGCTCCACGGCCGGTCGGACGGCGTCCTCAACGTCAACGGGATCCGCATCGGCCCCTCGGAGGTCTACACCATCGTCCGGGCGGTGCCCGGCGTGGCCGACGCGATCGCCGTCGAGACGCAGGACCCGGCCGCACCCGGGAGCAGCCGCATGGTGCTGCTGGTCGTGCTGCAGGAGGACGTGGAGCTCGACGCGGAGCTGGGCCGCCGCATCCGGGCGAGGTTGCGTCGCGAGGGATCGCCCGCGCACGTGCCGTCGGTGATCCTGGCGGTCGACGCGATCCCGCTGACCCACAACGGCAAGCGCTCGGAGAGCGCGGCACGGGCCGTGCTCGAGGGCCGGCCCGTCCGCAACCTGTCGGCGCTCAAGAACCCCGGAGCACTGGAGTCGATCGCCGCGGCAGCCCGGCGTGCCGAGGAGACCGCGACGGCCGGAGCCGTCCTGGACGGGGACGGCGACACCCACGCCGTGGTCGCGCGGGTGTTCACCGAGGTGCTCGGCGCACCGGTGCCCGACGACGCCCACTTCTCCGACGCCGGCGGCACCTCGCGCCAGGCGATGACGCTCATGCGCCGGCTGCGGATGGAGCTCGACCGCCCGCTGCTGCTGGAGGACTTCCTGGCCGACCCGTCCGTGCGGGGTGTCACGCGCGCGGTCACCACCGGGGCTCCGGACCACTCCCGGTGCGAGGTGCTGCGCCGCGGCGACCCGGGCGTCACCCCGCTGTTCCTCGTGCACGGCTACCTCGGGGACGTCGACATCTACCGCACCCTGGTCGATGCCCTGCGGACCCCGGCCTCCGTGTACGGCCTGACGTCCGATCCCCGGATCGCGGCGACCGAGGGCATCACCATCGAGGAGATCGCCACCCCGCTGGTCGCGGTCGTCCAGGAGACCCTCCCCGAGGGGGACGTCCGGCTGGCCGGGTACTCCTTCGGGGGGCTGGTCGCCTACGAGATGGCGCGGCAGCTCACCGCAGCCGGCCGGAGGGTCACCTTCCTCGGCCTGCTCGACACCGAGCCGCCCTTCGACCACATGTCACGGTCCTCGCGTGCCCTGCGCACCGTGGCCTGGTGGATCGCACTCCTGGTGCCCGGCATGGTCGAGGACACGGTGCGCGCGGTCCTGCGCCGGCGCTTCGGCCGCTCCCTTCCCCCGGTGGACGAGGAGAAGCAGACGTTCGCGGCCGCCTACCGGGTGTTCAACGCCTACCGGCTACGGCCCTACGCAGGACCGGTCACGTACTTCCGGGCACGGTTCCGGGTGCCGGTGATCGCGAACCTGCTGTACGTGTGGCGCAGGGTCGCGCCGGACCTCAGGGTCGTCTCCATCCCCGGCTCGCACCACGTCCTGCTCAGCGGGGAGCACACGCCCGAGCTGGCGGCGCGCATGGACGGCGCCCTCCGGGAGCCGTCGCACTGACGGTGCCCGGCCTGCCGGGGCGTCCGCGGAGGACGTCGCCCACCCGGTGGGAGCGGGCAGCCCGTCGCCCCCCGGACGGTCCTCAGCGGGTGCCGAGGAGCCGGGCGAGGAGCGAGCGACGGAAGCGGTCGCAGCCGCAGAGGGCGCAGTCGGTGCCGCGACGGTAGTGCTGGTGGGCCTGTCGGCCGTGGCCGCAGTCGCTGCAGGTCGCCACACCGGCGCTCGGGGCGGGCGCCAGTCGCACCTCCGGGTGGGCGAGCGCGGTGTCCCCGCTGATCACGGCTCGGGAAGCGGGCTGCATGGCGACCTCCTGGGGCTGCGAGGCCCCCGGTGGGCCGTGCATCGACGTGAGCGTACGGCTCCGCTTCGCTATCGCCCAGTTACTCACCGTTTTGGCGGACGAGGCGCCGCAGCCGTCCCACCCGTCACGGTGGTCAGCGCGACGACGGCGTCCCCTCGGGCGGGCGGACGGCAGCTCCGCGACCTGCCCCCGGGCCGTCGACGCGGGTGCCGGCCTGACGACGAGGCCGGAGACCATGCCACCGGCAACCGGCACGCAGGGGCTGTCGACGGTGCTCCCGGGCCCGCCCCGTGAAGGGGCGGGCCGCCGGGTCACGCCGTCTGCTCGGCCTTCCGCGATCCCGCCTCGCCCGCCCCACGGCTCGCTCGCTGCGCCGGCAGGGCGATGGGCGCCACGGCGACGACCCGGCGACCCCTGCCGTTGCACCGCTCGACGACCAGCGCGCGCAGCACCCGGAAGCCGTCCCGCCAGGTGTTGAGGTTGCTGATCCCGTGCAGCCGCGGGTGCTCGAAGCTGGGCACCTCGGTGATCTGCAAGCCCGCCTTGGCCATGCGGGTGTTGATGATCGTCTCGATCTCGAAGCCGTCACCCCACCGCTTGACGTCGCCGCGCTCCGTCCCGGGGTCCAGCTCGAGGGACGGGAGGCAGTGGGTCCAGAACGCGTTGTAGCCGTAGCAGAGGTCGGTGTAGCGGGTGCCGAACAGGACGTTGGCGGCCCGGTTGAGCCACCGGTTGCCCCAGGCGCGCATCCGGGTGATGTCGGAGCTGCCACCGTCGCCGGCGAAGCGGGTGCCCTTGGCGAAGTCCGCGCCGGCGGTCAGCGCGGCGACGAAGCGCTCGATCTCCTGCCCGTCGGCCGAGCCGTCCGCGTCGAGCATGACGACGACGTCGCCCGTGACGGCCGCGAATCCGCAGGCCATCGCGTTGCCCTTGCCCCGGCGGTTCTGCCGGACGATGCGGACGTCGGGCCGCAGCGCCCGGGCCACCTCGACCGTGTCGTCGATGCTGTGCCCGTCGACGACGACCACCTCGTGCAGCCCGGCGGGGAGCCGGGAGAAGACGTGCGGCAGGTTCCGGGCCTCGTTGTAGGTCGGGATGACGACGCTCACCCGCGGCGCGGCGGTGCGGACCGGGACGTGGTGGATGCGGGCGTGCGTCGGGATGCGGGCGTCCGTCTGGCTCTGCGTCTGTGTCATGACTCAGCTCTCGTGGCTCGTGCGTTGTCTCTGGGGACTGGGGCCGTGGCCTCGTCCGAGCCGCCGGGGACCACGACGGGTCCGCGCGAGGCGGTGCGCACGGGGGCGCAGGAGGAGGCGGGCCGAGGTGTGGTGCCGGCCAGGTGCCGGGGCTCGACCACAGGAGCGGCGGGATCGGTGGACCCGCCGCGCGCACCTCAGTCGGGAGACGAGCCGGGGTCGTCGGCGCGGGGGGTGACGAAGTCGACGTCGGAGCCGTGCGCGAGGTCGGCCGCCGAGAGGGACGGCGCCGGGATCCTCCCGCCGAGGACGGCGAGGTCCTGCGCGGACCCACCGTGCTGTCCGCCGCCCGTGGCGGAGGTACCGGCGGCGCCGACGGCGCACGATCCGGTCGGCGCCGGGGGAGCCGGCGGCGGGAGCGGGGCCGGCATGGCCGGCGGGGCAGGCGGAGGAGGAGCGTCGCTCGGTGGCGCGGACGCGTGCGTGGGCGTCGCGACGAGCGCGAGCACCGGAGGACTGGCGGCGGCCTCGGTCCGGGGAGGGCTCCGCTCGCCCGCAGGCTCGCGCGCACGCTCCCCGGCTGCCACTGGATCCGACCGGCCGCCGTCCTCGCCACTGGGCGCGGCGACGACCTCAGCCGCGTGCGACGCCGGAGCACCGTCACAGTGCGGGGACCTCGCGGCGGCGTGCGTGACCGTCCCGTCCGCGGGGGTGGCCTTCTCCACGGCCTCGGGAGCGGCCTCGGGGGCGGCGGCCTCCGGGGCGGCGGTCTCGGGGCCGGCGGTCTCGGGGGCGGCGGCTCCACCGCTCACCTCGGCGGCACCAGCCGCCGCCGGGGTGCCCGTGACCGTCGTGGTCGGCGTGCTCGTGGCGAGGGTCCCGGTGGTCACGGTGCCGGTGGTCGTCGTGCCGGTGGTCGTCGTGCCGGTGGTCGTCGTGCCGGTGGTCGTCGTGCCGGTGGTCGCGGTGCCGGTGGCCGGCGCGCCCGGGGCCGGGGTGCCCGTGGTCGGCGTACCCGTGGTCGCACCCGGCGTCGCCGGGGTGGCGGTGGTGGCCGCGGTGCCGGTGCTCGGCTTGGCAGGGGTGCCCGTGGTCGGCGTACCCGTGGTCGCACCCGGTGTCACGGGGGTGCCGGTGGCCGGCACGTCCGTGGCCGGGGTGCCCGTGGCCGGGGTGCCCGGGCCGGTACCCGGCTCGGCCGGGGCGGCGGGGACCGGGGACGGCTGGGACGCCGGCGGGACCACCGGCGGCTGGGCCGGCTCGACCGGAGCAGGCGACTCCGTGGGCGGAGCCGGAGAAGCGGGCTCGGGCGTCACCACGTCGTCGGGGGTCCCGGCCTCCGGGGTCCCGGCCTCCGGGGTCCCGGCCGTGGTGACGGGGGACGTCTCGATCGGCTGCTCGGCCGGAGCACGCCCGGGGTGCCCTGCCTCGCCGTCGTGCTCCCACGAGTCGGAGTGGCCGTCGACTCCCCGGTGCGCAGGACCGGCGGGGCCTGCCTCGTCGGCACGGGCGGCGACGGACAGGACCCCCAGGACCACCCACGCCGCCACGAAGAAGACGAGGAGCACGAGGACGCGCCGGCCGGTGCGCCGGTCAGGGTCGCCGAGGGTGGACACCGCGACGGAGCCGAGCGCTCCCGCGGAGTGTCCGTTCCCCAGCACGCTGCCCTCCTCGCGGCCACGACGCGCCGGTCGCGACGTGGCGGGGGCGACGGACACCAGGCCCGCGGACACCCCCGAGCGACCCTCCCCGGAAGATCGCGCTGCGTCCATCGGATCGGGTGACGGCCTTCCGACCCACCAGGCGTTTCTCACTCTCCGTAGCGGGCTCCCGCGCCTTGAGCAGCGGGTTTCACCCGTCCGTGAGGCAGCCGGAGTCACTCCGGGGAGCGGGAGCTCAGGGTCGACCGCGGCGGAACCACCGGCGGTGGCGGTAGGAGCGGCAGTCGCAGAGCGCACAGTCCCTGCCCCGGCGATAGTGCTCGTGCGCCGTCCGCCCGTGACCGCACGTGCACGGCGGACCCGCCGGCGGGAGGGGCTGCTCCACGGCACGCAGCCGCGGCCGTGTCCCGGACTCGGGGTCGTCAGGACGCGTGGGGTGCGGACTCCGCAGTGGTTCCTCGCCCGGAGCGTGCACCGCGAGCCCCCTCATGACCCCCGCACCAGTGCGTCCTGGCGGGCCCGAATGGTACGACTGCGAACGTCCTGCGCAACCGTGCGTCGTCCTGGTGCCCGTCGCGGCCCGGCGACGACGGCGACACGGGCCGGGCGGACGCCACGCGCCCGACCGGGTCCTCAGCCGGCCCTGACCAGGCTGGGGTCCAGGTCGGCCGGCCGCGCGGCGCCCGCGACGGCCATCACGTGCCGCAGGTCGTCGGTCAGGACGTCCAGCCCCTCGCGCACCGCCTCGGCTCCACCGGCGGCCAGCGCCCACAGGACCGGCCGGCCCACGAGGACGGCGTCGGCACCCAGCGCCAGCGCCACGAGGGCGTCGGTGCCGCTGCGGATCCCGCCGTCGACCAGGACGGGTACCCGGCCGCCGACGCCCTCCAGCACGTCGGGCAGCGCGTCCGCGCTGGGCACCACCCGGTCCAGCTGCCGCCCGCCGTGGGTGGAGACGACGACGCCGGCCGCACCCGCCTCGACGCAGCGCGCCGCCTCGTCGCCGCGCAGCACGCCCTTGACCACGACCGGGAGGCCCGAGACCTCGGCCAGCCGGCCGATCGTGTCCGGCGTCATGGACGGGTCCTGCTCGGCCGACTCGCGGGCCGCCGCGCCCGGCACCAGGTGCTGCGCGAGGTTGACCAGGTACTGCTCGTCGGGTACGGCGATGCGGACGCCGGCCACCCGCCCCTTGCGCCCGACGTACGGCGTGTCGACCGTGAGCACGACCGCGCGGGCCCCGGCCGCCGCGGCGCGCCGGACCAGCGCCTCGGTCAGCCTTCGGTCGCGCATCAGGTAGGCCTGGAACCACCACGGGCCGGTGGCGGCGGCGCCGACGTCCTCCAGGGTCCGGGAGGCGCGGGTGGAGACGACGGTCAGGCACCCGGCGTCGCCGGCACCGCGCACGGTCGCGCACTCGCCGTCGGGGTGCGCGAGCGCGTGCAGCGCCATGGGAGCGACGACGAACGGCGAGGCGGTCAGCGTGCCGAGCAGCCCGGTGGTGAGGTCGACCCGCGACACGTCCCGCAGCACCCGGGGCCGTAGCCGGAAGTCCCGCCAGGCCGCCTCGGCCTCACCGAGCGTGACCTCGTCGCCGGCACCGGCCTCGTAGTAGTCCCAGACCTCGGGCGGCAGCGCGGCCCGCGCCCGCTCCCGGAACTCGGCCAGCACATGCAGCACGCCGCCTCCCCACCGTCTCCCGGCCGGGGACCGGGCCCGGCGCGGGAGCGGAGCGTAACGACGGAGCGGCCCGCGCGGACTGGCTCCCCCGGGTCAGTCCTGCGCGACGGGCAGCCGCTGCGCCGCCTCGAGCGACAGCGCGTCGTCGCGGCGGCGCAGCCAGGAGGCCGGCAGCACGAGGCGCGGCGCGACACCCACGAGCACGGCGACCAGCACGGCGACGCCGGACAGGGCCTCGCCGGACTCCTCGACGAACGTGGCCATGGCCGACCACTGCGGGCCGACCCAGCCCGACACGGCGGACAGTCCGACCGAGGCCACGGCGTACAGGCCGAAGGTGGACAGCACCCGGCGGCGGTCCCGGCGCTCGGCGCGGCTGACGACGGCGAGGACGGCCAGGACGCCGAGCGCGACCAGGGCGCTGATGACCGTGGCGCCGGCCGGCGAGGTCAGCTCCGCGAGCGCCTCCATCGCCGTGACGTGCACGGTGCCGCCCGCCTTGACCACCGCGATCCCGGCAGCCACCGCGCCCACGGTTAGCCACCAGGTCCGGCGGCCCGGGTTGCGGGCCGCGCCGGCGACAGCCGCCAGCGCGGCCGCCCCGAAGAGGGCGGCCACGTACGTCCGCGGCAGCGAGTACGGGGCGTCCATCGAGAGGACCTGGGCCACCTGTCCGGTGGTGCCGCGCAGGCGCAGCGCGTAGCCGACCGCCTCGAGCGCGACGGCGAGCCCGGCGAGGGCCACGCCCACGGGCGGCAGCGGCACGCGCCGGCGAGCCGGGCGGACGGCGGCCGGCGCGGAGTCCCGGGCGGCTCCGGGCGCCGCCGTCGTCAACGGCCGCTCGGCCCCGGTGGCCGGCGACCGGCGGTCGGCCAGCCGGATGCCCCGGCCCAGGACGACGCCGAGCGCGATCGCGACGACCACCCACACGGCGAGCCCGCCGACGATCCACGTCCACACGGGCGGAGCATCGGCAGATGGGGGCTGGAACGTGACCGGACGGTCACACCACGGGGGTGGGTGGGACGCGTGGGCCCACCCGGACGGGTGGGACGGCCACCGGTCCCGTCGCGCTCCGGAGGCGGACGGGTGGGCCGCTCAGCCGACGCGGCGGCCCAGGGCGCGATAGGTCCAGCCGGCGGCGGTCCAGGCCTCCCGGTCGAGCGCGTTGCGCCCGTCGAGGACCCGCCGTTGCCGTACGAGGGCGCCGAAGGCGACGGGGTCGAGCTCGCGGTACTGGCGCCACTCGGTGAGCACCAGGACGGCGTCGGCGTCGGCCGCAGCCTCCTCCGGCGTGGCGGCGTAGTCCAGCTGCGGCCACTCGCGGCGGCTGTTGTCGACCGCCGCGGGATCGGTCACGCAGACCACCGCGCCCTGCAGCTGCAGCTGGGCGGCGACGTTGAGCGCCGGGGAGTCGCGGATGTCGTCGCTGTCGGGCTTGAAGGCCGCGCCGAGGACCGCCACGCGTTTGCCCAGGAGCGACCCGTCGAGCACCTCGCGCGCCAGCTCGACCATGCGGATCCGGCGGCGCATGTTGATGTTGTCGACCTCGCGCAGGAACGTGAGCGCCTGGTCGGCACCGAGCTCGCCGGCGCGGGCCATGAACGCGCGGATGTCCTTGGGCAGGCACCCGCCACCGAAGCCGAGCCCGGCGTTGAGGAACTTGCGCCCGATCCGGTCGTCGTAGCCGATGGCGTCGGCCAGCTGCTTGACGTCGGCGCCGGTGGCCTCGCAGAGCTCCGCCATCGCGTTGATGAAGCTGATCTTCGTGGCGAGGAAGGAGTTGGCCGCCGTCTTGACCATCTCGGCGGTGGCGTGGTCGGTGGTGACCTTGGGGATCCCCCGGGCGACGATCGGCGCGTACACCTCGTCCAGGAGGCGCTCGGCGGTCTCCCCGTCGCCGTCGGCGGGCAGGCCGTAGACGAGCCGGTCGGGATGCAGGGTGTCGCGGACGGCGAAGCCCTCCCGGAGGAACTCCGGGTTCCAGGCCAGCAGCGCCCCCGGCACCTTCTCGCCGAACATGGCAGCGAGCCCTGCAGCGGTCCCGACCGGGACGGTCGACTTGCCCACCACCAGTTCGCCGGGCGCCAGGACCTGCAGCAGCGACTCCGCGGCGGCCTGGACGAAGCGGAGGTCGGCGGCGTACTCCCCGTGTTTCTGGGGGGTCCCGACGCACAGGAAGTGCACCTGCGCGCCCGCCGCGTCGGCGATGTCGGTGCTGAAGCGCAGCCGGCCCGACCCGAGCGCATGGCCCAGCAGTTGTTCGAAGTCGGGCTCGTAGAACGGCGCCCGCCCCGCGCACAGCGCCGAGACCTTCCGCTCGTCGACGTCGATCCCGACCACCTCGTGGCCGAGCTCGGTCATCGAGGCCGCGTGCACGGCGCCGAGGTAGCCGCAGCCGATGACCGAGATGCGCACCGCCGCCTCCTCACCCCGCAGACACTTAGCCCCCGAAGTGCATCACGTCGTCGTTGCGCGCGCCCGTCGGAGATCCCCGAACAGGCGAGCGTGGCCGAGCGGCAGGATGGGCCCATGCCCGAGACCCGCGCCCGGCTCGACGACGCCCAGGTCGCCGCGGTGGCCCGCTTCCGCTCCGGCCTCGGGCCGCTGCCCGCCCTCCCGCCCGCCGGCGAGTACGAGGACGCGCAGGGCGTGCTCGTCGCGACGGCGGCCGGCGACGACCTGACCGTCGTCGAGGTGCCGCGCTGGGAGCAGCCCGCCACGGTGGCCGAGCGGCTGCACGACCGCGGCTGGACGGAGGTCGCGGCGTGGGTGGGGCTGCCGCCCGACGACGTCGCGGACCTGCCCCAGCAGTTGCTGGTGCTGCTGCCCGCGGCCGGGCTCGCGCCGGACTCGGCGGCGCTGGCCGGTGCCGCCGCGGCCTGGGCAGCCGTGCGCGACGGCGGCCGCGACGTCGTCGTCGTGCCCGTGCCGGTCACCCCGGGTGCGCCGGAGGCCGGGCCGGAGGAGCTCGCCGCCGCGCACGGCGCGTCCCTGGCCGGCAGCCGGCCGTGGCCGGGGACGGCGCGCACCGGCGGCACCGTGGTGCTGTGCACCGGCCTGTCCGGCGCGGGGAAGTCCACGATCGCCGCGCGGCTGGTCGAGCTGCTCGTCGAGGCCGGCCGCACGGTGACGCTGCTCGACGGCGACGAGGTGCGGCACTCGCTGTCCGCGGGGCTCGGTTTCTCGAAGGCCGACCGCGACACCAACGTCCGCCGGATCGGCTGGGTCGCCGCGCGGATCGCCAAGCACGGCGGGATCGCCGTCTGCGCGCCGATCGCGCCCTACGCCGAGGTGCGCGCCGACGTGCGGCGCGAGGTGGAGGCGCAGGCGGGGCCGGGCAGCTTCCTCCTCGTGCACGTGGCCACGTCGCTGGCCGACTGCGAGGCCCGCGACCGCAAGGGCCTCTACGCCAGGGCGCGGGCCGGGGAGATCCCGGCCTTCACCGGCATCAGCGATCCCTACGAGACGCCGGCCGACGCGGAGGTCACCGTGCAGACCGCCGGGCGGACCGTGGACGACTGCGCCCGGCAGGTGCTCGGGGCGGTGCTCAGCCGGCCGTCGTGAGGTGGCTCCGGACGGCGCTGCGCCACTCGCGCGGCGCGAACCCCGTCGCCTCCAGCTTCGCCAGGTCGAGCACGCTGTTGAGCGGCCGCGGCGCCAGGCCGGGCTTGTCCGCCGTGTACTCGGCGGTGCTGACCCGCCGCACGTCGTGCGGGTCCCGGCCGCGCGCGGCGAACACGACCTCCGCGACGTCGGCCCACGACGCCGGCTCCCCGCCGCACGTGACGTTGACGGTGCCCGACGCCCCGGCGCCGGCGAGGTGGTCCACGGCGGCGGCGAGGTCGTCGGCGAGGGTGGGCCGGCCGACCTGGTCGGCGACCACCGCGGGGCTGACGCCGCGGTCGGCGAGACCGGCCATGGTCCGCACGAAGTTGCGCCCCGCCCCCACCACCCAGGTGGTGCGCAGCAGCAGGTGGCGGTCGAGCGTGGTGACCAGCGCGTCGCCGTCGGCCTTGCTCTGCCCGTAGACGCTCAGCGGGTGCACCGGGGCGTCCTCCGGGATCGGCCCGTGCGAGGCGCCGTCGAAGACGTACTCGGTGGAGAAGTGCACGAGCAGGAAGCCGTGCGCGCGGGCCGCGTCGGCCAGGGCGCCGACGCCGTCGACGTTGACCGCCCGCACGGCGGCGTGGTTGACCGGGTCCTGCGCGGCGTCGACGGCGGTCCAGGCGGCGGCGTTGACCACCAGGTCGACGCCGGACCAGTCGTACGCGGCGACGGCGGCCGGGTCGCCGACGTCGAGACCGGCCCGGGTCAGCGCCACGGCGTCGGGGAACCGGCGGGTCAGCGCCCGGCCGACCTGCCCGCCGGCGCCGAGGACGACCGCCGTCACTGGCCGCGGGCGGCGTAGGCCGCCTCCACGCGCTCCTTCTGCGGCGCCCACCACTCCTCGTTGTCGCGGTACCACTCGATGGTCGCGGCCAGGCCGTCGCGGAACTCGGTGTAGCGGGGCCGCCAGCCCAGCTCCTCGCGCAGCTTCGTGGCGTCGATGGCGTAGCGCAGGTCGTGCCCGGCCCGGTCGGTGACGGAGTCGAAGGCGTCGGCCGGCCGGCCCATCAGCTCGAGGATCGTGGCGAGGACGGTGCGGTTGTCCACCTCGCCGTCGGCACCGATCAGGTAGGTGTGCCCGGTGCGGCCGCGCTCGAGGACCTCGTGCACCGCGGCGTTGTGGTCGTCGACGTGGATCCAGTCGCGCACGTTCTGGCCGGCGCCGTAGAGCCGCGGACGCCGCCCGGCGAGCACGTTGGTGATCTGCCGCGGGATGAACTTCTCGACGTGCTGGTAGGGCCCGTAGTTGTTCGAGCAGTTGGACAGGGTCGCCTGCACGCCGTAGGACCGCACCCACGCGCGGACCAGCAGGTCGGAGGCCGCCTTGGTCGAGGAGTACGGGCTCGACGGGTTGTACGGCGTCTCGGGCGTGAACTTCCGCGGGTCGTCGAGCTCGAGGTCGCCGTAGACCTCGTCGGTGGAGACGTGGTGGAACCGGACGCCGTGCCGGCGCACCGCCTCGAGCAGCGTGTAGGTGCCGACGACGTTGGTCTGCAGGAACGGCTCGGGGTCGGCCAGCGAGTTGTCGTTGTGGCTCTCGGCCGCGAAGTGGACGACGGCGTCGCTGGCGCCGACCAGGTCGTCGACCAGCGCGGCGTCGGTGATCGACCCGTGCACGAAGGTGATCGCGTCCCGGACGCCGGCCAGCGAGGCCTCGTTGCCCGCGTAGGTCAGCGCGTCGAGCACCGTCACCCGGTACTGCGGGAAGCGCTCGACGGTCTGGTGGACGAAGTTGGCGCCGATGAAGCCGGCGCCGCCGGTCACCAGCAGACGGCGGATGTCGCTCACGGACGACAGGGTGCCAGAAGTGCCGGGCCGCCCCTGGCACCCGGCACCGGACCCCGCGGCGCTGCCGGCCGCGCGACGACGCGCCCGACGGGGCTCGTGGGGCCGGTCGGGCGGCTGGGGTCCGGAACCGCTCCCGTCGACACCGGCAGCCGACCGTTTCGGCAGCATGTGCCCGCGCGGCCGGGCCGGCCGGCCATCCGCCTCCCCGTAGGAAGGGACGGTGACCGTCGTCTTCCTCGTCGTGCTGACCTGGCTGGCCGTGGCGACCGCCGTCGCCCTCGGGCTGGGGCGGGGCATCCGGCTGGCGGACGCGCGGCAGGCAGCCGACGCCCGCGACCTCCGCCGCGAGCTGGACTCCGTCCTCGCCGGCCTGGAGGAGGACCTCCGGGCCGGCGCCGGACCGACGACGGTCTGAGCGGAGGCGGCAGCGGCGCCGGGGCGCGCCGGCGCCCGGCGCCCGGCGCAGGGCGCAGGGCGCAGGGCGCCGGGCGCCGGGCGGTCTCACTCCACAGGGGTGGGACCAGGCCGCCGATCGGCCGGTCCCCGCCTAACCTCGGGGCTTCTGCCGGTCGACGGGGGTCACTGTGAGCGACGACGAGGAGCGCGACGGGTCCGTGCTCGTTCCCGACGAGCCGTCCACCGACGAGCGGCCTCCCCGGCGCCGCCGGGGCCTGCGACGTCTGCTGATCGCGCTGGGCGTCCTCGTCACCGTCCTGGCCGTGCTGGTCGGCGGCGGCCTCTGGTACCTGACCGACCGCTACGCCGGCAACATCGACCGGGTCGCCGACGTCTTCGGCGACCTGGACGAGGACGCCCGCCCGGCGCCGGCCACGCCTGCGGCGGAGGCCGCCGCGGACCCGGTGACCTTCCTGCTCGTCGGCAGCGACAGCCGCGGCACCGCGGACGAGGGCATCGCCGCGGGCGGCCGCTCCGACGCGATCATGATCGCCCGTTTCTCCGGCGACCGGCAGCACGCCCAGCTGGTGTCCATCCCCCGCGACTCGTGGGTCGACGTCCCCGGGTACGGGACGAACAAGGTCAACGCCGCCTACGCCTTCGGCGGGCCGACGCTGCTCATCCGGACCGTCGAGCAGCTCACCGGCGTCCGCATCGACCACTACGTGACCATCGACTTCGAGGGCATCATCCAGGTGACCGACGACCTGGGCGGGGTCGACGTCGTCGTCGCCGAGACGACCAGCAACGGGCCGTACACGTTCCCCGCCGGGATCAACCACCTCGACGGCGACCAGGCCCGCTGGTACCTCGGACAGCGCTACGGCCTCGAGGGCGGTGACTTCGACCGGGTGCGCCGCCAGCAGCAGTTCGTCGAGGCGGTGTTCACGCAGCTGTTCAGCTCCGGGACGCTGACCGACCCCGGCAGGCTCGACGCCGCACTGCTCGCGGTGACCAGTGCCGTCGCGGTCGACGACACGCTGGGCAACGCCGACCTGCTGTCGCTGGCCTACTCGTTGCGCGACCTGCGGCCGGAGAACGTCGACTCGTTCACCGCGCCGGTGCTCGGCACCGGGACGGAGGGCCCGGCCAGCGTCGTCTACCTCGACCAGGTCACCGGCGACCGCATGTGGGCCTACCTGCGGAACGACTCGCTGTCGCAGAACGCCGGCGAGTTCGACACCGAGGCGCTGCCCGACGTCCCCCGCTGATCGGCGGAGCACTCGGCCGGACCGGAGACGGCTGTCAGACTGCGGTCGTGAGCAGCCGCCTCGCAGTGGCGCGTCCCGACGCGGAGCGTCGGTCGCGGGCATGGCACCTGCACCGGTTCCGGTGGGTCGCCGACGATCCGTTCAGCGGTTCGAGCCTGTACGCCTGCCGGTGCGGCGCGGTGCGCCCAGGTCTCTGACACCGCTGCCGGCTCGCCGTCCGCGGCGATGGGCCAGCACGACGCCGAGGAGCGCGAGCATCCCGGCGGCCCAGCCGGCCAGCACGAAGAGGTCGCCACGGTGCAGACCGTGGCCCGTCGCGACGACGGCGATGACCGGGCCCTCGTTGTGGTACTCCCCGGTCAGCAGCAACACGGCGAACGCCGTGAGCACACTGGCAGCGACGAGCACGAAGAACCAGCTCAGGGCACGCCAGAGCACCTCGGGGCGGGACGGGACGGCGCGCGGCCGCGCGCCGCTCCGCTCAGTGGGCGCCGGGGCCACGGAGGACGGCTCCGGCGGTCTTCCACAGGATCATCAGGTCGAGGGCCAGCGACCGGACGTCGATGCGCACCGGGTCCTCCCATGAGAGGTCGGAGCGTCCGCTGACCTGCCACGGTCCGGTCAGTCCCGGCTTCACGAGGAACCGGCGGTGCACGCCGTCACCGTACTTCTCCACCTCGCTGGCGAGCGGCGGGCCCGGCCGACCAGGGACGTGTCGCCGAGCACGTGGTCCGGGACCGGTCGGAGACCATCCGTCGCTTCCTTCATCACGGAGAGCAACCGGAAACCGGTCACAGCAGCCTGATCTGCCGCCATCGTGACGGCGTCATGGCTCGGCGTGACGTCCGTGCACTCGAAGTGGTGTCCCAGAGGACTCCGTGGCCCAATGACACGGCGCGGACGCGCAGCTTCCGACGTCCGCGTTCCACGGGGGAACGGGGAACGGGGAGTGAGGCCATGTCCGCCACCAGCGTCCACGGCTCCAGACGTCAGTCCACCGGGTCGTCACGACGGGACGGCTGGGAACTCTTCGCCGGTGCCCTTAGGGGCGAGGGGACCGCCGCCCGGCGGGCGTGGCGCCGCCGCTACGTCTGGCGCACGATGACCCTGGACGCCGTGGTCGCCCTCTTCGCCGGCCTCCTCGGCTACTGGCTCTGGTTCGAGGTCTTCGCGGCGGACGGTCCTCGTCCGCCCCTGTGGGAGGCGCTGCTCGTCCCGGTCGTGTGGGTGCCCGCGATGCTGCTGGCGCGCGCGTACGAGCAGCGGTTCCTCTGGATCGGCGTCGAGGAGTACCGCAGGGTGCTCGGCGCCGCCGTGGCGGTGCTCGCCGTCGTCGCGACCGTGTCGTGGGGCCTGCGACTCGAGGTCGCGCGCGGCCTGGTGGTCATGACGCTGCCGTTGGCCACGCTGTTCACGCTGCTCGGACGGGTCGTCCACCGCCACCGGCTGCGCCGCGAGCGGCAACGGGGGCACTACCTGCAGACGACCATCCTGGTCGGCTCCCGCGACACCGTCGCGGCGCTCGACGAGCAGCTGCAGCGCTCCCCCCACCAGGGCTACCGGGTCATCGGGTGTTGCCTGCCGACCACCGAGCAGAGCCGTTCGGCCGATGCCTTCAACGGCCTGCCCGTCCTGGGCGGGGTCCGGGACGTCGCCGAGATCGTGACCCGGTTCGAGGTGGACACGGTCGCCGTGCTCCCCGGGCCCGAGATCCACGGTCGAGTCCTCCGGCGGCTCGGCTGGGACCTCGAGGACACCGACGCCGAACTGCTCCTGGCTCCCGCTGTCACGGACGTGGTGGGCCCTCGGGTGCACATCCGCCCCGTCGCAGGACTACCGCTGCTGCACATGGAGCGCCCGGAGCTGACCGGCGTCCGCAGGTTCACGAAGGAGCTCGTCGACCGTTCGGTGGCCGCGGTCGGGCTGCTGTTCCTGGCGCCGGTGTTGCTGGCGATCGCCGCGGCGGTGCGCCTGGACAGCAGGGGACCGGTGCTCTTCCGTCAGGAGCGGGTCGGCCGGTGCGGCGAGACGTTCACCATGCTCAAGTTCCGCAGCATGGTGCAGGACGCCCCACGGCTGGTCGAACAGCTCGCGACCGTGGACCAGGGCAACGGCGTGCTCTTCAAGATGAGGGCCGACCCGCGCGTGACCCGGGTCGGCCGGACGCTGCGCCGGTACTCCCTGGACGAGTTGCCCCAGCTGGTCAACGTGCTGCGCGGGGACATGTCTCTGGTCGGCCCCCGTCCGCCGCTCGCCAGCGAGGTCGAGAAGTACGGCTACGACATGCACCGCCGGTTCCTCGTGAAGCCGGGACTGACCGGACTGTGGCAGGTCAGCGGACGCTCCGACCTCTCCTGGGACGACTCGGTGCGCATCGACGTCCGGTACGTGGAGAACTGGTCGCTGGCCCTCGACCTGATGATCCTGTGGAAGACCGCCGGAGCCGTCCTCCGTGGCTCCGGCGCCTACTGAGCGGCTCATCCACCGGAGGTGGTCGAGACCGCCTCGTCGAGCGCCTGCTCGATCACCGGCTGGACGAGGCCGGCGAGGGCCGTCTGTCCCTCGCCGGTGAGGTGGACGTCGTCCTCGTCGACCAGTCCGGTCCCGACGGCGAGCCAGCCCTCGGTCAGGGGGTCCACGAACGTCACCCCGGCTGCGTCGGCGGCAGCACGGAGGACGTCCCGGTTGTTGCGGACGCCGGCCGGTGGAGTGCCCTCGGGCCACAGCGGCCCGATGACCACGAGAGCGGTGCCCGGGGCCCGGTCCCTGACCGTGGCGACGGCCTCCTCGGCGGCCGCGGACACCCGGTCGGAGATCCCCGAAGCGTCGAAGCGACTGCCGAACAGGACGACGAGTTCGGCGTCGGTCAGGTCGGTCCGCGAGACGAGCTCGGTCAAGGTCGGCTCCCCCGCCGTCGTGGAGACGTACCCGGAGTCGCCGGTGGTCACCGCCTCGATCTGGATGTCGGAGAGGCCGTCCTCCACCAACGCAGGCCACGCGACCACTCCTCGGCCGGTACCGCGCGTGTCGCTGTCGCCGATGACGACGACACCCGAGACGTCTTCCGCCTCGGCGGATGACGTCTCGTCGGACGGCTCGACAGGCGCGGACGGCGCGGTGATCGATCCGGACCGCTCGGTGCCGGCCGTTTCCCCGCTGCCACCGGAGGCCGGGGCTGTGCGGTCCAGGGCGACGGGCAGCATGGCCACGATCGCGGCCAGGCTGGCGGCCATCGTGATCCAGGCCCACGTCGGTGGCTCGTTCCACCAGCGGTCCCCCCGTGCCATGGCCGGAAGGTACCGAGCCCACCGGCCGACTGCCCGTGGACGTGGCTCGCCGACCCGGCGGCGCCGTACGACGACGGGTTTCGTCGCACCGACCCAGGGGCTGCCCTGACGGTCACGGGTCGCAGACGCCGGACCGCGCGCAGGCGCAGGTGCAGGTGCAGGTGCGGGTGCGGGTGCGGGTGCGGGTGCGGGTGCGGCGACACGATGAGCTCGAGAGGGTCGCGCAGGCGTCACTCGCAGGGGTCACCACGCCGCCTCGACCAGTGCCGGGAGTGGGTGGACCTCCTTAGGTTTCGGACGTGAGAATCCTGTTCGTCTGCACGGGGAACCTCTGCCGGTCTCCGGTCGCGGAACGGCTGGCCGTGGCGTGGGCGCAGGGCTCCCTCGCCGGCAGCCCCGAGTTGGTGGCCGTCGAGGTGTCGAGCGCAGGGACCGAGGCCGCCAACGGGCGGACCATGGCCCCCGAGAGTGCGCAGGCCCTGGAGGCGCTCGGCGGCGCGGCCGAGGGTTTCCGCAGCCGCGCACTGACGCCGGAGGAGATCGGGAACGCCGACCTGGTGATCACGATGACCCGGCACCACCGCCGTGAGGTCCTCCGGATCGCACCACGGAGCCTGCGCCGGACGTTCACACTGACCGAGGCCGCCGACCTGCTGACGCTGGCGGACCTCCGGGGACTGCGGACGATGCCCCTCACCGCGCGAGCCCGGGCACTCGGCCAGCGTCTCGATGCAGCGCGCGCGCATCGCATGACCACCGATGCCGACGACGTCGTCGACCCGATGGGTCGCCGGGCTGCTGTCCACGGGGAGACCGCGAGGACGATAGCCGCGGCCTTGCGGCCGTTGTCGGACCTGCTCTTCGCGAGCGTCCGCACGGAGCCCGTCATCGAGCTGTCGGCCTGAGCTCTCCTCCGCGTCAGGGACGCCGGACGTCGTCCGAGGTGCAGGCGAGGCCCACGATCCGCTCGAGCAACGGCAGCAGAGCCGCGGCGACCGCCTCACCGGTCTCCTGGTGCACCTCCGGAGGCAGGCCGATGGGATCGCGGACGTCGTCCCCTGGGCCGCCCTGGCGGCGCGAGCGCGCTGCGTGCAGTCGTCGGACCAACATCCGGGCCTGATCGGCCAAGCCGTCACCAGCCGACCGGTCGACGTCGTCGTCGATGCTCCGCACGAGGTCGGCAGCCTCACGCAGCGTGAACGTGCGTGACAGCACCCGGGGCGCCAGCTCGAGGACCTCGCGACGCTGCGCCCGGGTCATGGTGAGAGTGAGGTCGGCGTCGACGACCATGTGATCGAGGAGTTGCCGGGCACGGAACCCCTGCGGATCCCCGCCGAGGCCCTGAAGGACCAGCGCACTGTCCGGGTGCAACCCCGAGCCCACCACCGCCCGTACGCCCGCACTGACGAGCCGGACCTCATCGGCCCGCTCACCCAACGCCTCGTGCAGGTAGGCCCGTCCGAGGCGCTCGGCGAGCGGCGAGCGGCAGACGTTGCCGGTGCACACGAAGAGGACCGAGAAGACCGGCTCGGGCGACCGGTGGCGGGCCACTCGGCCATCCTCGGAGATCACGGCGTCCCGGACCTGCGGTGGACCGTGTTCACGGGCATCCCCCGGGGGACGACGATCGGAGCCAGCGCCCGGTACCGCCGGGCTCGGACGGCCGGCAGGCGCACGTCCTCGCTCCGCCCCGACTCCGCAGGGCGGTAGGTCAACGAGCGCTCAACTCCCTGAGGAACCCGTCCAGGCGGTCGGCGTTCACCTCGGCATCGAACTGTTCGAGCACCCGTTCTCGACAGCGGTCACTGAGAGCGGTCCGGCCGGCCTCGTCCAGATCGAGGTAGCTCTGCACGGCTGAACGCCAGGCCGACACCTCGCCCAACGGCAGGATCCAGCCGCACTCGCCGATGACCTCACGGTTCCCTCCGACGTCGGAAGCCAGGACCGGGGTCCCCACCCGGAGCGCCTCGAGGATCACCCACGGCACGCCCTCTCCGATGCTCGCCAGGAGGAGCAGTCCTGCCCGGGCGAAGAGGTCGTCCAGCTCGGGCCCCGGGCCGAGCCTCCGCACCGTCACGTTCGGCAGGTCCGTGGTGACCTCGTCCTGCGTGACGACGTCCAGCTGGACCTGTCCGGCGCGCAGCAGGGGCGTCAGGACGTCCAGGAGGAAGTACCCGCCCTTGGCCTCGAAGCGTCCGCCGACGAAGAGCAGCCTCCGCCGCTCCCCTGGGCCGGCCGGGGACCTCGCGGCCGTGATCCCGGGGTGCCACACGTGGGTGTTGCGCTGCGTCGGCAGTCCCTGCTGCGTCCAGCGTGTCCACGCCAACGTGGCCTGATGGCGCTCGATCGCCCACTTCTCGAGGAGGTCCGTGACCCACTGGGAGACATCCGTGGCCCTCGTCCACCGCCGCCACAGCTCGTACCGGCGCAACGCACGTGTCCCCACGTCGACGCTGAGGACGACGGGGACGTTCGATCGGTGGGGCAGGAGGAAGGCCACGCTGTGCGTGTGCACGAAGACGACGTCGACACCCGGGGCCGCGGCGAGCCTCTGCAGGATCCGCCGCCTGACCGACCAGCCGTAGGTCAGGTGCCACCGCACCTGTGAGAGATCGGCATCCCACCGCCGGAGGACCGGCCATCCCCGCTTGGCCATGCGCCCGAGTCGCCCGGGCTCCGGAAGGGGCAGGACCTCGACCGTCCACCCGCGCTCCGGCATGACCTCGAGCATGACGTCGCTGACCCGCCCGTGACCGAGGTGCCCGACGCCCATGGTCGCCTCGTTCACCAGCAACAAGCGCGGCATCCCCGGAGTATGGGAGACGGGAACGTCACCCAGCACATCGTGTCGGCCCTCCCTGCGAGGCCGGCGGCGCCCGGTCCCGCGTCGCACGCCACCGCGCCCACCCGCGCTCCCGGTCACGGTTCCGGGGACTCCGGGCCGTAGGACGCGCTGTACTCGTACCCGTAGGCCGAGGCGACGGTGGACCGGGGTGGGACGAGGTTGAGGACCACGCCCAGGGTCCTCGCCCCGACACCCCGCAGGGTCATCGCTGCCTGGTGCACCTGGTCCCGGGTGGTGACGCCGTAGCGCACGGACAGCACGGTGCCGTCCACGAGGGCGCCCAGCCCCGACGCGTCCGCGACCGGCAGCACCGGCGGCGCATCCACCAGGACGATGTCGTTCTTGGCTCGGAGATCGTCCAGGAAGGAGGACATCAGACTCGACGAGAGGAGCTCACCGGGGTTCGGTGGCGTGGGACCGGCCCCGATGACGGCGAGGTGATCCCCGTACCTCTGGACCACCTCGTCGATCGTCGCCGTGCCGGCGAGGATGTTCGTGAGCCCCACACCGCCGACCAGGCCGAGGTAGCGGGTGACCCGCGGTCGCCGGAGGTCCGCCTCCACGAGGATCACCTGCGTGCCGGCCTCCGCCAGCACGACAGCGAGGTTGACGGCGAGGGTCGTCTTCCCCTCCCCCGGCACCGCACTGGTGACCATGATCACGCGAGGCGGCTCGTCCGGGCTGATGAACTGCAGGTTCGTGCGCAGCTGCCGGAACGCCTCGGCGCCGCCGGTGGTGTTCTGCCGGTCGATGAGGTGGGACTTCTCGAGCTCCAGGTCGCGGGGGACGACACCGAGCACCGGCGCACCGGTGAGCGCGGTGACCTGGTCGCGGTCGCGCACGGACCGGTCGAGCCGGACGCGGACGAGGGCGGCCGCGGCGCCCAGGAGCAACCCGGCGAGGACCCCGATGACGGTGGACCGCGCGGTCTGCGGCGACGTCGGGGACGTCGGGAGGTCCGGCGGCTCGACGACGAGGACTCGCACCGGTGAGCTGCTCGTACCGGGCGGGGTCTCCAGCTCCGAGACCAGGTCACGGAACTCCGAACCCACGGCCGCGGCGATGTCCTGCGCCTGCTGCGGATCCGGGTCCGTCACCGACACGTCGATCAGGACGGTGTCGGGCACCGGGGTCGCGACGACCTCCTCCCGCAGCGACGCGGGGCTCGTGTCCAGGCCCAGCTCGTCGATCACCCGACGGGCCAGTTCCTCTCCGGTGAGCAGGCGGGCATAGGAGGCGACGCGCTCCTCGGAGAACTGGCTGCCCTGGAAGGCGTCAGAGGTCGTCCCGGCGTTGGTCGTCGAGACGAACAGCTGCGTCGAGGCGGTGTAGACCGGCGTCTGGAGGAGACTGACCGCCAGGGCGACCGCGCCGCCGACCAGCGCGCCGAGCACGGGGAGCCACCACGCCCTCCGAAGCGCCGCCCACACTCCTCGGGAGTCCATGCCCATCCCCTCGTCGAGCGGTTCCTCCCGCAGTCGGTTCAGCGGGTGCGACCCTAGGTCAACCCCGGCGCCGGCACCGGACGACACAGTCGGTGAGACCCGTCGTCCTCCATGGCTCACGGACGGTCCCGTGGCGCCGCTGCCGAGCCCTCGTCCTTCGGTGGCCGGGAAAGCCGCTTCGCCGGCACCCCACCCCAGACCTCGAAGGGCGGTACGGCCTCGCGGACGACTGCTCCTGCCGCGACGACGGCTCCCTCACCGACCGTCACACCGGGCAGCAGGCAGGCACCGGCACCGATCCACGCTCCCCGGCCGACGGACACGGAGCGGGCACCCACCGCCGGCACGACCCCGCGTCCATCCCTGTCGTGTTCCGACGTCAGGAACATGACACGGGGACCCACGTGGGCCCCCTCGCCGATCCGGATCGGGGCGTTCACGTCGAAGTAGCACTGCCTGTTGACGAACGCCCCGGCGCCGATCTCGATGTCCGGTCCGCCGAAGAAGCACCCCGTGTGGATGTTCTTGGTCCGTGTCCGCACCCCGGCCACGCGGAGGACCACCGCCCGGACCAGCCGAGGGAGCGGGAGGGACGCCATGAACAACAGGAGGCGTCTCACGTGCGGTTCCCCGACGTCCTGAGCAGCGGACCTCTGACGGCGGCCGCACCGAGGCACAGCACTGCGAGGTAGACGGTCCCGCCGAGGAGGACCGACCACAGGTCGGTCAGCGAGCCGGCCACGAGGAACGCGGTTCCCGCCGCCAGTCCACAGAGGGTGGTGAGGATGCACGAGGTGGAGACGATCTGGCGTACGACCGACGCCCCGAAGCGACGGCGGGTGACGAGCATGTAGTAGACCTCCGAGAGGACGGCAGCGACGAGGACCGCGACTGCGGCTCCGGGGAGCCCCGCCGCGTACAGGCCGAGGGTGACGCCCAGCAGATGGGCTGCACACGCCACCAGGGTCGGCCCCACGTACGTCCAGGGTTCCCCACGGGCATTGCCCACCACCTGGGGAGCCGTGTGGGCACTGCCGATGGCAGTGGCCAGGGCCAGGGCCACCACCAGGGGGACCGTGCCGTCGAGACCAGCGCCCAGCCACAGTGACACCAGCGGTGGAGCGAATGCCGTCAGGAAGGCGCCGGCCACGATGGTGAGCGCGAGCAGTGCCAGTGATGCCCGACTCATCGCCTGCCGGACACGCGCTGGCGTGGCGGCCGCGATGTTGGGGAGCAACGGCTCGGTCAACCAGCTCTGGGCCTGACGGAGTGCTCCCTGCACCCGGACGGCTGCGGAGAAGGCGGTCGCTGCCGTGTTGCCGGCGATCGCACCGGCGATGACGACCGGCAGCTGCACGGTGGCGGTCAACAGCAGTCCCAGGGAGAAGGCCCGCAGCCCGAAGTGCAACAGCGACGCGAGAGCGCGTCCGGACGCGCGTCCGCCGCTGGTCCGTGCCACACCGGTGTACCGCCCGCCGAGCACGGCGGCGAGCACTCCCGGCAGGCCGAAGGTGACCGCCTCCACGACCGCGACCGCGACGATCCCACCGTCCACCGCGAGGACGACCGCGAGCCCGCCCAGCCGCAGCACCAGCGCGAGGACCTGGAAGGCCCGGTCGGGGCCGAAGAGCTGGGCCGCGTACAGCCGCGCCTGTCCCCAGCGGCCCAGCAGCGCCGGGACCAGACCCCCGAGGACGGCCACGAGGACGAGATCGGTCCCACGCGGTCCGAAGGCCCCGCTGGCGGCCATCGGCAAGCCGAGGCCCAGGGCCACGACGGCGAGGACCGACGACCAGCACCCGAAGGCGAGCAGCGCGGTCCGGCTGAGATCGGCGTGGGACGTCCCGTCCGGCTCGGCCGCCAGTCGCTGGACCAAGGCCGGCCCCAGACCGAGGTCCGCCACGAGGACCACCTGGAGCAGGGCCATCCACACGGCCCAGTCGCCGTAGCCCTCCGCTCCCACCGCCGCGAGCGCGAGGGGGAGCGCCACGATCTGACCGGCGATGTTGGCCAGGCCCCCGGCCGCGTTGAACAGGACGTTGCGCCCGAGCAGTCCGCGACCCGGTCCGGTCGCGGGGACACCGGCCGGCTCCTCGCTGACGGGGACCGCGCCGCTCATGCGCGGGGGATGGACGACCCCAGGTGGTCCCGGAGCTCTCGAAGGGCCTCCTCCTGCTCACCCATCCGCGTGGCGAGGACACGATCAGCCCGTTGGACGAGCAGACGCTCGTCCCGCAGACACTCGCGGACAGCAGCCGCGATGGCAGCAGCGGTGAGGTCGGTGTAGACCGCGCTGTCCTCGTGGAACTCCCTCAGGACGGGCTCGTCCGAGGTGACCAGCGGGCGGAGTCTCATGAGGGCCTCGTACCCGGCGCGCTGCATGGTGTGCGGCCGCGTCGTCAGGGCGAGGACCACGTTCGCCCGACCCATGAGCCGCCAGAACTCCTCGTCGGACACGTACCCCGTCAACCGGACGTTGGGGGGCAGCTCCAGATCGGCCGGCGCGCGACCGGTCACCCACCACCGTGTGTCGGGCAGCGCTCGGGCGGCATCGATGATCGCGTCGACGGGCTCGTCGGACGCGAAGCTGAGCGGACACATCACGTTGCGCTCGCCCGGTGACCCGGGGCCCGGGTCGCGCGACAACACGTCGTGTACCTGGAAGGCGCGAACCCCCCGGCGGCGACTCTCGTCGGCCAGGTGGCCGTTGGTGACGATGACGGCGTGGCGGCGGGCCAGCCGGAGAGTGAGCCGGAGGGCCCAGGACCATCTCGGGTCGTTGAAGACACCCGTGTGGAGATCGGCGACGACGCGCGATCCCCGTCGACGCCCCAGGAGCGTCGTGATCAGCGCCGGCAGCGGCGGCAGCATCACGACGACGGACTGCGGGCGCTCGTGCCGGAGGACCGAGATCGTCCGGACGGCCTGGTCGACGTACCGCCGGGGTGCGGAGCGCTCCCGGTTCCCGGCCACGACGTCCACCGTCCGCAACCCGAGTGCAGGGGCCAGCCCGTGGCTCCTGCCGTGCTCGACCCAGCTCAGGAAGACCACGGGGACATCCCATCGGTCGAGGTGATCATCGTGCCGGAAGCCTCTCTCATCGTCTGGCTGTCGAGCTCGTCCGCCTCCCGGACGTGCGCGAGGCCGCGTCGCTCGAGGAGTTGCGCCAGCTCCGCCTGGTGGTCGTCGACGTGCTCCCCGCGCGCACGGCGCCGCGGTACGACGACCGGGGAGATCCCGATCCGCAGCAGGTCGAGGACCGTCCCGGCCCCGGCGTGCGTCACGACGACGTCGGATGCCCGGGCGTGCTCCATGAGCTCGGCCGGCGCGAGCTCCTCGACGACCTGACCCGGCAGACCACGTCGCGTCGTGGAGCCGAGCTGCCAGGTCGTCCGCTCGTCGGCCAGTCCCGTCTCCAGTACCGAATCGATGAGCGCGTCGAAGCGGTAGGGCCGGATGGTGCCGACCGTGACCAGGAGACGCGGCCTCGGCGAAGGCGGTCGGCGTCCGACGATGAACTGGTCGAGCAGCCCGCCCTCGTACCGCCACGGTCGGCGTGCCGCTTCCGGGTAGGGAGCCCGCAGGTCGGCGAGTCCCGACCACTGGACGAGGCGACCGGTGAGGGAAGGCCGGGTCACCCGCGCGATGCTCTCGATGTACAGCCTGGCCACGCGGACGCGCCGAGCGGCGACGAAGGCGGGGACGGCGATGCCGGCGCCGGTGCTCACCACGCCCGTCAACCAGGGGCGGTCGCGGAGCACCGCGCCGAGCCGCGATCGGGCTCGGATGGCGCCCTCGAGGTCCCGGGGACCCACGTACGGCAGGAACTCGATGTCCGCTCCGTCCAGCAGGGCACGGCTCTGGGGCGTGTCGAACGTGACCCAGGTGTTCGAGCCGGACAGGCGCAGGCGGTCCACCCATGCGCGCAACTCGGTGAGGTGTCCTCCCGTGGACGCCACCAGCAGGAGCGGATCGGACGACTGCAGGCCCGCCTCCGGCCAGAGCCGCGACAGTGGTGACGTCACCAGGGCCCACCGTCGGGCACGTGCGGGTCGTCCGGGCCCGGGCGTCGGCATCCGCTGTCGTCCTGCGCCGCGAACGAGAGGATGACCTGCGACGGCGCCCGCACGGAGCGGAGACTAACCCGGTGCCGATTCGTCGAACCGTGGGAACGGAGACGGGTCACCTGTCGGGGTCAGACAGATGGGGGACCGAGGACGTCCACGGCGGCAGGGCCCCCGGCCCGTCGTCGCCCGCTGTCGAGTCGACCGGATCCAGGGCGGCGGGTCCGCTCGTGACCCGACGTCGACTGCTCTCCGGCGGCACCGTGATCGCCGTCGGGCTCGGACTGGCGGCGGCCTCGGCTCCGCGGACGGTCCTGGGACGCCAGGTCTGTGCGGCCGGCGAGGCACGGGGATGGTTCCGCGGGGTCTGCTCGGCCGGCGGCGAGTGGGGCTCGCTCCCGACTCAGATGGCGACGACCGAGTACGGGAGGGACTGGCGGTACGACTCCCAGGAGACCTTCGACTTCCTGGCCTCACGCGGCCACCGCGTGATCAGGCTCGTCTTCCTGTGGGAGCGGGTGCAGCCTCGACTCGGGGTCGACCTCGACCCCGCGCTGTTGGCGCACCTGTCGGCCGCGGTCGACCGGATACGGGCCGCCGGGATGACGGCGATCCTCGACATGCACAACTACGGCCGGTACCGCCTGCCCCCGACCCACGTGGAGCACGTCCTCGGGCAGGGCGTCGTGACGGCGGACCACCTCGCCGACGTGTGGGGCCGACTCGCGGAGGTCTTCTCCTCGAACCCGGGCGTCCACGGCTATGGGTTGATGAACGAGCCCTGGGACCTGGCATCCGGGACGCCGCCGGAGCGGGACGCCTCCTGGTGGCACGCTTCTCAGCAGACCGTCGACGCCATCCGCGCGACCGGTGATCGAACGCTCGTCTGCGTGGCCGGACACACCGTCTCGAGCGCTCGCAGACCATGGGACCGGAGGCACCCTGGCCCCTGGATCCGGGACTCGGCTGACAACCAGGTCTACGAGGAGCACCTGTACGCGGATGCCGACGGCTCGGGCACCTACCAGCGCAGCCTCGCGGAGGAGACCGCTCTGGCGGTCAGGGAGGGGTACGACGACGTGACCGGCCGCACCCTCGCTGCGGTCCGACCCTTCATCGACTGGTGCCACCGTCACCGGGTCCGTGGCTACATCGGCGAGTTCGGGGTGCCGACCACGGGACCGGACGCCCGTGGATGGGCGGAGGTCGCCGAGGCGGTGCTGGACCTGGCGGACCGGACCCACACCCACCTCACCTGGTGGGCGACCGGGGAGTTGTTCGGAGATTACCGTCTGGCGCCGTACGTCCCCTCCCGCAGCGGATCACCCGTCGACGTCGTCCGCTCCCCGGTGGCCTCGGTCCTCGAGGCCCACCCGAGCCGTGGTTGCAGGTGACCGAGCGGCCCGGCGTCCGCGCAGGTGCCGCATCGGTCGGCCGACGGCGCGCGTGCCGCCGCGGAAGGCGTGTCCCGCCGAACTGACCGTACGATCCCGAGCAGGCGCGAAGGAGGACCGACGAGCGTGAGCCGAGGATCCGCGTTCGTCACCGTCGCCTCGACGCTGGCCGCCGCGACCACCGGACTGTCCCTCGCCATGGGATGGACGCAACTGGTCCTGGCGCTGTTGCTCGTCGCCAGCCTCCCCTTCCTGTACGAGGGACTCGTCCGGGCTCGACTGACGATCGAGCAAGGGCTCCTCCTGACCCTCGTCGTCGTGGCGTTCGCGCCGCTACCCGTATCGGTGCCCGGAGGGGTCTCCTTCGCCGGCAACACGTTGGACTGGGCCAGTCTCGTGTGCCTCGTCGCGGTCGGCCTCTGGCTGCTCCGGGCGCAGGCCGGGTCCCGGGGCCTGCTGTGGTCGGTGGCCGCAGTCTTCTCGGTCGCCGCGTTCTCGGCAGTGGGGTTCGTCAACGGCGCCGATGTGGCCTACTGGTGGCGCGACGTCCGCGGGCTCCTCCACCTGGCCGTGGCAGCCGTGCTCGTGTACCGGACCCGAGGGCCGCGGCAGCTCCGCCTGCTCCTCCACACGTCCGGCGTCATCGTCTCGGTCACCGCGGTCGGTGTGGTCCTCGCCGCGCTCGGGGTGCAGGTCTTCGCGTTCCGCGCCGAGTCAGCGGCGCTCTACGTCGGCCAGGCCAGCGAGGTGTACTCCTCCACCCGCGTGATCGCACCGGCCGGGGTCATGGCCGGGGCACTCGGCGGTGTGCTCATCGCCTGCCTGCTCATGGGCTGGGCCCGCACCCTCGGTCGGCCGCCCTGCCGGGTACGACTGTGGACGGGCGTCGGCTACCTCGTGGCCAGCCTGGTCGTCGTGGCGCTCAGCTTCACCCGCGGCTACTTCGTCGTCCTCGTCGTCATCTCCCTCGCCAGCCTGGCACCCGCAGCATCTCGTGGCTGGGTCGCCGTCCGGGCGGTCGCGGTGTGCACGGGCGTGGGAGTCGTCGGTGTGGCCGTGACCAGTCTCAGGGGCTGGTTCCCCGGCCCGCTCGTGGCCTTCGTCGACGGAGCCGTCGAGGCCTTCAGCGGCCGGGTACTCGCCGGGCTGCAACCCGGGACGATCAGTGCGGACACGAGTACGACATGGCGTTTCCGGGAGACGAGCGAAGCGCTCGATGCCTTCTCCGAGAACTGGCTCGTCGGCGTCGGGTTCGGGGCTCCGTACCGGCAGATCCTGCCCGGTGAGGTCTTCGAGGGGCGGGAGGGCCTCACCTACATCCACAGCAGCTACATCTGGATCCTCACCAAGGTCGGCCTCCTCGGTTCCCTCCTGGTCCTGTGGCTCCTGGTGCTGTGGATGCGCGCCTTGACGCGGCAGTCCGGCCGCCCACCCGCGGCGACCGGACTGCTCGGCTTCGCGATGCTGGCGCTCGCGGCGCAGATGCTCACGTCCCCGACCCCGTTCGAGATCGAGAACTCCGTCCTCGTCGGTGTCCTGGTCGGCCTCACGATGGCGACGTCACGTCCGGCACGGTCGACCGTCGGCGCCGGCATCGACACGCACACTCCTGTCACGTCGGCTGTCCGCGGCTGAGCGGCTCCGCCACCGGAGCCGCGGATCACGGTGTCCGTCGCCGGCCTCGACCCCGTCGGGCGGTCAGACGCTCACGGTAGAAGTGCTCGAAGCGGCGGCACACCGCAGCCGTCGTGTACTCCGTCATGACCAGATGCCGACCCCGCTCACCGACGTCCTCGCGGAGGTCGCGGTCGGAGAGGACGAGACACAGCGCACCGGCCAGTGCCCTCGGGTCCTCCACCGGGACCAGCAGCCGTTCATCGAGCCGGCCGAGCACCTCCTCGGCGGAGCCGACCCGCGTGGACACGACGGGCAGTCCGGCCGCCAGTGCCTCGAGCAGGACCAACTGGGCTGCCTCGGCCCGTGAGGCGACGGCCACCACGTCCGCGTCGGCCAGGACGTCGTGGATGCGATCACTCCAGGGCAGCACCCGCACGCGGTCTCCCACCCCCAACTCGTCGGCCAGCCCCTCCAGCCAGTCGCTGTCCTCCGGGGATCGAGCCCCCACCACGTGCGCGACGGCGTCCGGAACGAGCCTCAGGGCCTGCAGCAGTACGTCGAAGCCCTTCTGCGCGGTGAAACGCCCGACGCTGACCACGACCGGAGGCCCCTTACGGGCGCGCCCCGTCAGGCTCGCGCGGGGTACGTCCACACCGTTCGGCACCACGGTCAGGTGTTCCCGATCGAGTCCGGTCTCCCTCGCCAGGAGGTCGGCCGCGGCCGCGCTCACGA
Source organism: Geodermatophilus amargosae (assembly GCF_041028265.1). Taxonomy (GTDB): domain Bacteria; phylum Actinomycetota; class Actinomycetes; order Mycobacteriales; family Geodermatophilaceae; genus Geodermatophilus; species Geodermatophilus amargosae_A. Next base: position 151,924 of record NZ_JABGCW010000009.1, read on the forward strand.
CCACGTGGCCATCCGCCCGTCGGGAGAGGACGCGCTTGACGACCCGGTAGACGCGGCGGCGGAAGGGGGTCGGCAGGTGTTCGTGCAGGACCACGACAGGCCGCCGGTACGTCAGCAGTGCCAGCTGGGCGTGCCAGGAGGCCAACGGCCAGGTCAGGTTGACGTGGACGACGTCGGGAGAGCTCCGGGCGATCGCACGGCGCAGGCGGATGACGGAGCCGAGGTCCCACCGCGGCCCCGACGGGACCGCCAGCCAGGGGACGTCCGGGCGGGCGGACGCGACGTGGGCGCAGACCTCCTCCGAGACGCCGATCACGACGACCTCCCACTCGGTGGACAAGCCGCCGAGCAGGGTCCGCAGGACCTGCTCCGCGCCTCCTGAGCCGACCGCGTCTGAGTACACCAGCAGTCGAGGCATGAGCTCCTCACGGGACGGTTCCGGCACGCGTGGCCGGCCGACCCTCGGCGAGGTCACCGGTCGACCAGCATTCTGTCCGCCCCCCGTCGCCGATCACGACCTGACGGGCCACGCCCCGCTCACTCGGTACATCGACGAGGACATCGCCGACGCCGCGGGTGACTACTCCTTCTCCCGGAGGGACTCCGGTGGGGCCTCGTCGTCGGCACGCAGGACAAGGTGGGGGTCGGCGAGTGCGACTGATCCTCCGCTCCCACGGAGCAACTGGTTCGCTGGTCGCTCCACCAGCAGGTGGAGCGCCACCGCAGCCACCCCACTCACCAGGAGGACCACCGCGGCCTCGCCCCAGGGGGGCAGGTCGAGCCGGGGAGGCAGGTTGAGGATGACCGTCTCGTGCACGAGGTACAGAGCGAACGACACCTCTCCGGCGAAGACCATCGGCACGCTCCGGAGCCAGCCACCCACGGGCCTGGTGTCCCGTTCGACGGCGCACAGGAGCACGAGGAGGAAGGGGCCGGCCAGTACGACGTTGGGCAACGGGAACGGGACGACGGTGGCCAGGAGTGCCCCCGCACCGAGCGTGACGCAGGCGACGCTCACGGGGACGCGGGGACGCCACCCTCCACGGAGCGCGAGGCCTGCGACGAGCCCGAGCAGGAACTCGCCGTAGCGGGCGAGGGGGAGGTGGTAAGCGAGGAGCGGAGCCATCAGCCCCACGAGCGCGCTTCCCGCCAGGAGGAGACACGCCAGTGCCCACTGCCATCGCCTGTCGAGTCGATCCATCCAGACGACGACGACCGGGAACGTCGCGTAGAAGAACGCCTCACAGGCCAGCGACCACGAGACCCCGTTGAACGCGAACGCGGTGGAGGTGTCCAGCCACCACGCCTGCACGAGGAGGAGGTTGGGGACGACCTCCTCCCACGCCCTCGTCACGGCGACCACCGGGACGATCGAGACGACGGCGAGCATCACGACGTGGCTCGGCCAGACCCGGGCGAAGCGTCGCCGGTAGAAGGTCCGGGCCGGCAGTCCCGGTGACGTACCCCAGGCCAGGACGAGACCCGACAGGATGAAGAAGAAGCCGACCCCGACGTAGCCGATCGAGGCGAGGCCGGGGAGGAAGAGCACGTCCCGCACACTGAGGTGGAACCCCAGGACGACCAGGGCCGCGAATATCCGCAAGGAGGTCAAGCGCGGCAGGGCGGTCGGCCTAGGCACGACGGCCGACGCTACGTGACACCGAACCGTCCGGAACCCCGCTGGTCGCGGGACTCGTGCGGCAGCACGTCTCCGCAGTCGTGGGACGGCGGAGCGGGAGGAGGACCGTCAGCCGCATGGCGCTCCCGTGACCGGCACGTCCTCGGCGAAGGTCCCCGCCTCCGCTGCTCGACGGCCCCGCTCCGTGCGCGGCTGCGAACCGCCGCCGCACGTCCGAGGCAGCACGGCCACGGCTGGGTGACGCACGACGTCCACCCGGGGCCGCCTCGACATCGGTCGACCACCACTCGGTGGCGCGGTCGACCGTCCACCGGCCGGTCGAGACGGATGCCGCGTCCCGGGCACGGGTCGGACGGCCTACCCACGGCCGGCGGTCTCGACGCCTGCCGCAGCCGCCACCCAGCCCTCCCACGCCGACTGCACCATGGCCTGGACGCCCGAACGCGCCCGCCAACCGATCGCGTCGTGGATCCGGTCCGCCGACGCGACGACGCGGGGCGGGTCGCCCGCGCGGCGCGGCTCCACCACGGGCTGCGCCCAGTCCTCGGTCGCGGTCCCCGTGACGTCCCTGATGACGGAGACCATCTCCTGTACCGAGACCCCCTCACCACGACCGATGTTCGCGGTGAGTCCGCCGACCTGCCCCAGGCCGAGCGCCCGAGCAGCGGCCACGTGAGCGGACGCGACGTCGGCCACGTGGATGAAGTCACGCACGCACGTGCCGTCCGGGGTGTCGTAGTCGTCACCGAAGATCCGCGGCGGTTGCCGCGCTGCGAGTCGCCGGAAGACCATCGGGACGAGGTTCGACACCCCACGGTCGGCCAGCACGGGTTCGGCCGCACCGGCGACGTTGAAGTAGCGCAGGTTCGCGTAGCGCAGGCCGGTGGCAGCCGCCACCTCCTCGATCATCCGCTCACCGACCCACTTGGTCTGGCCGTACGGGTTGACCGGCCGGCAGTCCATGTCCTCCTCGACCAGGTCGACGTCCAGGGCCCCGTAGACCGCGGCACTGGAGGAGAAGACGAACGAGGTCACGCCGGCATCTGAGACCGCCTCGAGCAACACCCGCAGGCCTTCGACGTTCTGCCGGTAGTAGTACAACGGCCGCCGCACCGACTCCTCGACCTGCTTCTTGGCCGCGATGTGCACGACGCCGTCCACGCCGTGCTCACGGATGGCCCGCCGGACGGCTCCGGCATCGAGGAGGTCTCCGGTGATCACCGGGACTCCCTCGGGCACCCGTCTGGGATCACCGCTCGAGAAGTCGTCCAGGACGACGACCGACTCCCCGTCTTCTCGCATCGAGGTGACCACGTGTCCCCCGATGTATCCAGCGCCCCCGGTGACGAGCCACGTCATGCCCGCACCATAGGGCGATTGCGCAGGTTCGACCCGTCATGTGACAGCGAGCGGATGGCCACGACGCACCGGCTCAGTCGTGCGGCGGCTCGAGCCCACGGGCGACGCAGGCGTCCACCAGCGCATCGCTGCTGGATCGCGGGAACACTCCCGCGCACCAGGACCAGACGTCGTCGCGTCGCTGGAGCCGGCGTCCACGGGACCGGTCAGCCCGCCACCGTCCGCGCGCGGCACCGCCACACCAGACCCGTCACCGCGCCCACGGCCACGGACAGCACGGCCAGCACCACCGGTGACCCGGCGCGCGCGGCCCACGCCGTCAGCCCCGGCACCGAGGCGCCGACGCCCACCTGCAGCACCGTCGCGGGCAGCAGACCGAGCGCGGTAGCTGCGGCATAGCTGCCGAAGGGCACGGCCGACAGCCCCGCCGCGTGACTCAGCACGCTGAACGGCACCACCGGCAGCAGGCGCCCGGCGAGGACGGCGAGGAACCCGCGGCCGGCCACCGCCCGGTCGACCGCCGCCAGCCGCGGGCCGGCCAGCCGGACGGCGGTCTCGCGGCCGAGGGACCGGGACAGACCGAAGGCCGCCAGCGCGCCGAGCATGCCGCCGGCCAGGGACACCGCGAGCCCCGTCCAGAACCCCAGGACGACGCCGAGCAGCACGCACAGCGCCGTCCGCGGCACCGGCCCGACCAGCAGGGCGCCCTTGGCGAGGGCCAGCAGCACCAGCCCCGCCGCCCCGGCACCGGCCACCCAGCGACGCACCGCGGCGACGTCCGGGAGCTCGACGGTCAGGGCGACTACGGTCCCGACGGCGAGGACGGCGAGCAGCACGCCCGCCCTCAGCCACGCCGTCCGCACCGGCCCATGGTGCCGTGCGGAGGAACCTCGCCCGGGTCGGCCCACCGGGGCCACCGCCGCCGACGCCGCCTCCCCGCGGCACCGAGGAGCTCCATGCGCCCGTCCGTCCGGTCCCGCCCGGCCGCCCTGCTCGCGCTGCTCTGCCTGCTGTCCGGCTGCTCCGATGCGGCGGCGGCCGCGTCCCCCCGCACGCAGGCAGGCACCTCCCCGGCGGCGCCGGCCACGACGAGCCCGTCCGCGTCGCCACCCGCCCCGGTCGAGCAGCAGGTGGACGCGGCCCTCGCCGGCATGGACCGCCGGGCGGAGGTCGCCCAGCTGTTCGTCGTCGGCGTGACCCTCGACGACCTCTCCCCCGGCGACGACCTGGTCGACGGCGGCGTCGGCGGCGTCTTCCTCGCCGGCCGATCACGGGACCCCGCCCCGGCCCTCGCCGACGTCACCTCCCGCTGGGCCGACGCCGCACCGGGTCCGCGGCCCTGGGTCGCCGCCGACCAGGAGGGCGGCCAGGTGCAGGCGCTGCAGGGCCCCGGCTTCGACCGGCTGCCGGCCGCGGACGAGCAGGGGCAGCTCGCGCCCGACCGGCTCGCCACGCTCGCCGGCACCCTCGGCGCCCAGCTCGCCTCGGCCGGGGTGACCCTCGACCTCGCGCCGGTCGCCGACGTCGTCCCGGCCGGCACCGAGGCGGCCAACGACCCGATCGGCGCCTTCGGCCGCCAGTACGGCGGCACCGCGGCCGACGTCGTGCCCGACGTGCGCGCGGTGGTCGACGGGCTGGCCGCCCACGGCGTCACCGCGACGCTCAAGCACTTCCCCGGCCTGGGTCTGGTCGACGCCAACACCGACGAGGTCGCCGGCGTCACCGACCCGGTCACCACCGCCGTCAGCGAGCAGGTGACCGCCTTCGGCGAGCTGGCCCGCTCCGACGCCGATCCGTTCGTGATGGTCTCCTCGGCCACCTATCCGCGCCTGGACCCCGCGGCGCCGGCCACCTTCTCCCGGCGGGTGATCACCACGCTGCTGCGCGGTTTCCTCCGCTTCGACGGCGTCGTCGTCACCGACGACGTCGGCGCCGCCGCGACCTTCGCCGACGTCCCGCCCGGCGAGCGGGCGGTCCGCTTCCTCGAGGCCGGCGGCACGCTCGTGCTGACGCTGGACGCCGACGTGTACCCGGAGATGGTCGACGCCGTCCTCGCCCGCGCCGAGGCCGACCCGGGGTTCTCCGCCACCGTCGACGCCGCCGTCCGCACCGCCCTGACCGCCAAGGCCCGGAGCAGCCTGCTGGGGGGAGACCCGCGCGTGGTGCGTTGACCGCCCATCCGGCGGCACCGATGCTGGTCGGCCGGACGACGGGACGCCTCCGTCACGCGAGGACGGGGACCCGCACCACGAGCGACCAGTTCGGCCCGCAAGCGGCCCCGTGGCCGGCACCGCCCCCGCCGACGGCCGTCCGCCCCGGCACCACGACGGCCGCCGCGGTGCTCGCGTTCGTCGAGGCCGGGCTGCTGCTGCTCCTCGTCCTGATGGTCACGATCGCCTCGGTGGCCGACGACGTCCCCGGCGACGACGTCGGCATCGCCGTCCTGGTCACGCTGGCGGCCTGCTCGCTGGCCGGTCTGGACCTGCTCGGCGGCATCTCCCTGCTGCGCGGGACCGGCCGCACGGTGCTGGTGGTCACCTCGTGCGTCGAGGCCGGGCTGCTCGGCCTGCTGTTCCTGGTGGCGCTGGTCGACGTCAGCACCGGCGTCCCCGTCGACCCCGGTGGTGACGCCGTGGGCCTCGTGGTCGTGCTGCTCCTGCTCACCGTGCCGGTGGTGCGGCTGGTGCTGGTCCTCCAGCCGGCGGTGGCCGCCTGGGTCGCCGGCCGGCAGCGGGCGCGCACCGGCCCGCCGGTCTGGGCGCCACACCTCGGCCAGTGGGTCGCCGGGCCCCCTCCCACCTCGACCGCCGCCGCGGTGGCCACCCTCGTGCCCGTGGGCGTCCTCGCCGTGGTGGCCACGGTGGCGCTCGCGGTCGGCGGCTCCTCCACCGTGGTCGTCGACGACTTCGGCACCGGTCACACCGGCTCGGGGGTCCCCTCGGACCCGCCGTCTCCGGCCGATGCCGACTTCGACGTCCGGTTCGACGGCGACGCCCGGGACTGCCACGACGGCGACATGTCCGCCTGCGACGACCTCTACGCCGAGACGCCGGTGGGCGACCCGTACGAGGAGTACGGCTCCACCTGCGGCGGCCGGCTCGACGACGAGACCGACGGCGACTGCGTACGGATCCTCGGTCCGACCGACTGACCGGCCCGTCTCACGAAGCCCGGCGGCCAGCGGGCGACGCCACGTCCTCGCCGTCCTCGCGAGCCGGTAGCTGGCCCCGGAGCTCACGCCGGTCGGCCGCCTGGATCACCTTGCCCACGCTCACCGCCAGGAGGGTCCCGAGGACTCCCCACAGCACCAGCACCCACACCCACCACGGCACGTGTCCCCCAGCCGACGGACGGCCCCCGTGGTCTGGAGAGGGGATACCCGTAGAGCGGACGGCGAGACGTCGGGGAGGCATGTGATCTCCACTGGGTGCGTTGCACACAACAGACCAGCCGGGTAGACAGGGACGACCGCGTCTCCAGCCACCGGGACGGGATCAGCCGCGCGGGAGCGCGACCGGGAAGGGCACAGTGGGCGACGCACGACCGACCGGGCCGCTGGGCAGCGCCCCGGCCCGACACCCAGTCGACGAGATGGCCGCGTCGCTGCGCGGTGAGCTGGCGATGCAGGCCGCCGGGATCGGCACCTTCGACTGGGACCTCGTCACCGGCGAGCTCGACTGGGACGAGCGCCTCGTGGCACTGTTCGGCTACGACCACGCGTCCTTCGAGCGGACCATCGAGGGCTTCACCGCCCGGCTGCACCCCGACGACCGTGCCGAGGTCACCGCCGCACTGCAGACGGCCGTCGACGAGTGCGGCGACTTCAGTGCGCTCTACCGCATCTGTCTGCCCGGCGGCGCCCTCCGCTGGATCTCGGCCCAGGGCCGGGCACTGTGCGACCAGGACGGGGTGGCCGCCCGGGTCCTCGGCGCGGCCTACGACGTCACCGACCAGCGCGGCGAGGCCCTCGGCGTCGCCGAGGTCCTCGAGGCGATGCCGGCCGGTTTCTACTCGCTGAGCCCCGACTGGCGCTTCACGCACGTCAACGCCGAGGCCGAGCGGCTCCTGGGCGTCCGCCGCGAGGACGTGCTGGGCGAGGTCATCTGGGACGCCTTCCCCGCCGCCGTCAGCTCCCTGTTCGAGGAGGGGTACCGCCGCGCGGTGCTCACCCGCGAGCCGGTGTCCTTCGAGGCCCACTACCCCGCGCCGCTGGACGGCTGGTACGAGCTGCGCGCCTGGCCGACGGCCGACGGGCTGTCGGTCTACTTCATCGAGGTCACCGACCGGGTCCGCGCCCAGGAGGAGCTGCGCCGCGCCGCCGAGCGGACGCTCACCGTGGCGCGCATCAGCACCGAGCTGGCCGGGTCCATGGACGCCGACGTCGCCACCGGCCAGGTGCCGCGGATGGTGGTGCCCGCGCTCGCCGACGGCTGCATCGTCAGCGTCCTCGACGAGCACGGCCACACCCGCACCGTGAGCAGCTGGCACGCCGAGGAGGACTCCCGCGACCTCATGCAGCGCTACGCCCGGTCGCGCGCCGCCGCGCTCGCCGGCATCCCCGCGGTGAGCCGCGCACTGTCCAGCGGAGAGCCGCTGCAGCTGACCGGCGAGCAGGCCCTGTCCACCACCCCGGCCGGGGAGCCGCGCGAGCTGCTGTCCCGGCTGGCCCCCAGCGCGGCGCTGGCCCTCCCCCTGCGCGGGCGCAGCCACACCCTTGGCCTGGTGTCGCTGTTCTACACCGGCGGCCGGCTGCCGACCGCGGACGAGGTCGCCACCCTCCGCGACGTCGCCGAGCGCCTCGGCATGGCGCTGGACAACGCCCGCCTCTACGGCGCCCAGCGCCAGCTGGCCCTGCAGCTGCAGCACTCCATGCTCACCGCGCCGCCGGAGCCCGACCACGCCGAGATCGTCGTCCGCTACTTCCCCGCCGCGGAGGCGGCCGCCGTCGGTGGCGACTGGTACGACGCGTTCCTGCAGGCCGACGGCGCCACCACGCTGGTCATCGGCGACGTCGCCGGTCACGACTCCGCCGCCGCGGCGACCATGGGCCAGCTGCGCAGCCTCGTCCGCGGCATCGCGCTGAGCACCGGCGCGGGACCCGCCGCGGTGCTGAAGGACCTCGACCGCGCGATGGAGCTGCTGCGCTTCCGCACCCTCGCCACCGCCGCGGTCACCCGCTTCGAGCAGACGCCCGACGAGATCGCCGGCGGCACCACCCGGATGCGCTGGTCCAACGCCGGGCACACGCCGCCGATCCTGCTCACGCCCGGCGGCGACGTCCGGGTCCTCGCCACCGAGCGCGCCGACATGCTGCTCGGCGTCGACCCGGAGGCACCCCGGCGCGAGTCGGTGATCGAGCTCGAGCGGGGCTCGACCGTGCTGCTCTACACCGACGGCCTGGTGGAGCGCCGCGACTCCGACCTCGACGCCGGGACCGCCCGGCTCACCGAGGCACTGGCCGACCTCGGCGACCGGCCGCTGCAGGAGCTGTGCGACCTGCTCGTCCAGCACATGGTCGACGGCCGTCCCGACGACGACGTCGCGCTGGTCGCCGTCCGCCTGCACCCGCAGGACCGGCCCCGGCCGGCGGCCGCCGGACCGACGGTCGTGCCCGCCTCGGTGCCCGCGGACCCCGCCGGCGCCTGAGCGCGGCCCGTCCCGCACCTAGGGTCGGGCGGGTGATCGTCGTGACCGCCGCGGGCGGACCCACCGGCACCGCGGTCGTCCGGGCGCTGCGGGCGCGCGGCGAGCAGGTGCGCGCCGTCGTCGCCACCCCCGGTCCGCGGCCGGGGCTCGAGTCGCTGGGCGCCGAGGTCGTCGCCGCCGACCTCACCGGGGACCTCTCCCCCGTGCTGGCCGGCGCCGGCGCGCTGTACCTCGTCTGGCCGAACTTCGACCCGCGCGAGGAGGCCGGCGCGCCCGCCGTGCTGCGGGCCGCCGCGCGGGCCGGTGTGGCGCGGCTGGTCTACCACTCGGTGCTGCGGCCGCAGCTGCGGGCGATGCCGCACCACGCCGCCAAGGACCGCGTCGAGGAGGCGCTCGACGACGTCGTCGCCGGGACCGCCGCCCGCTGGCGGGTGCTGCAGCCGTGCGCCTACGCCGACAACCTCGACGACGCCGTCGCGGCCGCCCGGGAGTCCGGCGTGCTGCGCAGCGCGTGGGGCCTGGAGCGGGCGCAGTCCCTCGTCGACCTGCGCGACGTCGCCGAGGCCGCGGCCGTGCTGCTCACCGAGGACGGCCTGGACAGCGGCACCTTCGAGGCCGCCGGGCCGCAGGAGCTCACCGCTCCCGACGTCGCCGCGCTGCTCACCACCCACCTCGGTCGCGAGGTGACCGCCGTCGACGCCCCGGCGTCCCCCGACGAGGGCACCTACGCCGGCCGCTGCCTGGCGATGATGTTCGCGGAGTACCGGGCGCACGGGTTCACCGGCAGCCCGCGGGTGCTCACCGCGCTCCTCGGCCGCCCGCCACGCGCCTTCGCCGACCACCTCGCCGAGCGTTGACGACCTCCCCCGTACGGTCGCACCCGGCCTCGAGGAGGCTCAGCGACCGTGGGCGAGGAAGACCTCGGCGACGGTCCGGACCAGGATCTTGACGTCCAGCCACAGTGACCAGTTCTCGATGTAGTAGTTGTCGTGGCGCGCCCGGTCGGCGATCGAGGTGTCACCGCGCAGGCCGCTGACCTGGGCGAAGCCCGTGAGTCCGGCCCGGACGCGGTGCCGTTGCGCGTAGCGGTCGTAGGTGGCGGAGAACTGCTCGACGAAGTACGGGCGTTCCGGGCGGGGTCCCACCAGCGTCATGTCACCGCGCAGGATGTTCCACAGCTGCGGCAGCTCGTCCAGGGAGGTCCGGCGCAGCAGACGCCCCACCGGCCCGACCCGGTCGTCCGCCGCGATCGACCACGTGGTGCAGGACTCCCGGTCGTCGGCCGACCGCATGGTGCGCAACTTCAGGCACTCGAACAGCTCACCGTTCCCGCCCACCCGTGTCTGCCGGAACAGGACCCCGGGCCCACCCTCGATCCGCACCGCCAGCGCACAGAGGCCGATCACCGGAGCGAGCAGCACGAGCAGGACGCCCGAGACCACGACGTCGAAGGCCCGCTTGATCGCCCATGCCGGCCCGGTGAGGTTGGGAGTGCGGATCCGCATGACCGGTATCGAGCCGATCTGGTCGGACTGCCCGAGCTGGGTGTGGAAGTAGTGCATCCGAGGGACGACGAGCAGGTCGCAGTCGATGCAGGCCGGCGTGCGCACCGCGTCGAGCAGATCACGCTCGGAGAAGTCCCCGTCGCTGACCAGGAGGACGTCCGCCCGCGCCTCGGACACGACACGGTCCAGGTCGGCGATGCCGCCCAGTCGCGGGACGACGCTCTGCGCGTCGCAGTCGGCGGCGTCGTCGACGAAGCCGACCACCTGCAACCCGTACCGGGGGTGACGCTCCAGGACCTGTGCGAGCTCGGCGGAGAGCTCACCGCCGCCGATGAGGACGGTCTCGTGGACCGTGATGCGGCGCCGACGACTCCAGAGGATCACCTGGCTCGTGACGATCCGTCCCGCCACCACGAGACCGATGGCGGCCGCCGTGTGCGCGAGGAAGACCGTCACCGCCTCCGCCTGGTGCCGCAGGGCGATCACCGTCGCCACCGCAGCGGTGGCGGTCAGCAGCCGGCCGAGCAGGTCGGGGAGGTCGTCCAGGACGCTGAGGTGCAGACGCGCCCTGTAGCGGGTGAACCGGCACAACATCAGCAGGGAGAGTCCGGTCATCGTCAGGGTGGCCCGCACGTGCTGCGTCGTCCACAGGATCGGCGCCAGGAGGAAGAGGGCGTCGACGGGCAGCACGAGCATCCACGCCCGGATGCTGCGGAGCCGCGCCCGCAGCGTGCCGGCCCGAGGCCGGCCGGCGGCGTGCTGCCGGCGCGCCGGTGCGTGCGGTCCCTCCGGACGGACGAGCGGCGGCTCCGGGTCAGCAGGGCCGCGCGGGACGGGGACCCTGGATCTCGGTCGCTCCAGCGACACGGACCGCGTCGACGTGGAATCGGCTCGCTCGGTCATGAGACCCATCCGGCACCCCCGTGTGCTCAGGGCACGGCTGCGGTCCCTGCCGCCGGAGCGACACGGGCCGACGGCGTCGCCCCATCCCATCGGGTCTTCGCAGCGATGAAATGGTGACCCGATGGCGCGCCAACAGTGCAGGAAAGGAGTCGGTGACGCAATGGCAGCGATTACGCCGGGGAAACAATCACCAGTTGCTACGCTGCCCGCGCGGATAGTGAGCCCGACAGGACGGAAATGGACATCGCCGAGTGCACAGGGCGACGACAGGACGCCGCGACACCCGGGGCCGCGCTCTTCGCCGCACCCTGCGTGCCCGTGACGGCTGGTGGGGTGCCCGGTCCGGTGCCGTCAGGGCCCCGGGAGTCCAGGGTCACCGACCGTGGGAGTCGGGCGACCACGACGTGGAGAATTGGACACCTGAAGTGTCGAGACTCGCTTGACCCGCAATTGTTCCGCACATTCCGTAGTGCTCTCCTCACCTCTCGGGGAGGTCGTCAGGAGAACGGTGCGATGTCGCACTGCCGGTAGGGGAGCGGTCACGGAGCAGAGAGCCGACCGCCCTGGGTCCGGTGTCGTCGGTCGGGCGGTGATGACGCCGGGGCGTCCCGGGACGGGTCATCCAGTCCCGGTCTGGCGCGCGGCGGTCAGCAACCCGGCAGCCTCGAGCCGCGCGGCGGCACGACGCAGGTCCGCGAAGTCCACGCCGGCCACCGCTGCGGTGTCGAGCAGCGACGTGCTCCCGTCGGAGTAGCCCAGCACCCAGAGCATCGCCATGACCGCGTCGGTGGCCTGCCGGCCCCCCGTCGTCGGGTAGAGACCCCGCTTGCCCAACTGGGGCTCACCGTGCGGGCTCAGGTTCCGGTAGCGCTCGTCGTTCTCCAGGACGTCGAGGATCTCGAGCACGGCGAGGTACGCCTCCGCCAGCTCGGCGGGCTTCACGAACGACAGGTCGTCCGCGGAGGTGTGGTACTCGGGGTACTCCCCGTGCGGCGTGCGTGACAGCCGCCCGACCGGCAGGTCGAAGCCGACGGCGTTGAACTGCCGCTCGTCGTAGCCGTAGGGCGAGTAGTCGCGGACCTCGCCACCTCGCCGTGCGACGACGTGGGCGGCCGCGCCGTCGACGTCCCGCGTCCCACGGCGTGTGCGCTTGTAGACGAGGGGGCCGGGCCCGCCCAGGCCCGTGACGACGAGCCCGTGCCGGATGCGGGGCAGGACGCGGGGGTTGCGGCTGAGCCAGGTGATCGAGCCGATCGTCCCCGGCGCGAAGAGGAAGCGGTAGGTGTACCGCCGGGACGGCAGTGCCGCCAACGTCCGGGCCACCTCCACCGCGACGGCGATCCCGGCGAGGTTGTCGTTCGCCAGGGAGGGATGGCACAGGTGGGCGCTGATCATGACCTCGTCGGGGTTGTCGCCCGGCACCACCAGCTCGCCGTAGGTCAGCTCCCCCGGCTCGATGGTCGTGTCGACGACGACGTCGTACGGTCCCTCGTCCATCGAGCGCAGCCGGCTCTCCGGGAGGCAGAACCCCCAGTCCCGGCTGTAGTACGTCGTCCGGTAGGGGATCCAGTCCGGCTGGTCCGGCAGCGTGTGGAGATGGGGGAGGAGCTCGCTCAACGTCATCGTGGCGTGCACCGGGACGCTGTAGCTGACGAGGTGCAGGTTGTGCCGGCGGAAGTCGACCACACGACGACCGCGTCGGTCGGCGATGTACGCGTCGCGCACGTTCCACTCGTCCGGGACCGTCCAGTCGAATGCCTGCGTACCCGACGGGACTCCGTGGCGCTCGACGTCGAGGGACTCCGCGAGGACGTCCAGCGTCGCCCGCACGCCGTCCCCCGTGATGCTGCGGCAGATGGGGTAGAGCCGGTCCATCGCCGCGTGCATCGTCTCACCCACCGCGAGGAGGTCCTGCTCCCCCGAGCGGAGCGCGTCCACCTGACGGGCGAGGCTCATCGGGTCACGTCCTCGAGCGGAGCAGGTCGTCGAGCACTCCGGCGGCCCGGAGCCGGTTCACGCGGTGCAGGCGTACGTAACGCTCGCCCTCGAAGTCCTCGGCCGTCAGGCCGATGCGCTCCATGTCCCCCGCGAGTTGCTCGATGCCGTCCCGCACCGTCCACCCGGGGCGGAAGGCGGGCAGCTGCCGGTTGATCTTCGTGAAGTCCACCCGGTAGTCCCGCCTGTCGGCACCTGCGCCCTCGGCGAAGGTCACGGGCGCGTCGAAGACGTCGGCCACGGCCGTGGCGACGTCCCGGATCTGGACGACGTCCTCGTCCCTGCCGACGTTGAACGCCTGGTCGTGGACGAGCTCGCGGGGGGCGTCCAGCACTGCCAGGAAGGCCCGAGAGATGTCCTGGACGTGCACGAGGGGCCGCCACGGGCTGCCGTCGCTCTGCAGCCGGACCTCCCCCCTGGTGAACGCGGTGCCGGTCAGGTTGTTCACGACGATGTCGGCACGCAGCCGGGGCGAGGACCCGTAGGCGGTCGCGTTCCGGAGGTAGGTCGGGCTGAAGTCGTCGTCGGCGAGGAGTCCGATGTCCCGCTCGGCCCGGACCTTGCTCTCGCCGTAGGGCGTCACCGGGTTGAAGGGGCTGTCCTCGGAGACCGCGCCGTCACCGGCCGCCCCGTAGAGCGAGCAGGAGGAGGAGAACAGGAACCGCTGCACCCCCGCCGCCTTGGCCTGGCGGGCCACGTGGGCGGCGCCCGCCGCGTTGACGGAGTAGGTGGCCTCCGGGTTCAGGTGCCCCACCGGGTCGTTGGAGACGGCGGCGAGGTGGACCACCGCGTCGAAGCCCGCCAGGTCGTCGGGAGCGAGGTCCCGGACGTCGCCGGTGCGGGAGGTGTAGTCCTGCGGCGGCTCCCCGAAGTCACAGCCGTCGTACCACCCGGCGTCGAGCCCTCCGACCTCGTGCCCGGCCTGCATCAGCAGGGGCACGAGGACCGCCCCGATGTAGCCACGGTCGCCGGTCACCAGAACACGCATCGAACACCCCGTTCTCGAGTCGTCCACGACGGATGGTCGGACCGTCAGCCCGTCACCGGCCCCGGGATCCGCCGGGGCTCCGCGAACCGCCGCAGGGCCGGTGCAACCGGGCGGCCGTGGAGCAGCGCGTCGCAGGAGCCGGCGTCCAGCGCCTTCGCGTACGCCGTGAGCGCCCCGCCCACGGCCTCGACCGTCCGGTCGACGTCTTCGTCGGTGTGTGCCGCCGAGACGACGAACGACTGCCCGAGGACGCCGCGGTGCAGCATCTCCTGGAGGAACAGCGTCCGGAACTCCTGCGAGGGTCGCCCCAGGTGGTCGCGCGTCACGAACACCTGGCACGACGGCCGGCCGACGACGGCGAAGGCGTCGGCGATCCCCAGCGAGGCCGCCACTGCGTTCGCGCCCTCGGCGAGCCGGCGGCCCCGCTCCTCCATGACGCCGACGACGTCGACCTGCCGGTAGGCCTCGGCCACCGCCAGGTAGGCAGCGAGCCCGGTCGTCTCGGGCCCGTGGGTGGTGGACAGGAGGAAGGTCCTGGGGCCGGCCGTCCGCAGGCCGCCGAGCTCCATCAGCTCGCGCCGGCCCGCGAGAGCCGAGACGGCGAACCCGTTGCCGAGCGCCTTGCCCCACGTGGACAGGTCGGGGGTCGTGCCGTAGACCGCCTGGGCGCCCCGCCGGGACCAGCGCATGCCCGTGATGATCTCGTCGAACACCAGGACGAACCCGTCACGGTCGGCCAGGGCCCGCAGCCCCTCGAGGAACCCCGGCTCCGGCTCGGCCGTGCCCGTCGCGGCCTCCAGGAGCACGCACGCGATCCGTCCGGGGTGCCGCTCCAGCAGCCTCTCGACCGAGCCCAGGTCGTTGTAGTCGAACCCGACGGTGAGGTCGCGCTGGGAGTCCGGGATCCCGGCGTCCATCTCGGTGGTGCCGATGAACCAGTCGTCGGTGGAGAAGAACGGCTGCGACCGGCAGAGGGCCACCAGGTCACGGCCCGTCGCCGCACGGGCCAGCCTGACCGCGGCGGTCGTCGCGTCTGAGCCGTTCTTGGCGAACTTGACCATCTCCGCCCCGGGCACCTGCTCGAGGAACGCCTCGGCCGCCCGCAGCTCGTACACGGACGGCCGGCTGAAGCTGACCCCCGTCCGCGCTGCCTCGACCACCGCCTCGACGACGGGTGCGTAGGCGTGGCCGAGTGTCACCGACCGGAGCCCCATGCCGTACTCGACGTACCAGTTCCCGTCCACGTCCTGCACGTGCGCGCCGAGGCCGCGGGCGATGACCGGCGCCATGCCCTCGGGGTACTGGTCGGCCCCCCGGGCGTAGGTGTGCGCGCCGCCGGGCACCAGTTCGTGGAGCCGCTGCTGCGCGGCGTTCGACGCCGTGAACGTCCGGTCACCCCCCCAGGAGGTCATCCGGTACCGCCTGCACCGAGGTCCAGGAGCAGCTTGCGGCACAGGAACCCCTCCGCGTAACGCGCCCTGCTCTCGACGCCCCGCAGGCGCATGACCCCGGAGAAGAACTCGTCGTCCCACCAGTCCCGCTCCGCTTGCGAGGGGAAGCAGCGGGAGAGCAGCTCCACCTTGCGCCGCGCGTGGTCCTCGGTCAGGGGGACGTAGACGTCCGGCGAGCGGGAGTCCCCGTCCCACTTGGGTATCTCGTAGTGGAGGATCAGCGCGTCCCGCCAGACGGTGCTGACGAGCTGCCCCAGCAGGCGGTGGTCCTGGTGGGCGTCGTCGGCCCGCGGTGCCATGACGACGGCCGGCTGGTGCTCCGCCGCCGCCTCCTCGAGGGCCTCCTTGACGGCGCCCCAGTGCGCGGGCAGCCGCCCGTCGGGGAGGTCGAGTGCCCGGACCGCGGCGCCGGGGAAGAACTCCGGGAGCGCCGCCTCGGCCTCCTTCCTCCGCTCCGGGCTGCCCGTCAGGACCAGCCCGGCGACGGTCGTCGCGGGCCGGTCCCCGAGACGCAGGAGGGTGCCGCCGCAGCCGATCTCGATGTCGTCCGGGTGGGCACCGACGCACAGGACGTCGAGCCGGCCCCCGGGAGGCGCCAGGCCGATCACGACGTGCTCGTGGGGCTACTTGGCAGCGAGGCCACTGGGCTCCTCCACCATGACGGGGAAGACCGGGCGGCCGGGCTCCACGGGCCGGTCACGCCAGACCGCCCACGGGCTGACCCCGGTCCGGTACTGCTCCTCGAGGGCCGTCCGCTCCTTCAGCGTGTCCATGGGCGCCCAGAAGCCGTCGTAGGCGGTGGCGTACAGCTTGCCGTCCGCGGCGGCCCGCACGAAGCCGTCCATGACCAGGTCGTCGCCCTCGTCGAGGTAGTCGAAGATGCCCTGCCGCAGCACGAAGTAGCCGCCGTTGATCCGCATGGACATGTCCGCGACCGGCACGAGTCCGGTCACCCGGTTCCCGCCGCAGATCTCCACGACGTGGAAGGAGTCCTGGGGCTTGACCGCCAGCAGGTTCGCCACCGCGTCCCTGGTCTCGAACTCGGCGATCAGGTCGTTCATCGGGGCGTCGGTGAGCACGTCGCCGTAGTTGGCGAGGAACACCTCGTCGTCCTCGAGGTACGGCCGCACCCGGCGCAGCCGCTCCCCGATCGCCGTGGAGACGCCCGTGTCGATGAAGGTGATGGTCCAGTCGCTGATGTCGGTGGCCAGCATCTCCACGTGACTGCCGCCCTTGGTGAGCACGAAGTCGTTGGAGCTGGTCTCCCGGTAGTCGAGGAAGTAGTCCTTGACCGCGGACGCGCCGTAACCCAGGCACAGGATGAACTCCGTGTGCCCGAAGTGCGCGTAGTAGCGCATCACGTGCCACAGCACCGGCCGGCTGCCGATGGGCATCATCGGCTTCGGCAGGGACTCCGGTCCGGTCCGGATCCGCATGCCCAGCCCGCCACAGAAGATGACGACCTTCATGATGACTCCCCTCCGATGACCTAGAAGACCTCGAGGCGGGGCAGCGCCACGACGAGCCGGCCGCCCCACGAGCGGACCGGGTGGAGCTGCGCGGAGATCTCGTCCCTGAGGTTCCAGGGCATGATCAGGACGTAGTCCGGTCGCGCGTCCGCCAGACGCTCCGGCGGGAGGACCGGGATGTGCGTGCCGGGGAGGAACCTGCCCTGCTTGAACGGGTTCCGGTCGACGGCGAACGCGACCTGGTCGGCGCGGACACCGCAGTGGTTGAGCAGCGTGTTGCCCTTTCCAGGGGCGCCGTAGGCGACGACCGTCTCGCCGCGCCGGGAGCACCCGACGAGGAACTCCACGAGGTCGTCGCGCACCCGCGCGACCGCGTCGGCGAAGCCGGCGTGGCCCTCCAGGGAGTGCAGTCCCGCCGCCGCCTCCGCGTCGAGCACGGCCGCCACGGCGTCACTCGGTGGCCGGGCCCGGTCGGCCGGCACGGACCAGGTGCGCAGGGACCCGCCGTGGGTCGGGAGCTCCTCGACGTCGACGACGACCAGGCCTGCCTCGGCCAGGACCCGCTGCGTCGTCAGGAGGGACAGGTACGAGTAGTGCTCGTGGTAGATCGTGTCGTACTCGTTGCCCTCGATGAGCCGCATGAGGTGCGGGATCTCGATGGTGACCGTCCCGTCGCCGGCCACCAGCCGCCTCAGGCCCCGCGCGAAGTCGACGATGTCGGGCACGTGGGCGAAGACGTTGTTCGCCACGACGAGGTCGGCGGCCCCGTGCCGGGCGGCGGCGTCGCGACCGGTCGCCTCACCGAGGAAGGCCACCTCGGTCGGGATGCCCTTCGCCACCGCGGCCTCGGCCACGTTCGCCGCGGGCTCGATGCCCAGCGCGCGGATCCCCCGCTCGACGACGTGCTGGAGCAGGTACCCGTCGTTGCTCGCCACCTCGACGATGAAGGAGTCCTCCCCCAGCGACAGGCGGTCGACGGCGTCCTCGACGAAGGTCTTGGCGTGCGCGACCCACGAGTCGCTGTAGGAGGAGAAGTAGGCGTAGTGGCTGAAGATCTCCCCGGCGTCGATGTAGGCGGGGAGCTGGACGAGCAGGCACCGGTCGCAGATCCGCACGTGCAGGGGGTAGAAGACCTCGGCGCTGTCGAGCTGGTCGGCGGTCAGGTAGCTCTCACAGGGCGGTGACATCCCCAGGTCGACGAAGGTGTGGGCCAGCTCCGCGCCACAGAGCCGGCAGTTCGGTGCGCTCATGGTCGTGACCTCGACGTCGGAGGGACCGGATGGGATGCTCGCCGCAGCCGACCCGGCTGGGCGTCGCGGGCAGGGCCCGCCTGGCTGTGGCTCGCGGCAGCACACCCTCGGGAGGGCGGGCCATGCGCTGGAGCTCCACTCGCATCTCCGGCGTCGTGGAGTTCACGCCCACGCCGCACGTCGACGAGCGGGGGTTCTTCAGCCGGACCTTCGACGCCGACGTCGCGCGTGAGGCGGGGATCGATCCTGACGGCTTCGTGCAGGACAGCATGTCCCGCTCGCGTCGCGGGGTGGTCCGGGGCCTGCACGTCCGGGTGGGCGAGGGCGAGGGCAAGCTGGTGCGCTGCTCCTCCGGCCGGGTCTTCGACGTCGTCGTGGACCTCCGCCCGGACTCCCCCACCCGCGGGCAGTGGCTCTCGCTCGTCCTCGACGGGGAGAAGCAGAACTCGGTCTTCATCCCCGCCGGATGCGCCCACGGCTTCCAGGCGCTCACCGAGCCGGCGGACACGGCGTACCGGATCGACCGCCGCCACGACCCGCGGGAGGACCTCACGATCGCTCACGACGACCCCTCCCTGGACATCCCCTGGCCCCTGCCCGTCAGTGCGATGTCACGGTCGGACGCCGGTGCGCCGCCCCTGGCGCAGCTGTCGGCGGCCCTAGGCACGATCACGGCCCGAGCCGGGACGAGCGGGCAGCCAGAGAGGTGAGCCCCAGCCGAGGATGCGCTGCCGCGCGCGGTGTCCGCCCTCGGCGAGCCGCTGCTGGAGCGGGTGCAGGCGGGTGAGCAGGCCCGACGGCAGGTGCAGCAGCAGCAGGACGGCCCCGGCCCGCAGGGTGGCCCGCTGCGCGTGCGCGTACCGGACGAGGCGCCGGGCGGCGTCGACGTCCCCGTCGACGAAGGACCACCGCGCTCGGCGCAGTGCCCGGTGGTACCGCAGCCGGCGCACCGGGGTCTGGGCGATCGAGCGGTGCTGTGGGTCACCGGACTGCTCGGCGAAGACCTCGAACGTCCGGATCAGGGAGCGCTCGAACTCCTCCAGCTTGCCGGGGTCCCGCGACAGCGAACCATCGCGCACCCGGTAGCGGGCGATCCGGTCCGGCAGCAGGTGGACCTCGAAGTCGCGGGCGAGCCGGAGCCAGATCAGGACGGATTCGTCGACGTCCTCGACACCGGGCTCGTAGCCGCCGACCGCCTCCCAGGCGTCCCTGCGGATGGCGCCCGTGTAGTACGGGACCCGACCCCCGAGGACGTCCTCCACGGTGAGGACGTCCCCACCGTCGGCAGGCGGACGGGAACCCAGCGACTCGAGGTAGCTCCGCAGGGCGGGCCGCTCGTCCCCGTCCAGCACGAGCTGGGCGTCGCAGCCCACGGCGGCCACGGACGGATGGGCGTCGAGGTGGTCGAGCACGGTCGCCGTGAACTCGGGCATGACCTCGTCGTCGCTGTCCAGGACGCAGAGGTGGTCACCGCACGCGACCGCCGCCGCCGCCATCACACCGCCTCGGTAGCCGCGGTTCTCCTGACGCACCAGCCGCACCCGCTCGTCCCGTGAGGACCTGCGGACGATAGACGCGATGGTGTCCGAGTTGCCGTTGTCCACGACGACGAGCTCCCACGCGGGATGGGTCTGTGCCAGGACCGACGCGATGGTGCCGGCGAGGTAGTCCTCGGTCCGGTAGGCGGTGGTCAGGAAACTCAGCCGCGGCCGTCCTCCGGCCGGGCTCATCGGTCACCGGCCCGCGGCACGCCCGACACGCGGGTGGCGTACCCGGCCCCGCAGACGCCGCTCCTCGGAACTCCCCCGTGCGATCCCACTCGATCCCCCGCCTGGCGTGTGGCACCCGGACACCGGCGCACGTTAGGGACGAGCCGGGTGCGGTTAGGCCGGCCGGTCCGCGGCGATCGGCCGCCCGGGCGCGCCCCCACCGGCTGTGCCGACGCGGTGACGGCGGTCACTCTGGTCCGGAGCCCCGGCGTGACCGGACGGCGACCCTCGGTCGCCGCCGCGGTCGACCGCCGGTCCCGGCGCCGCTCGGGTGACGACCGCGCGGACCCCGCGCGACGGGAGTCCTCCCCACGCGGTGTGCGGACCAGTACCTTCCGACCGTCAACGCGGGGGAACACGGTCGCCGACGGTCTGCTCGGCCGTGACGGGTGGTCCCCTGCCGCCGCCACCGCTGCGGTGGCGACGACTCGTCGAGGCGGGGGCTCACCAGATGAAGGCCGACCACGCCCGGGGGCACCACCGTGTGCCCGTCACCGCGGGCTCTCCCGCCCGCCCGTCGCACGCCCCGCCGCGTTCCGCCGACCGGGGACGGCCCGGGTGACCGTGCACGGCCGCGCGGTCCCCGTCCGGGATGCGGACCGCGACGGGTACGTGCTCCCGCCCACGGGTGGCGGGGCGGCCGTCCGATGACCAGCACCCGGGGGCGGCCGACCGGGTCGGGGGACCGCCGCAGCGAGCGGAGGACCCGGCCCGTGCGGGTGCTCGTGGAGAACGGGGAGTACTGGGTCAACAACAAGGGCGACCAGGCCATCCTCGACGTGTCGGTCCGGCGGTTCGTCGAACGGTGGCCCGCAGGGCGCATCGGCGTCCTGACGTCGGCCCCCCGGCTGCTCCAGGCCTACGAGCCCACGGTGGAACCGGTCCGGTACGAGCGCGGCGGCGCCTGGACCGGCCGGGGACCGGTCGGGATCCCGGGTGTCGCAGGCCTGCTGGAACGGCTGGGTCCGTCGAGGACGGGCCCGCTGCTCAACGGCTGGGACGCCGTCGTCGCCCGGGCCACCCGCATCCGCCGCCGCCCGTCGCCGCCACCGGGTGGGCCGCCCGCGCTGCACCGCGACGGCGGGACGCTGCCCGATGCACTGGCCGACGCGTCCGGGGTCCTCGCCATCGGCGGCGGATACCTCACGGACGTCGACCGCTTCCAGGCCGGCCGGACCCTCGACCTCCTCGAGTACGCGACCACGCGGGGCATCCCGACGGCGATGCTCGGCCAGGGGATCGGGCCGCTGGAGGACGCCGCGCTCCGGGAGCAGGCGGCCCGCGTCCTGCCCGCCGTCGGCCTGATCGCCCTGCGTGAGGGGCTGCGGGGTCCCGGCCTGCTCCACGGGCTCGGCGTGCCCGACGACCGGATCGTGGTCACCGGGGACGACGCCGTCGAACTGGGTCACGGGCTGCGCCGGGACCGACCGGGCGCGGCGATCGGGATCTGCCTCCGCGTCGCCGACTACTCACCCGTCGGCACGGCCACGCGCGCGGCGGTCCGCCGCGGACTGCAGGCGGCCGCGCTCGAGCACCGGGCTCCGCTCGCCCCCGTGAGCATCTCCGAGCACGGTGCCGAGGACCGGCGGGCGACGCTCCCCCTCGTCGAGGGTGCCGCCGGGGTCCTGGCGGTCCCCGGCCGCTTCGCGTCCCCGCGCGAGCTGGTCGTCCGCGTGGGGGCATGCCGGGTGATGGTGACCGGCGCGTACCACGCCGCGGTCTTCGCGATGTCCCAGGGGATCCCGGTCGTCGCCCTCTCGAGTTCGCAGTACTACGACGACAAGTTCGAGGGACTCGCCGACGTGTTCGGCTGCGGGCTCGAGCTCGTCCGCCTCGGGGCCGACGGCGGCGGTGCGGAGGAGCGGCTGGTCGCCGCGCTCTCGCGGCTGTGGCGGGAGGCACCGGAGCTGCGGGGCGCACTCCTGGAGAGCGCATCGCACCAGATCGGGCTCAGCCGCGCGGCGTTCGAGCGGGCGGCCGCACTCGTCGAGTCCGGTGGACCGTGACGCCGCGGATCGCACTGGTGCACGAGCGGTTCACCGAGGTCGCGGGGTCCGAGCACGTCGTCGAGCAGCTGTCCGCGCAGTGGCCCGCCGCGACGGTCCACGTGCCCTTCACACGACCGTCCGGCGTCCCCTCCGGCATCGGCCCGCTGCGGACCACCCGGCTGGACCAGCTCTACCGGCTCATCGGGCGCAGGACGTACGCACCGCTGACCCCGCTCATCCCGGGCGCGTTCCGCCGGATGGGGCTCGACGGGGCGGACGTCGTCGTCATCAGCCACCACGCCTTCGCCACGCAGGCGGCCCTCGCCACCTCGGCGCCCACGGTCGCCTACGTGCACACCCCGGCGCGGTGGGCGTGGGACACCTCGATGCGGTCCGGAGAGGCCGGCGGGCGGCTCGGCGCCTGTGCCCTGCGAGCGCTCGCCGCCACCACACGCCGCGGCGAGCTCGCCGCGGTCCCCCGGCTCACCGCGATCGTGGCGAACTCGACCGCGGTCGCCGACCGCGTCCGGCGGTGGTGGTGGCGGGAGTCCGTCGTCGTCCACCCGCCGGTGGACACGGAGGCGTTCACCCCCGATCCGGACGTGCCGCGGGAGGACTTCTTCCTGCTCGCGGGCCGGCTCGTGCCCTACAAGCGACCGGAGGTGGCGATCGCGGCGGCGAACCGCGCCGGCGTGCCGCTGGTGGTGGTCGGGGACGGGCGCAGCGCCGAGCAGTGCCGGAGGCTGGCCGGCCCCACGGTCCGCTTCGCCGGGCGGGTGCCGCACGACACCCTGCTGGACCTCCAGCGGAGGGCGCGAGCCCTGCTCATGCCCGGCGTCGAGGACTTCGGCATCGTCCCCGTCGAGGCGATGGCGTGCGGTACGCCGGTGATCGCGCTCGGCGCCGGCGGCGTGCTGGACAGCGTCCTCCCCGGCGTCACCGGGCAGCTCGTGCCGGCGTCCGCCTCCGACGAGCGGGTGGTCGGGGACTTCGCGGCCGCGCTCGCCGGCTTCGACGGAGAGGACTACGACCCGGTCCGCATCCGCCGGCACGCCGAGACCTTCTCCCGCTCGACCTTCCGGCGGCGCATGCAGGACGTCGTCGACGGTGTGCTCGGCTGACGCCCACCCGGAGCCTCAGGTGCGAGGTCGGTCGTCGCCCAGGGACGTGGTGCGCAGCGCACCGTCGGAGCCGACCGACACGCGCCAGTAGCCGCCCTCCTCGTCCTTGAGGACCAGCCCGCCCTCGGGCCGGTCGGAGAGGAACGCCCCGGTCGGCAGGACCGCCGCGACCACCGAGCCCGTCGCGTCCCGGGCCTCCATCAGGTCGCCGCCGCGCGGCCCCGGCCGCAGCGACAGCGGCCCGGCGAACTGCGCCCCCGTGACCACGCCGCGGGCGGTCACGCTCCAGCCCGAGGGGAACGCCGCGAGGTCGACGTCGTCGGCGAAGCCGGAGATCAGGTTGACCGCGGTCCCCTCGGGGCAGTGCCGCGGATCGATCCGCAGGGGGGTCGGCGGTGACTCGACGTCGGGGTCGAAGAGGACGTTGGCGAGGTAGGGCTGGCGGCAGTACACGAGCTCGAGGCACGTGGTGCGCGCCGCCACCTTGCAGTTGACCAGACCGAACTGGGCAGGACCCCCGCGGTCGGCGTCCCCGACCGAGAGCGCCACGTCGGAGCCCTCGAACCACACGTTCGTGATCCACCAGTCGTTGGCCGCCCCGTCGATGCGGACGTGCGTGCTCGTCGTGTTCGGGTCGTTGTCCGACACGAACTCGGAGTTCACGATCGACAGCCCGGCGTTGTGGTCGTTCCCCGTCCCCAGGACACCCACGTGGTTGTTCGTGAACTTGGAGGCGGTCACGTAGTTCTGGATGCAGGACGTGACCAGGCCCGTGCCGAAGTTGTTGATGTCGCAGTTGACGAAGGTGGTGCCGCCGGTGTCGTCCGAGAGGACCACACCCCGCTGGCCGGTGTACCGCGGGAAGTTCTCGTCCAGGTGGTTGCCGCGGAGCACCACCGAGTCGAACGAACAACGGAAGCAGGCCGAGAGCGAGACGGCGGAGGCATCCGGCTGGGTGACCCAGACGCCGAACCGCTGGAACCCCACCCGCTGCCTGTCCCTGAGCGCGAAGAGGGTGCCCGTGCCCTGGTGGACGATGGTGGTCGCGTCCCCGCCGTCGCCGATGACGACCGAGTGGTCGGGCAGGTCCGGCCACTCCGAGACCAGGTACTCCCCGGCCGGGAGGTAGAGGACCACGGGCCCCTCTGCGCCCGCGTAGGCCTCCGCGATGGCCGCGGTGTCGTCCGCGACGCCGTCGCCGACGGCACCGAGGTCCCGGACGTTCCGCGCCGGCAGCGGCACGCCGCGCGCCGTCGCCGTGGGCCCGGTCGGCCCCGGATCGGACGAGGTGCAGGCCGCAGCCAGCGGGAGGGACACGGCGGCGCCCAGGGTCACGCCGAGCCATCGGCGCCGGGACACGCTCTCGGACATGCTCTCCCTGCTCACTCGGAGGACCTCGGACGAGGCGGCCCTGGGTCCTGCGGTCGGCTCAGGACGCATACGCCGCCCGACTGTGCCGGGGGACGGTCCCGTGGCCGGCACGGACGCCGGACCGCGGGGCCGGGGCGAGCGCGACCGCGGCCACCAGGGGGACGCCGGCGGCCGAGAACGCCTCCGCCGCCTTCCGCGCCGCGGGCAGGGTCGTCTCGCCGAGCCCACCCGCGACCACGGCGCCCGCGCACCGCCAGGACGCACCGAGTGCTGCGGCATCGGCCGGGGCCGGGGCCGTGGCGACGACGACGTGGTCGTACTTCTGGCTCAGCTCCGCCAGGAGAGCCGCGAACCGTTCGGAGTCCAGCAACTCGACCGTCCGCGCATCGGCGGCACCCAGCGGCACGATCGCGTGGCCGTCGTCCGTCTGACGCAGGACGGCGTCGAGCCGGGTCGTCCGCCCGTCCAGCCAGTCCGCGACACCGGGCTCGGCGAGCAGACCCAGGGTCGCGGACGGCCCCTCGGCGGACGTGTCGGTGTCCACGAGCACGGCCTTCATGCCGGCCGCGTCCAGCGACCTCGCCAGCCGCAGGCCCACCTCCGGCTGGGAGCGCCCGGAGACGCTCGTGACCAGCAGCGTCGACGGACTGGACAGGCCGGGTCGACCGGTCACGGTCCGGCGCAGGCGCGCGTAGGCCGGACTGACCTCCGGCTCGCCGGCGCCGACGGCCACCACCGGCGCGGCGAGCGCGTCGCCGAACTGCTCCGGCGTGCGCACCCGCCGGTCCAACCGGTCCCGGACGAAGGCGGCCAGCACGCCCAGCGCGAGTCCCGCGACGACCCCCAGACCCACGATCTGCGTCGCCGGCCGGCCCACCGGCGACGTCGGCAGCGCGGCCGCCTCGATGACGGTCGCCTCCGCGGCCGGCGCCGCGCCGACGACGGTCGTCTCCATCTGGGCGACCACGTCCTGGAACTGGGTCGCGAAGGCCTCGGCGAGGGTCTGCGCGCCCTCGGGCGTCGGGTCGGTGGCGGTGATCTCGAGCAGCGACGTCGCCGGCGGGAACGTCACCGAGACCTGGGACCGCAACGCCTCCGGGGTGGTGTCGAGCCCCAGGTCGGCGACCACCCGCTCCGCCACGGCCGTCCCGCCGGCGACGCGGGCGTAGGTCGTCACCCGCTGCTGGGCGGCCAGGCCGCCCTGGTAGGCGTCGTTGACCGAGGTCCCCGTGGCCATCGAGACGTACATCGTGGTCGTGGCGGCGTACGCCGTGGGCGCGGTGACCGCGTAGGCCACCGCGCCCGCCACGCAGACCACCAGGACCGCCACGGCGACCCGCCAGCGGCGTCCCAGCAGGTGGATGAAGTCGGTCACTGTCATCGCCTCGATCCCAGCGTCGTCTCGGGTTGACCGACGCCGGGGTCACGGGCGTCGGCGGGGTCGGTGGGGAGGGCCGCGTCACGGGTTCCGTCACGGGTCGCGGCAGGGGTCGTGACAGGGGTCGTCACGTCGGTCGTCACGTCGGGGGTCGCGGCGGGGGTCACGGTGGGAGTCGTGGCCGGTGACCGCCGGAGGAGCCGGAGCGCCAGGTCGACGGCCCAGACGGCCACGGCGAGCTGGAGGCCCTTGCCGACGACCTCCATGCTGCCGAGGAACCCGCGCTCACCGAGCACCGGCGAGGTGGCCACGAGGACACCGAGCACGATCACCAGGACGTACCGGGAGTGCAGCGCACGTGCGGAGAGCACCAGCAGGGCGAAGGTGAACAGCGCGACCAGGACGATGCCGACGTGGCCGCCGAGCACGAGGCCCTCGCTGATGCCGCCCTCGGCGAGCGAGACCGACACGTTCGTCATGTCGACGGAGCTCCCACGGACCTGGCTCGCCCAGGCGGTGCCGGAGTGCAACTTCTCGCCGCTGAGCAGGGTGGCGGGCACCAGGCTCTCCCACGCCGCGGTGAGGACCTGGTCGACGGTCAGCCACGGCCTGCCGCCCATGAAGTAGGCGTCGGTGGCGGCCTGCAGCAGGTCGAACCGGCGGAGGATGCTGAGGAAGGGCTGCACGAGCGGCGGGTACTGCACGTCGAGCGCCGCCGCCGCCGCCTCGGCCTCGTCCGTCAGCTTGAAGGACTGGAGCCACCCGAAGCCGGCCAGCCCGACGACCGCCAGGCCGACCGCGGCGAGCGTCCGCCGCCGCGTCCAGCCGAGCAGCGCGAAGCGGATCGCGACGGCCAGGGCGGCGGCCATGACCGGGCTCTTGGACTGGATCGAGATCGCCCACACGAGCTCGACGACCAACAGGCCGCCCAGCACGAGGGCGGTCGTCCGGGCATGCCGGAGGCGCAGGAACAGGATCAGGCCCAGGCTGCCGAGTCCGCCCAGCCCGGCCACCAGGTCGAGCACGGGGTTCGCGCTCTGGACCTCGCCCGCGGACGCCGCCTGCCCGGTGAGCAGCGCCGCGGCACGGCCGAGGTTGCCGATCAGGTAGACCGCCAGCAGCGTCCTCACGAGGTCGGGATCGGTCCGCACCGGCGGCGGGGACGGCCTGCGCCGGGCCCACAGGGCGTACGCGACGACGACGGCGGCGTACACCCACAGTCCGAAGACCACCGGCCGCAGTGCCTCGCTGATCCCGTGGGGGAAGCCGATCAGGGCGAGCCGCTGGTCTGCGAGGTCGTCCCCGTAGCGCGGCTGCGGCTGCACCCACAGCAGCACGAGCGGCCGGGCGGCATAGGACAGCGCCCAGTAGGCGACCTGGCCCAGGAGCAGCACCCGGGCGACCCCTCGCACGGTGAACGCGGCGACGGAGATGGTGACCAGGGCCGCGACGACCCCGCCGATCATGCTCAGTGCCGCGAACATCAGCGATGTCCTCCCGGAGCCGGAACGGGCGGAGGGTAGCCCTCCGCGGCGTCAGCCGAGGGCCGCGACGATCTCACGGGCCCGATCCACGTAGGCGTGGCCGCTGCCGGTGATCCGGCGGTGACCGCGTGCAGCGACCAGGCGCGCCTCGCCGGGGTCCGCCTCGCACCGGCGCAGGACCTCGTGCAACTCCTCGACTCCGGAGAACAGGAAGCACTCCGTCCCGTCCTGGAGGAGTTCTGCGTGCTCGTCGGTGCGCTCGCCGACGAACAGGCCCCCGGCGGCGGGCACCTCGAAGGTCCGGCAGGTGTGCGTGTCCCGGTTCTCCGAGTTCAGCAGGACGAGGTTCGCGGTCACCTGCGCCACCACGGCCGAGAAGTGCTCGCCGTAGACCGGTCCACCCACCGTGGCGCCCGTCCGGTGCAGCCCGGGACTCCTCCGCCATCCCGGGCCGCGCACGAGCATCCTCGCGCCGTAACGCCGGGCGAGCGCCGTCGTCGACGCCCGTCGGTCGGGCCGGCACGCGCCG
The DNA here is from genome assembly GCF_041028265.1 of Geodermatophilus amargosae. GTDB lineage: Bacteria > Actinomycetota > Actinomycetes > Mycobacteriales > Geodermatophilaceae > Geodermatophilus > Geodermatophilus amargosae_A. The sequence continues at coordinate 179,769 of NZ_JABGCW010000009.1, forward strand.
ATGAAGCCGACGAGGTACTCGCGGGGCTCCCGGCGGGCCACGGGCCGGTGCCACGCGGGGTCGTAGGCGCTGAGCACGAACGTCACCGCCCGGGCCCCCCGCCGCACCAGTTCCGGGACGTTGTGCCGCTTCGTCGTCACGATCATGTCCCAGGCGCGCTCGTGCTCGAGGTAGTCGGGCGAGGTGTTGCCCGGGTTCGAGACGTCGTCGGGGCTGTAGTGCACGTGCAGCCGGGACGGTGTCGTGAGCAGGCGCGGCTGGTCGAGGTGCACGGCGTTGAAGGCGAGGAGCAGGTCCGGCCGGAGGGCGGCGGCGGCCCGTTCGATGCGTCGGTGCACCGCGTCGACGTCCCAGGGGGCGCGCCGCCCCGTGGCCTTCGCGTACGCCCACGGAGGGGAGAGCCTGGTCGGCAGGGTGACCGGGGTGGAGTCGACGACGACGACGTCGTGCCCCGCCGCGCGGAAGCCGTCCGCCAGGGACCGCGCGTTGCTGCCGATCCAGTCGTCGCCCACGAAGAGGACCTTCACGGCGCGCTCCTCCCCTCGGCGGGGGCCCCGGCGAGCACGGGCACCGGCATGGCCGCCCGCCGGTCGCGCACGACGAGGCGGCGCATCCGGTACGCGTACCAGAGCGCGACGGCGACCTCGCTGCAGACGGTGCCCCACACCAGCGTCCAGACCGAGTGCGTCATCGTCGCGGCCAGCAGCCAGGCACCCGCGACGGCGGTGCCGATGATCCCTCCCATGAGCACGCCGGTCGTGTCCCGGCGGACGGTCAGGACGGCCGTGACGACGAACGAGGTCAGCGCCGCCGCGGGCAGGATCAGCGCCTCGACGCGCAGCAGGGCCACCGAGTCCGTGAACTCGTCGCCGAAGACGAGCCCGATCAGGAGGGGCGCCGAGACCCACAGCGCCGCCGAGACCGCGGTCGCGAGGCCGACGGTGCAGAGGAGCGCGAGCGTCGCACGGCGCCAGAACCGGTCGTCGTCGGCGACCCGGGCCATCCGGGGCAGCAGCGCGAAGCCGATCGGGTCGAGCATCGACTGCAGGGCGCGGACGATCCGGTCTCCGGCGGAGAACAGCCCGAGCGACGCGGCGTCCAGCACCGATCCGTAGACGGTTCCCGAGCCCTGCCCGTAGCTGGCGATCAGCAGGCGCGAGGTGAGCAGCGGTGCCCCCATGCGCAGCGTCGGCAGCAGGTCGTGCGGCCGCTTCGGCCGCCCGAAGTGGCGGGTGGTGTCCCTCCAGGTCAGGGCGATCATCGGCAGCGCCGACACGAGCAGGCAGAGGAGCGCGACGACCGCGTTCGGGTGGCGGGGGAGCAGGAGGACCAGCAACCCGAGGTAGACCACCCGGCCGACCGCCTGGTAACCCATCGAGGCGGCGAACCGGCCCTGCCCGATGAGCACCCAGTCCTCGGTCATCGAGTTGAGGCCGCCGGCCACCAGCCCCAGCAGGATCATCGTGACGACCGCGCCGGCCTGGAGGACCAGCCCCACGGCCAGGGCGCCGGTCAGCAGGGCGAGGATGCCCGCCCGGATGGCCAGGTAATTGCCCCTCAACTGGTTCGCGTCCGCCTTCGGCAGCATCGCGGACAGGAACTGGGCGATGCCGAGGTCGACCAGCAGCGAGCCGATGAAGTACGCCGACATGCCGATCGACAGCAGCCCCAGGCCCTCGGTCCCCAGCAGGCGCGCCGACAGCGGCACCGTCACGGCCGTGACCAGGTACTGCCCGTACTTGCCGAAGCTGACGAACCCGATGTCCCGGACGACGCCGAGCAGCCGGAACGACGCCGCGTCACCCGACACGGCGCGCCCGCTCCCGCACCGCGGGGGTGCCGACGACCTGGTGCAGGAAGGCGGCCACGTCGCGGGCGGCATCCGCGACCGTGAACCGCCGGGCCCGCACCGTCCCGGCGTGCGCCAGCCGCTCGCGCAGTTCCCGGTCCCCGAGGAGCTGCTCGAGCGCGGCGGTGAGCTGCTGACGGTCCCCGCCGTCGACCAGCAGGCCGCTGACGCCCGGCTCGACGATCTCCGCCGGCCCTCCCGGCCCCGTCGCGATGACCGCGCACCCGGCGGCCATGCCCTCCACCACGACCTGCCCGAAGGGCTCCGCGAGCACCGAGCAGTGCACCAGGACGTCGGCCCGCCGCATCTGCTCCGCCGGGTCCTCGACGTGCCCCGTGAAGGTCACCGGGAGGTCCAGCCGCTCGGCGAGCCGCTCGAGCTCCGCCCGGTACGGCTCCTCGTCGAAGAAGGTCCCGCCGACGAGCAGGATGCGGGCGGGCCGGACCCGCAGCCCGGCCGCCGCCTGCAGGAACAGGTCCTGCCCCTTCCAGGGCGTCAGACGGCCGACGACGGCGACCACCGTCCGATCCGGCGGACGCTGGGGCTCCCTCGGCCGGGGCTCGATGCCCTCGACGCCGGGATGGGCGACCAGGGCCGGGCGCCGCCAGGTGACCAGCTGGTCGAGGGTGGCGCGGCTGTTGGCGACGTAGCCCGCGGCGCTCAACCAGCCCAGGGCACGGACGGCGGTCGCCAGCAGCCACCCGAAGTACTCCCGCGAGACCCTGTCGTGCACGTGCCAGACCAGCGGGACACGCGCACGCCGGCTCGCGACCGCAGCCATCAGCAGCGCCTTCGTGCTCTCCGCGACCAGCACCGAGGCGCCCGTGCGCCGGGCGAGCGCCCCCAGGTGCCAGCCCAGTCGCACGAGGTGGACCAGACCGGTGGCGAACCGCAGGACGTTGCGGGTCCGGATGGTCATCGCGCGGCTGCGGAACCGGCCGACGAGGAGCTCGGCCCGGATGCCGGCCTCCCGGGTCCGGGCCAGGACGGGCCCGTCCTCGGAGAAGGCGGCCTCCACCTGGATCGTCCCCTGCGCGGCCAGGGCGCGCATCAACCGGAGCGCGGCGAGCTCGGCCCCCGACGGGGCGGCGGTGTGGAGCACGAAGAGAGCTCGGACGGGCGCGGTCACAGCAGTTCTCGATAGAGCTCGGCGTGCTCGTGCGCGGCGGCGCGCCAGGAGAAGGTCTCCGCGTGCGCGCGGCACCGCTGCGGGTCCGGGACGTCACCGCGCAGGGCACGGTCGATGCGGGCAGCGAGGGCCGGCCCGTCGCCGGGTCGCACGACCAGGGAGGGATCCAGCCCCCGGACCGCATCGGGCAGCCCGCCGCAGTCGGTCACGACCGCGGCACGTCCGGCGGCCAGCGACTCCAGGGCGATCAGCCCGAACCCCTCGAGCGCGACCGAGGGGACGACGGTGACGACGGCCCCGGTGTAGAGGCGACCGAGCGTCTCGTCGTCGACGGCGCCGGTCAGGCGCGCCGTCCCCGCGATGTCGGGCCGGGCAGCCCTCTCCCGCAGCGATGCCTCCTCGCTCCCGGTGCCCACGACCACGAGGCGCGCCTCGGGGTGCGCTGCCCGCACGGCGGGCCACGCGTCGAGCAGGACGTCGATGCCCATCCGGCGCTCGAGGCGTCGCACGCAGAGCACGGTCGGGGGCCCCTCGGGCGCCGGGACCACCCCGAACCGCCGGAGGTCCACGCCCGGTGGGATGACCCGGACCCGGTGCTCGGGCACCCGGTAGGTGTCGACGAGGAGGTCACCGAAGTGGCGGGAGAGCACCACGTACCGGTCCGCACGGGCGTAGCGGAGCCGCTCGAGGCCGTACTTCACCGCCGCCCCGCGGGAGCCGGCCATGCGGCTCTCCGCCGCCCACGGTCCGTGGAAGTGGACGACCAGCGGGTTCGCCCTCCGCGCACCGGCTGCTGGTCGGCCGTAGAGGCAGAAGTGCCGGTCGAGCACGTGCGGCTCACGGGCGGGTCGCCGCTCGGTGGACGCGGCCAGCGCGCGGCGCCACGTCGGGCCTCCGACGGGCCCCCACGACGTGCCGCCCGGTGGCGGGGCACCGAAGGCCGACGCGGACACCGTGACGCCCGGCAGGTCCCGCAGCGCTCCGAACAGGTCGGTGAAGTACCGGTTCAGGCCACCGGGGGTCGTCGAGAACCACTCCGAGCCGGTCATGTGGACGCGGACGTCAGGAACAGCCGGGTCGGCGCTCCCCGATCCCCGGACGGGGTGGACCGGTCGAGCGGCACGGGGTGCCACGACGTCACCTCCCCGTGCCTGCGCTGCGCGCGCGGGCCCGGCGACGCTGCCGGACCCCCGGGGGCGGGTCGTCCTCACACCCGCTCGACACGCCTCGCGAGCAGGGAGCCCGCGCGGACCCTGACGCGCTCGAGGCCCGCCCCGACGAGCCGGGCGTCACCGGCGGCGACGTCGCCCCAGGTCACGTACCGGGGGTGGTCGGACCGGAGCCGGTGGTGGAAGCGCAGCATCTCGGTCAACTTGCTGAGTGACGAGCTCGTCGCGCACAGGTTGAAGGAGGAGGAGCGCCACGCAGCCGTGCGCTCGCGCATCCCGTGGAAGCATCCCGAGGTGGCGACGCGGGCGAACAGGTCGACGTCCATGGGGAACACGAGGTCCCCGCGGATGCCGCCCACCCGGTCGAAGTCCGCGCGCCGGAACATCGCGGCGGCGGTCGGCCCGAACTCCGCCGGCCCTCGCCGCACGATGACGCGCATGAGCTCGCGCGGCCCGACCCGCCCGTCGAGCCCGGGCAGGCCGAGGTCCTTCTCCAGGACCGCCCCGTCCTCGCCGATGACGTCGAACCTGGAGGACACGATCGCGACCGAGGAGTCGGCCAGGATCTCCGCCTGGGCCGCGACCGCCCCTGGGGCGACGAGGTCGTCCGCGCAGACGATCTTCACCAGCTCGCCGGTCGACAGGCTCACGAGGCGGTTCCAGTTGTCCCCGATCGGCAGGACGGACTCGTTGCGGTGCACCGTGATGCGGGGATCGGCGAAGGACCGCACGATGTCCCCGGTGCCGTCCCCACTCGCGTTGTCGAGGACGACGACCTCGAGGTCGAGGTCCTGCGCCAGCACCGACCCGAGGGTCTCGGCGACCGTCCGCGCCGCGTTGTAGGCGGGGATGCAGACGGAGACGGAGCGGGTCATCGCTGTCCCCGCCCCGTCCGGGTCCGCCGGTCGGACCTCGGCGCGCGCGGGCCGAGAGGACCCCCGTCCCGGCTCGGGCCGCCGCTCGCGCCCCGGTCCCGTCCCGACTGCCCCGTGCGCTCGCCGTCGACGTCGGCCGCATGGCGCTCGACTCCGCTGGACACCCCGACCCCCCGGTCCTCGGCGTGCTCACCGAACCGACCGGTGGAGCCCCCGACTACGCCGTTTCCTCCTGGGTTCCTGGACCTTGGGGGCACGGCGACCGGGGGTCAAGGGGGACTGCTTAGGCTCGTAACTCACTCGTCCCCCAGTGGTCCGGAGTGCGTTCCTCCCCGACCCGGGAGGACGAGGGCCTCCGGGTTCCCGGCCCCGGGCGGACGAGGGGACGGCAGCCCCGTCAGTCGTGTCCCGTGCGCAGTGGTGCTCTGCCCCCGTGGTGGGGGCAGAGCACGACTGCCCGCGGATCAGCGGGTGACGGTCGGGGCGTGCCCGTTCTGCCGTGCGGCCTCCTTGGCGGCCAGCCGCTCGCGCTGCGGGACGACGGTGTACTTCGGGTCGCGGGCGGAGACCATGCCGGCCTCGAAGACGCCGAAGCGGGTGAGCAGCGACCCGGCCGCCAGCAGCGCCCCGGCCACCACAGCGCCGGCCCGGTTCCGGCCGGCGGCGACGGTCAACACCGCGCCCGCCGCGGTGCAGCCCCTGGCGATCCGCAGCAGCGTCCCGGGCCGGCCCTCGTGGTAGGGCTCGCTGACGATGCCGTGCCCGCTCTCCACGCGGTGCATGACGGCGAGCTCGATCGCCGCGCCGGCCACCGCGGCCCGCCGCGAGGGCCCCGCCTCGGCCACCGGCGTGAACGCCATCGTCACGCCGCCGCCGGCCGCCAGCGCCGACCCGCCGAAGACGAACGGCAACTGGTCGTGCGCGGCGTGCCACGAGGGCACCGCGGTGTTGGCCAGCAGGACGGCGGTGTACGTGGCCAGCGGCCCGCCGAACAGCGCCGAGACGATCCCGCCGAAACGCTTGAGCCGCGGGAACCAGCCGAGCATCTCCACCGCGGCCGTCGCCCCGGCGGCCGCGCCGAACGGCGCCAGGATGTACGAGCCGACCGACAGCGGCGAGGTCGGCTTGAACACCCGCAGCATGTGCAGGAAGCGCTCGGGCCGGCCGAGGTCGTGGATGAGGAAGACCACCGAGGCGACCGCCCCGCCGCCGGCGGTGTAGCGGGCGGTGCGGGTCAGCGAGGGCCGGCCCGTGACGTCGGCGACCGCGGCGAGGATCGACGACGACCCCGCCATCCCGCCGAGGAACAGGTACAGCGGTACGTCGGGGGACTTCCACACCGGCGGCTTGATGATCGGGCGGCCGTAGTAGGAGGTGAACTCGGCGTCCTCGACCATGGGGACCTCGCCCCCGCGGCCACCGCGCCGTCCCCCCTTCCGGCGCCGCTTCGCCCGGTTCTCCGCCGGCGGGCCGTCGGCCCGCCGCCAGCCCGCCCCGGGCGTGGCCAGTCCCTCGGTCACCGCTCCCCCTCCGACAGGAACGGCCGTTCCCGTCGCTCCGAGCCGGTCATCTCGGCCGCCGTCCCACGAACGCCGACAGCACGACGCCGGCGATCATCACGGCACCGGCCGCGGCCGAGCGCCACATCGAGGGCAGGTCGCGGGTGGTCACCACCGGGTCCGGCGGCAGGCCGTAGACCTCCGGCTCGTCGAGCAGCAGGAAGAACGCGCCGGCCCCGCCGACGCCGTCGTCCTCGTCGCGGCCGTAGAGCCGCGCGGTCTCCACGCCCTGGCCCTGCAGGGTCGCCAGCCGCGCGTCGGCGCGGGCCTGCAGCTCCTCGAGGTTGCCGAACTGGATCGACTGCGTGGGACAGGCGGTCGCGCAGGCCGGCTGCAGCCCGTCGGTGAGCCGGTCGTAGCACATCGTGCACTTGAAGACCCGGCCGTCGTCCTTGCGCTGGTCGATGACGCCGTACGGGCAGGACGGCACGCAGTAGCCGCAGCCGTTGCAGATGTCGCCCTGCACCACGACGGTGCCGAACTCGGTGCGGAACAGCGCACCCGTCGGGCAGACGTCGAGGCACCCGGCGTGCGTGCAGTGCTTGCACACGTCGGAGCTCATCAGCCAGCGGATCTGCTTGTCCGAGCCGGTCTGCCCGGTCTGCGGGTCGAACTCGCTCAGCGCCTCGGCGTTCAGGACGCCGGACTGCTGCGCCGTCAGCAGGCTGTCGTCGTTCCGGCCCTCGGCGACCGACGGGCCCGAGCCCTGGCGGTCGTCACCGGGCCGCCCGAAGGTCGGCATCGGCAGGTCCACGGTGCGGGTCTGCTCGATGAAGGCCACGTGCCGCCACGAGTTGGCGCCGAGCTGGCCGGTGTTGTCGTAGGACATCCCGGACAGCCCGATGACGTCGCGCACGCCGTGCGAGTCGTCCATCGGCAGGGTGTTCCACTCCTTGCACGCCACCTCGCAGGCCTTGCAGCCGATGCACACCGAGGTGTCGGTGAAGAAGCCCACCCGCGCCGGGTGGTCGGTGTCGTAGCCGGCCTCGGCCTGGACGTCGGGCAGCGGCCCGAACAGCCGGTTGTCCGGGTCGCGGCCGGTGAAGGCCGGGCTCGCCGAGCTGATCGAGGTCATGCCGGCCTCCTCCCTGCTCCCGTGGTCACAGCCGGGACCCCTCGCCGGCCTCGGCGGCGACCGGGTCGCGGCCGTTGACCCCGACCCGTCCGGACTCGACGCCGGCCTGCCTGCGGTAGGACTCCACGAAGTCGATCAGCGCCGGGCCGCGCGGGCGCCGTCCCGGCCGGATGTCGGCGGTGCTGACCTTGTCCTCCTGGATGTGGGTGTTCGGGTCGAGCACGATCCCGAGCAGGTCGTTGGCCGAGTCGCCGGTCGAGATGCCGCTGTAGGACCAGTGGTAGGGCATCCCGATCTGGTGCACCACCTGGCCGCTGCGCAGCCGGATCGGCCGCATCCGCTCGGTGACCAGCACCTTCGCCTCGATCGCGGTCCGCGTGCTGACCAGCGTGGCGTACTCCCCGTTGGTCAGGCCGCGCAGCGCGGCGAGTTCCGGGCTCACCTCGACGAAGAACTCCGGCTGGAGCTCGGACAGGTAGGGCAGCGTGCGGCTCATGCCGCCGGCGGTGTGGTGCTCGGTCAGCCGGTAGGTGGTGACCTGGAACGGGAAGACCGGGCTCAGCGAGGGGTTCTCGCGGTTCCACGGCCCCTCGATGTGCTCGATCGTCGGGTTCGCCTGCTGCTTGTAGAGCGCGTTCTCGACGACGGACTCCGCCGGCTCGTAGTGCGTCGGCAGCGGGCCGTCGACGACCCCGGCGGGCGCGTACAGCCAGGCCTTCCCGTCCCCCTGCATGATGAACGGGTCGCTGCCACCGATCGCGTCCTGCGCCCGGGCGCCGTCCGGCGGCACGTAGTCCGGCCGCTTGGTCGCCTCGAAGTCCGGGTTGTCGGCGCCGGTCCAGCGGCCGGCCTCCTCGTCCCAGTACACGTACTTCTTGCGCTCGCTCCACGGCTTGCCGTCGGGGTCGGCCGAGGCGCGGTTGTAGAGGATGCGCCGGTTGTACGGCCAGGCCCAGCCCCACTCGGAGGCGACCTGACCCTGCTCGCGGCCGGGCTTGCGGCGGGCGGCCTGGTTGACCTCGTCGGCGTAGACGCCGGAGTAGATCCAGCAGCCGCACGCCGTCGAGCCGTCGTCCTTCAGCTCCATGTAGCCCGACACCGCGTGCCCGTCGGGACCGACGCCGTTGATCTCGCGCAGGACGGCCTCGGCGCTGGGCTCCTGGTCCGGCCCGTGGGTCGGGTAGTCCCAGGTCAGGTCCAGCAGAGGGCGGTCCCGCGGGTCGGTCGAGTCCGCCAGCCGCTCCCGCAGCATGCGACCGAGGTGGTAGTAGAACCACAGGTCGCTCTTCGCGTCGCCCGGCGGCTCGACGGCCTTGTGGCGCCACTGCAGCAGCCGCTGGGTCTGGGTGAAGGTCCCCTCCTTCTCCGCGTGCGACGCCGCGGGCACGAAGAAGACCTCGGTGGCGATCGTCTCGGGCGCCAGCTCCCCGGTCTCGATCTCCGGCGACTCCTTCCAGAAGGTCGCCGACTCGATCATCTGCAGGTCGCGGACCACCAGCCAGTCCAGGTTGGCCAGGCCGAACCGGTTCATCCGGCCGTTGGGGTGCCCGACCGTCGGGTTCTCACCGACGAGGAAGTAGCCGGCGATCTTGCCCTCGATCATGTCGGCGATCTGGCGGTAGGAGCTGTGGTCGCCGTCGATCTTCGGCATGTAGTCGAAGCAGAAGTCGTTCTCCGCGGTCGCGGCGTCGCCCCACCAGGCCTTGAGCAGGCTGACCGCGTAGGCCCGCTTGTTGCCCCAGAACCCGGCCTTGCCGGCCGCGTCCGCGCAGTACTCGTCGAGCGTCCCGTGCTGCATCGCGTGCGGCATCGGCAGGTAGCCCGGCAGCAGGTTGTACAGCGTCGGGACGTCGGTCGAGCCCTGGATGCTGGCGTGCCCGCGCAGCGCCAGGATGCCGCCGCCGGGACGGCCGATGTTGCCCAGCAGCGTCTGCAGGATCGAGCAGGTGCGGATGTACTGCGCGCCGACGCTGTGCTGCGTCCAGCCCACCGAGTAGACCCACGCCGTCGTCCGGTCCCGCTTGCTGTTCTCGGTCACCCAGCGGGCGACCTGCAGGAACACCTCCGGCTCGATGCCGCAGACCTCGGCGACCATCTCCGGGGTGTAGCGGGCGAAGTGGCGCTTGAGGACCTGGAAGACGGTGCGCGGGTGCTGCAGCGTCTCGTCCCGCTTCGGCTTGGCCGGGATCGGCGGGCCGCCGCTGCCGGCCGCCTGGGCCTTGTCGCTCTTCTTGATCTCCGGGTCCTGCTCCTTGCGGTCCTGCTCCGCGGCTCCCGCCGGGTCGTCCGAGCCCGAGTGCGGCGCCTCCTCCGGCTCGTACTGCCAGCTGGCCTCGTCGTACTGGTTGTGCTCCGGGTCGAAGCCGGAGAACAGGCCACCGAGGTCCTCGGCGTCGACGAAGTCCTCGCCCACCAGCGCCGCGGCGTTGGTGTAGGCGACCACGTACTCCTTGAAGTACAGCTCGTTGTCGAGCACGTACCGGATCAGGCCGCCGAGGAAGGCGATGTCGGTGCCCATGCGCAGCGGCACGTGCAGGTCGGCGATCGCGCTGGTGCGGGTGAACCGCGGGTCGATGTGGATCACCTTGGCGCCGCGCGCCTTCGCCTCCGCCACCCACTGGAAACCCACCGGGTGGCACTCGGCCATGTTCGAACCCTCGATGACGATGCAGTCGGAGTTCGCGAGGTCTTCCTGGGAGTTCGTGGCGCCGCCACGACCGAACGAGGCACCCAGACCGGGCACCGTGGCGGAGTGCTATATGCGCGCCTGGTTCTCGATCTGTATGGCGCCCATGGCGCTGTAGAGCTTCTTCATGAGGTAGTTCTCCTCGTTGTCGAGGGTCGCCCCTCCGAGGCTCGCCAACCCCATCGTGCGGTTCACGCGCTTGCCGTCGTTCTCGTCCTGCCAGCCCTTGCGCCGGGCCTCCAGGACGCGGTCGGCGATCATCTCCATCGCCGTGTCGAGCTCGAGGTCCTCCCACTCCGTCCCGTACGGACGGCGGTACTTGACCGTCGTGACGCGGGTCGGGCTGGTGACCAGCGACTTGCTGGCGCTGCCCTTGGGGCACAGCCGGCCGCGGCTGATCGGCGAGTCCGGGTCGCCCTCGATCTGGACGATCTTCTCGTCCTTGACGAAGATGCGCTGCCCGCACCCCACCGCGCAGTAGGGGCACACGCTCTGCACGACGCGGTCGGCGGTGGCCGTGCGGCTCACCACGCCCTCCGTCGCCTTGCTGCGCGCCGCCGCGCCGCGTCCGAGCGGGTCGGGGCCGGTCAGCTGCCGGAACACCGGCCAGGCGTCGAGCCAGGTCTTCACCGGGTGGACTCTGCCACTCCTCGGCGCATCCGGCCTCCGGAACCTGCCGGGGCCGCATCCGCGCCGGAGGCGGTCAGGACGGGTCGGTCCGCCCGGTGGCCAGGTGCTCGCGCGCCAGCCGCTTCGGCGCCTTCGCCAGCCACGCCTCGGTGAGCAGTTCGGCGAGCTCGCCGACGTCGACGGCGTCCAGGCGCACGAGCACGACGGCGTACCCGTCGAAGTGCGGCGTCGTCAGGTGGACCGCGGGGTCGTCGGCGACCAGCGCGTGCTTGACGCCCTCGTCGGCGACGGCGACGGCGAGGACCGGGCCGTCGGGAGCGGCGTCGCCGAGGTGCTCGACGTCGGCCCGGCGCAGCGGGCGCTCCCAGGCGAAGGTCCGGTCGCGCACCTTCCACGCCTGCCCGCCGTAGGAGGTGCCCTCCGTCGTCCCGGGCAGGGCGAGGGCCAGGCGCCGCACGTCCGCCCAGGTGGCCACGGGGGCGACGGTAGCGCCGTCCGGGTCAGACCGGGGTCACGCCCGGCACCCGCTGCCCGCGCGGCAGGGCCAGTCCGCACGCGGCCAGTCGGTCCCGCAGCCGGGCCGCCTCCTGGCGCCGCTGCTCGGCGCGCCGGCGCAGGACCGTCACCTGCAGCGGGTCGGCCGTGCGCTGCGCGCGCAGCTCCAGCACGGCCGCCGTCTCCAGGTGCAGCGCCATGCGCCGCAGCTCGCCGGACAGCTCCGCCGTCCGCAGACCCGACCCCGGGTCCCCCTCCGCTGAGGTCATGGGAGGCATGGTGGAACGCATCCGTCCCCGCCGCACCCGGAGCGACGCGCCGGGGTGATCACCCCCGGCGGAAAAGCGGTCCCGGACCCGTCGGTGCCCGGGTCGATACTGGCCGGGTGGATGGTCCCGGCCTGCACTGGATCGGCCACTCGACCGTCCGCGTCGAGCTGGCCGGCTCCACCGTGCTGACCGATCCGGTGCTCACCCGCGTCGTCGGGCCGCTGCGGCGGGTCGCCCCCCTCCCGCCCGCGGCCACCTGGTCCGGCGTCGACCTCGTGCTGGTCAGCCACCTGCACGAGGACCACCTGCACCTGCCCAGCCTGCGGCTGCTCGACGACGACGTCCGCGTGGTCGTGCCCCGCGGCGCCGGCGCGTGGCTGCGCGCGCACGGCGTGCCGTGGGTCGACGAGCTGGCACCCGGGGAGTCGCTGGCGCACCGCGACCTGCGGGTCACCGCTGTCCCCGCGGTCCACAGCGGCCACCGCTGGGGCCCGCGGCTGACGCACGGCCCGGTCAGCGCCGCCGTCGGTCACCTGGTCGAGGGCGCCGGCGCCACCGTGTACGCCTGCGGGGACACCGACCTGTTCGACGGGATGGCCCGCATCGGCGACCGCGGGATCGACGTCGCGCTGGTGCCGGTGTGGGGCTGGGGCCCGACGCTCGGCCCCGGCCACCTCGACCCCGGGCGGGCCGTCGAGGCGGTGGCGCGGCTGCGGCCGCGGGTCGCCGTCCCGGTGCACTGGGGCACCCTCACCCTCGCCGGCGGCACCGTCGTCCCCGGCCTCGCCCGGCGCTACCGGCGGGTGCTGACCGACCCGCCGTGCGTCTTCGCCGAGGCGGTCGCCGCGCGTGGGCTGCCCACCACCGTGGTCGTCCCCGAGCCCGGCGGCGCGGTCGAGCTCCCCACCGCGGCGGGTGCGCCGTGAGCGCCGTGCTCGCCTCCGGCTGGACCGACGGGTCCTCGATCGGCTACCCCGTGCTCTTCGGCGGGGTGCTGCTCGGCTCGATCGTGCCGGTGGTGCCCACCGGCGCGGTGGTCGGCGCCGCGGCCGCGTTCGCGATCACCGCGCACGAGCTGAACCTGGTCGCGGTCCTCGTGGTGGCCACCCTCGCCGCCTGGCTCGGCGACGTCGTCACCTTCGCCGTCTGCCGCTTCGGCGGACCCGCCGCGGTGCGCTGGGTGGCCCGGGGGCAGCACGCCGACCGCATCGAGGAGGTCCGCGAGCAGTTCCGTCTGCACGGCTGGCAGATCGTCGTCGCCGGGCGGCTGCTGCCCGCGGGCCGCATCCCCGTGCTGCTGGCCGCCGGCGCGCTGGCCTATCCGTGGCGGCGGCTGCTGCCCGCCTCGCTGCTGGCCGCCGGGCTGTGGGCGGTCGCGTACGCGCTGCTCGGCGTGGCCAGCGGCGGGATCTTCGACAGCCCGCTCGTCGCGACGCTGGTGGCCACGCTGCTGGTCCTCGTCGTCGGCGCGGTGCTCAACCTGGCCGGGTCGCGCCGCAGGCGGCACGCCGAGCCGGAACCGGAGCCGGACCCGGACGACGAGAGCAGCCCGGCCCCGTGCCGGCCGGCGTGACGCGGTCCGGTCCGTGGCGGTCGGACGCCGCGCGTGGCCGGGTGCTCGGCCGCGGCCGGGCGCCGGCACGGGTGCTGCTCACCTGGGTGCTGGCCACGCTGGCCCTCGTCGGCCTCGACCGGTGGCTCGGCGGCTTCGCGATGTCCGCCTGGTGGCAGCCGCCGCTGGCCGCCCTCCTGCTGGGCCTGCTCGCCGGCGTGGTCTGGCCGCTGGTGATGCGGGTGGCGCTGCCGCTGGCGCTGTTCACGCTGGGCGTGGGCAGCTTCCTGCTGCTCGGCGCGGGAGTGCTGGCGATCTCCTTCGCGATCCCGGGCGTGGTGGTGGCCGACCTCGGCACCGCGGTGCTGGTCGTCGTGGCGATGGCGGCGGTGACGGCGGTGGTGAGCAGCGCACTGGCCGTCGACGAGGACGAGGTGTTCTTCCGCCGCGCCCGCCGCCGCGCCGTGCGCGCCGCGAGTCCCGGTCCCTGCCCGGCGGGGGTGCTGTTCCTGCAGATCGACGGGCTCGGTGCCGACACCGCCCGGCGCGCCGTCCGCGACGGGTCGATGCCCACGCTGGCGGCGTGGCTGCGGTCGGGCAGCCACACGCTCACCGCGTGGCACACCGACTGGAGCTCGCAGACCGGCGCCTCGGTCTGCGGCATCCTGCACGGCTCCAACCACGACGTCCTGGGGTTCCGCTACTACGAGAAGGACCGCGACCACGTCGTCGCGGTGTCGCACCCCGCCGACGCCGCCGAGGTGGAGCGGCGGCACTCCGACGGCCGCGGGCTGCTGGCCGTCGACGGCGCCAGCCGCGGCAACCTGTTCAGCGGCGACGCCCCGCACGTGAGCCTCACGATGAGCGCGCTGCCGCTGGTGACGGCGCGGCGCAGCCTCCGGCGCCGCGAGCGGGTCGGCGCCGGCTACTACGCCTACTTCGCCAACCCGGTGAACGCGGTGCGCACGCTGGGCGTCTCGCTGGCCGACGTCTACCGCGAGCTGGTCGCCGCCGCCCGGCAGCGCCGCGCCGACGTGCGCCCGCGGGTCAGCCGCGGCGGCATCTACCCGCTGGCCCGGCCGGGGACGACGGTCATCGCCCGCGACGTCGTCGTCGCGGCGATCCTCGAGGACATGCTCGCCGCCCGGCCGGTGGTCTACGCCGACTTCCTCGGCTACGACGAGGTGGCCCACCACAGCGGCGTCGAGCGCTTCGACACCCTGGAGGTGCTGCGCAGCATCGACCAGCAGGTCGGCCGGCTGGCCCGCGCCGCCGGACTGGCGCCGCGGGACTACCACCTGGTCCTGCTCTCCGACCACGGCCAGACCCAGGGCGAGGCCTTCGCGCAGCGCTTCGGGGAGACCATCGGGTCCTTCGTGGGCCGGCACTGCGGGGGCTCGCCGGCGCCCGGGCAGCGCGGTCCCGAGCCCCGCGACAGCCGCCGCCCCGCCGAGGGCTGGCAGGTCGCCTCCGCCCTCGCCGAGGCGGCGTCGGGACCGGGCCCGATCGCCCGCCGGTTGCGCGAGCGGGTCGAGTCCGCCGGCGCCGACGAGCACACGCACCGCACGCCGTCCGGGGAGCCGGGCCGGGTCGCGCGGGTGGCACCCGGCGTCGTGGTCGTCGTGTCCGGGCACACCGCCGGGATCTCCTTCGCCGACCTGCCCGGCCGGGTGCCGCTGGAGGAGATCGAGCGCCACTGGCCCGACCTGCTGCCCGCGCTCGTCGACCACGACGGCGTGGGGTTCGCGGTGGTGCACTCCGAGGAGCACGGGCCGGTCGTGCTCGGCCGCGACGGCCTGCACCGGCTGGCCTCCGGCGAGGTGCTCGGTGAGGACCCCCTGGCGCCCTACGGCGAGCACGCGCCGGCGCTGGTCGCCCGGGTGTCGTCGTTCCCGCACTGCCCCGACGTGATGGTCAACAGCCGCTACGACCCCGACACCGACGAGGCCTCGCCCTTCGAGCCGCACGTCGGGTCGCACGGCGGCCTCGGCGGCCCGCAGCAGCGCGGCTTCCTCGCCTACCCGCGCCTGCTCCGCCCGCCCGGGGAGATCGTCGGCGCCGAGCAGTTGCACCGGGTGCTGCGCGGCTGGCTGACCGAGCTCGGGCACCCCGAGCCGGACGGGCGGGGCGCGCGGGTCGGGCCGGACAGCCCGGCCGCGCTGCGCGACCGCAGCCGCGTCTGACCGGCGGGCGACGGCTGCGTGAACAGCGGGCGGGCACCGTGGCGCCGGCACCGGCCCGTCCACGACGGTGGCCCGATGCGCACCGACGCCCCCACCCGGTCCCCCGGCCACACGAGCGACCGCCGGATCACTGCAGGTCACGACGTCGCGGCGGGCGTGGCGGAGCCCGGTGTGCTGCATAGTGGCGCGACGGGGGTCCCGTGCCCGGCAGAGGGAGCCGGCACCCGACCAGGGGGAGCAGAGTCCATGCGCCCTGACGTCCACCGCTGGCTCCGCCGGCGCACCTACACCGCCACGTCCTGGACCGCCGCCGACCTGGCAGCGGCCAAGCGCGCGCAGGGCAGCACCGTCAGCGTCGTGCTCCCCGCGCTGGACGAGGAGGCCACCGTCGGCGCGATCGTCCGCGCCATCCGCGCCGAGCTCGTCGACCGCGCCCCCCTGGTCGACGAGGTGGTCGTCGTCGACAGCGGCTCCGCCGACCGCACGGCCGCCGTCGCCGCGGCCGCCGGGGCGCGCGTCGTCGACACCGGCAGCGTGCTGCCCGCCCACGGCCGCGTGCCGGGCAAGGGGGAGGCGCTGTGGAAGGCGCTGCACGCCACCAGCGGCGACCTCGTCGTCTTCGTCGACGCCGACCTCGTCGGCTTCGACCCGATGTACGTCGTCGGCCTGCTCGGCCCGCTGCTCACCGACCCGGCCATCGGCTACGTCAAGGCGCTCTACGACCGGCCGCTCACCACGACCGAGGGCATCGTCCCCTCCGGCGGCGGGCGGGTCACCGAGCTGCTGGCCCGGCCGCTGCTCAACGCGTTCTGGCCGGAGCTGTCCGGCTTCGTGCAGCCACTGTCGGGCGAGTACGCCGGCCGCCGCGAGCTGCTCGAGCGGGTCCCGTTCGTCTCCGGCTACGGCGTCGAGTTCGGGCTGCTGGTCGACCTGGCGGGGCTGGCCGGCGTCGACGCGCTCGCCCAGGTCGACCTCGGTACCCGCCAGCACGCCCACCAGTCCGACGCCGCGCTCGGCCGCATGGCCGGGCAGATCCTGCAGACGGCGATGGCCCGCCGTCCGGGAGCCGGGAGCTCCTCCTCGCAGCTGCTGCAGTTCCTGCGCACCGGCGACGGCGTCGAGGCGGTGAGCTGGGACGTGGCGGTGACCGAGCGACCGCCGATGTCCACGGTCCGGGCGGCGGCGCCCGGGAGCCGCTGATGCGGGTCCTCATGGACTCCGGCCCCTGGCTGCCGGTGCCGCCCGGGGGCTACGGCGGGCTGGAGAACGTCGTCGCCACGCTGACCACCGAACTGCGCGCACGCGGCCACACCGTCGTCCTCGCCGCCTCCGGCGACTCCCCGCTGCCCGTCGACGGGCTGGTCAGCGCCTTCCCCACCGGCCGCTTCGACCGCCTCGGGGCGCCGTACGCGCAGGTCGTCGGCATCGCGCACGCCCACGCGCAGGCCGTCGCGGAGGCCGCCACCACCGGGGCCTTCGACCTGGTGCACACCCACCTGGAGGTGGTCGGCCCGGCGGTGCTCGGGGCGCTCGGCCGCGCGGCGCCCCCGGTGCTCGCCACGCTGCACTGGGACCTGCACCGCAACGCCGACTTCTACGAGCGCTTCGACGGCGCCGGCCGGGTGTTCTTCGCCGGGGTGTCCGACAGCCAGGTGGCCCGCGGGCCCGAGCGGCTGCAGCGGCAGACGCTGGGCGCCGTCCCGCTGGCGGTGCCGGTCGACGGCCCCCCGCCCGTGCCGCGGGAGGACCGCGACGACGCCGTCCTCGTGCTCGCCCGGCTGTGCGAGCTCAAGGGCACCGACACCGCCGTCCGGGCCTGCCGGGCCGCCGGCGTGCCGGTGGTGCTCGCCGGCCCGGTCGGCCCGCTGCCCGACCGGGCCGCGCTGGACGCCGCCCTGGCCACTCCGGGGCACCCCGCGCTGTCCCATCCCGACGTCACGTGGTTCCTCGCCTGCGTCGAGCCCCTGCTCGACGGCGACCGGGCGCGCTGGGTGGGCACCGTGAGCGGCGCGGAGAAGGCCGGCCTCCTGCGCCGGGCGCGGGCGCTGCTCACGCCGGTCCGCTGGCAGGAACCCGGCGGCACGGCGGTCTGCGAGGCCCTCGCCGCCGGCACGCCCGTGGTCGCCCTGGCCCGCGGCTGCCTGCCCTCGCTGGTCGACGACGGCCGCACCGGCCTCCTCGCCGACGACGAGACGCAGCTGACCGCGGCGCTGGCGCGGATCGGGGAGATCGACCCGGAGGAGTGCGCGGCCGAGGCGCGGCGGCGGTTCGCGCCCCCGGTCATGGCCGCGGCCTACGAGCGGCTCTACGCCGAGGTGGTCCGCCGCGCCCGGGTGTGCACGACGGCCGGCCCGCGCGTCGTGGCGCCCCGATCCCCCACGCCCTAGCGCGCTCGTCGCGCTAGCGGCCGCGGACGGCGGCGCCGGTGCGGGCGGACTCGGCGACCGCCACCGCCAGCCGGTGGGTCCGCAGCGCCTCGGCGTAGTCGACCAGCCCCTCGGCGCGGGTGCCGGTGGTCAGCAGCTCCACGAAGGCCCGGTCGACGGCGGTGCGCGCGTCGACGGCCGGCTCGGTGTGCGTGGTGCCCCCCGCGGTCGTCACCGCCAGCGCGGTCTCGGTGAGCTCGAGCGCGGCGCCGGCGCAGGAGACCTCCAGGCCGGCGCGGGTCTTGGCCGGCTGCGCGCAGGCCGCGCTGAGCGTGCCGACCGCGCCGGAGTCGAAGCGCAGCAGCGCCACCGTGGCGTCGTCGACGTCGCGCCCCTCCCCCGACGACGGCGCGGCCAGCGCCTGCACCTCGGCCACCTCACCGGCGAGCACCCGGGCCACGTCGAGGACGTGCGTGGCCTGCTCGACCACCTGCCCGCCCGAGCGGTCCGCGCGCGACCACCACGCCGGCGGCGGCACCTTGTCCAGCCAGGTGGCCGCGACCAGCCGCGGCGGAGCGGCCGCGCACACCGCGCGGGCCGCGGCCACGGTGTCCAGGTGCCGCCAGTGGTACCCGGTCGCCGTGGGCACCCCGGCCGCGGCGACGGCGGCGGCGACCTCCTCGGCGACGGCGAGGTCGGTGCCCAGCGGCTTCTCCACGAACAGCGGCAGGCCGGCCCGGACCACCGTCAGCTCCAGCTCGCCGTGCGCGAACGGCGGCACACACAGCCAGACCGCGTCGAGCCGGGACCGCAGCAGCGCGTCGACGTCGAGGGCCGGCACGCCCAGCTCGCCGGCGAGGGCCGCGGCGGCCGCGGGGACCGTGTCGGCCACGCCGACCAGCTCGACGCCGCCGAGCGCGGTCAGCGTGCGGCCGTGCCGGGCACCGACGCCGCCGGCCCCGACCAGGCCCACCCGCAGGGTCACGCGAGCGGGGTGTCGTCGATCCCGGCGAGCAGGTCGCCGGGGGTGTCGAACACCGCGACCGCGCCGGCTCCGCGCAGCTCGTCGTCGCCGAAGCCGCCCGAACGCACCGACACCGCGGGCATCCCCGCCCTCTTCGCCGCCTCGACGTCCCACACCGAGTCGCCGACCACCACGCTCGCCGCGTCCTCGGGCTCCCCGAGCGTGCGCAGCGCCACCCGCAGCAGGTCCGGCGCGGGCTTGGTCGACTCGACGTCCTCGCTGGTGGTCCAGGCCTCGGCGACGTCGCGGGCGTCGAGCAGGTCGAGGTAGCGGTCCACGTGGTGCGGCTTGCCCGAGCTGGCCAGCACGACGCGGTGACCGCGCTGGCGCAGCCCCACCAGCAGGTCACGGGCACCGGGCAGCGGCGCGACCTCCGTCAGCAGCGGGTCGGTCTCCCGCACCCAGCGCTCGCGCGCCTCGTCGCCGATCCGCTGCTCGAGCTCGTCGCCGCCGATCGCCGCGACCAGCTGGTCTCCACCCATCCCGATCAGCCGGTGGATCCGCCACACCGGGAACGTCTCGCCCAGCGACCGGAACGCCCGGTACCAGGCCAGCGCGTGCTGGTAGTTCGTGTCGACCAGCGTGCCGTCGACGTCGAGGACCGCGACCAGGGGGGAGCTCACGCAGGCGGCACTGCCCCGGTCCCGGCGCGGGCAACCGCTCAGCCGTGGACGAGCAGGCCCCGGACCGTCTCGCCGGCCGTCTGGTCGCGGTAGCCCTGGCCCAGCTCGTCGAGGGAGTACCGGCGGGTGACCAGCCGGTCGAGCTCCAGGCGCCCCTCTTCGGCCATCCGCGCCAGCATCGGGATGTCGCGGAAGGGGTTGCACGAGCCGAACAGCGAGCCCTGCACGCGGTGCTCGAACACCGTCGTCATCTGCCCGTTGAGGTCCACGTGGCCCTCGCGCGGGTGGTCGGCCAGCGCGGTGAGCACCAGCGTGCCGCCCTTGCCCACGCACGCCGCGGCGCCGGCCATGACGTCGGCCGACATCTTGCCGACCGTCACGACCACCACGTCGGCGCCCGTGCCCCGCGACAGCTCCCGCGCCAGCTGCGCGGCCTCGGAGGCGTCGGCGACGGTGTGCGTGGCACCCAGCGACGCGGCGAACTCCCGCTTCATGGCCACCGGGTCGACGCCGATGACGTGCAGTGCGCCGGCGTGGACCGCGCCCTGGACGGCGTTGACGCCGACCCCGCCCAGCCCCACCACGACGACGACGTCGCCCGGTCGGGTGCCGCCGGAGTAGACGGCCGACCCCCATCCGGTGGGGACGCTGCAGGCCAGCAGTGCCGCGGTGTCCAGCGGCAGGTGCGCGTCGATCCGCACGCAGGAGAACTCGCTGAGCACGGTGTGGCGGGCGAAGGCGCCGACGATGCAGAACCCGCCGAGCGGCTGGCCGTCGAGCCGGAAGGGATACGTGCCGGTGGGCAGTTGCCCGGTGGCGATCGTGGCGCCCTTGTCGCAGATGTTGGACCGGCCGCTCGCGCAGTACCGGCAGTGCCCGCACGCGGGCAGGAAGCTGGTGACGACGTGGTCGCCGGGCGCGACGGACGTGACGCCGGGGCCGACCCCCAGGACGACGGCCGAGCCCTCGTGGCCGCCGACGATCGGGTAGCGCCCGCCGGGATTGGAGTGCCGCAGGTGCTCGTCGGAGTGGCACAGGCCCGCGTAGGCCATCTCCACGAGGACCTCACCCGGCCCGGGGTCCACGACCTCCAGGTCGACGATCTCGTACTCGGTGCCCGCCCCGCGCAGCACCGCTCCCCTGGTCTCCACGGTTGCAGCCAACCGCACGCCCGGGCGGCGTCCGGCGCCGGGGTGGCACCCGGTGCCACACACGCCCGCGGTGGGGTGACGGTGCTGGTCGGGCCGGGGGAGGATGGCCGGCGGCGTTCCCCGACCGGCTGACGTCGTTCCGGAAGCGCACCTGGGACAACGCAGCGTTGCTATCCTCCGTACCGTGAGTGATCAGTCCCGCCGGGCCGTCAAGAAGGCCCAGACCCGCGCGCACGTGCGGGACACGGCTCAGCGGCTGTTCTCCGAGCGCGGCTTCGACGCCGTGACCATCGCCGACGTCGCGGCGGCCGCGGGTGTCGCGGTGCAGACGGTGTTCAACCACTTCGCGACCAAGGAGGAGCTCTACTGGGCCGACCGGACGCCGT
Organism: Geodermatophilus amargosae; assembly: GCF_041028265.1. Classification (GTDB taxonomy): domain Bacteria; phylum Actinomycetota; class Actinomycetes; order Mycobacteriales; family Geodermatophilaceae; genus Geodermatophilus; species Geodermatophilus amargosae_A. Next base: position 200,790 of record NZ_JABGCW010000009.1, read on the forward strand.
GGGTGGACGGCCCGGCGGCCGCCGTGCGCGAGCGTCCGGCCGGCGTGCCGGCGCTGACCGCACTGCGCGAGCACCTGGTCGCGTCCGTGGGGCACTTCGTCGAGCGACTGGCCGACCCGACCGGCCGCTGCACGATCGCCGCCCTGGAGCGCTCCCCGGCGCTGCAGGCCGCGGAGCGGGAACTGCACCACACCGCGGAGGCCCGGCTGCGGTGCGCGCTGGTCGAGGCCTGGACAGGTCCCGGCGCCGAGGAGCGGGTGCCCGCCGACCCGCGGACGGCGGCCGCGGTCGTGGCCGCCACCTGGCTCGCGGTCACCCGCATCCTGGTGACCCAGCCCCGCGACCCGTTGCCCGCGCCGGAGGACGCGGCCGGGGTCGCCGCCGCGACACGCGCCCTCGCCGAGCGGCTGCTCAGCCGCTACGAGGCCGAACTCGTCGTCCCGGTCCTGGCCGACGGCACCGTCCCGGCCCTGCGCGCCGTCTGACGGCCGGGGACCGGCTCAGCGCCGGGCGGGCTCCGCGGCCGGCGCCACGAGCGGCAGCAGCACGTCGTCGACCACCTGCTCGACGTGCTCGGCGACCATGCCACCGTCGCCGGCGGCGGTGAGCCGCTGCCACCAGAACGCCTCGAGCACCGAGCGCAGCAGTGCCAGCCGCTCGGCCGGCACGTCGTCGCCGCGACCGGCCCAGCGCCGGCCCAGCTCGTCGACGCTCTCCGTCAGCGGGTGCACCAGCGCGGCGTCGAGCCCGGCGCGCAGGTCCTCGTCGTGGCGGGCGGCACCGACGAGGCTGGCCACCGCTCGCTCCTCGCGGGACAGCGGCCGGCGCCACGAGCTCACCAGCGCGACCAGGTCGGCGCGGACCGAGCCCTCGTCCTCCGGCGCGCGGACGAGCGTGAAGCGGCTGACCGCCGAGCGCGCCAGCGCGGCCATCGACGGCCACCGCCGGTAGATGCCGGCCTTGCCCGCGCGCGCCCGTGCGGCGACCCGGTCGCTGTTGAGCCGACCCCAGCCCTCCTCGGCGAGGATGTCGACGGCGACGGCCACCAGTTGCTCGGACAGCTCCGCGCTCAGCGGCCGGCCGGGGGTGCCGCTCACGGGCGAACTCGTTCGTACGACATCAGGTTGCGCACCGCCACATACTGGCCCGTCGATGGAGTGACCACAACGACAGGGGCGGACCGGTCACCCGACCGGTCGGCTGCGGCGCCGTCGTGGGTGCCCGTCGCGGTGCCCGTCGTCAGGCCCCGGCCGCGCCCTCGACGTGGACCTGCAGGGTCGCGCCGTCCTCGCTGACCCAGCCGCGGCTGCGGGCCTCCTCCACCATGCGGTCCCAGCGCTCGCCCCAGTCGGCGACGTCGGCACCGGGCTCGGCGGCCGCCCGCAGCGCCGCGGTGTCGAGCACGCCGGTGCCGTCGTCCTGCAGCCGGCCGAGACCCGCCTCGCGCAGGACCTCGTCGGCCTCCTCGTCGGTCACCTGGCCCAGGGCCAGGTGCAGCCGGGACAGGTCGTCGGTGTCGACGACCCGCACCTCGGGACGCTCCTCGGCGCCCCCCACCACCTCGACGATCACGGTTCCTCCAGGGGACTCTCGGGTGTGGCCCCGTCCCGGGTCCCGCCCCGAGCCTGCGAGGGGCGGGGAGGACGGGGTCCTTCACACGTGCCAAGGGAAGCGGGAGAAGTCGGGGTCCCGCTTCCCCAGGAAGGCGTCACGGCCCTCCACGGCCTCCTCGGCCATGTAGGCCAGCCGGGTCGTCTCCCCGGCGAAGAGCTGCTGACCGACGAGGCCGTCGTCGATCAGGTTGAACGAGTACTTGAGCATCCGCTGGGCGGTGGGGCTCTTGGCGACGATCCGCCGTCCCCAGTCCAGCGCGGTGCGCTCGAGCTCGGCGTGCGGGACGGCGCGGTTGACCATGCCCATGCGGGCGGCGTCCTCGGCGGAGTACTCGTCGCCGAGGAAGAAGATCTCGCGGGCGTACTTCTGCCCCACCTGGCGGGCGAGGTAGGCCGAGCCGAAGCCGCCGTCGAAGCTGCCGACGTCGGCGTCGGTCTGCTTGAACCGCGCGTGCTCGGCGCTGGCGAGGGTGAGGTCGGAGACCACGTGCAGGCTGTGCCCGCCGCCGGCCGCCCACCCCGGGACGACGCAGACGACGACCTTCGGCATGAACCGGATCAGCCGCTGCGCCTCCAGCACGTGCAGCCGGCCGCTGCTGCCCTGCGCGTGCTCGTAGCCGTACCTCCCGCGCACCCGCTGGTCACCGCCGGAGCAGAACGCCCAGCCACCGTCCTTCGGGCTGGGGCCGTTGCCGGTGAGGAGGACGCAGCCGACGTCGGTGGACAGCCGGGCGTGCTCGAGGGCGGCGATGAGCTCGTCGACCGTCTGCGGGCGGAAGGCGTTGCGCACCTCGGGCCGGTCGAAGGCGATCCGGACGACGCCGGCGTCGACGGCGCGGTGGTAGGTGAGGTCGCCGAAGTCGAATCCGTCGACGGGCCGCCACGCCGCGCTGTCGAAGATCTCCGAGACGTCGTCGCGGGCGCTCATGCCCCGAACCTATCCGTGCTCCCGCGACCGGGCAGCGGCTGGCGGCCCCCGGCCCAGCGCGTCCGGGCGGCCAGGCGGGGACCTCCGCGCGCGGCTAGCGTCGGCCGGGTGCCCTCCGCCGCCGCCCTGCGCGTGGGCACCCTGAACCTGGCCTCCGGCCGCGGCCCCGACGGCCGGGTCCTGGCACCGGCCGCGCTGGCGGCGGCGGTGGCGGGGTTCGACGTCGACGTGCTCGCCGTCCAGGAGGTGGACGCCGGGCAGGGCCGCTCCGGCGGCACCGACCAGGCCGCGGTGCTCGCCGGCGCGCTGGGTGCCGCGGACTGGCGGCACGCGGCCACGCTCGACGGCACGCCCAGCCCGTTCCGCGGCACCTGGACGGCGGCCGAGCCGGCGCTGCGGGGACCGGACCGGGCCGTGCCCGGTCCCGCCTACGGCGTCGCGCTGCTGTGCTGCCGCCCCGTGCGGGCGTGGTCGGTGCTCGGGCTGGGCTCGGGCCGTGCCCGGCTGCCGGTGCGGGCGCCGGATCCCGCCACCGGCCGGCCGCGGGTGTGGTGGGTGCCCGACGAGCCGCGGGTCGCCGTCGCCGCCTGCCTGGACGGGTGGACCGTGGTGGCCACCCACCTGTCGTTCTCCCCGCCGACGGCGGTGCGCCAGCTGCGGCGGCTGCGCCGGTGGGCGGCGTCGCTGCCCGGGCCGGTGGTGGTCGCCGGCGACCTCAACCTGCCGGGGGGCGTGCCGGCGCGGCTGCTGGGCGCCACCCCGCTGGTCCGGGCGGCGAGCTTCCCGGCGTCGGGACCCCGCCTGCAGCTCGACCACCTGCTGGCGCTCGGACCGGTGACGGCCCGGGACGCCGGCGCCCGCACGCTCCCGGTGGGCGACCACCGGGCGCTGGCCGTGACGGTCGTCCCGGCGGGATGCGGCTAGGCCGCGGCGGACCCCAGCAGCGGACGCAGCCGGTCCAGCGAGCCGGCCAGCCCCGGGTGCAGCGTCACCTGGTGCAGCCCGGCCAGCGGCACCCACGCCACGCCGGTGCTCTCGCCGTCGAGCCGCAGCCGGGCCGGGTCGAGGTCGCCGACCGGGCGGGCCAGCACGGTCGTGTAGGCCCAGCCGCCGTGGTCGTCGACCGAGCGGGCGCCGAGCGCCAGGTCGCGGGCGGGCAGCCCGAGCTCCTCCTCGACCTCGCGCAGCGCGCCCTGCTCCGGCGTCTCGTCCAGGTGCAGCGCGCCGCCGGGCGTCCCCCACGTGCCGCCGTGGTGCGACCAGAGCGCGCGGTGCTGCAGCAGCAGCTCCGGTCCGTCGTCGCCGTCGCGGTGGACCAGCAGGCCGGCGGCGCCGGCCCTCCCCCAGTGCCGGTGGCCGAGGGAGCAGGTGGTCCAGCCGTCGGTCACGCTCAGCCCGATGGTCGCCACGGCTCCAGTACACCGCACTGGCAGGATCCGGCGGGACCGACGACCGAGGACGAGGAGTCTCCGTGACGACCACGACGACGATGGCCGAACTGCCCGGACTGGCCGGCCGCGAGCTGGGCAGCAGCGAGTGGTTCGAGGTGACGCAGCAGCACGTCGACACGTTCGCCGACGCCACCGGCGACCACCAGTGGATCCACGTGGACGTCGAGCGGGCCCGGGCCGAGAGCCCGTTCGGCGGGCCGATCGCGCACGGCTACCTGACCCTGTCGCTGCTGGCCTCGCTGTCCGGCCAGGTGCTGGCGGTGACCGACACCGCGATGGGCGTGAACTACGGCCTGAACAAGGTCCGGTTCCCCTCGCCGGTGCCGGTCGGCTCCCGCGTCCGGCTGACCGCCACGCTCAAGGACGTCGAGCAGGTCGCCGGCGGGCTGCAGCTGACCCTCTCCGCGGTCGTCGAGCGCGAGGGCGGCGACAAGCCCGTGTGCATCGCCGAGCCGGTCTTCCGCTACTACGGCGGCTAGGCCGAGGGTGCGCGTCGCGGTCTTCACCGGCAGCCGGCCGGGGCCGGAGTCGCACCGCCGGGCGGCGGCGGACCTGGCCACCGGGCTGGCGGAGGCCGGCGTCGGGGTCGTCTACGGCGGCGGGCACGTCGGGCTGATGGGCGTCGTCGCCGACGCCGCCCTGGCCGCCGGCGGCGAGGTGGTGGGGGTGATCCCGCAGCACCTCGTCGACGACGAGCTCGCCCATCCCCGGCTGCCGCGGCTCGACGTCGTCGGCTCGATGCACGAGCGCAAGGCGCGGATGGCCGAGCTGGCCGACGCCTTCGTCGCGCTGCCGGGCGCCGCCGGGACCCTCGAGGAGCTCTTCGAGGCCTGGACCTGGGGGATGCTCGGCCTGCACGCGAAGCCGGTGGTGCTGCTCGACGTCGACGGGTTCTGGGAACCGCTGCTGGCCCAGCTGCAGCGCATGGCCGACGACGGCTACCTCGAGCAGCGCCGGCTCGACGCGCTCGGCGTGGTCGCCGACGCGGCCGGTCTGCTGGCCTTCGTCGAGGCCTACGAGCACCCGCCGCGCAAGTGGGCCGAGGGCCGCCCGCCCCGGCCCTAGGTCCAGGTCGGGGCGGCGATGCCCTGCGCCTCGGCCTCCAGCTGCCAGGCGCCCTTGCCGTCGATCGACTCGCGGATGACGTCGGCGTGGCCGGCGTGCCGGGCCTGCTCCTGGAGCTGGTGCAGCAGCAGCCACCGCACGGTGACGACGGTGCCCGGCGGCAGCCAGCGCGCCACACCGTCGGGGACGTCGACCACGCGGTCGAGGTCGCGCTCGGCGCGCACGACCTCCTCGGTCTCCCGGGCCACCTCCGCCTGCCGGTCGAGCAGCACCTCGACGGTCTCGCCGGCCGCGACGGTGAAGCCGGCCATCCACCCGGTCTGCGGATCGGACTCCATCGCGTGCGGACGGCGGCCGATCCGCCCGGCGACGTCGGCCCGCTCGCCCTGGGTCACGTGCTTGAGCAGCGCCGACAGCGACAGCTCGCTCGCACTGGGCGTGGCCCGCGCCTGTTCCTCGGTCAGGCCGAGCAGGGCGTTGCGCAGCGCGGTGCGCTGGTCGGTGAGCAGGCGCAGCAGCAGGTCGCGCTCGTCGGGTACGGACACGGGGGCCATCCTGCGCCCGTCCACCGGGACGGGACAGGGCCGCACCGGCATCCGCCCCGGCCGGCAGGCGCCCCGGCTGGCCGCCGACGGCGGCGCTGCCTAGCGTCGCTGCCGTGGAGCGCTGGGACGTCGTCGTGGTCGGGGGCGGCCCGGCGGGCGCGGCGGCGGCGCTGGCCGCGCGGCGCACCGGCGCCTCGGTGCTCGTCCTCGACCGCGCGGACTTCCCGCGCGACAAGGTCTGCGGCGACGGCATCGCCCCCGAGGCGCTCGACGTCCTGGCCGGGCTCGGTGTCGACGCCGCCGCCTTGACCGCCGGGTACGCCCCCGCCCCGCGGCTGTCGCTGCGCTCGCCCGGCGGCGCCACGGTGGAGCGGGCCACGCACCGGCCGTCGGCGGTGGTGCCCCGCGAGGTGTTCGACGCCCGCGTGCTGGCCGCCGCGCGCGACGCCGGGGCGGGGTTCCGCCGGCACGCCGTCCGCTCCGTGACGCCCGGTCCCGACGGGGTCGACGTCGACGGGGTCGTGCGGGCCGGCGTGCTCGTCGGCGCCGACGGCGCGGAGTCCGTCGTCCGGCGGGCCCTGGGTCTGGCGCGCAACCCCGACGACCGGATGGCGGTGGCGCTGCGCGGCTACGCCCCCGAGCTGCCCGGGCAGGCCGGCACCCAGGTCCTGGTCACCACCGAGCAGCGCTGGCCGGCCTACGCGTGGTCCTTCCCGCTCGGCGACGGGCGGGCCAACGTGGGCTACGGCGAGCTGGTCTCGGGCGGGGCGAACCGGGCCGCGCTGGTCGAGGGTCTGCACCGGCTGCTCCCGGGCGTCGAGCCGCAGGGGCTGAAGGCGCACCGGCTGCCGCTGTCGACCGGCCGGCCGCGTCAGCCCGACGGCCGGGTGCTGCTCGCCGGCGACGCCGCATCGCTGGTCAACCCGATGACCGGCGAGGGGATCTTCTACGCGGTGCTGTCCGGGGCGCTGGCCGGGCACGCGGCGGCGGCGGGCGCGGGTGCGGGCGCGGTGCACCGCCGGGCGCTGCGGCGGCGGCTGGGGGGGCACCACCGGTCGGCGTCGGCGGCGTCGTGGATCAGTCGCTGGCCGGCGGTCATGGACGCGGCCTTCCGCGCGGCGGCGGCCGACCAGCGGGTGTTCGACGACGTCGTGGCCCTGGGCCTGGCCGACGGCCGGCTCACCGCCCGCTCGCTGGTGGCCGCGGCCCGCAACCTGCGCCCGGGAGGGCCCGTGTAGCGCTGATGGCTCCTCGCGCGGCGCTGCTCAGGCGGGGGCGATCTCGACGCGGCCGCGTCCGGCGCGCTTGGCGCGGTAGAGGGCGCGGTCGGCCGCCGCGTAGAACTCGCGCATCCCGAGCGCACCGGCGGTGCGGTGGGCCACGCCGACGCTCACCGACATCGCCAGCAGGCTGCCGTCGGGGAGGGTCAGCGGCGTCGACAGCACCGTCTCGAGCACCGACTCGGCGCGGGCGACGGCGACGTCGGCGGTGCAGCCGGGCAGCAGCACGGCGAGCTCGTCCCCGCCGAGCCGGGACAGGACGGCGTCACCGGCGCGGATCTGCCGCCGGATGATGCCGGCGAGGTGGACCAGGGCGTCGTCGCCCACCGGGTGGCCGTGCCGGTCGTTGATCTGCTTGAACGAGTCGACGTCGAGCAGCAGCAGGGCGGTGCCGTCCTCGGCGGCCGGGCCGGTGAGGGCGACGGCCAGCGCGTCGTCGAAGACGCGGCGGTTGACCAGCCCGGTGAGGGTGTCCACGGTGGCCTGCTGCTCGAGCGCCTCGACCAGCCGCTCCTGCACGCTCATGGCGCGCTCGAGCATCGCGGCCACGACGGTGAGCACGACGCCGGTCAGGAGGATGTCGCTGACCCCGACCTCGAGCGGCACCAGCATCGGCACGACGATCGCGTTGGCCACCACCGCGGCGCCGGTGACGACGGCGACCGCGGTGCGGCGCAGGTGCGAGGCCGCCCACAGGACGGGGAAGGCGAGGAACGCCTGGGCGCCGGCCGACGAGTCCTGGGTGACCAGGTTGAGCCCGCAGGCCAGCAGGGCCCCGAGCACCCCCACCACGACGTAGACGCCGGCCCGGTCGAGCCGGTCGGGGTCGGCGACGCGGATGACCAGCGCGAGACCGACCAGGAAGGCGACGACGATCCAGGTCGCCGCCACGGTGACCGTGGTGGCGGCGTTGGCGCCGAAGAAGCTCACGCCGGACAGGACCGCGGCGGAGACGCCGATCATCAGCACGAGGGACCGCGCCGCGGCAGACGGCTGCCGGGCTCTCAGTCCCCGGGGGATGGCCACACCTCATCTTCGGCGGTCAGCGGCCTCCGGATGAGGGGACCCACCCGTCGGGGTGAGGCGGTCCGCGTGTCGGCGGGGACGCGCGGGGCGCGCGGGCCGACGTCCCCGGTCCCGGGCCCGGGGCGTCGGGTCAGCGGTGCGCCGCGGTCAGCAGCAGCCGCAGTCGCACGTCTCGTCGCACTCGCAGTCGCAGGTCAGCTCGCGCACGTCGGATCACCTCCTCTCGCCGGTGGGCACCAGGTGCCGGGGCTCGGGGGCGGGCAGGCCGCCGCGGGCAGCGCGTCGGCCATGGCCGCCATCTCGGCGCGCAGTGCCACGAGCCGGGCGATCTCGGCGTCGACCTCGGACAGCCGCCGTCGCAGCAGCTGCTCGGCCGGCTCGCACGGGCAGGTCCCGGTGTCGCGGACGGAGAGCAGGACGCGGATGTCGGCGAGCCGCAGCCCCAGCCGCTGGGCGCCCTGGATGAACCGCATGCGGTCGACCGCTGCGGCGTCGTAGCTCCGGTAGCCCCCGGGGGTGCGGGCGGGCGGCGGGAGCAGGCCGGCGCGCTCGTAGTACCGGACGGTGTCCGACGGCACGCCGACGGCGGCCGCCAGCTCGGCCACGCGCAGTCCGCGTTCCGTCGTCGTCATGCCGTGACCCTGGACCCTGGACCGGGGTCCGGGGTCAAGACCCGATCGGCCGGTCCGAGCAGCAGGCGTCGGCGCCCTCCGGGGTGAGCGACGCGAGGGTGGCCAGCAGCCGCACCGGACCGGCGAGGGCCTCGCAGCACAGCGCGTGCACGTTGCTGCGCCCCCGGGGCGTGACCGTCACCAGCCCCTGCTCGCGCAGCGGCCCGAGGTGGTGGCTGACGAGCGTCTGGCTCATGCCGCTGAGCTCGGTCAGCTCCCGGACGGAGCGCGGACCGTCGGCGAGGAGCAGCAGCAGGTGGAGCCGGTTGGGATCGGCCAGCGCCTTGAGCTGCGGTGCGAGCAGCTGCGCCCGGTCAGCCGCCGATGCGAGATGGTCGGGGTCGAGCAGCCGCACGCCGAGGTCCTGGCTCACGCCCCCCACTATGACAGACACCCGTTGCCATCAACAGTGCTCACTGTTACGTTTGCGCCATCGATGTCCGTCGATGGGACGAGGAGCTGATCGGGATGGACGCACCGACGTCGCAGCTGCCGGTGGTGGTGGTCGGGGCGGGGCCGGTCGGCCTGGCCGCCGCTGCCCACCTGCTCGAGCGGGACCTCGAGCCGCTGGTGCTGGAGGCCGGCGAGGAGGTCGGCGCCGCGGTCCGCGCGTGGGGACACGTCCGGCTGTTCTCCCCGTGGGAGTACGACGTCGACGCCGCCGCGCTGCGCCTGCTGGAGGCGCAGGGCTGGGAGTCCCCCGACCGCGACGCGCTGCCCACCGGCGCCGACCTGGTCGACGTCTACCTCGCCCCCCTGGCGGCGACGCCGCAGCTGGCCGGACGCATCCGTACGGGCACGCGCGTGACGGCGGTCAGCCGGCAGGGCGTCGACAAGACCCGCACCGCCGGCCGGGAGGGACGTCCCTACCTCGTGCGGACCGTCCGCGAGGGGCGGGTCGAGGACGTCCTCGCCCGCGCGGTGCTCGACGCCTCGGGCACCTGGGGGCGGCCCAACCCGCTCGGCGCGGCGGGACTCCCGGCGGTCGGCGAGGAGCAGGCCCGGGCGTGGCTGACGGGGCCGCTGCCCGACGTCCTGGGCGGCGACCGCGCGCGCTTCGCCGGGCGGCACACGCTGGTCGTCGGCATGGGCCACTCGGCGGCCACCACGCTGCTCGCGCTCGTCCGGCTGCGCGAGGAGGAGCCGGGTACCCAGGTCACCTGGGCGATCCGCGGTCGCTCGCCCGCCCGCCTCTACGGCGGCGGGGACGCCGACGGCCTGCCGGCGCGCGGGCTGCTCGGCTCGTCGTTGAGGGCGGCGGTGGCCGACGGCGCGGTCACCCTGCTCCGCGAGGTCACGATCAGCGCGCTCACCCCGGCACCCGGGGGCCGGCTCGCGGTGGCCGGCACCGGCCGCGACGGCGCCGCCGTGGACCTCCTGGTCGACTCCGTCGTCGCTGCCACCGGCTTCCGCCCCGACCTGGACGTGCTGCGCGAGGTCCGCCTCGGCCTCGACCCGGGCCTCGAGGCCCCGGCCGCGCTGGCGCCGCTGATCGACCCCGACCTCCACTCCTGCGGCACGGTCCCCCCGCACGGCGCCGAGGTGCTGGCGCACCCCGACCGGGGCTTCTACGTCGTCGGCACGAAGTCCTACGGCCGCGCCCCGACCTTCCTGCTGGCCACCGGCTACGAGCAGGTCCGCTCCGTCGCCGCCGCGCTCGCCGGCGATCCCGAGGCCGCGGCCCGCGTGGAGCTGGCCCTGCCCGCGACCGGGGTCTGCTCCACCGACCTCGGCGACCGCGAGGCCGCCGAGCTGGGGAGCCGTGGCACCGGCGTGGGCTTCGCGACCGGCTCGCAGCACGGCCGGTCGGCAGAGGAGCCCGCACCGGTCCCGGTCGCGGTGTCCTCGTCCCTTGGCGGCTGAGGAGGAGGCGACGACCGCTGCGTCCGCCGCGGACGCCGGGCCCTCCCGGCACTCGCCGCGGCGGGCGCTGGTCGGCCTCTGCGTCACCCAGGTCACCAGCTGGGGCGTCCTGTACTACGCCTTCCCCGTGGCCCTGGCGGCCATCACCGCCGACACGGGCTGGTCGGCCCCCGCGGCCACGGCGGCGTTCTCCGCGGGCCTGGTCGTCTCGGCCCTGGCCGGGATCCCGGTCGGGCGCTGGCTGGACCGCCACGGCCCGCGCCGGGTCATGACGGCCGGTTCCGCGCTCGCCGTCCCGGCCACCGTCGGCATCGCGCTGGCGCCCGGCTACGCCTGGTTCCTCGTGGCCTGGCTGGTCGCGGGCGCCGCCATGTCCGCCGTCTTCTACCAGGCCGCCTTCGCGGCCCTCACCCGCTGGTACGGCGCCCGCCGGGTCCGCGCCATGACCACCCTGACCCTCGTGGCCGGGCTGGCCAGCACGCTGTTCGCGCCCCTGACCAGCGCCCTCGTGGCCGGGTTCGGCTGGCGCGGCGCGTACCTCGTGCTCGCCGGGGTGCTGGCGGTGGTGACCGTCCCGCTGCACGCGCTCACGCTCACCGCCCCCTGGCCGCGGACCGGCCGGCACGAGGTCCACCGCGGACGGATGCCGCCCGAGGTGCGCAGCCGGGAGTTCCTGGCCCTGTCCGCGGCGCTCACCCTGACCGCGCTCGGCCTCTACGCCACGAGCCTGACGCTGATCCCGCTGCTCACCGGCCGCGGCTTCTCCCCCGCCCTCGCGGCGACCACCTTCGGTCTGCTCGGCGCCGGCCAGCTGCTCGGCCGGGTCGTCTACGGCCCGCTCAGCGCACGCACCAGCCCGACCGGCCGGACCGTCGCGCTCATCGGCGCCTCGGCGCTGGCGATGGGCGTCCTCGCCGTCCTGACCGGGCCACCCGCGGCGCTCGTCGCGGCCGCCGTCGTCCTGGGCGCCGTCCGCGGGGCGTGCACCCTGCTGCAGGCGATCGCGGTCGCCGACCGGTGGGGCACGGCCCGCTACGGCACCCTCTCCGGCCTCTTCGCCGCACCGATCACGGCGGCGACCGCGCTCGCCCCCTGGGCCGGCACGGCACTGGCCGAGACGCTCGGCAGCTACCCGGCCGCCTCGGCGGTGCTCGCCGCGCTGGTCCTCACCGCCGTGGGTCTCGCGTGGTCGGCACGCGGCGACGGCTAGGGACGGGCGAGGGGGTCGACCTGCAGCTCGGCCAGCAGCCCGCGGACCCGGCGCTCGATCTCGTCGCGGATCGGCCGGACGGACTCGACGCCCTTGCCGGCCGGGTCCTCGAGCGCCCAGTCCAGGTACCGCTTGCCGGGGAAGACGGGACACGCGTCACCGCAGCCCATCGTGATGACGACGTCGGAGGCCTCGACCGCCTCGGTCGTCAGCACCTTCGGCCGCTGGTCGGTGATGTCGATCCCCGCCTCGGCCATCGCCTCGACGGCGGCCGGGTTGACCCGGTCGCCCGGCAGGGAGCCGGCCGAGCGGACCTCGACGGCGTCACCGGCGAGGGAACGCAGCCAGCCGGCGGCCATCTGGGAGCGGCCGGCGTTGTGCACGCAGACGAACAGGACGCTGGGGGTTCCGGTGCTCATCGGTGCTCCCGCTCGTCGTGAGGCAGTCCTCGCGGTCAGGGGTCGCATCGACCCACGTCGATGCCAGGCTGCCCGGATCATCGACGCCGGTCAATCCCTGCGGCATGCTGGCACCCGTGAGCGTCGACGCCGCGTCCTGCGCACCGCTGGTCCGGGAGGCGCTGACCGCCGGGCAGGCCGCCGACCTCGCCCGCGTCCTCAAGGCGGTCGCCGACCCGGCCCGCCTGCGCCTGCTGTCCCTGGTCGCCGCGCACGAGGGCGGGGAGGCGTGCGTCTGCGACCTCACCGAGCCCCTCGGTCTGTCCCAGCCGACGGTGTCGCACCACCTCAAGGTGCTCGTCGACGCCGGCCTGCTGACCCGCGACAAGCGGGGCGTCTGGGCCTGGTTCCGGCTCGTCCCCGGCGCGCTCGACGCGCTGGCGGCCGTGCTGAGCACCGCCGGCTCCGGGACCGCCGCAGCAGCGTCGCGCTGACCGCTCCGCGGAGGGCGTGGGATCCGACCCGCGACGGGCGACCCCGACGGGGAAATGCGCTTGCCTTCAACCGGGCTGGAGGTCCCATGCTGGCCGCATGGCTCCGCGGAGGACCACCGTCCTGGAAGTGTCGGTACCGAGGAACAGGATCGCGACATGAGCGCCGCACCTGCGGTCGAGGCGATCGACCTGGTCAAGCACTTCGGCGAGACCCAAGCCGTCGACGGGGTGAGCTTCGTCGTCCCGGAGGCCTCGGTCCTGGGTCTGCTCGGGCCCAACGGGGCGGGCAAGACCACGCTGGTGCGGATGCTGACCACGTTGAGCGTCCCCACGAGCGGGACGGGCCGGGTGGCCGGTTTCGACATCCTGAGGCAGCCGACCGAGGTGCGCCGCAGCATGGGTCTCACCGGTCAGGCGGCCACCGTCGACGAGATCCTCACCGGCCGGGAGAACCTCACGCTGATCGGCAGTCTCTACGGGCTGCCCAGGAAGTACGTCCGGGAGGCGACCGAGCGGCTGTTCGACCGCTTCGACCTCGTCGACGCGGCCGACCGGATGGCGAAGACGTACTCGGGCGGGATGCGTCGCCGTCTCGACCTGGCGGTCAGCCTGCTGGCGGCACCGCCGATCCTCTTCCTGGACGAGCCGACGACGGGCCTGGACCCGCAGAGCCGGTCGGGGCTGTGGGCGGTCCTCCGGGAGCTCGTGAGCGAGGGCACCACCCTCGTCCTGACGACCCAGTACCTGGAGGAGGCCGACCACCTGGCCGACGAGATCGTCGTGGTGGACAAGGGCAGGGTCATCGCCGCCGGCACGCCGACCCAGCTCAAGGACCAGGCGGGCCGGGCCAGCGTCGTCGTCACCCTGACCCACGCCGCGGACCTCGACCGGGCGGCGGAGCTCATGACCTCCTGCTGCCAGGAGGTGCACGTCGAGCGGGGCAGTCGGCGGCTGACCGCCCAGGCCGGCGGGCTCGGCGACATGACCCGCGTCGCGGCGGTCTTCGAGAGCAGCGGCATCGAACTGGACGACCTGGGCCTGGCCCGGCCGAGCCTGGACGACGTCTTCCTGCACCTCACCGGGCACCGGGCCGAGGCCGACGACGCCTCGGACCTGACGGACCAGGGAGTCACGCCATGACCGCTGTCCAGACCACCCGGGCGCCGGCCGCCCGACCGCCCATCTCACCGCCGTCCCTGCTGCGGGCGTCGTCGACCATCGTCTGGCGCAACCTGCTGCACATCCGGCGGATGCCCGAGATGCTGCTCGACGTCACCGTGCAGTCGGTGATGTTCGTGCTGCTGTTCGCCTACGTCTTCGGCGGGGCGATCGCGGTGCGGGGCGCCGACTACAAGGAGTTCCTGCTCCCCGGGATCATGGTCCAGACCATGGTGTTCTCCTCCGCCATCGTGGCCATGGGCCTGACGAGTGACCTGCAGAAGGGGATCGTCGACCGGTTCAAGTCGCTGCCCATCGCGCGGTCGGCCGTCCTGGTCGGCCGGAGCATCTCGAGTCTGATCCACTCCAGCATCGGCGTCGCCGTGATGGCCCTGACCGGCCTGTTGATCGGCTGGCGGATCCGCAACGGGCTCGTGGACGGAGTGCTCGCCTTCCTGCTCCTGCTGCTGTTCGGCTTCGCGCTGATCTGGCTGGGCATCTGGGTCGGGTCCATGATGCGGACCGTCGAGGCCGTGCAGGGCTTCATGTTCACGGTGATGTTCCCGCTGACCTTCGTCGCGAACACCTTCGCGCCGCCGGAGAGCATGCCCGCATGGCTGCGGGCCATCGCCGAGTGGAACCCCGTCTCCGCGGTCACCCAGGCCTGCCGGGAGCTGTGGGGCAACGGCCCGCCCGCGGCGCCGGATGCTGCGTGGCCGCTGCAGAACCCGGTCGCGGTGTCGATCGGCTGGTCGATCGTCCTCACGGCGATCTTCGCGCCACTCGCCGTCTCGGCGTTCCGTCGCCGTTCCCGCGACTGACCGGGGCCGGTGCGGAGCAGCGGTGCGGTGGCCGACCGGAGCTCTCCGGGCGACGCGGGACCGCTGGTCGGAGCGGAGGGCGTGGGATTCGAACCCACGATGGGTGTGACCCCATACCGGTTTTCAAGCCAGATATAGGGGCTCCCCGAACTAACGCCGATCAATAGTTTCCGCAGGTCAAGGCCGGAGTCGTTCAAACCGCTGGCTACCCCCAATAGCCGCTGCGTGCCCGTACTACGGGCACGCAGCGGGCACGGGCGTTGGTCTCCGGACGCCAGGAGACTGCTCGCGTCTAATCGAGGCTGGCGAGCCGCTCGGGCGCTCCTGCGACGGGCCGACCAGCAAGGTGTACTTAGCTGTCGACGGCCGCGGACTACCGCTGGCCGTCCGGCTGACCCCGGTCAGGTCGGGTGGATCTAGTGCGTTCATCCAGCGCTCCCCGTTGCTGCGACCGCTTCATGTCCAATCAGGACACGCACCATCTCAGCACCGCGCTCTGACGGAGAAAGCGGTGTACGTCCAGGAGGACTGCTGATGGGTCGAGTCCCCGAGGGTGGTCATCTTCTGCGTGGCACCTGATCCGGCCACCGCCGGTCGATCGTGCGCGAGCACCCTCGATCGGGGGTCGGCTCGAAGGCGTCCGGACGAGAAGGGTTGCGCGCTGGCGGCTTCGAACCCAACGCCCTGAGCGGCCCAGTCAGGGGCACCTGAGGCGTGTCCCCGTTTGCTTCTCAACAGTTGTGGCTGCAGAGGCGGATGGCGGTCGTAGGTGCGAGCGGGATGGATCGCCCACCCACTTTTCGCGCCAGAGACATTCGCAGTCGGCTTCACGCGGCCTGTCTACGGTAAGGGGCGCACGCGCCGACGCGAGGTCTCGTGAGCTACAGATCCGCTTCCCGCTGGCATAGTTGGATTCGCCTCTGCGGCGAGGCCTTCAGCAGATCATCGGTGCGGGCATACAGTGCGGTCGCGAGGGCGTCCAGGTCGGCGTCCACGAGGGCCTCCGGCTCGACGTTATGTTAGCAACGCCCAGCCTGAACACCCTCGCCCGTGATCACACCGGCCGCAGCCGGGACCCCTTGGAATCAGTCATCTAGTACCGCGGCGGGCGGTGCCCTTCTGGTGCCCCGCCGCACTGACCAGCTCCTCCCGGGCTTCCGTGAACCCGTGATCGAGGCTTCTGGTGGCGCGAGCACAGCGGGCGTACCGGATGAAATAGGCCAATTACTTCCCGACGGCAGAATTGCCGAGGGTTTGGGGTTCAACTCCCCAAGGCGGCTAAGCAAAGCGGCAGTCGAGGGCGGGCGAGGAACGCTGCGACCCGGTCGTCGACGGGGTGCCGCGGATGGGTGCGGTCGCGGTCCTACCGCCGAGCCGCGCCGGTCGAGACCGATGTAGGCACGCCGAAGATGTGTGGCTCGGCGGCCGGGATGTGTTGGATTCCCCTTGGCTGGCGGGCCGTGCCCCGGGCGATGGCGGCGTCCGCCAGGCCGGCGTCGACGAACGAGACGAAGAACAGCTGGCCGTTCCTGACCCTGGCCAGGGCCAGGACCTCCTCCGACTCGAACTGCAGCCACACGACGCCCGTCATGATCGACACTTGCCGGTCGTACGGATCGGTGCGGTTGACGACCGAACGAGAACCGATCGGCGCGACCTGTGCCTCGTACCGCTGCCGGTAGGTGTCCACGTCGCCGACCCGGGCGGGGTCGGGTGGTGCGAATGCGGC
Organism: Geodermatophilus amargosae; assembly: GCF_041028265.1. GTDB lineage: Bacteria > Actinomycetota > Actinomycetes > Mycobacteriales > Geodermatophilaceae > Geodermatophilus > Geodermatophilus amargosae_A. The sequence goes on from NZ_JABGCW010000009.1 coordinate 217,042, forward strand.
GTAGTTGCCGCCGCCGACCTCGTGCGGGACGACATCCGCGAAGAAGTGTCCGACTTTGCCGAGCAGACCCTCGGGGTGCACGAAGTTGTAGGTGCCCAGGAGGGGGCCGGTCGTGACGTAGGTCCCGTCGGGCTGCCTGATGGCCTCGGACGAGCCCCCGCTCGCGTCCTTATGGAGGAGCTTCTTGTTGGGGTACGGGTTCGAGGTCTCCCTGTGTCCGGGCGGCTGGTGGTACACCGACTCCCAGTCGGGCACGAGATCCCAGCGCCGGCCCGCCTCGTCGGTGTAGCTGTTGCTGTGCCCTTCGCGGTACTGGAACTCCGGAGACGCGTCGCCCACGGGCGCGAGGACGCCCTTTGGAACGATGTTGAAGCGGTTCCGCTCGAGATGGGTGTTGTCCGGCTTCTCCTCGCGGTGGAGGACGTCGGCCGGTGCTGAGGCGCCGATCCGCCTCGGCGAACGATCGGCCCCGGGGGCGAAGCTGTTGGCCGTCGCGGCGGCCTCCCGCTCTGCATCGTCGCCGGGGCGGCTGACGCGTGACGGCGGATCATGCATCCCGCCGCGCTGGATCACGTGGGTGAGCTCGTGGGCGAGCAGCCGCGACCCGACGCTCGTGCCCGGCGCCCACTGCCTATGACCGAACACCACGTCGTGACCGACCGTAAACGCCCGCGCGTTCACGGCCTCGGCGCTCCTCGCCGCCTCCTCGTCCGTGTGCACGCGGACCGTGCTGAAGTCGTGGTCGAAGTAGAGTTCCATGGCCGCGCGCACCGGGCCGTCCAGCGGCCGTCCCGTCCGACGCGGTGCTGCGGCCGCATTGGACACCGCCCGGTCCGGGCGCCGCTCGTAAGCATGCATCGTCTATCGGCCCCTTCCTCGGCCACCACGGCGAAGCATGTCGGACGACCGTCACCACCACGTCACAACCGCGGGGGAGCAGACCAGCTCGGTGTCGGCGCGGTGAGGAGCACCCTCTGTAACTCAAATGGAGCCCCCGGCCGGACGGGATTCGTATGTGTCGCGGTGTCCCTCGAGCCGCCCACACCTGCGGGTCTTTACCGCGGAGCATGCGCTGGCCGGTGTCGCCGGAGGTCCAACAGCGTGCGACCGTCACCGCGTCGATGGGTCCGAGTTGGTTGCCGTGCCGAACGGTGCGCGCGGCGGCGGCCAGCACCGCGAACGCCTCGACATAGAGCCGGCAGGCAACCGTCATCTCGCTCATCCTGACCCGCGCGAGGCTAGGGAGCGGGCCGGCGGTCCTAGTCTGACTTCAGTAGCCGGCCGCGCCGCGACCGCACCAATGCCGCAGCGGTCGACCGCCCATTCGGGTCTTTCGCGCCAGTGAGGAAGGGCGACGTGCGGGCTCCATCGGGTCGGCGCCACGCGGCCGTCACTGAGGCCGTGCAGTGGTCCGGGGCGACGTCGAGGGCAATTGCGACGCCCGTTGCTTGCTCGGCGTCCGGGTCGGCCGTCGCTGCCCAAAGCGGTGGGATCGATCGCGGCGTTGATGGTGGTCACTCACTGGGCCCATGCCCTCGGTGCGGGACACCTGTCCCACTTGGTCGGTGCAGGGATGGACCTATGTAGTCCACCTGACTCCGGAAGCTTGAACACCTGCTCGCGAGTAATCGCGGGCTCCCGCGCCGGGATCACCGCCGTGAGGCAGTTCGGGAGCCTCGTCGCCCTACTCCGCGTCCCACCGCTGACCCGCGACGGCTGACAGGTGTCCCATAGGCCGCCTTCTGGGACACCGCTGGCCACCGGCGCGAGGCCTCGCCTGTCGATCGCCTTCGCTGACCGCAGCACGTCGCTGGTGCCGGCGCGCTTGAGCCGGAGGAGCGCGTGACTGCGGTCTTGCCTCCAGAGGCCTGGCGGCAAGCTTGAGCCTTCGCGCGCTCCGGCGTCCGTGGGCCTGCCAAGGCGCCATCTTCGTGCCCTTGCACCGACTGAGCCCTTCTACAGTCATAGATGTTCATCGCTTATCAACCTTCGCGACCGCTTCAGCCAAAAATCTGACACCTATCAACATTGGTAATCAGCACCCAAGCATTTACTGAAGAACGGCACACATGCTACCTTCGCAGGTAAGTCGGGCCTCGCTTCGCGGGGCCCTTCGCCGTTTCTGGGGGTGACGTGTTGGTCAGTATCGGGTGGTGTTGAAAATGCATGGAGGGATGAAGATCTACGCCGGCGCGCCGGCGGCTGCTCGGCACAACGTGGAGGCCGACCGGGGCCGGGCGGATGACTACTACCTCACCGAGGGCGCCAGGATCGCCCGCCGCTACACCACCGGCCCCGACGGCCGGGTGACGGAGCTGGCGCCGCTGGCGGGGGACGGCTATCAGGCTTGGGTTGCCGGCCTGGACCCCGACACTGAGCAACCGCGGGGCTTGCTGCGCACCGACGACCGTGCGGTGCGATCCGTCGAGGTCGTGGTCAACGGGCCGAAGTCCTGGTCGCTGGCCGCCGCCCTGCACCCCGATGTCGCCACCGCCTACGACGCCGCGCAGGACCGCGCCGCCGGCCAGATCATCCGCTGGCTCGGCGAGCATGCCACCACTCGCGTCGGCCCGCGGGGCGGGCAGGTGCAGGTGCCGGTGGAGGTGCTGGAGGCGGTGACGGTGCGGCACTACACCTCTCGCGCCGGCGATCCGCACCGCCATCTCCACCTGCAGGTCAACGCGCGGGTGTACGCCGGCGGGAAATGGCGGGGGCTGCACACCGTCGGCATGCGTGACTTCCTCGCCGCGATCAATGGCATTGGGCACGCAGCGGTCGCTTGCGACCCGCAATTTCGGGCCGCGCTGGCCGCGCACGGGTACACGTTGGACGCCGACAGAGAGATACGGCAGCTTTCGGATGTCGTCGGGGCGTTCAGCGCGCGTGCGGCGCAAATCAGCCGGAATGTGGACCGCTACGAGCGGGAATGGACGGCGGCGCACTCCGGCGAAACGCCGGGGCCGGCGCTGCGCCGCGCCTGGGACGCCCGCGCCTGGGCCGAGGATCGCCCCGACAAGGTCACCCCCCAAGCCGGGGAGGACCTCACCGCCCGGTGGGTAGGCGAACTCGCCGCCCTCGGCTACCGCCACCCCGACCGGCCGAGGCACCTGATACCAACGCCGGTCGGGGCGCTGGACCGCGACGGGGCGGTCGGCCGGGTGCTGGCGGGGCTGGCCGCCGGCCGCTCGGCGTGGAACGCCGCCGATGTCCGGGGCGAGGTGGAGCAGCTGATCGCCGCCGCAGGCGTCGTCGTCGACGCCGGCATACGGATGGAGCTTGCCGAGGACCTCACCGCCCGCACCATGGCCCGGTGTGTGCCGCTGCTGGACCGAGCAGGGGTGCCTGAGCATGTCCGGGCGTGGACCTCCCAGCCGGTGCTCGACGTCGAGGACGACCTCACGGCCCGGTTCGCCGCCCGTAGCGCTCCGTCTGAGACCAGTCCGTCCCGAGAGTGGGAGCCGGCGGTGCCGTCGTCCGTTCTCGAGCGGCTGGACGCCGGACAGGCTGCCGCGGCCGCGTCGCTGGCCGGGGAGCTGCCGCTGGTGGTGATCGAGGGCGCGGCCGGCGCGGGCAAGACCACCATGCTGGCCGCCACCCGCAGCCTGCTCGAGGCGCAAGGTCGCCAGTTGACGGTGGTGACGCCGACGTTGAAGGCGGCCCAGGTCGCCGCCGCCGAGGTCGGCACGGCCGCCGGATCCGCGGCGTGGCTGGCCTACCAGCACGGGTGGCGGTGGGACAAGGATGGTGCCTGGACCCAGCTGGCCGCCGGTGACCCCGACCCGCTCACCGGGGCTCTCCATGCCGGGCCGGCGCAGGCAGCCCGGCTGCGCACCGGGGATCTGCTGGTCGTCGACGAGGCCGGCATGCTCGACCAGGACACCGCCCGCGCGCTGCTCACCGTCGCTGACGAGGCCGGAGTCCGGCTGGCGCTGCTGGGTGACCGCCACCAGCTGGCCGCCGTCGGCCGCGGCGGCATGCTGGACCTGGCCGTGCGCCAGGTCGACCCGGCCGGCCACCTGACCCTGGATGCGGTGCACCGCTTCGTCCGCACCGACCAGACCGGGCGGACCGCACCGGACAGCGAGTACGCCGCGTTGACCCTGGCCATGCGCACCGGCGCCGACCCTGCGGGGGTGTTCGACGCGCTTGTGACCGGCAGCCAGGTCCGTCTCCACCCCGATTCGCTGGCGCTACAGGAGTCGCTTGCCGCGACCGCGGCCAGGTCCTACGGCTCAGGGCAAGAGGTAGCGGTGGTGGTCGACACCCGCGAGCAGGCCGCCGACCTGAGCGCCGCGATCCGGCAGCGGCTGGTCGCCGACGGACACGTCGACGACACCCGGGTGGCGGTCACCCGCAGCGGGCAGCGCATCGGCGTCGGCGACCGGATCGCCACCCGCCGCAACGACCGCCACCTCGCCGTCGCCAACCGCGACACCTGGACGGTTACCGCCGTCGACCGCGACGGCCGGGTCGCCGTCACCCCCGCCGCCCCAAACGGCACCCCGGCCGGTGTCACCTCGTCCATGCGGAAGCGGGTGCTGCCTGCCGACTACGTCACCGCCCACGTCGAGCTGGCTTACGCCAGCACCGCGCATGGCGTGCAAGGCAACACCGTCACCACCGCGCACCTCGTGATCGGCGAGCACACCGGCGCCGCAACCGCCTACGTCGGGATGACCCGCGGCCGCACCGCCAACACCGCCCACCTCATCGCCCCGGACCTGGCCACAGCACGCGAAGAATGGGTCGCCGTGTTCGGCCGCGATCGGGCCGATCTAGGCCCCGGCCACGCCGCGCAGTTGGCCGCCGCCGAGGCCGCCCGCTACGCCGCACCCCGCCCACTAGAGGAGGTCCTGGCCGACCTGCACGAGGCGTGGACGGCGCAGCGGCGCTGCCTGGATCGGCTCACCTTGCTGCAGCCGCTGCGCGACCGGCTGGCCGAGGTCGTCACGATCCACACCGGCCACGCCGATCGGATCGCAACCCTGAAGACCAGGTGTCAGATGTCGGCCGCCGCCGCGCACCGAGCCACGCGCCAGGTGGAGGTCAGTGGACGGGCGGTCACCGCGCACGCGGAGCGGATCCGCGCGGACCTGCTCGGTCTCTGGGACAGCGACCGGGACGCGGCCCGCGCCGCCGCCCGGGTGGTGTTGGATGGCCCGGGCCGGCTCCGGCTGCGCCGGGCCGCGGTCACCCACGCCACAGGGCAGCTTGCCGACTGGGCCGACCGGTGGCGCCCGTACCTACCGCAGCTGCCCGCCGACCCCGGCCGGCTCGCCCAGTACGCCGACCGGTCCGACGACCGGCCTGCACTGGCCACCGCGTTCGGCGCTGCCGCACGCCGCGCGGCCGAAGACGCCCACCCCGACCACGCTGTCCTGCGGGCGGCCGCTGACGCCGCCCGCCACGAGCACGAGCAGTCGCGACAAGCGCTGGCCGAGGCCGGCCGGCGGCGCGAGGACGAGCTGGGCTGGTTCGGTGCGATCGGGCGTGCTCAGGACCCGGCGGGCAAGCTGGCCGACCTCGACCGGGACATCGCCGCCCACCGGCACGGGCTGGCCGTGGCACGGGCGCGTATCGACCTGCTGCAGGCCGAACCGACCCTGGCCGCCCAGTCGGCCGACCGGCTCGCCGCGGAGCGCGACGCCTGGCGTGCGGCACGAGACGCCACACGCCACCAGATCCGGTCGAGCTCCCCGCGCCCGGCCGCCTCCGCGGTGCACATCGGCGGCCCTCAGCTGTCGCACCACCCCGGGCCGCCCGCCGAAGATCGAGGTGCCGGCCCGTCCCTCGGGCGCTGACCGCGCGGACCTCCGGTGAACGGCCGCCGACGCGACGAGAGGAGTACCGGAGGAGAACCGGAGACCGCCGCAGAAACCTGGCGGTGAGCTGTCACCAAACGGCCCGACACGGCGCCTTCTCCAGGCGTGAGGTCACCAGCGTCAGATCCGGAGTCCGCCATGACCCAGCCCGCCACCGACCGCGAGCCCGACCTGCTCACCATCACCGAGGCCGCCGACCTCCTGCGCGCCCCCGTCGCCACCCTGCGCTACTGGCGACACCTGGGCACCGGCCTGCGCAGCTTCCGCCTCGGCCGCCGCGTCCTCTACCGCCGCGACGACCTGCACACCTGGATCGACGCCCAGCACAGCCAGCCCACCACCGACCCGGAGAACCGTAGGTGAACCCGCGCCACCACCGGCACACCCGCCGAGAAACCGGAGGAACCATCTCTCCGGCGAACGCGCCCCTGAGCGGCACGTTCGGACCCCGCCGCAGGGCCCGGCCAGGCAGCGCCCGCGCCACCCTCACGGCGGGCGGGCGCTGACCATGGCCCGGCCAACCTCACCGAGGAGCGCGACACCACAGGCATCCGCCCACGGACACCCGTCCCACGGCGCCCCTGCTCAGCTGCTCACCATCGGCCAAGCCAGCGAGTACCTGGGCACCGGGCAACGCTTCGTCCGCCGCCTCATCAGCGAGCGGCGGATCGCCTACGTCAAGCTCGGCAAGCACGTACGCCTCGAGCGTTGCGCGCTGGACGCCTTCGTAGCGGCCGGCCGGGTGCCCTGCCGGTAGGGCGTCGACCGGCGTCCACAGACGAGTTCCCAGCGCAGCCCCAGATCGGCCAAGGTCGGAGCATGCCAGCAAGCCGCAGCAGGAGGCGTTTCGGTCGCGTGCGCAGGTTGCCCTCCGGCCGGTGGCAGGCCCGCTACCCGGGCCCGGACGGCCGGGACCGGGCAGCACCGAACACATTCGCCAGCAAGACCGACGCGGCACGTTTCCTGGCCGCGGTGGAGGTCGATATGGGCCGCGGAGTATGGCTCGACCCGTTGCGCAGCGGCGTCAGCTCCGCGAGTACAGCCAGGCGTGGCTGGCGGAGCGGACCGTTCGGGGTCGTCCCCTCGCCGTGCGAACTCGCGAGACTTACCAGAACTCTCTTGACCGCTGGGTGCACCCCTCCCTCGGAGGCCTGCCGCTGGACCGCATCACCCCGGCCGCCGTGCGGCGGTGGCACGCCGAGACGAGCGCAGCCACCGGCCCGACGGCGACCAGGCAGGCCTATGCCCTCCTCCATGCCATCCTGGCCACGGCCGTGGCCGACGACGCGCTCCCCCGGAATCCCTGCCGGATCAAGGGTGCGGGCCAGGCCCGCAGTGACGAGCGACCGCTGCTAGACATCGACCAGGTGCAGCGCCTCTCCGCGCACATGCCGGAGAACCTCCGGGGCCTCGTCGACCTGGCCTTCTGGGCTCACCTGCGTCTCGGCGAGCTACTGGCCCTCCGCATCGGCGACATCGATCTGGATGCCGGCACCGTGGCCGTGCAGCGGCAGGTCGTGGAAACGGACACGGGCCCCCTGGAGGGCCCCCCGAAGGCGGGCAGCCAGCGCGTCGTCCACCTCCCCCCGCAAGGTGTTTCAGCGCTGGTCGAGCACCTCAACACCCGCTCCCCGGCGCTTCCCACCGCTCGGCTGTTCGTGCGCAGGGATGGGAGAACCCTCCGTGCCCATCACGTCCACGCCGCCTGGAGCACGGCCCGGCGAGTAGCCGGCCTACGTGACGTCCATCTGCACGACCTACGGCATGCGGGGCTCACCCTGGCGGCGCAGAGCGGGGCGACCCTGGCCGAGGTGATGCGACGTGCCGGCCACTCGTCGTCCCGCGCGGCGATGATCTACCAGCACGCGGCCGAGCGGCGCGACGCCGAGGTCGCGGCCCGCCTGGGGCGCCTCGCAGCGGGCACGACCCCGAACCGTACGGGCACGTAGCGGGCACGCGAGTGACCTGCAGCTCCAGGCGCCCCTGCCGGAGGCCCTCGAGCGGCACAAAACCGCTGCTCAGAAGCGGAGGGCGTGGGATTCGAACCCACGATGGGTGTGACCCCATAGCGGTTTTCAAGACCGCCGCCATCGGCCTCTAGGCGAGCCCTCCTGGCCGGTCGAGGCTAACCCCGCCGGACGGGGTGCACCCCTCGACCGGCCCGGCGGGCATGATCCGGGGGTCCCCGGTGTTGCTCCGGGGTCAGGCCGCGCCCCCGCGCGCCGGCTCCCGTCCGCCGATCCGAGGACCCCTCCTGCCCGAGACCGCTCCCCAGCCCTCCGCCTCCCGCCGCCGCGTGCGCCCGCCCGCCGGGCAGCGCCCACCGCTGCGGACGACGGCCGACACCACCGATCCCCGGGACACCCCCCGCGACGCCGCCCGTGACGAGGCCCGCGAGGCCGCCCGGACGGCCGCCCGTGAGGAGCGCCGCGCCCAGCAGGCCTGGGTCGAGGGTGCCGCGCCGGAGCTGCCCGTCCGCACCGCGCCGCCGCAGCACGTCGTCTTCCACCTCGGCCCCACCAACTCCGGCAAGACCCACGAGTCGCTGCAGGCCCTGGCCGCCAGCGGCGCCGGCGTCTACGCCGCGCCGCTGCGCCAGCTGGCCCAGGAGGCCTACCTCAAGCTGGCCGCCCAGCTGCCGCCCGGCGCCGTCGGCCTGTCCACCGGTGAGGAGGAGGTCGACCCCTTCGCGCCGATCGTCTGCTGCACGGTGGAGAAGGCCCCGATGCGCGGCGAGCTGCTCGTCCTCGACGAGTCGCACTGGGTCGCCGACCCCGACCGCGGCCACCACTGGGCCAAGCTGCTGCTCACCGGCGAGTACCGCGAGATGCACGTCATCTCGGCCGCCGAGGCGCACCCGACGCTGTCCCCGCTGGTCGCCGACGCCGGGCAGGTGGACGTCGTCCACCACCGGCGGCTGTCCCGGCTCGACGTGCTGGCCGCGCCCGTCCGCGCCCGCAGCGTCCGCCCGCAGACGCTGGTCGTCGCGTTCTCCCGCAAGGCGGTCTACGCCGTCGCCGCCGAGCTCGACAGGCACCGGCCCGGGAAGGTCGGCGTCCTCTACGGCGCGCTGCCCCCGGCCACCCGGCGCGAGGTCATCGACCGGTTCACCACCGGAGAGCTCGACGTCCTGGTCACCACCGACGTCATCGGCCACGGCATCAACGTCCCGGCCACGACCGTGCTGTTCGCCGAGACCATGAAGTACGACGGCACCCGGATGCGGCCGCTGCGCAGCTGGGAGGCCGCCCAGATCGCCGGGCGGGCCGGCCGTTACGGCCTGACCGGGCACGGGACGGCCGGCGTCCTCGCCGGTGTCGCGGGCCTGTCGCCGTCGCTCGCGCTGGTGTCCGTCGGCGCCGAGGTGGCCCGCGGCGACCGTCCCAGCGACCTGCCCGACCGCCTGCCGCGGCTGCGCCCGGAGCTGGAGGACCTCGGTGCCCTCGAGGCCGCCGAGCTGCCCGAGGCGCTGGTGCGCTGGCAGGCGTGGGCCCGTACGGCCACCCGCGGGCAGGCGGTGACCCCGGACGACGTCGGCGAGCTGGTGCTGCGGGTGCAGGCGCTGCTGCCGCTGCTGCGCGGGCCGCTGGGCGCCGTCGGCGACCTGCAGACCGTCTGGCGGCTGGTCAGCCTGCCGATCGACTACGACCCGCCCCGGCGCACCCGCTGGCTGGTGCTGGCCCGCGCGGCGCTGCGGCACGCCGCCGGCCTGCCGGTGCCCCCCGAGCTGGTGCTGCCCGACGTCCCGGTCGACGGCGGCGTCGAGGACTTCGAGCAGGCGGCCGCGGCCGCGCGCGACGCCCAGGCGCTGCTGCGGCAGTTCCCCGGCGTCGCGGACCTCGACGGCGACGACGCGGCCTGGGTCGAGGAGGAGTGCGCCGAGGCGATCAGCGAGCTGCTCCCCGACGCCATCGCGCTCAGCGGATCGGGATCGTGCTCCTCCTGTGGCACCGCCGTGGCGCCCTGGGTCAGCACCTGCCGCCCGTGCAGCGCGCCCCGCGGCCGCGGTCCCGGGAGGGACGGCGGCCACCGGGGCGCGCGCCCGGGCTCACGGCAGGGCCGGCGCCCGAGCCGCAGCGGCCGGGGCTGACCCCGGGGCGGTCACGCCTCCGGGGGCTCGCCGGCGGAGAGCAGCCGGTCGTAGACGAGCGCCGCGAGGACGCCGCCGACGACCGGGGCCAGCAGGTAGATCCACAGCGACGACAGCTGCCCCGCCAGCAGGTTCGGGCCGAAGGCGCGCGCCGGGTTGACCGCGCCGCCGGTCAGCGGGCCCGCGGCGAAGACGGCCGCGGCCAGGGCGAAGCCCACGGCGACCGGCGCGATCGCCGACTCGGCGCGGGCGTCGGTGGCGACGGACACCACGACCAGGACCAGGATGAACGTGACCAGCGCCTCGACGAAGAACGCCTGGCCCACGGAGACGCCCTCCTGCGGCGTGGTGGCGCCGAGCACCGCCTCGTCCCGGGCGCCCGAGCCGTAGGCCGCCCACGTCGCGGCGGCGCCCGCGACCCCGCCGAGGAGCTGGGCCGCGACGTAGGCGCCGGCGGCCGGCCACGGGAAGCGCCGCGTCACGGCGAGTCCCAGCGTGACCGCGGGGTTGAGGTGGCACCCCGACACGTGGCCGAGGGCGGCGGCGAGCGCCACCAGCGTCAGCCCGAAGGCCAGCACCACGCCCAGCAGCTCGTAGAGGGTCTTGCCGGTGGCCGGCCCGGCCACCACGGTGCTGGTGCCGACGAAGACCAGGATCGCCGTCCCGACGAACTCGGTGAGCGCCGCACGCCCGGCGTTGGGCCCGATCCTGCTGCCGTACAGGCCGGTGGTCGGCGCCGCCCGGCTGGTCCTGCTCGTTGCCATCAGAGGTCCCCGTTCCGGCGGCGCACCCTGCGCCGGCCAGGGTGGCGGTGCCCTCCGCCGACGGGGGCAAACGGCCGGTCGGGTACCGGGATCAGCCCGTTCCGCGGACCTCGGCCGCCGTCGCGCCCGTGCCGCCGGCCTCCCGGGCGCCGTCGACCGGTGTCCCGACGACGCCGTGCAGGTGGCAGGCGGCGACGTGCCCGGGCGCCGAGCCGACCGGCTGCAGCGCCGGGTCGACGTCGGGACAGGGCTCGAAGGCGTCGGGACAGCGGGTGCGGAACCGGCAGCCGCTGGGGACCCGCGACGGGGAGGGGACGTCGCCGCGCAGGACGATCCGCTGCCGGGACCGCTCGAGCTGCGGGTGGGGCAGCGGCACCGCCGACAGCAGCGCCCGCGTGTAGGGCATCTGCGGCCCGGCGGCGACGGCGGCCGCGGGCCCGACCTCGACCACCCGGCCCAGGTACATGACCGCGATCCGGTCCGAGACGTGCCGCACCGCGGACAGGTCGTGGGAGATGAACAGCAGCGTGAGCCCCAGCTGCCGCTGCAGCCGGCGCAGCAGGTTGAGCACCTGGGCCTGCACGCTGACGTCGAGGGAGGCGATCGCCTCGTCGCAGACGAGGAAGTCCGGCTCGCCGGCGAGCGCACGGGCGATGCCCACCCGCTGCCGCTGACCGCCGGAGAACTCGTGCGGATAGCGGGCGGCGACGGCCGGGTCGAGGCCGACCAGCTCCAGCAGCTCGCGCACGCGGGCCGCGCGCGCCTGCCGGCCGGGGTGCAGGCCGTGCACCTCCAGCGGCTCGGACACCGTCTGCGCGACGGTGCGCCGCGGGTCGAGCGAGGCGAACGGGTCCTGGAACACCATCCCGGCCCGCCGGCGCAGGTCCCGCAGCTGCCGGCGTCCCATCGCGGTGACGTCGAGGCCGTCGAAGGTCACCGTGCCACCGGTCGGCGGGACCAGCCGCAGCAGCGCGTTGCCCAGCGTGGACTTGCCGCAGCCGGACTCCCCCACCAGACCCAGCGTCTCGCCGCGGTACACGTCGAGGTCCACGCCGTCGACGGCGCGCAGCGCACCGGTCGTGCGGCGCAGCGGCCCGCCCGAGCGGACCGGGAAGTGCACCTCCAACCCGCGCGCGGAGACGAGGACGTCCGGCGTCCCCTCGGCCGGCGACGTCACGACGCCTCCCCCTCCGCGCACCAGGTCGCCGCCCGGTGCGGCAGCCCCAGGGGGCCTGTGTCGCGATGATGGCGGTCCCCGTCCCCGCCTTGAGCGCGATCATGGCTCCCCACCACGGCCAGGGGCGGTTGCTCGGTCTCGCAGCGGGCGTCCCCGCGCACCGGGCAGCGCGGCCAGAAGACGCAGCCGGCAGGCAGGTCGGTGGGCGGGGGCGGCGTGCCGGCGATGGTGGCCAGGTCGGCGTCGTCGGCGGTCGCCAGGTCGGGCAGCGCGCCGAGCAGGCCGCGCGTGTAGGGGTGCACCGGCCGCTCGAGGACGTCGTCGACCGTGCCGTCCTCCACGCAGCGCCCGCCGTACATGACCAGCACCCGGTCGGCGATGCCGGCCACGACGCCGAGGTCGTGGGTGATCCAGACGACGCCGGTGCCGTGCTCGTCCTGCAGCCGCTCGACCAGGTCGAGGATCTGCGCCTGCACCGTCACGTCCAGCGCCGTCGTCGCCTCGTCGGCGATGAGCAGCGCCGGCGAGTTGGCCAGCGCCATCGCGATCACCACCCGCTGGCGCATCCCGCCGGACAGCTCGTGCGGATAGCGGCCGACCGCGCGCCCGGGGTCGGGCAGGCCCACCTCGCCGAGCAGCTCGACCGCCCGCGCCCGGGCCGCCGCCTTGGACACCGGCCCGTGCGCCCGCAGGCCCTCGGTCAGCTGCCGCCCCACGGTCAGCACCGGGTTCAGCGAGGTCATCGGGTCCTGGAACACCATGCCGGCGCCGGGGCCGCGCACCTGCCGCAGCCGCTCGGGCGTCATGGTCAGCAGGTCCTCGCCCTGCAGCAGCGCGCGGCCGGTCACCGTGGCCGTGCGCGCCGGCAGCAGGCCCAGCAGCGCGAGCACCGAGACGCTCTTGCCGCTGCCGGACTCCCCCACGACGGCGACGGTCTCGCCCGGCCCCACGGTGTAGCTCAGCCCGTTGACCACGTGCGCGGTCCCGCGCGGGGTGCGCAGGTCCACCCGCAGGTCCTCGACCTCCAGCACCGGCGCGGCAGCGGACCCGGGCAGCTCTCTCACCTGCCGCTCCCGGCCATGAGCGTGCGCTGCCGCGGGTCGAGGACGTCGCGCAGCCCGTCGCCGAGCAGGTTGAAGCACAGCACGGTGACGACGATCGCCAGCCCGGGGAAGACCGCGTACCACCAGGCCTGCTCGATGAAGCCGCGGCCGTCGGCGAGCATCAGCCCCCACGACGGGTCGGGCCGACGCGGGCCCAGGCCGAGGAAGGACAGCGCCGCCTCGGCCAGCACCGCGAACGCCAGGCTGACCGACGTCTGCACGATGATCGGCGGCGCGGCGTTGGGCAGCACGTGCCGGGTGATCAGCCGCCAGTCCGAGGCGCCGACCGACCGCGAGGCCCGCACGTACACCTCCTCGCGGACGCCGAGCACGCTGGCGCGGGTGACCCGGGCGAAGATCGGCACGTAGACGATGCCGATCGCGAGGATCGCGTTGGCCGGCCCGGCGCCGCGGATGGCCACGATGGCGATGGCCAGCAGCACGGCGGGGAAGGCGAACAGCACGTCCATGAGCCGCATGAGGACGTCGTCGACCCACCTGCCGTAGAAGCCGGCGAGCAGGCCGATCAGCGTGCCCACCACCAGGGCGAACGCGACGGAGAGGAACCCGACCCGCAGCGACGTCGCCGCCCCGAGGATCACCCGGCTGAACACGTCGCGGCCGAACTCGTCGGTGCCGAACGGGTGGGCCCAGCTCGGGGGCTGCAGCTGCAGCGACGGGTCCTGCTCGTTGGGACCGTCGGGCGCGAGCGTCTCGTCGAACACCGCGACCAGCACGATCAGGACCAGCACGACGGCGGAGACGGCCGCCGTGGGGTTGCGGGCGAGCAGCCCGAGCGTCTCCCGCCAGCGCGGGCGGGCCGGGGCCGCCGTCGGCAGGGGCTCGGCGGGCGGGGGTGCCGCCGGGGCAGCGCCCGGCGTCGGCAGCTGCGTCATCGGCGGGCGATCCTCGGGTCGATGCGGCTGTAGAGCAGGTCCACCAGCAGGTTGATGACCAGGAAGACCAGGGCGAAGAGCAGGACGGCGCCCTGCAGCACCGGGAAGTCGCGGTCGCGCACCGCCTGGTAGGCCAGCTGCCCGAGCCCGGGCCAGGAGAAGACGATCTCCACGACCACGACGCCGGACAGCAGGTAGGCCAGTTGCACGCCGGTGACGGTGACCAGCGGCAGCAGGGCGTTGCGCAGCACGTGCCAGGTGAGCACCTGCCGGGTCGGGACGCCCTTGGCCTGCGCCGTGCGCACGTGGTCCTGGCCCAGCGCCTCGAGCATGCTCGACCGGACGAACCGGGTGATGACCGAGCCGGAGACGACGCCGGTGGCCACCGCGGGCAGGACCAGCCGCTGCAGCCAGCCCAGCGGGTCCTCGGTGAGCGGGACGTAGCCGCCCGAGGGCAGCCAGCCCAGCACCCCGGCGAAGACGAGGATGAGCATGATCGACAGCCAGAAGTCGGGCACCGAGATGCCGAACTGGCTGACGACGGTGGCCACCCGGTCGATCAGCGACCGCGGGTGCAGCGCCGAGAGCATCCCCAGCGGCAGCGCGATGACCAGCGCGACGACCAGCGAGGCGAGGGCCAGCGTCAGGGTGGCCGGCAGCCGCTCGCCGATCAGCGAGGTCACGGTGTCGCCGCTGCGGAAGCTGACCCCCAGGTCGCCGGTGACCGCCCGTCCGGCCCAGGTGAGGTACTGCTGGACCAGCGGCAGGTCCAGCCCGCTGCGCTCCCTCAGGGCGTCGTAGGTCTCCTGGGAGAACCGCGTGCCGAGGGCCAGGCGGATCGGGTCGCCCCGCACGAGGTGGATGAGGGAGAAGACCAGGACGCTGACACCGGCCAGGACGACGACGGCCTGGCCGGCCCGCCGGAGCAGGTAGCCGGTCAGGGCAGCTCCACGTTCTCGAAGTCGATCGCGGAGTCCGCCCGCACCTGGTAGCCGGTCAGCCCCGGCGCCCAGGCCTGCACCTCGTCGGGGTTGTAGAGGTACAGGTAGCTGACGTCGTCGACGACGACCTGCGCGGCCTGGTCGTAGAGGGCCTTGCGGGCGGCCTGGTCGGGCTCGGTCGCGGCGCGGGTGAGCAGGTCGTCGACCTGCGGGTTGCCGTAGCCCTGGTAGTTGCTGCCGCCGGTGGACAGGTGCTGGTTCTCGTAGAAGTCGGCCGGGTCGATGTTGCCGATCCAGCTGAGCATGAAGGCGTCGAAGTCGCCCTCGGACTGCCGGTCGAGCCAGGTGGCGAAGTCCTCCTCCTGGATCTCCACGTCGATCCCGATCGGCTCGAGCTGGCTGGCTATCACCTGGGCGGCGGCCACGGTCTCCGGGTACTCGTCGGTGACCATCAGGCCCATCGTCAGCGGCGTCTGCACGCCGGCCTGCTCGATCAACTGACGGGCGGCGTCCTCGTCCGGCGTGAACGGCGCGTACTCGAGGAACCAGGGGCTGCCCTCGGGGATCGCCGTCTGGTTGGGCTGGGCGGCGCCGAACCGGGCGGCCTGGGTGACCTCGTCGCGGTCGATGGCCGTGGCGATCGCCCGGCGGACGTCCCGGTTGTCGAACGGCGGCACCGCGTAGTTCATGGACATGTAGAAGTACTCGACGCTGGTGACCGAGCCGAGTTCGACCTCCTCGTCGCCCTCGAGGTCGGCCACGTTCTGCGGCGGGACGTTGTCGGTCCACTGGACCTCGCCGTTGCGCAGCGCGGTCAGCGCCGACGTCGGCTCGGTGATGTAGCGGAACTCGACGCCGTCGATGCTCGGCGCGCCGCCCCAGTACTCGTCGAACGTGGTGAGCACGGTGGCGTTGGCGTCGGAGCTCCCCAGCCGGAACGGGCCGGTGCCGTTGGCCTCGCTCTGCAGGTCGAACTCGTCGGCGGCGTTCTCCGAGACGATGGACATGCCCTTGAACGAGCCGATGAGCTCGAGCAGGTTCGGGGTGGGCCGGGTCAGCGTCATGACGACGGTCCGCGGGTCGGGCGCGGTGACGTCGGCGACCGTGGCGAACCGGTAGGCGTTCGACAGCTCCTCGTCGATGATCCGCCGGAAGCTGTAGACGACGTCGGCGGAGTCGAACTCGCTGCCGTCGTGGAACGTGACGCCGTCGCGGAGGGTGAACGTCCAGCTCAGCCCGTCGGGGCTGGTCGTCCACGACTCGGCCAGGCCGGGCTGCATGGTGAGGTCCTCGGCGCTGGGGACCACGAGGGTGTCGTACACGTTCTCCAGCACCTGGAAGCTCGCGTAGGCGTTGGTCACGTGCGGGTCGAACTGGTCGGGCTCGGCGCTGACCGCCGCGATCAGCACGTTCTCGCCGCCCCCGCCGCCCCCTCCCCCCGTGTCGACGCTCTCCCCGCCGCCACCGCAGGCGGTGAGGAGCAGGGCCGCGGCCGCGGCGAGGGTCAGGAGCCGGTTCGTGCGCACGGGGACCTCCGGAGCTCGGCTGGCGCGTCCGGTCCCGACCCTGGCCCGGCCGGAGGGGTTCCGCAGGTCGAGGCGGTGATCGTTGCGCGCCCGTGATCACCCCGTCACGTCCCGCCGACGGTGGCCCGCCGGAGCGCCTCGACGTCGCACTTGGGCACCCGGTCGGCGGTCAGCAGCCCGTTGACCTCCTGGTAGGTGTCGGTGAGCTGCGTCCAGCAGGCGCCGGCCAGCGCGCTCGCGTGCACCGCCGCCCACTGGCCGCGGTAGCGCTCGAGCAGGTCCTCCGGCGAACGCGCGTCGGCGTAGCCCCAGGGCTCGGTGCGGTCGGCGTCGGAGTCGCCGGCGCCCAGCGCGACGCCGCCGAACTCCGACAGGACGACGGCGCGCCCCGCGACACCGGCCCGGTCGAGGTCGGTCAGGTGGCCGTCCCGGCGCCGTCCGGTGGCCAGGCGCTCGAGGTCCGCAGCGGTGGCGTAGCGGGCGGCGAGCACGGCCGGGTCCTGCTCGTAGTCGTGGACGCCGAGCAGTTGCCCGCCGAGGGCCTCCCAGCCGTCGTTCGCCGAGACCGGGCGGGTGCCGTCGAGCGCGTCGGCCGTGGCGGCCAGCGCGGTGACCAGGCCGCGCTGGGCGCGGTCGGTGGCCGCCTCCTGCACGCCCCAGGACTCGTTGAGCGGCACCCAGGCGACCACGCTCGGGTGCCCGCGGGCGGCGATGACGACGTCGGCCCACTCCCGCAGCAGCCGGGCGCTCGCCGTCGGGCCGGGCCGGTGGGCCGAGGGCATCTCCGCCCAGACGAGCACGCCCATGCGGTCGGCGAGCGCGAGGTAGCGCGGGTCCTCGGTCTTCTGGTGCTTGCGGACGCCGGTGAAGCCCAGCGCGCGGGTCAGCTCCAGGTCGCGGCGCAGCGCGGCGACGTCGGGCGGGGTGGCGCCGGTGGCGGGCCAGTAGCCCTGGTCGAGCACCAGGCGCAGCGGCACCGGGCGGCCGTTGACCAGCAGGTGCCCGTCGTCGACCTCGACCGAGCGCAGCGCGGTGTAGCTCGCCACCTCGTCGAGCACCTCGCCGTCGTCGCGGACCAGCGCCACCTCGGCCTCGAGCAGCACAGGGTCCGGGCCCGGCTCCCAGGTCAGGTGCCGGCGGTCGTCGGGACCGCCGTCGCCCACCTGCAGGGTCCGCTCGACCACCGCGCCGTCGACCAGGACGGAGTCGTCGGCGAGCAGCCGGCCGCCGTGCCGGAGGCGCAGGCGCAGCCGGGCGCCGGTGACCGGGACCGACAGCTCCACGCGGACGTCGACGCACATCGTGCGGGGGTCGCCGCGCCAGACGACGTCGGTGACGTGCTCGCGCGCCACGGACTCCAGCCACACCGTCCGCCAGATGCCGGTGGTGCGCGGGTAGAAGATCTCGTGCGGCTCGTCGCGCCAGTCCTGCTTGCCGCGCGGCGCCTCGAGGTCGCGGGGGTCGTCGTCGGCCAGGACGACGAGGTCGGCGCCGTCGCCGAGGGAGTCGGTGACGTCGACGCGGAACGGCGTGTAGCCGCCCTCGTGCGCGGCGACGTGCGCGCCGCCCACCCAGACGTCGCACACCCGGTCGACGGCGCCGAAGTGCAGCACGGTGCGGCGGTCGCCCTGCCGGCCGGGCAGCGGGCGGCGGTACCAGGCGCGGTGCAGTGGCCCGGTCCGGTGCACGCCGCTGGCCGGGGTCTCCGGGGCGAAGGGGACGCGGATGGTGCGGTCGAAGCGCACGGATCCGGGTGTGCCGGTGAGGTCGGGGTCCGCGGCGAACTGCCACTCGCCGTCGAGGGAGCGCCAGGGCCGGCGCAGCAGCGGGCGGGGGTGGGCGGTCGGATCGGTCCGGCTGGCCATGGGCCCACCTCACCGGACCCCGGCGGTCTCCGCACGGCCCGGCCCGGGAGCGCTGCCGGACGTCGACCTGCGGTCGTCTCCGGCGGTCGCACCCAGCCGCAGGTCGACGAGCGGCGCGCGCCGACGCCTCTCCGCCCCGGGCCGCGACGGCCCGCAGGCGACTCAGCCCGCGGGGACCCCCTCGGGGACGGCGGGGTCGATCCGGGGCCGGTGGATCTGCGAGTAGACCTGCGCCCGCAGCTCGGCGAACCGCGGCGACGACCGGGTGTGCAGCTGGTCCCGCTGGTCGGGGAGGTCGATGACGAGGTCCTGTCGGATGACGGTCGGCGACTTCGACAGGACCAGCACCCGCTGGCCGAGGTAGACGGCCTCGTCGATGTCGTGCGTGACGAACAGCGTGGTCACCTGGAACCGGTGCCAGAGGTCCCGGATGAGGTCCTCCAGGTCCGCCCGGGTCTGGGCGTCGACGGCCGCGAAGGGCTCGTCCATGAGCAGGACCCGTGGCTCGTAGGCGATGGCCCGCGCGATCGCCACCCGCTGCTGCATGCCGCCCGACAACTGCCACGGATAGGCCACGTGGGCCTCCGTCAGACCGACGGCGGCGAGCGATTCCGCGACCAGCTCCCGGCGGCGGGCGGAGGTCAGACCCTTCTTCTGCCGGAGCGGGAGCTCGACGTTGTCCCGCACGGTCTTCCAGGGCAGGAGCGACCGGCCGTACTCCTGGAAGACGACGGCCATGTCCGGCGGCGGGCCGTCGACCCGCCGCCCGCCGAGGAAGACCTCCCCGGAGGTCGGCTCGAGCAGACCGGCCATGATCTTGAGCAGCGTCGTCTTGCCGCAGCCCGAGGGCCCGACCAGGCACACGAGCCCGCCGCTCGCGACGGTGAAGGTCAGGTCGCGCACCGCCTCGACGGTGCGGGTCCGACCGTCGTAGACCTTGCGGACACCCCGGACGTCGAGGTCGGTCATGAGGCGCCTTCCGAGCGGAGGAGAGGGTGGGAGGTCAGGGAGCGCGGTGCGCGCGGCGCAGGCCGTGGTACCAGGCCAGCACCCGGTTCTCCACGACCCGGAACAGCAGCGCGAGCAGCAGGCCGAGCAGGCCGAGCACGAGCATCCCGGCCCACATCTCGGTGATGGCGAAGGTCCGCTGGGCCTGGACGATCGCGAACCCGAGCCCGTTGGACGCGGCGAACAGCTCGCTGATGACCATGAGGATGATCGCCACGGACAGGCCCTGGCGGAGCCCGGCGAACACCTGCGGGCTCGCCGCCGGCAGCACGACGTGCCGCAGTCGCGCCATCCCGTCGATCCGGTAGGCACGCGCGGTGTCGACCACCACGGGGTCGACGGCGCGGACGCCCTCGACGGTGTTGAGCAGGATCGGCCACGTGCAGCCGAAGGCGATGACGGCCACCTTCATGCCGTCGCCGATGCCCAGGAACAGGATGAACACCGGCACCAGGACGGGTGGGGGGATGGCCCGGAAGAACTCCAGGACCGGCTCGAGCAGCCCGCGCACCGTCCGCGACAGGCCGATGAGCATCCCGAGGGCCACGGCGACGACCGCCGCCAGGGCGAAGCCGGCGGTCAGCCGCAGCAGGCTGGGCAGCACGTCGGCGGTCAGCCGGGGGCCGAACCACTCGTCGCCGAGGGTCTCGACGATGCCCGACAGCGGCGGGAAGAAGTAGTCGGTGGAGTCCGCCGACAGGACCCACCAGGCCGCGAACAGGACGGCCGGCAGGGCGAGGGTCGTGCCGATCCGGCGGAGGACGGTCACACCGGCACCTCGGCACGCTGCGACGGGTGCCAGGCGAGCACCCGTCGTTCCACGGCCCGGAAGACCACGTTGACCAGCACCCCCAGGATCCCGGTGACGACCACGAGCGCGTAGGTCTGCGCGACCGCGCCGCTGCTCTGCGCGGTGTTGAGCAACTCGCCCAGTCCGGGCACGCCGATGACGAGCTCGGCGGTGACGGCGAGGATGAGGGCGACCGCGGCGCCCAACCGGAGGCCGGTCATCACGTACGGCAGCGTCGTCGGCCAGGTGACGTGCCGGGCCCGCGCCCAGGCGCCCAGGCCGTAGGAGCGCGCGGTGTCCTGGGCGATCGGGTCGACGTCGGCGACGCCGTGGAGGACCTGGACGAGGACCTGCCAGAAGGCGGCGTAGACGACGAGCAGCAGCTTGCTCTCGATGTCACTGCCGAACACGAGGATCGCCAGCGGGATCAGCGCGACCGACGGGATCGGCCGCAGGAACTCGATCGTCGAGTCGGTGAGCTCGCGCGCCAGCCGCGAGCTGCCGATCAGCAGACCGAGGACGACGCCGGCCACCGCCGCGACGGACAACCCGATCGCCCACCCGCGGAGGGTGTCCCCCACCGCGGTCCAGAAGGCCCCGCGGCCGGCGAGCTCGGCCAGTGCCACGGCGATCTCGGAGGCGGGCGGGAAGTACCGGGACGGCACGAGCCCCGTCCGTGGCAGCAGCTCCACCAGGAGGACGAGGCCGGCCAGTCCGGACAGTCCCAGCGCGGCCTGCGGCACGCGTCGTCGCCGGCCGCGCGGCGCGGACGTCGGGCGGCCGGCCGCGGGGAGCGCCGGGACGTCGTCCCGGGCCGCCGCGGGTGCGCCGCTCACGGCAGGAGCGCGTCCAGGTCCGGAGCGCCGTCGAGGAGGCCGTCCTGGACGCCCAGCTCGGCGAGCCGCTCCACGGACTCGCGGTTGACCTGCGTCGCCCACCCCGGGAGGACCATGGCGTCGATGACCGCCTGGTCGATCTCGGTGTACTCCGAGAGCACCGCCCGGGCCGCGTCGGGGTTGGCCGAGGCGTACTCCAGCGACCGCTCCATCGCGGTGGTGAATCGCTCCACGACGTCGGCGTTCTCCGCGGCGAAGGGCCGGCTGGTGAAGTACCCCGCGACGGTCAGGTCGTCCGCGGCGTCGACGAAGTTGGACGCCACGACCACGGCGCCCGTCCGGGTGCCGATGGTCAGGAACGGCTCGGTGCCCCAGATGGCGTCGACGTCCCCCTGCTCGAGGGCCGCCGGCATCTCGCTGAACGGCAGCTCGACGTAGTTCACCGTGGCGGGATCGCCGCCGGCAGCGCGGACGGACACGTTGATCGTCGTCGTCCCGATGTTGCCGAGCGTGTTGACCGCCACCGTCCGGCCGGCCAGGTCGGCGGCGTCGGTGATCCCGCTGTCGGGCCGGGTGAGGACGGCGCTGTAGTCGGCCCCCTGCTCGCCGGTCGAGGCGGCTCCCGCGACCACGACCTGCAGCGGCAGCCCCTGATCGGCGGCCGTGAGCAGCGAGGTCATGTTGCTGAAGCCGAACTGGTACTCCTGGTTGAGGACCGCCGGGACGATCGCCGCCCCGCCCTGGGCGGTCTCCAGGGTCAGGTCGATGCCCTCCTCCTCGAAGAAGCCCTCCTGCACACCCAGGTAGATCGGGGCGACGTCGACGATCGGCACGACGCCGACGGTGATCGGGGTCAGCTCCTCGCCCTCGCCGCCGGTCCCCGCGCTCGCCGAGGGCTCGGAGCCGCCGCACGCCGCGACCAGCAGCAGGGGGGCGGCCAGCAGCGCTGCCAGGGCGCGACGCATCGGGTCTCCTTCTTTCCAGGGCCGTCGGACGGTGCTTCCCGTCTCGTGGTGCCGGAGCGGCGCTCAGGGGGAGGAGGCCGCGGGCGGCCTGGAAGGTCGCAGCGCGCCGCGGCCACCGTCAAGCGATCTCGCCACCTGCGCCCCGATCGACGACCGTGGGAGGGACACATCCCCACGGACGGGTGACCGGTCCACCGGCCCGGCCCCGAGGGGGCCGGGCCGCGTCAGAGCCGGCGGAGCGTGCCCACGAGGTGCTCGGTGCCCGTGCGGGCCTCCCGGACCGCCACGGCCCAGCCGTCGTCGACCGCGGCCGTCACGAGCCGCACCGTGGGGCAGCCGGCCGGCCAGCGCCCCGAGCACCCGCGCCCTGCGGGGCTGGGGCGAGCTCATCGGTGACCTCCGGCGTCGGGGACGCCGTCAGCGCTACTCAGGCCACACTCCGTGGCCGGTACCGGCGGTACGCGGTACCGTGTGTCACGTGAAGGTCGAGACGGCGGGCCGGCGGCGTGACCGCCGGGACTCGAGGTGGGACGAGCACCGCCGCGCGCGCCGCGAGCAGCTGGTCGACGCCACCGTCGCCGCCGTCGGCAGGCACGGCGCGGGCGTCGGCATGGACGAGATCGCCGCGGAGGCGGGCACCAGCAAGACGGTCGTCTACCGCCACTTCGCCGACCGCAGCGAGCTCTACGTCGCCGTCTGCAACCGGGTGGCGGCCCGGCTCACCGAGGAGCTGCGCGCGGCGATGACCCGGACCGACCACCCGCGCGGGATGGTCGCCGCGGCGGTCGAGACCTACCTGGCGTTCCTGGAGGCCGACCCGGAGCTCTACCGCTTCGTCGTCGCCCACCCGTTCCTGGACCGGCCGGTGGACGCCGACCCGGTCGGCTCCCTGTCCGACCTCGTGGGCGCCGAGGCCGCCACGCTCGTGGCGCTCGCCCTCGAGCGGGCCGGCCGCGACCCCTCGGCCGCCGCGCCGTGGGGCCACGGCCTGGTCGGCCTGGTGCGCGCCGCGGCCGACTGGTGGCTCCGCTCCGAACGCCCCATGCCCCGGGCCGACCTGGCCGCCCACCTCACCGAACTCGCCTGGGCCGGACTGCGCGGTCTGGTCCCGGACGCCCCCGCCACGCACCACGAGGAGGAGGAGTGACCTCCACCCTGCCCCGCACGGTGGACCCGGCCTGCCTCCAGGAGGTGCTCGACGGCCGGTGGGCACACGTCCGCCGTCAGGCCCGCGAGCAGCTCGGCGACCGCCGCTGGGCACCGGTGTACGGCGAGTCGGTGCAGGAGGCGCGCGAGCGGGTCACCCGGCTGGCCGGGGAGCTGGCCGCCACCGGGCGCGTGGCGCTGGGCTTCCCGGAGCAGTACGGCGGCGAGGCGGACGCCGGCGCCTCGGTCACCTCGATCGAGATGCTGGCCTTCGGCGACCTGTCGCTGATGGTCAAGGCCGGCGTCCAGTGGGGGCTGTTCGGCGGCGCCGTCCAGCTGCTGGGCACCGAGCGCCACCACGAGGCCTTCCTGCCCGACATCATGAGCTTCGCCCTGCCCGGCTGCTTCGCGATGACCGAGACCGGCCACGGCTCCGACGTCCAGCGGCTGCGCACCACCTGCGCGTACGACCCCGCGACGCAGACGTTCGACCTGCACACGCCGCACGACGCCGCGCGCAAGGACTACATCGGCAACGCGGCCGAGGACGGCCGGATGGCGGTCGTCTTCGCCCAACTGGTCACCCAGGGGCGCACGCAGGGCGTGCACGCGTGGCTGGTGCCGATCCGCGACGAGCACGGGAACCCGATGCCCGGCGTCATCATCGGCGACGACGGCCCGAAGGCGGGGCTGCTCGGCGTCGACAACGGCCGGCTGTCCTTCGACCACGTGCGCGTGCCGCGCGAGATGCTGCTCGACCGCTACGGCCAGGTCGCCGAGGACGGCACCTACACCTCGAGCATCGAGAACGAGACCCGCCGCTTCTTCACGATGCTCGGCACGCTGGTGCGCGGCCGGGTGAGCGTCGGCGGCTCGGCCGGGTCGGCGACCAAGACGGCCCTCGACATCGCCGTCCGCTACGGCGAGGTCCGCCGCCAGTTCACCGCCCCGGGCCGCGACCGGGAGATCGTCCTCAACGACTACCTGGTCCACCAGCGCAAGCTGCTGCCGGCCCTGGCCACCTCCTACGCCCTCGCCTTCGCGCAGGAGGAGCTGGTCGGCACCATGCACGACATCCAGACAGCGGTGCACGAGCACGGCGAGGAGGTCGACGAGGCCGCCCAGCGTGAGCTCGAGTCGCGCGCCGCCGGGCTCAAGGCGGCGCAGACGTGGCACGCCACCCGCACCATCCAGATGTGCCGCGAGGCCTGCGGCGGCGCGGGCTACCTGGCCGAGAACCGGCTGCCGCAGCTCAAGGCCGACACCGACGTGTTCACCACCTTCGAGGGCGACAACACCGTCCTGCTGCAGCTGGTGGCCAAGGGCCTGCTCACCGGGTACCGCGACGCCTTCGGCTCCCTCGACGGCTGGGGCCGGGTCGCCTTCGTCGCCGACATGGTGCGCGAGACCGTCCTCGAGCGGACGGCGGCCCGCGGCCTCATCGCCCGGCTGGTCGACGCCGTCCCCGGCCGGGAGGACGACGTCCCGCTCCGCGACCGCGGCTGGCAGCTGAGGATGTTCGAGTTCCGCGAGAAGCACATCCTCGAGGGCGCCATCCGCCGGCTCCGCCGGAACGCCGCGACCGACGGGATGGAGCCCTTCGAGGTCGTCAACAGCGTCCAGGACCACGTCCTGCAGACGGCGCGGGCGCACGTCGACCGGGTCGTCCTGGAGGCGTTCGTCGCCGGGATCGAGCGGGCCCCCGACCCGGGCGCGCGGGCACTGCTCGACACGCTGTGCCACCTGTACGCCCTGACGACGATCGAGGCGGACAAGGGCTGGTTCCTCGAGCACGGGCAGCTCACCCCGGCGCGGTCCAAGGCGCTGACCGGCACGGTGAACGCCCTGCTCCGCGAGCTCCGGCCGCACATGGTCACGCTGGTCGACGGCTTCGCCATCCCGCAGGCGTGGAAGGCCGCGGCGATCCTCGAGGAGGAGGCCGGGCGGCAGGAGGCCATGCACCTCGAGGACGTGCGGGTCACCGCGGAGGCCGGCTCGGCCGCCCCGGACGACACCGCGACCTCGATGGACGTCCCGCCGGGGCAGTGACGGGCCGGACCGGGTGCCGCCCGGTCCGGCTCCGGCGGGATCATCGGCGTCCGTGAGCACCCTCGCCGCGGCGGCCGAGACGCTGCGGATCCCCGTCGCCGCCGACCTGGCCGCGATCATCGTGGGCGCGTTGACCGGTGGCCTGCTCGCCGCCCGGGAGGGCTTCGCCATCTCGGGTGTGCTGCTGCTCGCCGTGAGCGGCGGTCTCGGCGGCGGGCTGATCCGCGACGTGCTGCTCGCGCAGGGGCCGCCGGTGGCACTGACGAACCGCGCCTACCTGCCCGCGGTCGCCATCACCGCGATGGTCACCTTCTACTTCTCCGGCTGGCTGTCGCGGCTCACCGGCCTGCTGGTCGTGCTCGACGCGGTCACCCTCGGCCTGTTCACCGTGATCGGGGCGCAGAAGGCGCAGCTCGCCGGCCTGCCCAGCGCCTCGGTCGTCTTCATCGGGACGCTGACGGCGGTCGGCGGGGCGGTGATCCGCGACGTGCTGCTCGCCCAGCGCGCCGACATCGTCCAGCCGGGGCCCTACAACGCCGTGGCCGCGCTGCTGGGTGCCACCGCGCTCACGGTGCTCGCCGGCCCGCTCGGCCTCGCCCCGATCCCCGTGGCGCTGGTGGTGATCGTGCTGGTCGCGGCGCTGCGGGTGCTGTCGGTGTGGCGGGGCTGGGAGGCGCCGGTGGCCACCGACCTGCCCGGCCGGGCCCGGAGCCGGCTCACCCGCGACCGGCCCCCGCGGCCGGACGGCAGACGCCGGGGGCTGCGCCGCCGGAGGCGCTGACACCGCCGGGCGGTCCACCCGGTCCGCGGGCAGGATGGCCGGCATGCCCGACCGCGAGTACGACGTCGTCCTGTTCGGCGCCACCGGCTTCGTCGGCCGCCTGGTCGCCGCCTACCTGGCGCAGGCCGCGCCCCCGGACCTGCGGATCGCGCTGGCCGGCCGGTCGCGGGAGAAGCTGGTCGCGGTCGCCGGCGGCCTGCCCGCCTCGTCGCGGCACTGGCCGCTGCTCGAGGCCGACACCGACGACCCGGTCTCGCTGACCCGCATGGCCGAGAGCACGCGGGTGCTGGTCACCACGGTCGGGCCCTACCAGCGCTACGGCCTGCCGGTCGTGGAGGCCTGCGCGCGGGCGGGCACGCACTACGCCGACCTCACCGGCGAGGTGCTGTTCGTGCGCCAGGCCATCGACCGCTGCGACGCGATCGCCCGCGAGACCGGCGCCCGGCTGGTGCACGCCGCCGGCTACGACTCCATCCCGTCGGACCTGTCGGTGTTCCTGCTGGCCGAGCGGGCGCGCGAGGACGGCGCCGGCGGACTCACCGACGTCCGCCTGGTCGCCACCGTCCGGGGCGGGGTCAGCGGCGGGACGATCGACTCGATGCGCGCCCAGATCGAGTCCATGGCGACCGACCGCACGCTGCGCAAGGTCATCGGTGACCCCTACGCCCTCTCCCCCGACCGGTCCGCCGAGCCCGCCACCCGGCAGCCCCCGGACGCCATGCCGCCCGCGCTCGCCGCCGAGGGCCGGTGGACGGCGCCGTTCGTCATGGCGCCGTTCAACACCCGCATCGTGCGGCGCAGCAACGCGCTGCAGGAGTGGTCCTACGGCCGCGGCCTGCGCTACGGCGAGTCGATGAGCACCGGCCGGGGCATCACCGGGGCGTTCACCGCCGCCGGCGTGACCACCGGCCTGGCCGCGGCGTTCGGCGCGATGGCGTTCGCACCCACCCGCGCCCTGCTCGACCGCGTGCTGCCCGCGCCGGGCAGCGGGCCGGGCGAGTCGGCCCGCGAGAAGGGCTTCTTCCGGATGATCGTCGACGCCGACACCGAGGGCGGGCGCCGCTACCGCGCCACGGCGGCGGGGAAGGGCGACCCCGGCTACGCGGCGACGTCGGTGATGCTCGGCGAGACCGCGCTGGCCCTGGCCCTCGACGAGGACCGGCTGCCGCAGCGGGCCGGGTCGCTGACCCCCTCGACGGCGCTGGGCAACGTGCTGGTGGAGCGATTGCGCGCCGCCGGGCACACCTACGAGGTCGCCGCCCGGTAGGGGCTCAGACGACGCGGACGGCGAGCAGCGCGACGTCGTCCTCGGCCCCGGGCAGGAACATCCGCCCGAGCACCCGGTCGCACAGCTGGTCCAGCGGCAGGCCGCCGTACTCCTCGAGCGCGGCGGCGAGCGCGGCGGCGCCGGCGTCGAGGTCGCGGTCGCGGCGCTCCACGAGGCCGTCGGTGTAGAGCAGCACCGTGCTGCCCAGGGGCAGCTCGCACCGGTGGTCGGTACGGGGACGGGCCGGGTCCACGCCGAGCAGCAGGTCCGCGACTCCCGGGTCGAGCAGCCGGACGTCGCCGTCGGGCAGGACCACCACCGGCGCCGGGTGACCGGCGCTCGACCAGTGCAGCACCGCACCCTCCTCCACGCCCTCCCCCGTGACGCGCTCGAGCCGGGCGACCACCGCGGTGGCCATCGTGCCCAGCGCCAGCCCGGCCGCGGCGCGGTCGAGACCGGCCAGCACCTCGGCCGGTGAGCCGCCGCCGGCGTAGCCGATCCCCCGCAGCAGGCCGCGCAGCTGGCCCATCGCCGCGGCGGCGTGCCGGTCGTGGCCGACGACGTCGCCGATCGCCAGCACCACCGCCCCTCCGGGCTGCACGAACGCGTCGTACCAGTCGCCGCCGATCTCGACACCCTCCGAGGCGGGCACGTACCGGACGACGATCTCGCACCCCTCGGGCCGGGGCGGCGCGGTGAGCATGCTGTGCTGCAGGGCGTCGGCGAGGTCGCGCTGCTGCTCGTAGAGCCGGGCCGCCTGCAGCGCCAGCCCGGCACGGCGGCCGACCTCGACCGCGGTCTCCACCTCGCCCGTCGTGTGCGGCCCGCGCTGGGCGTCGTTGGCGGTGCCCAGGGCGCCGATGACGCGTCCCGCGGCCACCAGCGGGACGATCAGCGCCGACCGCGGCGCCAGCCGCAGCAGCGCCTCCCGGTCGGCAGGGTCGGGGAGCGAGCGGGCGATCCGCTCCGCGTCGAGCTCCGGGATCACCAGCGGCCGGCCGGTGCGCGTGACCACCCGCGCGGCGTGCTCGTCGCTCATCCCCCGGGTCATCGCGTGCACGTACTCGGCGACGTCGTCGAGGCGGGCCGGGTCGCGGTGCGCCCAGGCCACCTCGTGCAGCCGGCCCTGCTCCTCGGTGACGACGATCCAGCACCAGTCGGCGAGCGCCGGGACGACCAGGTCGGCGAGCCGATCGAGCTGGTCGCCGATGTCGAGGCTGCCCGAGAGCACCCGGCCGACGTCGGCCAGCAGCTGCAGCCGCTGGTTGGCCTCGGCCATCGCGGTGACCGCGGCGGCCCGCTCGTCCTCCGACCGCAGCCGCGAGACGCTCAGCGCGATCTGCGCGGTCAGGGCGTCGAGCAGCTCGACGTCGTCGTCGGCGAAGGCGTGGTCTGTGTCCCAGAGGACCACGAAGCTGCCCAGCGGCCGTCCCTCGACGCGCAGCGGCAGCGCGGCCAGCGCCCGCAGGCCCAGCACGGCCCCGATCGGGGCCATCCGCGGGAAGCGGGCGACGGCCTCGTCGAGGTCGCCGAACAGCAGCCGCTCGCCGTGCCGGGCGGTGTACTGCGTGGGCAGCTCGTCGTCGAGGGGGGCGACCACCGCGTCGGGCGGCAGCTCCACCTCGGCCTCCGCGGCCGCGGCCGCGACCGTGTCGGCCAGCCCCCGGGCGAGGTGCACGCGCAGGACCCCGGCGTCGTCGAAGACGGCGAGTGCGCTCGAGGAGGCACCGAGGACCCGGGCGCCGCGCAGCGCGATCTCGGCCAGCTCCGCCGGCGCGGTGGCGTTGGCCAGCTGGGCGGCGACCTCCGCGACGGCGGCGGCCCGCTGCACGGCGGCCATCCGGCGGGCGCCCTCCGCGCGGGCGTCGGTGACGTCGACGACCGTGCCGAGCACGTGCACCCGCTCACCCTTCGAGTCCTGCACGACCCGGCCGCGCGACACCGTCCAGCGGACCGTCCCGTCGGTGTGCAGGGCCCGGGCCTCGACGGCGTACTCACCCGACCCCGCGAGCGCGTCGGCCATGGCGGCGCGCACGGCCGCGTGGTCCTCGGGGACGATCCGCTCGGCGAGCATCTGGTCGATGTCGACGATCTCCAGGGGTCCCTCGAGGCCGTGCACCGCGGCGCAGCGCTCGTCCCAGTGCAGGACGCCGGTGCGCAGGTCGTACTCCCAGATGCCCACCGCGCTGGCCTCGAGGGCGACGTCGAGCCGCGCGAGGGAGGCGCCGATCGCCGAGCGGGCCGCGGCGAGCTCCAGCTCGGCCACCACCGAGGCGGCCAGGTGCTCGAGCAGCGCGACGTCGTCGTCCTGCCAGGTCCGCGGCGCGGGGTCGTAGACGGCCAGGGCGCCCACGACCCGGCCGGACGCCGAGACCAGGGGCGTCCCGAGGTAGGCGACGACCTCCCCGGAGGTGACGGCGGGCAGCGCGGTCAGCGTCGCGTCGGCCCGCGCGTCGGGGACCGCCAGGGCCCGTCCCTCACGGACGATGCGCTCGGAGAACGCGCCGGTGAGCAGCGCGCGGCCGCCGACGACCCCGGGCGGCAGACCGTGCCCGCCGACGACGATGTCGCGGACGGTGAACAGGGTGACCTTGGCGTGACCGGCGCCGAGCAGCCGCGCCGCCAGGCCGGACAGCCGGTCGTAGGCGGCCGGGCCCGGCACCTCGACGAAGAGCCGGCGGGCGGCGGCGACGCGGTGCGGGTCCTGCAGGACGTCGACGGCCGGCAACGGCTGGGGGACGGTCACGACCCTCCTCGTCCGCACGCGGCCCGGACGGGCCGCAGCCGACCATGCTGCCACGGGTGGCGCCGGATCGGACGGCGCCGTCCGGAGCCGTGCGGGTCCTCCCTCCACCGGGTGAGGACCACCGCCGGGGGGATCGGGTCCGCGGCGTCCCCGGCCGATGCCCCTCTCATGACGGGGATGCTCACGCGGCGGCTGCCGGACTGCCGCCCCCTGCTCGCCGACCCCGGCGACCTCACGCTGGTGTTCCAGCCGATCGTCGACCTCGCGCGGGCCCGCGTGGCCGGGTACGAGGCGCTCTCCCGCTTCCCGGGCACCGCCGGGCCGGAGGTCTGGTTCGCCGCGGCCGCCGACGCCGGGATCGCCGCCGAGCTGGAGGCGCTGGCACTGCACAGGGCCCTGGCCACCGTTCCGGACCTCCCCCCGGACACCTTCCTCACCGTCAACGTCGGACCGCACCTGCTGGGCACCCGCCCGGTGCAGGACGCGTTCGCCACGCGGCCCGACCTGCGCCGTGTCGTCGTCGAGCTCACCGAGCACGCCCCCGTCCGCGACCTGTCCGCGCTGCGGGTCCAGGTCGCCGAGCTGCGCGCCCGCGGTGCGCTCGTCGCCCTCGACGACACCGGCTCGGGCTGGTCGGGTCTGCAGCAGATGGCCGCCCTGCGCCCGCAGCTGGTCAAGCTGGACCGGTCCCTGGTCGCCGGTGTCGACAGCGACCCGGTGCGCATGGCCCTGGCCGAGATGGTCGGCGAGTTCGCCGGCCGCATCGACGCCTGGCTGCTGGCCGAGGGCATCGAGACCCGCGGCGAGCTGGCCGCCTTCTGCCGGCTCGGCGTGCCGCTGGCCCAGGGCTGGCTGCTCGGCCGCCCCGCGCCGGGGTTCGCGCCGCTGCACCCCGACGTCGCCGCGCTGGTCCGCGGGCACACCGCGCGCGCCCGGACGGCGTCCACCGTGGCCGGCCTGCTGCGCCCGGTCCGCCAGTGCGAGGTCACCGAGGCCTCCCCCGGCGTCCCCCCGGTCGTGCTGGTCGGGCCGCACGGCGAGCCGCTGGCGCTGCGGCTGGCCGACCCGCGCACCGGGCTGGCGCACACCGCTCCGGTCTCGCTGCGCGCGCACCCCACCGACGACGTCGCCGCCACCCTGCGCCGGGCGCTGACCCGCTCGCCGGCCCAGCGCTTCGACCCCGTGGTGTGCACCGACGCGGCCGGCGCCGTGCTCGGTCTGCTGCGCGTCGAGGACCTGGCCTCCGCGGCCGCCGCCCGCTGAACCCCGCCGCCCGCTGGACCCCGCCGCCCGTCCGGGTGCACCGTCCGCACCACCAGGAGAGACCGATGAAGACCTTCGCCTGCGGGGACGTCGTCCCCGGCTGCACCGCCACCTTCACCGCCAGTGACGACGCCGGGATCCTCGGCCAGGTCGCCGGGCACGCCGCCGCCGACCACGGCCTTCCCGACGTCGGTCCGGAGCTGGTCGCCGCCGTCCGCGCGCACGTCCGCGCCGCCTGAGGTCCCCGTCCGCGCCGGGCGCGGGTCTCCCCCGAAACGGCGGTGAGCGCGGTCGCGCAGCCCCCGCCCGGCCGTCCAGCCGCCCAGGATCTGCTCGGAGCGGCCCTGGCAGTACATCTCCGCGGTGTCGACGAACGGGCGCTGCGTGCTGGGACCGAGTCCACGAACGGGTCGAGGACGGCGTGCGACGTCGCCTCGTCGGCGGACCAGCCGAAGACGTTGCCGCCGGGACAGAGGTCGCTGACGGTCGGGTCGGTCCCGGGGAGATGCGGCACGCGCCCCACGCCAGGTGGAGGACCCTCCTGCCCCCCGCCGCTCGCGAGCGCGCGACTGGCCCCTGCAGGAGGGCCGGACCCCGCCCCGCGGTGGCCCGGGACGAGTGGGACCGGGGTGTCGGCCGGGTGTGATCCGCCGCGTGGACTGGCCAGATGCGCCGTCGGCGTGTCACGGTGCCCCGGGCCGGCCCGCCCTGACGGGGACCGGTCCGTCCCGGGCGCCCGTCCGGGACGGCCGCCGCATCCGCGGTCGGCACCCCCACACGGCGGCCCGCCGAGACCGCGCGGCCGCGACGTCCCGAGAGGAAACCCGTGAACAAGGCCGAACTCGTCTCCGCCATCGCCAAGCGCGCCGACGTCCCCAGCGCCACCGTGGACGCCGTCCTGGCCGGCCTGCAGGAGGAGCTCGTCGAGGCGATCACCCGCGGCGAGAAGGTCGCCGTCTCCGGCCTCATCACCGTCGAGCGCACCCAGCGGTCGGCGCGCACCGGCCGTAACCCGCAGACCGGCGAGTCGATCGACATCCCCGCGGCCAACGCCGTGAAGGTGACCGCCGGCTCGAACCTGAAGAAGGCCGCCAGCAGCGTCCCGGTCTGATCCGCGGGGACGCAGCGACGTCCCGGCCCGGTCCGCGGTCGCCCCGCCGGGGCGGCGCCTGACCCGTGTGACCTCGCCCACGCCCCGTGGGTCAGGATGCGCGGGCAGGCGCCGCCCGAGGGCGGCGGCGCCGGGACGGAGGAACACGTGGCGAGCGGACTCACCCCGGAGACCGACGCGGCCGAGGTGGGCCTCGACGCCGGCCGGCTGGAACGCCTCGACCGGCGGCTGGCCCGCTGGGTCGACGACGGCCAGCTGCCCGGCTTCCTGGTCACGGTGTCGCGGCACGGCCGGCTGGCGCACGTGGGGCGGGCCGGCTCCCGCGACGTCGAGAACGGCCTGCCGGTCGAGGAGGACACCCGCTGGCGGATCTTCTCGATGACCAAGCCGGTGACCTCGGTGGCGGCGATGATGCTGTACGAGGAGGGGGCCTTCGAGCTCACCGACCCGATCGCCAAGTGGCTGCCGGAGTTCGCCGAGACCCGCGTCTACGTGGCCGGGTCGGCCCAGAAGCCGGTCACCCAGCCCCAGGTCGAGCCGATCCGGGTGTGGCACCTGCTCACCCACATGTCAGGGCTCACCTACGGCTTCCACCACGCCCACCCGGTCGACGAGATGTACCGCGCGATGGGCCACGAGTGGGGCACCCCGCCCGGCGCCGACTCCGCCGAGGTGTGCCGGCAGTGGGCCTCGGTCCCGCTGGTCTTCCAGCCCGGCTCGGAGTGGAACTACGGCGTCTCCACCGACGTCCTCGGCCGGCTGGTGGAGGTCGTGTCCGGGCAGACGCTCGACGTCTTCTTCCAGGAGCGGATCTTCCGCCCGCTCGGGATGACCGAGACGTCCTTCGGCCTGCGGGAGGACGACGACGCCGCCTCGCTGGCCCGCCTCTACGCCGCCGTCCCCGGGAAGCCCGGCGGCCCGGCCACCGCGTTCGCGCCGATCGACGCCATGGGCGAGGCGGCGCACCGCAAGCCGACGTTCCTCTCCGGTGGCGGCGGGCTGGTCTCGTCGGCGGCGGACTACCTGCGCTTCTGCGAGATGCTGCGCCGCGGCGGCTCGTTCGACGGCGGGCGGCTGCTGGGCCCGCGGACGCTGGCGCACATGGTCCGCAACCACCTGCCCGGCAACGCCGACCTGGAGACCTTCGGCCGGCCGCTGTTCGCCGAGACGCCGCTGCGCGGGGTCGGCTTCGGGCTGGGCTTCTCGATGGTGATCGACCCGGCGCGCTACGGCGGCGTGGCCAGCACCGGCGACTACAGCTGGGGCGGGGCGGCGTCGACGGCGTTCTACGTCGACCCGGTCGAGGACGTCGTCGTGTCCTTCTACACGCAGCTGCTGCCCTCGAGCACGCTGCCGATCCGCGCCTACCTGCGCGCGCTGGTCAACCAGGCGATCGTGACCTGAGCGTGCACGTCCGCGGATGCGCCCCGGGCACGTCCGCGGACGTGCACGTCCTCAGAGGTAGCGGCGGTAGACGACGGTGGCGACCATCGCCGGCTTGGTCTGGCCCTCGACCTCGACGGTGACGTCCATGTTCATCGCGACGCCGCCGTCGAAGGGCGTCGCGGAGGCGAGCGTGGCGCCGGCGCGGACCCGGCTGCCCACCGGCACCGGCGAGGGGAAGCGCACCTTCTCGGTGCCGTAGTTGACGCCCATGCGGAAGCCGCTGATCTCCACGATCTCCGGCAGCAGCGACGGGATGAGCGACAGCGTCAGGTAGCCGTGCGCGACCGGGCCGCCGAAGGGGCTCTCCTTCTTCGCGCGCTCGACGTCGACGTGGATCCACTGGTGGTCCCCGGTCGCCTCGGCGAACTGGTTCACCTGCTCCTGGGTCACCTCGACCCAGTCGCTGTAGCCGAGGTGCCGGCCCACGAGCCCCTGCACGCCCTCGACGCCGTCCACGGTGGTCTGCGCCATCGCCGTCCTCCTGTGTCGCTGGTGGTCTGGTTGGCTGACTCCACCACATCGGCCGGGACGGAGGCGACGGGGTGCTGCGACTGGGCCGGCTCGACGTGCCCGACGGCGGGCTGGTGGTCATGGCGATCGTCAACCGCACGCCGGACTCCTTCTACGACCGCGGCGCCACCTACGAGCTGGCCGCGGCGGTCGAGCGGGTGGACCGGGTGGTGGCCGAGGGCGCCGACGTGGTCGACGTCGGCGGGGTGAAGGCCGCGCCGGGCGCCGAGGTGTCCCCCGCCGAGGAGGTCCGCCGCACCGTGGACCTCGTCGCGGCCGTCCGCGCGGCCCATCCGGACCTGCCGATCTCCATCGACACCTGGCGCGCCGAGGTCGCGCGCGAGGTCCTGGCCGCCGGGGCCGACGTCGTCAACGACGCGTGGGGCGGCGTCGACCCGGAGCTGCCGCACGTCGCCGCCGAGGCCGGCGCGGGCATCGTGTGCACCCACGCCGGCGGGCTGCCGCCCCGCACGCGGCCGCACCGGGTCACCTACGACGACGTGGTCGCCGACGTCGTCGCGCGGACGACGGCGCTGGCCGAGGCCGCCGTGGCCGCCGGGGTGGACCGCGAGCGGGTGCTGGTCGACCCCGGGCACGACTTCGGCAAGAACACCCGGCACTCGCTGGAGGCCACCCGCCGCCTCGACGAGTTGGTGGCCACCGGCTGGCCGGTGCTGGTGGCGCTGTCGAACAAGGACTTCGTCGGCGAGACCCTCGACGTCCCGCTGGAGCAGCGGCTCACCGGCACGCTGGCGGCGACGGCGGTCAGCGCGTGGCTCGGGGCCCGGGTGTTCCGCGCCCACGACGTCGCCGCGACCCGCCAGACGCTGGACATGGTGGCCGCGATCCGCGGCGACCGTCCCCCGGCCCGTACCACCCGCGGCCTGGCGTGAGCCGACAGCGCTACGAAGGCCCCACGAGGCGGTCGCTAGGTTGCCGGGCATGGCCGCCACCGGGTTCCTCCCCGCCGACGAGCTCAACGCCCTGCTGCCCGGCACGCTGCCCGGGCTGCTCGGGCTGACCGTCACCGCGCACGAGCCCGGCCGGCTCGAGGCCGCGCTCGACGTGCGCCCCGACCTGCTCGCGCCCAACGGCTACCTGCACGCCGCGACCGTCGTCGCGCTGGCCGACACCGCCTGCGGGCTGGCCACCCGCGCGTTGCTGCCCGAGGGCTCGGCCGGCTTCACCACCATCGAGCTCAAGAGCAACTTCCTCGGCACCGTCCGCGAGGGCCGGGTGCGCACGGTGGCCACCAACGTGCACGCCGGCCGCAGCACCCAGGTGTGGGACGCCGTCGTCACCTCCGACGCCGGGAAGACGCTGGCCCTGTTCCGCTGCACCCAGTCGGTGCTCGGGCCGAGGTGACTCACCGGTAACCCCGCGTGTCGCGCGACACACCGCGGGTGTGAGACTGGCGCCACCCTGCACCCGAGGAGGAGCACAGTGGCTCTGGCCAGTCGTTATCCCGACGTCGAGATCCCCGACCAGTCGGTCCCCGAGTTCGTGCTCGCGGGCGGCGCCGCGCGTCCGGACGCGCCCGCCCTGGTCGACGGCCTGACCGGCGACAAGATCACGCACGGCCAGCTGGCCACGTACGTCGACCGGGTCGCGGCCGCGCTCGCCGCGCGCGGCCTGCGCAAGGGCGACGTCGTCGCGGTGCTGTGCCCGAACACCATGTGGTACCCGGTCGTGTTCCACGGCATCGCCCGTGCCGGCTGCGTGATGAGCCCGATCAACTCGCTCTACACCGCCCACGAGGTCGCCTTCCAGCTCAAGGACTCCGGCGCGAAGGTGCTCGTCACCGTCTCGCCGTTCCTCGACCGGGCCCTCGAGGCCACCGAGCAGACGCCGGTCGACGAGGTGATCGTCATGGACGGCGCCGAGGGACACGCCTCGCTGCTCGACCTGATCACCAGCGAGGCCCCGTCGGCCGAGGTCGACATCGACCCGGCCGAGGACCTGGTCACGCTGCCCTACTCCAGCGGCACCACCGGCCTGCCCAAGGGCGTCATGCTCACCCACCGCAACCTGGTGGCCAACGTCAGCCAGTCCCGACCGCTGGTGGAGCTGCACGAGGGCGACGAGCGGATCATCGCCGTCCTGCCGTTCTTCCACATCTACGGCCTGACCGTGCTGATGAACCAGGGCCTGCAGTGGGGCGGCACCGTGGTGACCCTGCCGCGGTTCGACCTCGAGCAGTTCCTGCGCACCATCCAGGACCAGAAGATCACGCGGGCCTTCGTGGCGCCGCCCATCGTGCTGGCGCTGGCCAAGCACCCGATGGTCGACCAGTTCGACCTGTCCTCGCTGCGCAGCATCACCTCCGGGGCCGCGCCACTGGACGAGGCACTGGCCCAGGCCGCCCAGGACCGGCTGCGCAAGGGCGCGGCCGACGGCGTCGTCGTCGCGCAGGGCTACGGGATGACCGAGCTGTCGCCGGTCTCGCACACCACCCCCGACGCGAACCGGCTGCCCGAGGGCCTCACCTCGGTGCCGAAGGGGTCGGTCGGCCTGGCGCTGCCGAACACCGAGTGCCGGCTGGTCGACCCGTCGACGGGCGCGGACGCCGCTCCCGGCGAGCGCGGCGAGCTGTGGGTCCGCGGGCCGCAGGTCATGAAGGGCTACCTCAACAACCCGACGGCGACGGCCGACACCCTCGACGGCGAGGGCTGGCTGCACACCGGTGACGTCGCGATCGTCGACGACGACGGCTGCTACACGGTCGTCGACCGGGTCAAGGAGCTGATCAAGTACAAGGGCTACCAGGTGGCCCCGGCCGAGCTCGAGGCCGTGCTGCTCGGCAACCCGGCCATCGCCGACGCCGCCGTCATCGGGGTCAAGGACGAGCAGAGCGGCGAGGAGCTGCCCAAGGCGTTCGTGGTGCGCGCCCCGGGTGCGGAGATCTCCGAGCAGGAGGTCATGGACTACGCCGGCAGCCGGCTCGCGCCGCACAAGAAGATCCGCGCGGTGGAGTTCATCGAGCAGGTGCCCAAGTCCGCGGCCGGCAAGATCCTCCGCAAGGACCTCAAGGCCCGCGTCTGACGGTTCTGCACCGGGCCGGCTCCCCTCCGCGGGGAGCCGGCCCGCTCCGTCACCAGGGCAGGCCCAGGACGGCGTCGCGGGTGCGGGCGTGGCGGGCGCCGGCGAACCGCAGGACCGTCCGGGCCGGGCGGGACGCCGTGCGCAGCACCGTGACGCGCTCGGCGGGGTGGCAGGCGTCCAGCAGCCACGGCAGCGTGAACAGCGCCTGACCGGCCGGCAGGGAGCGGCGGGCTGTCCGGACGACGCGGTCCCGCTCGGCCGCGGGCACGTGCTCGTCGACCAGGGGGAGCACGCCGTCCTCCTCGGCGTCGAGCCGCGCGGCCACCACGTCGGCGAGGTCGGTGAGCGCGAGGGCCAGCGCGGGGGCACCGGCGCTCACGTCGTGGGCGAACGGCGGCAGGGCCTGCCGGGCCCGCGCGAGCGCGGAGTCGAGGGCGGCGTCGCTCGCCGCGCGGTGCAGGTCCGGGCCGCCCCCGGGCAGCACGACCCGCGACAGCGCGGCCTCCAGCCCGCGGCGCAGCGCCGCGTGCGCCCGCACCTCGGCCAGCACGCGCGTGGTCCAGCGGACCAGCTCGCGCTGCCGGACGGGGCAGCACGGCTCGTCGAAGGCGATGCCGGTGAGGGCGTCGGCGATCCCCCGCGTGCCGGAGCGCAGCGCCCGGTGCAGCAGGACGTGGTCGACCAGGGAGGTCACCGCGCCACGGCGGGAGGGAGCGGGCGCGCGGCGGACGGGCGCGGGGGACGTCGTCGTCGTGGTCATGGCGGGAACGGTGCCGTCCGGGGCCTGCGGAGCGCTTGGAGCCTGCTTGGACGTCACCGGCAGCCGCGCGGCTCCGCTCCTAAGGTCGGGGCATGCGTGCGGTGATCGCGAGCGGACCCGGCGGACCCGAGGTGCTCGGATGGGGCGAGGTGCCCGACCCGGTGGCCGGCCCCGGGGAGGTCGTCGTCGACGTCGCCGCCACCGCGGTCAACCGGGCCGACCTGCTGCAGCGCGCCGGCAACTACCCGCCGCCGCGCGGCGCCAGCGAGGTCCTCGGCCTGGAGTGCAGCGGGATCGTCAGCGAGCTCGGCGAGGGCGTGACCGGCTGGAAGGTCGGGGACGAGGTGTGCGCGCTGCTGTCCGGCGGCGGGTACGCCGAGCGGGTCGCCGTCCCGGCCGGGCAGCTGCTCCCCCGCCCCGCCGGCGTGGAACTGGCCACCGCCGCCGCCCTGCCGGAGGTCACCTGCACCGTCTGGTCCAACGTCTTCCAGCTCGCCGGCCTGCGCCGCGGCGAGGCCTTCCTCGTGCACGGCGGGTCCAGCGGCATCGGCACGATGGCCATCCAGCTCGCCGTCCGGGCCGGCGCGCGGGTGTTCACCACCGCCGGGAGCGCCGCCAAGCTGGACTTCTGCCGCGAGCTCGGCGCCGAGGTGGGGATCGACTACCGGGACGAGGACTTCGTCGAGCGGGTGCGTGAGGGGACCGGCGGCGCCGGCGTCGACGTCGTGCTGGACAACATGGGCGCGAAGTACCTGGCCCGCAACGTCGACGTCCTCGCCGTCGGCGGCCGGCTGGTCGTCATCGGCATGCAGGGCGGCACGCGGGCGGAGCTGGACCTCGCCAAGCTCCTCGCCAAGCGGGCCTCGGTGGCGGCCACGGCGCTGCGCTCCCGGCCGGCGACCGGTCCGGGCGGCAAGGCGGACATCGTCGCGGCGGTCCGCGCGCAGGTGTGGCCCGACGTCGAGCGGGGTGTGGTGCGCCCGGTCGTGGACCGGCGGCTGCCGATGTCGCGGGCGGCCGAGGCGCACCGCGTCGTCGAGGCCAGCGAGCACATCGGGAAGGTGCTGCTGCTGCCCGGCTCCTAGAGCAGCGCGCCCCGCAGCGCCGCCACGGAGTCGATCACGTAGCCGACCTCCTCGGCGGTGTTGTAGTGCGCCAGCCCGATGCGGACGGCGCCGCCGAGCTCGTTGACGCCGAGCGCGTCGAAGAGCTCGCGGGCGTAGAAGTCGCCGTCCCAGGCGCAGATGCCGCGGCGGGAGAGCTCGGCGGCCACCTGCCGGGGGCGCATGCCGGGCACGGTGAACGACATCGTCGGCGTCGTGTGCTCCGGGAAGCCGACCACCTGCACGTGCCGCATCGCGCGCAGCGCCTGGTCCAGCCAGTCGAACAGCCCACCCTCGTAGGCCGCGACGGCCGCCATCGACGTGCGCAGCCGCTCGCGGCGGCTGCCGGTGGCGTCGTCGCAGAGACCGGCCAGGTGGTCGACGGCGGCGGTGACGCCGGCGTAGAGCTCGAAGGGCGGGGTGCCGGTCTCGAAGCGGTCGGGCACCCGGTCGGGGGTGGGCAGCAGCCGGTCGGGCTCGAGCTCGGCGAGCAGCGCGGGGTCGGCCACCACCGCGCCCACGTGCGGCCCGCACCAGGTGTAGGCCGAGACCGCGACGAAGTCGGCCCCCAGCGCGGTCTTGTCGAGGAAGACGTGCGGCGCGGCCTGGACGGCGTCGACGAACACCAGGGCGCCGACGGCGTGGGCGCGGGCGGCGATGGACGCGACGTCGGGCCGGGTGCCGATGGCGTTGCTGGCCGCCGTGACCGCCACCAGGCGCGTGCGCGGGGTGATGAGCTCGTCGTACTGCCAGACGGGCAGCTCACCGGTCTCGATGTCCACCTCGGCCCACCTGACGACGGCGCCGACCTGCTCGGCGACCTGCAGCCAGGGCCGGATGTTGGCGTCGTGGTCGAGGCGGCTGACCACCACCTCGTCGCCGTAGCGCCAGGTGCGCGACAGCGCGCGGGCCACCGCGTAGGCCAGCGTGGTGGTGTTCGGGCCCAGGACGACGCCGGTGGACACCCCACCCACGAGGTCGGACACCGCGGAGCGCGCGGCGGCCACGAGGCCCTCGGTGCGCGACGAGGACGGGAAGACCCCGCCCCGGTTGGCCACCGGCACGCGCATGGCCGAGGAGACGGCGTGGACGACGCTCTCCGGCGTCAGCGTGCCGGCGGGTGCGTCGGTGTGCACGAAGCCGTCGGAGAGGCCGGGGAACAGGCCGCGGACGCGCGCGACGTCCAGCCGTGGTTCCCCCGGGTGCATGCGGGCGACCCTAGTTGGCACGGTCACCGACCTGCTCCGCGCGTTCGGCGGGCGGATGCGCGGGGCAGGATGGAGGGCATGACGGCACCCGGTAACGGCATCGATCGCCCGCAACAGGTCGTCGTGGTCGGTCCCGACGGGCGGCCGGTCGGCACGATGCCCGTGCCCGCCGGTGGCCCCGACGGCGGCGACGGCGACGGGCCCCTCGGCATCGGCGAGATGGTCGAGCAGCCGGCCAAGGTCATGCGGATCGGCACGATGATCAAGCAGCTGCTCGAGGAGGTCCGCGCCGCGCCCCTCGACGACGCCAGCCGCGCCCGGCTGCGCGACATCCACGCCTCGTCGATCCGCGAGCTCGAACAGGGCCTGGCACCCGAGCTCTCCGACGAGCTGCGCCGGATCACCTCGCCCTTCGGGGACGAGGAGACGCCGTCGGACGCCGAGCTGCGGATCGCGCAGGCCCAGCTCGTCGGCTGGCTCGAG
Source organism: Geodermatophilus amargosae (assembly GCF_041028265.1). Lineage (GTDB taxonomy): Bacteria > Actinomycetota > Actinomycetes > Mycobacteriales > Geodermatophilaceae > Geodermatophilus > Geodermatophilus amargosae_A. The sequence continues at coordinate 257,740 of NZ_JABGCW010000009.1, forward strand.
GGCGTCTTCCAGGGCATCCAGACGGCGCTGTTCGCCCAGCAGATGGCCGCCCGGGCACAGCTGGAGGAGATCCGCCGCGGCCGGGCGCTGCCCGGCGGGACCGGCACCCCCGACGTCCGTCCCGGCGGCGGCCAGTACCTCTGAGCCCGGTACCTGCGAGAAGACGCCGTGGGTGAGGACCGGCGGGGGGTCCGGGCGGGCGACACCGACCGCGAGAGGACCGTCCGGCAGCTGCAGCGCGGGCTCGCCGAGGGCCGCCTCGACGTGGCCGAGTTCGACGAGCGGGTGCGGGCGGCCTACGCCGCCCGCACCCTCGACGAGCTGGCCGACCTCACCGCCGACCTGCCCCCGGACCGGTGGTGAGGCCTGCGCCTGCGGACTACGCCCGGACCGCGCCGTTGGCGCCCGGCAGCGCCGGCAGGCCGTCGGCGGCGTCCACGACGGACGCGCCGGTCGCGCCGGTCGCGCCCGCGGCCGGCAGGGCAGCCGGCGCCTCGGCCGGTGACCCAGCCGGCGCCTCGGCCGGCGGGGCGGTCGCGGGCGCGGCGTCGGCGCGGCGGCCGGCGGCCTGGTCGAAGAAGCGCAGCAGCTCCACGGGGAACGGCATGACGAGGGTGCTGTTCTTCTCCGAGGCCACGTCGGCGACGGTCTGCAGCAGGCGCAGCTGCAGCGCACCCGGGGTGGCGCTCATGGCGTCGGCGGCCTGCGCCAGCTTCGTCGAGGCCTGGAACTCGCCGTCGGCGGAGATGACCCGGGCCCGCCGGTCGCGCTCGGCCTCGGCCTGGCGCGACATCGACCGGCGCATGCCCTCGGGCAGGGAGATGTCCTTGACCTCGACGCGGTCGATCTTGATCCCCCAGTCCTCGGTGGGGGTGTCGATGACGGCCCGCAGCTCGGCGTTGATGGCCTCGCGGTCGGACAGCAGCGTGTCGAGGTCCGCACGGCCGATGACCGACCGCAGGGACGTCTGCGAGACCTGCGACGTCGCCACCATGTAGTCCTGCACGTTGATCGCGGCACGGACCGGGTCGACGACCCGGAAGTACACGACCGCGTCCACGCCGATGGTCACGTTGTCGCGCGTGATGGTGCCCTGGGAGGGCACGTCGAGGACCAGCGTCTGCACCGGCACCTTGGTCATCTGGTCGACGAAGGGGATCAGCACCCGCAGGCCCGGCTCCCGGACGCCGGGCAGCAGCCGGCCGAACCGCAGCACGACCCCGCGCTGGTACTGCTGGACCATCTTGAAGCTCGCACCGAGGGTCACCAGAGCCAGCACCCCGAGCACGATCAGCACCACGAACAGCGTGGTCATCGACGCTCTCCTCCGCGGCCGGGCCGCCGTGGGACGCTCCCGCCGGGCTCCCGGGCCGTCCTCCGTCACTGTCCCACCGGGAGCGAGGAGCGCGGGCCGGTCGCCCATGACGATCCGGTGACGATGCAGGGAACGCGACAGCGGCGCCGCCCCCGGGGGGGACGGCGCCGCCGGCGTCTGCTCGCCCCGCTGCAGGGTCCCTTCGCGAGCGGCGGGGGCAGCGGGGTGCTCACTCACACGGCGAAGCGGGCGACGGCCTCCTGCAGCTCACCGCTCATGCGGGCGAGCTCGGCCGCGGCGCGCTGCGCGTCGGCGACCCGGGCACCGGTCTGCTGCGTGCCGGCGGCCAGCCCGCCGATCGCGGTGGCGATGTGCCGGGAGCCGCCCGCGGCCTCGGCCACGTTGCGGTTCATCTCGTTGGTGGTCGCCGTCTGCTCCTCGACCGCTGCGGCGATCGTGGCCTGGAAGTCGTTGATCTCGCCGATGACGGCGCTGATCCGGCTGATGGCCTCGACGGCGCCCGCGGTGTCGCCCTGGATGGCCTCGACCCGGCGGGAGATGTCCTCGGTCGCCCGGGCGGTCTCCTGCGCGAGCTCCTTGACCTCGCTGGCCACGACGGCGAAGCCCTTGCCGGCCTCGCCGGCACGCGCGGCCTCGATGGTGGCGTTGAGCGCCAGCAGGTTGGTCTGCTCGGCGATGCCGTTGATGAGCTTCACGACCGTGGCGATCTCCTGCGAGGAGTCGCCGAGCTTGCCGACGGTGCGCGTCGTCGTCTCGGCGACGTCCACGGCCTGACCGGCGACGCGGGCGGCCTCGGCGGCGTTGTGCGCGATCTCGCGGATCGCGGTCTCCATCTGCGAGGAGCCGGTGGCGACGGTGTCGACGCTGGCGGCCACCTCACCGGCGGAGGCGACGACGGCGTCGGTCTGGTCGGCGGCCGCGCGGGAGAACTCGGCGATGCCACTGGCCGCGGAGTCGAGCTGGGTGGACGCGCCCTGCAGGCGGCCGGCGGAGTCGCGGACGAGCACCAGCACGCCGCCGAGGGAGTCCAGCGTGGCGTCCAGCGAGCGGGCGACCTCGGCGAGCTCGCCGCCGCCGGTCTGCCCGGCGCGCACCCGCAGGTCGCCGTCGGCGACCTTGCCGAGCACCTCGCGGATCCGCTCGACCGGCCGGGTCACGCTGCGGGCCACCAGCACGGCCAGCACCAGCGAGACGACCAGCCCGAGCGCCACGACGACGAGCGTCAGGGTCCGGGCGGAGGCGAAGGCCGCCTGTGCCTCGTCGACCGTCTGCCGGGCCGAGGCGGCGGCCGAGGTCGTGGCCGCGGCCAGCGCCTCCTCGATGACGTCCTCGTTCTCGGACATCGTCTGCAGCAGCGGCAGGGCGTTCGGCGAGCCCAGCGGCAGGGCCTGCAGCTGCGCGAGCGCGGTCAGGTAGGTCTGCGAGGCGGTCTCGAAGCGCTCGAAGTCGGTGCGGGCGTCGGCGGACAGCGTCATGGTGGCGACGTCCTCCGCGTGGCCGGCCATGGCCTCACCGGCGTCGGCCGCAGCCTGGCGGGCCTCCTGGATGCTGGCCGGAGGCAGGCTCGGGATCGCGGCGCGGGCGGTCTGGGCGGCCAGCTCCCACCAGTCGACCTGCAGCGTGCGCAGCCCGTCGAGTGGCTCGGTGCCCTCGCTGTAGACCTGGTCGGCCTTGTCGGCGAGCACGGACATGCGGTGGATCCCGAACAGGCCGACGGCCAGCGTGGTCAGGGCGACCACGAGGATGGCGCCGAGCAGCCGGGTGCGCAGGCCCCACCCTCCCGTCGGGGAGTCGCCGGCGGGACCCGCCGTGGGGACGCGGGTGGAGCTCTGGCTCATGGTCGCCTTCCGTGGCCTCGTACGGGTCGGCACTGGTGCCGGTCGCTGCACACATCGGCAGCCGGCGGCCGACCTTGAGCCGGGTCGGGGCGCGCGGGGTCAGAGCGAGGCGAGGAACGCGGCGACGCCGTCGTCGTCGTTGGTGCCGGTGACGTCGGTGGCCGCGGCGAGCAGGTCCGGGTGCGCGTGCGCCATGGCCACGGCCCGGCCGCCGCCCTCGCGCACCCAGTCGAACGCGGCGATGTCGTTGGGCATGTCCCCGAAGACGACGACCTCGTCCGGGCCCACGCCGAACCGCTCGGCGACCCGGCCGATGCCGGTGGCCTTGGTGACGCCGCGGGCGGAGATCTCGGCCAGCGCGTCCGTCGAGGAGTTCGTGACCGTCGCGAGGTCCCCCACCACGCGCTCGACGAGAGCGACGAACTCGTCGCGGCCGAGGTCCTCGTGGCGGGCCAGCAGCTTGGCCGCGGGTGCGGCGACCATCTCCTCCAGCGACGCCTCGGCGACACCGGGCGCGTCGACGTCCCAGCGCGGCCGGTACACCGGCTCGTGCCGGAACTCCAGGCCGTACTCGACGGCGAACCACGTGCCGGGCTGCTCGGCGCGCAGGCCCGCGGTGATCTCGGCGAGCACCGCGGGGGGCAGCGCCTCCTCGGCGACGATCTCGAAGCGGCCGAGGTCGAGCAGCACCGCGCCGTTGCAACAGACGGCGGTGCCCGACCGCACGACCTCCCGGATACGGCGCATCCAGCGCGGCGGGCGCCCGGTGGCCAGGACGAAGGGGACGCCGTCGTCCGCCCAGCGTTGCAGCTCGGCGACGGTGGCGTCGCTGACGGTGTCGTCGGACCGCAGCAGCGTGCCGTCCATGTCGCTGGCGATCAGCCGGGGGCGCCAGTCAGACACCGGCGAGCACCGCCTCGAGGTAGCGGGCCACGCCGTCGGCGTCGTGGCCACTGGTGATCCCGCCGGCGGCCGCGCGGACGGCGGGGTGGGCGTTGGCGACCGCGACGGCCCGCCCGCCCGCGGCGGTGACCGCGCCGATCATCGGCAGGTCGTTGGGCATGTCGCCGAAGACGAGGACGTCGCCGAACCCGACGGCGTGCCGGTCGAGCGCGACGGCCAGGCCGGTGGCCTTGGTGACGCCGGGCGGCAGCACCTCGATGAAGCCGAGGCCCGCGTGGGTCACCTCGGCGTCGGCCGGGTCGACCACCGACCGCGCGAGGGCGAGCAGCTCGTCCTGACCGAGGCCGGGCGAGCGGAGGAAGACCTTGAGCACCGCGCCGGTGGGCAGCACCTGGTGCCGGGGCAGCAGGTGCGCGGGCTCCGGATAGGGCCAGTCGAAGCCGTGCTGCACCCGCAGCGGCCCGTGCGCCTCGGCCTGCTCGGCGGCGTCCTCGACGGCGAGGACGAGGTCGCCGGCGACCTCCTCGATGCGCTCGATCACCGCGGTCGCGCGGTCCCGGGGCAGGCCCACCGTACGCAGCACCTCGTCGCGCTCCAGGTCGACGACGAACCCGCCCTGCGCGAGGACGGCGACGCCCCGGCCGCCGAGCGCGGTGCGGACGCTGTCGAGCAGCCGCGGTCCGCGGCCGGTGACGCCGACGACTGGGATGCCGGCGTCCCAGCACGCCTCCAGCGCCGCCCGCGTGCGCGGGGTGACCTCGCCGGCCGAGGACAGCAGCGTGCCGTCGAGGTCGCTGGCGACCAGCCGCGGGCGCCAGCCGCCGAGGTCGCCGAGGTCGACCACCCGCTCGGCGTCCGGGGAGGGGACGTGTCCGGAGAGGACGGTCCGGCTCATGCGGCCGCCGGCGGCACCGGGGCGGCGAGCGTCATGCCGGGGGTGAGCACCTCGTGACCGCCGAGCCACGGCCGCAGCGCCGCCGGGACGTGCACCGAGCCGTCCGCGCGCTGGTGCACCTCGAGCAGGCAGGCGATGGTGCGCGCGATGGCGCACAGCGTGCCGTTGAGCGTGGCCGCCGTCTGCGGCCTGCCGTCCTCGCCGCGGTAGCGGATGGCCAGCCGGCGGGCCTGGAAGGTCGTGCAGTCCGAGGTGCTGGTCAGCTCGCGGTAGGTGCCCTGGCTGGGGAACCATGCCTCGATGTCGTACTTGCGGGCGGCGCTGGTGCCCAGGTCGCCGGCGGCGATGTCCACGACCCGGTAGGGCAGCTCCAGCGCCTGGAGGAACTCCTCCTCCCAGGCGAGCAGCCGCAGGTGCTCGGCGGCGGCCTCCTCGGGCCGGCAGAAGCTGAACATCTCGACCTTGTCGAACCAGTGCACGCGGATGATCCCGCGGGTGTCCTTGCCGTAGGAGCCGGCCTCCCGGCGGAAGCAGGACGACCAACCGGCGTAGCGGCGCGGGCCGGCCGAGAGGTCGAGCACCTCGTCGGCGTGCATGCCGGCCAGCGCCACCTCCGACGTGCCCACCAGGTAGAGGTCGTCGCGCTCGACCCGGTAGACCTCCTCGTCGTGCTCGCCGAGGAAGCCGGTGCCCTCCATGGCCTCGGGCTTGACCAGCGCGGGCGCCACGACGGGGGTGAACCCGGCGGCGACCGCGCGGGTGATCGCGAGCTGGGCCAGCGCGAACTCCAGCAGAGCGCCCGGGCCGGTGAGGAAGTAGAAGCGGGCGCCGGACACCTTCGCGCCCCGCTCCATGTCGATCGCGCCGAGCGCCTCGCCGATCTGCAGGTGGTCGCGCACCTCGAAGTCGTAGGAGGGGACCTCGCCGACGGTCCGCAGCGTCACGGCGTCGTCCTCGCCGCCGGGCGGGACGCCGTCGTGGACGACGTTGGCCAGGCCCAGGTGCGCCTGCCGCAGCGCGGCGTCGGCCGCCCGCTGGGCCTCCTCGGCCTCCTTGACCTGGGCGGCGAGCGCCCGGGCCCGCTCGAGGACGGCGGGGCGCTCCTCCGCCGACGCGCCGCGCACCGCCTGCGAGGCCGCCTTCTGCTCCGCGCGCAGGTCGTCGGCGCGCTTGACGGCGGCGCGGCGGGCCTCGTCGGCGGCGAGGAGCGCGTCGACCCGGGACTCGTCGGCGCCGCGGGCACGCTGGCTGGCACGGACGACGTCGGGGTGCTCGCGCACCAGGCGCAGGTCGATCACGACCCGATCGTAGAGAGGCGCCCGCCGATCGCCCCGGGGCGCGCGGCGACGTCCACCCGAGCGAGGTGGACGGCTGGGACACTTCGGGCCATGCGGTTCCTGAACGGTCAGCGCCCGACGACCGACCTGACCTACGCCGACGTCTTCATGGTGCCCAACTCCAGCACCGTGGGTTCCCGGCTCGAGGTGGACCTGACGACGCCGGACCGGGTGGGCACGACCATCCCGGTCGTCGTGGCCAACATGACGGCGATCAGCGGCCGCCGGATGGCCGAGACCGTCGCCCGCCGCGGCGGCCTGGCGGTGCTGCCGCAGGACATCCCGGTCGACGTCGTCGGCGAGGTCGTCTCCTGGGTGCACGCGCGGCACCCGGTCTACGACACCGCGATCACGCTCTCCCTCACCTCGACCGTGGGCGAGGCGCTGTCGCTGATGACCAAGCGCGCGCACGGCATCGTCGTGGTCGTCGACGGGGAGGTGCCGATCGGCGTGGTCACCGACGGCGCGTGCCAGGGCGTGGACCGCTTCAGCCAGCTCTCGCAGGTCATGGCCGCGCACCCGCTGACCATCCCCGCCGGCACCGACCTGCCGAAGGTCTTCGACGTGCTGTCCGGGGAGCGGGTCAGCGCCGCGCCGGTGGTCGAGGGCGAGCGGCTCGTCGGCGTCGTCACCCGCAAGGGCGCGCTGCGCTCCACGGTCTACACGCCGGCGGTCAACGCCGAGGGGCAGCTGCTCACCGCCGCCGCCGTCGGCATCAACGGCGACGTCGCCGGCAAGGCGGGGGCGCTGCTGGCCGCCGGTGTGGACGTGCTCGTCGTCGACACCGCGCACGGCCACCAGGACAAGGCGGCCGAGGCGGTCCGCGCGGCGCGGTCGGTGGCCGGGCGGGTGCCGGTGGTGGCCGGCAACGTGGTCACCGCCGAGGGCACCCGCGACCTGATCGAGGCCGGCGCCGACGTCGTCAAGGTCGGCGTGGGCCCCGGCGCCATGTGCACCACGCGGATGATGACCGGCGTCGGCCGGCCGCAGTTCTCCGCCGTCGAGGAGTGCGCCGCCGAGGCGCGCCGGCTCGGCAAGCACGTGTGGGCCGACGGCGGGGTGCGCCACCCCCGCGACGTCGCCCTGGCCCTGGCCGCCGGCGCCGCGAACGTGATGGTCGGCTCCTGGTTCGCCGGCACCTACGAGAGCGCCGGCGACATCCACGACGACGGCAGCGGCCGGCTGTACAAGGAGTCCTTCGGCATGGCCTCGGCCCGGGCGGTCAAGGCGCGGACGGCGCAGCAGAGCGGCTTCGAGCGCGCCCGCGCCGGGCTGTTCGAGGAGGGCATCTCCTCGTCGCGGATGTACCTCGACCCGGCCCGCCCGGGGGTGGAGGACCTGGTCGACGGCATCGTCGCCGGGGTGCGGTCCTCGTGCACCTACGCCGGGGCGCGCACCGTCGACGAGTTCCACGAGCGCGCGGTCGTGGGGGTGCAGAGCGCTGCCGGCTACGAGGAGGGCCGCCCGCAGCCGACCAGCTGGTGAGGCCGCTCCCCCGCGAGGTCTTCGAGTCGCTGGTCGCCGACGCCCTCGACGCGGTCCCGGCCGACCTCATGGCGCTGCTCGACAACGTCGTCGTGCTGGTCGAGGACCGCAACGAGGACGAGCCGGAGCTGCTGGGTCTCTACGAGGGGTACGCGCTGACCGAGCGCGGCTGGCAGTACGGCGGCGCGCTGCCCGACCGGATCATGGTCTACCGCGAGGCCATCTGCGACATCTGCTCGACCGCCGAGGAGGTGGTCGAGGAGGTGACGGTGACGGTCGTGCACGAGATCGCCCACCACTTCGGCATCGACGACGACCGGCTCCACGAGCTGGGCTGGTCGTAGGACCCCCTCGCGTACCGTGACCGCGTGCCATCCGACGTCGCCAGGAACAGCGGGCTGCCGATCAAGATGCTGCACGACCGGATCCTCGTGTCCCTCCGCAGGGAGGACGGCGAGCGGCGCTCGACCGGCGGGATCCTGATCCCCGCGACCGCCCAGGTGGCCAAGCGGCTGGTCTGGGGCGAGGCGCGCGGTGTGGGCTCGAGCGTCCGGCAGGTGAAGGTCGGCGACCAGGTGCTGTTCTCCCCCGAGGACCAGCACGAGGTCGAGGTGCACGGCGAGGAGCTGGTCATCCTGCGCGAGCGCGACGTGCACGCCGTCGCCGCCGAGCGGATCGAGGAGTCCACCGGCCTCTACCTCTAGTGCCACGTGCACGCACCACGGTCCCGGGCAGGCCGCGGCGCGGCACGTGCACACACGGGGAGGACGGCGGGTGGACGACGCGGTGCTGCGGGCGGAGCTCGAGGCGATGGCCGACGAGCAGCGCGCCCTGATGGAACACACCGGCGGGGGTCGGTCGGCTCGGCGCCGGTCGAGGCCCGGCGCGAGCGGCGCGAGGTCGTCGTCCGGCACGCCGACCGGCTCGAGCAGCTGCTGACCCGCTACGCCCGAGGCTCTCCCGGGCTCGCAGGGCGGCCACACTCCCGGCATGGACGAGCACGAGATCACGCGCTGGTACCGGGCCTACCTGGCCGACTTCGTCGCGCTGGCACGCGGCGACAGCGACGACGTCCGGCGACTGCTGGCCCACTACGGGGTGCCGCTGATCGTCAGCACCGACGCCGGCTGCTCCCACCTCACCGACGAGGACCAGGTGCTGGCCCTCGCCCGACGCCTCGTCTCCGGCCTGCGGGCGTCGGGCTACGACCGGGGCGAGGAGCTCTCCAGTGCCACCGTCGTGCTCAACGGGACGTGCGCGCTGCACCGCGCGGCCTTCGCGCGCCTCCGGGCCGACGGCACCGAGATCACCCGCGTGGAGACGACCTACCTCATCACCGACGGCCCCGCGGGGCGCCGCATCTCCGCGCTGCTCGCCCACTCGGGGGCGTGACGGCCTCCCGGCCCGCGACGTCGGACGCGCCGTCAGCGGTGGGCGACGACGACCTCGGTCATCGCGGTCAGCCACCGTCGGACGGCGTCGAGGTCGTCGTCGGAGAAGCCGTCCATCGCGGTGACGAGCTCGCGCTGCAGCCCGCCGAAGAAGGCCGCGCCCGCGGCCATCGAGGCCTCCGACATCTGCAGCACCACGCGGCGGCGGTCGGCGGCGTCGCGGACGCGGTGCACGTGCCCGGCGCGCTCGAGCCGGTCGACCAGCGCCGTCACCGACGCCGAGCTCAGCCCCACCGCGGCACCCAGTCCGCCGGCGGTCAGCGGCTCCCCGCGCCGGGTGGCGTCCAGGATCGCGATGACCGCCCGCACGTCCGTGCGGCCGAGTCCCTGCGGCTTGGCGAAGCGCTCGCCGACCGCGTCGAGCTCCACGGTCAGGCGGCGCAGCAGCAGGGCGAGCTCGGCTCGGTCCCCGTCGTTGCGAGCCACCTCCCCACCCCCTAATCTCTCGGTCGTCGAGACATTCGGCCGTCGAGAGGATCACATCATGGCGCGCCGTGGCCGCTGGCTGCTCCCCCTGGTCGTCCTGCTGCTGTGGGTGGGTGCGGCAGGTCCGCTCGGCGCGCTGAGCGGCAAGCTGACCGGCCTGCAGGAGAACGACAACGCCGCGTTCCTCCCCGACAGCGCGGAGTCCACCCGGGTGGCCGAGCTGCAGCAGGACTTCTCCCCCACGGAGGCGATCCCTGCGATCCTGCTGTGGGAAGCCGAGGACCCCCTCGACGAGGCCACGCTCGGCGAGATCGGGCAGCGACTGCAGGAGGCCACGGCCGTCGCCGAGGACGCCGGGTTCCTCGCCGGGCAGGCCTCGCCGCCCATCCCCTCGGAGGACGGTCTGGCGGTCGAGGCCGTCCTCCCGCTGTCCCCGGAGGTCGGCGACGAGCTCGTGCCCGTGGTCGAGGACGTCCGGGAGGTGATCGCGGTCGACGGGACGTCGTCGTTCGTGACCGGTCCGGGCGGCATCTTCGCCGACTTCGCCAACGGCTTCGCGGGCATCGACGGCCTGCTCCTGCTGGCCGCCTTCGGCGTCGTGCTGCTGATCCTGCTGGTGGTCTACCGCAGCCCGATCCTGCCGTTCCTGGTGATCGCCACCGCCGGCCTGGCGCTCACCGCCGGCACCGCGGTCGCCTACCTGCTGGCCGACGCCGGCCTGATCACCGTCAACGGGCAGAGCCAGGGCATCGCGTCGATCCTGGTGGTCGGGGCGGCCACCGACTACGGCCTGCTGCTGGTCGCGCGCTTCCGCGAGGAGCTGCGCACGGAGGCGTCGCGCTACGCCGCGATGCGCACCGCGCTGCGCCGCTCGTGGGAGCCGATCGTCGCCTCCGGCGCGACCGTGGTCCTCGGCGTCCTCTGCCTGCTCTTCTCCGACCTGGCCTCCAACCGCGGCCTCGGGCCGATCTCGGCGGTCAGCGTCACCCTCGCCGTCGTCGCCGCGCTGACCTTCCTGCCCGCCGCCCTGACCCTGCTCGGCCGCACCGCGTTCTGGCCGTTCCGCCCGTACGTCGGCGACGAGGTGCGCGAGGGACGCGGGTGGCCGCGGGTCGCCGCGCTGGTCGGTCGGCGGCCCCGGCGGGTGCTGGCGATCAGCACGCTGGCACTGGTCGCCGCGGCCGTGTTCGCGCCGACCTACGACGCCGGCGGCATCACCTTCACCGACGCGATCCGCGGCGAGTCCAACGCCGTGGACGGCCAGGAGGCCCTGGGCCGCCACTTCGACGCCGGCGCGGGCGCTCCGACCGTCGTCGTGACGCCGGAGGACGACTGGCCGGCGGTGGCCGAGGCCGCGGCGGCCACCGACGGCATCGCCTCGGTCGTGCCGTTCACCGGCGCCCAGGGCCCGTCGCAGCCCGGCGCGGACCCGGTGGCCGTGGACGGCCTGGTCCGCCTGGACGTCACGCTCGCCGTCGCCCCGGACAGCACCGAGGCCATCGACGTCGTCCAGGACCTGCGCGACCGGCTCGATGACGCCGACCCGGAGGCACTGGTGGGCGGCGACACCGCGAGCAACCTCGACGCCCGCGAGACCGCCGCGCGCGACCTGCGGGTGATCGTGCCGAGCGTGCTGGTGGTCATCACCGTCGTCCTGGCGCTGCTGCTCCGGGCGCTGGTGGCCCCGCTGCTCCTGATGGCCACGGTGGTGCTCAGCGTGGGCGCGACGGTCGGGGTGGCGGCGCTGCTGTTCGAGGACGTGTTCGGCTTCCCCGGCAGCGACCCGGGCATCCTGCTCATCGGGTTCGTGTTCCTCGTCGCCCTGGGGATCGACTACAACATCTTCCTCATGACCCGGGCCCGCGAGGAGTCCGTGCGGCACGGCACCCGCGACGGCGTCCTGCGCGCCCTGGCGGTCACCGGCGGGGTCATCACCAGCGCCGGGCTGGTGCTCGCCGCGACCTTCGGCGCGCTGTCGGTGCTGCCGCTGCTGTTCCTCGTGCAGCTGGCCTTCCTCGTGGGCTTCGGCGTCCTGCTCGACACGTTCGTCGTCCGGTCGCTGGTGGTGCCGTCGGCGGTGGCGCTGCTCGGGGACCGCACCTGGTGGCCGGGCCGGCCGGCCCGTCGTCCGCAGGCCGAGCCCGAGCGGGAGCTCGAGCCGGCCTGAGCGGCTCAGCCGAGCGCGCCGCCCACGTCGGCACCCGCCAGCAGGGCCACCAGCAGCGGGACGACGGCGGTGGGCGGCACCCGGTGCCGCCCACCGCCCACGGCCTCGACGACGCCGGCGGCCGCGAGGGTCGACAGGTGGTGGTAGACCTGCCCGGCCGAGCTGCCGCCCACCGCCTCCTGCAGCTCGGCCACCGACGCCGGCCCGCGCAGCAGCCGCTGCGCCACGGCCAGCCGCACCGGGTGACCCAGCGCGGCCAGCACCCGGACGACGGCGGCCGGCGGCAGCGCCAGGACGTCCTCGGCGCCCAGCTCGATCGTCCAGCGCACCTCACCGGCGAGCCGGACGGTGCCGCCGTAGCGGACGCTCCCGGCGTCCTCCCCGCCGGTCGGGACCGCCGGCGCCGACCCCTCCGGCACCGACCCCTCGAGCGCGGCGACCCGCTGCTCGAGGGTCGCCAGGCGGTCCCGCAGCCGCTCCAGTTCACCGGTCACGTCGCCGATGATCGCTGCCGGTCAGGCGAGGGCGCAGGCCAGCCGGCCGGCGGTCGCCTCGTCGGTGAGCGCGCCGACCAGGAGCTGCTGGTGCGGCAGGCCCGCCGACAGCGTGGCCACCCAGTCCTCGGCGGCCATCCCCCGCACGAGCAGGACGCCGACCGACGTGGTGCCGTCCTCGTCCCGGACGGTGATCGCCTCGGCGAGCACGCCGGGCAGGGAGCCGCCCTTGAACCCGAGGCCGGCCAGTCCCTCGGGCGGGGGCTGCCACTCCAGCTGCGCCCGGGCCGCCGGCGGGTCGCCGTCGGCCAGCGCGAGGTGCAGGTCGGCGAGGCCGGCGGCCGGGACGGCGGGCGTCGTCTCCGCCCAGGTCACCTGGGCGTCGGGACCGGGCAGCAGGAGCGCCTGCACGCGGGCGGCCTCCGCGGGGTCGTCGGCATAGCGGCGGGCGGCCGCGTCCGCATCGGCATCGGCGTCGGCACCGGCCCGGGCACCGGCCCCGGACGGCTCCACCAGGCGCAGGAAGGTGCCCAGGAAGGTCGGCGGGGCACCGTCCAGCCCGGCGCCGGCCGCCGCGGCGGCGAGCGCCTCCTCCCCCAGCAGGTCGCGCAGCAGGTCGGGCGCGGCGTTGTCGCTCTCCCGGACCATCGCCGAGACGACGTCGGACAGGGCCACCTCCGCGCCGGGGTCGAGGGCCCGGACGCCGTCGTGGGCCACACCCAGCCGGTCCAGGGCCGCGACGTGCGCGCCGCCGTCGGTGCCCGGCAGGTACCACCGCTCCCAGTCGCCGACGCGGACCCGCTCGTCGAGGGCCGGCCGCCCCTCCTGGACCGCGGTCGCCCACGCGGCCAGGTGCACCACCTTCAGCGCCGAGGCCACCGGCTGCGGCTCGCCGGCCCGGTGCTCGACCACCGCCCGGTCCCCCGAGCGGACGACCACCGCCACGTCGTCACGGTGCTCCGCGAGCCAGCCCAGCCACCCGTCGGGCGTGGTGGGGTCGGCCGCCGGCGGCGCGGGACAATCGGACGAGGAGGCTGCCGAGGAGGCGGCCGCCGCGTCCCCGGCGGCCTCACCGGCCGAGCACGCGGCGAGCACGAGGGGCAGGGTGACGAGGACGGCGAGGGGACGGCGCACGAAGCCCTCCGTGATTCCGGTGTTCCGGGATTCCGTAGGCGGAGCCTGCCACGGCTGCTCCCGCGCGGCCACCGCTCGGACGGCGCGGGGTCAGGTGCGGCCGGCGCGGAGGCGGGCCACCCACTCCTGCGCGTCGGCGAAGGCGGCGTCGGCGGCCTGGTCGGGCACGTCCCGGCTGGTGCGGCCGTCGGCGCGCGCGTACGAGCCCAGGAAGCGCACGTCCTCGCAGACCCGGTGCAGCGCGGCCAGCGCCTCGCCCACCCGCGCGTCGGCCACGTGCCCCTCGCAGTCCAGGGAGAAGGAGTAGACCCACAGGCGGTCGCGCACGGGCCGCGACTCGATGCGGGTCAGGCTGATGCCGCGGACGGCGAACTCGCGCAGGACGTCGAGCAGCGCGCCGGTCCGGTCGGCGACGACGGCGACCAGCGAGGTCTTGTCGGCGCCGGTCGGTGCCGGGAGCCGTCCCGGGCGGGCCACCAGGACGAAGCGGGTCACCGCGCCGGGGTGGTCGGCCACGTCCTCGGCCAGCGGGACCAGGCCGTAGCGCTCGGCGGCGATCGGCGCGCACACCGCGGCGTCGTGCTCCCCGTCGGCCACCGCCCGGGCCGCGGCCGCCGTCGACGAGGCGGGCAGCGCCGGCACGCCGGGCAGCCGCTCGGCCACCGTGCGGGCCGTCTGGGCGAGCGCGTGCGGGTGGCTCACCACGTCGCGGACGTCCTCGGGCCGGGTGCCGGGCCGGGCGGCGAGGACGAAGGAGACCGGAAGGAACACCTCGCGGGTGATGACCAGCGGGTCGCCGTCGGCCAGGCCGTCCATCGTCGCCGGGACCGATCCCTCGACGGAGTTCTCCAGGGGCACGAGCGCGGCGTCGACCTCGCCGGCGCGGACGGCCGCCAGGGCGGCCGGGACGCTGGCCGCCGGCTGCCGCCCCCCCTCCCCGGGGGCGACGGCGCTGCTGAGCGCCGCCTCGGCGAAGGTACCCTCGGGCCCGAGATAGGCGAACCGCGTCGGAGGCGTCTGGGGCACCCGACGAGGGTAGTGCGGTCGGAGAGGGGCGCAGGCCCCGTCCGGGGGGAGCTGCCTCGCCGCCGGCCTGCACGGCCGGACGCCCGGCGCCGCCTGAGGAGGGATGCGTGACCCCCGGCCCTGCTCCCGTCACCGACGGTGACCTCGACGCTGCGCTGTGGCGTCTGCTGGCCGCGAGCAGCCGGGACGACGCCGCTGCCTTCCGGACCGGGCTCGACGACGCCGAGGCCCGCCTCGCCGCGGCGGCCGACCCCGGCTGGGCGGCCTGGCGGCACGCGCTGGCCGCCCGGCGCGGGCTCCTCGACGGCGACCGGGACGCCACCGGAGCCGGGGTAGCCGCCGCCCGCGAGGCCCTGGGCTCCTGCCCGCCGTCGGCCTCGACGGCGCTGGTGCTGGCCTACCTCGCGCACCTCGAGGCCACCGCCGACCACCCCGACTCCGCGATGTTGCTCGCCGTCGACGCGAGCCTGCTCACCGAGCAGCTCGACCCGCCCGCCCCGGCCGCGGGCGAGCCCTCCCGCGCCCTCGCCCAGGCGCACCTGTGGCTCTCGCTCACCCTCACCGCGCTCGACCTCGAGGAGCTCGCCGTCGCCTCGGCCGAGCGCGGGCACCGGGTGGCCGCCGCGCTGCCCGACCTCACCGACCGCTGGCTGCTGCTGCGGCTGTGCGCCCAGCAGAACTGCGAGCTGGCCCAGACGCTGCGCCGCCGGGGCGAGGCCGACCGGGCGCGCGAGCTGGCCGGGACCGCGCTGGCCCGCGCCTCCGACGCCCGCGCGCTCGACGTCGACCCCGACGACGACGACCTCGACCTGCTCGACGTCGTCCAGGCGTGGGCCCTGGCCTGCCACGACGACCTCGACGACGCCCTCGGCCCGCTGCGCAGCGTGCAGCGGCGGGTGCACCGCAGCGGCAGCACGTGGCTGCGCGGCTACGCGGACCTGGCCCTGTCCCGGCTGCTCACCCGGCTGTCGCAGGCGCACACCGGCGGCGGGCACGGCGAGGAGGCCGCCGACCTGCTCGTCGGCGCCGCCGGGGCCTTCGCCGCCACCGCCGACCGGCGCCGCTACCGGCAGTGCCTGCTCGAGCTCGGCCAGGCCACCGCCGCCATGGGCCGCCCCGCCGAGGCGCTGCACTGGCTGGACGCCTACCGCGCCGAGACCGGCCGGGCGCACGCGCGCAGCCGGGAGCTGTGGGCCGAGATGTTCGTGCGCCAGAGCCGGCTGCGGGAGGTCGAGCGGCAGGCCGCCGTGCTGCGCCGGCACGCGCTGGAGGACCCGCTCACCGGGCTGGGCAACCGGCGCAGCGCCGAGCGCCGGCTGGCCGGGCTGCGGCTGGGCGCCGAGCCGCTGTCGCTGGCCGTCGTCGACGTCGACCGGTTCAAGGAGGTCAACGACGACACCTCGCACTCCCACGGCGACGAGGTGCTGCACCGGGTGGCCGCGCTGCTGCGCGAGCACAGCCGGGTCGGCGACGAGGTGTACCGCTGGGCCGGCGACGAGTTCCTCGTCGTGCTGCCGACGGCCACCCCGGCCCAGGCGCTGGCCGCCGCCGAGCGGCTGCGCGCGGCCGTGGCCGACGCCGACTGGGGCGACCTGTCCCTGAGCGAGCCGATCACCGTCAGCATCGGGGTGGCCACCGCGCCGGCCGGCGACGACGACGCCGCGGTCGGCTGGCGGTCGCTGTTCGACACCGCGGACCTGCACCTGTTCTCGGCCAAGCGCGGCGGGCGCAACCGGGTCCGCGCCCCCGGGCTGGTGGACGGCCCCGCGGAGGGGACCCCGTCGTGAGGGCGGGCCGCACCTGGGACGCCAGTGACGCGACGGACGACGCGACCGGCGCCACACGGCGCGCCGGGGCCCGGGCGCTCGCATCCCCGTCCGACGGCGTGCACAGTGCGCTGGTGCCACCGGGAGCCCTGCACCACCGGGTGACCGCCGCCCTCGCCAACTGGCAGCTCGACGACGCCGAGCGGCTGCTGTCGGTCGTCGACCCGTCCTCGCCGTACGAGGCCGGGTCCTCCGCGGCCGGGTCCTCCGGGGCCGGCGCCCGCGACGACGCGCCCTCCCTCGGCCGCGCCTGGGCCGACACCCTGCGCGCCGAGCTGCTGGTCCGCAGGCTGCGCGTCGCCGGGTTCACCCTCGTCGGCGAGCCGCTGGACGCACCGGAGGCGACCGAGTCCCTCGACCTGCACGCCGGCGTCGCCGACCTCCTCGACCGCGCCGCCGAGGGTCCCGCCGGCCGCGACGCCGGGGCCGGCGACCCGCGCTCGGAGTCCGCGTCGCACGCCGCCCTCGCCATCGCCCTCGTGCGCTCGGCGAAGGCCGCCTTCGACGCCACCGACGACGCCCTGCAGCGGGCCGCGGGTCTCGCCCGGCACGCCCGCATCGAGCTGCTCTCGCGCCGCATCGACGCGGCGATGGACGAGGCGGTCGAGGCGGCCAGCCTGCTCGACCCCGCCCTGCCGCCCGACGCGCTGCTCGTCGACACCCTGGGCACGCTGGCCGGCGTCCTCGCCGACCTCGAGCTGATGCCGCTGGCGCTGGACTACCAGCGCCGCGCGCTGGACGCGGCGGCCGCCGCCGCCGAGCAGGGCAGGCTCGGCCCCGGCGACGGCGATCCCGACGTGCTCGTCGCCGGCGCCGCCACCTGTCTGGGCGCGCTGTGCGCGGAGCTGGGCGAGGCGCTGCTCGACGACGGCGAGCCCGGGGCCGCCGTCCCGCACTTCGCCGAGAGCCGCCGGCTGGCCGAGCAGGCCCTGGCCCAGCTGCCGCCCGACGCCGACGGCCTGGTGTCCGCGCAGGTCGTGCACGGCTGGGCGCTGGTCGGGCTGGGCGAGCACGCCGCCGCCACCGGCCCGCTGCGGGCCGCCGTGCGGATCGCCAGCGCCGCCGGCGACCGCGCGCTGCTGGCCTCGGCCCTGCTCGCGCTCGGCCGGGCGCTGCGCCGCCAGGGCGACGGCCGCGGCGCCGACGAGCAGCTGGCCAAGGCGCTGGCACTGGCCACCGAGCACGGCCTGCCGCGGCTGCGCCGGTCCGCGCTGCGGGAGCTGTGCACGCTGCACGCCGAGCTCGACGACGCCGGCCGGGCGCTGCCCTACCTGCAGGCCTACCTCGCCGACGAGCTCGACCGGGTCGACGAGCGGCGCACCCGCTGGGTGGAGCTGTTCGGCCGGCGCAAGAGCCTGCTGGAGAACGAGCGCGCCGCCGGGCAGCTGCGCCGCCAGGCCTACGAGGACCCGCTCACCCACCTGCCCAACCGCCGCTACGCCGAGGCTCGGCTCGACGGGCTGCTCAGCGCGGGCACCACGCCGGCGCTCGCCGTCGTCGACGTCGACCGGTTCAAGTCCATCAACGACGCCGTCGGCCACCCCGGCGGGGACGCGGTGCTGCGCGCGGTCGCCGAGCTGCTGCTGGCCGGGTGCCGCGACACCGACGAGGTGTGCCGGTGGGCCGGTGACGAGTTCGTCGTCCTGCTGCCCGACACCACCGCCGAGCAGGCCGAGCGGGCGCTCGAGCGGATCCGCCGCGCCGTCGCCGCCCGCGACTGGACGGCGCTCGGGGTGACCGTGCCGGTGACGATCAGCGTCGGCATCGCCTCGGCCACCCGCGGCGACGACCGGCGCACGCTGTTCGCCGCCGCCGACGGCGTCCTCTACGACGCCAAGCGCAGCGGCCGCGACCGCGTCGTCCGTCTGTCGGCGGTCACCCAGACCCGGGCGCCCGACGCCCCGGCCGACCCCGCACCGCACGCGCCCGGGCGGGAGGCCCGCCCGGCCGCCGTCCGGGTCGGGCCCGTGCGGTCCGCGCCGCTGGACCCGGTGGGCGGCTTCGCCCCGCTGCTGGCCGACCCGCCGCTGTCGCTGGGCAGCCCGGGCCAGCCGGCGCTCGCCTCCCCGCCCGGCCCCGCGCCGCCGGCGGCACCGGCCCGCCCGGCGCCGGCCGAGCCCGACGTCATCTGGGGCGTGGGCCGCACCACCGAGCAGGTGCTCGCCCTCGTCCGCGAGACCCGGGCGGCGCACCCCGACCGGCCCGCGCTGGTGGTGCGGGCCAGCGCGGACACGCTGGTCGCGCTGGCCGGCGCCCACGACGGGTCCACCACGGTCGACGCCGCGGCGATGTCGGCCGCCGTCGGCCCGGTCCCCGAGCCGCGGGGCCGGGTCGGCGTCCTGTGCGCCGGCACGGCCGACGCCACGGTCGCCGCGGAGGCCGCCTTCGTCGCGCGGGTGACCGGCACCGAGGTCGTGCGCGTCGACGACGTCGGCGGCAGCCGGCTGCGGCCGCTGCTCACCGACCGCACCCTGCTCGACGACGTCGACTGCCTCGTCGTGGTCGCCGGCCTCGACGCCACGCTGGCGGCGACGGTGGGCGCGATGACCGACGTCCCGATCGTCGCGGTGCCCACCTCGACCGGGCAGCCGGGCTCCTTCGGCGGGTTCGGGGCGCTGCTGACGATGCTCAACTCGGCCTCGCCGGGCGTCGTGGTCAGCAACATCGACAACGGCCACGCCGCCGGCGTCTTCGCCGCCCGCATCGCCCGCCGCACCGCCCGCTAGCCACCGGCGGCAGGAATGGCCGTTCCTGCCGCCCGGGCCGGGGCCTTCGTCGCGCTAATGGCTGCTCACCCGGGCGGACAGGCCCAGGGCGACGACGGGGACGACGGCGAGGAACAGCACCGCGACGGCGGGCGCCGCCCCCAGCGCCCAGGCGCCGAACACCAGCAGCGCGCTGAGCTCGATGCCCAGGCCCGCGACCGACGTCACCGTGGCCCGCGCCGCGCCCGGCACCTGCTCTTGCAGCCGCGCCTCCCCCACCACCAGCACGGCGAGGTACAGGCCGTAGGACAGCGCGACGGCGGCCAGCGCCACGGCCGTCCCGGCCAGCGCCCCGGCCGCGAGCAGCACCGCGGACAGGGCGAGCAGCGCCGGCAGCGCCCGGGACGGCAGCCGCGCCAGCCGGCCGGCCAGTGCGGCGCCCGCCGCCCCCGCCAGCGCGACGACGAGGACCGCGGTGGGCACGAACTCCGTGGGCACGCCGCGGTCGCGCGCCATGACCGGGAAGTACTCCTCCAGCGCGTCGAGCCCGCCGAGCAGCGCGACGGCGACGACGGCCAGCCGCAGCGACGGCCGGCGCAGCGCCTCCGCCACGGCCGACCGCAGGCTCCCGCCCCCGTCCCCGTCGTCCACCGTGGGTGCGGTCTCGGGGAACCGGGTGGCCAGCGCCGCGGCCGCGAGGCAGACGCCCACGCTCACCCACCCGACCAGCGCGTAGCCGCCGGCCTCGACCAGCGCCCCGGCCAGCACCGCGGTGGGCACCTGCACGAGCAGCTCGGTGGCCGTCGTCGCGCCCCGGACGCGCACGAACGCGTCCTGCGCGCCGGCGGCGGCCAGGCCCTCGTAGACCAGCGCCTCGGCCGCGCCGGAGACCAGCGCGCCCCCGACGCCCCAGACGACGAAGCCGGCGGCGAAGCCGGGCAGCCCCGGTGCCACCGTCCAGACGACGAACCCGGCGGCCTCGAGGACCCCGGCCAGGACCAGCGCGCCGCGGCGCGACCAGCGGTCGGCCAGCACGCCGGTGGGCACCTCGGCGAGCAGGCCGGTGACCGACCACAGGGCGAACAGGCCCGACACCTGCGCCGCCGAGAGCCCGGTGTCGAGGAACAGCAGCGCGTACAGCGGGTAGACGGGAGCCAGCCCGGACAGCGCGGTCCAGGCCACGGCCAGGCGGGCCAGTGGCCGCGCGGCCGGGGGGAGGGCGATCCGGTCAGGGCGTCAACGGAACGGCACGGCACGACGGTAACGGGGCACACACCCGCGCGCACCGGGATTCCGCGTCCCCGTCGTCTAGGGTTGGCGCCCGAGAAGGGGAGTAGCCCCCCGTCCGCTGGTCGACATGCTGGCGCGTTCCCCCGGGAGCCGCCCGGTCAGCGGGCCCGCGCCCCGCGCGGGTGGGCGAGACCTTCGGCCGGAGCAGTCGTCGCGCTGCCGGTCGGAGGCACGCGCCCCCGCCCGGCCGCGCCGAGCGGAAGAGAGCACCCCGTGATCGTCCTGTCCGTCGTGGGAACGGCGTTCGCCCTCGTGCTGCCGGTCGAGCTGCCGGACAAGACGCTGTTCGCGAGCCTCGTCCTGGCCACCCGGTTCGCGCCGCTACCGGTGTTCGTGGGGGTCGGCACCGCGTTCGGCGTGCAGGTCGCCATCGCCGTCACCGCCGGCAGCCTGCTGTCCCTGCTGCCGGCGGCGCTGGTCAGCGGCGTCGTGGCGGTGCTCTTCCTCGTCGGCGCGGTGCTGCTGTGGCGCAGCGCGTCCGAGGGGCCCGAGGACGGCGGGGAGGCCGTCGAGACCCGGGAGCGGACGTCGTTCCTGCGCGCGGCCGCCGTCTCCTTCGGCGTGCTGTTCGCCGCGGAGTGGGGCGACCTGTCCCAGCTGGCCACCGCCGGCCTGGCCGCCCGCTTCGACGCGCCGCTGTCGGTCTTCGTCGGCGCCTGGGCGGCCCTGCTCACGGTGTCGGGGCTGGCGGTGTTCCTCGGCAGGACGCTGGCCGACCGGCTGCCGGTGGCGCTGATCCGCCGGGTGGCCGCGGTGCTGTTCGTCGTCTTCGCCGTGTTCGCCGTGGTGGAGACCGTCCGCGCCCTCACCTGATCGGGGGACCGCCCCGCCGCGGTCCTGCAGCCGGGCCGCGCGACGCCCGTTGCCTCTCCCATGACCGTCTCCACGGCCGCTGTCGGCACCCCGGCGGCACCGACCGAGCTCGACGTCCGGGACCTCGACCGGGACGCCGAGCTCGCCGCCGTCGTGCGCGTCGCCGCGGCCGTGGCCGGCGTGTCGTGCGCGACGGTCAACCTGCTCGACGCCTGCGAGCAGCACCAGGTCGCCCCACACGGCTTCCTCGGGTGCGCGTCGCCGCGGGAGGAGTCGCTCTGCGCGGGGATGGGCGCCGAGGGCCCGGGGACCCGGGTCCACGACGACCTCGCTGCCGATCCGCGCTGGGCGGGCAACCCCTGGGTGGACGGCCGGCGGGCGACCGTGCGGGCCTACGCCAGCGCGCCGCTGGTCGTCGACGGGGAGACCGTGGGGACGCTGTGCGTCTTCGACACGGCGCCACACGCCTTCGCCCCCGGCACCGGGGACCGGCTGGCCGACCTCGCGTCCGTCGTCGTCGCCCTCTTCCAGCGCCGCCGGCAGGCCCGCCAGCTCGCCGACCTGGCCGCCGCCAGCGCGGCCGCGCGCGACCAGGCCGAGGCCGCCGCCGGGCACGCCGCCCGCTCGGAGGCCTTCACCCGCGCGCTCCTGGAGTCGCTCCCCGTCGGCGTGGTGGCCGCCGACGCCGAGGGCCGGCTCACCCTGTTCAACCGGCTCGGCCGGGAGTGGCACGGCCTGCCCGAGCGGTACGCCGAGCGGGTCGAGGGCGCGCGCCTGACCGAGCAGGTCGTCGAGACCTTCGGCCTGCGCGCCCCGGACGGCCGCCGGCTGCGGCCGGAGGAGGTCCCGCTGGCCCGGGTCTACACCGAGGGCCGGGTCCGTGACGCCGACATGGCGATCGACCGTCCCGGACACCCCCTCCGGGTGCTGCGGGCCTCCGGCACCCCGGTGCTGGACGCCGCGGGCCGGCTCACCGGCGCCGTCGTCGCGATGATGGACGTCACCGCCCAGCGGGAACTGGAGGCCCGGCTGCGCGAGGCCGCCGCGCACGACGCCCTCACCGGGCTGCCCAACCGGGCGCTGCTGCTCGACCGGGTCGAGCAGGCGCTGCAGGTCCAGGCCCGCGACGGGCTGCCCGCCGCCCTGCTCTACTGCGACCTCGACGGCTTCAAGGACGTCAACGACACCCTCGGTCACGCCGCCGGTGACGCCGCCCTGCTGCGGATGGCCGCCGCGCTGCGGTCGGTGGTGCGCCCGGGTGACACCGTGGCCCGCATCGGCGGTGACGAGTTCGTCGTCCTGTGCACCGGCACCGCCACCGCGGCGGCCGCGCAGCGCCTGGTCGACCGCATCACCACCGCCCTCGCGACGCCGACCGACGGCGGCCGGCCGCTGCGCTCGAGCACCGGCGTGGCCCTGTCCCGGCGCGGCGACGACGCCGACAGCCTGCTCCGTCGCGCCGACGCGGCGATGTACGAGGTCAAGCGGTCCCGTCGCCCACCAGGGCCAGCCGCATGACCAGCGCGTCGACCTGCGCCTCGAGGTCGGGCCCCGGCCGGTCGACCCAGCCGGCCCAGAGCGTGACCAGGCCGTGCAGCGCCGTCCACACCAGCGTCGCGTCGACCCGGGGGTCGCGCGCGGCCGACCGGCCGGCCCGCACGCAGGCGTCGACGGCGGCGACCAGGACGTCGAACGCGGCGGCCCCGGCCGCTACCTGGCGGGAGCCGAACATCGCGCGGTAGCGGCCCGGCGCGGACAGCCCGCACCGCACGTAGGCGTGGCAGCCGGCCAGCAGCCGCTCGACGGGGTCGGGTACACCGTCGGTGGCCGCGCGGACCGCGGTCACGAGGTCGGCGAAGCCCTGCGCGACCACGGCGTCGAGGAGCACCCCGAGGTCGGCGAAGTGCCCGTAGACGGCGGGCGCGCTGACGCCGGCCTCGCGGGCGACCGCGCGCAGGGACACGGCCTCGACCGACCCGGTCCGCTCGACGAGGGCACCGGCGGCGGCGAGCAGGTCGGTGCGGAGGTCCCGGGGCACGCCGCCACTTTACAGGTGTGAACCGGCAGGCGTACGGTCGCTTTACACCTGTAAGGAGGCTCCCGTGCCCGTCATCCCCGACCTGCCGTGGACCACCCACCGGACGTTCGACGGCCCCGGCGTCGTCCTGCTCACCGAGCTCCGGCTGCGCCGCCTGCGCGACGTGCCCGCCTTCATGGCGACCTCGCTGACGATCCTGCGGCAGGTCTCCCGGTCCCCGGGCGCCCGCTCGGCACTGCTGCGCGCGCAGCCCCTGCGCCGGTACTTCGCCACCGTCTCGTGGTGGGACGACCAGACGACGATGCGGACGTTCGCGCGCACCGATCCGCACCGGACGGCGATGCGCCGCTGGGGGCCGCGGCTGTCCTCCTTCGGCAACCGGGCGCTCCCGGCCGCCGGGTCGATGCCCACCGTCGACGAGGCCCTCACCCAGGCCACCGCCCAGGCCCTCCCCACGGCGCCCGCGTCGACGGCGTGACCGGCGCGGCGGGGTGGCCGCGGAGTGGCACCATGGCCGGGGATGGACGCCGCCGTGGAGGTCACCGACCTGGTCAAGCGCTATCCCGGCCGTCCGGTCGACGCCGTCGCCGGGGTGAGCTTCACCGTCGAGCGCGGTGAGGTCTTCGGCCTGCTCGGTCCCAACGGCGCCGGCAAGACGACGACGATCGGCGTCCTCACCACCCGGGTGCTGCCCACCGGCGGAACGGCCCGCGTGGCCGGGGTCGACGTCGCGGCCGACCCGGTCACCGCGCGCAGCCGGCTGTCGGTGGTGCCCCAGCGCTCCAACCTCGACCGGTCGCTGACCGCGCGGCAGAACCTGGTCTTCCACGCCGCCTACCACGGCGTCGGGCGGGCCGAACGCAACCGCCGGGCCGACGACCTGCTCGACCGCCTGGGCCTCGGCGACCGCGGCGGCGACAAGGTGGACGACTACAGCGGGGGGATGGCGCAGCGGCTGCTCATCGCCCGCGCGCTGATGCACGCCCCGCAGGTGGTGTTCCTCGACGAGCCGAGCACCGGCCTGGACCCCCAGGCCCGGCTGTTCGTGTGGGAGCGGGTGCGCGAGCTGCGGGACGGCGGGGTGACCGTGGTGATCACCACGCACGACATGGACGAGGCGGCGGCGCTGGCCGACCGGGTCGGGATCATGGACCACGGCCGGCTGCTGGCGCTGGACACGCCCGCCGCGCTCACCCGCTCGCTGCCCGGCAGCGCCACCCTCGACGTCGACGTCGAGCGCGCCCCCGGGGACAGCGACGAGGCGGTGATCACGGCGCTCGCGGCGCTGCCGCAGGCCGAGCGGGTGGAGCCGGTCGCCGACGCCTCGGGCCTGCGGGCGCGGCTGTACCTCTCCTCCGACGCCGCGGGGACGGTCGGGCCGGTGTCGGAGGTGCTCACCGCCCGCGGCGCCCGGCTCACCGGCGTGCGGATCGGCGAGCCCAGCCTGGAGGACGTCTTCCTCAGCCTGACCGGACGGGAGCTGCGATGACCGCCGTCGAGACGCCACGGGTGACCGGCGCCGCCGCCCCCGCCCGGCCGAGCGTCGGGCGGGCGTTCACCGCGCTGCTGTGGCGCGACGTGTTCGTCACCGGCCGGGAGTTCGTCCCGTTCCTCCTGCAGGTGGTGCTGCAGCCGGTCTTCCTGCTGTTCGTCTTCGGCAAGGTGCTCGTCGAGCTCGGCTTCACCACCAGCGGCTACGCCGACGTGCTGCTGCCCGGCGTCGTATCGCTGGCCGCGTTCCTCACCGCCCTGCAGAACACCGCGTTCCCGCTGGTCATCGACTTCTCGTTCACCAAGGAGATCGAGGACCGGCTGCTGGCACCGCTGCCCACCGCGCTGGTCGCCGTCGAGAAGGTGGTGTTCGCGACCCTGCGCGCGCTGGTGGCGGCGGCGGTGATGTTCCCGATCGGGCTGTGGGTGCTGGGCTCGCTGCCGGTGACCTGGTCCGACGTCCCGGTGCTGGTCTTCTTCCTGGTGCTCGGCTCGCTGGTGGGCGCGGCGATCGGGATGACGCTGGGCACCTTCGTGAAGCCGAACCGGATCAACGTCGTCTTCGCCGTCGTCCTCACGCCGCTGCTGTTCACCGGCTCCACCCAGTTCCCGTGGCCGGCACTGGACCAGCTGCGCTGGTTCCAGGTGGTGTGCGCGCTCAACCCGCTGACCTACGTCAGCGAGGCGCTGCGCGCGCAGATGGCACCGCAGGTGCCGCACCTGTCCCTGACCGTGTGCGCGCTGGCGCTGACCGGCTTCCTGGCGGTGTTCGGCGTGCTCAGCCTGGTCGGCTTCCGCCGCCGCGCGCTGGACTAACGGTCCAGCCCACCCGACGCCGCCCACTCGGACAGGCGGCGCTCGGCCTCCTCGGGGCTGACGTCCTCGACCCGGGTCATGACCGCCCAGCGGTGCCCGAACGGGTCGTGGATCGAGGCGAACCGGTCGCCGGTGACGAAGGTGGCCGGCTCCTCGCGCACGGTGGCGCCGCGCTCGACGGCCGCGGCGAACACCGCGTCGACGTCGGGCACGTAGACGCAGGTCGAGCCGCTGACCCGGTCCTCGGCCTGCCTGCGAGGCGCGACCAGGCCGTACTGCGGGTCGGGGTCGCCCAGCTGCAGGCGGCCGGCGGGGAACTGCAGCTCCGCGTGCGCCACGGTGCCGTCGGGACCGTCCATCCGGCTGACCGTGGTGGCGCCGAAGACCTCCTCGTAGAAGCGGATGGCCTCGGCGGCGGGCGAACAGACGAGGAACGGGGTCAGGGTCGTGTAGCCGTCGGGCCGGCCGTCGGTGATCGCCATGTCCCCCACCCTGCCTACGCTCCAGCCGTGTCGTCTTGGAGGAACGCGACAGCCGATCCGACGACCCGCGGACTGCTGCGGCCGGCCGAGACCGCCCGGGTCGCCGGCCTGCGCCGCGAGGCCCCCGTCGCGCCGGCGCTGCAGCCGTTCGTGGAGCGGTACTGGTCGGTGTCCTGGGACCTGACGGGCCGCCCGCCGTACCGGTCGGAGGTGCTCAGCCACCCGAGCGTCAACCTGTCGGTCGAGACCGGCAGTGAGCCGCGGTTCGGCGTGGCGCTGCCGGCGGTCCTGGTGCACGGCGTCGTCCCGCGGCGGTTCGTCGTGGACCTGACCGGCACCGGCCGGGTGACCGCGGCGAAGTTCCGGCCCGGCGGCTGGGTGGCGACGGGCGGCCGCCCGCCGGCCCGCGGCACCGCCGTCCCGCTGTCCGGGCACCTCCCCGGCCTCGACGCCGCCGCGCTGCTCGCGGCCGTGCTCGCCGAGGAGGACGACGACGCCCGGGCCGCCGTCCTCGACGCCGCGCTCGCGCCGCTGGCGCCCGAACCGGCACCGGCCTACCTCGACCTGTCGGCGCTGCTCGAGCGGATGGCCGCGGACCGCGGGCTGGTGCGGGTCGACCAGGTCGCCGCGCTGGCCGGGGTGGGCGTGCGGTCCCTGCAGCGGCTGTTCGCCGGCTTCGTCGGGCTCTCCCCCAAGGCCGTGCTGGCGCGCTACCGGCTGCAGGACGCCGCGGCCGCCATCGACGGCGGCGAGGTGACCGACCTGGCCGGGCTCGCCGTCTCGCTCGGCTGGTTCGACCAGGCCCACTTCAGCCGCGACTTCCGGTCCGTCGTCGGGGTGACGCCGTCGGCCTACCTCGCCCGCGCCCGCGGCGGCTAGGGCAGCGTCGAGATCCAGTCGGCCAGCGCCCGGCCGATCGCGTGCGGCGAGTCCTCGGGGACGAAGTGCGCGCCGGGCACGGTCACCTCGGTGACCGAGGGCCACTTGCGGACCAGCGCCCGCTGCCGGCCGACCAGGATCGAGCCGGGCTCGGCGTTCAGGAACAGCTTCGGGACGGCGCTGGTGCGCAACCAGTACCCGTACCGGCCGACGACGTCGTGCACCGCCGGCGGGACGTTGTCCAGCGGGATCTGCCGCGGCCACTCCAGCGTGGGCCAGCGGTCCTCGCGCTCGCGGAAGGGCTGCCGGTAGCGCTCGTGCGCCTCGGGGGTGAGCCCGCGCAGGGTCGACGCCGGGAGGATCCGCTCGACGAAGACGTTCTTGTCCAGGATGACCGTCTCGCCGTCGTCGCCGCGCATGGTGCGGAAGATCTTCCGGGCGTCGGACGGCCAGTCGGCCCAGGTCATCGGGGTGACGATGGCCTCGGTGAAGGCCAGGCCGCGCACCGCCTCGGGGTGCGACCGCGCCCAGTCGAAGCCCAGCGCCGAGCCCCAGTCGTGCAGCACGAGGGTGACCCTCCGCTCCACGTCGAGCGCCTCGAGCAGGCCGGCCAGGTGCACGGCGTGCGTGGCGAAGGAGTAGGTGCCGGGCTGCGGGTCGGGCAGCTTGCCGGACTCCCCCATGCCGACCAGGTCCGGCGCGATGCAGCGGCCGAGGTGCTGCACCTGCGGGATGACGTTGCGCCACAGGTAGGACGACGTCGGGTTGCCGTGCAGGAAGACGATCGGGTCGCCCTCACCGACGTCGACGTAGGCCATCTCGGTGCCGCGGACGGTCACCCGCTGCCGGGGGAAGCGGTCCTCGGGCGAGACGTCGTCGTCCATGCCGCGATCCTCGCCCAGGGGCCGCCCGCGCGCCGTCCGGGGATCGCGCTTGACCCTGACGCGACGTCAGGCTGTGCACTCGTCGTCGTCAGGGAGGAGGGACCCGCGTGAACGATGGGATGAGCATCGGCGACACAGCCGCGCTGGCCGGAGTCACGGTGCGCACGCTGCACCACTACGACCGGATCGGCCTGCTGTCGCCGTCGGGCCGCACCGCGGCCGGGTACCGCCGGTACTCGGCGGCGGACCTGGACCGGCTGCACCAGGTGCTGCTCTACCGCGAGCTCGGGTTCCCCCTCGAGGAGGTCGCGACCCTGCTGGACGACCCGTCCGCCGACCCCGCCGAGCACCTGCGCCGGCAGCACCGGCTGCTGCGGGACCGGCTGGAGCGCACGCAGGCGATGGTCGCGGCCGTCGAGAAGGAGATGGAGGCGAGACAGATGGGGATCTCACTGACCCCGCAGGAGCGGTTCGAGGTGTTCGGCGAGCACGACCCGGAGCAGTACGAAGCCGAGGTGCAGGAGCGCTGGGGCGACACCGACGCCTACCGCGAGTCCTCGCGGCGCAGCGCGGCCTACACCAAGGAGGACTGGCTGCGGATCAAGGCCGAGGGCGAGGACCTGATGCGGCGGATGGCCGAGGCGCTGCGTGCCGGTGTGGCACCCGACTCGGCGCCGGCGATGGACCTCGCCGAGGAGCACCGGCAGCAGATCACGCGGGACTTCTACGACTGCCCGCCGGAGATGCACGCGTCGCTGGGCCGGATGTACGTCGAGGACGAGCGGTTCACCGCCACCTACGAGGCCGTGGCGCCGGGCCTCGCGCAGTGGGTGAGCACCGCCGTCCAGGCCAACGCCGCCCGCCAGGGCTGACCCGCGCTCCGGTGCGGCAGGAGTGGCCGTTCCTGCCGCACCGGGCGCGGTCACACGCGGACGAGGACCTCGCCGTGCAGCATGCCCAGCCAGCCGTCGTCCGCGGCGGCCCAGCGCAGCCACGCGGCGGCGAGCCCCTCGAGCTCGTCCCGCGTGGCCAGCCCGTAGGCGAGGGCCTGCTCGGCGAAGGCGGACGCCGTCGCCCGGCCCGCCCAGGAGCGGCCCCACCACTCCCGCTCGGCCGCCGACGCGTAGCACCACGACGACGCCGACGCGGCGACGTCGCGCAGTCCCGCCGCGTGCGCCCAGGCGGGCAGCCGGCGGCCGGCGTCGGGTTCGGCGCCGTTGGCCCGCGCCACGCGCCCGTACAGGTCCAGCCAGCGGTCCAGGCCCGGGTCGGCGGGGAACCACGTGGTGGCGGCGTAGTCCACGTCGCGGACGGCGATCAGCCCGCCGGGGCGGCACACGCGCGCCATCTCGCGCAGGGCGGCGACCGGGTCGGTGAGGTGCTGCAGCACCTGGTGGGCGTGCACGACGTCGACGGAGTCGTCGGGCAGGTCGAGCGCGTACACGTCGCCGACGGTGAAGGTCACCGCGACGCCCTCCCGCCCGGCGAGGTCCCGCGCCTCGTCGAGCGGGTCGGGCGAGACGTCGAGGCCGAGCACGCGCCCGGGAGCCACCCGGCGGGCGAGGTCGACGGTGATCGTCCCCGGCCCGCACCCGACGTCGAGCAGGTCGAGGCCTGGCCGCAGGTGCGGCAGCAGGTACGCGGCGGAGTTCTCGGCGGTCCGCCAGCGGTGCGACTGCAGGACCGGCTCGGCGTGCCCGTGCGTGTAGGTGTCCACGTCGGCATCCTGCTCCTGCCGTCCCATCCAGCGGAACGGCCTTCCCACTGACTGAGACGACGAGCACAGGAGGCTATCCCCACGTCTCCCCGTCGGATCCGTGCGGAGAGCTTCCTATGCCTCGCTCAGGACGGCCTCGGCGGCGGCGCGCGCACGTTCGCGGTCGGCGGGGACGAGGCCGAGACGCACCCGCCGGTCGAGCAGGTCGGCGACGGTCCGCGCACCTTCGGCCAGGGCGCCGAAGCGCAGCTCCCCCACCGTCTCGGGCCGGCCCGCGACCACCGGGTCGAGGCCGAGGGCGGCCACCCGCGGCGCCTCGGTGCCGTACCGGGCGACCACCCGGGCCGGCGCGGCCACGGCGGCGAGCTCCGCCGGGGACGCCGCCCCCACCAGCGGCAGCCGCGCCGTGGGAGACCGCCGCGCGCCCCGGCCCAGCCGGGCGACCACGGCGTCCACGGCCTCGGCGGCCATCGCGCGGTAGGTGGTCAGCTTCCCGCCGACGACGGAGAGGACCGGCCCGTCCCACCGCAGCAGGTGCCTGCGGGACAGGTCGGCGGTGGCGTCGCCCGGTCCCGTCCCCGCCGACTCCGGCAGCACCAGCGGCCGCAGTCCGGCGTAGGCGCCGACGACGTCGTCACGGCTCAACGGCACGGTCAGCACCCGGTTGACCGTGTCGAGCAGCTGCCGCACCTCGGCGGCCGCGGGGACCGGGTCGTCGTCGGGCACCGGCCCGGGCACCGGCTCGTCGGTGAGCCCCAGGTACACCAGCCCACCCGGCTGCGGCAGCGCGAAGACGTACCGCGACCGCGAGCCGGGCAGCGGCACGGTCAGCGCGGCGAGCGGGTCGCCGAGGCGCTCCGCGCGGACGACGAGGTGCGAGCCGCGCGAGGGCGCCAGCCGGATCCCGGGCGCCAGCGCCTGGGCCCACACGCCGGTCGCGTTGACGACGGCGCCCGCGCGCAGGGTCACCGGCGCCCCGTCCACGTCGGCGTGCACCTCCGACCCGTCGACGGCGACCACCCGCGCTCCCGTCAGCACCCGGGCGCCGTGCGCCGCGGCCGTGCGCGCGAGGGCGACGACGAGCCGGGCGTCGTCGGCGAGCTGCCCGTCCCAGAACACCGCGCCGCCGCGGCCCGGGTGCACGGCGGGCGTCAGCCGCGCGACCTCGGCGGGGCCCACCCGGCGGGTGCCCGGCAGCGAGCCGCGCCCGCCGCGCACCGAGGTCCGCACCGCGTCGCCGAGCCGCCCGCCGAGCGCCCCGACGGCGCTGACGTCGCGGCCCGCGGCGTCGGGCACCAGGAACGGCAGCGCCCGGACCAGGTGCGGCGCGGTCGTGCGCATGAGGACGGCGCGCTCCCGGGCGCTCTCCCGGGCCAGGCCGATCTCGCCGTGCGCCAGGTAGCGCAGCCCGCCGTGCACGAGCTTGCTCGACCAGCGGCTGGTGCCGGCGGCGAGGTCGGTGCGCTCCAGCAGCGCCACCGACAGGCCGCGGGCGGCAGCGTCCAGTGCCACGCCGGCGCCGGTCACTCCCCCACCGACCACCACGACGTCGACGTCGCTACTGGTCAGCGCCTCGACGTCGGCCGCGCGGCGCACCGGTGTGAGGTCGGGGTCGCCGGTCACGTGCGGGGTCCCCGTCGGAGCACCGGCAGACTGTAGCCGTGCCCGAGCAGCCGGAACTGACCATCCAGGGATGGGGGCCCGGCGGCTCCCGCGCGGCCACCGCGACCGCGCCGGAGGACGTCCCCGAGGGGCAGCCCGAGCCCGCCCGCGACCCCGACCCGGCCGCCGCGCTGCCCAAGGCCGCCCGTCGCCACCTGGCCAGGGAGCTGGGCTGGGAGCCGCGGGCGACCCCGCCGGTGGCCGTCGGCGAGATCCGGCTGGCGCCCTCGCGGCTGCCCGCGGAGGCCCGCGACGCGCTGGCCGCACTGCTCGGCGAGGAGCACGTGCGCACCGACCGGGAGGCGCGGCTGCGGCGGGCTGGGGGCAAGAGCTACCTCGACCTGCTGCGCCGGCGGGAGGGCGACGCCTCCGACGCCCCCGACGCCGTCGTCCTGCCCGGCAGCACCGAGGAGACCGCCGCGCTGCTGGGGCTGTGCGCCGAGCTCGGCGTCGTCGTGGTGCCGTTCGGCGGCGGCACCAGCGTGGTGGGCGGCCTCTCGGGGATGGACCCCGACGACCGGCCCTCGCTGGCGGTCGACCTCTCGCGGATGGCGTCGCTGACCTCCGTCGACGTCGCGTCGTCGCTGGTCACCGTGGGACCGGGCATGCGGGGGCCGGTGTTCGAGGAGGTGCTCGGGGCGCGCGGGCTGACGTTCGGGCACCTCCCGCAGAGCTGGGAGTACGCCACGCTCGGCGGCTACGCGGCCACCCGGTCGGCCGGCCAGTCCTCCACCGGCGTCGGGCGCTTCGACGAGCTGGTGGCAGGTCTGACGCTCGCGACGCCGTCCGGCGTGCTCGAGCTCGGGCACCCGCCGGCGTCGGCGGCCGGGCCGGACCTGCTGGGCCTGGCGCTGGGCTCGGAGGGCGCGCTGGGCGTGATCACCGAACTGCGGCTGCGGGTACGCCCGGCGCCGCAGACCCGGGTGTACGAGGGCTGGTCGTTCCGCACGTGGGCCGACGGGCTGGCCGGCCTCCAGCGGCTGGCGCGGCACGACCTGCTGCCCGACGTCGTCCGGCTCTCCGACCCCGAGGAGACCCGCGCCAACCTGCTCAACGCCGGCGGCACCGGCGCCCGCCTGCTGCGCGGGTCGCTGCGTGCCCGCGGCCGCGCCGACGGCTGCCTGCTCGTCGTCGGCTGGGAGGGCCTGCCGCACGTGGTGCGGGCGCGCCGCCGTGCCGCGGTGCCGGTGCTGCGCGAGCACCGCGCGGCGCGGGTGGGCCGCCGGGTCGGCGAGTCCTGGCGGGCGCACCGGTTCGCCGCCCCGTACCTGCGCGACCGGCTCATGGACGCCGGCCTGCTGGTCGAGACGCTGGAGACCGCGGCCACCTGGACCGCGCTGCCGGCGGTCTACGACGCGGTGCGCACCGCGCTGCGGAACGCGCTCGGCCGGCCCGGACGCCAACCGCTGCTGATGACGCACGTGTCGCACGGCTACGCCACGGGGGCCTCCCTCTACGTCACCGTGCTCGCCGACCGCGACGACGACCTGCCGCTGCAGCAGTGGCTCGGCGCCAAGCGGGCGGCGACCGAGGCGCTGCTGGCCGCCGGCGGCACGCTCACCCACCACCACGCCGTCGGCGCCGACCACCGGCCCTGGCTGGCGCGCGAGGTCGGGCCGCTGGGCGTCGAGGTGCTGCGCGCGGTCAAGCAGCGGCTGGACCCGCAGGGCGTCTGCAACCCCGGCGTCCTCCTCCCGGACTGAGGCCCGCGGACGATCAGGTGAGCTCGGCGGCGCGCGTCCTGGCTCACTGCCGGCGGTGAGCCAGGACGCAGCACGATCAGCTCACCTGATCGTGCTCGGCGGGGGCGTCCAGCCGGGCGGGGGCAGGGCCGGCGGGATGCCCATGCGCCGCCGCAGCCAGGCGGGTGGCCGGGGCGGACGGACGGCGGCCAGCGGCTCAGCCACGCCGGGCCCGCAGCGCGTAGCCGGTGCAGAAGACGTCGTCGGGGTCGACCGCGCGCTTGACCGCGAGCAGCCGTTCCGCCGCCTCGGGGCTCCAGGCCGCCAACACCTCGTCCGGGCCGGCGACGTCGCCGAGGAAGTTGACCAGCCGGCTGGACGCGGCCCACGGCTCCAGCGCCGCCAGCACGCCGCGGCCGACCGCGGGCACCACCTCGGCCAGCTCCGGCACCATCGGGCCGACCACGAACACCGACCAGGCGGCGTCGCGCCCCGGGACGGCGTCGGGCACCCGTGCGGGGCGGGCCAGCGCGCCGCCCATCTGGCGGATCTCGGCCATGACCAGCGGCACCTGGACGTCCGGGCCGGCGACGGCGAGGAACGCGTCGACCGCCTCCGCGGGGAGGTCGGCCAGGAGCATCCCCTTCTCCCAGCCGGGCATCGGGTCGGTCGGGTCCATGTGCACCGCGTCGAGCGCCGTCGTCGGCATCGGCCCGACGCCGCCGAGCAGCACCTCCCCCGCGGACTCCATCGGCGCCACCAGCGCGGCCCCGAGTGCAGGGTCCCCGCCGGCGTACACGTAGCGCAGGTGCACCACGGTCTGCCCGCGCAGCGGCGGCGGCAGCTCCTCCAGGGGCGGGAGCCGCAGCACCGCGATCGAGGTGGTGACCTCCTCGGGCAGCGCCGGGGCCCAGGTGCGGTAGGCGTGCAGCACGGCGGCGGCGTCGCGGCCGGCGAAGAACAGCCCGCCGGCCACCAGCGCCGGCACGGGGAACAGCTCGAACTCCAGCGCGGTGACCACCCCGAAGTTGCCCTTGCCGCCGCGCACCGCCCAGAACAGCTCCGGCTCGGTGTCGGCGCGGACGGTGCGCAGCACGCCGTCGGCGGTGACCATCTCCACGCTCACCACCGCGTCGGCGGCGAACCCGTGCGCGCGGCCGAGCGGCCCCAGCCCGCCGCCGAGTGTGTAGCCGACGACACCGACGCCGGACGAGGAGCCGCACGGCCCGGCCAGCCCGTGCTCGGCGGCGGCCGCCATGACCTTCTGCCACGTCACGCCGGCCTCGACCCGCGCGGTGCGCCGGACGGGGTCGACGCTGACGCCCTGCATGCGGCGGGTGGTGATCAGGAGCGCGCCGTCGGCGTTGCGCACCGGGCCGTGCCCGGTGGCCTGGACGGCGACCGGCAGGCCCTGCGCGGTGGCGGAGGAGACGGCCGCGGCGACGTCGGCGGCGCAGGTGGCACCGACCGCGACGGCGGGCGTGTGGGTGACCGCGAGGTTCCACGCGGCGACCTCGGCGGCCAGGCCGTCCTCGCCGGCGACGTAGACCGGTCCGTGGACGCGGCCGCGCAGGTCGGCGACGGCCGCCGGGTCGAGGAGCACGGGGACGTCGTCCAGCGGCGGTCGGGGGCGGGGGGCGGCGGGGGTCCGGGTCAGGCTCATGGTCGGGTTCCTCGGGGGCAGGGAGAGGGACGGGGACGACCGTGGCCCCGTCGCCTTGACGGCCACTTGTGCCCGACTTGTGCCGCGCGGCCCCCTCCCGCCGGGCGCCGCGACCTGCGAGGATGCCCGATCGTGCGGTACCGCGTCCTCGGCCCCCTCGAGGTCACCGGTCCCGACGACCGCCCCGTCGACGTCGGAGGCGCCAAGCCCCGCGCGCTGCTGACCCTGCTGCTGGCCGAGGCCGGCCGGGTCGTCCCGATCGACCGGATCGTCAGCACCCTGTGGGGCGACGAGCCGCCGCCCACGGTCACCGGCACGCTGCAGGCCTACGTGTCCCACCTGCGCCGGGTGCTCGAGCCCGAGCGCGGGCCCCGCCAGGCGCCGTCGGTGCTGCTCACCCGGGCGCCGGGCTACCTGGTGCAGGTGGGCGCCGAGGACCTCGACAGCCTGCGCTTCGCCCGCCTGGTGGAGGAGGGCGACCGCGCCGTCGCCGGTGGCGACCCCTCCGGCGGGGTGGCCGTGCTCGACCGCGCGCTGGAGCTGTGGCGCGGCGAGCCGCTGGCCGAGCTCGGCGACGCCCCCGGCGCGGCCACCGACCGGCTGCGCCTCGCCGAACTGCACGTGCGCGCCCGCGAGCGCCGCTGCGACGCGCTGCTCGCCGTCGGCCGGGCCGACGCCGCCGTCACCGACCTGCAGCGCCTGGTGGCCGAGCACCCGCTGCGCGAGCGGCTGTGGGCGCGGCTGGTGACCGCCCTCTACGCCGCCGACCGGCAGGCCGACGCCCTGGACGCCCTGCGCCGCTGCACCGAACTGCTGCGCGAGGAGCTGGGCATCGACCCCGGCCCCGAGCTGCGCGACCTCGAGCAGGCGGTGCTCCGGCAGGACCCCCGGCTCACCTCGCGGGTGCCCCGGCCGGTGCTGTCCGTGGCGCCCTCGCCGGCGCCCGTGCCGCTGGCGGTGCCCGGCGACGAGACGCTGGTCGGCCGCCGCGCGGAGCTCGCCCGCCTGCGGGTGGCCGCCGGGCAGGCCGCCGCCGGGCGCGGGGCCGTCGTCGTGCTGGGCGGGGAGGCCGGCATCGGCAAGACCCGGCTGGCCGAGGCGGTCGCCGACACGAGCCGGGCCGCCGGGTGGGCGGTCGCCGAGAGCCGGTGTGCCGACGACGCCGGCGCGCCCGCGCTGTGGCCGTGGACGCAGGTGCTCGAGCAGCTCGGCCAGGAACCCCCCGCGCCGGGCGGACAGGACGGCGACGACGCCGACGCCGCGCGGTTCCGGCTGTTCCAGGCGCTGCGGGCCCGGCTCACCGCCGCCGCCGGGCAGCGGCCGGTGCTCGTCGTCCTCGACGACCTGCAGGGCGCCGACACGACGTCGGTGCAGCTGCTCACCCTGCTGGCCCGCCACCTCCCGCGGGTGCGGCTGCTCGTCGTGGTCACCGTGCGCAGCGTCGGCGAGGACCTGCCCGAGGCGGTCGAGGACTGCCTGGCCCGGCTGGCGCGCGAGCCCTCGGCCACCACCCTCACGCTGCAGGGCCTCGATCCCGACGACGTCGGCTCGCTGCTGGCCGCACAGCTGGGCTCGGCCGGCGACCCCGGGCTGGCCGCCACCGTGCACGACCGCACGGCGGGCAACCCGTTCTTCGTCGTCGAGCTGTCCCGCTGGATGCGCGGCGGCCGCGACCTGCACACGGTCCCGGTGCCGCCGTCGGTGGTCGAGGTGCTGCGGACCCGCCTGGCCCGGCTGCCCGCGGGCGCGCGTCCGGTACTGGAACTGGCCGCCGTCGCCGGCCGCGAGGTGCCGCTGGACCTGCTGGAGGCCGCCGGGGAGCCCGCCGAGCAGGCGCTGTCCGCCCTCGACGCCGCGGTCGCCGCCGGACTCGTCGTCGAGGGCGCCACCCCGTGGAGCTGGCGGTTCACCCACGCGCTGGTCCGCGAGGTGCTCGCCGACGACCTCCCCGCGCTACGGCGGGCGCGGCTGCACGCGCGGCTCGGCGAGGCCCTGGAGCGCCGGCTGGCCGGCAGCCGCCCCGACGGCGCCCTGGTCGAGCGGCTGGCGCACCACTTCGTCGAGGCCGCGCCGGTCGCCGGTCCCGCCGCCGGGCTGCGCTGGTCGGCCGCCGCGGCCGAGGCCGCCCGGGCGCGCCTGGCCGACGGCGAGGCCGCGGTGCACACCCGCCGCGCGCTGCGGCTGGTCGACCCCGCGCGGCCCGGCGCCGCCCGCACCCGCCACGACCTGCTCACCGCGCTCGGCAACGACCTGCTGCGCAGCGGCGAGCGCACCGAGGCCCAGCAGGTGGTCGGCGAGGCGATCGCGCTGGCCCGCGAGCTCGGCGACCGGCGTTGCCAGCTGGAGTCCGCCGCCGTCTGGGGCTCGGTCACGCTGTGGAACTGGCGGCCGCACGGCGTCGTCGACACCGAGATGGTCGCCCTGCTCGAGGACCTGCTCGAGCACCGCGACGAGATCGCGCCGGAGGCGACCGAGGCCGAGCGCGACCGGCTGACGGCGCGGCTGCTGGGCACGCTCGGCGTCGAGCTGGCCTTCAGCGAGGACCTGCAGCGCGGCGTCCGGTACGCCGAGCGTGCGGTGGCGCTGGCCCGCGGCGTGGGGGACCCGGAGCTGCTGGGCCGGACGCTGAACAACTACTCGCTCGCCGTGTGGGGCCGCCCGGGTGCGGCCGAGCTGCGGCTGGCGGCCACCGACGAGGCGCTGGCCCTGACCGGGCGCGGGCTGCCGCGGCGGACGGAGTTCTACGCCCGGCTGCACCGCGCGGCGATCCGGCTGCACCTGACCGACCGCGCCGGCTTCGAGGCCGACCTGGAGGCCGGGCGCCGGCTGGCGTTCTCGCTGTCGGGTCCGGAGGTGCGCCCGCACGTGCTGTGGCAGCAGGCCGGTGCCGCCTGGCTGGCCGGGGACGCCGCCCGCGCCGAGGAGCTGACCACCGAGGCGCACGAGCTCTACCGCCGGGTGACCCCGCACTCGCGGCACGCCTACGCCGCGCACGTGTTCGCGCTGCGCCGCGCCGACGGCCGGCTGCCCGAGGCGATCGACCTGCTCGTGCAGACCGGCGACGAGGGCAACCCGCTGCTGCAGCTCATGGCCGTGCTGGCCGCCGCGGAGTCCGGCGACCTGCACGAGGCGCGGCGGCTGCGCGCCCGGTGGGGCCGCACCCAGATCCGGGACTGGGCCAGCGACGTCGCGGTGCTGCTGCAGGCCGAGGCCGCGCTGCACCTCGGCGACGAGCCGGAGCTGACGATGGCCACCGTGCAGCTGCTGCCCTTCCGCGGGCGGCAGGCGGTGCTCGGCACGCCGGCGTTCAGCCTCGGCGCCTACGACGAGGTGCTGGGGCGGATCGCCGAGTGCACCGGCGACACGGTGGCCGCCCGCGACTGGTGGGCCGGCGCCCGCGAGCAGGGCCGCAGGGTCGGCTCCCCGCAGCAGGTGGCGCTGGCCGAGGCGCACCTGGCCCGGGTGCCGGCGGAGGAGGCGCGCCGCCCGCCCCGCCGGCGCCCGGCGCCCCGCTCCGCCTGACTCAGAGGGTCGTCGCGCGGCCGCCGTCGACGGGGATGACCGCGCCGGTCACGTACGCGCCGGCCCGGCTGGCGAGGTAGACGACGACGCCGGCCATGTCGTCGGGGCGGCCGATGCGGCCCAGCGGCGCGCTGGCGGCGATCTCGTCGCCGCGGGCGGCCAGGGTGGCGGCCATCATCTTCGACTCGAACGGCCCCGGGGCCACGGCGTTGACGGTGATCCGCCGGGGCCCGAGCTCCTTGGCCAGGTGCCGGGTGAGCTGGTGCACCGCGGCCTTGCTCGACGAGTACGAGTAGGTGGGCAGCACCGGCACGTGCAGGCCGTCGATGCTGCCGACGTTGACCACGCGGGCGGGGTCGTCGTCGGCGGCGGCGGCCTCGAGCAGCGGCAGCATCGCCCGGGTGAGGAAGAACGGCGCCTTGAGGTTGAGGTCGAGGACCTTGTCCCAGGCCGAGGCGGGGAAGGTCTCGAACGGCTCGCCCCAGGTGGCGCCGGCGTTGTTGACCAGCACGTGCACCCGCTCCTCGCGCCGGCCGACCTCCTCGGCCAGCCGGACGCACTCGGCCTCGGTGCTGACGTCGGCGGGGATCGACTCGACCCGGCCGTACTGCCCGAGCTCGGCGACGGCCTGCTCGCCGGCCTCCGGCTTGCGGGAGGAGACGTAGACCGACGCCCCGGCCTGCAGCAGTCCGCGGGCCATCATCAGGCCGATGCCGCGGGTGCCGCCGGTGACCACGGCGACCTTCCCGGTCAGGTCGAACAGGTCCACGCGGTACCTCCGGGAGCGGGGGGTGTCGTGCGACGGCCCGGCCACTGTGCCAGCCTCGGTCCCCGTGACGACCGCGGCCCCCCGCCCCCTGGGCGTGACCAGCGAGGTCGGCCCGCTGCGGACGGTGGTCCTGCACCGGCCGGGCGCCGAGCTGCGCCGGCTGACCCCCCGGAACAACGACCAGCTGCTCTTCGACGGCGTGCCGTGGGTGGCCCGCGCGCAGGAGGAGCACGACGCCTTCGCCGCCGCGCTCACCGACCGCGGCGTCGAGGTCCTGTACCTCGACCGGCTGCTCGCCGAGGTCCTGGGCTCGCCGGAGGCGCGCGAGGAGCTCGTGGCCGCCGCCGTCGACGACCCGCGCCTCGGCGCCACG
The DNA here is from genome assembly GCF_041028265.1 of Geodermatophilus amargosae. GTDB lineage: Bacteria > Actinomycetota > Actinomycetes > Mycobacteriales > Geodermatophilaceae > Geodermatophilus > Geodermatophilus amargosae_A. The sequence goes on from NZ_JABGCW010000009.1 coordinate 296,844, forward strand.
CTCACCCGGGCCGCGGCCGCCCACCTCGCCGGCCTGGCGCCGGAGGACCTGGCCACCGCCCTGATGGCCGGGCTGGCCCACCACGAGCTGCGCGGCGGGCGCGGCCTGGCCTACGAGGTCATGGACCGCCACGACTTCGTCGTCCCGCCGCTGCCCAACCTGCTGTTCACCCGCGACTCCTCGGTGTGGGTGGGCGACCAGGTGGCGATCACCTCCCTGGCCATGCCCGCCCGGCACCGGGAGAGCACGATCACCCGCGCGGTCGCCACGTACCACCCGCGCTTCGCGGGCGCCGAGCAGCTCTACGACTCCTCGCTCGAGCACCTCGAGGGCGGCGACGTCCTGCTGCTCGCCCCCGGGGTGGTGGCCGTCGGGGTCGGCGAGCGGACGACGCCGGGCGGCGCCGAGCGGCTGGCCCGCCGGGTGTTCGCGCGGGGGCTGGCGCACACGGTGCTCGTCGTCCCGATCGCCCAGGAGCGGGCGACCATGCACCTGGACACCATCGCCACGATGGTCGACGTCGACGCGATGGTCATGTACCCCGCGGTCGCCGACACGCTGGTGGCCTGGACGGTGACCGTCGGGGACGAGCCGCCCGACGACGCCGACACCGTGGAGCTGCAGGTCCGCGGCCCGGCGCCGTTCGTGGTCGCCGCGGCCGAGGCCATGGGCATCGACCGGCTGCGGGTGATCGACACCGGCCTGGACCCGGTCACCGCCGAGCGCGAGCAGTGGGACGACGGCAACAACACCCTGGCGCTGGCACCGCGGCTGGCCGTGGCCTACGAGCGCAACACCGTCACCAACGCCGCGCTGGAGGCCGCCGGGATCGAGGTGGTGCGCATCGCGGGCTCCGAGCTCGGCAGCGGCCGCGGTGGCCCCCGGTGCATGTCCTGCCCGGTGTGGCGCGACCCGCTCTGACCCTCCCGGCGCGGCCTCACCGGTCAGTACGCTGCCGTACCCCCTCCCGTCCCGGGAGGCCCCGGTGAGAGGACGCCAGGCGTGACAGGTACGGGGACGGCGCGCCGCGCCGGCCGCATCGCGGGGTTCGGCGGGGGGCTGGTCGGCTGGCTGGTCTTCGTCGAGTTCACCAGCGGGGTGCTGCAGGGCTACTACGTCCCGCTGCTGACCGACGTCGCCCGGCACCTCGGGATCCACGACGCCGACGTCAACTGGCTGGAGGCCGCCCAGCTGATGCTCTCGGCGATCGCCGTGCCGGTGCTGGCCAAGCTGGGCGACCTCTACGGCCACCGCCGGATGCTGCTGACCTCGGCGGCGGTGGTCGCGGCGGCCACGGTGCTGCTGGCGACCGCCCAGGACTTCGGCGTCTTCCTCGTGGCCTGGGCGGTGCAGGGGGTCTACGCCGCCTGGCTGCCGCTGCAGGTCGCGCTCATCCACTCGCGGTCCCGCGGCCGGGCCGACGCGGCGGCCAGCACCCGCCGGGCCACCGGCCTGATCGTCGCCGCCCTGCAGGCCGGCGCGATCGTGGGTGCGCTCGGGGGCGGGCAGGTCGGCGCCGCGCTCGCCGGGCGGTTCTGGCTGGTGCTGCTGCTCCCGGGCGTCCTCGTCGTCGGCGTCTGCGTCGTCGTGCTGACCCGGGTGCCGGAGAGCACCGACCGCCGGGACGGGGACGTCGACGTCACCGGTGTCGCCCTGCTCAGCGTGGTCCTGCTGGTGATCACCGGCGGCCTGACGTTCGTGCGGGTCAACGGCGCCGGCGAGCCGTGGCCCTGGCTGGTCACCGCGCTCGGCGTGGCGCTGGTCGTGCCGTTCGTGCGCTACGAGCTGCGCCGCGACGACCCGCTGGTCGACTTCCGGGTGCTGCGCTCCCCCAGCATGTGGCCGGTGCAACTGACCGCAGGGCTGTTCGGGGTCAGCGTGCTGGGCGCCCAGGGCCCGCTGTCGACCTATGCCCGCACCGACCCGGAGGTCTACGGCTACGGCCTGGGCCTGTCCACGAGCGAGGTGTCGATCGTCATCGGCGGCTACGTGGTCTCGATGCTGGCCGGCGCCAGCCAGTTCTCCCGGGTCTCGCAGGCCACCACCCCGCGCGTCACGCTCATCGGCGCCGCGACGCTCACCGGCCTCGGCTACCTGCTGCTCGTCCCGCTGCACGACACCCTGCCGCAGGTCCTCGGGGCGATGGTCGTGGCCGGTCTCGGCTCCGGCGCGCTGGTGGCCGCGTTGCCGGCGGCCGCGGCGGCAGCCGCTCCGCCCGGTCGCACCGGCGTGGCCACCGGGCTGACCAACACGACCAAGGTGCTCGGCGGGAGCTTCGCCTCGGCCGTCTTCGCCGTCGCCCTGGCCGCCGGGTCGGTGGGGACGGCGGGATCGCTGTCGGGCTACGTCACCGTCTGGGTCATCTGCGGGGCGACGGCGTGGCTGGCCGCGGTGTCGCTGGTCTTCGTGCCGCGGCTGGCGTTCTCCGACCGGCCCGAGGCCGTGGGCGTGCGGGAGGTCGCGTGAGGACCGCGCCGCTCCTCCTCGGCTCGGCGGCCGCCGGAGCCGCCGCGGGGGCGCGGCGGATCGCCCGCTTCCGGCCGGTCGACGCCGCCGTCCCACCCGCGGACGCCACCGGCCTGGACGCCGGGGCCGCCGCCGCCCGCCTCGCCGAGCTCATCCGCATCCCGACCGTCTCCTCCGCCGACCCCGCCCGGGTCGACGCCGCGGCGTTCGCCCGGTTCCGCGACCGCCTCGCCGAGCTGTACCCGCACACCCACCGGGTGCTCGAGCGGGAGGTCCTCGACGGCGGGGCGCTGCTCTACCGCTGGCGCAGCGGCACCGACCGGCCGCCGCTGGTGCTCATGGCCCACCACGACGTCGTCCCTGTCACCGGCCAGGCGTGGACGCGCGACCCCTTCTCCGGCGCGGTCGAGGACGGCTGGGTGCACGGCCGCGGGGCCATCGACGACAAGGGCTCGCTCGTGGCGGTCCTCGAGGCGGTCGAGTCGCTGACCGCCGCCGGGCACATCCCGGCGCGCGACGTCTACGTCTCCTCGAGCAACGACGAGGAGGTCCTCGGCGTCGGCGCCGCGGAGGCCGTACAGGTGTTCCGCGACCGGGGCGTCCGGCCGTGGGCGGTCGTGGACGAGGGCGGCGCCGTGGTGACCGGCGTGTTCCCGGGCGTGCCGGGGCAGATCGCCGTCGTCGGGCTGGCCGAGAAGGGCCTGCTCGACGTCGACCTGGTGACCTCCGACCCCGGCGGGCACGCGTCCTCGCCGACCCCGGACGGCGCCCCGGCCCGGCTGGCCCGCGCCATCCTGCGGCTGGACGCCGCCCCGTTCCCGGCCCGGCTCGACGACGTCGTGCTGGCGATGGTCGACGCCGCCGGCCGGCACGCCTCCGGGGTGTACCGGGCGCTGTTCGCGAACGCCCGCGCGCTACGTCCGCTGCTCGCCACGGCGCTGGCGCGGGCCAGCCGGGAGGCCAACGCGCTGGTGCGGACGACGGTCGCGGTCACCGAGCTCGAGGGCAGCAGCGCGCGCAACGTGCTGGCCACGCGGGCCCGGGCGCACCTGGACATCCGGATCGCCCTCGGGGAGACCGTGCAGTCGACGGTCGAGCGGCTGCGCCGGATGGTCGGTGACCCCTCCGTCGAGGTGCGGGTGCTCTCGGGCACCGACCCCTCACCGGTCTCGCGGACCGACAACGAGGCCTACGCCGCCCTCGGCGCGGCGGTGCGGGCGGTGTACCCGGAGGCGGCCGTGGCGCCGTACCTGATGGTGCAGGCCAGCGACGCACGCCACTTCGCCCAGATCAGCGACAGCGTCTACCGGTTCATGCCCTTCGACCTGTCCCGCGGCGAGCTCGACTCCCTGCACGCGGCCGACGAGCGGATCAGCGTCGCCGCCCTGCACCGGGGCGCGGTCTTCTTCCGGCACCTGATCCGGAACCTCTGAGGGTCCTCCGGCGCGCGGTCGTGCTCTGCCCACCACCGTGGGCAGAGCACGAAAGGCAGCGGCACAGGTGCCCCGTCGACGGTCGTGCTCTGCCCACACCCGTGAGCAGAGCTCGACCGACGGCAGGACGGAGCGGGCCGGCCGGGTCAGCGCAGCGTGACCTGGCGGGAGAGCAGGCCGGCGCGGGCGCGGCGCTCGTCGCTGCTCAGCGACTCGTCCGAGGCCAGCGCCTGCTCGAGGCGGGTGGCGAACTCCGCCGCAGGGCCGGCCCACTCCTGCGCGGGGGTGTCGGCGGGCAGGTCCCACACCGGGACGACCAGCCCGTGGGCGCGGAAGGCGCCGGCGTAGCGGGTGCCCTCGCCGAGCAGCAGCTGCTCCGACGCCGAGAGCCGGGCCAGCGCGTCGAGCAGCGGCTCCTCGGCCTCGGGCCGCACCCAGCGCAGGTGGGCCCGCTCGTTGCCCGGCCGCACCCAGTAGGCCGCCTCGAGCCCCTCGAGGCGCTCGGTCGGCAGCACGGCCTCGTTGGCCCGCTCCAGGCCGGCGCGGGCGGCGGCGTTGGCGTCGGTGCCCTCCAGCCAGAAGCCGAAGTCGGGGTGCACGGTGACCTCGAGCGGCACGGTGAGGTCCAGCAGCTCCTGCAGGCGCGGCCCCGCCGAACCGGCCGCACCGATGGGGCCCGGGTCCACCGGCGCCCCGGACGGCGCCTCCAGCGCGGCGGCGAGCGCGGTGCCGAGGTCCCGGCTGGCGTCGTCCGAGGAGGCCGGCAGCTGCACGCCGAGCAGGATCTCGCCGTTGCTGCGGACCAGCGCCGGCGCACCGCCGGGCAGCACGCTGGCGAGGGTGACCCGGCGCCCGTCGGCGGTCGTCAGCGGCGCGGTGGCGGCGGGCACCAGCTCGCGCAGCGCCACCCAGTCCGGCTCGCCGGGCAGGCCCTCGAACGGACGGGTCACCGGCGGCGCGTAGCCCGAGCCGTGGCAGTGCTTGTACCGGCGGCCCGACCCGCAGGGGCACGGGGCCTTCGGGTTGACCTCGCCGGCGGCGGGTGCGGGCGCGGGACGGCGGCGGGTCGCGGAACGGGCCATGCGGCCCAGGGTATGTGGGGCCTCGGCGGGGCCCGCGCCGCATAGGGTCGGCAGCCGTGACCTCCGCGACGGCACCGCTCGACCTCACCGACCCCGCCGTCGCCGCCGACCCGTACCCCGCCTTCGCCGCCGCCCGCGCCGTCGCGCCGGTCCAGTGGCACGAGGGGCTGGGCCTGTGGCTGGCGTTCACCCACGCGGAGGGCAACGCCGTCCTGCGCGACCGGCGGCTGGGCCGCATCTGGCGGGACCAGGAGCCGGCCGACCGGTTCGGCGCGTTCAACCTGATCCACCGCAACGCCATCCTCGAGATGGAGCCGCCCGACCACACCCGTCTGCGCCGGCTGATCAGCGCGGCCTTCGCCCGCGGCCACGTCGAGCGGCTGCGCCCGTGGGTGCAGGACCTCGCCGGCGAGCTGGTCGACGGCCTGGCCGAGCGCTCGGGCGGCACCGAGCCCGTCGACGTCCTGTCCGGGATGGCCGAGGAGCTGCCGGTGGCCGTCATCGCCGAGCTGCTCGGCGTCCCGGCGGCCGACCGGCCGCTGCTGCGGCCGTGGTCCAACGCGATCGTGAGGATGTACGAGTACGGCCGGACGACGGCGGTCGAGGACGCCGCCGAGCAGGCCGCCGCGGAGTTCGTCGCCTACCTGCGCGAGCTCGCCGCGCAGCGCCGCCGCGCGCCGGCTGAGGACCTGCTCTCGCACCTGGTCACCGTCCGCGACGCCGAGGGCGACCGGCTGACCGAGGACGAGCTGGTCACCACCTGCATCCTGCTGCTCAACGCCGGGCACGAGGCCACGGTCAACGTCAGCGGCAACGGGCTGCTCGCGCTGCTGCAGCACCCCGGCCAGCTGGCGCGGCTGCGGGCCGACCCCGGGCTCCTCCCGACGGCGATCGAGGAGCTCATGCGCTTCGACTCGCCGCTGCAGCTGTTCGAGCGCACGGCCACGGCCGACGTCGGGATCGGCGGCGTGACCGTGCGCGAGGGGCAGAAGGTGGCCGCGCTGCTCGGCGCCGCCAACCGCGACCCCGCCGTCTTCGCCGACCCCGGCACCCTCGACGTCGGCCGGACCGAGAACCCGCACATCTCGTTCGGCGCGGGCGTGCACTTCTGCATCGGGGCGCCGCTGGCCCGCGTGGAGCTGCAGGCCTCCTTCGGCGCGCTCCTCGAGCGGACCTCGCGGCTCGAGCTGGGCCGCCCGGCGCGGCGCCGTCCCGAGTTCGTCATCCGCGGCCTGGCCGAGCTGCCCGTCGTCCTGACGCGCTAGTGGCCGATCCCGACGAGGTGCTCGGCAGGCTGCGCGGGCTGGCCGACCCGGCGCGGCTGGAGGGCATGGCCCGCCACGGCATCGGCGGCGCCGAGACCCTCGGCGTCACGGTGGCCGAGCTGCGCGCGCTGGCGAAGGAGCTCGGCCGCTCGCACGAGCTGGCCGCGGGGCTGTGGGACTCCGGCGTCCACGAGGCCCGCATCCTCGCCAGCCTCGTCGAGGACCCGGCGGCGGTGACCGAGCGGCAGCTCGACGCGTGGGCGGCCGCCTTCGACTCGTGGGACGTGTGCGACCAGGTGTGCCAGAACCTGGTCCGGCACACCCCGTTCGCCTGGGCGAGGGCGCTGGAGTGGAGCGGCCGGCCGGAGACGTTCGTCAAGCGGGCCGGGTTCGCCGTCATGGCCGGCCTCGCGGTCGCCGACGAGCGGTCGGACGACGACCGGTTCGAGCCGTTCCTGCGCGCGGTCGCCGAGCGGGCCGACGACGACCGGCCGCTCGTCCGGAAGGGCGCGAGCTGGGCACTGCGGCAGATCGGCAAGCGCAGCCCCGGCCTGCACGCCCGCGCCGTCGAGACGGCGTGGGAGCTGCGGTCGGGGGGCCGCGGCGCCCGCTGGGTCGCAACCGACGCCCTCCGGGAGCTGGAACGGCGCGCTCCCCGGTAGAGGGTGAGCCCGGTCACTGGCACGATGCGGCCATGCGCGGGCTCATGCAGGACGTCCCCCTCACCATCGACGCGATCTTCCGGCACGCCGAGCAGCACCACGGTGACGTCCCGATCGTCACCGACGGCCCGGACGGCCGGACCAGGTCCACCTACGCCGAGTGGGCCGAGCGGACGCGGCGGCTCGGCGGCGTCTTCGACACCCTCGGCATCACCGCGGACGGGCGGATCGGCACCTTCGGGTGGAACAGCCAGCGGCACCTGGAGCTGTACTTCGCCGGCCCCTGCAGCGGCCGCGTGGTGCACACGCTGAACATCCGGCTGTTCCCCGAGCAGCTGACCTACATCGCCAACCACGCCGAGGACGAGGTGGTCTTCGTGGACCGCACCGTCCTGCACCTGCTGTGGCCGCTGATCGACACCATGAAGACCATCCAGCACGTGGTCGTGATGGACGACGGTGGTGACAACGAGATCCCCGACGACCCGCGGGTGCTCGACTACGAGACGCTGCTGGCCGACGCACGGCCGGTCGACTTCCACGTCACCGACGAGGGCTCGGCGGCCTACATGTGCTACACGTCCGGCACCACCGGCAACCCCAAGGGCGTCGTCTACTCGCACCGCTCGACGTTCCTGCACACGATGGGCGTGATCTCGCCCAACGCCTTCGGGCTCAGCGTCCGGGATGCCGCGATGCCGGTCGTGCCGATGTTCCACGCCAACGCCTGGGGGATCGCGCACGCCGGCCCGGCCGCCGGCGCGGCCATGGTCATGCCCGCCTCGATGATGCAACCCAAGGCACTCGCCGACCTGATCATCGAGGAGGGCGTCACCTTCACCGCCGGCGTCCCGACCATCTGGCAGGGGGTGCTGCCGCACCTGGCCGGCCGGTCGCACAAGCTGCGGGAGATTGGCTGCGGTGGCTCGGCGGTGCCCAAGGCGCTGTCGGAGGCCTACCGGGAACAGGTCGGCCTGCCGATCCTGCAGGCGTGGGGCATGACCGAGACCCACCCGGTCGCCTCCTCCGGCATCCTGCCGCCGCGCTTCAACGACACCGACGACGAGACCAAGGCCGCCTGGCGAGCCCGGGCCGGCGTCCCGTTCCTGGGTGTCGAGGCGCGCATCGTCGACGCCGAGACGCTCGAGGAGCAGCCCTGGGACGACAAGGCCACCGGCGAGCTGCAGGTGCGCGGCCCGTGGTGTGCCGCGGCCTACTACAACCCGGACGCGGGGGTGGAGTTGACGACCCCGGACGGCTGGATGAAGACCGGCGACGTCGCCGCCATGTCCCCCGACGGCAACATCCGGATCGCCGACCGCACCAAGGACCTCATCAAGTCCGGCGGCGAGTGGATCAGCTCGGTCGACCTCGAGAACGCGATCATGAGCCACCCGAAGGTCAAGGAGGCCGCGGTCGTCGGCATCCCGCACCCGAAGTGGGACGAGCGGCCGCTGGCCTGCGTCGTCCTCAAGGAGGGCGAGGAGGCCACCGAGGAGGAGATCCTCGAGCACCTCAAGCCGCTGATCGCCAAGTGGTGGATGCCCGACGCCGTGGAGTTCATCGACGAGGTCCCCAAGACCAGCGTCGGCAAGTTCTCCAAGAAGGACCTGCGGTCGCGCTTCGCGGAGTACGCGCCGAAGTCCTGAGGTCCGGCCGTGGGCACTCCCGCGGGAGTGCCCACGGCCGCTACCGGACGAAGGGCGGCTGGCCGGTCCCGCTCACCAGGGGCCGGCCGGCCGCCTCCCACCCGCCCATGCCGTCGCCGACGTTCACCGCGTCGTAGCCGTTGCGGTTGAGCCAGGCGGCCACCCGCGCCGAGCGCCCGCCGCTGCGGCAGACGACGTACACCGGGTCGCCGTCGGGCACCTCGTCGAGTCGCGCCGGGACGTCGCCCATCGGGATGTGCGTGGCGCCCTGCGCGTGGCCGGCCACCCACTCGCCGTCCTCCCGGACGTCGAGGAGCGCGGCGTCCTCGGGGACCTCGGCGGCGGACACGGTCGGGACCTGCTGCGGCATCACGCGTCCCATCCTCCCAGGTGGCACCCTGACCGAACCGGCGACGAAGGTCACTGCCGGGCTGGGAGGATGGGCCGTGATGTCCGTGCCCCCCGCACCCCCGGTCCGCGAGCCGGCCTGGCCCCTGTCGCGCTCGGCCATCTGGCTGTGGGTCACCCAGGGGGTCCTCGGCACGCTGGTCTACGGCGTCCTGGTGGGGGTGTTCGTGCTCACCATGCCCTCGTCGGCGGGCGGCCCGGTCCCGGTCCTGCGGTGGCTGCTGCCCGCACTGGTCGTCGTCTACGCGGTGGTGGCGATCGGCATCCGCCCGTGGGTCCGCTACCGGGTGCACCGCTGGGAGGTCACCGCGGACGCCGTGCACGCCCTCACCGGCTGGCTGAGCCGCACCTGGACGCTGGTGCCGGTCGCGCGGATCCAGACCGTCGACGTCACCCGCGGCGTGCTGCAGCAGCTCTACGGGCTGGCCAGCGTCGCGGTGCTCACCGCGTCGTCGCAGGGCACCGTCCGGGTGCCGCACCTGGAGGTCGGCGTCGCCGAGCGGGTGGCCGACGACCTCGCCCGCCGCGCCGAGCAGGTCCGGGACGAGGCCACGTGACGGGGGGTGAGGTCACAGAGGTGGGCCGGGAGGCACAGGAGCTCACCGCCGCCCGCCGCACCTCACCCCTGATCGTCCTGGTGCACACCGTCACCTTCCGACAGGCCCGCCAGGTCGTGCCGGCCGCGATCCCCGTCGTCGCCGCGGTGGGTGTCGACGGCGTGGGCGTCGTCGTCGCGCTGGTGGCGGCGGTGACGGCGCTGTCGCTGCTGTTCGCCGCCCTGTCGTGGTGGCGGTCCACGTACCTCGACACCGCCTCGTCGGTCGTGCTCACCCGCGGCCTGCTGGCCCGCTCGGTGCGCACCGTGCCCAACGACCGCATCCGTGGCGTGGAGGTGGAGGCGCCCGCCCTGCACCGGCTCTTCGGCCTGGTCCGTGTCCGCATCGACGCCGCCGCCGGGACGCTGACCGGCGGGGACGAGGAGGTCGTCGTCGACGGCGTCCCGCGGGCCGAGGGCGACCGGCTGCGCACCTCGGTGCTCACCCACCGCCGCGCCGCGGCAGTGCCCGCCGGGACGGACCCGTCCGCACCGCCGCCGGAGGAGCCGGGCGAGGAGGAACTGGCCCGCTTCGACCGCCGCTGGCTGCTGTACGCGCCGCTGGTGGCCAGCTACCTCGCCGTGCCGCTCGCCGCGGTGGGCGCGCTGTCGCGGCTGCTGCAGGAACTGCCCCGGCAGCTGCGGCCCGACCTCGACGGCCCCGACCTCACCGACGTCCGCGTCCTGGTCGCCACCGCGGTCGTGGGGCTGCTGCTGCTCGCCCTCGGCGCCGTGGCCGGGGCCGCGGTCGTCAACTGGGGCTTCCGGCTGGTGCGGCGCGGCGGCTCGCTGATCGCCGTCCGCGGGCTGCTGACCCGGCGGCACACCGAGCTCGAGGTCGACCGGGTCCGCGGCGGCACCCTCGCCGAGGGGCTGGGCATGCGGCTGGTGCACGCCGCCCGGGTCAACGCGCTGGTCACCGGGCTCGGCGCGGCCAACCGGCGCGGCCAGCTGTTCCCGCTCGGCCCGCGGGCGGAGGCGGTGCGGCTGCTCGGCGTGCTCGTCGACGACCCCGGTCCCCTGACGCCGCACCCGCCGGCCGCGCGGCGGCGGGCCCTGGTGCGCGCGGTCCGCAGCGGGCTGCTGGTCACCGCGGCCGGTGCGGCGCTGACCGGCCTCACCGGGTTCTGGGGCGTGCTGGCCGCCGGCGTCGTGCTCACCGTGCTCGGGGTCCCGCTCGGCCTGGGCCGCTACGCCGCGCTCGGCCACACCACCGGGCCGCGGTCGTTCAGCGTGCGCAGCGGGCTGCTGGTGCGCGAGCAGGCGGTGCTGCAGCGGCGCGCCGTCGTCGGCTGGCAGGTGCGGCAGACGTTCTTCCAGCGCCGCGCGGGCCTGGCCACCGTCGTCGCCTGCGTGGGCGCGGGCAACGGCGGTTACGCGGCGGTCGACATGGCCGCCGGCGACGTCGCGGCGTTCACCGCGGCCGCCTCCGGGCGGTGGGCCTCCGCCCCGCCGGCCGACGTCCCCGGCATCTCCGGCTGAGGCCCAGCGGCCCGGCTCCGTTCCGTTCCCGGCCGGTGGCCCGTCGGGGCCAGTTCACCGGTACCGGCGCGTGTCGATCATGCACCCGGGTAGCCGCCGTTCGATGACGGCCGCTCCGCGGGCTCTCCGCTCAGCTCGGCCCGCCGGTCCCCTTGCGGAGCCCGACGCGGCCGGCGAGCGCGGCCGCCTCGACGCGGGTGGCCACCCCGAGGCTGCGCAGCAGCGAGGCCACCAGCCGCTTGGCCGTCCGCTCGGACACGTGCAGCGTGGTGGCGATGTCGACGGTGCTGGTGCCGTCGGCCACCAGGCGCCACAGCCGGCGCTCGTCGCTGGTCAGCCGGTCGGCGACCGTCTGCTCACCGGTCGGCGCGGCGTCGTCGAGCAGCTGGCGCAGCAGTGCCTCGGGGACCACCGACCAGCCGTCGAGCACCGCCAGCAGCGGGCGGACCAGCGACTCGGGGTCGGCGGTCTTCGGCAGGAAGCCGGCCGCCCCGGCCCGCAGCGCCTCCAGCGCCGCGTCGGCCTCGGCGAGCCCGGACAGCGCGACCACGCGGACCACCGGGTCGGCCCGGCGGATCGCCGCGATGGCCCGAACCCCGCCCGGCGGCGGCATGTGCAGGTCCACGACGGCGACGTCGGCGTGGTGGCGGCGCACCAGCGCGGCCGCCGCGGAGGCGTCGTCGGTGGTGGCGACCACGCGCACCCGTCCCTCGCTGACCCCCGGGAGCAGCAGTGACAGCCCCCGGCTGAACAACGGGTGGTCGTCGACGACCACCACGTCCACGTGCGTCTGACGCTCAACCCCGGCGTCGGTCGACCCCACGACCCTCCTCACCCGGCCCGTTGCGCCCGGCGGAACAGGCCCGACGCACCCCGGAGGTGCCCGTGACCCTGGCCCCCGACACACCCCGTACCGCCCGGTCCGGTTCCGGACGGCTGCTCCCCGACCTGGTCCGGGTCCTGCGCGCCCACGTGGTCCGCGCGACCCGCCGGCCGGCCCCCGAGCCGGAGGTCCCACCCACGCCCGAGAGCGCGCTGCTGCGGGCGATGTGTCACGACATGAAGAGCCCGCTGGCCTCGCTGGAGGCGCTGCTGCGCTCGCTGGACCGCGCGCCTGCCCAGCACGACGAGCTGCTGGGCCTCGCCCGCGCCCAGACCGCCCACCTGTCCTCGATGCTGCGCACCGCCGACGCCTCCGGCGGCGCCGCCCGGCGGGCACCCGGCGGCCGGCTGCTCGCCGACGTCGTCCGCGCCTCGGTGGCCGCCTCCGGGCTGCCGTCCCACCAGCTGACCGTCGGCGTGCAGGACCGCGCCGCCGACGTCAGCGTCGGGGACGCCCGCGTGCAGCGGATCCTCACCAACCTGCTGGAGAACGCCCACCGGCACGGCGACGGCGCCCCGGTGCTGCTCACGATCACGTGCCGGGAGGACCGTGTGCGGCTCGCGCTGACGCAGGACGTGGCCCACCCCGAGCGGATCGTGCAGTACCTCCGCCACGACGCACCGCCGGTCGACCTCACCGGCCTGGGCCTGTGGTCGGTGCAGCGGCACGCCCGCGACCTCGGCGGCACGGTCGTCTGGGCCACCTCCGCCGCCGGCCTGACCCTCACCGTCCAGCTCCCGGACCGCTGAGGACCGGGAGCGGCTCAGCGCGGGTGCGGGAGGACACCTGGCCGCTGAGGTGAGCCGCCCTGCGAGGCGGGCCGAGGAGTGGGGGCCGGAGGCTCCCGCGACGAGGACCGGGAGCGGCTCAGCGCGGGTGCGGGAGGGCACCTGGCCGCGGTGTCGGCCGGCAGGCCGACGGAAGACATGGCACCGGGGGGCCACGGGACGGCACGGGCGGGCCATCGGGCGCGGGCAGATCTCCTGTGTCACCGCAGCGGCGGCGACGCGACGACGCAAGCGCCATCGAGGGAGAGCCCGTGTTCACGCACACCCACGCCCTGCAGTACGAGGCCAAGCCCGACGGTCCCGACCCGGACTTCGCCCGCAAGATGCAGGAGATCCTCGGCGGTCAGTGGGGCGAGATGACCGTCGCCACCCAGTACCTGCTGCAGGGCTGGAACTGCCGGCTGCCCGGCAAGTACAAGGACATGCTCCTCTCGATCGGCACCGAGGAGCTGGCCCACGTCGAGATGATCATCACCATGATCGACCGGCTGCTCGACCACGCGCCGCTCAAGCCCGACGCGGCCGACCGCAGCAAGGAGGCGGCCGCCGGCTACGGGCAGCACAACCCGCAGCACCTGATCGTCAACGGGCAGGCCGCGTCCTACCAGGACAGCATGGGCAACCCCTGGACCGGCGCGTACGTGACCGCCAGCGGCAACCTCATGGCCGACTTCCACTACAACGCCACGGCCGAGATGCAGGGCCGGCTGCAGGTCGCCCGCATCTACAACATGACCGACGACCCGGGCGTCAAGGACATGCTGCGGTTCCTCATCACCCGCGACCACATGCACCAGCAGCAGTGGCTGGCCGCGATCGAGCAGCTCAAGGAGGACGGCCTCGAGGGGCTGCCCGTGCCCGAGGCGTTCCCGCTCGACGAGGAGGTCGGCGACCTGGGCTACACCTTCATCCAGGCCTCCGACGGCCCCGAGGCCGCCAACGGCCGCTGGGCCTCCGGTCCCTCGATCGACGGCCGCAGCACGTTCCGCGCCGCGGCGATCGAGGCCACCGCCGACGCCCCGACGCTGCCTCCGGGCGACCCGCGGCTCTACAGCACCCCGCAGACCGAGGCCCACACGATGCTGCAGAAGGCCAAGGACCTGCTCAAGTGAGTCGTTGACCCACTGCTCCCCACGCCGTCGCCGTGCCGGTGGCCGAGCTCTCGCAGCCCGGCCGCCGGCCCGGCGGGCGCACCCCGCAGTACCGGCAGTCCCCGGAGGTCCCCGTGCACCTGCCCACCCCCGCCGTCGCCGTGACGGTGGTCTACGCCGCGGCCCTCGCCGTCGCCGTCGCCAGTGCCACCACCGGCTCGGCCCGCGAGGCGCTGGCCGGCCTGGTCGTCCTCGCCGCGCTGGTCACCCGCTGGGCGGTCCGCCGCTCCCGCCGCACCATCCCGTCGACCGCGACCGCCGTCGCGACCGTCGACGCCGCCCTGACCGACGCCGTCCTCCCCGAGGCCGCGCCCGCCGTCCGGGCCGCCTGAGCGCGTAGCCGCACGGACGCACGAGGCGCGCGCCCCCGACGGGGGACGCGCGCCTCTGGTGACGTGCCGAGCGGCCCCCGTGCAGAGCCCCGCCGCGAGCTCGCGAGCAGTGGGCCCTGCACGGGGGTCCTCCGTCAGTGCTGGACGGCCTTCTCCGCACCGATCCCGGTGAGCGACCGCACCTCGAGCTCGGCGTTCTTGTCGAGGTCCGGCTTCTCCTTGGACAGGACCGTGCCCAGCCAGCCGAGGAAGAACGACAGCGGGATGGACACCAGGCCGGGGTTGTTCAGCGGGAACCAGTGGAAGTCGACGTCCTGGAACAGCGACGGGGACAGCCCGGTGGCCGGGTTGACCGGCGCGCCCGACACGACCGGCGAGAAGATGATCAGCACGAGGCAGGTGATGAGCCCCCCGTACATCGACCACAGCGCGCCCTGGGTGGTGAACCGCTTCCAGAACAGCGTGTAGAGGATCGTCGGCAGGTTGGCCGAGGCCGCCACCGCGAACGCCAGCGCCACCAGGAAGGCGATGTTCAGCCCGGCCTGCAGCGCCAGGATGCCCAGGCCGATCGAGATGGCGCCGATGACCACGGCGGTGATGCGGGCGACCCGCACCTCACCGTTCGGCGACACCTGGCCCTTCTTGATCACCGACGCGTAGACGTCGTGGGCGAAGGACGCCGACGCGGTGATCGTCAGACCCGCCACCACCGCGAGGATCGTCGCGAACGCGACGCCGGCGATGATGCCGAGCAGGATCGTCCCGCCCAGCTCGAAGGCCAGCAGCGGCGCAGCGGAGTTGACCGCACCCGGTGCGCCGAGGATCCGCTCCGGGCCGACGAGGGCACCGGCGCCGTAGCCGATGACCAGGCTGAACAGGTAGAAGATGCCGATCAGCCAGATCGCCCAGACCACCGAGCGACGGGCGTCCTTCGCCGTCGGCACGGTGTAGAAGCGCATGAGTACGTGCGGCAGGCCGGCCGTGCCGAGCACCAGCGCGAGGCCGAGGGACACGAAGTCGAGCTTCGAGGTGCTCGAGGCGCCGTACTGCGCGCCGGGCGCGAGCACGTCGCGGCCCTCGACCGCCACCGACTGCGCGTCACCGAGCAGGGAGGACAGGTTGAAGCCGAACTTGGTGAGCACCCACAGGGTCATCACCAGCGCGCCGGCGATGAGCAGCGTGGCCTTGATGATCTGCACGTACGTGGTGCCGCGCATGCCGCCGACGAGCACGTAGATGATCATCAGCGCGCCGACCAGGACGACGACGAGCGCCTGCGCGGCCTCGCCGGTGACCCCGAGCAGCAGGGTGACCAGTCCGCCGGCGCCGGCCATCTGGGCCAGCAGGTAGAACAGCGACACCGCGAGCGTGGAGATGGCCGCCGCGGTGCGCACCGGGCCCTGCCGCATCCGGAAGGCCAGGACGTCGGCCATCGTGTACCGCGCGGTGTTGCGCATCAGCTCGGCCACCAGGAGCAGCGCCACGAGCCAGGCGACGAGGAAGCCGATCGAGTACAGGAAGCCGTCGTAGCCGTAGACGGCGATCGCACCGGCGATGCCCAGGAACGACGCCGCCGACAGGTAGTCGCCGGCGATGGCCAGGCCGTTCTGGGTGCCGCTGATGTTGCGACCGGCCGCGTAGTAGTCCGCCGCGCTCTTGTTGTTGCGGCTGGCGCGGAACGTGATCACCAGGGTGACCAGCACGAACGCGCCGAAGATCGAGATGTTGACGGCCGGGCTGCCGATCGTGGCGTCGGCCGCGAGCACGACGGTCTCAGGCACGCGTGGCCCCCTTCTTGCCGAGGTCGGGACCGGTCTGGCCGGTGCCGCGGGCGTACTGGTGGCTCTCGAGGCGCTCGCGCATCTCGTCGGCGATCGGGTCGGTGCGCCGGTTGGCGTGCGAGACGTAGAGGTGCGTGATCACGAACGTCGACACGAACTGCGCCAGGCCCAGCAGGATGCCGAGGTTGACGTCGCCGAAGACCCGGGTGGACATGAAGTCCGGCGCGTACGTCGAGAGCAGGACGTAGAGGAGGTACCAGGCCAGGAAGGCCACGGTCATCGGGAAGGCGAAGCGCCGGAAGCGCCTGCGCAGCTCGGTGAACTCCGGCGAGTCCTGTGCCTGCCGGTACTCCTCCGGCGTCAGCAGCCGCCGTTCGGCGGGTTCGGTCACGGTGTCTCCCTCGTCGTCTGGGCTGTGAGCGCGCTCACTGTAGGTCGATGGTCCTTGCGTCGGAAAGCAGCGAGACTTTCGGTGCGAAGCCGTGACCTGAGCTTCTGGCGGGCGTAACGCCCTGGTAGCGCGGCAGCGGTGCACTGGGGGCATGACCGCGACGGCACGGACGTCGACCGCACGGTCGACGGGGTGGTTCCCGGTGGCGCGCGCCGCCGAGGTCGGGACGACGCCGGTGCCGGTGGGCGCCGGGGGGCGCGCGTACGTCGTCGTCCGGCTGCGTCCCGGCGCCGAGGTGAGCGCCTTCCCGGCCCGCTGCCCGCACCGGCTGGTCCCGCTGGCGGCGGCCGCCGTGGTCGAGGGACGGCTGCGGTGCCCGTACCGCGGCTGGCGGTTCGACACCGAGGGCCGCTGCGTGGACGTCCCGTCACTCGGTCCCCACGGCAGCGCGCCACCGCGGGCGGACCTGCCGGTGCCCTGGGCGGTCGAGGAGCGGCACGGCTGGATCTGGCTGGCGCCCGAACGCACCGACGTCGCCGCGCCGCCGCCGCCCGCGGCCGAGCCGGTGCCCGAGTCGGCGCCCGCGCCCGCACCTCCCCCGGGTCCGGTGTTCGGCAACCTCGACCCGTCGCTGGAGCACGCCTGGCACCCGGTGGCGCTCGCCCGCGAGCTGCGGCCCGGGGGCTGGCTGCAGGTGCGGCTGCTGGGCCGGACGTGGTCGCTGTCCCGCGGCCCCGACGGGCTGGTGGCCGACCCGCCGGCCTGGGGCGTGCGGGAGCGGTACGGCGTCGTCTGGCTCGCACCGGCGCCGCCGCGCGACGTCCCGCTGGAGCTGCCCGAGGACGGCGACCGGCGCTTCGTCCGCGGCTGGCTGACGCCGGCGCGCTCGGCCGGGCCGGCCGGGCCGCTCGCCGACGGCTTCCTCGACGTCGCGCACTCCCCGTTCGTGCACGCGGCCACCTCCGGCGCGGCCGACGGGGTCGAGGTGCCCGCCTACGACGTGGCGCCGGAGCCGGGCGGGTTCACCGGCGTGCAGCAGCAGCGGTCGGACCACCCGACGGACCCGGGCGCACGTCGTGGGCAGCGGCCGCGTCGCCGGGCCACCTACGTCCTCCGGGCGCCGTTCCAACTGCGGCTGCGGCTGGACCTCCTCGACACGGGGGCGGCGAGGACGATCCTGTTCCTGCTGCAGCCCGAGGACGCCGACTCGACGCGGGTGTACACCTGCCTGCTGCTGTCCGCGGGACCCGGCGAACCGCTGCCCGGGCCGGAGGTGGTCGCCGGCGAGGTGGCCCTCGCGCAGCGCGTGCTCGCCGAGGACCTCGAGCTGCAGTCCCGGATGGCGAGCACCGGGCTGCCGCTGGTGCTGCGCGACGAGCTGCACGTGCGCTCCGACCGCCTCGGCGTGGCCCTGCGCCGCGCGCTCGCGGACTTCGCCGCCGCTCGCCGATGACGGCGCGCGGCCGCCGTCCTCGCCGCCGTCGTCAGTCGGCGGGCAGCTCCTCGCCGCACGCGGGGCAGCGGGTCGGCGGGTCCTCCTCGGCGAGCCGGCCGCACGCCGGGCACACCCGCGCCAGCCAGCACGCCGGGTCCCCGCCCTCGTCCTCCGGCCCGGTCCCGCCCGCCGGCCGCGGGACCGGCCCGCCGTCCTGCGGCATCGCGCCCCCTCGTCGTCGGAGGAGCGCACCGTACGGCGCCGGACCGCGGGCGGTGACACGGGTCGCGGCGCCCGCCCGCGCCGGGCTGGGAGCATGGACGTCGTGCCGTCCCGCCGTCGCACCGCCCTGACCGCTGCCGCCCTCGCCCTGCCCGTGGGCTTCCTCGCCCGTGCCGCCTGGGGCCTGCCCACGGCCATCGGCGCCGGCCGGCGGGAGATCCGCCCGACGGTGGCCGGCTCGCCGCAGTGGTCGGACGGCCGGTTCCGGAACACGCTGCCCACGCCGAGCCTGCCGCCGCCCAACGCCCGCCGCGGCCTGCTGCGGCAGTGGCACGACGACCGGCACGTCGGGCTCCCGGCCCGCCCGGTGCCGCTGGTCCGCCCCGAGATCCCGGCCGAGGCCGGCGACCTCGCCGTCACCTGGTTCGGGCACTCCAGCGCACTGCTGGAGGTCGACGGCGCCCGGGTGCTGGTGGACCCGGTGTGGGGGTACCGCGTCTCGCCGTCGCCGGTGTTCGGGCCGACCCGGCTGCACGAGCCGCCGGCGCCGGTGGAGACCCTGCCGCAGGTCGACGTGGTCCTCGTGTCGCACGACCACTACGACCACCTGGACCTGCCCACCGTGCAGGCGCTGGTCGAGCAGCAGGACGCGCCGTTCGTCGTCCCGCTGGGCGTGGGCGTGCACCTGCGGCACTGGGGCGTGCCGGAGGATCGGGTCGTCGAGCTGGACTGGGACGGCGCGACGACGGTCGGCGGGCTCACGATCACCTGCACCGAGGCGCGGCACTTCTCCGGGCGCTACCTGACCCGGGACACGACGCTGTGGTCGTCGTGGGTGGTGGCCGGCCCCCGGCACCGCGTCTTCTTCGGCGGCGACACCGGCTACACCCCGGCGTTCGCCGGCATCGGTGCCCGGCTGGGCCCCTTCGACCTCACGCTCATGCCGATCGGTGCCTACAACGAGGCGTGGAAGCACATCCACATGGACCCCGAGGAGGCGGTGCGCGCGCACGGCGACCTCGGCGGCCGGGCGCTGCTGCCGGTGCACTGGGCCACGTTCAACCTGGCCTTCCACCGCTGGGCCGAGCCGGTGCAGCGGCTGCTGGCCGCCGCCGGGCGCTCGGGGGTGGAGGTCCTCGTGCCGCGGCCGGGCCAGCGGGTCGACGTCCTGGTCCCGCCACCGCTGGAGGACTGGTGGAGCGCTGTCGGGTCGGCCGCGCCGGAGGGCGACGACGCCGGTCTGGGCAGCGCCGTCACCGCCCGGGCCGCGACCTGGTTCCCCTCCAGGCGCGCGGTCGACTGAGCGGTCCCCCGCTCAGCGCAGGAGCTTGCTCATCCGCCGGTCGGCGAGCGGTCTGCCGCCGGTCTGGCAGGTCGGGCAGTACTGCAGCGAGGTGTCGGCGAAGCTGACCTCGCGCACCGTGTCGCCGCAGACCGGGCACGGCAGGCCGGTGCGCGCGTGCACCTGCAGGCCCGACCGCTTCTCGCCCTTGAGCGTCGCCGCCCGCTGCCCCACCTGGCGGTCGAGCGCGTCGGTGAGCGTGGACCGCATCGCGTCGTAGAGGCGGACGACCTCGTCGTCGGTGAGCTTGTCGGCCATCTTGAACGGCGAGAGCCGCGCGGTGTGCAGGATCTCGTCGGAGTAGGCGTTGCCGATGCCGGCGAGGACCGTCTGGTCGGTCAGCGCGCCCTTGACCTGCCCGTGCCGGCCGGCCAGCAGCGCGGCGAACTGCTCGCGGTCGACCAGCAGCGCGTCGGGGCCCAGCCGGCCGATGCCGGGGACCTCCGACGGCGAGTGCACCAGGTAGACGGCGAGGCTCTTGCGGGTGCCCTGCTCGGTGAGGTCGAAGCCGTTGCCGTCATCGAGGTGCACGCGCAGGGCGAGGGGACCCTTGCCCGGCTTGGGCGGAGCCGCGGGCAGTCCGGTGCGCCAGTGCAGCCACCCCGCGCGGGCCAGGTGGACGACCAGGTGCAGGCCCGAGACGTCGAGGTCGAGGAACTTGCCGTGCCGGGTGACACCGGTGACCTCGAGGCCGGCCAGCGCCGACAGCGGCGGGTCGAAGGTCTTGAGCGCCTGCAGGGCGGTCAGGTCGGCGCGCGCGACCACCCGGCCGACGGCGTTCTCGCGGAGGAACGCCACCAGCGCCTCCACCTCGGGCAACTCGGGCACGGGGCCATGATCCCCGCCGCAGCCGCCCGCCGTCGTCCCCGTTCGTGTGCACTTCCGCGCGGCCCCGTCCAGGGCGCCGCCCCGAGCCCGCGAGGGGTGGGGAGGACGGGGTCCCCCATCAGCCGCCGAAGCTGGTGCGGTCGGTGACCTCGGCCGTGGCGCCGGGCTCGGCGCGCGCCTGCTCGGCGACCGCTGCGGCCACGGCCTGCGTGACGGCGGGGTCGAAGACGCTCGGGATGATGTAGTTGGCGTTGAGCTGGTCGTCGCGGACGATCGCGGCCAGCGCGTCGGCCGCCGCCAGCAGCATCCCGTCGCTGATCTCGCGGGCGCGGGCGTCGAGCAGCCCCCGGAAGACGCCGGGGAAGGCCAGCACGTTGTTGATCTGGTTGGGCAGGTCCGACCGGCCCGAGGCGACGACGGCGGCGTGCTGCCGGGCGCGCACCGGGTCGACCTCCGGCGTCGGGTTGGCCATCGGGAAGACCACCGCGTCGTCGGCCATGGCCGCCAGTGCCTCGACGGGCAGCACGTTGCCGGCGCTCACCCCGATGAAGACGTCGGCGCCGGCCAGCGCGTCGGGCAGCTCGCCGCGCACGCACGCGGGGTTGGTGCGCCGCGCGAGCTCGGCCTTGGCCGGGGAGAGCCGCTCGTCGTCGGGCGAGAGGATGCCCTCGCGGTCCCACACGAGCACCTGCCCGGCCCCGGCCTCCACGAGCAGGTGCACGATCGCCGTCCCCGCCGCACCGGCTCCGGCGACGACGATCCGCACGTCGGGCAGCTGCTTGTCCACCACGCGCAGGGCGTTGCGCAGCGCCGCCAGCGCCACGATCGCCGTCCCGTGCTGGTCGTCGTGGAAGACCGGCACGTCGAGCCGCTCGCGCAGCCGCGCCTCGATCTCGAAGCACCGCGGCGCGGCGATGTCCTCGAGGTTGATGCCGCCGAAGCCGGGCGCGATGAGCTCCACGGTGCGCACGATCTCGTCGACGTCCTGGGTGTCCAGGCAGATCGGCCAGGCGTCGATGTCGGCGAACCGCTTGAACAGCGCGGCCTTGCCCTCCATCACCGGCAGCGCCGCGCCCGGCCCGAGGTCGCCGAGGCCGAGGACGGCCGACCCGTCGGTGACGACGGCGACCGTGTTGCCCTTGATGGTCAGCCGGCGCACGTCCTCGGGGTGCTCGGCCAGCGCCAGGCAGACCCGCGCCACGCCGGGCGTGTAGGCCATCGACAGGTCGTCGCGGGTCTTGAGCGGCACCTTGGAGGCCACCTCGAGCTTGCCGCCCAGGTGCAGCAGGAAGGTGCGGTCGCTGACCTTGCGGACGGCCACGCCCGGCACGGCGCGCAGCGCGTCGACGACCTCGTCGGAGTGCGGGGCGTCGGCGGCCGAGCAGGTGACGTCGACGGTCAGCCCGTCGGGCCGGGACTCGACGACGTCGATGGCGGTCACCGCGCCACCGGCCGAGCCCACCGCGGTCGCGATCCGGCCGATGCTCGCCGGGTCGCCGTCGGCGGAGAGCCGGACGGTGATCGAGTAGGACGCCGAGGTGACCGGCCCGCGCGGGACGCCGGTCGGCTCGCCCAGGGCGGTGGGGTCCGCAGCTGTGTCACTGGTCACACGGCGATCGTGTCACCGCCGGGCCCGCGCCGCGCTCAGGTGCCCGCGATCGGTCCCAGCACGACCTCCAGCCCGCCGTCGGCCGCGGCCGCCACCAGCGCGGCGCCGTCGAGCGGAGGCGGGCCCAGCAGCGTGGCCAGGGTGGCCT
Source organism: Geodermatophilus amargosae (assembly GCF_041028265.1). Lineage (GTDB taxonomy): Bacteria > Actinomycetota > Actinomycetes > Mycobacteriales > Geodermatophilaceae > Geodermatophilus > Geodermatophilus amargosae_A. The sequence goes on from NZ_JABGCW010000009.1 coordinate 318,796, forward strand.
GCGGCCCGGCCGGGACGGCGACGACGACCAGCCGCGCCTCGGCGTCGGTCCCGGCCACCGACCACGGCACGCCCCGCGGGCAGACGACCGACGAGCCCGGCGGCCGCGGCCGCGCGGGCGCGGCGCCGAGCGCCACCAGCGGGCAGCCGGCCACGACCACCAGCACCACGTCGGCGCCGCGGGCGACGAGGCGGCGCGCCGGCGTGCCCGGCGGGACCGTCACCGCCTCGGCGGCGGGGCGGCCGGGCGGGGGGACGGGGTCTCGCGGCTCCATGCCCCGCACGGTGCGCCCGCGCGCTGGTCGGCGGCTGGTCACCGCCGCGCCAGTCGTCGACCAGCGGCCGACCAGGACCGGCTCCGACGGTGGGCGCCGTCCGAGAACGCATCCCGCGAGGAGCCGCCCGCCATGACCGCCACCCCGTCCCTGTCCGCCCCGCCGGCCGCACCCGCGGTCCGCCCGTCACCGTGGCGGGAGGTCGCCGTCTTCCTCGGCACCACCGCTGGCCTGCTCACCGTCACCACCTCGGTCGCGTCCGCGGCCGACGCCGACGTCGCACACGTCGACCAGGCGCCGCCGCTGGTCCAGGCGCTGCTGTTCGGCCAGGCGCTGATCCCGCTGCTGGCCGCGGTCGTGGCCCGGCTGGTCACCGCGGGGACGCTGCGCCGGCCGGGCTGGGGCTTCCGCCGGACGTCGTGGCGCAGCCTCGGGACCGCCTGGCTCTGGGGCCTGCTGCCGACGCTGGCCGCCGGGGGCCTGCTGTGGGCCACCGGGCTGGCCGGCGTCGCCTCCGACGGGCTCACGCCGACGGTCGCGCTGGGGCTCACCGTGCTGGTCCTGCCCTACGTCGTCCTCGCGCTCGCCGAGGACGTCGGCTGGCGCGGCCTCCTGGTGCAGCGCCTCGCCGAGGTCGCCGGCCCGCGCACCGTCGTCCTGGTCAGCGGACTGGCCTGGTCGATGTTCCACTGGCCGCTGGTGCTCTTCCTCGGCGGCTCACCGGCCGGCGTCCCGGTGCCGTTCGCGCTGCTGTGCCTCACCGTGGGCACCACCTCGCTGGGCGCCGTGCTCGCCTCGATGCAGCTGCGCTGGGGGATCTGGCCGGGCGTGCTGGCGCACGCGGTGCTCAACGCGCTGCTCTACCACGTGCTCGCGCCGCTGACCGCCGACAGCGGGCCCACCGAGTGGTTCTCCACGGAGACCGGCCTCATGGGCGCCGTCACGCTGCTGCTCACCGCGCTCGCCTGGTGGCGGATCGCTCCCCTGCGCCGTTCGCCCGATGGCGGCACGGTGGCCGGCTGACCCCCGGGAGCGCGCCGAGCACCTACCCTCCGTCGCCGTGGACCTGCGGCTGGACGTGCTCGGGCCGACGCGGCTGCTGCGCGACGGCGTCGACCTGGACCTCGGCGGGCGCCGGCCCGCCGAGGTCCTGGCGTTGCTGGCTGCCGCCGAGGGCCGCCCGGTGCCGGCCGCTGGGCTGGCCGACCGCCTCTGGCGCGGCGCCCCGCCGGCCACGGCGACGACGACGCTGCAGGGTCACGTCAGCCGCCTGCGCCGGCTGCTCGACCCCGGCCGCGGCGCCCGCGACGCCACCGTCCTGGTGACCCGCGGCGACGGCTACGCCCTGGTGCTGCCGCGCACCGCCGTCGACGCGCACGCCTTCGCCGACCTCGTCACCGCCGGCACGGCCGCGGACGACGGCGCGGCCGCCCGGCTGCTGACCGAGGCGCTGGCCCGCTGGCAGGACCGGCCCTACGCCGACGTCGCCGACGTCGAGGACGTCGTCCCGGTGGTCGCGCGGCTGGAGGAGCTGCGGCTGGTCGCCGTCGAGCGGCTGGCCGAGGCGCGGCTGGCGCTCGGGGCGGGCGCCGAGCTCGTCCCCGACCTCACCGCGGCCGCCGCCGTCGCCCCGCTGCGCGAGCACACCGCCGCGCTGCTGGCCCGCGCGCTGTACCGGGCCGGCCGCCAGGCCGACGCGCTCGACGTGCTGCGCCGCACCCGCGAGCGGGTCGCCGACGAGCTGGGCCTGGACCCCTCGGCCGAGCTGCGCCACCTCGAGGCCGCCGTCCTGCGCCAGGACGCCGCGCTGACCGTCCCGGCGCGGACCCCGGCGCCGGTCGCCCGGGAGCTGCCGGCCGGGGACGGGTTCGTGGGCCGTCCGGAGGAGCTGGCCGCGCTGGCGGGCGCCTGGGCGGCGGCGGGCGCCGGACGCGGCACCGCCGTCGTGGTCACCGGGGAGCCGGGCATCGGCAAGACCCGGCTGGTCGAGGCGTTCGCCGCCCGCGCCGGGGCCGCCGTCCGCTGGGGGCGCTGCGCCGAGATCGGCGGCGCGCCGCCGTACTGGCCGTGGCAGCAGGTGCTCGGCGGGTTGCCCGAGGCGGCGCTCGGCGCCGACACCGGCGCCCGCTTCGCCCTCGGCCTGGACACCGCACGCCGGCTGTACGCCCTCGCCGCCGAGCAGCCGCTGCTCGTCGTCCTCGACGACCTGCAGTGGGCCGACGGCGACTCGCTGCACGTCCTCGAGGTGGTCCTCTCCCAGCTGCACGGGAGCCGCCTGCTGCTGGCGGTGACCTGCCGCGAGGAGGCCACCGCCGACCCGGTGCTCACCCGCGTGCTCGGCCTGGCCGCCCGGCTGCCGGGAGCGCGCCGGCTGCGGCTGGCCGGGCTGGCGGCCGGCGAGGTCGCCGACCTGGTCGCGGAGCTGCGCGGCGGTCCGCCCGCCGGCGCGGTCGCCGCCACGCTGGCCGAGCGCACCGGCGGCAACCCGTTCTTCGTCACCGAGCTCGCCGCGCTGCCGCCGTCGGCCGGGGAGGGAGTGCCGGCCGGGGTCCGCGACGTCGTCCGTCTGCGGCTGGCCGGCCTTCCGGCGTCCGCCCGGGACGTGCTCGCCGCGGCCGCGGTCGCCGGCCGGGACGTGCCGGCCGGCCTGCTGGCCGCCGTCGTGCCCGGCGACGGCGGCGGGGTGACGACGGCGCTGGGCGCGGGCCTGCTGGTCGAGACGTCCCCGGGCCGGGTGCGGGTGGCCCACGACCTGGTCCGCGAGGTGCTGCTGGCCGACCTCGGCCCGGTCGAGCGCGCCCGCGTGCACGGCCGGGTGGCCGACGTCCTGGCGGCCGGGCCGGCGGCGGCGACCGCGGCCGGCGCCATCGCCGTGCACCGCAGCGAGGCCGCGGCGGGCGGGCCGGACCCGGCTGCCGCCCGCGCCTGCCTGCGCGCCGCCCGCGAGGCGCTCGACCGGGCCGGCGTCGAGGAGGCCGCCGCGCTCGCCGACCGCGGGCTGGGGCACGTGCCGCCCGGGGAGGAGGCGCTGGCCGCCGACCTGCACCTGGTGCGCGGCCGGGCGCTGCGGAGGCTGGGCCTGCTCGAGCGCAGCGGCGCGGCGCTGCGGGCGTCGGCGGACCTCGCCCGCGACCTCGGCGACCCCGCCCGGCTGGCCCGGGCCGCCGTCGCCTCGGCCGGCGGCGGGCTCGGCGGCTACTGGGCCTCGGTCGGCGCGCCGGCGGCCACCGACGTCGCGCTGCTGGAGGAGGCCGCCGCGGGCGCCGACGCGCTGCCCCCGGAGCTGGCGTCCGCGGTGCTGGCCGCGCTGGCGGTGCAGCGCGCCTCCGCGGGCGAGGCGGGCGGCCGCGAGCTCGCCGACCGCGCGCTGGCCGCGGCGGGGAGCGTCCCGTCCGCGCGGCCGCGGGCCCGGGTCGCCCGGTTCGTGGCCGACTGGACGCCGGCGCACGCCGCCCGCCGGGTGGAGCTGGCCCGGGCGCTGTTGCGCGAGTCGGCCGGCGACCCCGCCGCCGAGGCCACCGCGCTGCACCTGCTGCGCTGCGCGCTCACCGAGACGGTGCAGCCCGAGGAGGCGGCGGCGGTCTCCCGACGGTTCACCGAGCTGGCCACCCGCCGGGGCGACGGCGACCTGCTGCAGCTGGACGCCTGGTGGTCGGCGGGGACGGCGCTGGCCCGCGGCGACGCCGTCGAGGCGCGCCGGCTGGCCGACGCCGCCGTCCGCGAGGCCCCGACCACCTCCCCGGCCGCCGCCGACGTCACCCGGACGTCGCGGCAGACGATCGAGGGCATCGCCGCCTGGCACGACCGCCGGATGGGCTCCCTGGTGCCCGAGATCGTCGACCTCGCCGCGACCGTCGACGCCAACTGGCTGGCGATCCTGGCGCTGGCGCACGCCCAGGCCGGCCGGCGGGAGCAGGCGCGAGCCGTCGTGGAGCGGTGGCTCGCCCTCCCCGCGCACGGCGTGCGCGAGCCGGTGCAGACCGTGCTGCTCGCCGACACCGCCCTGGAGCTCGGCGACCGCGACCTGGCCGCGCCGCTGCTGCCGGCCCTGGAGGGGTACGGGGACACCGTGGTGGTGCTGTGGGCCGGCACGACGGTCCTCGGGCCGACCGCGCTCTACCGCGGCGGCGTGCTCGGGCTGCTCGGCCGGCCCGGCGCGGAGGCGGAGCTGCGGCGGGCGCTGGAGATCTGCGAGACCTTCGGCTTCACGCCCTTCGCCGACCGCGCCCGCACGCTGCTCGGCCGCTGCCGCTGAGGCCCCGTGCACTTCCGCGGACGCGCACGGGCGTCAGCCGGAGGCGCGGGCGCGGCCCTCGGCGCGCGCCTTGACGCCGGCGCAGAACTGGCGGAACGACGGGTTGAGGTCCGGCGTGGAGCGCTCGGTCACCCACGCCAGCGGGCCGGTCTGGTCCTCGCGCACGGTGAGCACCGTGCCGCCGTCGTCCTGCGGGTCGAGCTGGTACGTGCGCTCGATGACCGCCAGGCCCAGCGGCAGCCCGCCGCGCCAGCGCATCGCCTCGCGCGGCCGGAGCTCGGTGACGGTCACGGTGAACGGGCGGCTGCGGATCATCGTGGCGTAGAGCGTCAGCCGCTCCCCCAGCGCGACGCGGCCCTCGACCCGGTCGACGCCGGAGTCCCAGTCGCGCCAGGAGCCGACGTCGACCAGGTCGCGCCAGACCTCCTCCGGGCTCGCGTCGATCCGGACCGTCGCCTCGTAGCTCCTCATGGGGACCTCCCGCGCCGAGTCTGCCCGCGCTCAGCGGGCCGGGCCAGCGCCGCGCAGCCGGAACGGGCGGTCGGGGGCGAGCGGCCGGCGCGCCCACTCCACCAGCCCGGCGACGTCGACCCCGTGCGGCGGTGCCGCCGCGTAGGGCGCCACGTTGCCCGCGCCCCGCTCGACCAGCCGGACGGCGCCGCGGTCGTTGCCCCGGGCGGCGTGGGTGAGGCCGACGGCGAGCTGCGCCAGCCCCCGCCACAGCTGCCGCTCCTCCTCGGGCGCCGCCTTCCAGGCGTCCTCGAGCACCTCGTGCGCGTGGAACGGGCGACCGGCGTCGAGCAGCCGCTGCGCCTCGGCGATCGCCTCGTCCGGCGTGCGCGGCAGCCCCTCCGGCGCCCGCTCCTCGCCCACGGCGCCGCGCGGCAACGGGCGCCCGAGGGCGTCGCGGGGACGGGCGTTGCGGGCCCGCCCCCCGGCGTCGCGGTCGCGGGGGGACACCACCCGGGGATCCTCCCGCGGAACCCGGACGACGGCGCGGCGCGCGTCCCCGCGGGACCGAGGGGGCCTTCGTAGCGCTGATGGCTCCGACGGGGCTGCATCCGGACCTGCGGGGACGGCGGAAGAGGTCGTGTCAGCACCCCCTAGACCCGGAGGTCCCCGTGACCCGGACCCGCACCCTCGGCATCGCCACCGTCGCCGGCACCGGCGCGCTGCTCGCGCTCGGTGTCGCACCGGCCTCGGCTGCCGACACCGCCACCGTCTCCGTGCTGCACGCCGTCCCGGACACCCCGGTCGACGTGTACGCCAACGGCGAGCGGCTGATCGACGACTTCCGGCCCGGCACCCTCACCGACCCGCTGTCGCTGCCGGCCGGCTCCTACGACCTGGCGCTGTTCCCCGCCGACGCCCCCGACGGCTCCGGCACGCCGCTGCTGTCGGCCGACGGCGTGGCGGTCCCCGCGGGCGCGAACGCCACGGTGGTCGCCCACCTGAGCGCCGACGGCCAGCCCGCGCTCACGCCGTTCGTCAACGACACCTCCGCGGTCCCCGCGGGCCAGGGCCGGGTCGTGGTGCGGCACACCGCGGCGGCACCGGCGGTCGACGTCCGCGCCGGCGGCCAGGTCATCGTGCCCGGCCTGACCAACCCGGACGAGGCGGCGCTCGAGGTGCCGGCCGGCACGGTCAGCGCCGACGTCGTCGTCGCCGGCACCACCACGGTCGCGATCGGCCCGGCCGACCTCGCCGTGACCGAGGGCGCCACGACGATCGTCTACGCGTGGGGCTCGGAGGCCTCGGGCTACGAGCTGGCCGTGCAGACCATCAGCGGCGCGCACTCGGCGCCGTCCGGGGTCCCCGGCGGCACCGCCGGCCTGGCCGACTCCGCTGCCGACACCGCCCTGCCGCTGCCGCTGATCGGCCTGTCCGCGCTCGGGCTGCTCGGTGCCGGCGTGGCCGCGCGCCGGCTGGCCACCACCCGCGGCTGACCGGAGGACCGGACGTGCGACCCGCCGTTGCCGGCATGGCCCTGGGCCTCGCCCTCGCCGTGGGCGTGCCCACGACGTGGGCGCTGACCCGGCCGCCGGCGGCGGCGGGCGCGCCGGTCGAGCAGGTGCTCACCGCACCGGCTCCGCCGAGCGCTCCGCCCGTTCCGGGCGTACCCGTCCGCGACGCCGCACCGCTCCCCGTGCCCGACGTCGTCCCCCCGGTGCGGCTGGAGGTCCCGGCGCTGGGCGTCGACGCGCCGCTGGAGCAGGCCGGCGTCCGCCCCGACGGGCAGATGGCGCTGCCGGACGACGTGGGGAGGGCCGGCTGGTACCGCTTCGGGCCCGCGCCGGGCGCTCCCGGGTCGGCGGTCCTCGCCGGCCACGTCGACGACGCCGAGCAGGGCCTCGGCGCGCTCGCCCCGCTGCGGGAGGCCGAGCCGGGGCAGGAGTTCCTGGTCACCGACGCCGCCGGCGAGACCACCCGCTGGCGGGTGGTCTCGCGCGAGCTGCTGGACAAGCGGGCGCTGCCGGTGGACCTGCTGTTCGGGCGGACGGGGCCGCCCCGGCTGACGCTGGTCACCTGTGGCGGACCGTTCCTCCCCGACGTCGGCGGCTACCGCGACAACGTCGTCGTGGTCGCGGAGCCGGCCCGGTGACCGACCTGCTGCCGCCGCGGACGGCTGCCCGACGGCATAGGGTCGAGCGGGTGACCACCGAGGCCGAGCCCGCGCCCGCGGGCCCGGCCGGGCCCGACGACGCCGAGGTCGGCCGCCGCTTCGCCGCCGGCGACGAGCAGGCGCTGGCCTGGGCCTACGAGCGCTGGGCGGCGCAGGTGCACGGCATGGCGGTCCGCGCGTTCGGACCCGGCCCCGATGCGGAGGACGTCACGCAGCAGGTGTTCGTCTCCGCCTGGACCGGCCGCGCCGGCTACCGGCCCGAGCAGGGTCCGCTGCCCGCGTGGCTGACCGGCGTCTGCCGGCACAAGATCGCCGACACCTGGGCCCGCCGCGACCGGCAGCGCCGGGCCACCGAGGCCGCCGTCGCCGAGCTGAGCGCCGCGCCCGCCCGCGGCCCCGCCCCGTTCGACACCGCCGTCGCCGACCGCGTGCTGCTGCTCGGCGAGCTGGACCGCCTCGGCCAGCCCCAGCGCGGCATCATCGAGCTCGCCTTCTTCGCCGACCTCACGCACACGCAGATCGCCGAGCGCACCGGCCTGCCGCTGGGGACGGTCAAGAGCCACATCCGGCGCACCCTGGAGCGCCTGCGCGACCGGTTGGAGGTGGACGGTGCCGCACTGCACGCCTGAGGACCTCGGCCTCGCGGCGCTGCGCGAGCCGCTCCCCGACGACCGGACCGCGCACCTGGAGGGCTGCGGACGCTGCCGCGGCGAGGTGGCTCGGCTGCGCCGGGTCGTCGACGCGCTGGCCGTGCCGGAGCTCGCCGTGCCCGGGCCGCCGGTCGCGCCGCCGCCGGGGCTGTGGGCCGGGATCGCGGCGGCCACCGGGGTGTCCGCGGCACCGCGGGCGGACGTCGTCGCGGCGTCCGCGCCGGCCGCCGGCCCCGTGCCCGACGTCGTCCCGGAGGCGCTGCCCCCCGCTGCGCCCTTGGCGCCGGTGGTCCCGCTGCGGCCGCGCCGGTCGCGGCTGCTGCTCGCCGCCGCGGCGGCACTCGTCGTCGGGCTCGGCGTCGGCGCCGGTGCGGTGGCGCTCGCGAACCGCGACGACGGCGGCGTCCCCGTGGCCGCGACCGTGCTCGACCCGCTGGAGGGCAGCGACGCCTCGGGCCGCGCCGAGGTGGTCGAGCGCGCCGACGGCACGCGGGTGCTGCAGGTGGAGCTCACCGCGGGCGCCCCGTCGGAGGGCTACTACGAGGCGTGGCTGCTCGACGAGTCGGTGTCCGGGCTCATCCCGCTCGGCGTCGTCCGCGCCGGCACCGAGGAGTTCGTGCTGCCCGCCGGCCTCGACCTCGGCGAGTACCCGGTGGTCGACGTCTCCGTGGAGCCGCTCGACGGGGACCCGGCCCACTCCGGCGTCTCGGTGGCCCGCGGGCAGCTCGACACCTGACGGACGGCGGCCCGGCCCCCCGTGGGCCGGGCCGCCGTGCCGTGCGGCTCAGGTCAGGCGAGCTCCTCCGCCCGGCCCCGCTGCCGGCCGACGACGACCAGGACCGCGCCGCCGACCACGAGGAACCCGGCGAGGACCAGCAGCGGCAGGGCGTCCGTGCCGGTGGAGGCGAGACCCGCCGCCGCCGGTGCCGGCGCGGCCGGGGCCGCCTCGACGCTGGCGCCGTAGCTGCCCTCCACCACCTGGCCGTAGGCGTCGGCCACCCGGTACGTCACCGGGGCGGCCTCGCCGCTGAAGCCCGGCTCCGGGGTGAAGGTGACCACGCCGGTGCCCCGGTCGAGGCTGTAGGTGCCCTGGCCGGCCACGACGACGGTGTCGGCCGCGGCACCGGAGGCGTCGACCAACGTGACGCTGCCGCCCGCGGGCACCGGGATCGCCGTGGCGCGCTGCGCCACCCCGGCCTGCCCGGCCGTGCTCAGCCGCGACACGGTCGGGGCCGACGGCTTGGCCACCGTCGGGACGGCGGTGCCGGTGGCGGTCTGCCCGTAGACGTCGGTGACCCGGTAGGCCACCCCCCGGGCGGTGCCGGAGAAGCCGACGGCCGGGGCGAAGGTGACGACGCCGGTGGCCGGGTCCAGCGTGTAGGTGCCCTCCCCCGGCACGGTCAGCGTGCTCACGGGGGTGCTGCCGTCGAGCAGGGTCACCGCGCCACCGGCCGGGACCGGGAGGCCGACCGTGTGCGCCTGCGTGCCGGTGCCGGACGAGGTCACCGCCGGCGCGGGCGGCGCGGCCGGCGGCACGACGGTCGCCGTCCAGGTGGCCGTGACCGCCTGGCCGTAGGCGTCGGTCACCCGGGTGGTCACCGGCGTCGCCGGACCGGAGAAGCCGACGACGGGCGTGAACCGCACGCGGTCGGCGCCGACCACCTCGTAGGTGCCCTGGCCGGCCACCGTCAGGGAGGTCCGCGGCGTGCCGTCGTCGAGCAGCACCAGCGTGCCGCCGGCCGGCAGGGTCACGGTCGTCCCCTGCGGCGAGGCCGCCGGTCCCGAGGTCGCCCGGTCGGGGACGACCGGCGCCGCCGGCCTGGTCACCGTGGGCGCGTACTCGCCCTCGGCGGAGGTGCCGTAGGCGTCGGTCACCCGGTAGTCCACCGCGGTCGCCGGACCGGAGAACCCGAGGACGGGGGTGAAGGTGATCGCACCGGTGGCCGGGTCGAGGACGTAGCCGCCCTGGCCGGCGACGGTCAGCGAGGTCACCGGGTCACCGTCGGCGTCGAGCAGGGTCACCGCGCCGGAGGCGGGGACGGTCACCGTGGCGCCCTGGGCCGCCGTGCCCACACCGGTGCTCGTCCGCGGCGGGGCGGCCGGACCCGACGGCGCCGTCACCGTGGCGGTGTAGGTGCTCTCGTCGCTCTGGCCGTAGGCGTCGGTCACCCGGTGGTGCACCGCGGTGGCGGTGCCCGAGAAGCCGAGGACGGGGGTGAAGGTCAGGACGCCGGTGGCGGCGTCGAGGGCGTGGGTGCCCTCGTCCGGCACGGTCAGGGTGGTCACCGGGGTGCTGCCGTCGAGCAGGGTCACCGAGCCGCCGTCCGGCACGGTCACGGCCGTCGCCGGGGACTGGGGGTCGGTGCCCACGCCGGTGGAGGTGGCCGGCGACGCCGAGGGAGCGGCCGGTGCGGTGACGGTGGGCCGGTGGGTGCCCGTCGCCTGCTGCGCGTAGGCGTCACGGACGCGGTAGGTGGCCGGCGCCGGGGAGCCGGTGTAGCCGAGGTCCGGGGTGAAGGTGATGGTCGCGGTGGCGGCGTCGAGCGCGTAGGTGCCGCCGGTGACCGTCAGGGTGCTCACCGGGGTGCTGCCGTCGAGCAGCGTGAGCGAGCCGCCGGCCGGGGCCGGGGTCACCGTCGTCGACTGCGGCGCGGTGCCGACGCCCGTGGTCGTGCGGTCGCCCGCCACCGGGGCGGCCGGCGGGGTCACGGTGGCGGTGTAGGTACCGGTGCCGGTGCTGCCGTCGGTCGCGGTCAGGCGGAAGGCCACGGCCGGTGCCGTGCCCGTCCAGCCGTTGTCGGGGGTGAAGGTGAACGAGGAACCGGACACGGCGTAGGTGCCCGTCCCCGGGAGCGGGAGGGTGGCGACGGGGCCGCCGTTCCCGTCGAGCAGGGTCGCGGTGCCGCCGGCCGGGACACCGGAGGCCACCGACTGCGGGACCGGGCCGGGACCGGTCGAGCTGAGGGTCCGGGCGGCCGGGGCGACGACGAGGGAGGCGGTGGCCTCCGTGGTGTCGAGCTCGTTGCCGATCACCGTGATCACCGACGACGAGCCGACCGTGGCCGCGGCCGGGGAGGTCCCGCTGAAGGCGTAGGTGTCGGACGTGCCGTCCGGCAGCTGCCCGGACACGCACTGGACGTGGGCGCCGGTGAGCGTGCAGCCGTCCGGGACGTCCACGTCGGTCACGCCGGCCGGGACGTCGAACTGGAAGACGCCGCCGGAGGACCCGCCGGGCCCGTCGTTGGTGACGACGACCTCCCAGGTGATCGGGCTGTGCGGCGCCGCGGGGGCGGGCGGGGTGACCGTCAGCTCCAGGTTCGCCGGCGAGGACGGCGAGGTGGCGCCGTCGTTGCTGGTGGTCGAGGGCCCGGTGATGGTCGAGACCCGGGCGAGCGTCGGCATCGGCGCCGTCGCGTCCTGGACGCGTACCTGGGTGATCGCGCCGGTGCCGTTGTTGGAGAAGGCGAGGTTGCCGTTGCCGTACGTCCAGGCCGCGCCGTACCCGCTGGAGGTGCTGTTGGGGTCCGTCGCGGGGAAGACCGAGCCGGTGGCGATCCGGGTGACCGTGCCGTCGGAGACGTCGAGACGGATCAGCGTCTTGCCCGACGTGGTCACCTCGACGCCCCAGAGGAACCCGTCCGACCAGGTCAGGTCGATGGCGTTGAAGTCCTGGGACGGGTCGATGGTCCGGATCACCGTCCGCGTGGCGACGTCGACGGCGTACACGTCGCTGGTCGCCGAGTTCGCCTTGACGAAGAGGACGTCGGCGTCGTCGCCTGCTCCGAAGGCTCCGGCGGCGTAGGAACCGGCCGACGGGACGGGCAGGCCGGTGACGGCACCCAGCGAGGTCATGGCGCCATCGGCGGAGTGCACCTGCACCAGCACGTTGCTGGTCGCGGCGATCCCGTAGAGGTCGTCGTCGACGGTCCGGTAACCCACCGCGTTGTAGGTGCTGGACGCCGCCGTGCCGATCGAGACGATCTGCACACCGCCCGCACCGGCGTTGGCCAGCCGCGACTGCACCGCGTGGCGCAGCGTGGTGCCGCCGTCCCCGGAGATCAGCTGGGTGATGAACACCGTCGGCACGGCCGGCGCGGTCGACGCCGCCAGCGCGACGCCGGTCGTGCCGGCGCCGGCAGCGGCGACGGCCAGGGCGGCCCCGGCGGCGACGAGCCCGCGGGCTCCCCGGCCGGGGCGTGGGGACGGACGGGCGGGGCGACGCAGCACGGACTCTCCTCCAGGATCGACGCTCCCCCTTTCGGGTGGGCCCGTGGGGCGGTTGAGCCGGATGGGACGGCTGCGCCGAGAAAGGTCGGTGACCGCATCTGCGCAGGTCACGAGTCGACTGCCGTAGCCGTGCACGGCTCGCCTACCGTCGGGCGGGTGACCGCGCTCCACCTCCGTCTCCCGCACGACGACCTCGCCGACACCTGGCGCACCGCCCGGCCCCGCGCGGCCGGGCGGCACCTCGACACCGCCGCGTGCAGCCGGCAGAGCAACCGGGTGCTCGAGGCGGTGGCCCACCACGCCCGGCACGAGGCCGAGCTGGGCGGCTACGTGGCCGAGGCGGCCGCCGGCGACCTGCTCCAGCAGGGGCGCGCCGTGATCGGCGGGCTGGCCGGCATGGCCGCGGCCGACGTCGCCTTCGTCGAGTCCGCGCAGGCTGCCCTGGCCACGCTGCTGGCCGCGTGGCGGCTGCCCGCCGGCACGCGGGTGGCCCGCCTGCCCGGGGAGTACGCACCGAACGCCGTGATGCTGCGCGCCGCCGGGCTGGAGTCCGTCCCGCTGGCGGTCGACGGGGACGGGCGGGCCGACATCGGGGCGCTCGAGCGGCTGCTGGCCACCGACCCGCCGCGGTTCGTGCACCTCACCCACGTGGCCAGCCACCGCGGCGTCGTCCAGCCGGCGGCCGAGGTCGCGGCGCTGTGCCGGGCGCACGGGGTGCCGCTGGTGCTCGACGCCGCGCAGTCGCTGGGCCACGTCGACGTCGACCTCGGCGCCGACGTCGTCTACTCGACGTCGCGCAAGTGGCTGGCCGGCCCGCGCGGCGTCGGCTTCCTGTGCGTGCGGCCGGCGGTCGCCGCGCAGCTGCAGCCGGTGCTGCCCGCCCCGGCCGACCTGCCGCCGGTGCGCGGGCTGGAGAGCGGCGAGGCACACGTGGCCGGCCGGGTCGGGCTGGTGCTCGCGGTCGGGGAGCACCTGGCCGCGGGGCCGGTGCGGGTGCGCGAGCGGCTGGCGGCGCTGGGCCGGGCGGGGCGGCAGGTCCTCGACGGCGCCGCGGGCTGGCGGGTCGTGGAGCCGCTGGACGAGCCCACCGCCACCACGACGCTGCGCCCGCCGGACGGGGTCGACGTCGTCGCCACCCGGGCGCGGCTGCTCACCGAGCACGGGATCGTCACCACGGCGGCCGGGCCCGAACGGGCGCCGGAGGAGATGACCGGGCCGGTGCTGCGGGTGTCCCCGCACGTGGACGGCACCGTCGACGACCTCGAGGCCCTCGCCGCCGCCCTGTAGGGGCCGATCGCGCTACGAAGGCGCCTGCATGCGCTCGGACACCCGGCGGTGGACGGCGAGCTGCTCGTCGAGGCCGGGGTGCACCGGCACGCCGTCCTCCACCACGAACCGCCCGCCGACGACGGTGTGCCGCGCCGCCACCGGCCCGCAGCGCAACCACGCCTCCACCGGGTCCGACAGCGCGCCGGCGAACGCGGGCCCGGTGAGCGGCCAGACGGCGAGGTCGCCGCACGCACCCACCGACAGCTGCCCGATCTCGCCGGTGCGCCCGAGGCACGCCGCGCCGCCGCGGGTGGCGACCTCCAGCGCGTCGCGCGCGGAGAAGGAGCCGGCGCCCTGGCGCAGCTTGCCCTGCAGCATCGCCGTGCGGGCCTCCAGCCACAGCGACGCCGCGTCCGCCGACGCCGACCCGTCCACGCCCAGCCCCACCGGCGCCCCGGCCGCCCGCAGCTCGGCCACCGGCGACAGCCCGCTGCCCAGGATCATGTTCGACGACGGGCAGTGCGCGGCCCCCACCCGCGCGGCACCCAGGCGCGTGACCTCGTCGGCCGACGGCCAGACGACGTGCGCCAGCCACACCCGGTCGCTCATCCACCCGACGTCGGCGAGGTAGTCGACCGGACGGCGGCCGAAGCGCGCGAGACAGAAGGCGTCCTCGTCCCGCGTCTCGGCGAGGTGGGTGTGCAGTCGCACGTCGAGCCGCTCGGCCAGCTCCGCGGTCCGCGTCATCAACGACGTGGACACGCTGAACGGCGAGCACGGCGCCAGCGCGATCCGGGTCAGTGCCGTCGGCGACCGGTCGTGGTGGGCCTCGACCAGCCGCTGCGACTCGGCGAGGATCTCGTCGTCGTCCTGGACCACGGAGTCCGGCGGCAGCCCGCCGTCCTTCACCGACAGCGACATCGACCCGCGGGTGACGTGCGACCGCATCCCCAGGTCCTGCGCCGCCCGCACCTCCGCGCCGATGAGGTCGCCGGCGCCGCGCGGGTGCACGTACAGGTGGTCGGTCGAGGTGGTGCAGCCGGCCAGCGCGAGCTCGGTGAGCCCCACGTAGGCCGACACGTACGCCGCCTCCTCGTCCAGCCGCGCCCACAGCGGGTAGAGGGTGACCAGCCAGTCGAACAGCCCGCCGGTCAGCGCGGGGGCGAAGGCGCGGGTGAGGTTCTGGTACAGGTGGTGGTGGGTGTTGACCAGCCCGGGCGTCACCAGGCAGCCGCGCGCGTCGACGGTGCGGACGGCGGCCGGGCGCGGGTCGCCGGGCCCGCCGATCCCGCTCACCACGCCGCCGGTCACGGCGACCCACCCGCCGGCGACCTCCCGCCGCTCGTCGTCGACGGTGGCCAGCAGGTCGGCGTCCTGCACCAGCAGGTCGGCGGTCGTCTCCACCCGCCGCATCCTGCCCAGCCCGTGTGAACTCGGCGAGTCGCCACGGGACGTCGCGCAACCTCACCGGAACCGACCCGGACTACCGTGACCGTCCCCACGCACCACGGACGGAGAACGACGATGGACTTCCTGCAGCCCGCGACGTGGGAGGAGGCGCTGGAGGCGAAGGCCGCCTCCCGCGACGCCGTCCCCATCGCCGGGGGCACCGACGTCATGGTGGGGATCAACTTCGGCCGGCTGCGCCCCTCGCTGCTGCTGGACCTCACCCGGGTCCCCGAACTGCAGCAGTGGGACGACGACGACGGCGCGGTCCGCCTCGGCGCAGGCGTCCCCTACGCCCGGGTGATCTCCGAGCTGGGCGACCGGCTGCCGGGCCTGGCCATGGCCGCGCGCACGATCGGCTCGCCGCAGATCCGCAACCGCGGCACCGTGGGCGGCAACCTGGCCACCGCCTCCCCCGCCGGCGACGCGCACCCCGCCCTGCTGGCTGCCGACGCGGAGGTCGAGGTGGCCTCGGTCCGCGGCACCCGCCGGATCCCGGTGACCGAGTTCTACCGGGGGGTCAAGCGCTCCGCGCTGGCCGACGACGAGCTCATCGCCGCCGTCCGCACCGTCCCGCCGCGCGGCCCGCAGCAGTACAGCAAGATCGGCACCCGCAACGCGATGGTGATCGCCGTCGCCGCGTTCGGGCTGGCGCTGCACCCCGACCGCCGCGCCGTGGGCACCGGCATCGGGTCGGCCGCGCCGACGCCGCGCCGCGCCCCCGCCGCCGAGGAGTTCCTCGCCGGCGAGCTCGACGGCCTGTGGGACTCCCGCGCCGAGCTCCCCGCCGCCACTGCCGTCCGCTTCGGCGAGCTGGTCGCCGAGGCCGCCGCCCCCATCGACGACGTCCGCGGCACCGCCCGCTACCGCGTCCACGCGCTCTCGGTCATGGCGCGGCGCGCGCTGACCTGGGCCTGGGCCGACTACCGGAAGGGAGACCCGACGTGCGCCTGAGCTGCACCGTCAACGGCACGCCGCAGCAGGTCGACGACGTGTGGGAGGGCGAGAGCCTGCTCTACGTCCTGCGCGAGCGGATGGGCCTGCCCGGCTCGAAGAACGCCTGCGAGCAGGGCGAGTGCGGATCGTGCACCGTCTACCTCGACGGGCTGCCGGTCTGTGCCTGCCTGGTCGCGGCCGGGCAGGCGCAGGGCCGCGAGGTCGGCACCGTCGAGGGGCTGACCCCCGCCGGCGCCGGGTCCGGCGAGCTGCACCCGGTCCAGCAGGCGTTCCTCGAGGCGGGCGCCGTCCAGTGCGGCTTCTGCACGCCCGGGCTGCTGGTCGCCACCGACGACCTCCTCACCCGGTCCCGCGCGGAGGGACGGAAGCCCGCCGACGCCGAGATCCGCGAGGCGCTGGCCGGCAACCTCTGCCGCTGCACCGGCTACGAGAAGAT
The DNA here is from genome assembly GCF_041028265.1 of Geodermatophilus amargosae. Classification (GTDB taxonomy): domain Bacteria; phylum Actinomycetota; class Actinomycetes; order Mycobacteriales; family Geodermatophilaceae; genus Geodermatophilus; species Geodermatophilus amargosae_A. The sequence continues at coordinate 334,933 of NZ_JABGCW010000009.1, forward strand.
CCTGGACGCCGTCCGGCTCGCGGCCGACCGCATGGCCGCCGGCCCGACGACGGAGGCCGCGCGATGAGCACCCCCACCCGCACGCCGAGCGGTGCGCCGGCGCAGATGACCGGCGCGGGCGGCCGGGTCGGCGACGACGCGCAGCGCCCCGACGGTGTCCTCAAGGTCCGCGGCGAGTTCGCCTACAGCAGCGACCTGTGGATGGACGACATGCTGTGGGGCGTCACGCTGCGCAGCCCGCACCCCCACGCCCGCATCCGCTCGATCGACGTCGGACCGGCGCTGGCCGTGCCGGGCGTGCAGGCAGTCCTCACCTCCGACGACGTGCCCGGTGAGAAGGTCTACGGCCTCGAGCTCGCCGACCAGCCGGTGCTCGCCCTCGACGTCGTCCGCTACCAGGGCGAGCCGGTGGCACTGGTCGCCGCCGACCACCCCGACACCGCCCGCCGCGCCGCCGCGCGGATCGTCGTCGACTACGACGTCCGGGAGCCGGTCACCGACGCGCGCGCGGCCCTCGGCCACCCCACCTGGAACCAGCTGCACGACGCCCCCGCCGAGGTCACCGAGCTCAGCCGGGAGAGCGCGAACCTGCACCCGCACGGCAACCTGGTGCGCCACCTCAAGGTCCGCAAGGGCGACCCCGAGCCCACCGCCGACGTCGTGGTGGTCGGCGAGTACGAGGTCGGCATGCAGGACCAGGCCTTCCTCGGCCCGGAGTCCGGCCTCGCGGTGCCCGGTGAGGACGGCGGCGTCGACCTGTACGTGGCCACCCAGTGGCTGCACGTCGACCAGCGGCAGATCTGCGCCGCCCTCGGCCTCCCGCCGGAGCGCGTGCGGCTGACCCTCGCCGGGGTGGGCGGCGCGTTCGGCGGCCGCGAGGACCTGTCCATGCACGTGCACGCCTGCCTGCTCGCGCTGCACACCGGCAAGCCGGTGAAGATGTCCTACAACCGCGAGGAGTCCTTCTTCGGCCACGTGCACCGCCACCCGGCGACCATGCGCTACGAGCACGGCGCCACCCGCGACGGCGACCTGGTCTACGTGAAGGCGACCATCTACTTCGACGGCGGCGCCTACGCCTCCAGCACGCCGGCGGTCGTCGGCAACGGCGGCACGATGGGCATCGGCCCCTACGTCGTCCCGAACGTGCACGTCGACTGCTACGGCGTGTACACGAACAACCCGCCGTGCGGCGCGATGCGCGGGTTCGGGTCGGTGCAGACCGCCTTCGCCTACGAGTCGCAGATGGACGCCCTCGCCGCCGAGCTCGGCATGGACGCGGTCGAACTGCGCTGCCGCAACGCGCTGGAGCAGGGCTCGGAGACGCCGACCGGCCAGGTCGTCGACAGCCCCGCGCCGGTCGTGGAGCTGCTGCGCCGGCTCGAGGCGATGCCGCTGCCCCCGGAGGTCCCCACCGGCGACGACGTCGACCTGCGGGACATGCCCGGCGGCGTCTCCAACACCACCCACGGGGAGGGCGTGCGGCGCGGCGTCGGGTACGCCGTCGCCTACAAGAACGTGGCCTTCTCCGAGGGCTTCGACGACCACTCCACCGCGCGGGTGCGGCTGGAGGTCGTCGGCGGCGAGGCGGTGGCCACCGTGCACACCGCGGCGGCCGAGGTCGGTCAGGGGCTGGTGACCGTCGAGCAGCAGATCGCCCGCACCGAGCTCGGCGTCGACCGGGTGACCGTGCACCCCAAGGACACCGCCGTCGGCTCGGCCGGCTCCACCTCGGCGTCGCGGCAGACCTACGTCACCGGCGGCGCGGTGAAGGCCGCGTGCGAGGCGGTCCGCGCCCGGGTGCTGGAGATGGCGCGGTCCGTCGTCGGCCGGCCGGTGGCCGACCTGCGGCTCGACGGCGGCAAGGTGGTGTCCGACCTCGAGGGCGTCGCGCTGCCGCTGGCCGACGTGCTCGGCGACACGGTGGTCGAGGAGACGCTCGAGTGGCGGCACCGGCCCACCGAGGCGGTCGACCCCGAGACCGGGCAGGGCTTCGCGCACGTGCAGTACGCCTTCTCCGCGCACCGGGCCGTCGTCGACGTCGACACCGAGCTCGGGCTGGTCAAGGTCGTGGAGATGGCCTGCACCCAGGACGTGGGGAGGGCGATCAACCCGCAGGCCGTCGTCGGCCAGATCCACGGCGGCACGGCGCAGGGGCTGGGCCTGGCGGTGATGGAGGAGATCCTGGTCCGCGACGGGCGGGTGCAGAACCCGTCGTTCACCGACTACCTGATCCCCACCGTGCTCGACATGCCGCCGATGCGGGTGGAGATCCTGGAGTACGCCGACCCGCACGCCCCCTACGGCCTGCGCGGTGTCGGGGAGGCACCCAACATCTCCTCCGGCCCGGCGGTGCTGGCCGCGATCCGGCAGGCGACCGGCCTGCCGCTGACCCGCGTCCCCGTGCGCCCGGAGCACCTCACCGGCACCTGAGCCCGTGGGGCGGCAGGAATGGCCATCCCCGCCGCCCTACGCGGTGACCCCGGCCAGGCGGTCCATCGCGGCCAGCACGCGGTCCTGCAGCGCGGGGTCCTCCAGCGCGCGCGGGGTCCGCGCCCGGGAACGGCCGGCGGTGTAGCCGCCGGCCCACTCGCCGGCCGCCGCCAGCGCCACCCGCTCGCCGCCGTCCTCGACGTCCCCCGGTGCGCCCGGCGAGGCCAGCTTGGTGCGCACCCAGCCCGGGTCGACCGCGCCCACGCGCAGGTGTGGCAGGCGGCGGGCCCAGGCCAGCGCCAGGACGACGTCGAGCGCCTTGGAGTCCGCGTAGGCGCGGCTCGGCGGGCGCGGGCTGCCGAGGTCGTCGGGGTCGACGCGGCCCGAGCCGACCATGCCGCTGCCCAGGAAGACCAGGCGCCCGCGCACCCGCTCGTCCAGCAGCGTGGTGAGCAGGTGCGGGGCGAGTGCGTTGACGGCGAACGCGAGCTCGTGCCCCTGCCGGCTGGGCGGTGCGCCGTCGGCCGGCCACACGCCCGCGTTGTGGACGAGCACGTCGAGGTCCCCCACCTGTCCGGCGAGCGAGCGCACCTGGTCGAGGTCGGCCAGGTCGCCGGTGACCAGCCGGACGGTGCCGAGCCGGCTCAGCTCCTCGGCGACCGGCGCGCCGCGGGCCTCGCTGCGGGCGTGCACGACGACGGTGTGCCCGCCGGCGAGCAGCCGCCGCGCGGCCGCGCGGCCGATGCCGTCGGTGGAGCCGGTGATCGCGATCGTCGCCATGGCCCCGCCCTACCCGCACCGGGCGGCAGAGATGGCCATTCCCGCCCTCAGGGCGAGGTCTCCTCCCAGCGGCGGTACAGGGCGGCGCGGCCGGCCTCGGTCGGGCGGCCCCACAGCCGCAGCCGGGCCAGGCCGCCGTCGGGGAAGACGTCCATGCGCACACGGGTGACGCCGGCATCGCCGGGCAGCACGAAACGGTGCCGGGTGTCGGGCTGCAGCGGCGTGCGGGCGAGCAGCTCCACCTCGCGCCCGTCGGCGGTGGTGCCGGTCAGCGACGCCGATCCGGGCGCGTTGCCGAGGAACCACGAGGTGTCGAGCTCGGCGAGGGTCACGGTGCCCTCGCAGGCCAGCGTGACCTCGACCCAGTCGTTACCGTCGTCGCGGCGCCGGGCGTTCTCCCAGCCCTCCCCCATCGACCGGGCCACGCCGCGACCGAGCAGCTGGTGGGGGCTGCCGTAGAAGGCGTTGCTCACCCCGCTGAGGACGCCGCCGTTCTCCAGCGCCGCGAGGTCGCACGGCCCGGCGTCGAGCAGCCGCGGGTCCGGGACCACCTCGCCGTGCACCCGCAGCCGGGCCACGCCGCCGTCGGGGTGGATCGACAGCCGCACGTGCGTCACCCGCGGCCCCGGCTCGACGGCGAAGCGGTTCTGCGTGCCGCCGACCAGCGGCGACGACGGCAGCAGCGGGGACCACTGGGCGTCGGCCAGCGCCGCAGCGCCCTCCAGCGAGGCCCCCTCCAGCGACGCGGACGTCGGGTAGTTGCCGAGGAAGAAGGCGGTGTCGACGACGACGGCGTGCACGATGCCCGGCATCCCGAGCCGCACGACGGCCCAGTCGCTGCCCGGCTCGCGGCGCCGCCGGGTCTCCCAGCCGTCGTACTCCTTGCCGCGCGCCCCGAAGTCGTCGCGGGGCCGCGCCGGGCCGGGCAGGATCAGGTTCTCCTTGCCGGCGAAGAACTCGTCGTTGGCGGCCACCACGGCGCCACCCTGCGTGCGGACGGCGAGGTCGGGCAGGTCGAACGGGTCTGTCATCGGGCTCCTCGTCCGCGGTGGTCGCGGGTCACTGTCGCACGGCGGGGGTAGGGGTCCCGCGTACCGCCGGAACCCGAGGAGGCCCCGTGTCCGAACCGACCGACGACCTGCGCGAGCGCGCCCGCGAGCACATCAGGCAGATGCCCGCCGAGACCGCGCTGGGCAACGCCGACCCCGCCGGGGGCTCCACCGACGACCCGAAGATCATGGACGAGGCCGCCCGGGAAGAGGGCGAGCAGCAGTCCTGAGGCCCCCGTCAGGCGCCTCCCCGGTCCAGCAGCCGGCCGAGGGGGCTGCCGTCGGCCTCCTGCCCCCGCAGCCAGGTCCGGCGGACGACGCCGGTGAGCTCGCGGCCGGCATAGGGCGTCACCGGGTTGCGGTGCAAGAGCCGACCCACGGTGAACGGCTCGTCGGGCGCGAAGGCCACCAGGTCGGCGTCCTTCCCGACGGCGATCGCGCCCTTCCGCGGCAGCCCGGCCAGCCGCGCGGGCGCCGCCGACATCCACCGCACCACCGCGGCCAGCCCGATCCCCCGGGAACGCGCTCCGGTCCACACCGCCGGCAGCGCCACCTGCAGCCCGGCGATCCCGCCCCACGCCAGCCCGAAGTCGCCGACGTCGAGCCGCTTGAGGTCCGGGGTGCACGGCGAGTGGTCGCTGACGACCAGGTCGACGTCGCCGGCCCGGAGCGCGTCCCACAGCGCCGACCGGTGCGCCGACCCGCGGATCGGCGGGCAGCACTTGTACGCGGTGTCGCCGTCGGGCACGTCCTCGGCGGCGAAGGTCAGGTAGTGCGGGCAGGTCTCCACGGTGATCCGCACGCCGTCGGCCCGCGCGGCGCGCAGCAGCGGCAGCGCGTCGCCGTCGGCCAGGTGGACGACGTGGCTGCGCGCGCCGGTGTCCCGCGTGGCGGCCACCAGCCGGCCGATCGCGGTCTCCTCCGCCGCCGGTGGCCGGGAGGCGAGGAACGCCGCGTAGCTCGCGCCCGCCGGTCCCGGCGCCGCGGCGATGACCGCCTCGTCCTCGGCGTGCGCGATGAGCAGCGCGTCGAAGGAGGCCAGCTCCGCCAGTGCCGTGCGCAGCCCGGCGTCGTCCAGCGGCGGGAACTCCGGCACGCCGGAGTCGAGCAGGAAGCACTTGAACCCGACGACGCCGGCCTCGTGCATCGCCCGCAGCGCACCGGCGTTGCCGGGCACCGCGCCGCCCCAGAACGCCACGTCGACGGCGACCTGCCCGGCGGCGACCTCCCGCTTCACCCGCAGCGACTCGAGCGTGGTGGTCGCCGGCACGGAGTTGAGCGGCATGTCCACGATCGTGGTGACGCCGCCGGCGGCCGCGGCACGGGTGGCGGTGGCGAAGCCCTCCCACTCGGTGCGGCCGGGCTCGTTGACGTGCACGTGGCTGTCGACCAGGCCCGGCAGCAGCACCTCGTCGTCGGCGAGCGTGACCGCGCCGGCCGGGACGTCGTCGTACCCGGTGACCGCGGTGACCACGCCGCCGTCGGTGTGCACGGCGGCCGCGCGCTCGCCGTCGGGCAGGACCACCCGCCGGGCCCGGACGGCCAGCGTCACGCGACCGCCTCCACGGCTCGCACCACGGAGTGCAGCTGGGCGCCCCACGCGGTGGCCACCCAGCCGCCCTCGAGCGGCAGCCGGACGGCGTCGTCGGCGGTCAGCACCCCCGCAGCCTGCCCGACGTGCACGGTGGACGCGTAGGCCCGCGGCGCCACCGGCGGCAGCCAGGCCGGCGCCCCGGGACCGAGGCCGACGGTCGTGTGCAGCAGCGGGCGGCCGTCGACGACGACCCGCGTGGTGCCGGTCCAGCGCCCGGGCTCCTCGCCGGTGCGGCCGAGCAGCACCTGCTCGCTCGCGGTGAGGACGGCGCCCGGCGCGAGCGTCGCGGAGAGCTCGGCCCGGTGGTGCGCGCCGCGCGCGACGACGGTGGGCTCCGGGCGCAGGTCCAGCTCCCCGGCCACCTCGGCGACGACGCGCTGCACGGAGGGCCGGTCGCCGTCGCGGGCGGGCAGCGCGACCGCGGCGGCCACCGAGCGCACCGCCAGCGAGGCGCCCTCCTCGACCACGAGCCGGACCTCCGCGTCGTCGCCGCCCAGCGGGCCGAACGCCGTCGCCACGAGGTGCACCGACGCCGGGCCCGTGCGCCGCACCGCCAGCTGGCCACTGGCGCGGACCACCGGCAGCACGGTGCGCCCGCCGGGGCCGCGCCGCGCGACGACCTCGACCCGGGTGATCACGCCTGCTGCAGCGCGCGGGCGCGCACCTGCTCCCGCACCCACGCGGCCACCTCGGTGGCGGCCGGGTCCTCGCGCAGCGAGATCAGCAGCGTCGGCTTGTCCCCGCGGACCGTCGCCGAGTCGCGCCGCATGACGTCGAGGTCGGCGCCCACCAGCGGCGCCAGGTCGGTCTTGTTCACCACCAGCAGGTCCGACGCGGTCACCCCGGGGCCGCCCTTGCGGGGCACCTTGTCCCCGCCGGCGACGTCGACGACGAACACCTGCACGTCGACCAGCCCGTAGCTGAAGCTCGCCGTCAGGTTGTCCCCGCCGGATTCGACGAACACCAGCTCCAGGCCGGGGTGGCGGGCCTCGAGCAGCTCGACGGCGTCGAGGTTGGCGGTGATGTCGTCGCGGATGGCGGTGTGCGGGCAGCAGCCGGTCTGCACCGCCTCGATCCGGTCGTCGGGGAGGACGGCGTTGCGGCGCAGGAAGTCGGCGTCCTCGGTCGTGTAGATGTCGTTGGTGACGACGGCGAGGTCGTACTCGGCGCCGAGCGTGCGGCACAGCGCCGCGGCCAGCGCCGTCTTGCCCGAGCCCACCGGCCCGCCGAGGCCCACCCGCAGCGGCCCGCCGTGCCGGTGCCCGTGCTCGTACGGGTCCACGTAGTCGTCGAGGTTGTGGTCAGGCGGCATGGGGACTCCCGGTGACGTTCATGAGGCGAAGAAGCGGTCCTTCCGCGCGGTGTGCACCTCGGCGAGCAGGTCGAGGAGCGGGTCGGTGTCGGCGGGGAGGGAGCCAGGAGCGCTACGAAGGCCTCCCTCGGCGACGGCGTCGATGTCGGGGGCCAAGCGCGCGGTGACGGCGGCGACGGTGAGCGGGTCCATGGCCAGCAGGCGTTGCGCCGCCGTCGCCGGGCCGCTGACCGACAGGTAGGCCGCGGCCGCGGCGGCGTCGCGCGGCGTCAGCCCGCCGGCCGCAGCGGCGACGCCGAGCGCGACCGGGTGGTGCGGCGCGGGCGGCAGCGCGTCCCAGACCGGCGAGGGCCAGGCACGGCGGCCCACCCGCACCAGCCCGCGGCCCTGCTGCCGGGACGCCGCCCGCAGTGCCGGCGACGGCGTCCGCGCGTCGGCCTCCGCATCCAGCATGGTCAGGTCGCCCCCACGGCAGGCCGCAGCGGCGAGACCCGCGGCGACGCGACCCGAGGTCTGCAGCCGGCGGAGCAGGAAGCCCGCCAGCGACGACGGGTCGTGCACCAGCCCGGCCGCGATCGCCTGCTCCACCCCGCCGGAGTGGGTGTGCCCTCCGGCCGGCAGCCGCGAGTCGGCGAGCGTGAGGAGAGCGGCCGTCATCAGAAGAGGAAGTACCGCTGCGCCATGGGCAGCTCGCGCACCGGCTCGGGCTCCCACACCTCGCCGTCCACGGTCACCGTGAAGGTGTCCGGGTCCACGCGGATCTCCGGCAGCGCGGTGTTCTCCGGCATGTCGGCCTTGCTCAGCCGCGTCGTGTCGGTGACCGCGGCCAGCCGCCGGTCGACCGCCAGCCGGTCACCCAGCCCCGCCTCGAGCGCCGCCGGCGCCACGAAGTGCAGCGACGTCAGGGCCGGCACCTTGCCGTACGCACCGAACATCGGCCGCGGCAGCTGCGGCTGCGGGGTGGGGATGGAGGCGTTGGCGTCGCCCATCTGCGCCCAGGCGATCATGCCGCCCTTGAGCACCGCGTGCGGCCGGACGCCGAAGAACCGCGGGTCCCACAGCACCAGGTCGGCGAGCTTGCCCGGTTCCACGGAGCCGACCTCGCCGTCGATGCCGTGCGCCACGGCCGGGCAGATCGTGTACTTGGCGACGTACCGGCGGGCCCGCAGGTTGTCCGCCGCGCCGTCCCCGGCCAGGGACCCGCGCTTGCGCTTCATGACGTGCGCCGTCTGCCAGGTGCGCAGGACGACCTCGCCCACGCGGCCCATCGCCTGGGCGTCGGAGCCGATCATCGAGATGGCACCGAGGTCGTGCAGCAGGTCCTCGGCGGCGATCGTCGTCGGCCGGATCCGGCTCTCGGCGAAGGCCAGGTCCTCCGGCACGGAGGAGTCCAGGTGGTGGCAGACCATGAGCATGTCGAGGTGCTCGTCGAGGGTGTTGACCGTGTGCGGCCGGGTCGGGTTGGTGCTGCTCGGGAGCACGTTCGGGTGGCCCGCGACGGTGATGATGTCCGGCGCGTGACCGCCTCCGGCACCCTCGGTGTGGTACGCGTGGATGCTCCGCCCGGCGATCGCGGCCAGGGTGTCCTCGACGAAGCCGGCCTCGTTGAGCGTGTCCGAGTGCAGCGCCACCGGGACGCCGTTGCGCCCGGCCACGGTGAGGCAGGCGTCGATGGCCGCGGGCGTGGAACCCCAGTCCTCGTGCAGCTTGAAGCCGCTGGCCCCGGCGCGCAGCTGCTCCTCCATCGCCTCCTGCGACACGGTGTTGCCCTTGCCGAGCAGCGCGACGTTGACGGGCATGAGGTCCATCGCCTCGAGCATCCGGGCCAGGTACCAGTCGCCCGGGGTGATCGTGGTGGCCTTGGAGCCCTCTGCCGGGCCGGTACCGCCTCCGATGAGCGTGGTGACGCCGGAGCCCAGCGCCGTCGGGACGATCTGCGGGCAGATGAGGTGCACGTGGCAGTCGATGCCGCCCGCCGTGAGGATCTTCCCGTTGCCGGCCATCACCTCGGTGCCGGGACCGATCACCAGGTCCGGGTGGACGCCGTCCATCGTGTCGGGGTTGCCGGCCTTGCCGAGCGCCACGATCCGCCCGTCGCGGACGCCGACGTCGGCCTTGACGACCCCCCAGTGGTCGAGGACGACCGCACCGGTGATCACCAGGTCGGGCGCGCCCTCGGCGCGGGTGGCCCGGCCCTGGCCCATCGACTCGCGGATGACCTTCCCGCCGCCGAACACCGCTTCCTCTCCGGCGCGGCCGGGGCCGCCGCAGCGGTCCTCCTCGACCTCGATGAGCAGGTCGGTGTCGGCCAGCCGGACGCGGTCGCCGGTGGTCGGGCCGTACAGCTGGGCGTAGCGCGCACGGGACAGCTGCACCATCAGCCGAGCCCTCCCTCTGCGGTCAGGCCGGGGACGACGCGCGCGCCGGCCAGCGGCACCAGCGTCACGGTGCGGGTGATGCCGGGCTCGAAGCGGACGGCGGTGCCGGCGGCGACGTCGAGCCGGTGACCGTGCGCGGCTCCCCGGTCGAAGGCCAGCGCCCGGTTGGTCTGGGCGAAGTGGAAGTGCGACCCGACCTGCACGGGCCGGTCGCCGGTGTTGGTCACCTCGAGCTCGATCCGCGGCGCGCCCTCGAGCGTCTCGATGACGCCCTCCGCGGGGATGACCTCGCCCGGGACCACCTCACCGCTCACGGGCTCACCGCTCACGGGATCGGCTGGTGGACCGTGACCAGCTTGGTCCCGTCCGGGAAGGTCGCCTCCACCTGCACCTCCTCCAGCAGCTCGGGGACGCCGTCCATGACGTCGTCGCGGGTGAGCACCGTGCGCCCGGACTGCATGAGCTCGGCCACGAGCACGCCGTCGCGGGCACCCTCCAGCACGTGGTCGGTGACGATGGCCGTCGCCTCCGGCAGGTTCAGCCGCAACCCCCGCGCGCGCCGCCGGCGGGCGAGCTCGGCGGCACAAGAGAGCAGCAGGCGCTCCTGCTCGTGCGGGGTGAGGTGCACGCGGGTCCTCCGGGGGGTCGGCCGAGCCCGGACGCTAACCGCCGCATGTGTCGCGGCCGTTACCGGAGCGGGCGGAAGAACTCCCGGACGTCGGCCACCAGCTCCCCGGGCCGCTCCATCGCGGCGAAGTGGCCGCCGCTGTCGTGCTCGTGCCACAGCCGGATGTCGGTCAGCTGCCGCTCCGCCCAGGCGCGGGGCGGCACGAAGATCTCCCCGGGGAACATCGAGACGCCGGTGGGCACGTCCACCTGCGGCGTCCGCTGCTCCGGCGCCCGCGCCATCTCCCAGTACATCCGCGCCGACGACGTCGCCGTCCCGGTGAACCAGTAGACCGAGACGTGGTCGAGGATCCGGTCGACGCCGAGCACGCCGACGGGGTCGCCGCCGCTGTCGGTCCAGGCGTGGAACTTCTCGAGGATCCACGCGCACTGCCCGGCCGGGGAGTCGGTGAGCCCGTACCCGAGCGTCTGCGGCCGGGTGCGGTGCTGGTGGCTGTACGCCGAGCCGTCCTCGCGGAAGCTCCGCATGCGCTCGAGCGCCCGCTGCTCGCGCTCGTCGGGGTCCGTCCGCCCCTCCGGCGGCGCGGTGACCACCATGTTGAGGTGCACCCCGACCACGCGGTCGGGGTGCCGCGCGGCGAGGTTGGCCGACACGAACGACCCGATGTCCCCGCCCTGCGCGCCGAAGCGCTCGTACCCGAGCCGGCGCATGAGCTCCGCCCAGGCGTCCGCGGTCCGCCCCGGCCCCCAGCCGGTCGCGGACGGCCTGCCGCTCCACCCGTAGCCGGGCAGGGAGGGGACGACGACGGAGAAGGCGTCCCGCGGGTCCTCCGGGTCGGTCAGCGGGCCGATGACGTCGAGGAACTCCAACACCGAACCGGGCCAGCCGTGGGTGAGCACCAGCGGCAGCGCCCCCTCGTGCGGTGAGCGGACGTGCAGGGCGTGCACCGGCAGCCCGTCGATGTCCGTGACCACCTGCGGGAAGGCGTTGATCCGCGCCTGCCGCGCCGGCCAGTCGTACTCGTCGGCCCAGTACCGGCAGACCTCCTGCAGCACGCCCGGCGGCACGCCCTGCGACCAGTCGTCCACCGTGGGCGGGTCCGGCCAGCGGGTGTCGTGCAGCCGGCGGCGGAGGTCGGCGACCGCGGCGGCCGGCACGTCCACGGTGAAGGTATCGACGACGTCGTCCACGCCCCGACCGTATCGGCGCTTGACGCCCGGGACGAATCGGTTCTACGGTTCATTACATGAGTAATGAACCCAGGGACCTCCACGGCCCCGGCGGCGGCCGGCCCGTGTCGTGAACGAGGACTCCGGGCCGATCTTCCGGCAGATCGCCGCGCAGATCGAGAACGCGATCGTCGACGGCTCCCTCGCCGAGGAGAGCCAGGCGCCCTCGTCCAACGAGCTCAGCGCCTTCCACCGCATCAACCCCGCCACCGCAGCCAAGGGGCTCAACCAGCTGGTGGCCGACGGGGTCCTCTACAAGAGACGAGGAGTCGGGATGTTCGTCGCCACGGGCGCCCGCGAGCAGCTGCTCAAGCGCCGCCGCAGCGAGTTCGCCGACCAGTACGTCCGCCCCCTGATGACCGAGGCCCAGAAGCTCGGCATCTCCACCCGCGAGCTGGCCACCATGATCGACCGCTGGGAGGACGAGCGATGACCGCCGCCGCGACGCTCACCGACGTGACCATGCGGTACCGGGAGCACACCGCGCTCGACGGCGTCACCGCCGCGTTCGCCACTGACGGCATCACCGGGCTGCTGGGGCGCAACGGTGCCGGCAAGACGACGCTCATGCAGCTGCTCACCGGGCACCGCGTGCCCACGAGCGGCAGCGTGCGGGTGTTCGGCGCCGACCCCTACGAGAAGGACGCCGTCCTGCAGCGGATCTGCTTCGTCAAGGAGAGCCAGCGCTATCCCGACCACTTCCGGGTGCGCGACGCCCTCGCCGCGGCGGCCACCCTCTTCCCGTCCTGGGACGGGGACCTGGCCCGCTCGCTCGTGGCCGACTTCGAGCTCCCGTCCCGCCGGCAGGTCACCAAGCTCTCGCGCGGCATGGTCTCCGCGGTCGGCATCACCATCGGACTGGCGTCGCGCGCACCGGTCACGCTGTTCGACGAGCCGTACCTGGGCCTGGACGCCGTCGCCCGGCAGATGTTCTACGACCGGCTGATCGCCGACTACGCCGAGAACCCGCGGACCATCGTCCTCTCGACGCACCTCATCGAGGAGATCAGCGGCCTGCTCGAGCACGTCCTGCTCATCGACGCCGGCCGGGTGGTCCTCGACGCCGACGCCGAGGACCTGCGCGCCTCCGCGATGACCGTCACCGGCCCCGCCGAGCGGGTCGCCGCGCTCGGACGCGAGCACGAGCTGCTCAGCACCGAGACGCTGGCCGGCTCGAGCCGGGCGGTGGTGCGACTCTCGCACCCCCTCGACGACGGCGACCTGGGGGCGCGGGGCCTGACCGGGGAGCCGACGCCCCTGCAGCAGCTCGTGGTGACCCTCAGCAGGCACTCCGCGGCGGCGCCGGCCCCCGCGCTCACGCCCGACTCCCGCTCCGCCGACTTCGAGGAGGTCACCCGATGAACCGCGTCCTGGCGGCGGCCCGCCTGCACACGATGAACCCGCTGCTGACCATCGGCGTCCCCTGGGGCATCGCGACGCTCAGCTTCGCGATCAACCTCCCCATCTGGGCACTCACCGGCGCGAGCGACCAGCCGGGCGGCGGCATCACCGGCGGCGTGATCTCGCTCTACATCACCGTGCTGGTCGTCTTCGTCCAGTCGGTCACCCAGCTGCTGCCGTTCGCGATGGGGATGAGCCTGAGCCGGCGCACGTTCTACCTGGGCACCGCTCTGGCCGCGCTGGTCCTCTCGCTCGTCTACGGGGCCGTGCTGTCGGCACTGACCGCGGTCGAGAACGCCACCGGCGGCTGGGGTGTCCGGCTGAACTTCTGGTCACCGGGACCGTTCGACGTCGGCAACGCCGCGTTGCAGGTGGTGGTGTCGGGCGCACCGATGCTCGCCGCCGCCTTCCTGGGCGTGGCGATCGGCGTGGTGATGAAGCGCTGGGGACCGACCGGGCTGTGGAGCCTCGTCGTCGCCTCGATCCTGGTGTTCGGCGGACTGGCCATCCTGGTCTCCTGGCGCCGCGCCTGGGGCGACGTCGGCACCTGGCTGGTCGACCAGTCGATGCTGACGCTGGCGGTCGCCATCCCCGTGGTGCTCGCCCTCGCGACGGCGGCGCTGTCCTACGCCGGCCTCCGTCGGGTCGTCCCCTGACCGAGGTCCTCGCGACGACGTCCGGCCCCGCTCCCGCACCGACGGAACCGGGGCCGGACTCGGTTCCGAATGCTCACTGCCTCCTGGTCCGTGTGTTTTCCGGGCATGCGCAGGCAGGGCCCCCACCGGATGGTGGGGGCCCTGTCTGGGAATGGTTGTC
>NZ_JABGCW010000010.1:0-284366 GCF_041028265.1 Geodermatophilus amargosae
AGGCCACCCAGCAGAAGGCCGACGCCGCCATCGGCGCCGTCCAGGCCACCCAGCAGAAGGCCGACGCCACGATCGGGGCTGTCGCGGCCATCACCGACCGCGCACAGGGGACGGTGGAGCGGGCGGAGGGCGCGGTCGGCGGAGCCGAGGGGCTGGTCGGGCGGATCGACCCGCTGCTCGCCGCCTACGAGGAGCCGCTGTCCCGCCTGGTGCCGTCGGTGCGCCGGCTGGCCGAGACGCTCGAGCCGCACGAGGTCGAGGCGCTGGTCACCCTCGTCGACCGGCTGCCCAGCCTGGTCACCCACCTGGACGAGAGCATGCTGCCGGTGCTCGAGTCCCTCGGCGACGTCGGCACCGACGTGCACGACCTGGTCGACACGATGCAGGACATCCGCGAGGTGGTGAAGGGCTTCCCCGGCTCCAAGCTGTTCCGCCGGCGCGGCCGTGAGGAGATCGCCGAGGACGGGAACGGCGAGGAGGCCCAGGAGCGCACCGGCTCCTGAGCCCCCTGCGGGTCCTGCCGGTCAGGTCTCGGTCGGGTACCCCAGCGCGCGGGCGACGTCGCCGATCCGCTCGTAGGTCTCGCCCTCCGGCAGCCGCTGGAGCTCCTCGACGATCGCGTCGGGCGCCCGGTGGTCGAGTGCGGCCTCCACCAGACCGGGTCCGTCAGCGGGGAAGTCGGCGCGCACCAGCCAGCGGGCCAGCTCGGCACGGGCCACCACGGCGTCCTCGGTCATGCCGACCGGCACACCACCGATCAGCGTGCTGTTCGGACTCGTCGCGGTGTCCGGCTCACCTTCTGCGACCGGCTCGACCTCGCGGAACTCCTCGGACCGCGTGGCGTGGCCGGACTTGAGCATCCCCTGGATCTCGTGCTCGAGCTCCTCGTCGACCCGGGGGCTGTGCTTGTCACTGCGGGAAGACACTCCGGCGAAGCGGTCGTCCATCTCGCTCATGGTTCCTCCTACTTCTCGTCGAGCGCGGAGGGCTTGTGCACCGCCGTCTTGCCGCTCTTGTCGCTCTTCACCTCGTACTGGGGGTCGTCGGAGCTGGCCTTCACCTTCCGGCCGCCCGCCTCCGTCTCCTCGGTGATCTTCTTGGTGACGGTCCCCTCCACCGTGTTGCCGTGGCTGTTCCAGGTGACGTGGTCACCCTTCGCGAAGTCGTCGGCCATCTGTCGGACCTCCGTGGTCGTCCGGCACGAGCATCGAGTGGTGCCTCCCCGGTGCCCGGCGTCCATGGCACACACACATGGCACACACACATGGCGCACACACGTGGAGCCACCGGGTGACCCTCGGGCCGCCGGGCGACGGAGATCACCCGCACCGGAGGGGGGATCACCCGCTCGTGCGGTGGCAGGACCGCTCCCATCACGTAGCGTGGCCGACGACGGGGAGCGATCCGGCGAACCTGCTGCTGAGAGTCGAGCAGCGGTCACGTTAAGTGACACGACCCGTCCTCGATCGCCGGCCCGGTCGACCCCATTCCCCCGGGGTCGGCCGGGTCGGCCCGTTCCATCGCCGGTCCCTACGCTCGCCGCCGTGACAGAACCCGCCGGCAGTCGGCCCTCGGGCGGTCCTCCCGCGAGCGGGGACCACCTCCCGGGCAGCCCCCGGCCCGTCGACGTCCTCACCGTCGTCTCGGTCACCGACGTCACGCCGTCGGTGCGCCGCGTCGTGCTCTCCGGGACGCCGGACGCCGTCGCCGCGGCCGGGCCCACCGTCAACCTCCTGGTGCCGCGGGTGGACGACCCGGACCCGCGCTGGCCCGCCGTGGCGCGCGACGGGCGCATCGTGTGGCCGGCCGGGTCGCACGGCATCAGCCTGCGCAGCTACACCGCCCGCCGGCAGGACCCCGGCCGCGGCGAGGTGGCCGTGGACTTCGTCCTGCACGGTGACGGACCGGCCGCCGCGTGGGCCGGCGCTGCGGCTCCCGGCGCACTCCTCGGGGTCGCCGGGAGCGGTGCGCTCGGCGACCGCCCGGCCGGCACGCTGCTCCTCGCCGGGGACGAGACGGCGCTGCCCGCGATCAGCCGCATCCTGGCCGCGGCCGACCCAGCCGCCCGCGGCGTCGCCCTGGTCGAGGTGGCCGGCCCGGAGGAGGAGCAGTCCCTGGCCGCACCGCCGGGGGTCGAGGTGCGCTGGCTGCACCGCGGCGGCACGCCCCCGGGCGAGGGCACGCTGCTCGCCGACGCCGTCGCCGCGCTGGAGCGACCGGCCGGCGACGACGTGTTCGCCTGGGTGGCCGCCGAGTCCGCCGCCGTGCGCGCGGTGCGCGCCGACCTGCGCGGCCGCTGGGGACTCACGCGCGCCCAGCACCACGCGATCGGCTACTGGCGGCGCGGCCGCGCCATGGCACCGTCCGGGTGACGTCCGCGGGGACGGCCACCCACAGGGAACCCACAGGTAACGTCCAGTGCGACCGCAGCCCGGGCGCGGACCCTCGGGACATGACGGCAGCAGCCAGGCGTCCGACGGGAGTTGTCGTGACGGGAGCCCGCAGCGCTCGACCCACCGCGCCGGAGGCGCGGCTGCTGGTCGTCGACGACGAGCCCAACATCCGCGAGCTGCTCTCGGCGAGCCTGCGCTACGCCGGGTTCGAGGTGGCGACGGCGGGCGACGGGCAGCAGGCGCTCGCCCTGGCCTCGACCTTCCGCCCCGACCTGCTGGTGCTCGACGTCATGATGCCGGGCCTGGACGGCTTCGGCGTCGTCCGCCGCCTGCGCGAGAGCGGCCGGCACATGCCGGTGCTGTTCCTCACCGCGCGCGACGCGGCCGAGGACAAGGTCTCCGGACTCACCCTCGGCGGCGACGACTACGTGACCAAGCCGTTCAGCCTCGACGAGGTCCTCGCCCGCATCCGGGCGGTGCTGCGCCGCAGCACCGGACAGCAGCGCGCCGTCGGGACCAGCCGGCTCACCTTCGCCGACATCGAGCTCGACGAGGAGTCGCACGAGGTGGTGAAGGCCGGCCAGGTCGTGAGCCTGTCCCCCACGGAGTTCAAACTGCTGCGCTACCTCATGGCCAACTCCGGGCGGGTGCTGTCGAAGGCACAGATCCTCGACCACGTGTGGAACTACGACTTCAACGGCGAGGCCAACGTCGTCGAGTCCTACATCTCCTACCTGCGGCGCAAGGTGGACACCACCGAGCCGCGCCTGCTGCACACCATCCGCGGGGTGGGCTACACCCTGCGGCTGCCCCGCGGCGCGTGAGCGCACGCGCCGGGCGCTCAGGAGCAGTCGTGCGCAGCGGTCCCCGCCTCCCGCGGGTGCCGCTGCGCATCACGCTGGTCGCGGTGCTGCTGGTCCTCGTGACGCTGGCGCTCGTCGCCACCGGGGTGACGGCGACCTCCCTGCTCAAGCGCTACCTGGTCGCCCAGCTCGACCAGCAGCTCGAGGACTCGGTCCGCGGGATGCGGAACTCCGAGGCCGTCCGGGCGATCTGCTACCGCGGTGCGGGTCAGCGGCTCGTGGACCCCGACGAGTACCTGGCCTGCGTCGTCCCCGGCAACCAGGACCCCATCGTGGTCTCCGGTCCGCTCCGTGTCGATGAGCTGCCCGACCTCGACGCCGACGAGGCGGCCGACATCGCCGCCCTCACCGCGAGTGCCGGCGGTCCGCGTGGCGGGCGCGGCGGCCCCGGCGGCCCGACGGCGCAGACCGTGGCCTCGGGCGACGGCGACACCTACTGGCGGGTCGCGGCCGTACGGCTGCCCGACGGGACGACCGTCGTCGTCGGCGTGGACCTCGACCGCGACGACCGGGTGATCACCCAGCTCGTGCGCATCGAGCTCGTCGTCGGGCTGGTCGTGCTGGGCGCGCTGGGCGTGACCGGGTACTGGCTGGTGCGCAGCAGCCTGCGACCGCTGGCCGGGGTGGAACGCACCGCCCAGGCGATCGCCGCCGGTGACCTCTCCCAGCGGGTGCCCGCCGGCGACGACCGCACGGAGGTCGGCCGGCTGGCGCAGGCCCTCAACGGGATGCTCTCCCGGATCGAGAGCGCGTTCCGGTCCCAACAGGCGTCCGAGGAGCAGGCCCGGGCGTCGGAGGAGCGGATGCGCCGGTTCGTCGCCGACGCCAGCCACGAGCTGCGCACCCCGCTGACCTCGATCCGTGGGTTCGCCGAGCTGTACCGCCAGGGCGCCGTCACCAGCTCCGAGGAGGTCGCCCGCCTCATGCAGCGCATCGAGAGCGAGGGCGGCCGGATGGGTGTACTGGTCGAGGACCTGCTGCAACTGGCCCGGCTCGACCTGCAGCGGCCGCTGAGCATCGCTCCCGTCGACCTCGCCGAGGTCGCCGGCGACGCCGTCCACGACGCGCACGTCCTGCAGCCCGACCGGCCCGTCGCGCTGCACGTCGACGACTCCCTCACCGAGATCCCGGTCGTCCTCGGCGACGAGGCCCGGCTGCGCCAGGTGGTGGGCAACCTGGTGACCAACGCGCTGGTGCACACCCCCGAGACCGCCCGGGTGACCGTGTCGATCGGCGAGGACACCAGCGACGGCGGCGACCGGGTGGTGCTCCGGGTGGCCGACGAGGGTCCCGGCCTGGCGCCCGGGGACGCCGCCCGGGTGTTCGAGCGCTTCTACCGCGCCGACTCCTCGCGCAGCCGGGTGGCCGGGGGGTCGGGGCTCGGGCTGTCGATCGTCGCCTCGCTGGTGGCCGCACACGGCGGCGACGTGCACCTCGACACCGCGCCCGGACGCGGCGCGACCTTCACCGTGCGACTGCCCCGCTCCGGCCCCGAGCTGCCCGACGGGGTCCCGGGCGGTGCTCCCGGTGGTGCCCCGGGCAGTGCGCCGGCGACCGGCGGATGGGGCCAGCCCGGCGGTGCCCCCGGCCGGCCGGCCACCCCTGCGGGGCTACCGTCCGCGGGTGAGCACTGATCCCGGAGGAGCCCCGTACGACGCCGTCCTGATGGACGCGGTCGCCGACCTCGGCGGGGCGCTGCGCGGCCTGGTCGACGCCTCGGTGCGCACGTCGGTGCCGGCCGCCGAGCTGGCCGACGTCGCCGCGGTGGTGCGCGAGGTGACCGGCCGGCTCACCGCCGCGGTCCGCCCGCCCGGCCGGCTGTCCGAGCTCGACGACCCGGTGCGGTTCCGCCGCGTCTACAACCCGGTGACCGGGGTGGGCAGCGCCTTCGCCCCGCCGCTGCGGCTGCGCGAGGAGCCCGGCGGCGTCGTCGGTGAGGCGGTCTTCGGCCTGGCCTACGAGGGACCGCCCGGGTACCTGCACGGCGGGATGAGCGGCCTGGTGATGGACCAGGTGCTGGGCGCCGCGACGATCCGCGCCGGCCTGTGGGGCATGACCGCCCGGCTGGAGCTGGACTACCGCCGCCCGGTCCCGCTGGACACCCCCGTCGTCTGCCGCGCCCGGGTGACCGAGGCCGGCGGCCGCAAGTCCGTCGTCAGCGGCACGATCGCGTTGCCCGACGAGCCGGACCGGCCGCTGGTGGAGGCGCGCGCGGTCTTCGTCCTGCCCCGCGAGGAGCTGCGCGCCGAGTACTTCGCGCAGGTCACCGACGCCTCCGGCCGGCACGCGCCGCCGTCGCGACCCACGGACGCCACCGCCCCCGGGAGCGGGGAGTGAGGGACGTCGAGGTCGCCGCCGCCGCCGCGCGGGCGGCCGCGGACGTGCTCGTGCGGCTGCGCGCGGGCGGGCTGACCGGGCGGGCGCTCGGCGACGCCGGCGACGCCGCGGCGCAGGAGGCGATCACCGCCGTCCTCGCCGCCGAGCGTCCCGACGACGTCGTCTTCAGCGAGGAGGCGGCCGACGACCGCAGCCGCCTGGAGGCCGGGCGGGTGTGGATCGTCGACCCGCTCGACGGCACCCGCGAGTACGGCGAGACGGACCGGTCCGACTTCGCCGTGCACGTGGCGCTGTGGGCCGGCGGGACGCTGACGGCCGCCGCCGTGGCGCTGCCCGGCGTCGGGGAGGTGCTCGTGACCGACCCCGCCCCGGCGCTGCCGCCCGCGGTCGTCCGGGCGCCGCGCATCGCGGTCAGCCGCACCCGCCCGCCCGCGCAGGCCGACGCCGCCGCCGGCGCGGTGGGCGGCGAGCTGGTGCCACTGGGCTCGGCCGGGTTCAAGGTGACCGCGGTGGTGCGCGGCGAGGTGGACGCCTACGTGCACGCCGGCGGGATGTACCAGTGGGACTCCGCCGCGCCGGTCGCCGTCGCCCTGGCCGCGGGGCTCACCGCGCTGCGGCTCGACGGGTCGCCGCTGCGCTACAACGAGCCCGACCCGTGGCTGCCGGACCTGCTGGTGTGCCGTCCCGAGCTGGCCGCCGGCCTCCTGGCCGCCGTGCGCTGATCGGCGTGACGGACACTGGGCGGGTGACGACCCCCGACTACCGGCTCACCCAGCTGGAGACGCTCGAGGCCGAGTCGATCCACGTCATCCGCGAGGTGGCCGCCGAGCTCGAGCGCCCGGTGCTGCTGTTCTCCGGCGGCAAGGACTCGATCGTCATGCTGGAGCTGGCGCGCAAGGCGTTCGCGCCGGCGCGCATCCCGTTCCCGGTGATGCACGTGGACACCGGGCTGAACTTCCCCGACGTCCTGGAGTTCCGTGACGAGCGGGTCGCCGAGCTCGGCGTCGAGCTGGTCGTCGCCTCGGTGCCCGAGGCGATGGCCCGCGGCCTGGTCAGGGAGGAGCCCAACGGCTCGCGCAACCGGATCCAGACGCCGGTGCTGCTCGAGGCGGTCGAGGAGCACGGTTTCACCGCGCTGTTCGGCGGCGCCCGCCGCGACGAGGACAAGGCCCGGGCCAAGGAGCGGGTGTTCTCCTTCCGCGACGAGTTCGGCCAGTGGGACCCGAAGAACCAGCGCCCGGAGCTGTGGGACCTCTACAACGGCCGGATCCACCTGGGTGAGTCGATCCGCGTCTTCCCGCTGTCGAACTGGACCGAGCTCGACATCTGGCAGTACATCGCGCGCGAGGGCATCGAGATCCCCGCGCTGTACCTCGCCCAGGAGCGGGAGGTCGTCGAGCGGCAGGGGATGCTGTACGCCGTCAACGAGTTCGTCCGCCCGAGCGACGGCGAGCAGGTCTTCCGGGAGACCGTCCGCTACCGCACCGTGGGCGACGCCAACCTCACCGCCGCGGTGCGCTCGCAGGCGACGACGGTCGCCGACGTCATCGCCGAGATCGCGGTGACGCGGATGACCGAGCGCGGCGCCACCCGCGGCGACGACAAGGTCAGCGACGCCGCGATGGAGGACCGGAAGAAGGAGGGCTACTTCTGAGCGGACGCGCTCGCGCGCGCCGCCGGCGGTACCAGCGGAGCAGCACGACGACGGTGACGGCGAGCAGCAGGAACCCGGCCGGCCAGGCCACCGCCTCGGGCGCGGCGATCCCCAGCGCCTCCGCGACGACGTAGGCGACCGCGTACCCGGCGACGACGACCAGCAGCACCGGCACGAGGAAGACCAGCCCGCCCACGCCCGCTCCTCCCCGCAGGCCCGGTGGCGCCGCTCACACCAGCGTCCCCCGTTCCGGCCCCGGCCGCCGCGCCCCTGACCGGCGGGGGAGGATGGAGGCCATGTCCGAGCAGTCCGCCGTCGACGTCCACTCCCCCGCCGCCGAGCAGGCGGCCGAGTTGGCGACGGCGCGCAAGGACATCATCCGCATCGCCACGGCCGGGTCGGTCGACGACGGCAAGAGCACGCTGATCGGCCGGCTGCTCTACGACAGCAAGGCCGTCTACGAGGACCAGTACGCGGCGATCGAGCGGGCCAGCAAGGGCGACTTCGTCGACCTGGCGCTGCTCACCGACGGCCTGCGCGCCGAGCGCGAGCAGGGCATCACCATCGACGTCGCCTACCGCTACTTCAGCACCCCGCGGCGGACGTTCGTCCTGGCCGACACCCCCGGCCACGTGCAGTACACGCGCAACATGGTCACCGGCGCCTCCACGGCCGACCTGGCGATCGTGCTGGTCGACGCCCGCAAGGGCATGCTCGAGCAGAGCCGGCGGCACGCCTTCCTCGCCTCGCTGCTGCGGGTGCCGCACCTGGTGGTCGCGGTGAACAAGATGGACCTCGTCGACTGGTCGCAGGAGACCTTCGAGGCCATCAGCGACGAGTTCAGCGCCTTCGCCGCGCGGCTCGACGTCCCCGACCTGACCGTCGTCCCCATCTCGGCGCTGCACGGCGACAACGTGGTCACCCGGTCGGACAGGGCGCCCTGGTACCAGGGGCCCTCGCTGCTGCACCACCTCGAGCACGTGCACGTGGCCTGCGACCGCAACCTCGTCGACGTCCGCTTCCCGGTGCAGTACGTCGTCCGGCCGCAGTCCGACGCGTTCCACGACTACCGCGGCTACGCCGGGACCGTGGCCAGCGGCGTGCTCCGCCGCGGCGACGAGGTGCAGGTCCTGCCCAGCGGCCTGACGACGACGGTCGCCGGCATCGACGGCCCGCGCGGCCCGGTCGACGAGGCCTTCGCCCCGATGGCCGTGACGGTGCGCCTGGCCGACGACCTCGACGTCTCCCGCGGCGACCTGCTGTGCCGCCCGGGCAACGTGCCGCGGGTGACCCAGGACCTCGACGCCCTCGTCTGCTGGATGGCCGACGAGCCGCTGCGCCCGCGCCAGCGGCTGGCGGTCAAGCACACGACCCGCACGGTGCGCGCGGTGGTCAAGGAGCTGACCTACCGCCTCGACGTCAACACGCTGCACCGCGACCTGGAGGCGGACGTGCTCGGCCTCAACGACATCGGGCGCGTGAAGCTGCGGACCACCCAGCCGCTGTTCGTCGACGACTACGACCGCAACCGGGTGACCGGCCGGTTCATCCTCGTCGACGAGGCCACCAACGCCACGGTCGGCGCCGGGATGCTCCCGCCGCACCGCTGACGTCCGGGCCCCCTCAGTCCAGGCGGACGGGGAGGGTCTCGAAGCCGCGGAGGGTCTGCAGGTCGCGGCGGACCGGGCGGCCGGCCACCCGCAGCCGCGGGAAGCGCTCGCCGAGCACCCGCAGGCCGACGACGCCCTCGAGCCGGGCGAGACCGGCACCCAGGCAGTAGTGGATGCCCCCGGAGAAGGCCAGGTGGTCGCGGGCGTTGGCGCGGGTGACGTCGAAGCGGGCCGGGTCGTCGAACACCGCCGGGTCCCGGTTCGCCGCGCCCAGCAGCAGCGTGATCCGGGTCCCGGCCGGCAGCGGCGTCCCCGCGACCTCGGTGTCGCGGGTGGTGCTGCGGCCGGTCAGCTGCACCGGACTGTCGTGGCGCAGCACCTCCTCGACCGCGCCGTCCCAGCCCGCCGGGTCGGCGCGCAGGGCGTCCCACTGGTCGCGGTGGGCGTCGAGCAGGACGACGGCGTTGCCGAGCAGGTTGACAGTGGTCTCGAAGCCCGCGCCGAGCAGCAGCATGACCGTGGCGTGCAGTTCGCGCTCGGTCAGCGCCTCGTCGTCGGGGAGGGTGACCAGTCGGCTGACCAGGTCCTCGCCGGGGTCGCGGCGCAGCCGGGCGAAGTGCCCGCGGAGGAAGGCGTGCATGGCGCGCAGCCCGCGCTCGGCGGCCAGGTAGCGGCGCAGCGGCAGCCCGGGGTCGAGTGTGGCGGCCGCCGCGGCACCCCAGCGCAGGAAGTCCTCGCGCCGCTCCGCAGGGACGGCGAGCAGGTCGGCGATGACGAGCACCGGCAGCTGCGCGGCGTAGGCGTCGACCAGGTCGACGACGTCGTCGCGGCCGGCCAGCCGGTCGAGCAGGGTCTCGGCGGTGCGCTGCACCATCGGCTCGGAGGCCAGCGTGGCGCGCGGCGTGAAGGCCCGGCTCACGAGCCGGCGGAAGCGGGTGTGGTCCGGCGGGTCGGTGACCAGCATCGACGGCGGCTCGGCCACCCCGGTGGCGTCCAGGTCGTCGCCGAAGCGCAGGGCCCACCGGATCAGCGCGGGCGCCTGCGAGCGGTCCCAGCCCACCCCGGCGGCGTCCGAGCGCAGCACCTCGGTGGCGACGGCGTGCGAGGTGGTCACCGGGCCGAGGGCGCTGCGGGGGAGCGGCCCGCGGGCGCGCAGCTGCTCGTAGAGGTCGTGGGGATCCTCGCGGGACGCCGGGTCGCGCAGCAGGCGGCCGACGGGGTCGCCCCGGCGCGCGGCGCGGGCGAGGTAGACGGCCGGGAGCCCGTGGCGCACGGCGTAGCGGGCGGCCGTTCGCACCGGCCGCAGCAGGCGCAGCGGCGCGGGTCCGGCCGGGGAGCCGGCGGCCCGGGCCGGGCGCGGGGACGTCGTCGTCACGGGCACCTCCCGCCGGGCCGGTGCCGGGCGGTGGAAGGACCCCGGCCCCTCACCCCTCGCACGCTCGGGTGAGCCCCGGGCCGGGGCCGACGGTCGGTCTCCTAGGCGTCGCTGTCCGGCGGCGCGGGCGTCTGGCTCGCGTCGCCGTCCCAGTCCTTGCCGGCCTTGTAGGCGTGACCCGAGGCGCTGTCGGTCTGGCCGGCGACGGTCTCGACCATCTCCTCGTCGGACAGGCCCTCGCCGGCTGCCTCGGTCTGGCTGGTGGGCTCGCTCATCCTGTCTCCATCCGTCGAACGGCGTCGGTCTCCCCAGCCCTCCCCGGACGGCCCGGCGGTCAAACTCCGGAGCCCGGCCCGGACGAGAGCACGAACCACACGCGCTTGCCGCCGTCGGCGTCCTCGACGCCCCAGTGGTCGGCGATCGCGTCCACGATCTGCATCCCCCGGCCCCGCGGCTGGTCGCCGCGCAGCTCCCCCACCACGGGGCGGATGGCCGAACCGTCGGACACGGCGATGCGCAGCCAGCCGTCGGAGTACTCGAGCTCCAGCGCCAGCGGCCCGTCCCCGCCGGCGTGGTCGACGACGTTGGCGACGACCTCGGTGACCAGGAGCGCGACGTCGCCGGTGTCCTGGGGAGCGCGCCAGGCCCGCAGCACCTCGCGGACGAGGTGGCGGGCCACCGGGACGCTGCGCGCCGACGGAGGCAGGTCCACGCGCGCGGTGAGTGTCGACATCGTCCCTCCTGCAACCGGCCGGCGGCAGGTTGGTCGTGTCCAATTCGATCGAGGACGACCCTTCCAGCATCGGGTCGCGAACGCAACGCCCGTTGCAGGCATGTCGCCGTTGCACGTCACAGCTGTTGCATGCAACGCCCGTTCAGTATGATGGTGCACAACCGATCTCCGTCGGCGGACCGACCCGCCGGCACCGCAGGAGGGAGTCCCGGTGCCCGCAGGTCCGACACGCACCTCCCCCACCACGCCCGGCGACACCGCGGTCGCGGCACTGGAGCGTCTCGTGCGCGAGATCGACCGGTGCGCGGACGAGCTCGAGGAGGCCCGGACGCGCGCCGAGCAGCTGCTCGCCCGGCGCCGCTCCGGGGAGAGCTGGCTCGACATCGTCTCCGGCGAGACGCGCCCTCTCGTCGTCGAGCGCATCTCCACGGTGCTGTCCGCACTGGCCGGCGCCGGGTCGTCCTGGCGCCGCGCCCAGGCGCGCGCCCTGCAGGCGGAAGAGGTCAGCATCAACCGGATCGCCGCGATGTTCGGCGTCACCCGCCAGCGGATCTCGGCCCTGCTCCGCGACCGGCCGGGGCCCGTGGGCGACACGCTCGAGGACCCGCCCGCCTGAGCCGGCCGGGAGCCGACCAGGCGGTCAGTGCTAGGCCGTCAGGGCGTCGATGGCCTTGTAGACGCGCTGCTCCGAGATGGGCCGCGGCGTGCCGAGCTGCTGGGCGAACAGGCCCACGCGCAGTTCCTCGAGCATCCAGCGGATGCGGACGACCGGGTCGTCCGGCGCCCCCGTGGGCGGCACCTGGCGCCGCAGCTGCTCGTACTCGGCCGTGGCCGCGGCGACCTGCTCGGTCCACAGCGCGTCGCGCACGGCGTTGGCGGGGAGCTTCTCCAGCCGCAGCGCCATCCCCCGGAGGTAGCGGACGAGGTCGGGGAGCCGCCGGCGGCCGGCGTCGGCGACGAAGCCGCGGTGCAGCAGGCCGGCCATCTGCCGGCGCAGGTCGGCGACCGCGGCCTCGGGGACCCGCCGGCCCGGCGCGGCACCGATGGCGACGGCGACCTCCCGCGCCTGGGTCAGCACCGCCTCGACCCGCCGCACGGCGTCCTGCGTGATCGGCAGCAGCTGCTGCTTCGCCGTCGCCACGAGTGCGGTGAAGGCGGCCTCGTCGCGCGGCGGTCCACCGGCGGCGGCGAGGAGCTCGTCGGCCGCGGCGTCGACGCAGTCGTCGACCAGCGCGGGGATCTCGCCGTCGGGGTTGAACTGCAGCGCCAGGCGGCTCCTGGGGCCGAGGCCCTTGACCACCTGCCGGGCCGGCGAGCCCGTGGCGAGCACGAGCAGCCGGCGGGCGCCGCGCCAGGACAGCCGGGTGGCCTCGGTCTCGGTGGCCACCACCCGCACGCCGGCCGTCGCCCCCTCGTCGACCAGCGCCGGGTACGCGGTGACCACGTGACCGCCGCGACGCACCTCGACGGTGCGCGGCAGCTCGCCGATCGTCCAGGCGGTGAGCCCGGTGCGCTCGAGGTCGGAGGCGGCGCGAGCCAGGCTCGCGCGGCTGGCCGGGGCCACCTGGGCGCGCAGCGAGCCGAGCTCCTTGCCCCGGGCGAGCTCCCGCCCGCCGTCGTCGAGCACGCGGAACGTCGCCCGCAGGTGCGCGGGCACCTCCGCGGGCGCCCAGGCGTCCGGCGGGACGACGACGGCCGCGGACCGCCGCAGCTCGCGCTCCAGCGCCGGGAGCAGCGGCTCGGCCGGCTCGATCCGCGGCAGGACCTCGCGCACGCGGTCGGGGATCGGCACCAGTGCCCGGCGCAGCTGCTTGGGCAGCGTCCGGAGCAGCGCCGTCACCAGCTCCTCCCGCAGCCCGGGGACGGTGAAGGCCAGCGACTCCCCCGACGTCCGCTCGGCGACGGTGTCGAGCACCGCGAGCGGGACGTCGACGGTGACGCCGTCCTGCGGGGTGCCGGGCGCGAAGGCGTAGGACAGCGGCAGGGTCAGCCCCTGCGTCAGCGGCACCTCGTCCGGGAAGTCCTCGACGCGCACCTGCCCGGCCGCGGCCGCGTTGGTGAGCATCTCCGGGGTGAAGGTGAGCAGGTCCGGCGTCGCGCGCCGCGCGGACTTCCACCACCGGTCGAAGTGCCGGGTGGAGACGACGTCGGCCGGGATCCGCGCGTCGTAGAGCTCGAACAGCGTCTCGTCGTCGACCCGGATGTCGCGGCGGCGGGCGCGCTCCTCCAACTCGGCGACCCGCTCGATCGCGTGCTGGTTGTCGGCCCAGAACCGGTGGTGCGTCGTCCACTCGCCCTGCACGAGCGCGTGCCGGACGAACAGCTCCCGGGAGACGACGGGGTCGATCGAGCCGTACTGCACGCGCCGGCCGACGACCAGCGGGATGCCGTACAGCGTGACGCGCTCCGTGGCGACCACGGAGCCGCGCTTGGCGTCCCACCGCGGCTCGGAGTACTCGCGTTTCACCAGGTGTGCGGCGAGCCGCTCGACGTCGTCGGGGTCCACGCGCGCGACCGTGCGGGCGAACAGCCGGCTGGTCTCCACGAGCTCGGCGGCCACCACCCAGCGCGGCGGCTTCCTGGCCAGCGGGGTGCCCGGGGCGATGACGAACCGGGCACCGCGGGCGCCCAGGTACTCACGCCCGCCCCGGCGCCGGGGCGCCTCCTTGCCGCCGCCGCGGGGGTCCTCCACCTGCAGGCCGACCTGGGACAGCAGCCCGGCGAGCAGGGCGACGGAGATCCCGCGCTCGTCGGGCTCCGCGGCCAGGGAGCCGGGGGTCATGCCCAGGCGACGGGCGGTGCTGCGCAGCTGCCCGTGCAGGTCCTGCCACTCGCGGATGCGCAGGTAGTGGAGGAACTCGCGCTTGACCGTGCGGCGGAACGCACTGCCCGACAGCGCCTCCTGCTGCTCGGTCAGGTACCGCCAGAGGTTGAGCAGCGTGAGGAAGTCGGAGTGCTCGTCGGCGAACCGGCCGTGCACCTCGTCGGCGGCCTGCTGGTGCTCGGCGGGCCGCTCGCGGGGGTCCTGGATCGTCAGGCCCGCGGCGACGACGAGCACCTCCTCGAGGACGCCGCGCCGGTCGGCCTCGACCACCATGCGGCCGAGCCGGGGGTCGAGCGGGAGCTGGGCGAGGGCGCGCCCGGTGTCGGTGAGCCGCGCGTCGGCGTCCAGGGCGCCGAGCTCCTCGAGCAGGGCGCGCCCGTCGGCGATCGCCCGCCGGTCCGGCGGGTCGACGAACGGGAAGTCCTCGACCGCGCCGAGGTCGAGCGCGGCCATCTGCAGCAGCACCGAGGCCAGGCTGGTGCGGAGGATCTCCGGGTCGGTGTACTCGGGCCGGCCCTCGAAGTCCTCCTCGGTGTAGAGGCGGATCGCGATGCCCTCGGCCACGCGGCCGCAGCGGCCCGAGCGCTGCCGCGCCGACGCCTGGCTGATCGGCTCGATGGGCAGCCGCTGCACCTTCGTCCGCGCGCTGTAGCGGGAGATGCGCGCGGTACCGGGGTCGACGACGTAGCGGATGCCGGGCACGGTCAGCGAGGTCTCGGCGACGTTCGTGGCCAGCACCACCCGGCGGCCCGTGTGCGGCTGGAACACCCGGTGCTGGTCGGCAGCCGACAGGCGCGAGTAGAGCGGCAGCACCTCGAGGCCGGGGAAGCGGTCGGTGAGGGCGTCCGCGGTGTCGCGGATCTCGCGCTCGCCGGCGAGGAAGACCAGCACGTCCCCCGGGCCCTCGTGCGCCAGCTCCTCGACGGCGTCGCCGATGGCGGTGACCTGGTCGCGGTCGGGATCGGCGGCCGGGTCGCCCTCGGGGGCGTCGGGGTCGACGACGGGGCGGTAGCGGACCTCCACCGGGTACGTGCGGCCGCTGACCTCGACGACGGGCACGTCGGCGCCGTCGACGGAGCCCCGCCCACCGTCACCGAGTCCTGTGAAGTGCTTGGCGATCCGGTCGACGTCGATCGTGGCCGAGGTGATGACGACCTTGAGGTCGGGCCGGCGCGGCAGCAGCTGGGCGAGGTAGCCCAGCAGGAAGTCGATGTTGAGGCTCCGCTCGTGCGCCTCGTCGACGATGATCGTGTCGTACTGGCGCAGCAGCCGGTCGCGGGCGATCTCGGCCAGCAGGACGCCGTCGGTCATGAGCTTGACCAGCGTGCCGTCGCCCACCTGGTCGGTGAAGCGGACCTTCCAGCCCACCGCGCCGCCCAGGGGCGTGTCGAGCTCCTCGGCGATCCGCTCGGCCACGGTGCGCGCGGCGATGCGGCGCGGCTGGGTGTGCCCGATCCGGCCCCGCACGCCCCGGCCGAGCTCGAGGGCGATCTTGGGAAGCTGCGTCGTCTTGCCCGAACCGGTCTCGCCCGCGACGACGACGACCTGGTGCTCGCGCAGGGCGGCGGCGATGTCGTCGCGGCGGGCGCTGACCGGCAGCTGCTCGGGATAGGTGATCACCGGGAGGGCGGCCCGCCGGCGCGCGATGCGCTGCTCGGCGGCGGCGACGTCGGCCTCGATCTTCTCGAGCGCGCGCCCCCGGGCGGCGTCGTCCCGGGTGCGCCGCAGACCCTCGAGCCGCCGGCCGAGCCGGTGCTCGTCGTCGAGGGTGAGTCCGGCCACGCGCGCGCGCAGGTCGTCGAGCGGGGTGCTCACGCGCGTCTCCTCCTCGTTCGCCAGTGGACCGGCCGCACGGCGCACCGGCACGGGGACGCCATGGGGACGACCGGCCTGCCCGGCGGTCGCCCCCGCCCAGGGTCCCACCGTGGTCCCCCGGCCGGACGTGCGCCGCCTCACTTGCATGCGGCCTGCAACTATTTGCTTGCTCCCGACAACAGGTTGTACGGTGCACGTGTTCCTGTCCCGCCTCGTCCGCCCCGGAGGACCCGTGCCCTCTCCTGCCGCTCCGGGTCCGACCGCGGACGCCGGCGACCGGGAGTGTGAACTGCGCACCCTCGGCGAGCAGCTCCCGCGTCTCATGCGCGTGGTCCACGCGGTCAAGGCGCAGGCCACCGAGGGCCGTGACCGCGCCGCACTGGTCCTGATGTTCCCGCTGGTCCGGGTGGGTCCCCTCCGGCAGGGCGCCCTCGCCGACCTGGTGCACGCCGACCCGTCCACCGTGAGCCGCCACGTCGCCGTCCTCATCGAGCAGGGGCTGGTGCGGCGCGTCGCTGACGCGACCGACGGCCGGGCCAACCTCCTCGTCGTCACCGACGCCGGACGCGAGGCCCTCGAGCAGCTCCGTGCCGAGCGCGAGGCCCATCTGGCCCGGGTGACGGCGGACTGGTCCCCGGAGGACCTCCGCACGCTCACCTCGCTGTTCGCCCGCTTCGTCGACGACCTCGCCGCGTCCCTCCCCACCGAGCCCACCGCCGTGCCGGCCGCCCCGTCCCCGAGAGAGAGCCCATGACCCAGACCTCCCGCACCAGCGCGGCCGAGCGCCGGGACGCCCGTGTGGCGGCCTCGGCCCCGGCCGAGGACGGCGGCTTCACCCACCGGCAGATCCTCACGATCATCGCCGGTCTGATGGTCGCGATGTTCCTCGCGGCCCTCGACCAGACGGTCGTGGCCACGGCGATCCGCACCATCGCCGACGACCTGCAGGGCTACGACCTGCAGGCGTGGGCGACGACGGCGTTCCTGATCACCTCGACGATCAGCACCCCGCTCTACGGCAAGCTCTCCGACATCTACGGCCGGCGGCCCTTCTACCTGTTCGCCATCGGCGCCTTCGTCGTCGGCTCGGTGCTCTGCGGCCTCGCCGACTCGATGTACCAGCTCGCCGCCTACCGGGCGGTCCAGGGCATCGGCGCCGGTGGCCTCATGTCGCTGGCCCTGGCGATCATCGGCGACATCGTGCCGCCGCGGGAGCGCTCCCGGTACCAGGGCTACTTCATGGCCGTCTTCGGCACCTCGAGCGTCCTCGGCCCGGTCATCGGCGGGTTCTTCGCCGGCCAGGACACCCTGCTCGGTCTCGACGGCTGGCGCTGGATCTTCATGGTCAACGTGCCGCTCGGCGCCCTGGCGTTCGCCGCCGTCTTCCGGGTGCTGCACCTGCCGCACGAGCGCCGCGACCACCGCATCGACTGGCCCGGCGCGCTGACCCTGGTCACCTCCATCGTGCCGCTGCTGGTCATCGCCGAGCAGGGCCGCATCTGGGGGTGGACGTCGACCCGCGCCCTGGTCTGCTACGCCATCGGCGCCGTCGGTCTGGTCCTCTTCCTGCTCGCCGAGCGGGCCTACGGCGACGAGGCGCTGCTGCCGCTGCGGCTCTTCCGCAACCGCAGCTTCAGCATCGCGACCGCCGGCAGCGTCGTGGTGGGCGCCGGCATGTTCGGTGGCCTGCTGCTGCTCCCCCAGTACCTGCAGATCGTCCACGGCTCGAGTGCCACCGTCGCCGGCCTGCAGATGATCCCGCTGGTCCTCGGCATCATGATCGGCGCGATGAGCTCCGGCATCACGATCTCGAAGACCGGCAAGTACCGGGTCTTCCCGCTCGCCGGCACCGTGCTGATGACCGGGGCCCTCGTCTCACTGTCCTTCGTCGTCGGCGCCGAGACGTCGATCTGGGCGCTGGTGCCCTTCATGGTGCTGCTCGGTGTGGGGCTCGGTTTCAACTTCCAGCCGGCGGTCCTCGCGGTGCAGAACGCCGTCCCGCCGAGCGAGATGGGCGTGGCCACCTCCTCGGTGACCTTCTTCCGCCAGATGGGCGCCACGATCGGGACCGCCGCGTTCCTCTCCGTGCTGTTCAGCCGCCTGCCGGTGGACATCGAGGAGTCGGTGGCGACGGCCGCCGCGTCGGACCCCCGGGTCGCCGAGGCCCTGCAGAGCGGTCAGCTCCCGGCCGGCGGCGACCTGTCGGACACCTCGTTCGTCCAGGACCTCCCCTCGTTCCTGGCGCTGCCGTTCAAGACCGGCTTCTCGAACTCGATCGACCTGGTGTTCCTGATCGCCGCGTGCGCGGCGGCGCTCGGCTTCCTCGTCTTCCTGTTCCTGCCGCAGCTGGCGCTGAGTGACAAGTCGGGCATCCAGGCGCGCCAGGCGGCCAGCCAGACCGCCGGCGACCCGGACGCCGAGGACGCCGGGGAGCAGGCCACCCAGGCCGTGGGTGCCGCAGCCCCGACGTCCACCCCGCCGCCCGCGGGCCGGCCCGGGGACGCCGCCGTCACGAAGGGCGAGGGACACCGGCGGCGGCACGCCGGCCGGCACGAGGCGCACGGCCAGCCGAGCGGGCTGGCGTCCGTCCCCGCCGACCACCTGCGGGACGTCGCCGGCCGTCGCCGCGACTGACCCCGCGCACGACGGAGGCCCCTCCCGGACCCGCGGGAGGGGCCTCCGTCGTCCGCCGTCGTCGATCCGTGGGCAGCAGGAACGGCCATCTCTGCCGGTCCTCGGTCCGATCCGGTCGTGATCGACCCGGCCGGGCGGCAGGAACGGCCATTCCTGCCGGTCGTCAGCCGTGGGGGAGGAAGACGGCGCGGACGCAGCCGTCCTCCTTGTCCTTGAACATGCGGTAGCCGCGCGGCGCGTCCTCCAGCGGCATCACGTGGGTGGCCAGGTGCTCGGTGGTCAGCTCGCCGCGGGCCATGTGCCCGAGGATCCGCGGCATGTAGCGCTGCCCGTGCACCTGCGCCCCCCGCAGCGTCAGCCCCTTGTTCATGGCCGCGCCCAGCGGGAACTTGTCCACCGGCCCCGCGAAGACGCCGAGCACGAACACGCTCCCGCCCTTGCGGCAGGCCATGATCGCCTCGCGGACGGCGGAGGGCCGGTCGGTCTGCAGCCGCAACTGCTGCTTGACCTGGTCGTACACGCCCTGGACGCCGGTGCTGTGCGCCTCCATGCCGACCGCCTCGATGCAGACGTCCGGCCCGCGGCCGCCGGTGCGCTCGCGCAGCTCGGCCATGACGTCGGTGGTCGAGTAGTCGACCACCTCCGCGCCCACGTGCCGCCGCACCTGCTCGAGCCGCTCGGTCAGCCGGTCGATGACCACCACCTGCTCGGCGCCCAGCAGCATCGCCGCCCGCGCGGCCATCTGCCCGACCCCGCCGGCGCCCCACACGGCCACCGTGTCCCCGGGCTTCGTGCCGGCCAGGTCCGCGCCCATCCAGCCGGTGGAGACGGCGTCGGAGGCGAACAGCGCCCGGTCGTCGCCGACCTCCTCGGGGACGACGAAGCTGCCGACGTCGGCGTAGGGCACCCGGACGTACTCGGCGTGCGACCCGGCGAACCCGCCCATCGCGTGCGAGTAGCCGAAGCAGCCCCCCGGGCTCTGGCCCCACAGCCCCTCGGTGATGCCCGGGTTCGGGTTGCCGTTGTCGCAGAGGGAGTACAGCTCCTGCCGGCAGTACCAGCAGTTCCCGCAGGCGATGAAGGAGTTGACGACGACGCGGTCGCCGACGCGGCGGTCCCGCACGCCCGGGCCGACCTCGACGACCTCGCCCATGAACTCGTGGCCCAGCACGTCGCCGGCGCGCATCGCGGGGACGTAGCCGCCGAGCAGGTGCAGGTCCGAGCCGCAGGTCGTCGTCCGGGACACCTTCAGGATGACGTCGCGGTCGTTGAGGATCGCGGGGTCGGGGACGGTCTCCACCGACACCTCGTCGACCCCGGCCCAGGTCGCGGCCCTCACAGCACACCCGCCCTCGGCGCCGCCTTCGCGGCCCCCTCCAGCGCGGCACCCTGCGGGGTGGCGGCGCGGGTCCCGTGCGGCTGCGGGTCCACCCGCAGCACCTCGCCGACCTCCAGCAGCGCCTTGGCCTCGCGGAGCGCGGCGCGCAGGTCGCCGATCTCGTCCTCGCCGGGCGTCCCGCGGTAGCGCGCCGCGAGCTCGGTGCCGCGGTCGCCGGGTGCCGGGGTCGTGCGCACCTCGATCCGGTCGCCGAGCGCGGCCAGGGGCGCGGGTAGGCCCGCGGCGTCGACGTCAGCCG
Organism: Geodermatophilus amargosae; assembly: GCF_041028265.1. Taxonomy (GTDB): domain Bacteria; phylum Actinomycetota; class Actinomycetes; order Mycobacteriales; family Geodermatophilaceae; genus Geodermatophilus; species Geodermatophilus amargosae_A. Next base: position 19,876 of record NZ_JABGCW010000010.1, read on the forward strand.
GCTCGCGCAGCACCGTCACCGCCCGCCAGCGGCGCGCGGCGACCTCGGGGGGGTCGGTGGCCGAGGCCTGCCCGGCCCCGGGCACGCGGACGTGCTGCAGCTGCTTGAGCAGCGCCGTACCCGCATCGCCGGCCAGGGCGGTCGCCCGGCCGATCAGGTGGTCGATGTCCATGAGGGAGCTGCTACCCCCAGCCGGACCCGGCCTATCGTGGGCCGGTCGGGCAGCGCGCCCGCTCTCCCGCCGCCGTCGTCCGTGGAGGCCCCGTGTCCCCCAACCTCATCCTGTCGCCGCGCGACCTGGACTTCCTGCTGCACGAGTGGCTGGAGGTCGAGACGCTCACCAAGCGCCCGCGCTACGCCGAGCACTCGCGCGAGACCTTCGACGCGGTGATGGAGCTCGCCCAGCAGATCGCCACGGAGCACTTCGCGCCGCACAACCGCACGGCCGACGAGAACGAGCCCCGGTTCGTCGACGGCAGGGTCGAGATGATCCCCGAGGTCGCGCAGGCGCTGGCCGTCTTCCGCGAGTCCGGGATCATGTCCGGGACCTTCGACGAGGAGTACGGCGGCATGCAGCTGCCGCAGACCGTCGGCCAGGCGGCGTTCGCCTGGTTCAAGGCGGCCAACGTCGGGACGTCGAGCTATCCGTTCCTGACCATGGGCAACGCCCGCCTGCTGCTCGCGCACGGCTCGCAGGAGCAGAAGGACACCTACGTCCGCCCGATGCTCGAGGGCCGCTGGTTCGGCACGATGGCGCTGTCGGAGCCGCAGGCCGGGTCCTCGCTGGCCGACATCAGCACGCGCGCCGAGCCGCAGGACGACGGCTCCTACCGGCTCACCGGCAACAAGATGTGGATCTCGGCCGGCGACCACGAGCTCACCGAGAACATCGTCCACCTGGTCCTGGCCAAGATCCCCGGCGGCCCGGCCGGGGTGAAGGGCATCTCGCTGTTCGTGGTGCCCAAGGTCCTGGTGGCCGACGACGGCTCGCTCGGTGAGCGCAACGACGTCGTCCTGGCCGGGCTCAACCACAAGATGGGCTACCGCGGGACGACGAACACGCTGCTCAACTTCGGGGAGGGCGTGCACCGGCCGGGTGGCCGGGCCGGCGCGGTCGGGTACCTGGTCGGCGAGCCGCACAAGGGGCTCTCCTACATGTTCCACATGATGAACGAGGCCCGGATCGGCGTCGGGATGGGCGCGACCGTCCTCGGCTACACCGGCTACCTGCACGCGCTGGAGTACGCCCGCACCCGCACCCAGGGACGCTCGGCCAGCAGCAAGGACCCGTCCTCGCCGATGGTGCGCCTGGTCGACCACCCCGACGTGCGCCGCATGCTGCTGGCCGCCAAGAGCTACGCCCAGGGCGGGCTGGCGCTGGGCCTGTACTGCGCCCGCCTGGTCGACGAGGAGCGGACCGGCGAGACCGAGGAGGACCGCAGCCGCGCCCACCTGCTGCTGGACACGCTGACGCCGATCGCCAAGGCGTGGCCCTCCCAGTGGGGCCCGGTCGCCGACGACCTCGCCATCCAGGTGCACGGCGGCTACGGCTACACGCGCGACTACCCGGTCGAGCAGTTCTACCGGGACAACCGGCTCAACCCGATCCACGAGGGCACCAACGGCATCCAGGCCCTCGACCTGCTGGGCCGCAAGGTGACGATGCACGGCGGCGCCGGGCTGCGGCTGCTGGCCGAGACCATCGCCGCGACGACGGCCCGCGCCGCCGGGACGCCGTTCGCCGACCTCGCCGCCGACGTCGACGCCGCCGTCGCCCGACTGGTCGAGGTGACCGGCACGCTCTGGAGCACCGGCGACCCGGCGCTGGCCCTGGCCAACGCCACCGCCTACCTCGACGCGGCCGGCCACACCGTCGTCGGCTGGCTGTGGCTGGAGCAGGCGCTGGCCACCCGGGACGAGACCAGCGACTTCCACGAGGGCAAGCGCGCCGCGGCGCGGTTCTTCCAGAGGTGGGAGCTGCCCAAGGTGCACGCCTGGCTGGACCTGCTGGAGTCGCTGGACCGGACGGTGCTCGACACCCCCGAGGCCCACCTGTAGGCCGGAGGACCTCCGGACGCGCGCGCGCCCCGCAGCTCCCGGGAGGGAGCGGCGGGGCGCGGGTCGTCTCGGGACGGGCGCGTCAGACGGGGGTCACGCCACCTGGGCCATCCCCACGGGCTCGACGGCGACGCCGGAGGGAGCGGTCTCGCGGCGGGCCACGGTGCCCGCCGCCGCCCGCTCGCGCTCGTACCGCGCCGTCGTCGAGGTGCCCATCGCGATCACCAGGGCGGTCAGCACCAGGAACCCGACCAGGGTGACAGCAGGCCACAGCAACATCTCGAACGTCCCCTTGCTCGTCTCGTGCGCCGCCCGGCAGCAGGCCCGGCGGCTCGTCGTCTGGAGACTGTTTTCCCAGGGGATCGCCTTCTCAATCGTCGCAACGTACTGTTCACCTGACCGACTGTGACCGGACTCACCGTTGTGTCCTGCAACAACCCTTGCGTCGTCCAGGGCGAGCGCGTGGTGTCATCGACAGATGTCCTCCGGTGCCCAGGTCGCGACCCGCACCGGCTCCCTGACCGCTCCGACGCGGCCGGCGCTCCTGGTCCTGACCCTGTCCCTGGGTGTGACCACGCTCTCGCTGCTGCAGAGCCTCGTGGTCCCGGTGCTCGGTCCCATCGGCGAGCAGCTCGGCGTCTCGCCGGCCGCCGCCGGGTGGGTGCTCACCGCCAACCTGCTGGCCGCCGCCGTGCTGACCCCCGTGCTCGGCCGGCTCGGGGACACCCGCGGCGAGCGGCCGGTGATCCTGGGCATCCTGGTCGCCGTCGCGATCGGCACCCTGCTGGCGATCGTCACCCGCTCGCTCCCGCTGCTGATCGTCGCCCGGGTGCTGCAGGGCTCGTCGTACGGGCTGTTCCCGTTGTCGATCAGCGTCCTGCGCCGCGAGCTCCCGCCGGAGCGGCTCAGCGTCGCGATGTCGATCGTCAGCAGCACCCTGGGCGTCGGTGGCGTCGTCGGCCTGGTCGCCGCGGGCCTGCTCACGGGCGACGGCGGCGACTACCACCGGCCGTTCTGGATCGGCCTGGGCGTCACCCTCCTCACGCTGGTCCTCGCGGCGGTCCTGCTGCCGCGCCGCGCGCCCACGGCCGCCGGCCGGGTCGACTGGCTCGGCGCCGTCGTCCTCGGGATCGGCCTGGTGCTGCTCCTCCTGCCCGTGTCGCAGGGCAACACCTGGGGCTGGACCTCCCCGCTGACCCTCGGCTGCGCGGCCGGGGCGCTGGCCGTCCTCGCCGGCTGGGTCCTGCTGCAGGGCCGCCGCGCCCAGCCGCTGGTGCGCCCCGCGCTGCTGACCGACCCACGGATGCTCGTGCCCAACATCGCCGGCCTCATGACCGGCATCGGCCTGTTCGTCTCGTTCCTCGCCGTCATGCAGTACGTGCAGACGCCGCCCGGCGTGGCCGGCTACGGGTTCGGCGCGCCGGTCCTCGACGCCGCCGTCGTCTACCTCCTGCCCGGCGGCGTGGTCGGCATCCTGCTCGCGCCCCTGGCCGGGAAGGTCGTCGACCGGATCGGCGCGCTGCCCACCCTGCTCACCGGCGCGCTCAGCGGCGTGGCCGGCTTCGTCGTCTTCGCCCTGGGCCGGTCCGAGCCGTGGCTGGTCGTCACGGCGGGGCTGCTGTCCCAGGCGTGGGTGACCGTCGCCTACGCCGCGCTGCCCACGCTGGTGGTCCGGGCGGTGCGGCGGACCGAGACCGGCGTGGCCAACGCGGTGAACTCGATCGCCCGGTCGCTGGGCCAGGCGGTGGGCAGCACGCTGACCGTCGCCCTGCTCGGCGCCGCCACCGACCCGGCCACCGGCCTGCCGCGGGCCTCGGGGTTCACCCTCGTGGCCCTGCTCGGTGCCGGTGCCGCGGCCGCGGTCGCGCTGGTGAGCCTGGCCGGGATGGTGCAGGCGCGGCGCAGCGTGCGAGGTGACACCGACGACCTGCACGACGTCGAGCGGGCGACCGCCGGCGCCGGCGAGTGGTCGCCGGTCTCCGGCATCCGCTGACCCCACCCCGCGGCGCGCCAGGATGATCACCGGAGCGCATGGAACGGTCCCGTCCGGGGCATCCACCGGGCGACTGTGCCCCAGCCCCGGAGGAACTCCATGGCCCGAACCACCGGCTCCCGTGCCGGCAACACGGGAGCGAACACCAGGTTCGACGGCAACAAGACCGGCGACCCCGCTCCCCACGACGACCTCGTCAACTCGACGCGGTTCGACAACGCCCCCCAGGGCCACGACCGCACGCCCACGACGATGGGCACGATCAAGCGGACGCTCAAGGAGTTCAGCGAGGACAACCTCACCGACTGGGCCGCGTCGCTCACCTACTACGGCGTCCTGGCGCTGTTCCCCGCGCTCATCGCACTGGTGTCCATCGTCGGCCTGCTGACCACTCCGGAGCAGCTGACCACCGCGCTGACCACCGCGGTCCCCGGGGACGCGGCGGAGACGCTCGGCCCGGTCATCGAGCAGATCGCCGGCAACACCAGCACCGCGGGGATCGGCCTGGTCGTCGGTCTCGCCGGTGCGATCTGGTCGGCCTCGGGCTACGTCGGCGCGTTCACCCGCGCGGCCAACGTCGTCTACGAGACGCCCGAGGGCCGCAAGGTGTGGAAGCTCAAGCCGCTGCAGCTGCTGGTCACCCTGATCGGCATCCTGTTCGCCGCCGTCATCGTGCTGATGCTGGTGCTCAGCGGTCCGGTCGTGGAGGCCGTCGGCTCGGCCATCGGCCTGGGCGACACCGCGCTGACCGTCTGGAACGTGGCCAAGTGGCCGGTCATCCTCGTGATCCTCGCGCTGATGATCGCCGTCCTGTACTACTCGACGCCGAACGTGAAGCTGCGCGGCTTCAAGTGGGTCAGCCCGGGTGCCGGCGTCGCGATCCTCGTGGCCGTCGTCGCCTCCGCCGCGTTCGCCTTCTACGTGGCCAACTTCGGCAGCTACAACAAGACGTACGGCACGCTGGCCGGCGTCGTGATCTTCCTGATCTGGTTCTGGCTCATCAACCTGGCCCTGCTGTTCGGCATCGAGTTCGATGCCGAGATGGAACGGACCAAGGAGATGAAGGAGGGCGTGCCGGCGGCCGAGAAGGAGATCCAGCTCGACGCCCGCGCCGAGCCCAAGGACCGCAACACGAACTGAGCAGGGACCCCGCACGACGGCAGAGGCCCCCTCCCGGGATCGGGAGGGGGCCTCTGCCGTTCGCTCAGCGCGCGGTGGGCGGGCCGTCGCCGCGGCGGGCCGCCGGGGTGCGCTCGACCGCGGCGGCCACCGAGGCCAGCCCCCGGCTGAGCGCCTCCCCGGCCGGGGCCAGCGGCGCGGGGACCCGGCGGACGAGGGAGTCGACGACGTCGCGGCTGCGGTCCAGCAGCGACAGCGGCAGCCCGGACAGCGCGTTGCCCGGCGGACGGCGGGACACCGTCGGGTGCGCCCGGGTGGGCGAGATGCGGCGCATCAGCTCCCACCGGCGGCCCAGCCGGCGCAGCTCGGCCGGGTCGAGGCGCTCCTGCAGCCGCGGGAACAGGACGTCCTCCTCGTCACGGACGTCCTCGCGCAGCACCTCGACCAGCCGGGCCAGCCGGGCCGGCCGCTCCGGGGAGTCGGGCCCGCCCTCCTCGAGCGCGGCCACCAGCTCGTTGACCTCCTGGTGCTCGGTCTCGATCCGGCGGGTCAGCTCGTCGCCCTCGGGCAGCACCCGGCGGATCACCGGCCAGAGCACCGTCTCCTCGGCGAAGGCGTGGCTGAACACCAGCCGGTCGATGCGGGTGAGCACCTCCTCCTGCGCGCGGCCGGTGGTGCCGTCGAGCTCGTGCAGCAGCCGGTCGAGCTCGACGTGGTCCGCGCGCTGACGCACCAGGACGCTGCCGGGCCCGCCGAGCTCGTCCTCGGTCTGGTCGGCGATGGATCGGGGCACGGGGCCCTCCTCGGGACGTGTGCGGTCGGGGCCGCCCGTCCCTGCCCTCATCCGGCCGGCGCCATGCCGGGTCCGGGTTGTGCGGCGGGGCGTGGGGTAGGGCGGATCCACGGGACAGCGGGGTCCCGCCCCCTGAGGAGGCACTCCCATGGCCGACCGGCCCACCGTCACGTCGGACTTCTACGAGCTCGAGGCCCTCCTGGACGAGCAGGACCGCGCCACCCTGCACCGCGTCCGCACGTTCATGGACGAGCAGGTCGAGCCGATCATCAACGAGTGGTGGACACGGGCCCAGTTCCCCCGCCAGATCATCCCCGGCCTCGCCGAGCTCGGCATCGCCGGCGCGCAGTACTCGGGGCACGGCTCCCCCGGCCGCTCGTCGCTGTTCGACGGCATGGTCTCGATGGAGCTCGGCCGCGGCGACCCCTCGGTGGCCACCTTCATGGGCGTCCACGGCGGCCTGGCCATGGGCACGATGCACCTGTGCGCCTCCGAGGAGCAGAAGGAGCGCTGGCTGCCGGCCATGAGCCGGATGGAGCTCATCGGCGCGTTCGGGCTGACGGAGCCCGAGCACGGCTCCGACGTCGCCCGGGGGCTGCAGACGACGGCCCGCCGCGACGGCGACGAGTGGGTCCTCGACGGTGAGAAGAAGTGGATCGGCAACGGCAGCTTCGCCGACCTGGTGGTCGTCTGGGCGCGCGACGTGGAGACCGACCGGGTGCTCGGGTTCGTCGTCGAGACGCCGGCGCCCGGCTTCAGCGCCGTCGACCTGGAGGACAAGATCGCGCTGCGCGCCGTGCAGAACGCGCACATCACACTCGACGGCGTCCGCGTGCCGGAGGAGAACCGGCTGCAGAACGCCAACAGCTTCCGCGACACCGCCAACGTCCTGCGGGCGACGCGGGTGAGCGTGGCGTGGTCGGCGGTCGGGTGCTCGCGCGGCGCGTACGAGCACGCGCTGCGCTACGCCACGCAGCGCGAGCAGTTCGGCAAGCCGATCGCCTCCTTCCAGCTGGTGCAGGACCTGCTGTTCCGGATGCTCGGCAACATCACCGCCTCGGCCGCCCTGTGTGCCCGCGCCTCCCAGCTGCAGGACTGCGGCATGCTGCGCGACGAGCACGCCTCGATGGCCAAGGGCTGGTCCACGATGCGCATGCGCGAGACCGTCGGCTGGGCCCGCGAGCTCATGGGCGGCAACGGGATCCTGCTGGAGAACCACGTGGGCCGGTTCGTGGCCGACGCCGAGGCCATCTACTCCTACGAGGGCACCCGCGAGGTCAACAGCCTCATCGTCGGCCGGGCGATCACCGGCACCAGCGCCATCGTCTGAGGCCCCTCTGCAGGGGCCGGCTCAGCGGAGGGAGCTCACGTCACCGGCCGTCCCACCAGCGCGCGGCGGCCTCCGCCGGCGTGCGCCCGTCCACCGCCACGGAACGGTTGAGGCCGATCAGGTCGATCGTCGTCAGCTGGGCGCTGACCGCGTCCAGCGCCGCGCGCAGCGGCTCGCCGCCGTCGTCGGCCAGCTCGGTCCGCACCAGCGGCACCACGTTCTCGCGCGGCTGCAGCGACCGGTCGTCACGCAGCAGGTACAGCGAGGCGTCGGTCAGCCGGGCGTCGGTCGTCTCCAGCATGCCGACGTCGACCTGCCCGGTGAGCAGCGCCTCCACCGTCGCCGACCGGGACGGCATGCTGCGGACCGCGGCGAACTCCATCCCGTACACCTCGCGCAGGCCGGGCAGGCAGAACCGCCGCTCGGTGCACTCCGGCGGGCCGCCGAACACGAGCTGCGGCGCGAGCCCGGCGAGCTGGCTGAGGGTCGTCATGCCGTGCCGGACGGCGAGGTCGGTGAGCACGACGAACCCGTTCTGGTCCTCGGCCTCGGCGGCGGCCAGGACGGTGAGCCCCCGCGGCGCGAGGGTGGCCGCGAGCCCGTCCCGCAGGACGGCCGGGTCGTGGGACGACGTCCCCGCCCCCGCCTGCAGGAACTCCGAGGCGGCGCCCAGGTAGTCGACGACGACGTCGACGACGCCCTGCTCGAGCGCCGGGAACACCACCTCGCGGGTGCCGATGCCGTGCTGCACCGCGACCTCGAACCCCGCCCGCCGCAGCCCCTCGGCGTAGACCTCGGCGAGCGTCTGGTTCTCCGCGAAGTCGTAGGAGGCGATCCGGACGACGCCCTCGGGCGGCGGGCCGGGCTCCGCGACGGGGCTCCCGCACGCGCAGAGCAGGGCGGCCAGCAGGAGCAGGGCGGCAACCGGTCGACGACGCATCGCGGGCCCTCCAGGAGGAGGCGGCACCCCCGCGGGTGACCTGCGGGAGCACGGCAGACGCTAGCCCCGACAGGGACCAAGGTCGATGGTCCCGGGGACGCGGCCGGAGCAGCATGAGCGGGCATGGCGGCCACGACGCGGGCCCCGACGACACCGGCACCGTCGACGGCGGCGCAGCACCTCGCGGGGGGCCGGGTCCGGCGCCCGGACCCCCCGCCGATCCAGCGCGTCCACCGCCGGCGCCGCCCCTCCGGTGAGCCGCCGCCGCTGCCGCGCCACCTGAACGCCTCGGGCAAGTGGTGGCTGGCCCTCAGCGGCGTCGTCCTGGTCAGCGTGGTCGCCGTGTTGGTGACGCGCAGCGTGGCGTTCGTCGACCTGGTGGACACACGGGTCCTCCAGGGGATCGCCTCGATCCGCTCGCCGGGCCTGACCCAGGTGGCCGAGGTGGCCGGGGTGCTCGGGACCAGCCGCGCCATCCACGTGCTGTGGCTGCTCAACATCGCCGTCCTCGCCGTCTTCCGGCGGTGGCGGCACCTGTTCATCTGGGTCGGAGTCGGCCTCCTGGTGGTCAACGTCGCCGCCACGGCGGCGGCCACGCTGCAGCGTCCGCGGCCCTACGAGGTCGAGGTGCTCGGCCCGTGGCTGGGCTACTCGATGCCCTCCCTGCCGATGACCGTGCTCGCCACGTTCCTGGTCAGCAGCCTCTACTCGCTGGTCCCCGCCGGCCGCCGCCGCAACGCCGCCAAGTGGCTGGTCGGCGCCCTGCTGCTGGTCACCGCCGCGTCGCGGCTCTACCTGGCCCAGGACCACCCCACCGACGTCGTCGCCGGGGTCGTCCTCGGGGTCGCCGTACCGCTGGCCGCCTTCCGGATGCTCACGCCCAACGAGGTGTACCCGGTCCGCTACCGGCGGGGCAGCCCCGCCCACCTCGACGTCACGGGGGCCCGCGGCGAGGCGATCACCCGGGCGCTGCAGGACCAGCTCGGCGTCGTGGCCACCTCCGTGACGCCGTTCGGCCTGGCCGGCTCGGGCGGGTCGACGCCGCTGAAGATCACCGTCAAGGCCGAGGGGGACGAGGAGAGCTGCATCTTCGGCAAGCTCTACGCCGCCACGCACCTGCGCTCGGACCGCTGGTTCAAGCTCGGCCGCACGCTGCTCTACGGCCGGCTCGAGGACGAGAAGCCGTACCACTCCGTCCGCCGGCTGGTGCAGTACGAGGACTACGTCCTGCGGCTGCTGTCGGACGCCGGGCTGCCGGTGCCGCACCCGCTCGGGATCGTGGAGATCACGCCGGAGCGCGAGTACCTGCTGGTCGCCGAGTTCATGGTGGGCGCGCGGGAGATCGGCGAGGACGACGTCGTCGTCGACGAGGCGGTGATCGACCAGGGCCTGGCGGTCGTGCGGCGGATGTGGGAGATCGGCATGGCCCACCGCGACATCAAGCCGGCCAACGTGATGGTCCGCGACGGCACGCTGTTCCTCATCGACTCCGCGTTCGCCGAGATCCGCCCCAGCCCGTGGCGGCAGGCCGTCGACCTGGCCAACATGATGCTGGTCCTCGCGCTGCGCACCGACGCCCCGACGGTCTACGCCCGGGCGCGCCTGCAGTTCTCCGACGAGGAGATCGCCGAGGCCTTCGCCGCCACCCGCGGCCTGACGATGCCCTCCCAGCTGCGCCGCATGCTGCGGGCACAGGGCCGGGACCTGCACAAGGAGTTCCTCGACCTGCTGCCCTACCGGCTGCCGCCGGTGCGCATCCAGCGCTGGACCTGGCGCCGGGTCGGTCTCAGCCTCGTCACCGTCGTCGCCCTCCTCGTCACCGTGGGCGTCGTCGTCGACCTGCTGGGTTCCCCGCTGTGACGCCCGGGCCCCGTCGCACGGCCGCAGCGAAGGCGCTGCCCGTCCTCCTCGCGACCGCCCTGCTGGCGACCGGCTGCACCAGGGACGGCGCGAGCGTGAGCGCCGAGATCCCGGCCTGCGCGGCCGGGGACGACGCCACCGCGGCGAACGGCGTGGTCCTCATGGCCCAGTCGGTGCCGACGGCGGCCTGGGTGCCCTGCGTGGAGAACGTCCCGGTCGGCTGGACCTTCGCCGGCCTCGACGCCCGCGACGGCTCGGCCCGGTTCTGGCTGGACTCCGACCGGGACGGCGCGCGCGCCATCGAGGTGCGGCTGAGCGGCGGGTGCGACACCCGCGGCGCGACCGAGATCCCGAGCGAGCTCGACGACCTGCGCCGGTACGAGCGGGTGACCCAGGTGAGCCCGCAGTACCTCGGCCGCCGGTACTACGTCTTCGACGGCGGCTGCCTGACCCTCGTCTTCACGCTCTCCGGGGACAACCGCGGCGAGCCGCTCGCGCTGGCCACGCAGAGCCTCGGCGTGGTGAGCCGGGAGGACCTGGCCACGCAGGTGCACGACGCGAGCGGCGGGCGGCTGCACCTCGACCCGCCCGCCGGGACCGAGGGCGAGGGGGACCCGCCGTGACCGCCGTCGCACCCCAGGCGCCGCCCGCCGGCCCGCCGAGGCACAAGTCCCTCTGGCGCCGCCTCGTGGCACCGCTGCTGTCCCTGGTCCTGCTGGCCGCCGTCTTCTTCTGGTTCCTGCCGCAGTTCACCAGCCTGTCCGACGTCTGGTCCGCGGTGCGGGGCATGTCCTGGGCGGAGCTGGGCCTGCTGGCGGCCGCCACGCTGTGGAACCTGGCCACCTACCAGTTCGTCATGGTCGTGACCATGCCGGGGCTGCGGCTGCGGGAGGCCACGGTCTCGACGCTGACCACCACCGCGGTGTCCAACACCGTCCTCGGCGGCGCGGCCATCTCCCTCGGGCTGACCTACGGGATGAACTCCTCGTGGGGCTTCTCCCGCTCCCGGACGTCGGTGTCCCTGCTGCTGTCGGGGCTCTGGAACAACTTCGCCAAGCTGGCGCTCCCCGTCCTCGCGCTGTCGCTGCTGGCCCTCACCTCGACGCCGACCACCGGCCGGCTCGTGGCCGGGCTGGCCGGTGTCGGCGGGCTGGCCGCCGCCGTGGTCCTGCTCGGGCTGCTGCTGCGCAGCCGGGAGAGCGCGGCCCGGATCGGCACGGGCGCGGGCCGGGTGGCCTCGGCCGTCCTGCGGCCCTTCGGCCGGCCGCCCGTGCAGGGCTGGGACCGGGCGACGACGAAGTTCCGCGACCGGACGGCGCTGCTGTTACGCGCCCGCTGGCACTGGCTGACGCTGACGACCCTGGTCAGCCAGGTCTCGCTGTTCCTCGTCCTGCTCATCGCGCTGCGCGCGGTGGGCGTGACCTCCGGGCAGGTCAGCGCGCTCGAGGCGCTGGCCGTCTTCGCCTTCGCCCGGCTGCTGACCGCCGTCCCCTTCACCCCGGGCGGGCTGGGCGTCATCGAGCTCGCCCTCATCACCGGCCTGGCCGCGGCCGGTGGCGACCGGCCGCTCGTGGCGGCGGCGGTCCTCGTCTTCCGCGGGCTGACCTACGTGCTGCCCATCCCGCTGGGCGTCGGCACGTACCTGTTCTGGCGGCACAACCGCTCGTGGCGGCGGGAGCCGAACACCGCACCGCGGACGGACCTGGTGCCGGAGGCGGCGTGAGGGGACCGTCGGTCACGCGCCCCCGCGCGAGCACGCGCTCCGCCCGCGACGCCGTCCTGGTGGCCGCGGGCGCGCTCGTGCTGGTGCTCGCCGCGCTGCCGGTGGAGCGGACGTCGGTGCCCGGGGCCGAGGCGGCCGTGTTCCGGGCGGTCAACGGCGTCGACGTCGTCCCGTTCCTCCTCGTCTGGCCGGCCATGCAACTCGGGAACGTCCTGGTCGTGCCCGCCAGTGCGCTGGTGGCCGCCGCGTTCCGGCGCTGGCGGCTGGCGGCGGGCCTGCTGCTGGCCGGCGCCGGCACCTACTACTCCGCCAAGGTGGTCAAGGACCTCGTGGTGCGCGGCCGGCCCGACGGGCTGCTCGCCGACGTCGTCGTCCGCGGAGCCGCCGCCCAGGGCCGCGGCTTCCTGTCCGGGCACGCCGCCGTCGTCGTCACCCTGCTGACGGTCGCCTGGCCCTGGCTGGGGCGCCGGGGCCGGATCGCCGGTGTCGGACTCGCGGCCGTGGTGTGCCTGGCCCGCGTGTGGACCGCGGCGCACCTGCCCCTGGACGTCGTCGGCGGGGTGGGGCTGGGACTGCTGGTGGGCGGCGTGGTCCGTCTCCTCGTCGGGCGACCACGCTGATGCTGGTCGACACCCGCCGGGGGCTGCGGGTCAGCGGTGTCCTGCTGGCCGGTGCGGTCGCCGTCGGGGTGCTGGTGGCGCTGCCCGCCACCCGCCCGGCGGTCCAGGAGGTCGACGACGCGGTCTGGCGCTGGGCCGGCGGTCTGGAGAACGGGCCGGCCACCGTGCTCGCGGTGGGGATGTCCTGGCTGGGCGGCGTGTGGGTCAACTGGCCGCTGCGAGCACTGGCGGTCCTCCTGCTGGCCTGGCGCCGGCACTGGTCGCGGCTGGCCGCCTTCGCCCTGGCGGTGGTCACCAGCGAGGCCGCGATCGGGCCGGTCAAGGCCGCCTACGACCGGGCGCGCCCCCCGGGCGCCCTGCTCGAGACGTCGGCGGCCTCCTTCCCGTCCGGTCACGCCATCGCCGGTGCCGTGACCGCGGTCGGGCTGGTGCTGGTGCTCGCCCCGCCGGGCCGGGCCCGCTGGCGCTGGGAGGTGTGGGCGGTGGTCTTCGCGACGGTGATGGCGCTGTCGCGGGTCTACCTGCGCGCGCACTGGCTCTCCGACACGGTCGCGGGGGCGCTGCTGGGCGCCGGGCTGGCCCTGGGCTGGCCCGCCGTGGTGCTGGCGCTGCGCGACCGGCGCGGCCCGCCACCCACCGGTCCCCGCGACGGGGACGGACGGGACGACGCGGCCTCCCCCGCGACGTCCCCGTAGGCCGCCGCCTCCCCCTGCCGGACGCGGGGACCTGTGCTTGAGTGGACCGGGTCACAGGGGCCGAACCAGCTGTCAGGAGTCCGGCATGACGACCACCGCAGAACGACCGGCGCACGATCCCGCGCGCCCCCACCCCCGCCCGGCCGCGGCCGGGGACGGCACCGCCGAGGAGCAGGCCGGCGAGGCCGTGATGGGCCTGGACATGGTGCTCGTCGACGCCGCCCGCGGGCCGCTGCGCCGCATGGTCCCGCCGGTGCGCACGCTCGCCGCCCTCGGCACCTCGCTGGCGCGCCAGCCCGACGCGGTCGGGGGGCGCCTCAAGGAGCTGGCCGAGGAGGTCGGGCGGATCGCCGTCGGCCGCTCGGACATCGCACCCTCGCCCAAGGACCGGCGCTTCGCCGACCCGGCGTGGAGCGGCAACCCGCTGCTCAAGCGCACGATGCAGGCCCACATCGCCGCGGCGCGGACCGCCGCCGGCCTGGTCGACGACGCCGACCTCGACTGGCAGGACGACGAGCGGATCCGCTTCGCGCTGACCAACGTGGTCGACGCACTGGCGCCCAGCAACGTCCCGTTCCTCAACCCGCTGGCCCTCAAGGCGGTCATCGACACCGGTGGCCGCAACGCCGTCTCGGGCCTGCGCCGGCTGGTGTCGGACGTCCTGTCCCCGCCGCGGGTGCCCTCGATGGTCGAGCCCGACGCCTTCACCGTGGGCGAGGACCTCGCGGTCACCCCGGGCGCCGTCGTCCTGCGCACCGACGTGTTCGAGCTGATCCAGTACCGGCCGACGACGGAGACGGTGCGCAGCGTCCCGCTGGTGATGGTGCCGCCGACGATCAACAAGTACTACATCACCGACCTCGCGCCCGGGCGCAGCATCGTGGAGCACTACGTGGCCGCCGGCCAGCAGGTGTTCATGATCAGCTGGCGCAACCCCGACGAGCGGCACGCCGACTGGGGCCTGGACACCTACGGCCAGGCGGTCCTCGACGCGATGGCGGCCGCCGAGCAGATCACCGGCAGCGAGCAGGTGGCGCTGCAGGCCTTCTGCTCCGGCGGGATCATCACCGCGATGGTGCTGGCCCACCTCGCCGCCACCGGCGGGCTCGGCCAGGTCGCCGCCGCGAGCTTCGCCGTCACGGTGCTCGACTGGGCGCGGGCGGGCACGGTGTCGGCGCTCATGGACCCCGAGGCGGTGCAGGAGGCCACGGAGAAGTCCCGGAAGAAGGGCTACCTCGACGGCGCGATGCTCGCCGAGGTCTTCGCCTGGCTGCGCCCCAACGACCTGGTGTGGAACTACTGGGTCAACAACTACCTGCAGGGCAAGCCGCCGGCCGCCTTCGACATCCTGTACTGGAACGCCGACACGACCCGGATGACCGCGGGCCTCCACCGGGACTTCATCGAGGTGGCGGTCGGGAACTCCCTCACCGAGCCGGGCGGGGCGACCATGCTCGGGACGCCGGTGGACCTCTCCGCCGTCGACGTCGACGCCTACGTCACCGCCGGGATCGCCGACCACCTCTGCCCGTGGCAGGCCTGCTACCGCACCACCCAGATGCTCGGTGGCGACACCCGGTTCGTGCTGTCCACCAACGGCCACATCGCCTCGCTGGTCAACCCGCCCGGGAACCCGAAGTCGACCTTCCAGGTCGCACCCGAGACGCCGGAGGACCCCGAGGAGTGGCTGGCCTCGGCCCGCAAGGAGAAGGGCTCCTGGTGGCCCGACTTCATGGAGTGGCTGGGCGAGCGGGCGGGCGAGGAGGTGCCGGCACCGCAGACGCTGGGGAGCGCCGAGCTGCCGGTCCTGGGCGACGCACCGGGGACGTATGTCTTCGACAAGTGAGCAGCGGCCCCGCCCCGGCGGGGAGACCGTCCGGACGCTGACGGCCGGGGGCCGCACGCTGCGGGTGAGCGAGCGGCGCGGGGACGGGTCGCGTCCGCCGCTGGTGCTGATGAACGGCATCGGCGCCAGCCTCGAGGTGCTGCAGCCCTTCGTCGACGCCGTCGACCCGCGCCGCACCGTCGTCCGCTTCGACGTGCCCGGGGTCGGCGGGTCGCCGCCGCCGGTCGTCCCGTACGTGCTGGCGACGCTCACGCCGGTGGTGTCGGCGGTGCTGCGCCGGCTGGGCCACGACGGGCAGGTCGACGTCCTCGGGCTGTCCTGGGGCGGCGGACTGGCGCAGCACTTCGCCGTCCAGCACCGCCGCCGGTGCCGCCGGCTGGTGCTCGCCGCCACCGGCACCGGGTCGCTGATGGTGCCGGCCTCGCCGCGGGTGCTCTCCCACATGCTCACGCCGCGGCGGCACCGCGACCCGGAGTACGCCTCGCGGATCGCCGGCACGATCTACGGCGGCAGCGTGCGCACCGACCCGGCGCGGGCGGCCCGGGCGCTGCACGCGGAGACCCGGCTGGGCCCGCGGCGCGGGTACTACTACCAGCTGGCCGCGAGCACGGGCTGGAGCAGCCTGCCGTTCCTGTCGCTGATCCGGCAGCCGACGCTGGTCCTCTCCGGCGACGACGACCCGATCATCCCGACGGTCAACGCCCGCATCCTGACCCGCGGCATCCCGCGCGCCCGGCTGCACCTCTACCCCGGCGGGCACCTGGCGCTGGTCACCGAGGCCGAGCAGCTGGCGCCGGTGGTCGACGCGTTCCTCGACGAGCCCGCGGAGGGCTGACGGCCTCAGAGGCCGCAGGCGCTCCCGCCCTCGACGAAGCCCTGCCGGAAGCTGTCGACGAGCTCGAAGCCCGACAGCCCCGACTCCGGGACGACGGTCGGCTCGGTGGCGTACTGCAGCAGCACCACGGCGGCCTCGTCGACGTCGCCCGGGGAGATGCGCAGCCGTGCGCCGTCGAGCTCGCCGAGGTGCGCCTCGCGGGCCAGCCAGCCGGTGGCGCAGACCGCGCTGGTGACCGCCTCGGGGTCGTCGACCGACAGCCCGCGCTGCTCCCGGACGGCCATCGCGTAGGGCAGGCCGAGCAGCGTCGTCACGGCGAAGTCGCCGACGTCGTCGTACACGGGCTCGAGCAGGTCCGCGGCGTCGTAGCGCACCGAGCCGTCCTCGGGGCAGTACTGCAGGTCCAGCTCGGCGCCCTGGCCGCTGCACACCGTCCCGGAGCCGTCGGCGGCGCGGACGTCGGGCGCGGCGAGCGCCCCGCCCAGCGGGCCGGTGCCGGGGAAGCCGCGGGTGAGGGCCTGGTCCCAGAAGCCGGCCAGCACGTCGTCGGCGGCGTCCACGACGGCGCCGTAGGACCCGCCACCCCTGCCGGGAGCCCGTCCGGCCTCCTGCGCGGTGTAGACCCGCGACGTGTCGAAGGCGGCGCAGGCCGGCGGGCCGTCGGCGTAGCCCTCCTGGAACGCCGAGAGCTGGTCGAACAGCGAGCCGTGCGCGTCCTCGGCGTCGGGCGAGGACCCGACGGCGTCGGCGAAGTACAGGTAGCCCAGCAGGTAGGGGTCGAGCTCCTTGGGCCGCACGGCGACGTGCTCGGACCGGCCGGTGACGACCCACTTCGTCCACGCACCGGCGAAGCACTCGGCCTGGGTCTCGGAGACGATCGAGGGGTCGTCGAGGCCGGCCCGCGCCTGGACGGCGTGGCCGACCTCGTGGGCCATGATCTCGGCGACGATGAACGGCCCGTGGTCCCCCACCAGGTCGGCCAGCCACGCGCGGTCGTAGACCACGGCGTCGTCCTCGCCGCAGTAGTAGGTGTTGCCGGCGAGCTCGTCGACGTCGTCGGCGAAGCAGGCTCCCCCGGGCAGGTCGGCGGGGTCGGTCTCGTCCGGGTCGATCGACCAGACACCGCCGCTGAGCGGCCGGAACGTCCCGCCGAACACCTGCGGGTAGGTCTCCCCCCAGTAGGCGAGGACGTCGGCCAGCGCGTTGCGGGCGATCCGGTCGGTGGGGCCACCCTCCTCGGCGAGGTGGATCCCGACCTCGGCGTCCGTGGCGTCGGTCGGCATCGTGCCGGCGGGCGAGGCCGCCCCGGCGACGACGGTGGTGCAGCCACCGGCCAGCAGGCCGACGGCGAGCAGCCCTGCGGCGGCGCGGACGGCGGCGGGAGTCGGCATGGCCGCTGGAGGCTCCCCCGCCGCCGTCCCGCGGTCAACGGGACACGCGCCGGCGTCAGGACGCGGGGACCGGCTCCGGCGTGCCGTCGGTCCGCGGCGCGGGCACCCCGGCCGGCAGCGGCCGCAGCAGCGCCCCGGCGGCCTCGGCCGGCAGCGGGCGGTGCAGCAGGTAGCCCTGCGCGTGGTCGCAGGCCTGCTCGCGCAGCCGCTGCAGCTGCTCGGGCTCCTCCACGCCCTCGGCGACGACGCTGAGGCCGAAGGTGTGCGCGGCGCGGATGATCAGAGCCACCAGCTCGCGCTGCCCCGGGTCGGGCGAGGTCACGAAGCTGCGGTCGATCTTCAGCGTGTCCACCGGCATGTGCCGCAGCTGCCCGATCGAGGTGTAGCCGGTGCCGAAGTCGTCGATGGCGATGGCCACGCCCGTGTCCCGCAGCCGGGAGAGGTGGGTCATGGCGACCGGGTCGTCGACGAGGACGGTCTCGGTGACCTCCAGGACGAGCAGGTGCGGGGGCAGCCCCGAGGCGGCCAGCGCCTCGGCGACGTCGGTGACCACGCGCGGGTCGGTCAGGTGCCGGCCGGAGACGTTGACCGCCATCGTCGGCTCGGGTCCGCCCGGCGCCGGCGGGTGCTCGGCGCGCCAGGCGGCCAGCTGGCGGGTGGCCTCGCCGAGCACCCACCGGTCCAGGTCGCAGATCAGGCCGGAGCTCTCGGCCACCGGGATGAAGTCGTCCGGCGGGACGGGGACCCCGTCCCGCTGCCAGCGGACGAGCGCCTCGTAGCCGTGCAGCCGCCGGCCGGCGACGTCGACCACCGGCTGGTAGTGCAGCCGCATCTCGCCGTTGCCGAGCGCGGCGGTGATCGCCGCCTCGGTCTCCGCGCGCAGGGCCAGGGCGCTGCGCAGCGCCTCGTCGAACACCTCCGCGCGGCCGCGGCCGTGCTGCTTGGCGCGGTAGGCGGCGGTGTCGGCCTCGGCGAACAGGACGTCGGCGTCGGCACCGCCGTCGCGGCTGACCGCGATGCCGATGCTCGCGCCCACCCGCACCGTGGCGCCCGCGAGCTCGATCGGCGCGCTGACGGCGGCGATCAGCCGCTCGGCGAGCTCCTGCAGGTCGCGCACGGTCTCGACCGGCTCGACCAGGACGACGAACTCGTCCCCGCCGAGGCGGCAGACGACGTCGCCGGCGCGGACCAGGGCCCGCATCCGGGCGGCGACCTCGCGCAGCACCGTGTCACCGGCTGCGTGGCCGTGGGCGTCGTTGACCCCCTTGAAGCCGTCGAGGTCGACGAAGAGCAGTCCGGTCGTCTCGCTGGACCGGCGGGCGCGGTGCAGCGCCGAGGTGACCAGCGTCAGCGCCTGCGCCCGGTTGGGCAGCTCGGTGAGCGGGTCGTGGGTGGCGCGGTGGGCGAGGGCGAACTGCAGCTCCTCGCGCTGGCGCACCGAGGAGACGATCTGCTGGATGGAGGCGTGCACGACCTCGCCGAGCGGGCCGGGCAGCGGCTGGTCGAGCAGCGCGTCGTCGAGGTCGCCGCGGGCCACGGCCTGCGCCTGGTCCTGGATCCGGCGCAGCCCGGCGACGGCGTCCCCGAGGGCGGCCGAGACGGTGCGCACCTCGCGCGGGCCGGCGACCTCCACCTCCACGAGCTCGCCCTGACTGATCTGGGTGGCCTGGCCGGCCAGCACGCCGAGCTTGCGCGAGACGGTGCGGCCCATCCAGACCGCGCCCACCACGGACAGCAGCAGCAGGCCCACCCCGACCCGGAGCGTGGTGCGCAGGTCCGCGGCGGCCTCCTCGCGGTCGCCCGCGGCCAGCGTCACGGCGGTGTCGACCGCGGTGTCGACCAGCCCCGCGAGCTGCATGTCGCGGTCCCCGCTGCGGAACAGCAGATCGGTCATGCGGGTGATGTCAGTGACGAACTCGTCGGGAGCGTCCGACGGGGTGAGCAGGGTGTCCATCCCGGTCATGAGGTCGGACTGGCGGACCTCCTGCCACGCCGTCCGCAGGGAGCCCGAGGACAGCTCGTCCATCTGCCGCTTGGCGTCGGTGTAGGACAGCCAGCCGGTCTCCCACGCCAGGCGGGAACCGATGAGGGCGTCGTCGGGGGCGAACAGCGAGCCGAGGTACAGCGGCATCTGCCGGCTGGCGTCCTGGGCGAGCTGGGCGACGGTCTGGACGTCCTGGACGGCGCGCACGGTGCGCGCCGGCACGCCCTCGGAGACGGCGGCCGCGGCCGCGGCGCGCTCGGCGGTCATGACCTCGTTCGAGATGTCGAGGTAGCCGAGGTAGATCTGCTCCAGCCGCACGTCGCCGGCGTCGCTGCGCGCCCGCAGCCAGGCCAGCGCCTCGTCCACCCGGCCGGCGACCGCGGACCCGAGGGAGCCCTCGGGCACCGCGGCCAGGACCTGGTCGGTGAGCGCCCGGCGCTCGGCGAGGGCCTGCTCGGCGGTGCTGCGCACGGTGCCCAGCAGCCACGGCTGCACGCCCAGCTGCTGGGCGGCCGCCGGGTCGTCGATGACGGTCAGCGCCAGCGCCGGGAGGATCTCCTGCTCCGTGGCCGCCCGCAGCGCGTCGAGGCCGGCCACCGCCCGGACCCCCTGCTCGGCGCGCGCCGCGCTGTCCACCTCGGCGGAGCGGGCGCCCGCGATCAGGGTGGTCAGCACACCGACACCGATGAGCGGCACCGTCACCAGCGCGGTGAGGTAGCACCACAGGGCGATCCCGCGGCGGCGGGCCCGGGTCGTCGTCGACTCTGCCATGCACCGGGAGTCGGCACGACCGCGGACGGGCTCGACCCGCGAGGCCCCCGCTACCCCCCGAGCGGGTGGGTCCGGATCGCGGTGACCAGGGAGCAGCCGTCCTCGCCGAACGGGTCGACGACGAACCCGAACTGCGTGAGCAGGTCGGCGAGCAGCGCGTTCATGGTCCGCTGCACCGACGTGTCCAGTGCGGCGCCGCGCACCTGCTGCAGGCTCATCCGGTCGTGCTGGCGCCAGCTCACCAGGACCCCGCCGTACGAGGTCTCCGGCGTCAGGCACGCCCCGCCGGCCGCCGCGGCCTCCGGGTCGGCGCCCGAGCAGTCGTGCAGCGTCAGGCCGGACTCGACCAGCGCGGCGGCGACCTCCACGACCAGCGTGGTGAGGGCGTCCTCGTCGGTGAGCAGCTCGTCCCAGTCCTCGGGGAGCCGGTCGAGCTGGGCGCCGAGCTGGGCCAGCCACGCCCGGTCCTGCGGCGAGGGGCGCCGGGCGACCGTGCCGTCCTCGCGCAGCACGCCGTGGACGGTGCGGACCGCGCCGTCGAGGTCGCAGGACACCGCGGCCCAGTCGGCCTCCACCCGGTCGGCGAAGGGCCCGGCCAGCGCCTCCGCCTCGTCCCCGGTCCCGTCGACCAGCCACCACGCCGTCGGTGCCCCGGCGCCGGGCAGGCGCCGTCCCGCGGGGTGCGTGGCCAGCCCGACGGCGGTGCGCGCCGGGGTCGCCGTCGCGACGGCGCCCTCCGCGGTCCCGGTGCCCGCCGGGCCGGCCGGCACCGGGGCGTCGACGCGGGCGGGAGCGGCGTCGCGGGCGTCGGCCGCGGCCGGCGCCGGCGCAGCGGGCGGCTGCGGCGGGCGCGCGGCGTTGCGCTCGAACTCGTAGCGGGCCGTGGAGCTGCGGCCGAGGACGACGACCAGCCCGGCCACCGCGAGGAAACCCGCGACGGCGACCGCCGGCCAGAGCAGGAGCGCGGCCATCACCAGGCGCACCAGGACCGCTGCGGACCGGAGCCCCACGCGGCTGCCCGTCGCACCCAGCCACGGACGACCGCCACCGGGTCGACGGGCTCGCGGGCGGCAGCGGCCGCGGCCGCGGCGTCCTCCTCGGCCGTGTCGAGGAGCAGGCGGTCGAGGTCGAGACCGAGCAGGTCGACCAGGTCGGCGATGCCGAGCCCGTCCCCGGCTGCCTCCGGGGCTCCGGCCCGGGCCGGTGTGGACGGGAACGGCCGGCGGGGAGCCGGCAGGGTGGGGGCGCTCACGGGGTTCCTCCAGGACGTCGTCCCGGCGGGGGAGGTGCCGGGGACACGCAGAGCATCGGGCCGGCACCCCTCGCGGAGGCCCCCGTCGCGGCACCCTGGGCGGCGGCGTCACGCGATCGTTGTGTCCGCCCTGGTCAGGGGCTCGTGACGCGGCTCAACGGGCACCGTCTTGTCGACTCGCGGTGCGTTCCCCCGCGTGGAGCCCGCCCGCCGCCGCACGGTCGTCCCGGACGGCGGCGTGTCGGTGGCGTGTCGGCGGCCCGGCAGGGGCCTGCCGGCGGCCTGGCGGCGGTTCAGCCCGGGATCGTCGTCCTGTACGGCGCGCCGCTCCGGTCGCAGGTGGTCCACTCGCCGGTCTCGCGGCCGCGGTCGAACCATCCGGAGCGCAGCATGGTCCCGTCGAGGCGGAACCACTCCCGGTAGCCGTCGGGTCGCCCGCCGACGACGCACCCGCGGGCGCGCAGCGACCCGTCGCGGTGGCGCTCCTCGTGCAGTCCCGCCGCGGGGGACTCCGCCTGTGGCACGTCCGCCCCCGTCCCCGGGTCGGGTCGGCGTCGAGCCTGGCACGGGGTCCGACGTCCGGGGAGTCCCGCGGAGACGACACCGGGACGCCGTCGGTGTCGACGGCGTCCCGGGAGGGTGGCCCGTGGCGGGCCGGGTTGTCGGTGGTGTCAGTCGGCGTAGCGGACGACGTGGCCGCCGGCCTCCTCGCCGAGGGGTGTGACGTCCAGGCCGCGCAGCCAGAGCACGTCGGCCACGGCGCGGTTCATGACGGCCTGCACGGAGATGTCGGCGACCAGGCCGTGGACCTGCTCGACGCTCATCCGGTCGTGCTGGCGCCAGCCCACGACCACGCCGTCGAGGCCGGGCTCGGCCGTCACGCAGGCGCCCCCGAGCGCGGCGCCGTCGCCGGCGGCGTCCCACAGGGGCAGGCCGGCCTCGGTGAGCGCGGCGGTGACCTCCACGACGAGGGTGGTCAGCGGGTCCTCGTCGGTCAGCCCGGCGTCCCAGTCCGCGGGCAGCCGGTCGAGCTGGTCGCCGAGGTGGCCGAGCCAGGCCAGCTCCTGCGGCGAGGGCCGGCGGTGCAGGCCGCCGTCGGGCCGGCGGACACCGTAGACGGGGCGCGCCTCCTCGATGTGCGCGACGGCCGCCCAGGCGGCCTCCGACCGGTCGGGGAACGGCCCGTCGACGAGCCGGTCGCGGCCCTGCCCGTCGTCGACGACGAGCCACCAGCCCAGGCACGCCTGGTTGCCGACCCTGATCTCACTGCTGCTGCGGAGTGCCACTGGTCCACCGTCTCGTCCCGTCCATGGGGCCGTCGCCGGGGAAGTGCGACGGCGTCCGTACCCGCCGGGGAAGGGCGGTGCGGACAAGGGGAAACGTAGGGCCGCGGGACGCGCCGGACGCCGCCGCGGATCGCCCACGGGACACCGCGTGTTCGGATCGTTGCGAAGCCCGCCGACCGGGTCGGTGACCTGCACTCCCAACCGCCCACATGTCGACCGTTCCGCGCTCACGGGAGCGTGTGGATCTGCCGAAACCGCACGATGACGCCGGTTCGGCTCAACTCCGCCGGCGTGTCCGCGCGGGCCGTCCGGCACCCGCCTCCGCCGTGCCGGGACGGGGTCCGCGCCCGGGCGGGATGCGGGACCATCTCCGCGGGACGATCGGAGGAGGCCCGTGAACGGCAGTGCACCGGTGGTCGTCGACGACCCGGCGGCGAACCGCTTCGAGGTCCTCGTGGACGGCCGGGTGGCCGGGTTCGCGGAGTACCGGCGGACGTCGTCGTCGGTGTCGTTCACGCACACCGTCGTCGACCCCGCGTTCGAGGGACGCGGCCTGGGCTCCGTGCTCGCGCGGGGCGCCCTGGACGCCGCCCGCGAGGCGGGGCTGGCCGTCCTGCCGTTCTGCCCGTTCATCCGGAGCTACGTCCAGCGGCACCCCGGGTACCTCGACCTGGTGCCCGCGAGGCGCCGGGCCCAGTTCGGGCTCGCGCCCGCCGCCGACCAGCCGACCCCCGACCCGAGGGAGCTCCGCAGATGACCGAGACCCGGGACACCGCAGCCCTGGAAGCCCTGGAGGCCGAGCGTGCGCGCCTGCGCGCCGCGTACCTGAAGCCGGCCGGGGAGCGCCCGCCCTCGACCGCCCGGGGCCTGCACCACACCGCCCTGATCAGCAGCGACGTCGAGCGCACGATCCGCTTCGTCCAGGACCTGCTCGGCTTCCCGCTGACCGAGCTGATCGAGAACCGCGACTACCCCGGCTCCTCGCACTTCTTCTTCGACATCGGCAACGGCAACCTGCTGGCGTACTTCGACTTCCCCGGCCTGGACGTCGGCCCCTACGCCGAGGTGCTGGGCGGCCTGCACCACATGGCCATCAGCGTCGAGCCCGGGCGCTGGGACGAACTGGTGCAGCGGCTCGCCGACGCCGGGGTGGAGCACGTGGTGCACAGCGGCGTCTCGGTCTACTTCCGCGACCCCGACGGCGCCCGCATCGAGCTCATCGCCGACCCGCTCGGCGAGATGTACGGCTCCACGGTGCTCTGAGGCCGAGGGCGGTCAGTCGTCGCCGCCGCGCCCGTTGCCGTTCCCGTTGCCGCGGTTGCCGTTCCCGCCGCCGTTCCCGTTCCCGTTGCCGTTCCCGTTGCCCTGGTCGCCCTCGCCGTCGCCGTCGTCCCCGCCCGGGTCGTCGTCGGCCGGGGGCGCGACCGCGTAGGTGACGGTCACCGTCTGCCCCGGGAGCACGGGTCCCTCGGGCGCGACGGCGGTCACCTGGTCCGCGGGGACCTCGCCCGTGACGACGGGCTGGGGCTGCACCGACAGGCCCAGGGCGGTCAGCGCGGCCCGGACGTCGGCGAGCGGGCGCCCCACCAGGTCGGCCGCCACGACGTCCACCGGCCCCGGCCCCGTCGGTGTGGGGGCCGACGACGGGGCCGGGGCCGTGGTCGGAGCCGTGGTCGGGGCCGCGGTCGGGGCCGTCGTGGCCGAGGACGACGTCGTCGCCGGGGACGCCGCGGTGCCCTCCGGGTCCCCGTTCGTCAGCGCGAGCACCACGCCGACCACCGCGAGGGCGAGCAGGGCGAGGACCCCGGCGAGCACGGCTCCGCGCCGGCTCCGCCCGGGGGCTCCGGGCGCGGGAGTGTCCGGCACCGGCACCGGCACCGGCACCGGCGCGGGCAGGACGGCGGTGTGCGCCGGCGCGGCCGCGGGGAGGACGACGGTGTCGTGCCGGGCGGCCGGCGCCGTCGACCGGTGCCGCAGGACCCCGTCGACGGCGTCGCGGAGCGCGCCGCCGTCGGGGTACCGGACCGCCGGGTCCTTGACCATGGCCCGCTCCACCAGCATGCGGACGTCGGCCGGCACGTCCGGCGGCAACGGCGGTGGCTCGTCCTGGATCTGCATGAGGGCCACCTGGACGGAGCTCTCGCCGTCGAAGGGCCGCCGCCCCGACAGGCACTCGTAGGCGACGACGCCCAGGGCGTAGACGTCGCTGGCCGGGGAGGCCTTGGCGCCCTTCGCCTGCTCGGGTGAGAGGTAGTGGGCGGTGCCGATCACCTGGCCGGTGCCGGTCAGCGGGACGCTCGAGGCCGACCAGGCGATCCCGAAGTCGGTGATCTTGACGACGCCGTCGGGGGCGACCAGGACGTTGCCGGGCTTGACGTCGCGGTGGACCACCCCGGCGGCGTGCGCGGCGGCGAGGGCGGACGCGGTCTGGCGCAGCAGGTCGAGCGTGGTCGGCATGTCGAGGCGGCCGACTCGGGCCAGCAGGTCCGACAGCGACTCCCCCGCCACCAGCTCCATGACGAGGTAGGCCAGCGGCTCGCCGCCGGGGCCGACGGTCTCGCCGTAGTCGTGGACGGCGGCGATGTGGGGGTCGTTGAGCAGCGCCGCGTGCCGCGCCTCGGCGCGGAACCGCTGCAGGAAGGAGGGGTCACCGGTGTACTCGCTGCGCAGGACCTTCACCGCGACGGCGCGCTGCAGCAGCGTGTCGGTCGCCCGCCAGACCCGGCCCATGCCGCCGCTGGCGAGGACGGACTCCAGCCGGTAGCGGCCGCCCAGCAGGTCGCTCGTCGGGTCCACCGGTCCCCCTCCCCAGGGCCTCCGGCGGCCGGCCCGGATGGCCGTCCGCGTCTACAGGAAACCAAGCGCCCGCCACCGAGGCCCGCACCGGCACGGCCGCATCAGGAGACGGCGGGGCCGGGGTCGGGGAACGAACGGTCGCCGAAGAGCACGCGGCGGGCAGCGGCCCGGCCGGGCGGTGTGCGCAGCAGGGCGAAGGCCGCCGTCGCCACGGCGGGCGTGCGCACCTGGGCCAGCCCGGCGCGCAGCAGCAGCCGCCCGCGGAACTGCCGGCGCAGCGCGGCGCCGTCGTGGTGGCGCAGCGCGTCGGGGCAGGAGGTCCGCAGGGCGTCGTCGAGGACGTCGGCGGCGTGTTGCGACAGCCGCAGGCACGGGTCGAGGCCACCGGCGGTCAGGGGCGAGACGGCGCCCGCCGCGTCCCCCACGAGCAGCCCGTCGGGGCAGCTGATCCGCCGCAGCAGGCCGCCCACCGGGATCGGGCCGCCGCGCCGCTCGACCTCGCCGGGGCGGGCGTCCCCGCGCAGCCCCGGTGCCGAGGCGGCGAACCGCCGCAGCGCCGCGCGCATCCCGTCGGGGTAGCGGGAGGCGTAGCCGGCGACGCCGACGTGGGCGTGCCGCCCGTCGTCGACCACCCAGGCCAGGTAACCCGGGGCGAGCGAGGGGTCCAGGACGCAGTGGAACGTCGGCGGCCCCTCCCCCGGGCCGACGGCGGAGACCTCCTCGGCGCCGACCAGCAGGGCGGTGTTGCGGTCCAGCCCGAGGTCGCGGGCGACGGCCGAGCGCGCGCCGTCGGCACCGACGACGAACCGCGCCCGCACCCGCGTCGCGCCGTCCGGGCCGGTCAGCAGCGAGACGCCGCCCGCCCGGCCGGCGTAGCGCGTGCCGAGCGCGAGCCGCACGCCGGCGCCGGCCGCCTCCCGGGCCGCGGCGAGGTACAGCGGCCCCATGTCGCCCACCCGGTACTCGTCCCGGTCGCTGTCCAGGGTCACCGGTCGGCGCAGGCCCGGCGGGTAGAGGACCACCCGGCGGATCGGCGGCCCGAGGCACTCCGGCGGCAGCGCGAAGTCGTCGAGGGTCTTGCGGACGAAGATCCCCGTGGTGCGGACGGCCCCGTCCAGGCGCCGGCGCCGGTCGGCCAGCAGCACGTCGTGGCCGCGCCGGGCGAGCAGCGTGGCGGTGTGCAGGCCGGCCAGCCCGGCGCCCACCACCAGGACGTCGGCGCCCGCGGTGCCGCTCACCGGCGGGCGGCCTGCGGCGCGTCGACGTCGTCCTCGACGTACTCGAGCAGGTCACCGGGCTGGCAGCCGAGCACCCGGCACATGGCCTCCAGCGTGCTGAACCGGACCGCCTTGGCGCGGCCGTTCTTGAGGACCGCCACGTTGGCCGGCGTCAGTCCGACCCGTTCGGCGAACTCGCCGACGCTCATCTTGCGGCGGGCCAGCTCGACGTCGATGCGCACGACGATCGGCATCAGATGACCGCTTCCATGTCGGTGCGCAGCGTCGTGGCCTGCCGCAGCAGCGCCCGCATGACCACCATGAGCAGCCCCGCCACGGCGCCGACCAGCAGCAGCACGAGCAGCAGCCCGGGGAGCACGGGGTCGTCGCTGACCTCGTCGATGACGAAGTAGTAGGAGCAGACGAAGGCGCCCAGCAGCATCAGCCACCCGGCCGCCATCGCCGAGACGATCGCGTCGACCCACGGGAACGCGCTCGTGCTGAAGATCCGGTCGGTCGTGACGAGGGTCAGCAGCTGCCAGGTGCAGACGATGACCACCTGGACGCACCCGAGCGCCAGCACCAGGACCGCCAGCATGGTCCACCGCATCACCGACTGCTCGAGCGACGGCTCGGCGACGTCCGGCACCAGACCGGGCACGGCCCAGATCTCGGCGGCAGCCAGCGCCGAGAACACCACCACGAGCAGGACCCGGAGGGGCAGCACCACACGGTGCACACGTGACATGCACCGACTCTCGCGCGGGATCTATCGAGAGTCAATCGACAGGTGTCGACGAACGAGAGGCCGTCGCCCTGTCAGGACCGGTCGCCGCACCGGCCGGACGGCGTCCCGACGCCGTTCCGGTTGGCGTCCCCGCCGGATGGGCACCCACCGGCGGACGCCACCGACCGAGACGAGCACATGCCCCAGGACAGCTGGCCGCGACGGTCCCGTCCCGAGACGACGGGACCCCCTTACGAAGCCGAGATCACCGACCCGCGGCAGCTGCGGACGGTCCGGGCCCGGCTGCGGTCCTGGCTGCCCGCGAACGCGCCGGACGCGGACGACGACCTCCTCGACGGGCTGCTGCTCGCGGTGGACGAACTGGCCGCCAACGGCCTGCGGCACGGTGGCGGGCCGGTCCGCGTCCACGCCGCCCGGACGGCCGAGGGGGTGCTGATCGACGTCAGCGACGGCGCCCCCGAGCGCGGCCCGGAACCCGCCGTGGGCCGCGATCCCGCCCTCGGCGGCATGGGCCTGCACCTGGTCGCCCACCTGACCACCGCGCGGGGGTGGGAGGTGCTCGACGGCCGCAAGCACGTCTGGGCGTGCCTCCCGGCCCACTGACCGAGCCCGCCCGCCGCAGCGGTCACGGCCGGTCCGGAGCTGCCGGGGTCCTCGACGGTGGCCGCGATGTCGGTCCGGAGCGCGCCCCGGACACCGTCCTGCCGTCGGCCCTCCTCCACGTCGCCGGCCCGAGCGGCCGTGGCGCCCGCACCGGCGAGCGCGAGGACCGGGGCCGGGTACCGCAGCTCCTCCTGACCGTCGACCGCGGGCTCGATCCAGGCCGCCTCCGTGCCGTCGTGGACCCTGCGGGACGCGGGACGGGGCCCCCTCGGCCAGATCCGTGGGGAGCCCCGTCCGTGCTGTCGGTGCGCCGGTCAGCCGCCGGCGGGCGCCGTGACCGCGCTCGTCGGCGCGAACGGGGCCGGGAAGTCGACGCTGCTCGACGTCCTGGCCGGCGTGCGGCGGCCGACCGCGGGCCGCGTGCACGGCCTCGACGGGCTGACCGTCGCCTACGTCCCGCAGCGCAGCGCCGTCCCCGACGACCTGCCGCTCACCGTCGGCGACACCGTCGCGATGGGGCGCTGGCGCGAGCGCGGCCCGTGGCGGCGCCTGCGCGCGGCCGACCGGGCGCTGATCGCGTCGAGCGCCGGGCGACTGGGGCTGACCGGTCTGCTCGGAACCCCGCTGTCGGCGGTCTCCGGCGGTCAGCGGCAGCGCGCGCTCGTCGCCCAGGGACTGGCGGCCCGGGCCGACGTCCTGCTCGTGGACGAGCCCACCGCCGGGGTCGACGCCGGCACCCAGGCCGCGGTGCTCGAGGCACTGGCGGCCGAGGCCATCCGGGGTGCCGTCGTCGTGCACGCCACCCACGAGCCCGCGGCGGTCGAGAGCGCCGACCGCCTCCTGGCCCTCGCGGCCGGGCGCGTCGACGCCGCGGTCAGTCCGGTCGTCGGGCGGTGAGCAGCACCTGCGGGTGCCCGAACACGCCCGCCGGCAGCCTCAGCTCGGACACGGGCTCCAGACCCGCGTCGGCGAGCACCGCGGCGAGCTGCTCGGGGAGCCGCACGGGCACCAGCGCGTCGGCGGAGGACCGCAGCACCTCGGGCAGGCCGGAGCGCGGGAGGCGAACAGCGACCACCACCCCCGCACGCCGCCGAGGGAGGCGTCCGCCAGCGCCAGGTCGGTGGCCGAGGCGACGTCGAACCGCAGCTCCGGGTGCAGCCGGCGGGCCTGGGCCACCGCCCCATCGCCACGTGGCTCCCGGGCACCCGGTCGTAGGAGGCCCGGACGACGTCGAGGTCCGCGGGCCGGGCGATGCTCCGTCGCACGGCGGGACGGTAGGCGTCCCGGGACGGGCGCGTACTCCCCGGGACGAGTCGGGAGGGACCACCGGTGACCACGGACGGGACGCTCATCCGCATCGGGCAGGCGGTGCAGCTGGGCTCCCAGGGCGAGCGGGACGCCGCCCGTGTGCTCGCCACGGACATCTGGGAGGAGGTCGGCGGCGAGCAGGGAGATCCCCTGCACGTCTGCACGCTCGCGCACGCGATGGCCGACGTGCAGGACGACGTCCACGAGGAGCTGGTCTGGGACGAGCGCGCGCTGGCGGCCGCCGACCGGCTGACCGACGACCGGCTGGCGCAGGCGGGAGTGACGCTCCCGGCGGCCGGCCTGTACCCGTCGTTGCACCTGGACCTGAGCGGGTGCCACCGCAGGCTGGGCGACCCCGACCGCGCCCGTGAGCACCTCCGGCAGGCGCAGGCCACGATCGGCGCGCTGGGCGACGACGCGTAGGGGCAGCTGATCAGGAACGGTCTGCAGCAGGTGGCCGAGCAGCGGTGCTCGGACCCGGGACCTGCGTCTGACGACCGATGACTCCGGCCCGCCGTCCCGGTCGATCCCGTGTGCGCGCCGCAGGAGGAGCGGACCCCGACGAACGTTTCCGACCATGGCAGGGATCGACGACGTCCGGCCGCTGGGCGCGGAGCTGGAGCGCTCGTCCCGGCTGTACGTGCGCGGCAGGCCGGAGTTCCGCGTCGGGCGCATCGTCCACGTGGCGTTCTCCCTGACCGGGACCGGAATGGGCTTCGCGTTCCCCGAGGAGCGGGAGGCGCTCGTCCTGAGCGCGCCCGACACGTTCCGGATGCGCGCGGCGTCGGGCGTGCGCTTCCACTGGGTCCACGCCGATCTCGCTGCCCTGGACCCGACCGAGGCGCGCGAGCTCGTCGTCGACGCCTGGCGCATGGTCGTCCCCAGGAAGGTCTCCGCCGCCTACGACCTCACCCATCCCCCGGCCCGGGCCGAGGCCCGGTCCCCGCGATGGAGCCGGTCAGTCCGGGGGTGCCGCGGGCAGGTCCACCGTGGCGCGGAGGCCGCCGGCGGCCCGGGGGGTGAGCGTGAGGGTCCCGTCGTGCGCCTCGGCGATGCTCCTGACGATCGCCAGGCCGAGGCCGGCGCCGACGTGGTCGGTGTACCTGCGTTCGGTGCCGCGCTGGAACGGCTCGGCGAGCGTGGCGACCAGGTGGGGGGCGAGTTGCTCGCCGGTGTTCTCGACGGTGAGCGTCACACCCCGGCGTCCCGTGCTCGTCCTCACCCACACGGCGCCCTGACCAGGGACGTTGTGGACTATCGCGTTGTGCAGCAGGTTCGTCGTCATCTGCAGCAGGAGCGGGTGCGAGCCGACGGTGGAGGCGACGTCACCGGAGGTCTCGACGGTGAGACCGCGCCGCTCCGCGAGGGGGAGGAGCGTCTCGGTCGCCTCCTCCGCAACGAGGGACAGGTCGACGTGCTCACGCGGGAAGGACCGCTGGTCGGCGCGGGTGAGCACCAGCAGCGCTTCGGTGAGGTCGATCGCCCGGGTGTTGACGGCGTGCAGACGGTCGACGAGCTCGCCGGCGTCCCGGTCCGGGTCCTCGCGGGCCACGTCGAGCAGCGCCTGCGTGATCGTCAGCGGGGTGCGCAGCTCGTGGGAGGCGTTGGCCGCGAACCGCCGCTGCTCGGCGACGTGCGCCTCCAGCCGCGTGAGCATGCCGTCGAAGGCGTCGGCCAGCTCGCGGAACTCGTCCTCGCGGCCCGGCAGCCGGATCCGGTGGGAGAGCGACCCGGCCGCGGCCAGGCGCGTGGCGTCCGTGATGCGGGTCAGCGGGGCGAGCATCCGGCCGGCGAGGAACCACCCTCCCACGAGACCGAACACCAGGAGGAACGCCGACGCCGCGGCCGCCCTCGGGACGAAGGCCCGCAGGAGGTCGGACCGGTTGGGGACGAAGAGCCCGGGGCGGCGCCCGGTGGGGTCGGAGGTGACGAGCACGGCGTCGGGCACGTAGCGCAGCAGGAAGACCCACACGACCGCCAGGAGCAGGGCGCCGGCGAGCAGGAGGAAGCCGGCGTAGCTGAGGGTGAGTCGGAGGCGGACGCTCGGACCACGGGCCCTAGCCACGGTGTCCGTCCCCGGGCCCGGTGCCTGGTGCCGGGTCGATCCGGTATCCGACGCCGGCCACGGTGGCGATGACCCAGGGTTCGCCGAGGCGCTTGCGCAGGGCCGAGACGGTGATGCGCACGGCGTTGGTGAAGGGGTCGGCGTTCTCGTCCCAGGCGCTTTCCAGCAGCTCCTCGGCGCTGACGACACCGCCCTCGGCGGCGACGAGGACCTCGAGCACGGCGAACTGCTTCCGGGTGAGCGCGACGTAGCGGCCGTCGCGGTGGACCTCGCGGCGGAACGGGTCGAGACGCAGACCCGCGATCTCCCGCACCGGGGGCCGGGCGTGGGCACGCCTGCGGTCGAGTGCCCGGAGGCGGAGCACGAGCTCGCGCAGTGCGAACGGCTTGGTGAGGTAGTCGTCGGCACCGAGCTCGAATCCGGATGCCTTGTCGTCGAGTCGGTCGGCAGCGGTGAGCATCAGGATCGGCATGCCGCTGCCGGACGCGACGATGTGCTCGGCGATCTCGTCGCCGGAGGGGCCGGGGACGTCGCGGTCGAGCACGGCGATGTCGTAGGCGTTGGTGCCCAGCAACTCCAGGGCGGTGTCCCCGTCGCCGGCGAGGTCGGCCGCGATCGCCTCGAGGCGCAGCCCGGCGCGGATCGCCTCGCCCAGCAGGGGTTCGTCCTCGACGACCAGCACGCGCATGCCCACGAGGCTAGGGAGCCTGCACGTATCGCCGGCGTATCGGAGAACGCATACGTGCCGGCAACAGCCCGCTGCCTTGACTGCGGGCATGTCCTCCAGCGCCCAGGCACGACCGACGGCCCACCGTGCACGGTCGACGACCGCCGTCGTCCTGACCCTGGTCCTCGCAGCGGTCCTCGGAGCCGTCCTCGGGTGCCTGGCGGTGGTCGCCCCGTCTCCTTCCGCAGCTCCGCCCGGCGTCACCACGCAGGGCGACGGTGAGGCCCGTCCCCCTGGACCGAGCGGACCCGCCTCCCTCGACGGCGTGACGGTGGACGACGGCGTGGTCCCTGCCGGCGTGACCGTCTTCGACGGCGGCTTCCCGGCCGTGGCCAACCTCGATCCCGATCTCCTGCGCGCCGTCCGCCGGGCCGCGACGGCTGCTGCGGACGACGGGGTCGGGTTCGTCCTCACCAGCGGCTGGCGTTCCCCGGCGTACCAGGACCAGCTGCTCCGTGAAGCCGTCTCCGAGTACGGCTCGGAGGCCGAAGCCGCCCGGTGGGTCGCCACGGCAGAGACGTCCCTGCACGTGTCGGGGGACGCGGTCGACATCGGGCACTCCGACGCCACGGCGTGGCTGTCCGAGCACGGCGCCGAACACGGGCTGTGTCAGGTCTACGGCAACGAGCCCTGGCACTTCGAGCTGCGTCCGGGGGCCGTCGACCACGGTTGCCCCGTCCCGTACGCCGACCCCACGCACGATCCGCGGATGCAGCAGTGACGATGGCCTCGGCGTTGACGCGGGGCTGCCGGCGTCACGCCGGCCCTGGGACGCTGCACCCGTGACGGTCGCCCGGTCCATCTCGCTGTTCGTACTGGCCGCGATCGCTGAGATCGGCGGGGCCTGGCTGGTCTGGCAGGGCGTGCGCGAGCACCGGGGCTGGCTGTGGATCGGCCTGGGTGTGGTGGCCCTCGGCGCGTACGGATTCGTCGCGACCCTGCAGCCGGATGCGAACTTCGGGCGGATCCTCGCCGCCTACGGCGGGGTCTTCGTGGCGGGCAGCCTGGCGTGGGGCATGGTCGCCGACGGCTTCCGCCCCGACCGGTACGACGTCATCGGTGCGCTCATCTGTCTCCTGGGCGTCGCCGTGATCATGTACGCCCCACGCTCGGCCTAGCAGCCTCGGCCAAGGCGACCGCCGCCCCAGTCCTCGTCAGAGGGCGTCACCACAGTGGGGGACGGACCGTGACGGCCTTGACCAGCGCCGATACAGGCGCCCGCGGATGGGTGATCCGCAGGCGGAACCGCGCTCGGCCACCGCAGCCACCCCAGGCAGCGACCCGGCGACCTGCTACGCGGGCGCGCCGAGCCGTGTCGCACGGGGAGGGCGCGGTGCGCCGACCACCGCGGACACGGCCTCCGCAGCCGCCGGGATGAGTCCCCACGCGTGGTGCGTCGACTTCCATCCGGCGGAACCGATCATGGCCGGCCGGACGACGGGAGGGCTCCATCGCGCGAACTTGAGACTCACGACGCGCACAGCATGCGGACCGCCCCGTGGCACTCTCCCTCATCCGGGGGAGGAACCGGCTGCTGACGTGCAGCAGCACACCCGACCGGCCGAAGCCGCGACCATGACGACGCTCACACCGCCCTCCCGCGAGGCGTGCACCCGCCGCTACGCGACCGCCGCCACCGCTGCGGCCCTGCTCCTCGCGCTGACCGGCTGTGGCAGCGACGTGGCCGGCCAGGTGTCCGCCGCCGAGGGTGCCGGCGACGGACCGCGCCGGTCCGGCACCATGGACGGCGCCGTCGCAGACGCCTCGTCCACTCCGTCGACGACGCCTTGGACGTCGGACCTGCTCTTGGCGGGATCCCCCCTGGCGGTTGAGGACCGGATCGTCGTCCCGGTCCGCGACGCCGGGGGGACGGCCTTCGACCTCGCCGCCGTGGCGCCGGACAGCGGTGAGGTGGTCTGGCAGGTCGACGTGCCCCTGCCGGACAACGCCACCGACGCCGACGTCCACGGCCTGTCCCTCGGCAGCGCGGCAGAGGGGACGGCCGTGATCCTCAGCTACGAGGCATCCCGCTCCGCCAGCGGACTGGACGCCGGGGGATCGGCCCTGCGCGCGGCCGCGTTCGACGCCGGCACCGGCGAGCTGCTCTGGGACATCGAGGCACCTGGGGAGCTGATGTACGACTTCATGCTCGACGAGGGCAACGCACAGATCGCCGACATCCCCGCAGCCGCCCACCCGGTCATCGTCTTCATCCCGACCCTCGACATGGTCGAGCCCGACGACGGGGAGGTCGCGCTGCGCGCAACCGGTGTGGACGCGACCACCGGCCAGAGTCTGTGGCAGTACCAGGGCGCCGGTGAGATCCAGTGGTGGACCGGTGACGTCCTCGTCGCCGAGGAGGCCGCACCGCGCGGCAACAGCACCTGGCTGACCGGCCTCGACCGGAACACCGGCGCGGTCACCTGGCAGGCGCCGGCGCCGGCCGGCGAGACCTACCAGTTCAACTGGTACATCGTCGACGTGCGTGACGGTGCGGTCCTCGCGCGCCGCGCCACGAACGAGCGGCTGACCTCCGACACCGTCTACGAGGCGTTCCTGCTGAACGCCACGACCGGACAGGTCGTCGGCGCACCCGCTGCGGTCGGACCGCTGTCGAGCACCGGACGCATCGCCCCCTCAGGCGACGCTGCCTACCTGATCACGCCAGGTGAGGAGTTGCGGGCGCTCAGCGCCGCCAGCGGCTGGACCATTCCGCTGCCCCCGAGCGGGGAGCAGGGCGTTCGCGGCTTCGACGCCGACGGCAACATCATCGTCTCCAGCAACGGCCTGGTCACCGTGGACGCGCAGACCGGCCAGCAGGTCGGCACCGTCACCACCGACCCCGGCGTCTCTGAGCCGGTCCTGGGCTCCCGGCCCGGGGAGTACCAGTTCACGGTCGGGGACTGGGAGATCTTCACCGGCACGCAGGACAACACGCTCAGCGGGCAGTACGCCGACTCCTGATCTGCTCGGACCCCGCCAGAGGACACCCGCAGCCGCCTCGGACGACAGCAGTCGACGTCCTCCGCGGCGGCTACGGGTGTCTCGTGAGGCTGCGTCCTGCAGCGTCCAGATCGCGGCCGCCTCGGGGCAGTGGTGCCTGCGCCATCGACGCACGACGATCGAACAGTGCAGCGGCAGACCTGCCGGCCGGCCAGCCCGAACGCAAAGGCGCCAGTCGACCGAGGACGCTGACCCCTGGCGCCAGAGGCGCCTCTGCGGTCGCGGAAGCAGGGATCGACCCGAGTGGCGATCGCATCGGGTGTGACGCTGCTGCCGGCCGGCAGCGCCACTGCAGCGCGGTCATGGCCGGCCAGACCCCTTGCCACTCCATCTGCCAGATGAGCGGCCGTCCTCGAGCAGGTTCCGAGACCATTGCCGCGGCAGCGGGCGACCACGGTGCGACCACTGCTGCTGCTCGTGCTGCCACCCCGGTCGGCCAGCGGGGACCTACAGGTCGGCACGGTGGGCCCCGTGGGGATCGAACCCCCAACCCGCGGATCGAAGCCCGTCCGAGACACTCCTCTGACCACCGAAGTCAGTACTCACTCGACCTCTGAGCTACGTGTTCGTGATTGGTTGCGAGCGACCGTCATCGGCTTCGAGCCTCTCTGTGGGCGTCGTGTGGGTGCGGTGTGGGCGCGGCAGGCGCAGTGCGGCGAACCCCCGCTATCGGACGTGAGCGAGGTGGCGAGGGCGCTCTGGCCCTCGCCGGCGGGACCGCGAGATGTCGAGCCGGCCCTCCACGCCCCTGCCGAACGCCGCGGGCGCGACGTCCTGATCTTCAGCGACGGCCAGTGGTGGCCCGGGAGGCAGATCGCCTGGCGGCTGTGCGACGACGGGTTCGGCTGTCGCGCCGCGGTCACCGCACGACAGTCGCACGACTGTGGACGGGCCGGCAGCTGACGTGTGCGCCGCCCGAGCAGGTGCGCCTCTCCGAATGACACAGCGCCGTTGGCGCTCTCGCCCGGACCGGGCGTCTACCTCGACGGAGTGACTCCGCGGTCGTGCAACTGGATCTTGCCGTTCCTGTTGTCGACTCTCCGTACGTCCCGGATCACTCATGGTGATCCTGGCGAGGCGACGGAGCTACCGGCACACGGGACCAAGAGGACGAGGAGTCATAGGACATGCGGATCCGCTACACCGCGGCACTGATCACGACGGCGGCGGCGACGTTCACGCTGACGGCCTGTGGCGGCAGCGGTGCCGACACCCCCGAGGCGGCGATCACGGGGTACCTCGATGCCGCCCTTGCGGGCGACTTCGAGGCGGCGTGTGGCTAC
This sequence comes from Geodermatophilus amargosae, assembly GCF_041028265.1. Classification (GTDB taxonomy): domain Bacteria; phylum Actinomycetota; class Actinomycetes; order Mycobacteriales; family Geodermatophilaceae; genus Geodermatophilus; species Geodermatophilus amargosae_A. The sequence continues at coordinate 56,122 of NZ_JABGCW010000010.1, forward strand.
CTCGACGAGACCTTCGCGCAGGTCTACGCGAACGTGGACGAGTCGTCGTCGTGCCAGGACGCGTTGGCACACTCATGGGACGCCGAGCAGGTGCGCGACAACCGCGACTACCAGGTCGTCACCGACAGGCTCATCGCCGAGAGCGACCACCTCGTGAGGTTCGACGGCACCCCCGTCCTCATCGCCCGGGACGGCGACGACCCCGAGCTCTACAACGACGGGATCGAGGACTACCTCATCAAGCAGGGCACCGCCGTCCGCGAGACCCCCGACGGATGGAAGATCACGATCGAGGACCAACTCGGCTGACCGCCGATAGACGCAGCAGTGCCCCCGGGTTGCTCCCTCGACTCGGGGGCACTGTCATCTGTGGAGTACAGCTCGGGGGCTCGTACCGCATCGCTGGCCGTGGCGAGCGGCGCCACCGTGAAGGCCGTCCAACGGATGCTCGGGCACGCCTCAGCGGCCATGACGCTCGACGTCTACTCCGGCCTGTTCGACGACGACCTGAGCGATCTGGCCGCCCGGATGGACGCCGCAGCGCGGGAGGCGGCGTCCGCGCGTGTGGGCGCGGTGTGGGCGCGCCCCTCATCCTGACAGCCGCCGGGACGTGAAGGTGCTGGTCAGCACCGTGGGCCCCGTGGGGATCGAACCCACAACCCGCGGATTAAAAGTCCGCTGCTCTGCCAGTTGAGCTAGAGGCCCGGCGCCGTCGAGTCTCCCAGACCGGGACGGCGGTCACCGGACGCCGGGACGGGTCACAGCACGTCGAGGACCAGCAGCACGATGAGCGTCAGGACCGCCGACACCAGCAGGGAGCCCAGGCACCCCAGCCGGCTGGAGAAGAGGAAGAACACCCGCTCGTGGTGCCCGTCGCCGCACGACCGCAACCCCGCGTGACGAGGAGCACCACCCGGTCGGGGACCTGCACCCGTTCAGGGGACTGTGGCACCGGCTGCCCTTACCTACGGTCATCACCAGTGCGGGCCACGGAGCCCGCGCGCAGACCCCGGCCCGGCTGTCCGTTCCCCCCGGACGGCCGGGCCGGTCCTGTGTCCGGAGGGGTCCCGGTCACCGGCAGGCGCGGTCGACCAGCGCCGCGAGCACGTCCCGCTGCGCCTCGTCGAGCGGCAGGTCGGCGGCCGCCTCGTCGTCGCCGGCCACCTGCAGGCCCAGCAGGAACAGGTAGGGCTGCTTGACCTCGGCGAGCGCGTGCGGGTCGCAGCGGGCCATCGTGAACTCCAGCCCCACCTCGAGCCTCGACTCCCCCGCCTCCAGCGTCCGCGGCAGGTCGGCCGTCGTGCCGTAGAGGACGTTGCCCTCCAGTCGGGTCACCGTCACCGGCCGGTCGTCGTCCCCGGCGCGCGAGAGCACCAGGGTGCCGGTCACCGCGTCGCCGTCCGCGGACAGCGCGCCGACGGACACGTCCGCGACGGCGAGGACCGCGCGCACCGCGCACCGCTCCTCGTGGATGCGCCCCAGCACCTCGGCGGCCAGCGGCACCCGCAGCGCCTCGGTGCGCCCGTCGGGCCGGACGACGGTCAGCCGCGCCACCGCCGGCTCGGCCGTCCGCTCGCACACCGCCTCGCCGTACGGGGCCGGCAGGTCGATCGTGCGCCCGGGCGCGAACGCCGCGGTCACCGCACGGTCGGGCAGCGGCGCGAAGCCCGGCGAGTCGATCGCGACGGAGGTGACGGTGAACGGCTCGGTCCCGCTGTCGGTGACCCGCACCTGCACCTGCCCGCCGAGGGCCTCGTCGGTGCGCAGCTCCACCGCCTCGGCCCCGATGCCGGGCACCGGGGGGACCGCCGGCCCGGCAGCGGGCGCGGAGGAGGTGGACGACGGGGACGACGACGGGGACGACGACGACTCGGCCGAGCCGCACGCGGCACACAGCAGGACGGCGAGCCACGCCGCCGTCCGCCGCATGCGGCGAGCGTAGGACTACTCGTGACGGGCGGGCAGTCGCGCCATCACCCGGCCGGCCTCCATCCGCACCTCGAGCTTCTCCTGCGGGTTCGCGGCCGGACCGCGCCGCGGCTCGCCGTTCTCCAGGTCGAACGCCGAGTCGTGCCACGGGCAGACCAGGCAGGCGTGCCCCCGCACCTCCTCGACGCTGCCCTCGTGCAGCGGCCCGGCCAGGTGGGAGCAGGAGCCGACGAAGACGTCGACCCGCGCGCCCCGGCGGACGGCGGCCAGCGGCACGGACACCCCGCTCCCGTCGCCGGTGCGCAGCGCCGGGCGCCCCTCCGGCAGGTCGTCGAGCGGACCGAGGTCGATCCAGTCGGTGGTCAGCGCGCGGGCCGCCGTCGCCGCGTGCGAGGCGCCCGAGGACTGCGCGTAGGACATGTGCCCGCCGATCGCCGCGGAGCCGGTGGCGATGCCCAGTCCGGTGTAGGAGAGCACTCGGCCGAGGGTGCCGCGGCCCTTCGCGCGGGCGACGAGGGAGCCGACGTAGAGCCCGAGCGCGGCCACGTTGGACACCGCGTGCAACGCCCCGAGCCGCCGGACGCCGATCTCCTGCTCCGACCAGTCGGCCGCCCCCGACATCGCGGCGGGCACCGACACCGCCACCCCGGTCGCGATGAGCACGGTGGCCGCCGGCCGCAGCGGCGGGACGGCGTCGAGCAGGCCGGCCGAGGTCCAGCTGCCGACGGGCACCTGCACGAGCACCGGGTGCAGCGGATGGCCGAGCCACGTGCCGTGCAGCGCGTCCTTGAGCGCTCCGGGCCTCAGCACCGCCTGGACCGCCTTGCGGGCCGGCTCGATGGCCTTGTCGAAGGTGCTCACGTCCGCGATCCGGTCGAGGAAACCCGTCAGGCTCATGCGCGGCTCCCTACCCCCGGCGGGCCGCCGTGATACCGCCGTACGGCCGCGGGGCACCGGGGCCGACCAGCGCGGTGACCAGCAGGCCGGCGGCGAGCGCGCCGACCGCGTTGAGGAACGCGTCCAGGGGCGACACGACCCGCCCCAGCGGCAGCAGCCACTGCAGCACCTCGATCGCCGCGCCGGCGGTGCCGGCCGCGACCGCGAGCACGGCCGGGGACCGCAGCGCGGGGAGGCGGACGACGGCGAGGGCGGCGGCCGGCGCCAGCAGGAGGAGGTTGCCCAGCAGCTGCAGCACGGTGGCGCGGGAGTCGAGGCCGGAGAGGTACCAGTGCGCCTCGACGGCCGGCGACCCCCACGCCCAGCCGCCGCCCCCGGCGGGCAGCAGCGTCAGGGCGGCGACGAGGGCCAGCGCGGCGGCCAGGGCGGCGGACAGCAGGGACCTCATGCCCCCGAGGGTGGCGCGGGTCCCTGGACGGCGGCTGGGAGCCACCGACGACTGCGGGGAGTGAGCGGGCGCACACCTGCAGGGGTGACCCTCAGGGATTTACCTGATGGTCACCGGGAAGTGTCAGGAGGAGGCTGGAGACTGCACCGGACGACGCCGTGACGACCGAGGAGGGACGCCGTGACCTGTCCCTCCCTGCTGAGCCGGCCGGCCGCGGTCGCCGACCTCGCCGGCGGCGCGGTGGCCCTGGCCCGGTCCGATCGCACCCTGGGCCAGTTCGCCCGGTTCGTCATGGTCGGCGGGTTCTCCAGCGCCGTCTACGCGCTGCTGTTCTGGCTGCTGCACGACCTGGGCGGGGTCCAGGCGAACGTCATCGGGTCGGCGCTGTCCTCGATGCTGGCCAACGAGCTGCACCGGCGGCTGACCTTCCACGCCGGTGAGCGCGTCGGCTGGTTCACCGCCCAGTGGGAGGGCGGCGCGCTGGCCGTCGCCGGGATGATCGCCACGAGCCTGGCGCTGAGCTGGTTCACCGCCACGGTCACCGACCCCGCCGTCGTCGCGGAGTTCGCCGTCATCGCGCTGGTCACCGCGACCATCGGCACCCTGCGCTTCCTGGCGCTGCGCTGGGTCTTCCGGCCGCAGCACGTCTGAGCTCCCCGAACCAGGGGCGCTCCGCGTGTTTGGTGCACGCACGTCCCGAGCACAGTGGATCCCAGTGGTTGAACGTGCAATCACATGATCACCAGAGACACGAGAACCGAGGGAAACCGTGGCGAAGATCGCCGTCATCTACTACTCGTCCACCGGGAACGTGCACCAGCTGGCCGCCGCGCTGGCCGAGGGTGCCCAGGAGGCCGGCGCCGAGGTGCGCCTGCGCCGGGTGCCCGAGCTCGCCCCCGAGGAGGCCATCGACTCCAACCCGATGTGGCGCGCGCACGTCGATGCCACCGCCGGCGAGGTCCAGGAGGCCACCCCGGCAGACCTGGAGTGGGCCGACGGGTACGCCCTCGGCAGCCCGACCCGCTTCGGCACGCCCGCCGCGCAGATGAAGCAGTTCATCGACACCCTCGGCGGCCTGTGGTTCACCGGCAAGCTCGCGAACAAGGGCGCGACCGCCTTCACCAGCGCGCAGAACGTCCACGGCGGCAACGAGACGACGATCCTGACCTTCTTCAACGTCTTCTCGCACTTCGGCGCCGTCATCGTGCCGCCCGGCTACACCGACCCGCTGCTGTTCGAGGCCGGCGGCAACCCCTACGGCGTCTCCACCGCCTCCGGCGGCAAGTCCGCCACCGCCTCCGAGGCCGAGCTGGCCGCCGCCCGCTACCAGGGTCGCCGGCTGGCCGAGGTGACGGCGAAGCTCGCCGCCTGACGTCCCGCACGACCGGGTCCGCCGTCGTACTGCGCCCTGGCTCACCACCAACGGTGAGCCAGGGCGCTGTGCGGTGAGCCGGGACGGTGACCGTCGCTAGCCTCGGCGGGATGAGCGACCCCACGCCGCCGGCAGCCGGCCCCTGGGCGCGGCGTCGCCGGGCCGCCGGGCGCTGGACGCTGCGGGTCCTGGTCGCGGCCGCGGGGGCACTGATCGGGATCCTGCTGCTCGGCCGCATCGAGTCGCCGATCGGCCCGTTCGACGCGAGCCTGGCCTTCACCCCCACCGGCGGCGGCGCGACGGTCGAGGTCCCGCCGCTCGGCGCGCTCGAGGTCGACGCCTACGACGGCCCGCTGGGGCTCGACGTCCAACTGCGGCGCGTCGACGAGACCCGCATCCAGGCGCTGGTCGCCGATCCGGCCCGGCTCGACAGCATCGTCGACCGCGTCAGCGCCGACCTGCAGGACGCCGTCGTCCGGCTGGCCTGGACGACGGCCGCCGCCGGGCTCGGCGGCGCCGTCCTCGCCTCGCTCGTCACCTACCGCCGCTGGCGCGAGCCGCTGGTCGCCGGCGGCGTCGCCGTGGTGCTGCTCGCGGGCACCGCCGGGCTGGGCGCGGCCACCTGGCGCCCCGAGGCCCTGTCGCAGCCCACCTACACCGGCCTGCTGGTCAACGCGACGAGCCTCATCGGCAGCGCCGAGGACATCGTCGCCCGGTTCAGCGCCTACCGGGCGTCGCTCGAGGACCTCGTCGCCAACGTCGGCACGCTGTACTCGGCGCTGTCGGCCCTGCCGGCGCCCGGTGGCCCCACCGACACCGTGGCGCTGCTGCACGTCTCCGACCTGCACCTGAACCCGGCCGGCTTCGACCTCGTGGCGCAGGTGGCCGACCAGTTCGACGTGGACGCCGTGCTCGACACCGGCGACATCACCGACTGGGGCAGCGAGCCGGAGAACCAGGTCATCGGCTCCATCGGCGCACTCGGCGTGCCCTACGTCTACGTCCGCGGCAACCACGACTCCGCGGTCACCGCCGGGCTGGTCGCCTCCCAGCCCAACGCCACCGTGCTCGACGACTCGGCGACGACGGTCGCCGGCCTCGTCGTCGTCGGCGCGCGCGACCCCCGCTTCACCCCCGACAAGGACGCCACCGACGGGGTCGAGTCGCTCGAGCAGAGCGGCGAGGACCTCGCCGAGCTCGCGGAGGAGCAGCCCGATCCGCCGGCCATCGCGATGGTCCACGACCCGGAGCAGGCCGCTCCCCTCGACGGCGTCGTCCCGCTGGTGCTCGCCGGGCACACGCACGAGCGGGAGGTCGAGACCCTCGACGACGGGACGCTGCTCATGGTGCAGGGCTCGACCGGCGGCGCGGGCCTGCGCGGCCTGCAGGGCGAGTACCCGGAGCCGCTGACCTGCACGGTCCTCTACCTCGACCCCGACACCGGGGCGCTGGTGGCCTACGACGACATCACCCTCGGCGGCCTGGGCGAGACCGAGGCGACCATCGTGCGCACCGTCGTGCCGGAGGCGGCGACAGACGGCTCCCCGGCCGACGGCGGCGACGGCGGCGGGGAGGGCGGCAGGGAGGGGGACGGCACCGGGACCCCCGCCTCCCCGACGGACTGAACCGTCCGCCCTAGGCTCGCGGCATGGCAACGACTCCCCGCCTGGCCGCCGGTCTCCTCGCCGGAGCGCTCGTCCTCGTGCCCGTCGCGGGCTGCTCGTTCACCTCGAACGGCTTCTCCTGCTCCGGCTCGTCCTGCTCGGTCACCTTGGACGGCGAGGGCAGCGAGGTCGACGTCCTGGGCACCACGGTGACGCTGGGCAGCGTGCAGGACGGCCGGGCGTCGATCACCGTCGCCGGGGCCAGCGTGTCCTGCGGCGAGGGCGAGACCGTGGCGGCCGGCCCGCTGTCGCTGGAGTGCACCAGCGTGACCGGCGACTCCGTCGAGCTCACGGCCAGCCTCACCTGAGCGGGCACCCGCCGCCACGCCCCGGCAGGAGGGTGGTGTCGGGGTCCCCCCGGGGGGCATGTATCGTTCTCCCTGCCCCCGGCGAGAACGAGCCCCCATCGTCTAGCGGTCCAGGACGCCGCCCTTTCAAGGCGGTAGCACGGGTTCGAACCCCGTTGGGGGCACGCACCACACAGCACCACCACGCAGGACACAGCAAGGCCCTGTAGCGCAGTTGGTTAGCGCGCCGCCCTGTCACGGCGGAGGTCGCGGGTTCGAGTCCCGTCAGGGTCGCTCTCCGGTGCGAGTCACCGGGAGGGGCAGGTAGCTCAGTCGGTACGAGCGCTCGCCTGAAAAGCGAGAGGTCGGCGGTTCGACCCCGCCCCTGCCCACACACTCTCCCCCGGCGGATCCCGGCGGTCCCCGAGGTCGGCGGGACCCCGCGCGGCGCCCTTCCTCACACGCCGACGACGCGGTCGGCCACCACCTGGTCGTAGACCTGCTCGTGCACGCCCTGCACCGCCGCCCGCTGCTCGCACCGCCACACCCGGTCGGCCGGCCGCGGCATCGGGCGGGCCAGCGCCGCGCCGACCGCCGCTCCGAGCGACACCGGGTCGAACCCGCGCTCCTCGTCGTTGCCGTAGACGACGACGTCGGACCACTGGTCGGCGAACCAGCCACAACTGGGCGCCACGACCCGGGTGCCGACGTCGCGGCAGACCTCCAGGTCGCGCGAGTGGGTGCCCCAGCGCTCCGGCAGCACCGCCACGTGCAGCTCCTGCAGCTGCCCGGCCCAGCGCGCCGGGTCCCGCGTGACCACCTCGAGCCCCTCGGCGCGGACGAGCTCCGGCGCGCCCGGCAGCTCCTGACCGGGCTCGAGGAAGACCCGCAGGCGCCCGCCCCCGGAGACCGCTCCCGACAGCGTCGCGCGCACCATCGCCGCGGGATCGGGCACCGCCGTCCCCGCGGTGCCGAGCGAGAGGCCCACCAGGCCCCGTTCGGCGCCGGTGTCGGGGTCGGCGACGGCGACCGACGGGTGCGCCACGACGATCGCCGTCCGCCCGAAGCGCTCGGCGATCTCGTCGGCCGCACCGGGGGTCAGGGTGAAGACCACCTCGGCGGTGGCCAGCAGCGCGGCCAGGTGGGCGTCGTGCCGGTGCCGGCCCGGCTGGGCGGGGTCGCGCAGCTGGTGGACGGTGACGACCAGCGGCACGCCGGTGCGGCGCATCGCCTCGGTCCAGCTGACCACCTCGTCCTGGGGCAGGTGGCCGTAGCCGGCGTGCACGTGGACGACGTCGACCAGCCCGGCGTGCGCGGTGAGGTAGGCCGGGTCCAGCCACGGGCTCGGGTCGTGCCGGGGACCCACCCGCACCGCGGAGGCGGGCAGCACGGCGTCGACGTAGGCGTCGGCGTGCGGCACCGTCGCGATCCGGATCCGCGCCGGGGACGCCGACGGCGGCAGGGCGTGCATCACGAGGTGGGCGCACTCCTCCTGCGGTCGAGCACTGCGACAGCAGAGTCGGTGCTCCTCGATGAACTCCGGTGGGTTCCGATACCCGAGGATCGTGCCGCACAACCGTGTGGGACTCACTCGATCGACCGCCTCACCCGGAGGCTCAGCCGGTGCTGCGCGCCTCCTGCGCGGCGGCGTAGGCCGGTGCCCGGAACCTCGCCATCGGGCCGTCGGCCAGCAGCCCCGGCGGCGGGTTGCGCACGGCGTCGAAGCGCAGGTCCGGGTCGAGGTCGGGGCCCGGGTCCCCGAGGACGAGCCGCCCGAAGGGCACCCACTCCCCCACGCCGCGGGCCACGAGCAGCCGGAACGCCGCCCCCGGGGCTGCCGCGGCGACCGGTCCCGGGTCCGACGGCAGGGACCGCGGACCGTCGGGGACGGCGGCCAGCCGCAGGGTCCCGGCGGCCGACCGGTAGCCCATGATCGAGGAGTAGGGCACCGCGGCACCGACGCGCGGCACCGGCAGGAAGCGGGTCCAGCGGCCACCGCCGGTGGTGGACAGCAGCAGGTCCACCGGCCGGTCACCGTCGGGCAGCCGGACGGCGAGCCCGAGGAGGTCGGGCAGCGGCGCGGGCAGGCCCGCGCCGCGGGACAGCCGGACGACGGCGCTCTCGCGGGCCCGCTCCTCCAGCCACCGGACGCCCCAGTCCCCGGGCGCGCCGGTGCGCTCCACGGCGGCGGAGAGGACGGCGCCCCGCGGGTGCATCGGCTTGCCGTCGCGCCACCGCGCCAGGCCGCCGAGGGGTACCGCGGCCAGTCGGCCGGCCAGCGTCGGGAGATCCGCCATGTCCGGCCCCTACCCGCCGCGCGGGGACACGCACGCCCGGTGCGTCAACCGGCAGGACCTGCCGGTGTCGGTCGCGATGTCCGTCGTTCCTTGCCTGTGACACGGAGCGGTCCGCCGCATACGTTCAGTGAGTGCTCACGACGTTCCTGGTCACCGGCGGGGTCCTCGCCGGTCTGATGCTGCTGCTCGCCCTGATCGTCGCCCTGAGCTCCCGGCCCGCTCCCCGCACCGCCCCCCGGCCCGGCGAGCGGACCGCCGGCTGGGTGGCCGACGCCGGCCGCCCGCACCCCGACGTCTGGTCGCCGCTGACCAGCACCACGACGTCGGAGATCCGCCCGGTCCGCTGACCGGGCCCCTGGACCGGCGTCCCGGCGGCTGCGACGGCGCGCCGCCGGGACGACCCGCCCGGCTCACCGACGGCTGACCGGCTCCCACTGCGACTCGGCGCGCAGCACCGGCTTGAGCACCTTGCCGCCGGGGTTGCGCGGCAGCACCGCCGACCGCACCGCCACGAACTGCGGCACCTTGAAGTCGGCCAGGTGCGCGCGGGCGTGGACCATGACCGCCTCGACGTCGAGCTCGGCGCCCGGGACCGGCACCAGGACGGCGCCGACCTTCTCCCCCATCACCGGGTCGGGCACCCCGACGACGGCGACCTCGAAGACCCCCGGCGCGGCCGCCAGCGCGTTCTCGACCTCGACGCAGTACACGTTCTCGCCGCCGCGGTTGATCATGTCCTTGGCCCGGTCGACGACGTAGGTGAAGCCTGCGTCGTCGATCCGCGCGAGGTCACCGGAGTGCAGCCACCCGTCGGTGAACGCCTGCGCGGTCGCCTCCGGCTTGTTCCAGTAGCCCTGCACCACGTTCGCGCCGCGGATGAGCAGCTCCCCCACCCCGGTCGAGGGGTCGACGCCCTCCAGCCGCAGGTCGACCACCGGCGCGGGGAAGCCCACCGAGTCCGCGTGTGTGCCGGCGTACTCGTGGGGCAGGAACGTCGAGATCGACGAGGTCTCCGACAGCCCGAAGCCGTTGCCCACCTCCGCGGCCGGGAACGCCCGCTTGATCCGCGCGACCAGTTCCGGCGCGATCGGCGCCCCGCCGTAGGTGACGAACCGCACCCTGCTGACGTCGACGTCGGCGAAGGCCGGCTGGTTGACCGCCAGCCAGAAGACCGCGGGCACCGACGTGAGGACCGCGATGCGCTCCTCCGGGACCACCTGCAGGAACCGGCCCACCTCGAAGGCCGGCATCACCACCGCGGCCGCGCCGCTCTGCAACGCCGGCAGCAGCTGACTGTTGCAGCCGGTGACGTGGAACAGCGGGACGCTGATGAGGTTGCGCAGCGACGGGTCCTCGCGGCCGAGCCCCACCACCCGCCGGGCGTTCTCGGTGTTGGTCAGGAAGTTCTCGTGGCTGGTCATCGCGCCCTTGGGGAAGCCGGTGGTCCCCGAGGTGTAGAAGATCGCCGCGAGGTCCGGGAGGGCCAGCCCCTCCTCGGCGTACGGCGCGCCGTCGGGCAGTGCGGACCCGGAGGCGAGCACCACCCGAGCGCCGCTGTCGTCGACGACGTACTGCGCCTCGGCGTCGGTGAACCGGGTGTTGACCGGCACCGCCACGCCGCCGGCCAGCAGCGTGCCGAGGAAGCCGAGCACCCAGTCCACGCCGTTGCCCAGCCGGATCGCCACCCGGTCGCCGCGGCCCACGCCGGCCTCGCGCAGCCCGCCGGCCACGCGCGCCGCGCCGTCCCAGAGCTCCCGGAACGTCAGGCGGGGCCCGTCGACCTCGACGACGGCCTCGCCGCCGGGGTCCCGGTCGACCGAGGCCCGCAGCATCGCGACGACGGAGTCGGGCAGGTCGGTGTAGTGCTTCACGCCGGCGGCGTCGCGCTCGACGCCGCTCTCGTCGAAGGGGTGGGCGACCATCAGCGCGCTCCCTCGAAGTACCGGCGGGGGACGTCGACCAGCATCGTGGTGATCTGCTCGTCGGTCACCCCGTGCTCGCGCAGGTAGGGCAGCACGTCCTCGTGGATGTGCGTGTAGTGCCACTGGGGCAGCAGGTCCATCACGCCGGGCGCCAGCCAGTCGATGTAGCAGGAGGCGTCCTGCGAGAGCACCATCTGGCCGGCGTGCCCGCGGCGGCACATCTCCACGACGGTGTCGGCCCGCGCCTCGAACGTCGTCTCCAGGTTGATGCCGAAGCGGTCCATGCCCAGGACGAAGCCCGCCTCGGCCAGCTCGCTGAGGTGGTCGACGTCGGTGGTGTCCCCGCTGTGGCCGAGGACCACCCGCCGCGGGTCCACGCCCTCGTCGGCGAGCACCTGCTGGACCGCCAGCCCCTGCCGGGTGCCGGGGTGGGTGTGCACGGTGATCGGGGTGCCGGTGGCGCGGTGCGCCCCGGCCACGGCGCGCATGACCCGCTCCACACCGGCCGTCAGGCCCTGGCGGTCGATCGCGCACTTCAGCAGCCCGGCCCGCACACCGGTGCCCGCGATCCCGTCGGTGATGTCGCCGACGAACATGTCGACCATCGGGTCGGGCACCTCGGTGCCGAGCGCCTCGTTCAGCGCCGGGCCGCGGTGGTGGAAGAAGAAGGGGACGTCGTCGTACGTGTAGCAGCCGGTGGCGACGACGATGTTGAGGTCGACCTGCTCGGCGATGCGCTGGATCCGCGGGACGTACCGGCCCAGGCCGATCACGGTCGGGTCGACGATCGTCCGCACGCCCACCCCGGCCAGCTTCGTCAGCTTGGCCACGGCGTCGGCGACGCGGTCGTCCTCGCTGCCCCACTCCTCGGGGTGGTTCTGCTGGACGTCGGCACTCAGCACGAAGACGTGCTCGTGCATGAGGGTCGTGCCGAGCTCGGCGGTGTCGACGGGGCCCTGGACTGTCTGGACCTGCGGCACGGGTCCTCCTCGCGGGTGGTCCACCCGGCGCCGGTGCCGGGCGGGGCACCGGACGCTACCGAGGACGTGACACCGATCACAGCGGGCCGGCGCCCGGGTCAGGTGCGCCCGGTCATCAGCTCCGCGGCCCGCTCGCCCACCATGACCGCCGTCGCCGCGGGCCCCCTCGTGGGCACCTCGGGCAGCACCGAGGTGTCGGCCACCCGGAGCCCCTCGACGCCGCGGACCCGCAGGTGCTGGTCGACGACGGCGCCCGGGTCGCCGTCGGGGCCCATCGGGGCGCTGCCGGTCAGGTGCTGCGCGGTCGCCAGGGAGGCGCGGATCCAGCCGTCGAGGGCGGCGTCGTCGGCCAGGACGTCGTCGCCGGGGCCGGGGCGGGCCGCCACGAGCGGGGACAGGGCGCGGGTGCGCAGCAGCGCCGCGGCCAGGCGCACGGCCTCGCGCAACCGCCGCCGGTCGGTCGCGGTGGACAGGTAGCCGTGCGCCACCCGCGGCGCGACGGCGGGGTCGGCGGAGGCCAGCGTGAGGCGCCCGCGGCTCTCCTCGCGGAACAGGCCGGCGGCCAGCGCGAGCGTGCGGTCGTCCCCGCCGCTGCCGGGGACCACGTGCCCCCAGGGCCGCAGCCAGGGCAGCACCTCGAGGTCGCCGGGCACCGGGGAGTCCGACGACGTCGCGTCGAGCGACCCGTGCAGCGGCAGCGGCCAGTCGCCGTCGGGGAGCCCCGGCACCGGCACCCACGGCAGGTAGACGAGCGGGTGGTCCGACAGCCCGGCACCCACGCCCGGGAGGTCGGCGACGACGTCGAGGCCGTGGGCGCGCAGGCCGGCCGCGGGGCCGATGCCCGACAGCAGCAGCAGGTGGGCCGAGCCGACGGTGCCGGCGCAGACCACGACCTCCGCCGCACGGATGCGGCCGGCGTCGGTGTCGACGCCCACGGCGCGGCCGTGCTCGACGAGCACCCGCCGCACCCGCACGCCGCCGCGGACGGTCAGCGACGGCGAGCCGCGCCGCGGCGCGAGGTAGGCCATGGCGGTGTTGACCCGCACGCCGCCGTCGACGGTGAGGGGCACCGGCCCGTAGCCGGGCTCGCCGCCGGCGTTCTTGTCCGGCTCGTCGGGGAACCCGAGCTCCGCGGCCGCGTCGGCGAGGGCCTCGGTCAGCGGGGTGGTGACGGCCGGCCGGGTGACCGGCACCGGTCCGCCGCGGCCGTGGACGGGCCGGTCGCCGTACTGCCGGTCGTCCTCGAGGCGGCGCCAGGCCGGCAGCGTCGCCTCCAGGCTCCACAGGTCGTTGCCCGCCGCGGCCCAGCCGGCGTGGTCGGCCGGGGTGGCGCGGACGAAGTAGCCGCCGTTGACCGCGCTGGACCCGCCGACCACCCGCCCGCGCGGCAGCGGCGCGGACGTGCCCGGGAGCAGCTCCGTGGTGAACGACCAGTTCGCCGGGTGCCCCGGGACGGTGGCGCCGAGCGTGGCGGCGTCGAGCAGGTCGGCGGGGAAGTCGGCGGGGCGGGCGTGGTCGGCGCCGGCCTCGAGCAGCAGGACCCAGCGGCCGGCGTCGGCGAGACGGGCGGCCAGGGCGCAGCCCGACGACCCGGCCCCCACCACGACGACGTCCCACTCCGAGGTCACAACCCCAGGACCTCCGGCAGGTCGAGGCGGCGCACCTTGCCCGTGGAGGTGCGGGGCAGCTCGCCCAGCGGGTGCAGGCTCTTGGGGCGCTTGGCCGGCGAGAGCCGCTCACGCGCCCAGTCGCCGAGGTCGGCTGGGTCGGCGGCACCCACGTAGGCGGCGATCACCCGCTGGCCCCACTCCTCGTCCGGGACGCCGACCACCGCGCTCTCCACCACACCGGGGTGCGTGTCGAGGACCGCCTCCACCTCGGCCGGGTAGACGTTCACCCCGCCGGAGATCACCAGGTCCTCGCGGCGGCCGTCGAGCCAGACGGTGCCGTCGCCGTCGACCCGGCCGAGGTCGCCCACGGTGACCAGGTCGCCGCGCCAGGCGGCCGCGGTCTTGTCCGGCGCGCGCCAGTACTCGAAGCGCGCCCACGGCGGCACCGCGCACCACAGCTGCCCGCGCGCGTCGGTCTCCAGCCGCCGGCCGGGACGCGCACGGCCGACGCTGCCGGGGGAGGCGAGCCAGTGCGCCGGCGAGCACACGGTGAACTGCGCCTCGGTGGAGCCGTAGAACTCCCACACGCTGCCCGCCGGGAGCGCGTCCAGCACCGCCCGCTTGAGCGGCTCGGGACACGGCGCGCCGGCGTGCACCAGGCGCCGGAACGACGACCAGTCGACGTCGTCGCGGGCGGCCAGCCGGCGCAGGTGCGTGGGGACGCAGAACGTCGTCGTGGGGGCTCGCCGCGTGATGGTGGCGGCGGCGCGGTCGGCGTCGAACGGGCCGGGCAGCAGCACCTCGCCGCCGGCCAGGAGCGTGTGGACCGCGAAGCGCAGCGGCGCCGAGTGGTGCAGCGGCGAGAGCACCAGGTGCCGGTCGGCCGCAGTGAAGCCCCACAGCCCGATCTCCTCGGCGGCCAGCGCGCGGGCGTCGCCGTCGTCGAGGACGCCGGACCACACGCCCTTGCGCCGTCCGGTGGTGCCCGACGTGTAGTGCATGGGCCGGGCCAGCGGCACGTCGGCGAGGGGCGCCTCGTGGGTGCCGGTGAGCAGCCGGGCGGGGTCGCTGCCGAGGTCGAGGGCAGGGTCGGCGTCCGCGGCGAGGTCGGCCCGCTCGGCCGCGGGCAGCGCCGGGTCGAGGACGACGGGGACGATCCCGCTGCGCAGCGCGCCGAGGACGGCGGCCAGCAGCGCCGGGGACGACGCGGCGGAGACCAGCAGCCGGTCGCCGGGCCGCAGCCCCGCCGCGCGCAGGGCCGCCGCGGCCCGCCGCTGGTCGCGCTCGCTGTCGGCGGCCCGGACGACCGCGACGTCCGCGGTCACGGCAGCCCCACCCGGTCGCCGTCGACCACCACGTGCCCGTCCGCGGCGAGCTTGGCCAGCGTGGCGCGGGTCGACTGGGCGGCCGCCGGCCACAGCTCCCGCGGCACCTCCGCGTAGACGTCGGCCACCATCTGTTCGACCGTGCCGGCGCCGCGGACCAGCGCCGCCAGCAGTTGCGACTCCCGGTGGGCGCGGTGGGCGAGGTAGAAGTCGAGGACGGCGGACGGGTCCTCGGTCAGCTCGGGGCCGTGGCCGCAGTAGAGGGCGCTCGGTCCGAGGTCGTGCACCCGGCGCAGCGACTCCAGGTAGGCGACGACGTCGCCCTCAGGGTGGGTGACCACCGACGTGCCGCGGCCGAGGACGTGGTCGCCCACCAGCACCGCGCCGGACTCCAGCCGGAACGCCAGGTGGTCGGCGGTGTGCCCCGGGGTGGCGACGACGCCCAGCGACGTGCCCGCGAGGTGCAGCCGCTCACCCGGCTCGAGCACCCGGCCGCGGGGCCCGGCGACGGCGGCGTCGGCGGCGGCCACGGGGGCCTCGAAGCGGGCACCCCAGGGCTGGGCGGCCTCGGCGTGGTCGCCGTGGTGGTGGGTGACCAGCACGGCGACGCAGCGCGCGTCGCGGGCGGCCAGCGCCTCCTCGACGGCGGCGAGGTGGGCCGGGTCGTCGGGCCCGGGGTCGACGACGACGGCCTGCCCGCTGCCCGACGCGCCGACGAGGTAGGTGTTGGTCCCGTCGAGGGTCATCGCCGACGGGTTGGGCGCCAGCACGCGGGTCACCAGCGGCTCGAGGTCCGCCGTCCGCGGCAGCCCGCCGGGAGCGGGGAGGTCCCAGGTGACGCGAGGATCGGCGGGGGCGCGCACGTCCGCACGGTAGCCGCGCACGGCCGCGTGCCGCCCGCCCGGCGGTTAGCCTCCCGGCATGCGATCCATCCCGTCCCCGTCCCGCTGCGCCCTCGTGGCCGCGACCGCCGCCGTCCTCCTGACGGCCTGCGGCGGCGGCAACGGGTCAGGCAGCGAGGAGACCGCGGAGTCCACCAGCGCCGACACCTCCAGCTCGGCGGCGCCCAGCACCGGCTCGTCCTCGTCCGGCTCGTCGTCGGCGGCGAATGACGACCCCGCCGTGGCGGCGTTCTGCGACCAGGCCGCGCAGTACGAGGGACTGGGCAACCAGCTGACCGCGGCCACGCCGGAGCAGCTGCCCGGGCTGCTGCAGCAGGCGGCGGCCGCCTACGACACCGTCCAGCCGCCGGCACAGATCGCCGGCGACTGGCAGGTCGTGGGCGACGCACTCCAGGCCTTCTCCGACCAGGCGAACTCCGTGGACGTGACCACCCCCGACGGTCAGACGCAGCTGCAGGGCGCGGCCCAGCAGTTCCTCACGGTCGCCCAGGGGCCCGAGGCCACGAACGTCGCCCAGTTCACCGAGCAGAACTGCGGCGCCGCGGCACCCACCACCTGAGCTCCGCGCGACGACGGCCCGCTCCCCGGTCGGGGGCGGGCCGTCGTCGTACTCGGCCCCCCTGCAGGGCCCCACCGCGAGCGTGCGAGCGGTGGGGGGCAGGGGGGTCCTTCCATCAGCAGCCGCTGATGGCGACGCCGCGGGCGCGCAGCCACGGCACCGGGTCGACCTGACCGCCGTACATGACGCCGCCGGGGTGCACCTCGAAGTGCAGGTGCGGGCCGGTGGACTGACCGCGGTTGCCGACCTCGGCGATCAGCTCGCCGGCGGTGACCCGCTCCCCCGTGCTCACGTACTCGGCGTTGACGTGGCCGTAGACGGTGATCGCGCCGTCGTTGCCGCGGATGTAGACGGCGGTGCCGAAGCCGGTGGCCGGGCCGGTGCGCACCACGACCCCGGAGGTGGCGGCGTAGATCGGCGTCCCGATCGGCGCGGCGATGTCCACACCGGCGTGCAGGAGGCCCCAGCGGTTGCCGAAGCAGCTCGACGTCCGCCCCGAGGTCGGCTTGACGTAGCCCGACCCGCCCGAGGCGGCGGTCCCGCCCTCGGCACCGCGCCCGGACGACGCCGCGGCGCGGGCGGCGGCAGCCGCGGCGGCGGCCTCCTCGGCGGCGCGGGCGGCGGCCGCGGCCGCAGCGGCCTCCTCGGCGGCCTTCTGCTCCTGCCACTGCTGGTAGGCGTCGCGGGCGCCCTGCAGCTCCAACAGCTGGATCTGCGCGGCCTGCAGCTGCTGGTCGAGCGAGGCCTTGGTCGCCTCCGCGGCGGCGACGGCACCCTGCTGGGCGGCCACCTGGGCGTCCGCCGCGGCCTTGGCGGCGGCCGCCTCGTCCTCGGCCGCCGCGGCGGCGTCACGGGCGACCCGCGCGGAGGACTCGGCGTTGGCCTGCCGGACCCGGGCCACCTCGAGCTCCTCGAGCAGCTCGACCTGGGTGTCGCCGACGTACTCCAGCAGCGCGGCCCGCTGGATCAGCTCGCCGGGACCCGCGGAGTCGAGCAGGGCGGCGGCGGTGCTCAGGCCGGCGCCGTCGACGTAGCTCTCGCGGGCGAAGCCGGCGATGCGGCGCAGCGCGGCGTCGACGGCGTCGGCCGCGGCCTGCAGGTCCGCGGCGGCCTGGTCGGCGGCGGCCTGCGCCAGGAGGAGGGCCTCCTCAGCGGCGAGGAAGGCCGTGCCGGCGGCCTCGGCCTGCACGCCGAGCCGCTCGAGCTCGGTCTCGGCGGCGGCCACCTCGGCGGCCAGCCGGCCGACCTCGGCCGCGGCGGCCTCCTGGGTCGCCTGCGCGTCGGCGATCTGGCCGTCGCTCGGGTTGGGCGGCGGCTCCGGCACGGCCAGTACCGGCCCTGCGGTGCCCAGCAGCACCGCTCCGGTGAGGAGGCCGGCCAGGACGGCGCGCACGCCCCGGCGACGGCCGGTCCGGGCGGGACGGCACTGCGGCATCGGTCGCTCCCTGGGAAGAGGGTGGTGCGGGGTACGCAGAGAGCGTCACCCCGTCGGCGCGTGCCACTCGTGCAACACGCGGCACGGACGTCACACCGTGACTCCGCGGCACGGTCACCGACATCCGTCACACCACTTGTCGACACGAGGCTGCACCTCCTTGAGCCCCGGCGCCGCTCTGCCGGGGTGACGGAGCCCACTCCGGCGCGCTCTAGGCTCGGCAGCCGTGGACGTCTTCGGATCCGGTGCCGAACAGGTGGTCTTCTGCTCCGACCCGGCCTCGGGCCTGCGGGCGGTCATCGCCGTGCACTCGACGGCGCTGGGCCCGGCCCTGGGCGGCACCCGCTTCCACCCCTACGCCACCGAGGACGAGGCCGTCGCCGACGCGCTCCGGCTGGCCCGGGCCATGTCCTACAAGAACAGCCTGGCCGGGCTCGACCTCGGCGGCGGCAAGGCCGTGGTGATCGGCGACCCCCGCACCGACAAGACCGAGGCGCGGCTGCGCGCCTACGGGCGCTTCGTCGAGGCCCTGGGCGGCCGCTACCTGACCGCCTGCGACGTGGGCACCACCAACGCCGACCTCGACGTCGTCGCCCGGGAGACCCGCTTCGCCCACGGCCGCTCCGAGGTGTACGGCGGCTGCGGGGACTCCTCCGTGCTCACCGCGTTCGGCGTCTTCCAGGGCATGCGCGCCGCCGCCCAGCACCGGTGGGGCGAGCCGACGCTCGCCGGCCGCACCGTGGCCGTGGCCGGGGTGGGGAAGGTCGGCGGCTGGCTGGTCGACCGCCTGGTGGCCGACGGCGCCGACGTCCTCGTCACCGACGTCGACCCCACCGCCGTCGAGCGGGTCCGGGCCCGTCACCCCGGCGTGGAGGCCGTCGCCGACACCGCCGCGCTGGTGCGCCGCCCGGCCGACGTCTACGCACCCTGCGCGCTCGGCGGGGCCCTCGACGACGCGACGGTCGCCGTCCTGCAGGCCGAGGTGGTCTGCGGGGGCGCCAACAACCAGCTCGCCCACGAGGGCGTCACCGACCAGCTCACCGCGCGCGGGATCCTCTACGCCCCCGACTACCTGGTGAACGCCGGCGGCGTCATCCAGGTCGAGGACGAGCGGCACGGCTTCTCCTTCGCCCGCGCCGAGGCCAAGGCGGCCGGCATCTTCGACGTCGCCCTGCGGGTGTTCGAGACCGCCGCGACCGAGGGCGTCTCCCCCGCCGTGGCCGCCGACCGGCTGGCCGAGGAGCGCATCGCCTCGGTGGGCCGGCTGGCCACCATCCGCCTGCCCCGCTGACCCGCTACGGGGCCTGGTGTGCCCCGTAGCACGACCCCGCTCGGGGGACGGCGGGGGGAGACCCGTGCCGGTGGTCCATCCGTGTCGTAGTCTTGCTCAAGACACAGTCACTCAGTCGGGGTCGCCACGCGGGCCGTCCAGCCCGTGAGCTGGGCTCCCGTTCTCCGTTATGAGGGGGTCGAGCCGATGGGGCGCGGCCGAGCGAAGGCCAAGCAGACACGCGTGGCCCGTGAGCTCAAGTACAGCTCACCGAACACCGACCTGTCCGCGCTTCAGCGCGAGCTGGCGGGTTCTACTCCGTCCTACACCGCTCCGGCGGCCAAGGACGACGACGAGGACGACGACGAGTACGCCGACCGTTGGGCGGACGACGACGCCGAGGACGACTGGGCGGCCAGTCGCTGACGGTCGGCTCACCGCCGGTCCTCTGAGCACGCGAGTGGAAGGCACCGCCGTCCCGCGAGGGGCGGCGGTGCCCGGCGTGCTCAGCGGTAGGTGCCCACCAGCCGTGCGCCGGTGTCCCCGCCCGCGACGGTGCCCGCCACCCAGGCCGGCACGCCGCGGCCGGTCAGCAGGCGCACCGCCGCCTCGGCGGCCTCGGGGGCGACGACGGCGACCATGCCGACGCCGCAGTTGAACGCGCGCTCGGACTCCTCGCGGGGCACGCCGTGCTCCTCGAGCAGCGACACCGCCGCGGGGAGCGCCCAGGTGCCGCGGTCGAGCACGGCCTGCAGCCCGTCGGGGAGCACCCGTGCGGTGTTGCCCGCCAGGCCGCCGCCGGTGATGTGCGCGAACGCGTGCACGCCGTCGACGCCGTGCTCCGCCACCAGCGCCAGGCAGTCGAGCGCGTAGATGCGGGTCGGCTCGAGGAGCACCTCGCCGAGCGGGCGGCCCAGCCCGGCAGGAGTGGCGGCCAGGTCCAGCCCGGCGGCGGACACCACGCGGCGCACCAGCGAGTAGCCGTTGGAGTGGAACCCGCTGGAGGCCATGGCCACGACGACGTCGCCGTCGCGGACGCGCTCCGGGCCGAGCACCGCGTCGGCCTCCACGACGCCGACGGCGGTGGCGGCCAGGTCGTACTCGTCGGCGTCCATGAGGTCGCCGTGCTCGGCGGTCTCCCCGCCGACGAGGGCGGCTCCCGCCTGCTCGCAGCCGGCCGCGATGCCGGTGACGATCGCGGCGACCCGCTCGGGCACGACCTTGCCGACGGCCACGTAGTCCTGCAGGAACAGCGGCTCCGCGCCGCAGGCCACCAGGTCGTCGACGACCATCGCGACCAGGTCGACGCCCACGGTGTCGTGCCGGTCGAGCTGACGGGCGAGGGCGATCTTGGTGCCGACGCCGTCGGTGGACGAGGCGAGCAGCGGGCGCCGGTAGCGGGCGGTGTCGAGCGCGAACAACCCCGCGAAGCCACCGAGGCCGCCGACCACCTCCGGCCGGCGGGTGCGCTCGACCGCCGTCCGCATGAGGGTGACGGCGCGCTCACCGGCGTCGATGTCGACGCCGGACGCGGCGTAGGTGAACTCGCCCGTGCCTCCCGACGACCGGCTCACGGACGCCGGAGCGCGTCGTCGGCGCCGCCGGGCAGGGCCGGGCTGCCGGCCTGCTGGCCGGTCCAGCCGCTCACGGCCCGCTCCCCCTCGTCGACGCGCGGCATGGGCGTGCGCGCCACGCCGGTGGGGAGACCGCCCTCGAGCACGTGCTTGCCGAGCACCCCGACCTCGCCGAGCGGGATCGGGTACTCGCCGGTGAAGCAGGCGGTGCACAGCCGGGTGGCCGGCTGCTCGGTGGCGGCGATCAGGCCCTGCTCGGAGACGTAGCCCAGCGAGTCGGCGTTGATCGAGGCGCGCACGCCGTCGACGTCGAGGCCGTTGGCGACCAGCTCGGCGCGGCTGGCGAAGTCGATGCCGTAGAAGCACGGCCACTTCACCGGCGGGCTGGAGATCCGGACGTGCACCTCCAGGGCGCCGGCCTCGCGCAGCATGCGGATCAGCGCACGCTGGGTGTTGCCGCGCACGATCGAGTCGTCGACGACGACGAGCCGCTTGCCGCGGATGACGTCGCGCAGCGGGTTGAGCTTGAGCCGGATGCCCAGCTGGCGGATGGTCTGCGACGGCTGGATGAAGGTGCGGCCGACGTAGGAGTTCTTCACCAGGCCCAGGCCGTAGGGGATGCCGGAGGCCTCGGCGTACCCGACGGCGGCCGGCGTGCCGGACTCCGGCACCGGGATGACCAGGTCGGCGTCGGCGGGGTGCTCCTTCGCCAGCCGCCGCCCGATCTCGACGCGGGCGGCGTGCACGCCGCGGCCGCCGATCGTGGTGTCGGGGCGGGCGAGGTACACGTACTCGAAGACGCAGCCCTTCGGCTCGGCCGGAGCGAAGTGCTGGCTGCGCAGGCCGTTCTCGTCGATGGCCAGCAGCTCGCCGGGCTCGACCTCGCGGACGACGGAGGCGCCGACGATGTCGAGGGCCGCGGTCTCGCTGGCGACCACCCAGCCGCGCTCGAGCCGGCCCAGCACCAGCGGGCGGACGCCCTGCGGGTCGCGCGCCGCGTAGAGGGTGCTCTCGTCCATGAAGGTGAAGCTGAAGGCGCCGCGCAGCTGCGGCAGCACCTCCATCGCGGCGGCCTCGACGCTCACGTCGGGGCGCGCGGCGATGAGCGCCGTCACCAGGTCGGAGTCGGTGGTGGCGGTGAACGCCCCGGGCACGCCGGCGTCGGCGGCGCGGCTGGCCAGCTCCTGGGTGTTGACCAGGTTGCCGTTGTGGCACAGCGCCAGGCCGGTGCCGGCGTCGGTGGTGCGGAACGTCGGCTGCGCGTTCTCCCAGGTGGAGGCGCCGGTGGTCGAGTACCGGGTGTGGCCGACGGCGAGGTGACCGCGCAGGCTGCCCAGCGTGGACTCGTCGAACACCTGGCTGACCAGGCCGAGGTCCTTGTAGACGACGACCGACGAGCCGTCGGACACCGCGATGCCCGCTGCCTCCTGACCGCGGTGCTGGAGGGCGTACAGGCCGAAGTAGGTCAGCTTGGCGACCTCCTCCCCCGGCGCCCAGACACCGAAGACGCCACAGGCGTCCTGGGGACCGGGAGCAGAGGGGTCGAGGGCGTGCGTCAGCCGTCCGTCACCGCGAGGCACACCGCCGAGCGTACCGGCGCTCCGCATCCGTGCCGGGGTGGCGCCCGCCACCCCGGCCAGTCGTCACCGCACGGTGCCCGTGCCTGCCGGAACCCGGACCGGGGTAGGGCACGTTGGACACCCGGTACGTCGAGAGGATCCGACATGTCTGCCGACCGGCCCGACCCGAACGACTTCATCGAGATGGCGCAGAAGATGCTGCGCGGGCTGTTCG
Source organism: Geodermatophilus amargosae (assembly GCF_041028265.1). GTDB lineage: Bacteria > Actinomycetota > Actinomycetes > Mycobacteriales > Geodermatophilaceae > Geodermatophilus > Geodermatophilus amargosae_A. Next base: position 78,387 of record NZ_JABGCW010000010.1, read on the forward strand.
ACCCGTCGCGGGGCGACGACGAGCCCTGGGCGGGGGCGACCGACCGGGGTTCGGCCACCCGCGAGCGCCGCCGCGAGCCCAGCCCCGAGGAGCGGCGCGAGAACCTCACGTTCGCCCTCGCCACGCGTGCCGTCGAGGCGCTCGAGGACCTCGCGCTCAACGTCGCCGCCATCCGTCAGCGCCTGGAGCGCACGACGACGCCGGAGGCCCGCCCCCGCGCCGAGCACTCGACCGGGGACGCGACCGGGGACGCGACCGGGGAGGACGCCGACCGGGGGTGAGCCCCGGCCGGCGGCCCCTCAGCTGACGGAGCCGATCTCCGCGGAGATGCGGGTGTCCTCACCGTGACCGGTGTGCACGACCGTGTCCCCGTGCAGGCTCAGCAGCTTGCTGCGGATCGAGTTCAGGATCGTCGGCTTGTCGCTGAACGAGCGGCCGGTGGCGCCGGGGCCGCCGTGGAACAGCGTGTCGCCGGTGAAGACGGCGGCCAGGTCGGGCGCGTGCAGGCAGGTGCTGCCCGGCGAGTGACCGGGCGTGTGCAGCGCCGTCAGTGACGTCCCCGCGACCCTGAAGCGGGTGCCCCCGGCCAGCGCCTGGTCCGGCAGGGCGTCCGGATGGACCATCTCCCACAGCATCCGGTCGGCCGGGTGCATCCACACGGGCGCGCCGGTGGCCTCGCGCAGGTCGACGGCGGCGGTGACGTGGTCGTTGTGCCCGTGGGTGAGCACGATCGCCGTCACCGTCCGCCCGCCGATCGCCTCGACGATCGGGTCCACGCGGTGCGGGGCGTCGATGACCAGCACCTCGTCGTCGTCGCCGACGAGCCAGACGTTGTTGTCGACGTCGAAGTCCTGCCCGTCGAGGCTGAACACCCCGGAGACGACGGCCTTCTCGATGCGGGCGGTCATCAGAGGACGACCACGGAGCGCAGGACCTCGCCCCCGTGCATCTTCTCGAACGCGGCCTCGACGTCGTCCAGGCCGACGGTCTCGCTGACGAAGTCCTCGAGCGGGAAGCGGCCCTGCCGGTAGAGGTCGACCAGCATCGGGAAGTCGCGGGAGGGCAGGCAGTCGCCGTACCAGGAGGACTTCAGCGCACCGCCGCGGCCGAACAGCTCGATCATCGGCAGGGTGAGCTGCATGTCCGGCGTCGGGACGCCGACGAGGACCACGCGTCCGGCCAGGTCGCGGGCGTAGAACGCCTGCTCGAAGACCTCCGGGCGGCCGACGGCGTCGATGGCGACGTCGACGCCGAAGCCGTTCGTGTGGCCCTTGATGGCCTCGACGGCGTCGGCGTCCCTGCTGTTGACGGTGTGGGTGGCGCCGAACTGCTTGGCCCACTCCAGCTTCCGGTCGTCGACGTCGACGGCGACGATCGTGGTGGCACCGGCGAGCCTGGCGCCGGCGATCGCGGCGTCACCGACCCCGCCGCAGCCGAAGACGGCGACGGACTCACCGCGCTGCACCGCGCCGGTGTTGACCGCCGCGCCGACGCCGGCCATGACGCCGCAGCCGAGCAGCCCGGCGGCGGTGGCCGGGGCGGCCGGGTCGACCTTGGTGCACTGGCCGGAGTGGACCAGCGTCTTCTCGGCGAACGCGCCGATGCCCAGCGCCGGGGACAGCTCGGTGCCGTCGGCCAGGGTCATCTTCTGCGCGGCGTTGTGGGTGGCGAAGCAGTAGTGCGGCTGCCCCTTGAGGCAGGCGCGGCACTGCCCGCACACCGCCCGCCAGTTGAGGACGACGAAGTCCCCGACGGCCACGTTGGTGACGCCCTCACCCACGGCCGCCACGGTCCCGGCGGCCTCGTGGCCGAGCAGGAACGGGAACTCGTCGTTGATGCCGCCCTCGCGGTAGTGCAGGTCGGTGTGGCAGACCCCGCAGGCCGCCACGTCGACGACGGCCTCACCCGGGCCGGGGTCGGGCACCAGGATCGTCTCGACGCTGACCGGTGCTCCCTTGCTGCGGGCGACGACGCCCCTCACCTCGTAGGCCATGGCGCCGAGCCTATGGCTCCGAGCGGGACCCGGCCGATGTCGCGCTGCCGCTCAGCGGGAACCCGTCGATGGCGCGGGACAGGATGCCGCGCAACGATCCGGTCACGTTCGCCGCGCGGGAACGGCATCCCGCCCGTACCTTCCTCCGTGACTCAGCCCACTGACGACCGGTCCGCCCGGTCCCCGTCCCGGAGGTCGCCCGTGGCGCTACCCGGCTTCCTGCGGCGTGAGCGCATCGTCGCCCGCCCCGGCTTCAACCGGTGGCTCATCCCGCCGGCCGCCCTGGCGGTGCACCTGTGCATCGGGCAGGCCTACGCCACCAGCGTCTACAAGACCGCTCTCGTCGAGGACTTCGGCACCTCGCAGACGGCGATCGGCATCGTCTTCTCGATCGCCATCGTCATGCTGGGTCTCTCGGCAGCGCTGTTCGGCACGTGGGTGGACCGCAACGGCCCGCGCGCGGCGATGTTCACCGCGGCCTGCTTCTGGGTCACCGGCTTCGTCGTCGGCGGGGTGGGGATCGAGACCCGGCAGCTGTGGCTGCTCTACCTCGGTTACGGCGTCATCGGCGGCATCGGCCTGGGCATCGGCTACATCTCGCCGGTCTCCACGCTGATCAAGTGGTTCCCCGACCGCCCGGGCCTGGCCACCGGCATGGCGATCATGGGCTTCGGCGGTGGCGCGCTCATCGCCTCGCCGCTGTCCCGCCAGCTGATGAACTGGTACGACCCGGAGTACGACCCCGCGGTGGCCGGCACGGTCCCGAGCGGCGGTGCCGTCTCGGCGCTGTTCTTCACGCTGGCCGCGGTCTACCTGGTCTTCATGATGTTCGGCGCGTTCATCGTGCGCGTGCCGGCCGAGGGCTGGCGGCCGGCGGGCTTCGACCCCTCGACGGTCAAGCAGAAGGCGCTGGTCACCTCCGAGAGCGTCTCGGCGAAGAACGCCGTCAAGACGCCGCAGTTCTGGCTGCTGTGGACGGTGCTCTTCTGCAACGTCACGGCCGGCATCGGGATCCTCGAGCAGGCCGCGCCGATGATCCAGGACTTCTTCCGCAACGGGGAGACCTCGACCGTCGCCGTGACGGCCGCCGCCGGCTTCGTCGGCGTGCTGTCGCTGTTCAACATGGCCGGCCGGTTCGTCTGGTCCACCACGTCGGACTACATCGGCCGCAAGCCGATCTACATGGTCTACCTCGGCGTGGGCCTGGTCCTCTACGTCGCGCTGGCCACCATCGGCAGCTCCGCCACCTGGCTGTTCGTGCTGCTCGCCGCGGTGATCATCTCGTTCTACGGCGGCGGGTTCGCCACCGTCCCGGCCTACCTGCGCGACCTGTTCGGCACCTACCAGGTCGGCGCCATCCACGGCCGGCTGCTCACCGCCTGGTCGGCGGCGGGCGTCGCCGGGCCGCTGATCGTCAACAGCGTCCTGGACACCCAGGGCGAGCCGGGGTCGCTGGTCGCGGCCAACTACCGGCCGGCGCTGTTCATCATGGTCGGCCTGCTCGCCGTCGGGTTCGTCGCGAACCTGCTCGTGCGCCCGGTCGCCAGCAAGTGGCACGAGCCGCACCGCGACGCCGCCGGCACCGCCCCCTCGACCCCCGAACGGAGCGCCGTCCGATGAGCACGTCCGTCTCGCAGGACTCCTCGCCGAACGGGCAGCAGCCCGTGCACACCCCCGCGGCGCTGATCGCCTTCGCCTGGACGCTGGTCGGCGTCCCACTGGCCTACGGCCTGTTCCAGACGGTCAAGACCGCGACCTCTCTCTTCACCGGCTGAGCACCGCCCTGGGGGGCCCTTGTAGCGCTAATGGCCCCCCTGGGGGGCCCTGGTAGCGCTAAGGGCTCCTCAGGGGTCGCAGCGGCAGGTGGTCGGAGAGGTCGGCGCGGCTGCCGCTCGCGCTGACCCGGCCCGCGGCGACGGCCTCGGTCCAGGTCAGCTCCCCCGTCGCCAGCCGCAGCCAGGTGGCGGCGTCGGTCTCGACGACGTTCGGCGGCGTGCCGCGGGTGTGCCGCGGGCCGGGCACGAGCTGGACGGCGACGTGCGGCGGCACCCGCAGCTCCACCGACCGGCCGGGCACCTGCTGCGCGAGCCACCGCGTGCTGGCCTTCACCGCCGCGCCGAGCACCGACCGCGCGGGCTGCTCGGCGTCGCCCGCCAGCCAGGAGCGGACGGCGTCGACGGCGGCGCGCAGCTCCTCGGCGGGGATCGGCTGCTGCGCGGCCATCAGCTGGTCGGGACGGCGCCCGCCGGGACGCTGCCGACCGTGGCCTCCGGCGTGCCGAACAGCGCCGGCAGGGTGGCCGTCCAGGCCGCCCGGAGCTCGGCCAGCGGCAGCTCCCCCACGCCGGCGACGGCGAGGACGTCGCCGCCGGTGGTGCCGAGCTCGGTGACCGCGACGCCGGCCCACTCGGCCGTCGTCCGCACCGCCTCCGGGTCGGTCGTGGTGACGACGGCGCGGGCGCCGGACTCGCTGAACAGCGCGGGGAACGGGTCGTCGGCGAGCCGCAGCGTGGCGCCGGTGCCGTAGCGCAGCGCCGACTCGGCCAGCGCCTGCGCCAGGCCGCCGTCGGCGAGGTCGTGCGCGGAGGTGACCAGGCCCTCGCGGCCGAGCGCGCCGAGCAGCTCGCCCAGCGCGCGCTCGGCCTGCAGGTCGACGGCGGGCGGGCGTCCGCCCAGGTGGCCGTGCACGACCGACGCCCAGGCCGACCCGCCGAACTCCGGCCGCGTCTCGCCGAGCAGCAGCACCGTCTCCCCCGCGGCTCGCCAGCCGGTGGGCACGCGGTCGCGGACGTCGTCGTGCACGCCGAGGACGCCGATCACCGGGGTCGGGTTGATCGCGACGTCGCCGGTCTGGTTGTAGAGGCTCACGTTGCCGCCGGTGACCGGCAGGCCGAGGTCGCGGCAGGCGTCGGCCAGGCCGCGCACGGCCTCGGCGAACTGCCACATGACCTCGGGCTCCTCCGGGGAACCGAAGTTCAGGCAGTTGGTGACCGCCAGCGGCCGGGCGCCGGTGACGGCGACGTTGCGGTACGCCTCGGCCAGGTTGAGCTGCGCGCCGGCGTAGGGGTCGAGCCGGGCGAAGCGGGCGTTGCCGTCGAGGGCCAGGGCGATGCCGCGGTGCGAGGCCTCGTCGATGCGGACCACACCGGCGTCGTCGGGCTGGGCGAGCACGGTGTTGCCGCGCACGTAGCGGTCGTACTGCTCGGTCACCCAGGTCTTGTCCGCGCCGTCGGGGCTGGCGAGGACGGCCAGCCACTGCGCGGTCAGCTGCTCCGGCGTCGCCGGGCGGGGCAGCGCCGCCGGGTCGTCGGCCTGCAGGGCGTCCAGGTCGGCGGGGCGCCGCATCGGCCGCTCGTACACCGGGCCCTCGTGCGCCACGGTCCGCGGCGGGACGTCGACGATCCGCTCGCCGTGCCAGTCGACGGTCAGCCGGTCGCCGGCGGTGACCTCACCGATGACGGTGGCCAGCACGTCCCACCTGCGGCAGACGGCGAGGAATGCCTCGACCTTGCCCGGCTCGACGATCGCGCACATGCGCTCCTGCGACTCGCTCATCAGGATCTCGGCCGGCGTCAGGGTGCTGTCCCGCAGCGGGACGCGGTCGAGGTCGACGTGCATGCCGCCGGTGCCGGCGCTGGCCAGCTCCGACGTCGCGCAGGACAGCCCGGCGCCGCCGAGGTCCTGGATCCCGGTGACGAGGTCCTGGGCGAAGATCTCCAGGCACGCCTCGATCAGCAGCTTCTCGGTGAACGGGTCGCCGACCTGCACGCTGGGGCGCTTGGCCGGGCCCTCGGCATCGAAGGTCTCGCTGGCCAGGACGCTCACGCCGCCGATGCCGTCGCCGCCGGTGCGGGCGCCGAACAGGACGACCTTGTTGCCCACGCCCTCGGCCTTGGCCAGCCGCACGTCCTCGTGCCTCATCACGCCGACGCACAGCGCGTTGACCAGCGGGTTGCCGGCGTAGCACTCGTCGAACAGCAGCTCGCCGCCGATGTTGGGCAGGCCCAGGCAGTTGCCGTAGCCGCCGACGCCGGCCACGACGCCGGGCAGCACGCGCGCGGTGTCGGCGGCGTCGGCGCGGCCGAAGCGCAGCGAGTCCATGACGGCGACCGGGCGGGCGCCCATCGTGAGGATGTCGCGGACGATGCCGCCGACGCCGGTGGCCGCGCCCTGGTAGGGCTCGACGTAGCTCGGGTGGTTGTGGCTCTCGACCTTGAAGGTGACCGCGTAGCCGTCGCCGACGTCGACCACGCCGGCGTTCTCGCCGATGCCGACCAGCAGGTGCTCGCTGGGCGGGAGGTCCCCGAAGCGGCGCAGGTGCACCTTCGAGCTCTTGTAGGAGCAGTGCTCGCTCCACATGACCGAGTACATGGCCAGCTCGGCGGTGGTGGGCCGGCGGCCGAGGATGTCGCGGATCCGGGCGTACTCGTCGCTCTTGAGGCCGAGCTCGGCCCAGGGCTGGGCGTCGTCGGGGGTCCTCGCGGCGAGCTCGACGGTGTCGACGCTCATGCCGCGACGACCCCCGTCAGGACGCTGGTGAAGAAGCCGAGCCCGTCGGTGGAAGGCCCGGTGAGGTCCTCGACGGCGTGCTCGGGGTGCGGCATGAGCCCGACGACCCGGCCGTCCTCGCTGGTGACGCCGGCGACGTCGCGCAGGCTGCCGTTGGGGTTGCCGCCCACGTAGCGCACGGCCACCCGGCCCTCGCCCTCGAGCCGCTCGAGCTCGGCCGGGGAGGCGACGTAGCGCCCCTCGCCGTTCTTGACCGGGACGACGACCTCCTGGCCGGACGTGTACGCCGAGGTCCAGGCGGTGTCCGCGCGCTCGATGCGCAGCCGCTGGTCGCGGTTGCGGAAGTGCAGGTGGCTGTTGCGGGTGAGCGCGCCGGGCAGCAGGCCGGCCTCGCAGAGCACCTGGAAGCCGTTGCAGATGCCGAGGACCGGCATGCCCTGCCGCGCACGGTCGACGACGTCGCGCATCATCGGCGCCCGCGCCGCGATGGCACCGGCGCGCAGGTAGTCGCCGTAGGAGAAGCCGCCGGGCAGGACGACGGCGTCGACGGCCCGCAGGTCGTGGTCGGCGTGCCAGAGGGTGACGGGCTCGGCTCCGGCGAGGCGCACCGCGCGGGCGGCGTCGACGTCGTCCAGGGAGCCCGGGAAGGTGATGACCCCGATGCGCACGGCTCAGGCCTCCGGGAGGTGCAGCTCGACGTCCTCGATGACCGGGTTGGCCAGCAGCGTCTCGGCGATCTCCTTGAGCGCTGCCTCGTCCGGCGTGCCCTCGACGTCGAGGACGAAGTGCTTGCCCTGGCGGACGCCGGTGACCTGGGTGTGGCCCAGCCGGCCGAGTGCGCCGAGCACCGCCTGCCCCTGGGGGTCGGAGATCTCCGGCTTGAGGACGACGTCGACGACCACCTGCGGCACGGCTCCCGAGCCTACCGGTCCCCCGCTCCACGCCCGTCCCGGTCCGCGGAACCGGTCGAGATCCCGTGATCTCGTACGGCTAGGCCGCCGCTCGCGTGCGAGATCACGGGATCTCGTCAGCGCAGGGCCGCGCTGATCGCCGCGACGACGTCGTCCGGACGGCCGAGCACGTCTGCCGAGGTGAAGCGGAGCACCGTCCAGCCGGCGGCGACGAGCCGGTTCTGCCTGCGCAGGTCCTGCACCAAGACGTCGCGATCCCTGTGCCCGTCACCGTCGAACTCGACCAGCACCCTGCGGTCCGGCCACGCCATGTCGGCTCGCCCCACGAACCCGCTGCCGTCGCGGATGTCGACCTGCAGTTCCGGTCGCGGCAGCCCTGCTCGGTGCACGAGCCAACGCAGGACCGACTCCAACGGTGACTCCGCACGCGGGTCGGCCAGCGGCAGGACGGCGCGCGCCCGTGCTGAGCCACGCCCCGTCGGGCGCCCTCCCAGCTGTCGCTCGAGCTCGGAGGGCGAGCAGTGCCGTGCCACCAGTTGGTCGGTGACCGCGAGCAGCGCCGCCGGCTCGAGCACCCCCGCGAGGTCCCGCCAGGTACGGGCGGGTGAGGTGACCGGCTGGGCCCAGCGGTTCGTCACGTCGTCGTCCTCGAGCGGCAGTCGGTGGATGCGGCGGTCTCGGCGGCTCTCCGACCGCGTCCTGCCGGGCACGGTGAGGTCGATCCGGCGGTCGTCGCGGTCCTGCAGCGGGACCTCGAGGCCCCACGTGGCAGCTGCGGTCAGGTGGCTCGCGACCGCGGTGGGCGGTGCGGTGAGCAGCACGGCGGCGAGTCGCGCGCCGACGTCGTCGGCCAGCGCCCGCGGCAGGTACGTGTCCCGGGACAGACGCTGCAGGGCGGGATGGCGGAGGTGGCGGTCGTTCAGCCCCGCGGCCCGGGCTCCGGCCCTCGTCGTCGGTCCTGAGATGAGCCCCGGGCGTCGTCTGCGCACCGCGGCACCTTGCCGCCTGGACGTGCTCGCCCGCTCGCGCCGTCCACAGCTCGGTCGAGATCGCGCGATCTCGTACGGCAAGGGCGCCCGGCGCGTACGAGATCACGTGATCTCGACGGGAACGGGGCGGGCGGTCAGGTGAAGGGGTGGCCGGTGAGCTGCTCGTAGGCGGCGACGTAGCGCTCGCGGGTGGCGGCGACGACGTCGTCGGGCAGCTCGGGCGGCGGCGAGACGCGGTCCCAGCCCGAGGAGGTCAGCCAGTCGCGGACGTACTGCTTGTCGAACGAGGGCTGGGGCGCACCCGGCGCCCACGACGACGCCGGCCAGAACCGCGACGAGTCGGGCGTCAGCACCTCGTCGCCGAGCACCAGCCCACCGTCGGGGGCCAGCCCGAACTCGACCTTGGTGTCGGCCAGCAGGATGCCCGCCTCCGCCGCGACCTCCGCGCCCCGCCGGTAGAGCGCCAGCGTCAGCGCGCGGAGCTCGGCGGCCCGGGGAGCGCCCACCAGCGCCTCCACGCGCGCGAAGTCGATCGCCTCGTCGTGCTCCCCGGCCGCGGCCTTGGTCGAGGGCGTGAACACCGGCGACGGCAGCCGCGCCCCCTCGACCAGCCCCGGGGGGAGCGCGACGTCGCGGATCGAGCCGGACCGCCGGTACTCCGCCGTCCCCGAGCCCGCGAGGTAGCCGCGGGCCACGCACTCCACCGGCAGCATCTCCAGCCGCCGCACCAGCATGGCCCTCCCGGCCACGGCAGCGGGCACCTCCGTGGCCGACACCAGGTGGTGGGTGGCGCCGAACGCGGCCAGCACCGGCGTCAGCTGGGCGAACCACCACACCGACAGCGCGGTGAGCACCCGCCCCTTGTCCGGGATCGGTGTCGGCAGCACGGCGTCGTAGGCCGAGATGCGGTCCGAGGCCACGAGCAGCAGCCGGCCGTCCCCGGCGTCGTAGACCTCGCGCACCTTGCCGCGCGCGACGAGGGGCAGGTCGGGGTTCACGACAGCGCGGCCAGCCGGTCGAACAGCGGGCCCAGCGCGCGCACGTAGCCCTCGGGCCGGCAGATCTCGTCCAGCCGCGCCTCGTCGAGGGCGATCCCGGAGCCGGCGGCACGGGAGCGCAGCGTGGACCGGAACGGCGTGCCGGAGTTCCAGGTCTCCATCGCCGCGCCCTGCACGAGGGCGTAGGCGTCCTCCCGCGAGAGCCCGGACTCGACCAGCTCCAGCAGGACGGCGGAGGTGTAGATCAGCCCGCCGGTGAGGTCGAGGTTGGCGCGCATCCGCTCCACGTCGACCACCAGGTTCTCCACCAGGCCGGCGGTGAGGTGCAGCAGGTAGTCGGTGGTGATCGCGGCGTCGGGGAGGAACACCCGCTCGGTGGACGAGTGCGAGATGTCCCGCTCGTGCCACAGCGGGATGCCCTCCATCACCGGGACGACGGCGGCGCGCACCACCCGCGCGAGCCCGGCGATCCGCTCCGAGCGGATCGGGTTCTTCTTGTGCGGCATGGCGCTGGAGCCCTTCTGGCCGGAGCCGAAGGCCTCCGACAGCTCCCGCACCTCGGTGCGCTGCCCGTGCCGCACCTCGAGGGCGACCGCCTCGCACACGGTGGCGAGGACGGCCAGCGCCGCGACCCACTCGCTGATCGAGTCGCGCAGCACGACCTGCGTGGACGCCTCGGCCGGCCGCAGGTCCAGCGCCTGCGCGACGGCGACCTCCACCGAGGGGTCGATGAGCGAGTAGGTACCGACGGCGCCGGAGATGGCGACGACGCCGACGCGCTCCCGCGCGGCCCGCAGCCGGTCGCGGGACCGGGCCGCCGCGAAGGCCAGGTCGGCGACCCTGTGCCCCCACACGACCGGCTCGGCGTGCACGCCGTGCGTGCGGCCCACCTTCAGCGTCGAGCGGTGCGCCAGCCCGTGGTCGCGCAGCGCGGCCACCAGGCGGTCGGCCTTGGCCAGCAGCACGTCGGTGGCCTCGGTGAGCTGCACGGCGAGCGCGGTGTCGAGCAGGTCCGACGACGTCATGCCGTGGTGCACGTAGGCCGCGGCCGACCGGGGCTCGGTGTTGTCGGCCCAGGCGGTGAGGAAGGCGATGACGTCGTGCTGCGTCGTCTCCTCGATCTCCGCGACGCGGGCCGCGGTCGGCGGCGGGGCGGCGCGCACCGGCTCCACGACGTCCGCGGGCACCCGCCCGGCGGCGGCGTGCGCCTCGAGCACGAGGGTCTCCACCCGGCACCAGAGCTCGTACTTGTGCTCGTCGCCCCAGACCCGGCCCATCTCGGGGAGCGTGTAGCGGTCGATCACGCGGGTACCGCCCGCACCTGGTCAGCTCGTCCCCGCGGAGATTGTCGCAGCACGGCGTCATCCTCCCGCAGCGCTAGCGTGATCGAACACGCCCCCTACGGATGCGGGAGGACCGGCGATGCTGCGGCAGGCCAACCACCTGGTCGCCCGGGCGCGGGAGCGCATCCGGGCCGCGAGCGAGCGCGACCCCCACGCCTGGCCCGAGCGTGACGACGACCGCGCGATCCTCGTGCACGACGACGAGGCCGACGTCGACCCGGTCGAGACGCCCGCCGACGACGACCCGCCCCTCGGCAGCCCCGAGCCGGGCGCCCCCGACCTCGACGGGCCGCTCGGGCCCGGCGGGGTGAGCGGTCCACCCGAGGGCGGGCGCCCGCAGCGGGCCGTCGAGCGCGGCCGCCGGCTGCTCGGTCCCGGCCGCGAGCCGCCGCACGGCGACTCCTCGGTGCCGAGCGCGCTGCGTACGGCCGCGGCGTACTCGTGGCGGCTCATCGCCGTCCTCGCCGGCCTCTACGTGCTGCTCTACCTGGCCGCCTACGTCGCCGTCGTCGTCGTCCCGGTGTTCGTGGCGCTGCTGCTGTCGGCCCTGCTGCAGCCGGGCGCGGCGGCCCTCATCCGGCACGGCTGGCCCCGGTCGCTGGCCGCCTTCGCGATGCTCCTGGTCGGGCTGGCGGTGGTCGCCGGGATCATCACGCTCGTCATCCAGCAGATCAGCGCCGGCTTCTCCGACCTCGCCGACCAGGTCAGCCAGGGCCTCGACCAGATCCGCGACTTCGCCGTCGACACCTTCCCGGTCACCCAGCGGCAGATCGACGAGGCGGTCACCGCCGCCCAGGACGCGCTCGTCGCCAACCAGGACACGCTCGCGTCCGGCGCGATCACCACCGCGACCACCGTGGGCGAGGTGTTCACCGGCATCGTCCTGGCGCTGTTCACGCTGTTCTTCTTCCTGAAGGACGGCCGGTCCATCTGGCTGTGGCTGGTCGGGCTGTTCCCGCGCGACGCCCGCGCCTACCTCGACGAGGCCGCCCGCCGCTCGTGGCGCACGCTGATCTCCTACGTGCGGGCCACCGTCGCGGTCGCCCTGGTCGACGCGATCGGCATCGGCGTGGGCCTGGCGATCCTCGGCGTGCAGCTGGTCATCCCGCTGGCCGCGCTGGTCTTCCTCGGCGCGTTCATCCCGATCATCGGGTCGTTCCTCGCCGGGTCGGTCGCCGTGCTGGTGGCGCTGGTGACCAAGGGCCCGATCACCGCGCTCATCGCGCTGGCGATCGTCGTCCTGGTCATGCAGCTCGAGGGGCACGTCCTGCAGCCGCTGCTGCTGGGCAAGGCGGTGCACGTGCACCCGCTCGCCGTGGTGCTGGCGATCGCCGCCGGCCTGCTCATCGCCGGGATCTTCGGCGCGCTCATCGCGGTGCCGGTGGTGGCCTGCGCCAACGTGGCCGGCACCTACCTGTCCCGGCGGCACGACGGCCCGCGACCACCCGAACCGCGGCCCGAACGGGCCCGCCCGGCGGTCGGGGTACGCGCCTAGGGAGCGACGACGCGGCCCTCGACGGCGGCCAGGGCGATGTCGCTGCGCCAGTGGGCGCCGGCCACCCGGACGGCGGCCACCCGCTCGTAGGCCGCCAGGCGGGCGGCGGCCAGGTCGTCGCCCGTGGCGGTGACCGCGAGCACCCTCCCCCCGGCGGAGCGGACCGTTCCGTCCGCGCCCACGGCGGTGCCCGCGTGCAGCACGCCGGGCCCGTCCGCACCGGTCACCGGGTCGCCGGTGCGCGGCGCCTCCGGATAGCCGGACGCCGCGACGACCACGGTCACCGCGGCACCGTCGCGCCAGGTCAGCGGTGGGTGGTCGGCCAGCGTCCCGGTGGCCGCGGCGTGCAGCAGCCCGGCCAGCGGCGTCTCCAGCAGCGGGAGCACGACCTGGGTCTCCGGGTCGCCGAAGCGCGCGTTGAACTCGACCACCCGCACCCCGCGGGAGGTCAGCGCCAGACCGGCGTAGAGCAGCCCGCTGAACGGCTCGCCGCGGCGGCGCATCTCGTCGACGGTCGGCTGCAGCACGGTCGCGAGCACCTCGTCGACCAGGCCGGGCGGCGCCCAGGGCAGGGGCGCGTAGGCGCCCATCCCGCCGGTGTTGGGGCCGGCGTCGCCGTCGTCGCGGCGCTTGGCGTCCTGCGCGGGCAGCAGCGGCAGCACCGTCGTCCCGTCGGTGACGGCGAACAGCGAGACCTCCGGGCCGTCGAGGAACTCCTCGACCAGCACCGCCCCGCCGGCATCGAGCACCCGGTGGCCGTGGGCGACGGCGGCGTCCCGGTCGGTCGTGACGACGACGCCCTTGCCGGCGGCCAGCCCGTCGTCCTTGACGACGTGGGGCGCACCCGCCTCGTCGAGCGCCGTCTCCAGCTCGGCGGGCCCCCCGACCGGCCAGGCGCGCGCGGTCGGCACCCCCGCAGCGGCCATGACGTGCTTGGCGAAGGACTTGCTGCCCTCGATCTGCGCGGCCTGCGCCGAGGGGCCGAAGCAGGCGATGCCGGCGTCGCGGACGGCGTCGGCGGCTCCGGCGACCAGGGGCACCTCGGGCCCGACGACGACGAGGTCGGCGCCCCAGGCGGTCGCCAGCGCGGCGATCGCCACCGGGTCGGCGACGTCGACCGCGTGCGGCTCGGCGACCGTCCGCGTGCCGGCGTTGCCCGGCGCGCAGGCCAGCGCGGTCACCGCGGGGTCGGACGTCAGAGCGACGCACAGGGCGTGCTCCCGGGCTCCGGAGCCGATCACGAGCACACGCACGGAGCGCGACCCTACCGAGCGGGCGACTACCGCACCCGGTTCGGCTGGGAGCGGTACGCGCGGAACACGGCCTTGGCCCGCTGGTGCTCGGCGGCGCGGGCGCGCGCGTCGGCCCGCAGCAGCTGGCGGTGCGCCTCGGCCTGCAGCTTGCGCCAGCCCCGCAGGCGGGCGGGGTCGAGCCGGCCGTCGTCGATCGCCGCCGCGACGGCGCAGCCGGGCTCGGTGCGGTGCGCGCAGTCGCGGAACCGGCACTCCGTGGCCAGCTCGGCGACGTCGGCGTAGGCGGTGTCCACGCCCTCGTCGTCGTAGAGACCCAGCTCGCGCATCCCGGGGGTGTCCACCAGCAGGCCCCCGCCGGGCAGCAGGTGCAGCTCGCGCGAGGTGGTGGTGTGCCGCCCGCGCCCGTCGGCCTCCCGGACGTCCTGGGTGGGCGCCACCTCCCGCCCGGCCAGCGCGTTGGCCAGCGAGGACTTCCCGACGCCGGAGGGGCCGACCATCGCCGCCGTCCGTCCCGGGCCGAGCAGCGCGCGCACGGCGTCCAGGCCCTCGCCGGTGCGCGCGCTCACGGCCAGCACCTCGACGCCGAGGGCGTCCTCGGCCACCTCGGCCACGGCCGCGGCGACGTCGTCGCAGAGGTCGGCCTTGGTGAGGACGACGACCGGGGTCGCCCCGCTCCCCCACGCCACGGCGAGGTACCGCTCGACCCGTCGCGCGCGCGTCGGGCCGGCCAGCGCGTCGACGACGAGCACGAGGTCGAGGTTGGCGGCCACGACCTGCGCGGCCGACGTCCGGCCGGCCACGGTGCGGGTGAACGCCGAGGTGCGCGGCAGCAGCGCGACGGCCAGCTCCCCGCGCAGCGCCACCCAGTCACCGACCGCGGGGGCCGCGACGCCGTCGGGGTCGTACAGCCCGGCGGCCGGGTGCACCCGCCGTTCGCCGTCGGCGGTGAGCACGCTGAGGCGGCCGCGGTCGACCCGCACCACCCGTCCGGGGGCCGTTCCGGGAGGGAGGTGCTCGAGTCGGTCGGGCGACCAGCCGATCTCCGAGAGATGTGTCACGGACCGGATGGTGCCGCGCAGGTCAGCGCTCCGTCCTCCCATTTCTCGGCGACTCGCCAGCCCGCGTTCGCCATCCCGACACCTCGGTCGGGTGTCCTGGGCGACATGCACGCGACCGAGTCGCTCGCGACTCACGCACGGGTCCGCTCCTCGGATCCCTTCGTCGTCGGTCACCGCGGTGCCTGTGCGTACCGCCCGGAGCACACGATCGCCAGCTACGAGCTGGCGATCGACATGGGCGCCGACCTCATCGAGCCCGACATCGTCGTCACCAGCGACGGCGCCCTGGTCGCGCGGCACGAGAACGAGCTCTCGCGCACGACCGACGTCGCGACCCGGCCGGAGTTCGCCGACCGGCGCACCACCCGCCGGGTGGGCCGCAAGCGCCGCACCGGCTGGTTCGCCGAGGACTTCACGCTCGCCGAGCTGCGCACCCTGCGCGCCGTCGAGCGGCACCCGGACCTGCGCCCGCTCAACACCGCCTACGACGGCCACTTCGGCGTCCTCACGCTCGAGGAGGTCGTCGAGGTGGCCCGCCGCCGGTCCACGCCGCAGCGGCAGGTCCGCGTGCTGGCGGAGTTGAAGAAGCCCAGCTGGTCGGCCGAGCGCGGCCAGCCGATGACCGAGCTGGTGGCCGCCGAGCTGCGTCGCCTCGACGCGGCCGCGCCCGACGGTCCGGTCGTGCTGCAGTCCTTCGACACCGCCGGCCTGCGCCGGCTGCGCGCCGACCTCGGCGACGACGGCCCGACGATGTTCCAGCTGGTCGACCGGACGGCCCCCGACGACCACCTGCTGACCCACGCCGGACTGCGCGCGGTCTCCACCTACGCCCAGGGCATCGCGCCGAGCGTGGACCGCATCCTGCTGCGCGACGCCGAGGACCGGATGACCGGCGTCTCCGACCTGGTGACCCGGGCGCACCGGGCGGGGCTGTCCGTGGTGCCGTGGACGCTGGCCGCCGAGAACACGTTCCTCCCGC
The DNA here is from genome assembly GCF_041028265.1 of Geodermatophilus amargosae. GTDB lineage: Bacteria > Actinomycetota > Actinomycetes > Mycobacteriales > Geodermatophilaceae > Geodermatophilus > Geodermatophilus amargosae_A. The sequence goes on from NZ_JABGCW010000010.1 coordinate 93,914, forward strand.
TGCACCTGCGCAGCAGCGAGGACCCGTCGGCCCCCGGCGACGCCCTCGGCGCGGCCCGGCTGCTCCTGGCGCTGGGCGTCGACGGGGTCATCACCGACAACCCCGACGTCGTCGTGGCCGCCCGCGCCGAGCTGCAGAGCGCTCCGACGCGCGCCGTCGCCGCCTGACACCTCGCGGTCCTGCCGGACCGCACCGCGGCCAGGAGCCGTCCCGGCCTGCACGGAGCCCCCCCGACGTCCCGCGTCGGGAGGCCTCCGGCCCCCGCGCCGCGGGACGTCAGTCGAGCAGGTCGTGGACGACGACGTTCTCGTCGCGGCCGGGACCGACGCCGATCACGCTGATCCGCGCGCCGGAGAGCTGCTCGAGTCGGCGGACGTAGGCCTGCGCGGTGGCCGGCAGCTCGTCGAAGGTCCGGCAGCCCCGGATGTCCTCGGACCAGCCGGGCATGTCCTCGTAGACCGGCTCGGCGTGGTGGAAGCCGGTCTGCGTCATCGGCATCTCGTCGTGCCGGACGCCGTCGACGTCGTAGGCGACGCAGATCGGCACCGTCTCCAGCCCGGAGAGCACGTCGAGCTTGGTCAGGAAGAAGTCGGTGATCCCGTTGACCCGGCTGGCGTAGCGGGCGACGACGGCGTCGAACCAGCCGCAGCGCCGGTCCCGGCCGGTGGTGACGCCGACCTCGCCGCCCTGCGTGCGCAGGTACTCGCCGTTGGCGTCGAAGAGCTCCGTGGGGAACGGGCCGGAGCCCACACGGGTCGTGTAGGCCTTGAGGATCCCGACGACGCGGGAGATGCGGGTCGGCCCGATCCCGCTGCCGGTGGCCGCGCCGCCCGCCGTCGGGTTCGACGACGTCACGAACGGATAGGTGCCGTGGTCGACGTCGAGCAGGGTGCCCTGGGAGCCCTCGAGCAGCACCCACTCGCCGGCGTCGAGGGCGTTGCCCAGCAGCAGCCGGGTGTCGGCGATGCGGTCCCTGAGCTGCTCGGCGTAGCCGGCGTACTCCTCGACCACCTCGTCGACGTCGATGGCCTTGCGGTTGTAGACCTTGACCAGGACCTGGTTCTTCTCGGCCAGCGTGCCCTCGAGCTTCTGCCGCAGGATCGACAGGTCGAGCAGGTCGGCCACCCGGATGCCGGTGCGGGCCACCTTGTCGCCGTAGGCCGGGCCGATGCCGCGGCCGGTGGTGCCGATCTTCCGCTTGCCGAGGAACCGCTCGGTGACCCGGTCCAGCGCGCGGTGGTGCGGCATGATCAGGTGCGCGTCGGCCGAGATGACCAGCTTCGAGGTGTCGACGCCGCGCTCCTCCAGCCCGGCCAGCTCGCCGATGAGCACCTGCGGGTCGACGACGACGCCGTTGCCGATGACCGGCGTGCACCCGGGCGTGAGGATGCCCGAGGGGATCAGGTGCAGGGCGTAGCGCTCGCCGTCGGGCGTGATGACGGTGTGGCCGGCGTTGTTGCCGCCCTGGTAGCGCACGACGTAGGGCACGCGGCCCCCGAGCAGGTCGGTGGCCTTGCCCTTGCCCTCGTCGCCCCACTGGGCGCCGATCAGCACGACTGCCGGCATCTCGCTGTCATCCCCCTGGGACTCGTCACCGGCGGTCGACCGGCTGGCAGGTGGCAGGGTATCGGCATGTCCCTCGCCGAGTTCGACCTGCGCGGTCTGGGGCCCGGGCAGGCACCCGACCGTGCGGCCGTCGTCGGGGTCGCCGACGCCGGGTCGCTGCTGGTGCGCGGCCCCGTGCCGGCACTGGGGGGCGTGCTGGCCGCGCTGCACGCCGCCGGACGGACGGCGGAGGTGCCCGTCTCATGGGAGCCCGCCGGGGACGCCTCCTCCCGCGGCCTGGCCCGCGACCTCGGCATCGGCACCGGCGACGAGCGGGAGCTGACGCTGGTCCGCGACGACCACGGCGGGGTGCTGCTGCAGCACGGCCGCTACGAGGCCGCGGAGAGGGGCCGGCTCCCGCTGGCCGCGCGGCTCGGGGTGCAGGCCCACCACGACGACGAGAAGGTGGCCGACGGGATGGTCGCGCGCATCGACGTGCGGCCCGACTGGCGCGCCGTGGACACCATCCGGGTCGTCGTCTCACCGCAGCTCATGCGCCCGCCGCGGCGCAGCACCGGCCGCGCCCTGCAGCTGGCCAGCGACCCCGCGCAGGTGACCCGCGACGGCGTCGTCTTCCCGCGGCCGGTGTCGCGCTGGACCTGGTACGCCGACGACCGGGTGCGCTGGCGCCTGCGTCCCTGAGAGCGCCCGCGACGGGCGGGTCGTGGACACTGGAGCCGTTCCAGCCCGAGGAGGTCCTCCTGCGCCCGTCCGCCCCGGTGTCCGTCGACCGCCTGCCGTCCCGGGTCGCGCCGCCGCGCCGGCGGCTGCTCGACCGGGTGCTCGCCCGGCCCAGCCTGGCCGCGGTGCTCGGACTGGCCGTCGTCGTCCTGCTCTTCGGGCTGAGGGTCCCCGACCTGCTCACGCCGGCCGCCCTCGGCCTGGTCCTCGACTCCGCAGCACTGCTGGGCATCGGCGGCGTCGCGGTGGGCCTGCTGCTCGTCGGCGGCCACTTCGACCTCTCGATCGGCACGGTCACCCTCGCCAGCGCCGTGCTCACCGCGGTCCTCGTCGACTCCGGCGAGTGGGGCATCTGGCCCGCCCTGCTCGTCTCGCTGGCCGCGTCGCTGGCCGTGGGGCTGGCCAACGGCTGGCTGGTGGTCCGCACCGGGCTGCCGAGCTTCCTCGTCACCCTGGCGACCGCACTGGTGCTGCAGGGCACGACGCTCTCGGCGCTGCCCCTGATCGCCGGGGCGCCGCGGATCAGCGGGCTGGACGCCGCACCGGGCTGGTCGTCGGCGTCGGCGGTGTTCGGCGCGACCGCCGAGGTCGGCGGCGGCGTCTTCTCCGTCTCGCTGCTGTGGTGGCTGGCGGTGACCGCCGGCGCCGGCTGGCTGCTGTGGCGCACCCGGTTCGGCAACGAGGTGCTGGCCATGGGCGGCTCCCGCCGCGCCGCCCGGGAGCTGGGCGTGCCGGTCCCCCGCACCACGCTGGTGCTCTACGCGCTCACCGCCACGGCGGGCTGGCTGCTCGGCACGCTGGCGCTGGTGCCGGCGGCGAGCGTCGGCTCGACCCCGTCCCTGGTCACCGCCATCGACTACGTGGTGGTCGCCGTGATCGGCGGCTGCCTGCTCACCGGCGGCTTCGGCTCGATGGCCGGCGCCGCGGTCGGCGCGCTGCTCTACGCCGTCGCGCGCGAGGGCGTGGAGCTCGCCGGGTGGGACCAGCGCTGGTCGCAGGCGGCGCTCGGCGTCCTGCTGCTGGTCGCTCTGCTGGTGGGAGGGGTGGTGCGCGGCCGGCTGCGGGCCGCGCCGCGGTCGTGAGCGGTCCCGTGCCGCCGGTGCTCGAGACGCGCGGCCTGACCGTCCGCCACGGCGGCGTGCCGGCGCTCGACCGGGTGGGCGTCACGCTCGAGGGCGGCCGGATCACCTGCGTGCTCGGGGAGAACGGCTCGGGCAAGTCCACGCTGGTGTCGGTGCTGTCCGGGCTGCGCCGGCACGAGGAGGGCGAGCTCCTCCTCGACGGCCTCCCGGTGCGCTTCGGCAGCCCGCGGGCCGCGCGGGCCGCCGGGATCGCCACCGTCTGGCAGGACCTCGCCGTCGCCCCGCTGCTGTCGGTGTGGCGCAACCTGTGCCTGGGCGCCGAGCCGACCCGCGGTCCGTGGCCGCTGCGCCGGCTCGACGTCGACGCCGCGCGGGAGACCACCGTCCGCGCGCTGGAGCGCATCGGCGTCTCCGGCGTCGACCCCGACCAGCCGGTGAACACGCTCCGCCCGGGGGCGCGGCAGAGCCTGGCCATCGCCCGGGCGGTGCACTACGGCGCGCGGGCGCTGGTACTCGACGAGCCGACCGAGCCGATGACCATCGCCCAGCACACGCTGATCGGCCAGGCCGTGCTGGGCGCGCGGGCGCAGGGGCTGGCCGTCGTCCTGGTGACCCACAACCCGCGCTACGCGCACCTGGTCGGCGACCGCTTCCTGCTGCTGGCGCGCGGCCAGGTGGCCGGCGACCTCACCCGGGCCGACGTCGACTCCGACGACCTCACCCGGCTCATGGCCGGCGGGGAGGAGCTGACCGCCCTGACCACGCGCCTGCAGGAGCTGCACCCCGAGCTCGGGGACCGCTGAGTCCGGGGCGGCGAGCCGCCCTCCGCGACGAGGACCGGGGAGGGCTCAGCGCAGGTCGGGGACGGCACCTGGCCGCAGGGTCGGCCGGTGGTCCGACGGAGTCATGGCACGAGGGTCGGGTCGCAGTCGCGCAGCAGCTGGGTGCAGCGCTCCTGCTCGTCGACCTCGCCGATCACCTCGGCGGCGCGGGCCAGCACGGTCACGCAGCGCAGGAAGCCCCGGTTGGGCTCGTGCGACCACGGCACCGGGCCGTAGCCCTTCCAGCCGTTCTTGCGCAGCGCGTCCAGGCCGCGGTGGTAGCCGGTGCGGGCGTAGGCGTAGGCCTCGATCGTGCGGCCGCCCTCGAGCGCCGCCTCGGCGAGGGCCGCCCAGGCCGCGCTGGCGCGCGGGTGCCCGGCGGCGACCTCGGCGGGGTCGGTGCCGGCGGCGAGCGCCGCCTCGGCCTCGGGGTCGCCCGGCAGCAGGGTGGCCGGCGGCTCGCCCAGCAGGTTGTGGGAGTGCGTCATGGCTCAGGCGCCCGGGGACTGGCCGGCCGACAGCAGGTCCTCGCAGGCCTGCTGGACGCGGGCGGCCATGCCGGTCTCGGCCAGCTTCATGTACGGCCGCGGGTCGTAGGCCTTCTTGTTGCCGACCTCGCCGTCGACCTTCAGGACGCCGTCGTAGTTGCTGAACATGTGCCCGGCGATCGGCCGGGTGAAGGCGTACTGGGTGTCGGTGTCGACGTTCATCTTCACCACGCCGTAGGACAGCGCCTCGCGGATCTCCGACTGCAGCGAGCCCGAGCCACCGTGGAAGACGAAGTTGAACGGCTTGCTGCCCTCGGGCAGGTCCAGCTCGGCGGTGACGACCTCCTGGCCCTCCTTGAGGATCTCCGGCCGCAGCTTCACGTTGCCCGGCTTGTAGACGCCGTGGACGTTGCCGAAGGTGGCCGCGAGCAGGTAGACGCCGCGCTCGCCGAGGCCGAGGTGCTTGGCCGTGGCCACGAAGTCGCCCGGGGCGGTGTAGAGCTTCTCGTTGATGTCGTGCGCGACGCCGTCCTCCTCGCCGCCGACGACGCCGATCTCGAGCTCGAGCACGATCTTGGCCGCCGCGCACTTGTCGATGAGCTCCTCGGCGATCTGGAGGTTCTCCTCCAGATCGATCGCCGAGCCGTCCCACATGTGCGACTGGAACAGCGGCGCCTGGCCGGCGTCGACACGGTCCTTCGACAGGGCGATCAGCGGGCGGACGTAGGAGTCCAGCTTGTCCTCGGGGCAGTGGTCGGTGTGCAGCGCGACGTTGACCGGGTAGCGCTCGGAGACGACGTGGGCGAACTCCGCCAGCGCCACCGCGCCGGTGACCATGTCCTTGACCCGGGTGCCCGAGCCGAACTCGGCGCCGCCGGTGGAGAACTGGATGATCCCGTCGCTGCCGGCGTCGGCGAAACCGCGCAGGGCCGCGTTGATCGTCTCCGACGAGGTGCAGTTGATGGCCGGGTAGGCGAAGCCGCCCTCCTTCGCCCGGCTGATCATGTCGGCGTAGACCTCGGGGGTCGCGATGGGCATCGGGGCACTCCTGTCGATCGACGCGGGTCGGCGGTCAGTATCCCGCCTGGGCCGGGCGCGCCGACACCGGGCGGGGTGGGTCAGGCGCGGCGGCGCAGCACCTTGCCGGGGTTGAGCAGGCCGGTCGGGTCGAGGGCGTCCTTGATCCGGCGGTGCACCTCCAGCGACACCGCGCCGATCTCGCGCTCGAGCCACTCGACCTTCAGCGAGCCGATGCCGTGCTCGCCGGTGACCGTGCCGCCCAGCGCCAGCCCGAGCTCGAGGATGTCGTCGAAGGCGGCGAAGGCGCGCGCCCGCTCGTCGGTGTCGGTGGGGTCGAAGCAGATGGTCGGGTGCATGTTGCCGTCGCCGGCGTGCCCGACGACGCCGATCGTCAGCTCCCGGCGGACGGCGATCCCGTCGCAGCCGTCGAGGAAGGCCGCGATCCGCGAGCGCGGCACGGCGACGTCGTCGATGAGCGTGGTGCCGAGCTGCTCGAGCGCGGGCAGCGCCATCCGGCGGGCGGCGAGCAGCAGGTCGCCCTCGGCGGGGTCCTCGGTGGTGTGCACGAGCTGCGCGCCGGCCTCCCGGCACAGCTGGGCCAGGGCCTCGACGTCGGCGCGGGCGGCCTCTCCGCCGGCGTCGGACTGCGCGACCAGCAGTGCACGGGCGTCGCGGTCGAGGTCGGCGTGCAGCAGGTCGTCGACGGCGCGGATGCAGGTGTTGTCCATGACCTCCAGCAGGCTGGGCACCAGCCCCGTGGTGACGACCCGCTCGACCACCTGCCCGGTCTGCGCGGTGGTGGCGAAGGTGGCCACGAGGGTCACCGGCTGCTGCGGCGCCGGGCGCAGCGCCAGCGTGGCCTCGGTGATGACGCCGAGGGTGCCCTCCGAGCCCACGAACAGCCGGGCCAGGTCGTAACCGGCCACGCCCTTGACCGTGCGCCGACCGGTGCGCAGCACCTGCCCGTCGGCGAGCACGACCTCCAGGCCGAGCACGTAGTCGGTGGTGACGCCGTACTTCACGCAGCACAGCCCGCCGGAGTTCTGCGAGAGGTTACCGCCGATCGTGCACCAGTCGTAGCTGGAGGGGTCCGGCGGATAGAACAGCCCCGACCCGGCGACGGCGTCGCGCAGCGCCTTGTTCACCACGCCGGGCTGGACGACGGCGAGCCGGTCGGCCGGGGAGACCTCCAGGACGGCGTCCATGCGGGTCATGACCATCGTGATCGCGCCGTCGACGGCGTTGCTGGCGCCGGCCAGCCCCGAGCCGGCGCCGCGCGGGACCACGGGGACGCCGTGCCGCGAGGCCACCCGCATCACCGCGACGACCTCGGCGGTGTCCCGGGGGAAGACGACCGCGGCGGGCGTGCCGGCCTCGGCGAGCATCGCCTGGTCGCGGGCGTAGGAGGCGGTGACGTCGGGATCGGTGCGGACGCCGTCCGGACCGAGCGCGGCGGCGAGCTCGTCGACCCACGTGGTGGCGAGTGTGGTCACCGCCACACCGTACGGCGACCCCGGATGATCAGGTGAGCTCACCGTGGAGTGTCCTGGCTCAGCGTCGACGGTGAGCCGGGACACCGCACGATCAGCTCACCTGATCGTGCGTGCTACGCGAGGCCGAGGTCGGACAGCTCGTAGGCGGCGCGGTACTCGAGCCCGGCGGCCTCGACGGCGGCGCGCCCGCCGCGGTCCACGATCACCGCCACGCCGATCACCTCGGCGCCGGCCTCCTGCAGCGCCTCCACGGCGGCCAGCGGGCTGCTGCCGGTGGTGGAGACGTCGTCGACGACGAGCACCGCCCGCCCGGCGACGTCGGGGCCCTCGATGCGCCGTTGCAGCCCGTGCGCCTTGCCGGCCTTGCGGACCACGCAGGCGTCGAGGAAGCCCTCGCCGGCGGCCGCCGCGTGCAGCATGGCCGCGGCCACCGGGTCGGCGCCGAGGGTGAGCCCGCCGACGACGTCGTAGCGCAGGTCGCCGGTCAGCTGGCGCATCACGCGGCCGACGAGCGGGGCGGCCTCGTGGTGGAGGGTCAGCCGGCGCATGTCGACGTACCAGTCGGCCTCGCGCCCGGAGGACAGCGTGACCCGCCCGTGCACGACGGCGAGGTCGACGACCAGCTCCAGCAGGCGGTCGCGGTCGGGATGGGCGGCCCCGTTCCAGGGACCCGCCCCGAGGGACGAGGGGTGGGGGGGAACGGGGTCCTTCTCCATGGCAGCGACCCTACGCACGGCACCGGCCCGGCTCCGCGAGGGAGCCGGGCCGGTGCGGGGTGGGATCAGGCAGCGGCGGGAGCCAGCACCTGGTCCACGATGTAGACGGTGGCGTTGGCGGTCTGCACGTTGCCGCAGATCACGCTCGCCGGGGTGCCGGTCACGGTCTGGGCGACGGTGAAGGCCTCCCCGGACCCCTCGATGGTGACCTCGTCGCCGGCGACCGTGGTGTGCGTGCCGGCGAGCTGGTCGGGCGAGAGCCGGCCCGGGATGACGTGGTGGGTCAGGATCTGGGTCAGCGTCGCCTGGTCGGCGAGGACGGCCTGCAGCTGGTCGGCCGGGATGGCCTCGAACGCCGGGTTGGCCGGGGCGATGACGGTGATGTCGTCGGTGGTGTTCAGCGTGTCGACCAGGTTGGCCGCGGTGACCGCCTGCACCAGCGTGGACAGGACCGGGTTGTTGCTCGCCGCGGTGGCCACCGGGTCGTCGGTCATGCCGGAGAAGCTGCCTTCGCCGTCGCCGGGGACGGCGGTGCAGCCGGAGCCGAAGGGCTCGTCGCCCGCCGCCTCGGCCATCGGGCTGCTGCTGTCCATCGAGCCCGAGCTCTCCGAGGCCGACGACGAGCTGCTGTCGGGGGCCGAGCTGTCGCTCGCGGCGCTGGTGTCCTCGGAGCCGCAGGCGCTCAGGGTGACGGCCAGGGTGGAGGCGGAGGCCAGCAGGAGGCCGCGGGTCAGGGTGTTCTTCACGTTCGATGTGCTCCTCGGTCGTCGTTGCGGTGCATCCGGGGACCGGGTGGTCCCCGCGGTGGTCCCTCCCGGCCCGTTCGAGGGGTCGGGAGAGGCGTCTGCGGCCGGCGCGGCCGAGACGGGCTCTGGGGTGGTGTGCTGCTGCCCCGCCGGCTGGGTGTCGGCCGGGCGGGACCGCTAGGTCGCGATCACCCGGATCGAGTGCAGGCCGCTCGCTCCGTTCGGGAACGGCCGGGCGCGCTCCTCGGTCTGCACCTCACCGTCGGCCGCGGTGGCCCGGACGGTGAGCTGGTAGGAGCCGGGGGCGAAGTCGAAGGGCAGCTGCCACTGCCGCCACAGGTCGGCGTCGACGGCGGGGGCCAGCCGGGCCTCCTGCCACCGGCCGTCGTCGACCCGCACCTCGACGCGGCTGATGCCGCGGGTCTGGGCCCAGGCGACGCCGGCGATGGCGCGGCGCCCGGCGGGGAACTGCCGCAGCGGGGCGGGGGTGTCGATCCGCGAGGCCACCTTGATCGGGCCGTCGGCCGCCCAGTCGCGCTCGACCCAGTAGGCGTCGAAGGCGTCGTAGGTGGTGGCCTCGATCGAGGTCATCCACTTGCAGGCGGAGACGTAGCCGTAGAGGCCGGGGATGAGCATCCGGACGGGGAAGCCGTGCTCGACCGGCAGCGGCTCGCCGTTCATCCCGAAGACGATCATGGCGTCCTCGACCTCGAGCGCGGAGCGGGTCGGGGCGCCGATGGTCATGCCGTCGACGGAGCGGCAGACCAGCTGGTCGGAGCGGCCGGAGACACCGTTCTCGCGGAGGAGGTCGCCCAGCGGGACGCCGATCCAGCGGGCGGTGCCGGCCAGCTGGCCGCCCACCTCGTTGGAGACGCAGGTGAGCGTGACGTCGCGCTCGATGACGTCGTCACGGCCGAACAGCTCCGCCAGCGTGTAGCTGCGCGGCGAGTCGAACATCCCGGTCAGCTCGAGCCGGTAGTCGGCGGGGCGGACCTGGGGGACGGTGATCGCGGTGTCGACCCGGTAGAAGTCGCGGGTGGGGGTGAACAGCGGCGTCAGGCCCTCGACCTGCTCGGCGAGGTCGGCGCCCGGGGGCAGGGCCGCGGCCGGGGACGAGGGCGTCGGGAGGGTCAGGTCGCCGCGGGCGTTGCTGACGTCGAACCGGCGCTGCAGGAAGCGCCCGCCGCCGCCGGTGACCGCGGCCGCACCGAGGGCGACGCCGCCGGTGAGGAAGAAGCGGCGGCGGTCCATGCCGGTGCCCGTGCGGTCGGCCATCGACAGCGCGTCCCGCAGCCGGTCCATGACCGCCTCGTCGGCGGTGCGGGGTGCGGCGGTGCGGGGTGCGGCGGTGGGGGGTGCGGTGGCGCGGGCCGGCAGCGTCAGCGGGTCGACGAGCAGCAGGAGGGCGAGGATCCCGACCAGGGCGCCCACCACCGACGGCAGCGCGTCGAGCAACCCGCCGGCCGGCCGCGTGGCCGCGGCCAGGGCCCCGAGGACGCCGAAGAGCGCGATGCCGGCCACCCCCAGGCGGCGCGAGCGCAGCGACAGCAGCCCGATGAGCAGCGCGTACAGGGCGACGACGACCAGCGTGCCGGCGACCAGGGCGATCTTGTCGTTCTCACCGAAGGTGGAGATGGCGAACTGCTTGACCGGCTCGGGGACGAGCGTGATGACGGTGTCCCCGACGGCGACGACGGGCGAGGACGCCGGCCCGACGAACGCGGCGACCGGCTCGGCCACGCCGAGCGCGACGGCCGCGGCGACCAGGCCGGCGAGCGCGCCGAGCAGCCGCCGCGGCCCGCGGCGGACGGCAGCCGGGGGCCCGTCCGGTCCGGTGGCCGGCGCGGGGGCCTCCTCGGTGGTGGTCACACCCTGTGTTCGGGACGACCCGCTCAGCGGTTCATCCCGGTTGGTCACGATGGGATAACGGGCCACCGGTCCCGCCGGCTCCCCCGCGAGGGAGCCGGCGGGAGCGCCCGCGGGCCGGTCAGAGGCCGCGGGCGCGCTGCCAGCCGCGGTAGCGGTACCACTCGGTGGCCGGCTTCTGGGCCAGCGCGACGATGCCGACGACGATGAGCAGCGTCTGGACCAGCGACAGCGTGGTCAGCAGGCCCGACAGCGACGGCCCGGCGAGGGAGAACAGCCCCGAGACGACGGCGAGGCCGCCGAGCACCCACAGCACGATCCGCGCCCAGTTGCGCCCCTGCCAGGCGAACCAGATGAACAGCAGTTGCAGGCCGACGAACAGCAGCGCCACGACGACGGTGGTGGTGACCACGCCGGCGGTCGCCGCGTCGGACACGTCGCTGTAGTCCGCCGGGTCGAGGCCGGCGTCGACCAGGGCCCGGTCGACGATCTCGTCGAACTGGGCGAACGTGACGATCGACCCGAGGATCCCCAGCACGGTGCTCGCGAGGAAGGCGCCGATGCCCAGCTTCACCGCCGAGGGCCGCTCGACCGGCCGCGGGGCGCCGAACGCGTCAGGCGCCGCCGGCGCGGACGCATAGCCGCCGTACGGGTCCTGCCCGTACGGGGCCTGGCCGGAGGGGCCCTGTCCGTACGGCGCCTGCCCGTACGGGGCCTGTCCGTACGGGGCCTGTCCGTACGGCGGCTGCCCGTACGGGCCCTGGCCCTGCGGTGACTGCCCGTGGGGCTGCTGCCCGGGCTGGTCCCCGCCCTGCGGTCCCTGTCCTGCGGTCATGTCCGTCCTCTCCCGTGCGATCGCCCGCATGATGGTCGACCACCCGGCTCCCGGACCACCCTCCGACGCGCGGACGGGCCCGCCGTCCCCCGGAGGGACGACGGGCCCGTGGGAGAGCTCCGCTACGCGCGGCGCACGGTCAGCCCGGCGTCGGCGTCGCTGCCGGCCACGTCGGCCGGCCAGTCGACGACGACCTCGTCGCCGTCGCGGATCTCACCACCCAGCAGCGCGCGGGCCAGCGGGTCGCCGATGGCCGACTGCACCAGCCGGCGCAGCGGGCGGGCGCCGTACACGGGGTCGAACCCGTTGAGCGCCAACCACTCGCGGGCGGCGTCGGTGACCGTGAGCGTCAGCCGGCGGGCGGCCAGCCGGCGGGCCAGCACGCCCACCTGGATGTCGACGATCCCGGCCAGCTCCTCGCTGCCCAGCGCCCGGAACACCACGACGTCGTCGAGTCGGTTGAGGAACTCCGGCTTGAAGTGCGACCGGACCACGTCCATGACCGCGTCGCGCCGCCGCTGCTCGGGGACCGACTGGTCGGCGATGAGCTGCGAGCCCAGGTTCGACGTCAGGATCAGGATCGTGTTGCGGAAGTCGACCGTGCGGCCCTGCCCGTCGGTGAGCCGACCGTCGTCGAGGACCTGCAGCAGCACGTCGAAGACGTCGGGGTGGGCCTTCTCCACCTCGTCCAGCAGCACGACGGTGTAGGGCCGCCGCCGGACCGCCTCGGTGAGCTGGCCGCCGGCCTCGTAGCCGACGTAGCCCGGAGGGGCACCGACCAGCCGGGCCACCGAGTGCTTCTCGGAGTACTCGCTCATGTCGATGCGGACCATGGCCCGCTCGTCGTCGAACAGGAACTCCGCCAGCGCCTTGGCCAGCTCGGTCTTGCCGACGCCGGTGGGGCCGAGGAACAGGAACGAGCCGGTGGGCCGGTCGGGGTCGGCGATGCCCGACCGCGCGCGGCGGACGGCGTCGGAGACGGCGCGGACGGCGTCGGGCTGACCGACGACCCGCCGGACGAGCCCGTCCTCCATCCGCAGCAGCTTCTGCGTCTCGCCCTCGAGCAGCCGGCCGGCCGGGATGCCGGTCCAGGCCTGGACGACGTCGGCGATGTCGTCGGGGCCGACCTCCTCCTTCAGCATCGAGGAGTGCTCGGCGGCCTCCTCGAAGCCGGCCAGCTCCTTCTCCAGCTGCGGGAGCGTGCCGTAGCGGATCTCGGCGACCCTGGCGAGGTCCCCCTCGCGCTCGGCGCGCTCGGCCTCCAGGCGCTTGCGCTCCAGCTCCTCCTTGGTCTGCTGGATGCGGGTGATCGCGCTCTTGTCCTGCTGCCAGCGTGCGGTCAGCTCGGCGAGCTCCTGCCGCCGGTCGGCCAGGTCGCTGCGCAGCGCGGCGAGCCGGTCGAGGGAGGAGGGGTCGTCCTCCTTGGCCAGCGCCATCTCCTCGATCTCCATGCGGCGCACGGCGCGCTCGACCTCGTCGACCTCCACCGGGCGGCTGTCGATCTCCATCCGCAGCCGGCTGGCGGCCTCGTCGACCAGGTCGATCGCCTTGTCGGGGAGGAAGCGGGCCGTGACGTACCGGTCCGACAGCGTGGCGGCGGCGACGATCGCGGCGTCGGTGATCCGGACGCCGTGGTGGACCTCGTAGCGCTCCTTGAGGCCGCGCAGGATCCCGATGGTGTCCTCGACCGAGGGCTCGCCGACGAGGACCTGCTGGAAGCGGCGCTCGAGCGCGGCGTCCTTCTCGATGTGCTCGCGGTACTCGTCGAGCGTCGTCGCGCCGACCATGCGCAGCTCACCGCGGGCGAGCATCGGCTTGATCATGTTGCCGGCGTCCATGGCCGAGTCGCCGGTGGCACCGGCGCCGACGATGGTGTGCAGCTCGTCGATGAAGGTGACCACCTGGCCCTCGGCCTCGGTGATCTCCTGCAACACGGCCTTGAGCCGCTCCTCGAACTCGCCTCGGTACTTGGCGCCGGCCACCATCGCGCCGAGGTCGAGCGCCATCAGCCGCTTGCCCTTGAGGCTCTCGGGGACGTCGCCGGCCACGATCCGCTGGGCCAGGCCCTCGACGATCGCGGTCTTGCCGACGCCGGGCTCGCCGATCAGCACCGGGTTGTTCTTGGTGCGGCGGGAGAGCACCTGCACGACGCGGCGGATCTCGGTGTCCCGGCCGATGACCGGGTCGATCTTCCCCTCGCGGGCGCGCTCGGTGAGGTCGACGGCGTACTTCTGCAGCGCCTGGAAGGTGTTCTCGGGGTCGGCCGTGGTGACCTTCCGGTTGCCGCGCACGGTGCGGAAGGCGGCCAGCAGCGCGTCGCGGGTGGCGCCGGCGCTGGTGAGCACCGCACCGGCCTCGCCCTCGGAGCCGGCCAGGCCGACCAGCAGGTGCTCGGTGGAGACGTACTCGTCGCCCAGCGCGCTCGCCTGCTCGCCGGCGGCGTTCACCACCCGCAGCAGTTCGCGCGAGGCCGACGGCGCGGGCACGGTGGCGCCGCTGACGCTGGGCAGACGGCGCAGTGCGGCCTCGGCCTTGGCCCGGACGTCGGCGGGGTCGGCGCCGACGGCGGTCAGCAGGGGTCCGGCGATGCCGTCGGTCTGCTGCAGCAGTGCGACGAGCAGGTGCAGGGGCTCGAGGGCGGCCTGCCCCCGGTCGACCGCCAGCCGCTGGGCGGCCGCGAACGCCTCCTGCGATCGGGTGGTCAGCTTGCTCTCCATGGTCGGTGCGCTCGGTCCTCTCGTCCGTGGTGCCGGGGGAGCCCGGCGGGCTCGTGTCGGGCTGTACAACGACCGGCAGGTTGAGTCTGTTCCACTCAACCTGCGGCACACGCCCGACCCGCCAGAGGACCCTCCACCCCCAGGGGTTGACGAACGACACAACTGCATGCCGCGCCACCTGGTTGTCCCTACACTCGGGGCATGACGATGACGAGCGGGGACTCGCACCTCCCCGCCCCGAGCGTGGCCCTCGACGACCAGCTCTGCTTTGCGCTGTACGCGGCATCGCGCGCGATGACCGCCCGGTACCGGCCGATGCTCGAGGAACTGGGACTGACCTATCCCCAGTACCTGGTCATGATGCTGCTCTGGGAAGAGGACCACCAGACCGTGGGCCAGCTCGGCGCCCGCCTGGCCCTCGACAGCGGCACGCTCTCCCCCCTCCTCAAGCGCCTCACCGCCGCCGGCCTGGTCACGCGGCACCGCCGCGTCGAGGACGAGCGGTCGGTGGCCATCGCGCTGACCGACAGCGGCCGGGCGCTCCGGGACAAGGCCTTCGCCATCTCGCAGGACATGATCTGCGCGCTGGAGCTGGACGTGGAGTCCTTCGCCGACCTCAAGCAGACGCTCAACGTGCTGACGCAGCGGGTCACCGAGGCACCCCGCTCCTGACCCGGCGGGCGGGTTGCCCGCAACCGATCGGGGTAGGGCCACGGGGTCCTGCGCGCCGGCGAGACCACGGCGGCGCGCCCCCGATCGGAAGGCAGCCCAGATGCCCACCCGCACCGCACGCACCGCCTGGAACGGCACGCTCGAGCAGGGCTCCGGCCAGGTCGAGCTGACCAGCTCGAAGGTCGGCACGTACGAGGTGAACTTCCCCAAGCGCGCGGCCGACGAGGCCGGCGGCACGACGAGCCCCGAGGAGCTCGTCGCCGCGGCCCACTCCGCGTGCTTCGCGATGCAGCTGTCGGCCAACATCGCCCAGGCCGGCGGGACGCCGCAGTCCCTCGACGTGCAGGCCGACGTCTCCCTCGGCCCGGACCAGGCGAACGGCGGCTTCAAGCTCACCGGCATCACGCTCACCGTGCGCGCCGAGGTCGACGGCCTCGACGCCGCCGGTTTCGAGAAGGCCGCCCAGGAGGCCAAGGCCGGCTGCCCGGTCAGCAAGGCCCTGGCCGGCGTCGACATCACCCTGGACGCCGCACTCGAGTCCTGACCCCGCACGCCACGACGGCCCGCTCCCCGTCCGGGGAGCGGGCCGTCGTGGCGTGCGGGGCCGGTCAGCGGGCGGTGCCGACCGCCTCGTCGTCGGCGAGGGCCGGACCCGACTCGCGCTGCAGCCGCTCCTCGCCGCTCTCGGTGCGCAGGGCCACCTCGCGGATGAGCAGGATCGCCGCCACGGCGACCACGGCCACGATCGCCGAGACGAGGAAGATCCGGCCGGTCGCGTCGCCGTAGGAGACCCGGATGAGCTCCTGGATGGCCGGCGGCGCGTCCTCGAGGTCGGCCAGCCCGACACCGCCCGAGCCGGTGCCGGCCGCGGCCGGCTCCGGCGGGAGACCGGCGGCGATCAGGGTGCCGACCCGGTTGCTGAGCACCGCGCCGAGCACCGAGACGCCGATGGTGCCGCCCAGGCTGCGGAAGAACGCCACGGCGGAGGACGCCGCACCGAGGTCGCCGGCGGCCACGGTGTTCTGCACCGCCAGCACGAGGTTCTGCATCGTCATGCCGATGCCGACGCCCAGGACGAACAGGAAGACGCCGAGCAGCACCATGTCGGTCTCGTGGTCGATCGTCGCCAGCAGGGCGAAGCCGGCGGTGACCAGCACCGAGCCGGCCACGAGGAACCGCTTCCAGCGGCCGTGCCGGGTGATGAGGATGCCCGAGACGGTGGAGGACACGAGCAGGCCGCCGACCATCGGGATCGTCAGCAGGCCGGCCGCCGTCGGCGAGTAGCCGCGGGAGATCTGCAGGTACTGGCCGAGGAACACCGTCGAGCCGAACATCGCGACACCGATGGCGACGCTGGCCACGATGGCGAGGGTCGTCGTCCGGTCGCGGAACAGCCGCAGCGGGACGATCGGCTCGGCCGCCCGGAGCTCGGTGACGACGAACGCCACGACGGCCACCGCGCCGCCGGCGAGGAACAGCGCCGTCTCCACCGAGGCCCACTCGAACTGGTCGCCGGCCAGGGTGACCCAGATGAGCAGCGCCGAGACGCCGGCGGTGAGGAACGCGGCACCCAGGTAGTCGATGCGCACCCGGCGTTTCGTGACCGGGAGGTTCAGCGTGCGCTGCAGCAGCACCAGCGCCACGACGGCGAAGGGGACGCCGACGTAGAAGCACCAGCGCCAGCCCAGCCAGCTGGTGTCGACCAGCAGGCCGCCGAGCAGCGGGCCACCGACGGTGGCCACGGCCATCACGCCGCCGAGCAGGCCGGAGTACCGGCCGCGCTCGCGGGGGCTGATCATCGCGGCCATCGCGATCTGGACCAGCGCCTGCAGGCCGCCGAGGCCCAGGCCCTGGAGCACGCGCCAGCCGATGAGCGTGCCCACCGACTGGGACAGGCCGGCCAGCATCGAGCCGACGATGAAGATGACGATCGCGAGCTGGATCAGCAGCTTCTTGCTGAACAGGTCCGACAGCTTGCCCCAGATCGGTGTCGAGGCCGTCGAGGCCAGCAGGGTCGCCGTGACCACCCAGGTGTACTGGCTCTGGCTGCCGCGCAGGTCGGTGATGATCGTCGGCAGGGCGTTGGAGACGACGGTCGAGGACAGGAACGCCACGAACATCGCCAGCAACATCCCCGAGAGCGCCTCGAGGATCTGCCGGTGCGTCATGCGCCCCTGCTGCTCGGCGGGCGCCTGCGTCGCCGGTGCGGCCGCGCTCGGCTCGCGGGTGGTGGTCACGGTGCTCCTGGACGGTTCGGTACGGGGAGGGGACGGTGGCCCGGAGGGCCGGGTGGTGGTCACGGCGCCGTCACGGGGGCGCTGCGGACGGCGGGGGGTGCGGCCCGGCCGAGGTCGTCGGTCAGGCGCTCGATCAGCTCGCTGAGCAGGCGGGCGTCGTCCTCGTCCCAGCCGGCGAGGGCCTCGCCGGCCCACTCCGCGCGCAGGGCGCGGGTCTGGGCCAGGGCGGCGGCGCCGGCGGCGGAGAGCCGGATGAGGCTGGCGCGCCCGTCGTGCGGGTCGGGCCGGCGCTCGACCAGACCGGAGCGCTCGAGGGCGGTCACCTGGCGGCTGGCGACGGAGACGTCGATGCCGGACCGCAGCGCGAGCGCGCTGCAGCGCTGCTCGCCGTCGCGCTCGAGCGGGACGAGCAGCGCCCAGCCGAAGGAGGGCAGCTCGCCGTAGAGGGAGTCCGCGGCGCGGCTGGACACGTGCCGGCCGGCCCGGACGAGACGGGCGATGCCGGCGGTCAGCCGCTCGCGCGTCTGGGAGGTGAGGGGCACGGGGTCCTCGCGGTGAGGTGATTGCAGGCCACAACCATACATTTGGTTGGTTGCCGTCTACAACCGACTACCCCACCGGCGTGTTCCCGTGGACGACGACGGCGCCCGGACCGAGGAGGTCCGGGCGCCGTCGTCGTGTGCGGTGGTCAGGCGGGGTCGGGGGGTTCGGGTGGTGGGGTCGTCCCCGCCTCGCGCGCCTCGCCCAGCCGGTTGAGCCGGGCCAGCAGCTCACCGAGCACCGCCACGTCCTCGGCCGGCCATCCGGACAGGTCGGCCTCCCAGCGTTCCCGGCGCGCGTCCTGGATGCGGGCCAGCCGGGCCGCGCCCTCGGCCGTCGGGGTGAGCACCTGGGCCCGGCCGTCGGCGGGGTCGGCCTCGCGGTCGACCAGGCCGAGAGCGACCAACGAGGACACCTGGCGGCTCACCGTGCTCTTGTCCAGCCCCAGGCGAGCGACCAGGTCACTGGCGCGCAGCGGTCCGGTGGCGGCCAGCAGCGCCAGCAGCCCGTAGGCCGCGCCGTCGAGATCGGGGTGCAGCTCGCGGGCCAGCCGGGCGGAGATGGCCCGCGACCGGCGCAGCAGCAGCCCGATCTCGCGCTCGAGCCGCACGAAGGACTCGTGCGCGTCCGCGGGCGTGGTGGTCACGTCCCCCTCCACGACGGCGGCCCCGCCGGGGTTCCCGCTCACCGCTGCGACTCCCGCGGACGCCAGACGACCAGCGCGGCGCTGGCCTGCCGCAACGGCACGAGGTCGGTCCCCACCAGGTCGCGGCCGTAGCCGCTGGCCATGGCCGACTCGGCGGACATCCGCCGGTGCTCGGACCTCTCCAGCTCGTCGATCAGCTCGTGCACCCGCTGCTGGAGGGCCTCGACGCGGGACTCCAGGTCGATGATCCGCTTGATCCCGGCCAGGTTGACGCCGTCCTCCTGGGACAGGCGCTGGACCTCCCGCAGCAGCGCGACGTCACGCGGGCTGTAGCGCCGGCCGCCGCCGGGCGTGCGGCCCGGCGTCACCAGGCCGAGCCGGTCGTACTGGCGCAGCGTCTGGGCGTGCATGCCGGCCAGCTGGGCGGCGACCGAGATGACGAACACCGGGGCGTCGTCGGCCACGGCCCGGGCGCCGTCGGCCCGCTCGCGACCCCCGGTGCCCGGCGCGCTCACCGGGTGCTCCCGGGATCGGTGCTCCTCGCCTGCACGGCCGCGGTGACCTGCGGCCGGGGGTCACCCAGTTCGGCGTCGAGGGTCTTCACCGCCCGCTCGGCCTCGGCCGACAGCCGCTGCGGGACGGCGACCTCGACGGTCACCAGCAGGTCGCCGTTGCGGCCGCGACCCGGCACACCCCTTCCCCGGACCCGCAGCGTGCGACCGCTGGCGGTGCCGGCGGGGACCTTGAGCGTGACGTTCGCGTCCAGCGTGGGCACGGTCAGCGTCGTCCCGAGGACGGCCTCGGGGAACGTGATCGGCACGGTGAGGGTGAGGTCGTCGCCCTTGCGGCCGAACAGCTCGTGCTCGCTGACGTGCACGACGACGAACAGGTCACCGGCCGGACCGCCCCGCCGTCCCGGCGCGCCCTTGCCGGCCAGCCGGATGCGCTGGCCGTCCTTGACGCCGGACGGGATCCGCACGGTGATGGTGCGGGTCTGGGTGGTGACGCCGTCGCCGTGACAGGTCAGGCACGGGTCGTCGACCACCTGGCCGGTGCCGCGGCAGGCGCGGCACGGCTCGGAGAAGGCGAACGCGCCCTGGCTGCGGCTGGTGACGCCCGCCCCGCCGCACACCTCGCAGGTGTGCGGCGAGGTG
Source organism: Geodermatophilus amargosae (assembly GCF_041028265.1). Lineage (GTDB taxonomy): Bacteria > Actinomycetota > Actinomycetes > Mycobacteriales > Geodermatophilaceae > Geodermatophilus > Geodermatophilus amargosae_A. The sequence goes on from NZ_JABGCW010000010.1 coordinate 113,233, forward strand.
CCGGGCCGGGCGCCGGTGCCGGTGCAGGTCGGGCAGGTGCCCGGACTCTGCATGCGCAGCGGCACGGTGACGCCGAGGACGGACTCCTCGAACGAGAGGGTCGCCTCGGTCTCGACGTCCTGGCCGCGGGCCGGACCCGACGCCGCCTGCGAGCGGGCCCGGGCCGAGCCCGGTGCGGCACCGCCACCGCCGCCACCGCCGCCGAACAGGCCGCCGAAGAGGTCGCCCAGCCCGCCGGCACGGGCACCCGCCCCGCCGGCCGCCTGGCCGAAGAGGTCACCGAGGTCGAACGGCTGGCCGCCGCCCGATCCCGGGAACCCGCCGGGGAAGCCGGCCCGCGCCCCGGCGCCACCGCCGCCGAAGAGCCTCCGCGCGTCGTCGTACTCGCCGCGCCGCTTGGGGTCGGACAGCACGTCGTAGGCCTCGGAGACGTCCTTGAAGCGGGCCTCGGCGTCGGCGTTGCCCGGGTTCTTGTCCGGGTGCAGGTCCCGCGCCAGCTTGCGGTACGCCTTCTTGATCTCCGCGGCGTCGGCGCCCTGGGAGACGCCCAGCGCGGCGTAGTAGTCCTTCTCGATGAAGTCCCGAGTGCTCATCGGGCGCCTCCTCCCTGGTCCTCGTCGGTCCGCATCTCGCGGTCGGTCCCCGTCCCGCCGGTCAGCCGGCGGCCGGGGTCTCCCCCGGCGCGCCGTCGCCGGCCGGCTCCGCGGCGACGCCCGAGGGGTCGCTGACCGACACCATGGCCGTCCGCAGCACCCGGTCCCCGCGGCGGAAACCCTGCCGCAGGACCGTCGTCGCGGTCGGCACGCTGACCTCGTCGGACGTGTCGTGCAGGACCGCCTCGTGCAGCGACGGGTCGAACGGGTCGCCCGCGACCCCGAACGCCTCCACGCCCAGGCCGTCGAGCAGCCCGAGGACGCGGTCGGCCACGACCTTGAAGGCGCCGGTCAGGTCGCCGTGGTCCCGGGCCCGCTCGATGTCGTCGACGATCGGGAACAGCTGGGCGGCGAACCGCTCGGCCGCCTGGTCGACGACGAGGGTCCGGTCGCGGTCGACCCGCCGCCGGTAGTTGGCGTACTCGGCCGTGACCCGCTGCAGGTCCTCCGTGCGCTCGGCGAGCTGGCGCGACAGGTCACCGTCCGCGGTGCTGTCGGCGGCCGGCTGTACGGGCGCCTCCGGGACGGCGGCCGTCTCGTTCTCGGTCATCTGCTCCCCTGGCGTTGGGTGGGCCGGTGTCTGTGCCGGAGTCGGGCGGGGCGGGACGCCGGCCGGCTGCTCGCCGGCCGGCGTCCGCACCTCACCGCTGACGGGGTCGATCCGCCGCTTGTCACGGATCACGACCCGCGGCTGCTCGTCCCCCTGGCTCATCGGCGGTCGCTGTCCTCGTCGACGATCTCGGCGTCGACGACGTCGTCGTCGCCGGACGGGGTGGAGGAACCCGTCGCACCGGCACCGGCACCGGCACCGGCACCGTCGCCGGCCGCGGCACCCGCGTCGGCCTGCTGGGCGTAGAGCGCCCCGCCGACCTCCTGCGAGATGCGGGCGACCTTCTCCTGCGCCGACTTGATCGAGGCGATGTCCGAGCCGCCGAGGGCGGAGCGCAGCTCGGTCAGGGCCTCGCCGAGCTCCTCCTTCTTGTCGGCCGGGATGCGCTCGCCGTTCTCCGCGAGGAACTTCTCGGTCTGGTACTGCAGCGACTCGGCGAGGTTGCGGGTCTCGGCCTCCTCGCGACGGCGCTTGTCCTCCTCGGCGTGGGCCTCGGCGTCGCGCATCATCCGCTCGATGTCGTCCTTGGGGAGGGCCGAGCCGCCGGTGATGGTCATCGACTGCTCCTTGCCGGTGCCCAGGTCCTTGGCGGACACGTGCACGATGCCGTTCGCGTCGATGTCGAAGGCGACCTCGATCTGCGGGACGCCACGCGGCGCCGGCGGCAGACCGGTCAGCTCGAACATGCCGAGCTTCTTGTTGTACATCGCCATCTCGCGCTCGCCCTGGAAGACCTGGATCTGCACGGAGGGCTGGTTGTCGTCGGCCGTCGTGAAGATCTCCGAGCGCTTGGTCGGGATCGTGGTGTTGCGCTCGATGAGCTTGGTCATGATCCCGCCCTTGGTCTCGATGCCCAGGGACAGCGGGGTGACGTCGAGGAGCAGGACGTCCTTGACCTCACCCTTGAGGACACCGGCCTGCAGCGCGGCGCCGATGGCGACGACCTCGTCGGGGTTGACGCCCTTGTTGGGCTCCTTGCCGCCGGTCAGCTCGCGGACCAGCTCGCTCACGGCCGGCATGCGGGTCGAGCCACCCACGAGGACGACGTGGTCGATCTCGCCGACGGGGATGCCGGCGTCGCGGATCGCCTGGTTGAACGGCGCGCGGGCGCGGTCGAGCAGGTCCTGCGTCAGGCGCTGGAACTCCGCGCGGGTCATCGTGACGTCGAGGTGCAGCGGCCCCTCGGCGCCGGCGGTGATGTAGGGCAGGTTGACGTTGGTCGACTGCGCGCCGGACAGCTCGATCTTGGCCTTCTCGGCGGCCTCGCGCAGCCGCTGCATGGCGAGCTTGTCCTTGGACAGGTCGATGCCGTTCTGGGCGTTGAACGTCTGCACCAGGTGCTTGACGACGCGCTCGTCCCAGTCGTCGCCGCCGAGGTGGTTGTCACCGGCGGTGGCCTTGACCTCGATGACGCCCTCGCCGATCTCGAGCAGCGAGACGTCGAAGGTGCCGCCGCCGAGGTCGAAGACGAGGATCGTCTGCTCGGTCTCGCCCTTGTCCAGGCCGTAGGCCAGCGCGGCCGCGGTGGGCTCGTTGACGATGCGCAGGACGTTGAGGCCCGCGATCTCACCGGCCTCCTTGGTGGCCTGGCGCTGGGCGTCCTCGAAGTAGGCCGGGACGGTGATGACCGCGTCGGTCACCGGCTCGCCCAGGTAGGTCTCGGCGTCCCGCTTGAGCTTCTGCAGGATGCGGGCGCTGATCTCCTGTGGCGTGTACTTCTTGCCGTCGATCTCGCCGGTCTGCCACGTCGTGCCCATGTGGCGCTTGACCGACCGGATGGTGCGGTCGACGTTGGTGACCGCCTGGTTCTTGGCCGACTGGCCCACCAGGACCTCGCCGTTCTTGGCGAAGGCGACCACCGACGGGGTGGTGCGCGAGCCCTCGCTGTTGGCGATGACCGTCGGCTCGCCGCCCTCCAGGACGGTGACGACGGAGTTGGTGGTGCCGAGGTCGATACCGACCGCTCGTGCCATGGAGCTGGCTCCTGTTCCGTGTGCGGGTGGTGCGGGTGTCAGGGGGGTCGGTCGAGGGAGCGGCGCGCTCTTGCGCGGGGTCCACTCAACTTTCCTGCCCAGGGTAACGGCAGTCCGCCCGCCTGTGTTCCCGGGGTGGGTGCAGGGTCCGGACGATCAGGTGACCTGACCGTGCTGCGTCCTGGCTCAGCGTCGACGGTGAGCCAGGACGCACGGCGGCGAGCTAGGACGAGGCCGCGACCGCGGCGCGCCCCCACCCGGTTCGGCAGTGCGGACGACACGGAAACGCAGGCCCGGTCATCGGCTCGGCCAGCAGCGCGCCGACCCGGACGGCGAGCTCCCGGCGACGGCGGGGCGCGACGTCCTCCTGCACCAGACGGACCACGCGGATGCCGAGCTCGCGCAGCCGGTCCTCGCGCCGCTTCTCTCGCCAGAGCACCTCCCCCGGCTCCCGGCCGCCGACGGGGTCGAGGTACTCGACCCGACCGTCGAACTCGACCGCGACGCCGGCCTCCTCGTACCAGGCGTCGACCCGCGCCACGAGACCGCGCGGACCGTGGACCTCGACCTGCAGCTCCGGGCGCGGTAGGCCCGCTTCGACCAGGGCGAGCCGGCCGCGGGATTCCAGTGGCGACTCCGCCCTCCCGTCTGCCAGGCCGAACGCCCGGGCCGCATCCCCGACACCGACCCAGTGGGTGGCGCGGAGGACGGCAGCGCGCAGGTCCTGGCGGTCGACGAGCCCACTGCGCAGCGCCGCATCCATCGCGACCACCGCGTCCTCGACGCCCCACTCGCGGGCACAGTCGACGAGGGTGCGCCCGGGCCCGGTCACCGCGAAGTCGAGGAGACCGACCAGGTCGCCGTCCGGCAGCGACGCCCGCGTGACGACGTCGTCGCGACCACGCCTCCACTGGCGGGCATCGGTGAGCCGAACGGTCCCGTCGACGTGACCCGGTAGCACCAGCCGGTGTACCCGCGCCGCGGAGGCCTGGCTCAGCACCGGGCCCGGCGCGAGGCACAGCAGCACGGCGATGCCGTCGACCAGGTGCCGCAGACGGGCGTCGGACTCCGCGTGCGCGAGGTCCTGGGCTCGGACGTGGACACCCCGACGCAGCCAGCACCAGTGGCCTGAGGAGAGCTCGGAGCGGATCTCGTCGGGTCGGTAGCCGGTGCGCACGGCCTCCCGTGCGGTGAAGACGCCGAGTCGCGGGGCGGCGAGAGCCGTGAGGTCCGGGTGCACGTCGGCGGTCTTCGAGCAGGCGAGGGTCGGGACGAGGCCCCCGCGAGATCTGTGGACGGCTACGCGACGACGTCCTGGCTCACCGCGACGCGTCCTGGCTGACTGTCGATGCCGAGCTGGGACGCAGCACGATCAGCTCACCTGACCATGCGCGCCGCGGAGGCGGTGACCGGGTCGTGACCCCGAGCCGTGAGCCCCGTCACCTCTGCGGCGGACCACCCAGGACCGGAAACACCGTCCCAGGGCGTTACAGCCCCACGTGTCGATCGGGTACGCGCAGGTCGGCGCGGTGCGGGTGGACGCGGAGCACCGCCCGAGGGGGTCGGAACGGGGCGCGGCGCCCTCGGTTACCCGCGAGTAACGTGCGTGTCGGCCGGTTATCGTGCTGGCCTGCGTGGGCACAGCCGCCCGCGCGCGTTCCGCCGCCGGTCCCGCGGACCGGTGACGGCGGCGAGACCCCTCTCGCCGTCCGGTGCGGACGGAGCCAACCGACGCCACGAGGCGTGGGGAGAGGGAATCATGACGGGCCCCCTGCAGGTCGTGCTCGGCACGATCAGCGTGCTGTTCCTCATCGTGGCCGTCGTCTTGGCCTACCGGGCGGTGCGCGCGATGGTGCGCATCATCCGCACCGGCCAACCCGACAGCTCCCGCAACGGACCGGTCGGCCCGCGGCTCAAGACGCTCGCCGTCGAGTCGCTCGGCCACACCCGGATGCTCAAGTGGTCGGCCATCGGCGCCGCCCACTGGTTCGTCTTCGTCGGCTTCTACGGCCTCTTCCTCACGCTGGTCGAGGCCTTCGGCGAGGTCTGGAACCCTGCCTTCCACCTGCCGCTCATCGGCGAGTGGGGACTGTGGAACCTCTTCGCCGACATCATCGGCGCGGGCACGATCCTCGGGATCCTGTACCTGATCTACCGGCGCCAGAAGGACCACCCGCGCCGCCAGGGCCGCACCAGCCGCTTCGCCGGCTCCAACGAGGGCCGCGGCTACTTCGTCGAGGCCGTCGTCCTCACCGTCGGCGTCTGCATCCTGCTCATCCGCGCGCTGAAGATCTCCTCGGACCTGACCGAGGCCCCGGCCTGGTCGCACCCGGTCTCCGGCCTCGTGGCCACCGTGCTGCCCGACAGCCCGACGCTGCTCAGCGTCGTCGCGTTCGTGAAGATCGTCGTCTCGCTGGCGTGGCTCGTGGTGATCAGCCGGATCCTCAACATGGGCGTCGCGTGGCACCGCTTCAGCGCGTTCTTCAACATCTACTGGAAGCGGAACGACGACGGCACCGTCGCCCTCGGCCCGCTGCAGCCCATGACCTCGAACGGCAAGCCGATCGACTTCGAGGACCCGGGCGAGGACGACGTCTTCGGTCGCGGCAAGATCGAGGACTTCACGTGGAAGGGGATGCTGGACTTCACCACCTGCACCGAGTGCGGGCGGTGCCAGAGCCAGTGCCCGGCGTGGAACACCGGCAAGCCCCTGTCGCCGAAGATGGTGATCATGGACCTGCGGGACCACCTGTACGCCAAGGCCCCGTACCTGCTCGGTGAGAAGGCGGCGTCGGAGACCGCGCCGGACTACGACATCCTGAAGCCCAGCGACGAGCAGGTGTGGGCGTCGGGCTACGCCCGCATCGAGGGCACCAACGACGCCCAGGCGCACCGCCCGCTGGTCGGCACCCTCGAGGAGGGCGGGGTCATCGACCCCGACGTCCTGTGGAGCTGCACCAACTGCGGCGCCTGCGTGGAGCAGTGCCCGGTCGACATCGAGCACGTCGACCACATCGAGGACATGCGCCGCTACCAGGTGCTCATCGAGTCGAACTTCCCGTCCGAGGCCGGCGTGATGCTGCGCAACCTCGAGAACCGCGGCAACCCCTGGGGCGTCAGCCCGAGCACCCGTGAGGACTGGATCAAGGAGGTCGACTTCGAGGTCCGCATGGCCGACGGCCCGCTGCCCTACGACGTCGAGTACCTGTTCTGGGTCGGCTGCGCCGGCGCCATCGACGACCGCGCCAAGAAGGTCACCAAGGCCGTCGCCGAGCTGCTGCACACCGCGGGTGTCGAGTTCGCCGTCCTGGGCTCCGGGGAGACCTGCTCGGGCGACCCCGCCCGCCGCATGGGCAACGAGTTCGTGTTCCAGATGATGGCCCAGGAGAACGTCGAGACCCTCAACGGCGTCTTCGAGGGCCGCGTGCCGGGCACCCGCAAGATCGTCACCACCTGCCCGCACTGCTTCAACTCGCTGGGCAAGGAGTACCCGCAGGTCGGCGGCGAGTACGAGGTCGTGCACCACACGCAGCTGCTCAGCCAGCTGGTGGAGGAGGGCCGGCTCACCCCGGTCACCCCGGTGGACCGCAAGGTCACCTACCACGACCCGTGCTTCCTCGGGCGGCACAACAAGGTCTACACGCCGCCGCGGGAGATCCTCGACAGCGTGCAGGGCCTCACCACCCAGGAGATGCACCGCTGCAAGGACCGCGGCTTCTGCTGCGGCGCAGGCGGCGCGCGCATGTGGATGGAGGAGAAGATCGGCAAGCGGATCAACGTGGAGCGCACGGAGGAGGCCCTGGGCCTCGACCCGGACGTCATCTCCACCGCGTGCCCGTTCTGCATCACGATGCTGTCGGACGCCCTGACGTCGAAGAAGCAGAACGGCGAGGCCGCCGAGCACGTCGAGGTCCTCGACGTCAGCCAGATCCTGCTCCGCTCGATGGCGCCGGTCGGCACCCCGGGCACCGAGCACGGCGCCGAGGTCGGCACCGCCGACGACGACATCGCCGGCACCGGCTCGGCCGCCACGGGTCACGGTCAGGCCTGAGCCACCGCCGGACACCACCGGCACCACCCCGACGGACGCCGTCGGCGAGGTCCCTCCTCGCCGGCGGCGTCCGTCGTCTGCGCGGGGATCGGTTGTCCTCTGCACCCGCCTCCGGTCGGCTCGACGGCCGGGGGGACCATCGACGGGTGACCCGCACGGCCGACGACGCTCCCCCGATCCCCACGGCCGGCGACTCCCGGCGCGGCCTGCTGCTGGTCGGGCTCGCCATCGTGCTGACCGCCGCGAACCTGCGGACGGCGGTGAGCACCGTCGGTCCCGTGCTCGAGGAGCTCGAGGAGGGCCTCGGCGTCTCCAGCGCCGCGGCCGGCGTGGTGACGACGCTGCCGGTGTTGTGCTTCGCCGCCATCGGCTTCGCCGGTCCGCCGCTGGCCGCGCGGTTCCGGGACGCGCACGTCCTCGCCGGCGCGCTGCTCACGATGGCCGCCGGGCTGGTGCTGCGGGCCGTCGTCGACTCCTTCCCGCTGTTCCTCGCCGGCACCGTGCTGGCGATGGTCGGCGGGGCGCTCGGCAACGTGCTGCTGCCCGGCCTGGTCAAGCGCTGGTTCCCCGAGCGCACCGGGCTGCTGATCGGCGCCTACAGCGCCAGCATGGCCATCGGCGGCGCCGTCGCCGCGGTCTCCACCGCCCCCATCGCCGCCGCCGTCGGCCCGGGCGGCTGGCGCTGGGCACTGGGCGTCTGGGCGGTGCTGGCGCTGGTCGCCGCGGTGCCGTGGTTCCTCACCCCGCGCCAGCCCGGCGCCGGCCGTGCCGCACACCGCTCGGTGCGGATGCGCCCGCTGGCGCGCAGCCCGCTCGCCCTCACCATGGCCGCCTTCTTCGGGCTGCAGGCGATGCAGGCCTACGTGGTCATGGGCTGGTCGGCGCAGTACCTGCGGGACTCCGGGCTGAGCGCCGCGACCGCCGGCCTGCTGCTGGGGATCAACTCGATCGTCGTCATCCCGGTCAACGCCGTCGTCCCGTCGCTCACCGTCCGGCAGCGGTGGCAGCGGCCGCTGCTGCTCGGGTTCATGGCCTGCTACGCGGTGGGCTGGACCGGGCTGTGGCTGGCCCCCACCACGCTGCCGTGGCTGTGGATGGGTGTGCTCGCCGTGGGCATGGGGACCTTCAGCATGGTGCTGGCGCTGATCGGGCTGCGCGCCCGGACCCCGGAGACCACCGCCGCGCTGTCCACGGTGACCCAGGGCTGGGGGTACGTGCTGGCCGGCACCGGCCCGCTGCTGGTCGGCGTGCTGCGCGGGGCGACCGGCGGCTACACCGGGATGTTCGTGCTCATCGCCGCGGCCACGGTGGGGCTCACGGTCACCGGGTGGCTGGCCACCCGCGACCGCTACGTCGACGACGAGGTGCCCGGCTGGTCGCCCGCGGCGGTCAGCCCTGCGGCCGCGTCTCCGCGCGGGTGAAGTTGCGGAACGACCGCGACGGCGTCGGCCCGCGCTGGTCCTGGTAGCGGGAGCCGTAGACCTCGGACCCGTAGGGGTGCTCGGCCGGGCCGGTGAGCCGGAACAGGCACAGCTGCCCGATCTTCATCCCCGGCCACAGCGTGATCGGCAGGTTGGCCACGTTGGACAGCTCCAGCGTGATGTGACCGGAGAAGCCGGGGTCGACGAAGCCCGCCGTCGAGTGGGTGAGCAGCCCGAGCCGCCCCAGTGAGCTCTTGCCCTCCAGGCGCGCCGCGAGGTCGTCGGGGATGGAGACGACCTCGAGCGTGGAGCCGAGGACGAACTCCCCGGGGTGCAGCACGAACGGCTCGTCGCCGTCGGGCTCGACCAGGGTGGTGAGGTCGTCCTGCTGCTGCGCCGGGTCGATGTGGGTGTACCGGGCGTTGTTGAACACCCGGAAGAAGCGGTCGAGCCGGACGTCGATGCTCGAGGGCTGCACCAGCCCCGCGTCGTGCGGCTCGATGCCGAGACGCCCCTCGGCGATCGCGGCGCGGATGTCGCGGTCGGACAGCAGCATGGCGCGGAGTCTAGGGAGCACACCGTCTCCCCCCATCGGGTCACCGCCACGGGCCCGGGCTGGAGGCCGGCCGCCGGGACGCCGAGGTCCCCGTGCCGGCCCATCGGAGGACCGGTCGCCGGCCGGGCACGGGACCCGGGCCGGGGAGGAGCACAGACGTGGCGACCCTGAGAAGGCGCACGCAGGCGGTCGTGCTGGTCACGGCCGTGGTGACCGGGTACGCCGGCGCCGCCGCCTACACCGCCCTGGCCGCACCGGCCGTCCCCGTCGCCGAGGACTTCGGGCCCGGCGACGGCCTGGACCGCTACGTGGTGACGGCGGAGGACGGGAACGCCGCGGCGCTGCTGGGGACGCTCACGGCCCTCGACGGCGTCGTGAACGCGCAGGGGCTCGGCGAGGACAGCGCCCTGGTGGCCACCGACGGGCTGTCCGCGGACGACCTGGCCGCGGTCGAGGGCGTGGCCGCGGTCGAGGTCTCACCCCGCGTGCCCGTGCTCGGGACCGTCAGCGACCCGTACTGGGGGCCCTACGGCTGGAACCTCGAGAACACCGGCAGCAACGCCTACAACCAGGTGGCGGTGGCCGACGCGGACGCCGACGTGACCGACGGCTGGGCGGTCGGGACCGGGGCCGGCGTCGTCGTGGCGTTGACCGACTCCGGCTACGACTCCGACCACCCCGACCTCGCCGGCGCCCTGTGGACCAACCCCGCCGAGCCCTGCGGGACCGTCGACACCGACGGCAACGGCAAGGCCGGGGACTGCCACGGCTGGAACTTCGCCACCAACTCCGCCGACGTGGACAACGGCGCGGGAGGCTCGCACGGGGCGAGCGTCGCCGGGGTGATCGGCGCCCGGGCGGGCAACGGCCACGGCTCCGCCGGGGTGGCTCCGGACGTGACGATCATGCCGCTGGTGATCGGCACCGGGGACTCCGTCGACGCGAACCTGGGCGCCCTGGCGATCCGCTACGCCGCCGACCACGGCGCCGACGTCGTCAACGCCTCCTGGGGCGGGGCGTTCACCGGATCGGCACTCGAGAACGTGCGCTCGGCCATCGCCTACGCGGCGTCCAAGGGGGTCCTCGTCGTCGCCGCCGCCGGCAACGACGCCGGCAACCGCGACAGCACCATCCTGTACCCGGCCAGCCTCCCCGACGCCAACGTCGTCACGGTCGGTTCCAGCACCGCGGCCGACACGATGAGCACCTCGTCCGCCTACGGCGCCACGATGGTGGACCTGTTCGCCCCGGGGAACCTCGTCGCCACCACCTGGCACGACGGGGGCTACCGCCTGGTGAGCGGGACGTCGATCGCCGCGCCGCACGTCGCGGCCGCCCTCGGGCTCTACCGGGCAGCGATGCCCACCGCGACGATCGCCCAGCTCAAGCAGGCACTGCTCGAGGACACCGACCGGATCGCCGCCTTCCAGGGCCGGTCCGTGAGCGGTGGCCGGCTGTCGATGACCGGCCTGGCCGAGCGCGGGCTGGAGGCCGTCGACTACTCGTTCCGGTCCACGACCGCGCCGGTGGGGACGGTCCGCCCGACGATCGCGGTGAGCGGCACGGTGGCCCCGGGCTCCTTCGCCGTCACCCTCGGCCTGGGCGTGCAGTACCAGGGCACCACCTGGGGCGTCGCCGACGTCCCGGTCGTCCTCGACGGCGCCACCGTGACCACGGACGACGACGGGCAGGCCACCTTCTCCCTCGGCGCCCGCACCTCGCTCGACGGGCTGGTCCTGGCACCGTCGGCGAACCTCCCCGAGGGCCGCTACGTCTTCACCGTCCAGCTCACCCGCGACGGCGAGCCGGTCGGCTCGCCCCGCGCGGCCCCGCTCGTGGTCGGCTCGCCGGCTCCGGCCGGCGGCGGGTCCGGCGGGACGCCGACGCCGGGCACGACCACCCCGGGCGCCCCCGACCGGGGTACCACCACCCCTGGCCCCCAGAACCCGGGCACCACCACCCCCCGACCCCCGGCACCCGGGACCCCGACGCCGGTCGCCCCGAACCCGGGCACCACCACGCCCGGCGCTCCCGACCCCGGGACGACCAACCCCGGCGTCTCGAACCCGGGCACCCCGGGTCCCGGCACGACCACGCCCCGGACCCCGGCACCCGGCAGCCCGACCCCGGGCACCACCACGCCCGGCACCCCGAACCCCGGGAGCAGCACGCCGGGCACCACCACGCCCGGCACCCCGAACCCCGGGAGCAGCACGCCGGGCACCACCACGCCCGGCACCCCGACGCCGGGCACCCCGACGCCGGGCACCACGACGCCGACCCCGGTCGACGGCGGACAGCAGACCTACCCGGGCACCGGCACCTTCCGCATCACCTCGATCAGCCCGGTGCGGGTGTCGGTGGCCGGTGGCACCGAGGTCCGTGTGACCGGCCTGGCGCTCCCGTCGGGTGCGCGGGTGCTCGTCGGCTCGACCGGCGCGGCCACCGTGGTCCGCTCCAGCGCCACCGAGGTGGTGTTCCGGGCCCCGGCGCGCGTCGCCGGGCGGTACGACGTCACGGTCTTCGCCCTCGACGGCCGGTCCGAGGTGCTCCGGAGCGTCCTGGAGTACGTCGCGGCCCCCACCGGGGGCGGCACGACGCCGACCCCGGGCACCGGCGGCCCGACGCCTCCGCCGTCGCCCGGTGCCGGCGGCACGCCCACCCCGGGCGGCGGGAGCGGCGGCGCGGCTCCGACGCCGCCGTCGGAGGTGACCGGTCCGGGGAGCCTGCGACTGGTCCGCTCGGACCGGTGGGCCGCCGTGCCGGCGTCGGTCTGGTCGCTGGACTGCTCGTCGTCCTGCCGCGGCGTGGTGCTGCGCGGCTGAACCGGCGGGGCACACGGCCGGGCCCGGGGACGCCCCCCGGGCCCGGCCGTGTGCTCGGGAACGGTGCCGCGAGGGCCGGACCTGCGCATGTACCGTGCAGGCAACGTGGAGCCGCCGCGGCTCCCGAGGTCCTGACGCCAGGGCGGGGTCCGCCCGGCGTCCGCACGTGTGTGCCTGGAGGTGTGCGTGGCACCGGATCCCGTCACGGGGACCGGGATCCAGGACGTCGCACCCGGCCCCGGCACGGAGGACGTCTTCGCCGGCGGCAGCAGGAACGGGCGCCTGATGGCCGCCTTCGACTGGTCGACGACGCCGATCGGGCCGGTGGAGGGCTGGCCGGCGAGCCTGCGCTACGCCGTCCGCACCGTGCTGGCCTCGCGGTTCCCGATGATCCTGACGTGGGGTCCGGGGTACACGCAGTTCTACAACGACGCCTACGCCGACCTCATCGGCGCGAAGCACCCCGGCGCCATCGGCGACGACCTGCGGATCACGTTGGCGGAGGGCTGGGCGGCGCTGCAGCAGCCCGTCGAGCACGCGATGGCCACCCGCGAGGCCTCGTGGATCCCGCAGCTGCTCCTGCTGCTGGAGCGCGCGGGGTACCGCGAGGAGACCTACTTCACCGTCTCGCACGCCCCCGCGTTCGGCGACGACGGCGAGGTCGCCGGGATGCACGCGGTCTGCACCGAGGTCACCCGGCAGGTGGTGGCCGAGCGGCGGCAGCGGCTGCTGCACGAGGTGTCCACCGCCGCGGGGCGCCGCGAGGACGAGCGCGACCTCGCCACCCAGGTGTGCGGCGCGCTGGCCGGCGATCCCCTCGACGTGCCCTTCGCCGCCGTCTACCTCACCGGCGAGGACTCCCGGCTGCACCGGGTGGCCACCGTCGGTGTGGACGCCGCCTCCCTGCCCGCGACCGCGCAACGGGCCGCCGAGCTGGGCGGCGTCGACGTCGCGGCGCTGCACGTGCCCGGTGGGCCGTTCGGCGACGAGGTGGCCCAGGCCGTGGCGCTGCCGCTGTCGGGCGGCGCCGGACGCGAGCCGGTCGGGGCGCTGCTGGTCGGCGTCAGCCCCAACCGCGCGCTGGACGAGGAGTACCGGACCTTCCACGAGCTGCTGGCCGGGCAGGTCGCCGGCGCGGTCACCGACGCGCGTGCCTACGCCGCCGAGCGCGCCCGCGCCGAGGCGCTCGCCGAGCTCGACCGGGCCAAGACCACCTTCTTCTCCGACGTCAGCCACGAGCTGCGCACGCCGCTGACCCTGCTGCTGGGCCCGATCACCGACGCCCTCGCCGAGTCCGGCGGGCAGCTGCCGGCGCCGGTCCGCGACCAGCTCACCCTGGCCCTGCGCAACGGCCAGCGGCTCAAGCGCCTGGTCGACGACCTGCTGGAGTTCGTCAGCATCGAGGCGGGGCGCACCGCGGCGGTGCGGGTGGCCACCGACCTGGCCGCCACCACCGCCGAGCTCGCCGGCGTGCTGCGCGCCGCCGCCGAGCGGGCCGGGCTGACCCTCAGGGTCGACTGCCCGCCGCTGCCCCGTCCCGCCGCGGTGGACCCGCGGATGTGGGAGAAGATCGTCCTCAACCTCGTCGCCAACGCGGTCAAGTACACCTTCGTCGGCAGCATCGCCGTCACCCTGCGCCCGGAGGGCGACCGGGTCGTGCTCCGGGTCTCCGACACCGGCGTCGGCATCCCCGCCGCCGAGCTGCCGGCGCTGTTCGAGCGGTTCCACCGGGTCGCCGGCTCACCCGCGCGCAGCCGCGAGGGCACCGGGCTGGGCCTGGCGATGGTCCGCGAGCTGGCCGGGCTGCACGGCGGCACCGTGACGGTCGAGAGCGAGCCCGGCGCCGGGAGCACGTTCACCGTCCGGGTGCCGTTCGGCGAGCCCGACACCGACACCGCGCCGCCCGCGCCGCCCGGGCCACCGGCGGAGGTCCGCGCAGCCGCGCTGACCCCCTGGGACGACGACCTGGGCTGGCAGGGCCACACCGCCGACCCGCTGGGCACCGTGCTCGTGGTCGACGACAACGCCGACATGCGCGCCTACCTCACCCGGCTGCTGTCGCCGTCGTGGACGGTGCGGACGGCCTCCGACGGCGAGCAGGCGCTGGTCGACGTCGCCCGGGTGTGCCCCGACGTGGTGCTGACCGACGTGATGATGCCGGGCCTCGACGGGTTCGGGCTGCTCCGGGCCCTGCGCGCCGACCCGGGCACCCGGGCGGTCCCGGTGGTCATGCTCACCGCGCGGGCCGGGCAGGAGGCCGCCGTCGAGGGCTTCGACGCCGGCGTCGACGACTACCTGCCCAAGCCCTTCGAGTCCGCCGAGCTGCTCGGCCGGCTGCGCGCGGTGCTGGAGCGCTCGCGGGGACGCCGGGAACCCGTGCCGCCGGCGGCACCGTCGGCCCTCCCCGCGCCTCCTCCCCCGCCGCCGCCCGCCGCGGGCTCCGGAGCGGCCGCCGTCGCGCCGCCGCAGGCCCCGGCCGACCGCCCGGACGGCACGACGACGACCTGGCGCTTCCCCTCGCGCCCGTCGTCGATCCCGGCGCTGCGCCGCCGGCTGCGGGCGCTGCTCGGCGACGCCGGCCTGGACGAGGACCGCGTCTACGACCTGGTGCTGGCCACCTGCGAGGCCGCCACGAACGCCGTCGAGCACGCGCAGGACCCCGCCGAGCCCGTCGTCGACGTCCGGGTGACCCTGGACGACGGCGCGGTGGAGATCGCGGTGCGCGACCACGGGCAGTGGAAGGAGCGGACGTCGAGCATGGACCGCGGCCGCGGCTCGATGCTGATGAGCGCCTTCGGGGAGATCGCGGCAGTGCCGGGCCCCGCGGGCACCACGGTGACCATCCGCAGCCCCCGGCCGGCCGGCTGAGCCGAGGCGCTCAGCCGCGCAGGTCCGCGTTGAGCCGGGCGGCCTGGCGGGTGAGGTGGTCGCGTTCGGCCAGGTTCGGCGCCGACCGGGCGGCCTCGGCGTAGAGCCGCGCCGCGGTGACCCGGTCCCCGTCCCGCTCGTGCAGGTACGCCGCGACGGCGGCGTGGCGGGGCAGGGCGGGGTCGAGGCATGCCAGGGCGGCCAGGCCGGCCCGGGGACCGTCGGCCTCGCCGACCGCGACGGCCCGGTTGAGACGGGCCACGGGGCTGCCGGTGAGCCGCACCAGCTCGTCGTACCACTCGACGATCTGCACCCAGTCGGTCTCCTCCGCCGTGCGGGCGTCGGCGTGCAGGGCGGCGATGGCGGCCTGCGCCTGGAACTCGCCCAGCCGGTCGCGGGCGAGGGCGGCCTGCAGCAGGTCGACGCCCTCGGCGACCAGCCGGGTGTCCCACAGGGCGCGGTCCTGCTCGGCGAGGGGCACCAGGCTGCCGTCGGGGCGGAGCCGGGCCGGGCGCCGCGCGTGGTGCAGCAGCATGAGCGCGAGCAGGCCCGTGACCTCTTCGTGCTCGATCGCGCCGGCCAGCTGGCGGGTGAGCCGGATCGCCTCGGCGGCGAGGTCGACGTCGCCGGAGTAGCCCTCGTTGAAGACCAGGTAGAGCACCCGCAGCACCGTGGCGACGTCGCCGGGGCGGTCGAGCCGGACGCCGGAGACGGTGCGCTTGGCGCGGCTGATGCGCTGGGCCATCGTGGCCTCCGGCACGAGGTAGGCCTGCGCGATCTGCCGCGTGGTCAGGCCGCCGACCGCGCGCAGCGTGAGCGCGACCGCCGACGCCGGGGTCAGCGACGGGTGGGCGCAGAGGAAGTACAGCTGCAGCGTGTCGTCCCTGGTCTCGGCCGGCCCGGGGGGCGGCTCGTCGTCGACACGCTCCTCGCGCCGCCGCCGGGAGGTGTCGGCCCGGACGGCGTCGAGGTACCTGCGCCACGCGACGGTCACCAGCCAGCCCCTCGGGTCCCGCGGCGGGTCCTCCGGCCACACCCGCACGGCCTCGACGAGCGCGTCCTGGACGGCGTCCTCGGCCGCCGCGAAGTCGGCTCCGCGGCGGCCGAGGACCCCGATCACGCCGGGGACGATCGCCCGCAGGAGGGCCTCGTCCACCGGCGTCACTCCGTGATGGTCGGCGCGGCGCCGAGGAACGGGCGCACCTCGAGCCACTCGTGGATCGGCTTCCCGCCGGCGCCGGGGGCCGCGGACAGCTCACCGGCCAGCTCGAGCGCCCGCTCGTGGGTGTCGACGTCGATCACCATCCAGCCGGCGATGAGGTCCTTGGTCTCCGCGAACGGGCCGTCGGTGACCGGCGGGCGCCCCTCGCCGTCGTAGCGGACCCACGTGCCCTCCGGGGAGAGCGCCTGGCCGTCGACGAACTCGCCGGTGCCCTCCAGCCGGGCGGCGAAGTCCTCCATGTACCGGACGTGGGCGGTGACCTCCTCCGGCGTCCACCGGTCCATCGGCACGTCGTTGACCGGCGTCGGCGCGCCGCGGTAGTGCTTGAGCAGCAGGTACTTGGCCATGGTCTCTCCCTGGGAAGGTGCGGCCCATCCTGGCCGCGTCCACCCCTGGGACGGAGCCGGGCAGCGGTTCTCGACATCCCCCGGCGGACTCCCTCAGGAGTTCCCGGCACCGGGCGGCCCCGTCGAGCACGGTGGGGACGTACTCGAGCAGCTGCAGCCGGCCGTCGGACGTGCGGCTCTCGGCCAGCTCGAGGGCGACGTCGGGATACCCGTCGACGATGCGGTCCCGCCCGGTGACGCCGGTGATGACCGGGAAGACGACCACGCGGAAGCGGTCCACCACGCCGGCCCGGAGCAGCGACCGGCAGAGGCCGAGGCTGCCGACCGTGCGCAGCCTGCGCGTCCCGCGCCGCTTCGTGTCCCGCGCCGCTTCATGTCCCGCACGGCCTCGACCGCGTCCCCGTCGACCGGCTCGGTGCCGGCCCACGGGAGGGGCTCCCGCAGGGTCGAGGAGCACACCACCTCGGGCAGGGCGGTCAGGGCGGCGAGGCCGGGCTCGTCGGGCATCTCGGCGGCGTACCCCGACATCAGCCGGTACGTCGTCGCGCCCATGAGGACGGGGTGCTCCTCCTGGGCGTCGTCCCCGATCCAGGCGAGGTACTCGGGCCCCTCCGGGCCCCAGGAGCCGGGCCACCCCTCCGCGGCCCCGTGTCCGTCGAGTGAGCAGATGAAGTCCACCGTCAGGTCCGGCATCGGGCTCTCCTCCTCGTCACGGGTGTGCTGACACCGGTGGTGACCGGTCGGGAGGGGGGAGCTCCTCGCCGCGGGCGGCCCGGGCCGTCGAGCAGCTGCGGGGGCGAGATCGAGGGGCGGGCTCGCCGAACCAGCGGGAGAGGTGGTCGTCCAGGTCCTGCTGGTCGTCGCCGATCCAGGCGACGTGGCCGTCGGGGCGCAGCAGCAGGCACGGGACGTCCAGTTCCGCGGTGGGGTCCGCGAGGTGGTCGACCCGGTCCGACCAGCCGCCGACGGTCAGGCGTCCGGTGCGGTCCAGCACCAGGCCGCGGCCGCGGTGCAGCAGACCGTAGAGGCGGCCCTGGCCGACGTCGATGTCGCGCAGGCGGCGGCCGAGCAGGTCGGGCCCCTCGCCGACGTCGTAGCGGATGCCGATCGCGGTGATCCTCTCGATCAGGAAGCGGTTCACCTCGTCGAGGTCCATCAGCTCGGTGAACAGCCTGCGCAGCGCACGCGGGCCCGGTCCGGTCGACAACAGCTCCATCTGCGCGCGGATGACGTCCAGGACGTCCTCGGCGACCGGCCGGCGTTCGGCCTGGTAGGTGTCCAGCAGTGTGTCCGGCGCCCAGCCGCGGACCTGTGCGGCCAGTTTCCAGCCGAGGTTGACCGCGTCCTGGACGCCCAGGTTGAGGCCCTGTCCGCCGATGGGTGGATGGACGTGTGCCGCATCGCCGGCCAGCAGCACCCGCCCGACCCGATGGCGTTCGGCCAGCCGGGTGGCATCTCCGAAGCGGGACATCCAGCGCGGTGAGTGCACCCCGAAGTCGGTTCCGGCGACGGCGCGCAACTGCTGCCGGAAGTCCTCGAGGGTGGGCGGTTCCGCACGGTCGCCGACTCCCGCGGCGGGGACCACGACGCTGTAGGTCCCGTCGCCGGAGGGCCGGAGCCAGAAGCGCCCGTCGGTCCCGCCGATCCCGGCCACCGTGGCCGCGATCTCCTCCTGCGGCACGCCTGCTTCCATCTGGCCCATCAGCGTCTCGGTCCGCGAGGGCTCGCCGGGGAAGCCGACGCCGAGCAGTCTGCGCACCGTGCTGCGACCGCCGTCGCAGCCGACGAGATAGCGCGAACGCAGCCGTTCGCCGTCGGCCAGCTCGACGGTCACACCCGCGTCGTCCTGCTCGAGACCGGCCACCGCACGACCGCGCCGGACCTGCGCGCCCCGTTCGATCGCGTGCTCCTCGAGCAGGCGGACGACGACCGGCTGCGGGATGCCCACCAGGTAGGCGTGGGCGCTGTCCAGGCCCGCGGGCGCGGGCTTGGGGATGGCGGCGAAGAAGCCCGCGGCCGGACGCCTCCTCCCGTGCTCGAGGATGCGTTCCAGCAGTCCGCGCATCGCCATCAGCTCGAGACTTCGGACGTGCAGACCGACGATGCGGACGGACGACGCGGGCTCGGTCTCCTTCTCCAGGACGAGTACCCGTACGTCGTGCAGCCGCAGTTCGGCGGCCAGCATCGCACCGGTCGGCCCGCACCCGACGACGATCACGTCGGACGGGAGGGGCGCGCGCCCGGCGGGGGACTGCGGAGAGGGCATGGGGATCGCCTTCCAGGAGTGCCTTCAGGGGAGGCGCTCCCGGCGATCCCTACGTCGACCGCTCGACCGTGACGGCGAGGCGGAGCACCCACGTCGAACCAGCGTCCACGGGTCTCACCTCCTCGGGCGGTGTCACGACCGACGGGAAGCTACGAGCCCGACCGTCAGCCGGTCCAGTCCT
Organism: Geodermatophilus amargosae; assembly: GCF_041028265.1. Classification (GTDB taxonomy): domain Bacteria; phylum Actinomycetota; class Actinomycetes; order Mycobacteriales; family Geodermatophilaceae; genus Geodermatophilus; species Geodermatophilus amargosae_A. The sequence goes on from NZ_JABGCW010000010.1 coordinate 132,206, forward strand.
TTCCCACCAGGGGACCGGCGACCCGCAGCTCACGCTCCCGCGCACGCCGTGCCCGGCACGCGCTCCGGCGGCGACCGCCCCGGGCCCACCGCGGCGTACGCACCGTGTACTCTCGTCGCGACTGCTCGACCGGCCCGGCACCCGGGTCTGCGGAGAGAGAACCGCAGGTCAGAGCATCACCGCGGGTGTAGTTCAATGGTAGAACATCAGCTTCCCAAGCTGACAGTGCGAGTTCGATTCTCGTCACCCGCTCTCCTCCGCCCGGCCGGCGACCCGGTCGCCCCGCCGCCCCCCTCGTGGGACGGTCCGTCCGTGGCCGCATCCGCGCAGCTCCCGACTGCCGTCCGGGCCGTGCTGCTCGTCGAGGGGACCAGCGACCGCGAGGCCGTGATGGCCGCCGCGCGGGGTCAGGGGCGGGACCTCCCTGCCGAGGGGGTGCGCGTCGTCCCGATGGGCGGCGCCACCGCGCTCCGGCGGCACCTCGCGCTGGTGGCCACGGGCCATCCCGAACGGCTCGGGCCCCCGGCGGTCCCCGCGCCCCTGCGGTCCGTGCTCGCGTGCGTCTGACGCCGGGCACGGCCGGCGAGCCGCCGTCCCCTCCTCCTGCCCTCGTGGCGCGACTGCGCGCCGCCGGGTGCGTCTTCGCCGAGGACGAGGCCCGCCTGCTCGCCGCCGCCGCGACCACGCCGGCCGGACTCGAGGACCTGGCCGGGCGGCGGGTGGCCGGCGAGCCGCTCGAGCACCTGCTCGGCACCGTCGAGTTCTGCGGCCTGCGGATCGCCGTCGGCCCCGGCGTCTTCGTGCCCCGCCAGCGCACCGCGGCCCTGGTGGACCGGGCGGTCGACGCGGCCCGCCGGGTCCGGGAGGGGACCGGGCGGGCGCCGGTCGCCGTGGACCTGTGCTGCGGCTGCGGCGCGGTCGGGCTGGCCCTCGCCACCGCCGTCGACCTGGCCGCCCTGCACGCCGCCGACGTCGACCCCGCGGCGCTGCCGTACGCGCGGCGCAACCTCGCCCCCGTGGGCGGGCAGGTGCACGGTGGCGACCTGTTCGACGCGCTGCCGGGGGACCTGCGCGGGCGGATCGACGTCCTGGTGGTCAACGCGCCCTACGTGCCCACCGCCGCGCTGCACCTGCTGCCGCCCGAGGCCCGGCTGCACGAGCCCCGGACCGCCCTCGACGGCGGCGGGGACGGGCTCGACGTGCACCGCCGGGTGGCCGCGGGAGCGCCGGCCTGGCTGGTCCCCGGCGGAGTGCTGCTGGCCGAGGTCGGCGAGGAGCAGGCGCCCGTCCTGGCCGCCGCGCTCACCGCCTGCGGACTGCACCCGCACGTGCACGAGCCCGAGGAGGACGGCGCCACGGTGGTCACCGGGAGCCGGCCGACGACCTGACCGATGGGCCGGCACCGCACCCGGCACCGCCCTGACCGGCGCGGATCCGCGACGCCGGGCCCTTGGTCCCTGTCCGAACGGGCAGGGTGTCGTCAGGATCATTGCCATGGCCGATCCGACCGCTCCTGTTCCGTCGGAGGACCGGTCCGTGCCCACCGTCGAGCCGGTCCGGCTGGTCCCCCAGCTGTCCCGCCGGCCCGCGCCCTCGCTCGTCGTCCACGTCGACGGCTCGGCCGCCGCCTACGGCGCCCTGGTGTGGGCGCTGCGTGAGGCCGCCCGCCGCGAGGGCACCGTGCTCGCCGTCGACGTCGTCGACCCCGCGGACGGGCCGCTGCCCGGACAGCGCCCGGCCGGTGACCGGGTCCGGGCCACGGCGATCGGGCGGGTGGAGGCCCAGGTCGTCCGTGCGATCGCCGAGACCGGCGTGACCGGCCGGATCCGCACGGCCACCGTCGAGCGCCCCGTGCTCGAGGCCCTGACCGCGGCCGGCCGCGGCGGGGACCTCGTCCTCGTGGCCGGCGCGGGACGCGCCCTGCTGCGGCACGTCCCGCCGCGCCACCCCGGCCGCCTCGCGCGCGGCGCGTGAGCACGGGAGCGTGAGCAGCCCCGGACGGGAAGTGCCCCGCACCCAGCAGGTCCCCTCCGGACGGGCCGTGACCCCGCCCCACCCGGAGAACCTCCCGCCCGCCCTGGCCGCCGGTGTGCGCGCGGCCGCGGCCGGCGAGCACCTCGAGGCGACGCTGCGTGCCATCGTCGAGGCGGCGGTCGCGCACGCCGACGCGACCTACGGCGCCCTCGGCGTCCTCACCCGGGACGGGCGGCGCCTCGACCGGTTCGTCATCGTCGGCATGGACGACGGGGCCCGGGAGGGCATCGCGCGCCTCCCGGCCGGCGAGGGGCTGCTCGGCCTGCTGGTCCAGCACCCGGAGCCGCTGCGGCTCGCCGACCTCAGCACGCACCCGGCCTCGGTCGGCTTCCCTCCGGGGCACCCGCCGATGCAGTCCTTCCTCGGGGTGCCCGTGTGCGTCCGCGACGCGGTCTTCGGCCACCTCTACCTCACCGAGAAGCGCTCCGGGGGCGCGTTCACCGAGGCCGACGAGGAGGCCGTGCTGGCCCTCGCCGCGGTCGCCGGCCTCGCCGTCGAGAACGCCCGGCTCGCCGAGGCTGCCGAGCGCCGCCGGGCGTGGGTGCAGGCGGCCACCGAGGTGTCCACCGCGCTGCTCTCCGGCCAGGACCCCCGCGAGGTGCTGCTCACCGTGGCCGAGCGGGCGGTCGCGCTCAGCGACGCCGACGGCGGATCGCTGCTGGTCGCCCAGGAGGGGGACGACGAGGCGCTGACGATCGTCGCCTCGGCGGGACGGATGTCCGGCCGGCTCGAGGGGGTGCGCGTGCCGTTGGAGGACACCCACGTCGGCCGCGTGCACCGCACCGGGGTCGGCGAGCTCGTCGAGGACGTCAGCGCCGACCCCGTCCTCGGCCGGCACGCGGAGGTCGCCGTCGAGATCTCCCGGGGCGCGCGGTCGGCGGTGATCGTCCCGCTCGGCCCGTCCCTCGGCACGCTCGCCTGCCTGCGGCGGGCCGACCGCGAGCCGTTCGACACCGAGGTCCTCGAGGACCTGTCGGCCTTCGCCGCCCAGGCGGCACTGGCCCTGGAGCTGGCCCGCAGCCAGCGGCGCGAACGCCGGCTGCAGGTGCAGGCCGACCGCGACCGGATCGCCCGGGACCTGCACGACCACGTGGTGCAGCGGATCTACGCGACGGCGCTGTCGCTGGACCGCGTCGGCCGGGCCCTCGAGGACGTCGACCCCTACGCCGCCCTGCGGGTGGGGCGCAGCGTCGACGAGCTCGACGCCACGATGCAGCAGATCCGCTCGGCGATCTTCGGCCTGCAGGACGACGCCGCGCCGGCCGGGCTGGCCGCCGGACTGGCCGACACCGTCCGGCAGGTGACCGACGGCTCCGGGGTGCAGCCGGGCCTGCGGCTGCGCGGCGACCTCGACGGCCTGCCCTCCGGCCTGGCCACCGACCTCATGGCGGTGGTGCGGGAGCTGGTCACCAACGTCGTCCGGCACGCCGGGGCCAGCCGGGTCGAGGTCACCGTCGAGGCGGAGGACGACGCCGGCGGCTCGCCCGTGACGGTCCGGGTCGCCGACGACGGCCGCGGACTGCCCGAGGTGACCGTGCGCAGCGGGCTGGCCAACCTCGCCGAGCGGGCCGAGCGCCGCGGCGGACGGCTCACCGCGGCCGGGGGGCCGGCCGGTACCGAGGTCACCTGGACGGTGCCCGGGCTGCGCGCCTCCTGACCTCCCTCAGGAGGGCCGGCGACCGCGCATCTCGGTGGCCAGGATGGCGGCCTGGGTGCGCCGCTCGAGGCCCAGCTTGGCCAGCAGGTGGCTGGTGTAGTTCTTCACCGTCTTCTCGGCCAGCCCCATCCGCTCACCGATCTGCCGGTTGGTCAGGCCCTCGCCGATCAGCGTGAGGACGGTGCGCTCCTGCTCGGTGAGCGAGGCCACCCGCCGGTCGCCGTCGCCACCCGCGCCCGGCCGCCGCCCGGGCCAGCCGGGCAGCGTGCCGCCGGCCGCCACCATCCGGACCGCCGAGACGAGATCGGCGCCCCGCACCTGCTTGACCAGGTACCCGGCCGCGCCCGCCGCCGCGGCCGCCGCGACCGCGTCCTCGTCGGCGTAGCTGGACAGCACGAGGCAGCGCGCCCCCGGCAGCCGCTCGCCCAGCCGGCGGACGACCTCGGCGCCGTCCCCGTCGGGCAGCCGCATGTCCACGACGACGACGTCGGGCCGGACCGCCGGGCCCCGCGCGAGCGCCTCGGCGAGGCTCCCGGCCTCGCCCACCACCACCAGCGCGGGGTCGTCCTCGAGCACCTCGGCCACGCCGCGGCGCACCACCTCGTGGTCGTCGACCAGGAACACCCGGACGGACCCACCGGTGGCCATGGGCGACTCCCCTCTCGGATCGTGATCGCGATCACAGAGGGTAGTGCCGGACCGGGTCGATACGCGAGGTCAGGCAGGCAGCAGTAGCGCTGCGTACAGGGTCAATCCCGGACCGAAGGCCGTGACGACGACCGGGCCGTCGACGTCGGCGAGTTCCTGCAGCACGAGCAGCACCGTGGCCGACGAGCAGTTGCCGTGCTCGGCCAGCACCCGCCGCGACGCCGCGACGTCCGCCTCGGCGAGGCCCAGCTCGTCCCGGACGACGTCGAGGATGCGCGGGCCGCCGGGGTGCACCGCCCAGCCGGCGACGTCCTCGACCCGCAGGCCGGCGCCGTCCAGCAGCTCGGCGACGACGTCGCCCACGTGCCGGGACAGGACGTCGGGCACCCGCGGGGACAGGCCCATGCGGAAGCCGAGGTCGGTGACGTCCCAGGTCATGTGGTCGGAGGTCGACGGGTCGGTGCGCGCGACCACGCCCGCCAGCCGCCGTCCCCGGCCGGCACCGGGCTCGACGACGACGGCCGCCGCGGCGTCGGAGAACAGTGCGTGCGCGACCACCTGGTCGAGGTCCCGCACCGCCGGCTGGACGTGCAGGCTGGTCAGCTCGCAGCACAGCAGCACCGCCGGGCGCGAGCGGGCGGTGACGAAGTCGCCGACCGCGGCCAGCCCGGGGATCGCCGCGTAGCAGCCCATGTGCCCGACCAGCAGCCGCTGCAGGCCCGGCGGCATGCCCAGGTCGCTGGCCAGCCGGACGTCGAGGCCGGGGGTGGCGTACCCGGTGCAGGTGGCCACGGCGAACAGGCCGACGTCGCCGGGCGCCAGGCCCGCGGCGTCGAGCGCGCCGGCGACCGCCTGCTTGCCCAGGGGCAGGGCCTCCTGGACGTAGCGCGCCATGCGCGCGCCGGTCCCCCACTGGCTCAGGTCCTCGTCGACGGGGTTGGCCACCGCGTGCCGCGTGCGCACGCCCGCACCGGCCCAGATGCGGTGGGCGGCGCGGACGCCGTCGTAGTGGCGGGAGAAGAAGCCCTCCCACGCGGCGTCCTGGTCGAGGGTCGCCGGCAGGGCCGCGCCGGCGCCGGTCAGCACGGCCGTGCTCATCCTCGGGGTCCCCGGGTGTTCGCGCTGCTCAGGGAGGAGGTCACGCCCCGACCGTACGTGCGGGAGCGGTCGCACGCTCTCCGGGTCGCGCGACGTCACCCGGCGGACGCGGAGCGTCGCGCTTACGCCCGTAGCCGGCGAACAGCACCGCCGTGACCGGCACCTCGCGCATCCGGACGACGTCGCGCCGCCCGCGCCGCCACGCGACCACGTCGCGCAGCGAGGGCCGCAGGCCGACCAGCCGCAGGTCCAGGCCCAGCCGGTCGGCAGCGGCCAGCAGCCGGCGGCGGTCGACGAACAGCGCGGGGTCGTGGATGCCCGGCGGCGGCCCGCCCGGCAGGCGCTCGGCGATCCGGACGGCGACCACCTCGGCCAGCCGGGTGGCGGCGATGGCGTCGACGACGATCGTCCCGCCGGGCCTGAGCAGCCGGGCGGCCTCGGCGAGCACCGCGACGTCGTCCTCCACGTGCTCGAGGACCTCGCCGGCCACCACGACGTCGGCGCACCCGTCGCGCAGCGGGACGGCGAGCACCGAGCCGCGCACCGCGGCGACGCCGTGCCGGGCGGCGACCGCGAGGCCCGCGGCGTTGAGGTCGACGCCGACGTGCCGGTAGCCCAATCCGGCGGCGTGCGGGGCCATGAGCCCGCCGCCGCAGGCGAGGTCGACGAGCAGCGCGCCGGGGTGCCCGGCCGGGGGGATGTGCCCGGCGCGCGAGGCGGCCAGCCAGTGCAGCATGGCGAAGCCGCCCGAGGCCTCCCACCACTGGTCGGCCAGGTCGTCGTACTGGTCGGGGTCGTTGCGGCGCGGGTCGTCGAGGCGCACCGGCGGGCCGCTACTTCTTCTTCAGCGGGTCGTGGCCCCAGTTCATGAGGGAGTACCGCCACTTCGAGGTCTCGACGTCCTCCTTGGCCGGCTCCTGGGCCAGGTGGCGCCGGACGTAGCCGTGGACCTTCCGCATGTGCGCGAGGTCGTCGTCGGTCAGGTCGTCCTTCTTGGTGCGCAGGATCTCGACGATCCGCCGTCCCGACTCGTGCCCGGTCGACTCCCCGGAGCCGTCGCTCTTCTGCCCGACCGCCTGGGACTCGTCGGTCCGCAGCCACTCCTCCAGCTCCGAGGCGCTCATGTTCACCGCCTCGCCGAACTCGGCGCGGATGGTGTCCCTGTCGTCGTCGGCCACGGCCCCTCCTCGGTCGGTCCTCCCGGGGCGGTACCGCGCCGCCGACCTCGGGAAACGGGTGTCGCGGGATCACCGCGGCGGGTACGCCGTGCCCGTGGACGCGGCACGGGCGGGGACGAGACGGCGGCGGGCCCGCCGCCCGGACCTCGCGGCCGCCGCCCGCACCGCCCGGGCCCGCGGCGAGACGCTCGACCAGGTGCTCGACCGCAACCTCGCCGAGCTGCTGCAGGAGCTGCGGGTGGCCATCACCGGCGTGCAGGTGCTCTTCGCCTTCCTGCTGGGCCTGGCCTTCACCCAGCGCTTCGCCGACCTCGACGACTTCCAGCTCGGCGTCTACACGGTGACGCTGCTGGCCACGGCCCTGGCCACGGTGGTCCTCATCGCGCCGGTGCCGTTCCACCGGCTGGTCTTCCGGCGACGGCGCAAGGCGGTGCTCATCACGGTGGCCGACCGGTTGCTGCTGGTGGGCCTCGCGCTGCTCGTGCTGGCGATCGGCAGCGGCGTGCTGCTCGTCCTCGACGTCGTCCTGGGGCGCGGGCCGGGCGTCGCCGGCGGGGGATCCGTGCTGCTCGTCGGCGTGCTGACCTGGTACGCGCTGCCGCTGTGGGCACGCGGGGTGGAGCCCGACCCGGACGACGACACGGACGACGACACGGACGACGACACGGACGACGACCCGGACGACGACCCGGGCGGCCCCGACGAGGACGAGGGCCGCCCCGCAGACTGAGACGCCGTCGTCGCCGCGTTCCCCGGAGGTCGCCCGTGTCCGTCACCGTCGTCGGCAGCCTCAACGAGGACGTGCTGGTCGCCGTCGGTCGGCTGCCGGGCCGCGGCGAGACCGTCGTCGGCCGGGAGGCGGTGCGCGCGCCCGGCGGCAAGGGCGCCAACCAGGCCGCGGCCGCCGGGCGGCTGGCCGGGACGGGGGTCGCGATGGTCGGCCGGGTGGGCGACGACCCGGCAGGAGAGCGGCAGCGGGCGGCGCTGGCCGACGCCGGCGTGGACACCGCGCTGGTCCTGGCCACGCCCGGGCACCCCACCGGCTCGGCGACGATCCCGGTCGAGGACGGCAGCGGGGAGAACCTCATCGTCGTCGTCCCGGGAGCCAACGCCGCGCTCGCGCCCGACGACGTCGACGTCCCGGCCGTGCAGCGCGCCGCGGTGGTCCTGCTGCAGCTCGAGGTGCCGCTGGCCACCGTGCAGGCGGCGGCCGACGCGGCCTCGGGCACCGTCGTCCTCACCCCGGCACCGCCGCAGCCGCTGCCGCCGGAGCTGCTGCGGCGGGTGACGGTCCTGGTGCCCAACGAGCACGAGCTGGTGCAGCTGGCCGGCGCGGACCCGGCACCGCGGACGCCGGCGGAACTCGCCGTGCTCGCCCGCCCGCTCGGCGCGGCGGCCACGGTGGTGACCCTGGGCGACCGCGGTGCGCTGGTGGTGCCGGAGGACGGGCCCGTGCTGCTGCAGGCGCCGCCACCGGTCGACGCCGTGGACACCACCGGCGCGGGCGACTGCTTCTCCGGAGCGCTCGGCACCGCCCTGGCGCGGGGGACGGACCTGGCCGGCGCGGTGCGTGAGGCGGTCGCGGCGGCGGCGCTGTCGACCACCGGGCCCGGCGCCCGGGACGCCCTGCCCGACGCCGCCGCCGTCGCGGAGGCGCTGCCGCGGGTGCCCGCGGCCACGCGCGTGGACCTCCCCGGGGTTCGGCGGCGCACAGGTGGGCAAGGCCGTCGGTGACCACACCGCCGCATCCCGAGGAGGACGCCGTGACCGAGCCCGAACGGCCGCCGCGCAGCCCTGAGCGCGCGGAGGGCGACCCGCCCGGCGAGGAGCCCGACGCCGGCCGCACCCCGCGCTCCGAGGACCCCGCCGAGGGCCGGCCGACCGAGGACGGCCCCGCCGACACCCCCGACGTCTGAACCGGGACGGACCCGTCCCGCCCGGGGCGCGGCACGATCAGGAGAGCTGCTCGTGCCGTGTCCTGGCTCGGCGCCGGCGCTGAGCCGGGACGCGCGGAGGACGGTCAGGACGACGGCGGCGGTGGTGCGGCGCCCACCACCCGGGAGGGTGTGATGCCCCCCTCGGGTCTGTTCCCGCGGGTGGGGAGCGGGGCAGGCTCGTCCGCATGGAGGACGAGCAGCGCGAGGACCGGACCGTCGACCACACCCCCGGCGCGCCGCCGGCCGAGGACCCCGGCTCCCCGCAGGCCGTGGCCGAGCGCGTCGCCCGCCTCCTGGCCAACCCCCGCCGCATCCGCCGCGCCTGAGCACGGCGGGCCGTCGTCACAGCGGTCCCACCCTCCCCCACCGCCCCGACCTGCGCGTTCGCCCCTCTGCACCCGGGAGCGCGCAGCCGTGCCGTGCGCCCGGCGTGCCGCGAACTGATCCGTCACGGCAGGCGGCACCATCGCCCGTGTGACCGCCGCCGCCCTCTCCTACGCCGACGCCGACGCCGACAGCCCCTCCCCGGTCCGCCGCAGCCGCACGGAGCGGGAGGCCATCGTCCTCGACACCGCGGAGCGGCTGTTCTCCGCCCGCAGCTCGCGCAGCGTGGGCATGGACGAGCTGGTCCGCGAGACCGGCCTCGGCAAGATGACCGTCTACCGGCTCTTCAAGAGCAAGGACGAGCTCGTGGGCGCCTACCTCGCCCGCAAGGCCGCCACGGTGCTGGGTCACATCGACGAGATCCTGGTGCTGCTCGAGGGTGACCCGCGTGCCGCGCTGCTCGCCGTCGTCGAGTACGTGGAGGGCGACGTGACCCGCGTGGGCTTCCGCGGCTGCCCGTTCACCAACGTGAGCAGCGAGTACGACGACCCGTCGCACCCGGCTCGCAGCGCGGCCGCCGACTACAAGTTCGAGCTGCACGCCCGCCTCGAGCGGCTGGCCGAGCAGGTGGCCCCCGGCAGGGGCGAGGACCTCGCCGCGCAGGTGCACCTGATCATGGACGGCATGTACCTCTCCGGCGGCCTGCTCGGCCCCGACGGCCCGGCCGCCCACGGGCGCGAGCTGGCCGAGCGGCTGGTCGACCTCGCCGTCGCGGAGTCCGCGGCCGGCCAGGTCTTCTCCGCCTGACGGGGCCTCCTCCGCCCGACCGGCCACTCGGGGCCCGCCCGCCGCTCGCCGGGCGGCCCGGGTCCCCCGACCCCAGGATGGGCCGGTGACCGCCGACCGCAGCCGCCCCGACCTGGACGACACCACCGTCGAGGGCCTGGGCAGGCTCTCCGAGGCCCTCGAGACCATGGAGCAGGCCCGCGGTCAGCTCTACGGCTTCCACCAGCACTCCGGCAAGGCCGACCGGCTCGTGCAGGAGGCCGTGGCGCTCTTCCGGGAGGCCGGGCACGCCCGGCTCGCCGACGACCTCGACCGCGACCTGGTCGGCCGCAACGTCATTGCCGACCGGTGGACGTTCCAGGTCGTCGAGGACTTCGACGACAACTACTGGTCGGTCTTCCGTGCGTTCGACGAGCGGGCCCGCGCCGAGCTCTCCGGCGGCGACCGGCACGTGCTCGAGGCGCGCATGAAGCAGCGCGAGCGCACGGCCGGGCACCCCGCGCACGAGGCGGGCCCCGCACTGTCGGACTGAACGCCCCGGTCGCCGGTCGGGCGGGCGGCACGCAGACTCGGTGCGGTGAGCACCCGCGAGCAGAAGATGCCCGAGCCGGACGAGCCGCGCTCGGTCGGCCCCCTCGGCAGCGCCACCTCGGGCCCGCCGGCGCCGGACTCCGACGGCCCCGAGGCGACCGGCCCGGCCGACGGCGCGGCCGGTCCCTCCTGGCCGCCCGCGGAGACCGAACCGGCCGCCCACCGCGACTGACCGGGCGCGCACGCCCGGTTTGAGCAGCGTGCCGGGGGGACAGACCACCGGTGTGACCACTCCCGGAACGCCTGCCGAGCCCCGGCCCTCCGCGCCGGGTACCGACCCGTTCGCGACCGGCGCCGCCCCGTACGGGACAGGTGCGCCGGCCTCGAACCCGCCCGCCACCCCGCCGGCCTCGAACCGGCCCGGGGGCCCGTCCCGCGCCCGCGCCGCCGGCCGCACGGCCGGACTGGGCCTGGCGCTGGCCCTGCTGATCGCCGTCACGGTGATCCTGGTGCTGTTCGTCGTGTTCAACGGGCAGACCGTGCAGATCAGCCTCGTCTTCGCCGACGTCGACGCGCCCCTCGTGCTGGCGCTGCTCATCGCCGCGGTGCTCGGGGCGCTGATCGCCTCGCTGGCCGGTGCGGTGATGCGCGCCCGCCGCCGCAGTCGCTGACCGCACCCCGCCGCGTCCGGCCCGGGACCACCTGACCCCTCAGGGCGTGTCCCGGGCTGTTCCCTTGCCCGCGGTTACCCGTCGGTAATAGCGTTTGTTACCGACGAGTACGGACTCGCCGTCCACCGGTACGGAGCAACGGAGCCAGCGCCCCATGAGCCACTACACCGCGAACCTGCGGGACCTCGAGTTCAACCTGTTCGAGTTCCTCGACACCAAGGACCGGTTCGGCACTGGACCGTTCGAGCAGATGGACGCCGAGACCGCCCGCGGCGTGCTCGCCGAGATCCGCCGGCTGGCCGAGGGCCCGATCGCCGAGAGCTTCGTGGACGCCGACCGCAACCCGCCGGTGTTCGACCCGGCCACTCACTCGGTCACGCTCCCCGAGTCGTTCAAGCGGTCCGTCAAGGCGATCGAGGACGGCGAGTGGTACCGGCTCGACCTGCCCGAGCACCTCGGTGGCTTCGGGGCGCCGCACGTGCTGACCTGGGCCGCCTTCGAGATGATCCTCGGCGCCAACCCGGCCGTGTTCATGTACGGCTCGGGTGCCGCGTTCGCGGCCATCCTCGACGAGCTGGGCACCCCGGACCAGAAGCGCATGGCCGAGCTCATGCTCGAGCGCAAGTGGGGCGCCACGATGGTGCTCACCGAGCCCGACGCGGGCTCCGACGTCGGCGCGGGCACCACCAGGGCCGTGCGGCAGCCCGACGGCTCGTGGCACGTCCACGGGGTCAAGCGCTTCATCACCTCGGCCGAGCACGACCTCTCCGACAACATCGTGCACCTGGTCCTGGCCCGCCCCGAGGGCGCGCGGGCCGGCACGAAGGGCCTGTCGCTGTTCGTCGTCCCCAAGTTCCACGTCGACCTCGAGACCGGCGCCCTCGGCGAGCGCAACGGCGTCTACGTCACCAACGTCGAGAAGAAGATGGGCCTCAAGGTCTCCACGACCTGCGAGCTCACCTTCGGCGACGGCCCGGTGCCGGCCCAGGGCTGGCTCGTCGGGGAGGTGCACGACGGCATCGCCCAGATGTTCAAGGTCATCGAGCACGCCCGCATGTTCGTGGGCGCCAAGGCGATCGCCACGCTGTCGGCCGGCTACCAGGTCGCCCTCGACTACGCGAAGACCCGCGTCCAGGGCGCCGACCTCACCGCGACCTCCAAGGACGCCCCGCGGGTGACCATCACCCACCACCCCGACGTGCGCCGCTCGCTCATGCTGCAGAAGTCCTACGCCGAGGGGATGCGCGCCCTGTACCTGTACGCGGCGAGCTTCCGCGACCAGGTCACCGAGGCCGAGGCCGCCGGCGAGGGCGACGGCGAGCGCGCCGGGCTCGCCGCCCGCGTCAACGACCTGCTGCTGCCGATCGTGAAGGGCTTCGGCTCCGAGCGGGCCACCCAGCTGCTCACCCAGGAGTCGCTGCAGACCCTGGGCGGCTCGGGCTACCTGCAGGACTACCCGATCGAGCAGTACATCCGCGACTCCAAGATCGACACCCTCTACGAGGGCACGACGGCGATCCAGGGGCAGGACTTCTTCTTCCGCAAGATCGTCAAGGACGGCGGTGTCGCGCTGACCTGGGTGGCCGAGCAGATCCAGGGCACGATCGACGCCGAGGCGGGCAACGGGCGCCTCAAGGAGGAGCGGGCGCTGCTGGCGGCCGCCCTGCAGGACGTGCAGGGGATGCTCGCCGCGATGTTCGGCCACCTGACCGCTGCGCAGGAGGACATGACCTCGCTCTACAAGGTCGCGCAGAACACCAGCCGTCTCCTGCTGGCCGCCGGCGACCTCATCACCGGCTGGCTGCTGGTCCGCCAGTCCGAGGTCGCCCTGGCCGCGCTGGCCGGCGAGGTCGGCGAGAAGGACCGCCTGTTCTACGAGGGCAAGCTCGCCGCCACCCGCTTCTTCACCACCCAGGTGCTGCCGCGCCTGGCCGGGGAGCGGGCCATCGTCGAGGCCACCGACAACGCGCTGATGGAGGTCCCCGAGGCCGCCTTCTAGCCTCGCGACCCCACCGGCGGCCGCCTCCCCGCCCGGGGGAGGCGGCCGCCGGCCGTTTCGCGGACACGGCGGCGGGCATGGCCTCTGCGACAGCGTCGGACAGGAGGCCACGGTGAGCGACCCCCAGGGCAGCGACCGCATCCAGCAGGACGTCCCGACCGCGTCGGCCACCGGTGACGACAGCAGCACCGGGTCCTCGTTCGACGACGTGCCGCTCACCGCCGACGAGGCGATCGCGCGGGACGCCGCCCACGACGACGACCTGCCCGCCGGCGCCGACAGCGACGTCGCCCGCGCCCGGGGTGCCGGTGCGTCCGGCGAGGTCGAGGACCCCACCCCCCGTTCTCGAGGAGCAGCGAACCGATGAGCGAGACCGACAGCAGCGGCTACGGCGAGTCCGCCGACACCTCGGACGGGCCGACGAACAGCAACATGGTCGACGGCGTCCCGGGCGAGGACCGTCCCGACGGCGGCGAGCGCGACGTCACCCTGACCACCGACGAGGACGCCCAGCGCGACGACTCCGTGGTACGCGGCGGCAACCAGGCCGGCTGACGGCGCCGCCCCGGGACCGCCCGGGCTCAGATCCAGCCGTGGCGGCGGGCGACCTCCACCGCGGCGTGCCGGTTGACCGCGCCCAGCTTGCCCGCGGCCGACGACAGGTGGTTGCGAACCGTCCCCGGTGACAGGTGCACGCGGGCGGCGATCTCCTCGACGGGGGCGCCGCCCGCGGCCAGCTCCAGGACGTCGGCCTCGCGCGGCGTCAGCGGGCTGTCACCGGCGCTGATCGCCTCGGCGGCCAGCTCCGGGTCGACGTAGCGCCCGCCGCGCGCCACGGTCCGGACGACGTCGGTGAGGACCGGCGCGGCCACGGTCTTGGGCAGGAACCCCCGCACGCCCGCCGCCAGCGCCCGCTTGAGGTGCCCCGCGCGGCCGTGCCCGGTGACGATGACGACCGCGCAGCCGGGCACCAGCGACCCGAGCTGCGCGGCGACGCTGATCCCGTCGAGGTCGGGCATCTGCAGGTCGAGGACCGCGACGTCGGGGGTGTGCGCCCGCGCCATGGCCAGCGCCTCGTTGCCGGAGGCCGCCTCGGCGACCACCTCGACGTCGTCCTCCAGCGCCAGGAGCGCGGCCAGCGCCGAGCGGATCAGGTTCTCGTCGTCGGCGAGCAGGACCCGGATCACCGCACCTCCTCCACCGCGCGCACGGGCACGCGGGCCACGACGACGAACCGGTCGCCCTCCCGCCCGGCGGACAGCTGCCCGGAGGCGGCCGCGAGCCGCTCGGACAGCCCACGCAGGCCGTTGCCCCGGCCGCCTCCGCCGCCGGAGCCGACGCCGTCGTTCTCCACGCGCAGCTGCACCGGGTCCCCCGCGGTCAGCGTCACCGCGCACTCCCCCGCCGAGCTGTGCCGCAGCACGTTGGTGACCGCCTCGCGGACCACCCAGCCCAGCGCCACCTGCACCGGCTCGGGCAGCGCGGCGCCGGCCTCCTCGCCGGTCACCGTGCAGGCGATGCCGGCCGCGCGCAGCACCGAGCGGGCGCCGGCGAGCTCCCCGGCGAGGTCGGTGCCGCGGTAGCCGCGGACGACGTCGCGGACCTCGCGCAGCGACTGCTCGGCGATCCGGCTGATGTCGGCCACCTCGTCGGCCGCCCCGGGCCGCTGGCGCCGGACCAGCTCGCCGGCCAGCTGGCTCTTCACCGCGATCGCCGAGAGGTTGCGGCCCATCACGTCGTGCAGGTCGCGGGCGAAGCGCAGCCGCTCCTCGGCGACGGCGAGCTGCAGCTGCACACCGCGGCTGCGGTCCATCTCGACCACGACGTCGAGGATCCAGACCGTGAAGCGGAAGGCCAGCGTCATCGAGGCCACGGCCACCGCGATCGAGGTGCCGAGCACCGCGGCGGCCAGGGGCGGGTTGCCGTCCAGCAGCGCGACGACGGTGGTGAGCAGCGCGGTGACGGCCGTGCCGGCGAGCAGCCAGCGGGTGGCCGTGCTGACCGACAGCGCGAGCAGCACCTCGACGCCGACCAGGCCGGCCACCCAGGACATCGCCGGCGAGGGGCCCTCGGCCGTCACGGCCAGGGCGGTCCCGATGGTGGCCAGACCGGCGGCGACGGCGACGGCGAGCGCTCCCCGGTCGGGCGGTGCGGCGCGGTCGGCGAACCCGCGCCGGGTGAGCTCCAGGGCGGCCGCGGCGGTGAGCAGCGTGGCGGCGGCCAGCAGGATCGGCAGCCACCGCGAGTCGCTCGCCCAGTCCGGGGCCACGGCCAGCAGCACGAAGACGGGCAGCGTGACGAGGACCGAGTAGTACGACCAGCGCGTGTAGAGCTCGATGCGCTGGGGGTCGCTGCGGGTGCGCCACCAGCGTGCGACGGTCGGCACGGCACCCATGCTGCCGTACCGACCGCCGCGGGCCGTACCGCTCACCGGCGGGGCGCCCACCGGAACACCCGGGGCGCCACGACGGCGGCGACGGCGATCCAGGCCGCGAGGACCAGCAGCGGCTGCGGCGCGGCGGCCCAGGCGCCGGCCCAGTCGACCGCCCGGCCGTCCCAGGTCTGCCCGACCAGGCCGAGCCGGGCGAGCTCGACGATCGGCTCGATGGGCGTCAGCCGCATCACCTGCGCCACCTGGTCCGGGAAGGCGGACAGCGGGACGACCACGCCGGAGGCGACCGAGGCCAGCACGACCAGCGGCAGGGTGGTGATCTGCGCGCTCTCGGCGGTGCGGGTGAACGACGTGCTCGCCGCGGCCAGCAGCGTCATGAGCACCATCCCGCCGACCAGGGCCACCACGGGCAGGACGACGTCGGCCGGCGCCGACCACTCCCCGATGACGGCGGTGCCGGCCAGGACGAGCACCACCTGCGAGACCGTCACGAGCAGCGTCGGGGTGGCGGTGCCCAGCAGCACCTCGCCGGGGGTGAGCTCGCCGCTGCGCATCCGCTGCAGGACCAGCTCCTCGCGGCGGGCGACGTAGGTGGTCACCAGGTTGTAGTAGGTGAGGAAGACCAGCGTCACGGCGAACGCGGTGACGGCGATGCGGGGGCCGACCGGGCCGTGGCCGCCGAGCCCGGCGACGGGCACGAACGCGACGAGGAACAGCGGCAGCAGCACCGAGTTGACGACGGCGGTGCGGTTGCGCAGCAGCAGCCGGGTCTCGGCGCCGGCCAGGGCGAGCGTGCGGCGCAGCCGGGTGGGCGCGGCGGCCGCGGCGGCCGGGGTGGTCAGGGTGGTCATGGCGGAGCTCCTCGCTCTCGGGAGGGACGGGTCAGGACGGGTCGGCGCCGTCGGCGACGGCGAGGAATGCCTGCTCGAGGGACGCGGCGCGGGCCTGCAGCCCGCCGAGGACGAGCCCGTGCGCGTCGGCCCAGGCCAGCAGACGGGTGAGCACCGGCTGCAGCGCGCGGGTGTGCAGCTCCACGCGTGGCGCGGCGGCCACCACCTCGGCCCCCGGGACGGCGGGCAGCGCGGGGGCGCCGGCGGGCATCGTGAAGCGGATCGTGGCGGGCTGGGTGGCGGCGATCTCGGCCGCGGTCCCCGACAGGACGATGCGGCCGGCCCGCATGACCGCGATCCGGTCGGCGAGCTCCTCGGCCTCTTCGAGGTGGTGGGTGGTGAGGACGACGGCGGCCCCCTCGGCCACCCGCTGCCGCACCAGCCCCCACACCGTCCGCCGGCTCTCGGGGTCCAGGCCGGTGGTGGGCTCGTCGAGGACGACGACCCGCGGGGAGCCCAGCAGCGCCAGGGTGAGGTCGAGCCGGCGCCGCTCGCCGCCGGAGAGGCTGCGCACGCGGACGTCGGCGCGGCCGGTCAGGCCGACCTGGGCGAGCGCCTCGTCCTCGGGACGGGCGCCGGTGAGGGTCGCGCCCCACAGGCGGACCGTCTCGCGCACGGTGAGGTCGGCGGGCAGCCCGCTGGACTGCAGGAGCACGCCGAGGTGCGGGCGGACGGCGGCGCGGTCGGCCACGGGGTCGGCGCCGAGCACGCGGACGGTGCCGCCGGAGACCGGGGCCAGCCCCTCGAGCACCTCCAGCGCGGAGGTCTTGCCGGCGCCGTTGACGCCGAGGAGCGCGAAGACCTCGCCGGGGTGGACCTCGAAGCTGATGCCGCGGACGGCCTCGACGTCGCCGTAGCGGCGGCGCAGGTCGGTGACCTCGACGGCGGGGCGGACGGCGTCCCCGCGGGGGTCGACGTCGGTACGCGGGCGGGTGAGCTGCACGGGGCCTCCTCCTCGTGCCCCGCCGGCCCGTGGCGGGCCGGTCCTCCGGGGCACGTCCCCACGCTCCCGCCGGACTGCGCCCGGCACAGGTGCCGTCCCTCACGACCTGCGCGGACGTGCGCACGGGACACCCCTGACACGTGTCAGGGGTGTCCCGTGTCACCGTGGTCGGTGTGGCCCGCGCCCACCCGGGTGGCGTCAGCTGTGTGGTCCGGCGCCGTGACAGGCGCTGCCGCCGCGGCCTAGCGTCCCGGCCATGAGCGCGGAGGACCTCCAGGGGCGGCGGGCGATGGTGACCGGCGGGGGCTCGGGCATCGGGCGCGCGGTCGCGTCCCGGCTGGCCGGGGCCGGGGCGGAGGTGGTCGTCGTCGACCGGGACGGCGCGTCGGCCGAGGAGGTGGCCCGCGCCGTCGGGGGCCGCGCGCTCGCCGTCGACCTGACCGACCTGGCCGCCGTCGACGCGCTCGACCTCGACGTCGACGTCCTGGTCAACAACGCCGGCTTCCAGCACGTCGCGCCGCTGCACGAGTTCCCGGTCGAGGTCTTCTCGACCATCCAGCGGCTGATGGTCGAGGCGCCGTTCCGGCTGGTCCGCGGCGCGCTGCCGCACATGTACCGGCGGGGCTGGGGGCGGGTGGTCAACGTCAGCTCGGTGCACGGGCACCGGGCGTCGCCCTTCAAGGCCGCCTACGTGACGGCCAAGCACGCGCTCGAGGGGCTGTCGAAGGTCGTCGCGCTCGAGGGCGCCCCGCACGGCGTGACGTCGAACTGCGTGGCCCCGGCCTACGTGCGCACCCCGCTGGTCGAGGGGCAGATCGCCGACCAGGCGCGCACCCACGGGATCTCCGAGGACGAGGTGGTCGAGCAGGTGATGCTGGCGCCCGCGGCGCTCAAGCGGCTGATGGAGCCCGCCGAGGTCGCCGACGCCGTCGCCTGGCTGTGCTCGCCCGCCGCGACCTCGGTCACCGGCACGTCGCTGCGGATGGACGGCGGGTGGACCGCCCACTGACGCGGCCGGGGAGGATGCCGTTCGTGACCCGGACCGCAGCGCTGCCCGCCGACGGTCCCGGACGCGCGCCGCGCGTCCCCTCGGCCGCGGCCGAGTACCTGCAGCTCGTCCTCGACGACGCCGCGGCCATCGAGTACGAGGGCCCGCTGGTGCGCGCCCGGGCCGGTGGCGCCGACCCCGACACCCTCGCCGAGCTGGAGCGGGTGCGGCTGATCGCGCTGCAGGTGCGCGCCGCCTTCGCCGCGCGCCGGCGCCGCGAGTCGGAGCTGTCGGCGCTGTTCGACACGGCGAGCGACCTGGCCACGCTGCGCGGCGTCGACTCGGTGCTGACCGCGATCGTCCGCCGGGCGCGCCAGCTGCTGGGCACCGACGTCTCCTACCTGACGCTCAACGACGACGCCCGCGGCGACACCTACATGCGGGTCACCGACGGCTCGGTCTCGGCCCGCTTCCAGGCGCTGCGGCTGACCATGGGCGAGGGCCTGGGCGGGCTGGTCGCCCAGACGGCCGCGCCGTACGCGACGGCGAGCTACTTCACCGACGCGCGGTTCCACCACACCGACGACATCAACGGCGGCGTCCGTGAGGAGGGTCTGGTCGCCATCCTCGGCGTGCCGCTGATCCGCGGGTCGCAGGTCATCGGCGTCCTCTACGCCGCCGACCGCACCGAGCGGACGTTCGACCGCTCCGAGGTGGCGCTGCTCGGGTCGCTGGCCGCCCACGCCGCGATCGCCATCGACAACGCCCGGCTGCTCGAGGAGACCCGCACGGCCCTCGACGAGCTGTCGGCGGCCACCCGGGAGCTGCGGGCGCACACCGAGTCGGTCGAGCGGGCCGCGGGGGCGCACGACCGGTTCATCGACGTCGTCCTGCGCGGGGGCGGCGTCGAGGGCGTGGCGGCCGCGGTGACCGAGGCCCTCGGCGGGCGGATCACCGTGCTCGACGAGGAGGGCCGGCCCACTCCCTCCGACGTCCCCGGCAGCGCCCTGCCACCCGACCCGGCGGCCGCGCTCGGCCTGGCCCGGTCGACCGGGCGCACCGTGGGCGACGGCGAGTGGTGGACCGCGGCGGTGACCGTGGGCAACGACCTGCTCGGCGGTCTGGTGCTGCAGCGCGCCGGCGACCTGTCCGACGCCGACCAGCGCATCCTCGAGCGGGCGGCGCTGGTCACCGCCCTGCTGCTGCTCATCCGCCGCACCGCCAGCGAGGCCGAGGGCCGGGTGCGCGGCGAGCTGCTCGACGAGCTGCTGAGCGCGCCGCTGCGCGACCCGGACGGCCTGCGGGAGCGGGCCCGCCGGCTGGGCACCGACCTCGACCGGCCGCAGGCGGTGGTCGTCGTCCGGGTCGAGGAACGCTGCCGCGGGCGGGCGCTGGCCGCCGCGGCGCACCTGGCCGCCACGCGCGCGGGGCTGGCCGGGATCCGCGACGGCCGGGTCGTCCTGTGCCTGCCGGACCTGGCGCCCGGCGCCGCCGCGGCGCTGGTCTGCAGGGAGGTCGGCGCCGCGGTCGGGCGGCCGGTCACCGCCGGCGGCGCGGGACCGGCACACGGCCCGGCGGCGGTCGCCGGTACGGAGGCCGAGGCCCGGCGGTGCGCCTCGACGCTGGAGGCGCTGGGGCGCGGCGGCCAGGCGGCCAGCGCCGACGAGCTGGGCTTCGTCGGCCTGCTGGTGGGCGAGGGGCGGGACGTGCCGGCGTTCGTCACGGCCACGCTGGCGCCGGTGCTCGACTACGACGCGCGCCGCGGCACCGACCTGGTGGCCACGCTGCGGGCGTGGTTCGACACCGGCGGCTCCCCCGCCCGCGCCGCCGAGGTGCTCAACGTGCACGTCAACACCGTCACCCAGCGCCTGGACCGGGTCGCCCGGCTGCTCGGCCGGGACTGGTCGGCGCCCGACCGGGCGCTGGAGGTCCAGCTGGCGCTGCGGCTGCACCGGCTGACCTCCGCCGAGGCCGACGCCTGAGCCCGGGTGACGTGCGCCCGTGGCGCGTCCCTGCCCGGGGTGCGCCGGAGGCGCACGTCACCGCGGGCGCACGCCGGGCGGCTCCTACCCTGGTCCGGTGACCACCGTCCTCCCCTGCCTGCCGGCGGCCGAGTGGACGGCGCGGGCGGCCGACCACGAGGCGCGGGTGGAGTGGTGGACGGCGCCGCACCGCGAGCGCCGCCGCCGCGGGGAGTCGCACCCGGTGCTCGACTTCCTGTTCACCTACTACTCCGAGACGCCGTCGCGGCTGCGCCGCTGGCACCCGGGCCCCGGCGTCGCGCTCGCGCCGTCGCCGGACGGCCCGGCTCCGCACGCCGCCTGGCGCTGGTACGCGACCGCCGACGACGGGACCGTGCGGCTCGACGTCGACGCCTTCCTGGCCGACCGCTCCCCCACCGTGCGCTTCGTGCGGGACCTACTGGCGGCCACCGCGTCGCGGCCGGCGCACACCGGGTGCTTCGGGCTGCACGAGTGGGCGATGGTGCACCGCGCCGACGAGCGGCGGCACGCGGTCCCGCTGCGGCTGGGACGGGCGGGCACCGACGCGGTCGTGGAGTCGCACCCGATCCGGTGCAGCCACTTCGACGCGTTCCGCTTCTTCACGCCGTCGGCCGTGGCGCTCAACCGGCTGCGGCCGACGCGGGAGACGCAGGTCGCGATGGAGCAGCCCGGCTGCCTGCACGCGACGATGGACCTCTACAAGTGGGCCTACAAGCTCTCCCCCGCGGTGCCCGGCGAGCTGGTGGCCGACTGCTTCGCCCTCGCCGTCGAGGTGCGCGAGCTGGACATGCGCGCCTCGCCCTACGACCTGCGCGACCGCGGCTACGAGCCGGTGCCGGTCGAGACGCCGGAGGGCAGGGCGGCCTACGTCGTCGCGCAGCGGGAGTTCGCCGCGCGCGCCGCCCCGCTGAGGCAGCGGCTGGTCGACGTCTGCGACGCCCTGCTCGCGTCCCGGCCGTCCTGACCGGACGCCGGGACCTACGAGACCAGGCGCTGCCCCGCGCCGGACCGGTTGACCTCCGCCCACAGCCCGTCGAGGGACAGGCCGAGGACGTCGGCGATCGCGGCGACGGTCGGGAAGGCCGGAGTGGCGACGCGGCCGGACTCGATCTTCCGGAGGGTCTCCGGTGAGACCCCCGCGGCCAGCGCGGTGTGGAGCATGGAGCGCTCGCCCCTCGCACGCCGCAGGAGGGCGCCCAGGCGCCGTCCGCGCTCGACCTCGGCCGGGGTGAGCGGCAACCTGACCATGACGCCGATTCTAGTACCGGGATAGTCTTACCGGGAAGTCGCGGGCGACACGGGGAGGACGCCGGATGATCGAGATCCTGGAGCCGACGGAGCTGCCGCGCGCCCGGGCGGCCGGCGCGCTGGTCGCCGGCATCCTGCAGACGCTGCGGAGCCGCTGCGCGGTGGGCACCAACCTGCTCGACGTCGACCGCTGGACCCAGGCCATGATCGCCGAGGCCGGGGCGACGTCCTGCTACGTCGACTACGCGCCGTCCTTCGGGCGCGGGCCGTTCGGCCACCACATCTGCACGTCGGTCAACGACGCCGTGCTCCACGGGCTGCCCCACGACCGCACGCTCGCCGACGGCGACCTGCTGACGCTCGACCTCGCCGTCTCCCTCGACGGCGTCGTCGCGGACTCCGCCGTGAGCTTCCTCGTGGGCGACTCGCGGCCCCCGGAGAGCGTCGCGCTGATCAGCGCGACCCAGCGGGCACTCGGCGCGGGGATCGCCGCGGCCCGCCCCGGAGCCCGGATCGGCGACGTCTCGCACGCCATCGGCACGGTCCTCGGCGAGGCGGGGTACCGGGTCAACACGGAGTTCGGCGGTCACGGCGTCGGCTCGACGATGCACCAGGACCCGCACGTCCCGAACTCCGGCCGGCCCGGTCGAGGCTACCGGCTGCGCCCCGGGCTCCTGCTGGCCCTGGAGCCGTGGGTCATGGCCGACACCGACGAGCTCGTCACCGATCCCGACGGCTGGACGCTCCGGAGCTCGACGGGCTGCCGGACCGCGCACAGCGAGCACACGATCGCCGTCACCGACGACGGAGCCGAGGTCCTCACCCTGCCGGAGCCCTGAGGCCGCGGCAGCAGCGGTCAGACGCCGTCGCGGGGGCCGCCTGCGCCCACGCCCACCCCGCGCGACGCCGTCTCCCGCAGCTGCTCCACCACCCGGCCGGGCGGCGTGGCACCGCCCGTCGGTGCGGCGGGACGGCGGCCGGAGCGCCGCTCGCGCAGCCGGGCGACCAGGCCCGCGATGCCGCCCGGGACGAAGAAGACGACCAGGACGAACAGCGACCCCAGCAGGAACAGCGGCTCGGACAGCGGCACCCGCAGCCACGCCGGCAGGTCCTGCACCGCCGCCGAGGACGCGAGGTCGGTGAGCCGGCTGTCCAGGTAGGTGTAGAGGACGCCGCCGAGCACCGCGCCCCACCGGCTGCCCGCGCCGCCGAGCACGACCATCACCAGCAGGCCGAGGGTGAAGTCGGCCGTCGTCGTGCGGGGCGTGGAGCCGCCGAGCAGCAGCAGGTGCACCACCCCGCCGAGCGCGGCGAGCAGGCCGGCGAGCACGAAGACGACCAGCTTGAACGAGTAGGGCCGCAGTCCCAGCACCTCGACGCGGCGCTCGTTCTCCCGGATCGCCTGCCACACCCGCCCGGCCCGCGAGCCGGTCACCCACGCCACGACGACGTAGACGACGGCGAGGTAGGCCAGCGCCAGCCAGTACAGGTTCACGGTGTTGAGCACGCCGACGAACGCGTCGGGGACGTTCGAGCGGTCCAGCGCCAGGCCCTCCTCGCCGCCGGTCAGCCCGCCGGGGTCGCGCAACACGACGATGGACCCGACCTGCGCGATGGCCAGCGTGACCATCGAGAAGGCGATGCCCGACACCCGCAGCGCCACGGCGCCGACCAGCAGCGGCAGCACGACGCCGACCACGGTGGTCAGCGCGAGCGCCGCGCCCAGTCCCCAGCCGAGCTCGGTGAGCGCCAGGTTGGCCACGTAGGTGCCGGCCGCGAAGTACAGCGCGTGCCCGAACGACAGCAGACCGGTGAAGCCGAACAGCAGGTCGTAGGAGAGCGCGACCCCGCCGAAGACGAGGCACAGCGCCAGCAGCTGCAGCGTGCCGGGGCTGTTGAGGACGCCGTCGAACAGGCCCGGCACCTGCAGCGTCGAGAACGGCAGCACCGCCAGGACGACGAGCACCACCAGCGGCGCGAGCCGCGTCAGCTTCCGGCTCATGCCACCCTCGCAGTCAGCCCGCCGGGGCGGGTCAGCAGGACGACGGCGAGCAGCAGGACGACCGACAGGTCGCCCACCCCGCTGGCCGCGTAGTAGTTGGCGAACTGCTGCACCAGGCCCACCAGGACCGCGGCCATCGCGGCGCCGGTGATCGAGCTCATCCCGCCGATGACGACGACGATGAAGGCGAAGATCAGCAGCGAGGTGCCCTGGCCCGGCGAGATCGAGCCGAGGTAGACCCCGCCGAGCGCCCCGGCCAGCGCCGCGAACGCGCCGCCGATGGCGAAGACCAGCGTGAACGCCCGGCGGACGTCGATGCCGAGCGCGGTGACCATCGACCGGTTCTCCACGCCGGCGCGGATGACCAGGCCGAAGCGGGTGTAGCGGAGGAAGGCCAGCACCGCGAGCAGCACCACGACGGCACTGCCGATGAGCAGGAACCGGTCGTTGGGCACGCTCGCGCCGAGCAGCGACGTCGTCTCCTTGGCCCAGGCCGGCGCGGGGAACGGCCGCGGGTCGGCGCCCCAGATCGCCCGCACCAGCGCGACCAGCGCCAGGCTCAGCCCCACGGTGACCAGCACCTGCTCGATGTGCCGCTCGTAGAGCGGGCGGATGAGCAGCAGCTCGACCAGCGCGGCGACGACCGTGCCGACGGCCACCCCGACGGCGACCGCGAGGACGAAGCCCCAGCCGCCGGCGCCGGCGCCGGGCAGGTTCTCCGCGGCCCACCAGGTGCCGTAGGCGCCGATGGTGAGGAACGCGCCGTGGGCGAAGTTGAGCACGCCCATCAGCCCGAAGATCAGCGAGAGGCCCGACGCGACGAGGAAGTACAGCGCCGCGAGGCCGAGGCCCGTGACGGCCAGCAGGACGACGGTGCTCATGCGTGCGCACCTCCGCTGGCGGCGACGCCCAGCAGCTCGCGGGTGCGGTCGGCGTCGGCCATGAGCTCCGCCGCCGACCCGCTCCACACCGCCCGGCCCTGGTCGACGACGACGGCGTCGGTGGCCATGCGGCGCACCACGGACAGGTTCTGCTCGACGAGCAGCACCGTCACCTCCTCGGCGACCCGGGCGAGCACGTCGGCGACCTCGGCCACCAGCAGCGGCGCCAGGCCCTTCGTCGGCTCGTCCACGAGCAGCAGCTGGTTGTCGTTGAGCAGCAGCCGGGCGATCGCCACCATCTGCTGCTGGCCGCCCGACAGCGTCCCGGCCAGCTGCCGGCTGCGCTCCGCCAGCTCGGGGAACAGCTCGTACACGCGGTCGGGGTGGTGCGCGGAGTCGCGCCGCTCGGCCAGCGTGAGGTTCTCGGCCACCGTCAGCCCGCCGAAGACCTCCCGGTCCTCGGGCGCGTAGCCGACGCCGAGCCGGACGACCTCGTGGGTGCGCCGGTCCGAGAGCCGGTGCACCCGCCCGCCCGCGTCGGTGAGCTCGATCGTGCCGGTGGCGGGCACCAGCCCCAGCACCGACTTCACCGTCGTCGTCTTGCCGGCGCCGTTGCGGCCCAGCAGCGCGGTCACCCCGCCGCGGCGGACGGTGAGGTCCACCCCCTGCAGGATGTGCGACCCCGACAGCCGCACGTGCACGTCGGACAGCCGGAGCAGCACCGGCCGGTCGGCACTCACAGCTGGTCTCCCAGGTACGCCTCCTGGACAGCGGGGTCGGCGGTCACCCGCGCCGGGGTGTCCAGCGCCAGGAGCGAGCCGTGGTGCATGACGGCGACCCGGTCGGCCAGGCCCAGCAGGACGTCCATGTGGTGCTCGACCATCAGCACCGTCCGGCCCTCCTCGCGGTGCACGTCCGCGATGACCTGCGTCAGGCCGGCCACCTCCTCGGTGCTGACCCCGGCCATCGGCTCGTCGAGCAGCACGACGGCGGGGTCGGTGGCCAGCAGGATCGCCAGCTCGAGCTTGCGCTTGTCGCCGTGCGACAGGGAGCCGGCGAGGACGTCGCCGCGCGCGGCCAGCCCCACGCGGGTCAGCGCCCGCTCGGCGACCTCGAAGGCCCGGTCGGAGGCGCGCACCCGCTGCCAGAACCGGAGGCTGCCGCCGAGCCGGGCCTGGGCCGCCAGGCGCACGTTCTCCCGGACGCCGAGGCCCGCGAACACCGACGAGGCCTGGAAGGTCCGGCCCAGGCCGCGGCGGGCCCGCGCGGCCGGGCTCGCCGCGGTGACGTCGACGCCGTCGAGGGTGATCGTCCCGGAGGTGACCGGCAGCAGGCCCGACAGCAGGTTGAACAGCGAGGTCTTGCCTGCCCCGTTCGGGCCGATCACGGCGACGAACTCGCCAGGGGCGACGTCGAAGCCGACGTCGGAGACGATGACCGCGCCGCCGATGGCGCAGGTCAGTCCGGCCACCCGCAGCACCGGCTCACCCGCGGGGCGGGCGGCCGGTGCCGGGGCGGGCAGGGAGGTGGTCACTCTCGCCGTCCTCCGCAGATCCGGTCAGGCGGTGGCGACCGGCGGCGCGGTGGCCTCCGGGTCGAGGGTGTCGACGACGACCGGGACCAGCTCGCCGCCCTGCTCCTCGAGCCGCGCCTGGAACATCGGCTGCAGGAGCGCGTGGTCCTCCTCGCGGATGGTCAGCTGGCCCTTGACGCCGTCGAACTCCCAGCCCTCGAGCGCGTCGATCATGGCGCTGACGTCGTCGCCACCCTCCTGGAGCGCGCGCACGACCATCTGCGCGGCGGTGAAGCCGTCGGGGGTGAACAGGTCGACCGTGCCGCCGGCCTCCTCGACCCGCTCGGTCATCGCCTGGCTGACCTCGTTGTCGACGGCCTCGGCGAAGAAGTGCGACAGGTAGTCGACCTGCGTGGCCTGCGCGCCGTAGGTGGCGTAGCTGGCGCGGATGTCCAGGCCGGTGACCACCGTCGTCGAGTCGAGCACGCCCTGCTGGCCCATCGCCTGCCACATGGCCGGCGCGCTCTCCCCCGCCCAGGCGACGAAGACCAGGTCGGCACCGGCGTCGCGGGCCTGCGAGGCGAACGGGGTGAGGTCGGTGGCGCTGGCCGGCACCAGCAGCGGGGTGACGGTGGCGCCCGCACCGCCGAGGACCGCGGTGACGGCGCCGACGTTGGCCTGCCCGAAGGCGCTGTCCTGGGCGAAGACCAGCACGTCCTTGCCCTGCGCGTCCCCGATGAACGACTGCGCGGTGAGGATGTCCTGGTAGGTCTGCCGGCCCGAGCGGAAGGTGTTGTCGTTGACGCCGGTCACCGCGTCGGTGGCGGCGGGGCCGGAGATGAACAGCACGTCGTTCTGCTCGGCCAGCGGCGCGACCTGGGTGGCCACGCCCGAGGCGGTGGAGCCGGCGAGCACCTGCACGCCCTGGCCGATGAGGTCGGTGGCCTCGGCGACGGCCTTGGCGGGGTCGCCGGCGTCGTCGCGCTCGACGACCTCGATCGGCCGCCCGTCGACCTCGCCGCTGCCGTCGGTGGCGTAGTCCAGGCCCGCCTCGAAGCCCTGCAGGTACTGCTCGCCGTAGGTGGCCAGCGGCCCGGTGGCCGAGTAGACGAGCCCGACGCGGATCGGGTCCCCCTCCCCGCCGGAGTCCCCGCCGCTGCCTCCCGACGAGGCGGCGGTGGGGCTGCCGCAGGCGGCGACCGACAGGGCCAGCGCGGCCCCCGTGGCGAGGACGGCGGTCCGGGACCGGTGACGGGGACGCGACATGGCGGGCTCCTCGGGTTGTGCGGCGGTGCACGGCGTACTCCGGACGATCCCGTCCGGGGTGGTCTGCACCACACCGTAGGAAGTCACCTCCCGAGTGCCCATGTCGGTCGCTCCCACAGCCACTCGGAAGGGTGTGGGTGACCGCCACACCGGAGGCGCCCCCGTCCGGTTCCCGTCCCGTCGCCTCCCGGCCGGATGCGCGTCGTACCGTCGGGGCGTGACCTCGACCTCCCCCGACGACCTGCGTACCGGCCGCTGGCTGCGGCTCGACGGGACGACCAACACCCGCGACCTGGGTGGCCTGCCGACCACCGACGGCGGCACGACGGCGTTCGGCCGCGTCCTGCGCAGCGACAACCTGCAGACCCTCAGCGACGACGACGTCCGGCACCTGGTGGAGGGCCTGCACCTGCGCGAGGTCATCGACCTGCGCACCACGGCCGAGGTGCTGCTCGAGGGGCGCGGGCCGCTGCGCGGGGTCGAGGGCGTCACCCACCGCCACTTCAGCCTGCTGCCCGAGCGGGGCCACCACACCGACGTCTTCGCCGTCGAGGAGGACGAGGTCCCCGAGCTGCCGGTCGGCTGGGCCGAGACGCTGCTCCCGCGGCAGACCACCGAGGCCGACGAGGTCGAGCCGCCGGCGGTGCGCTCCTACCTCGGCTACCTGCACCACCGGCCCGAGAACGTGCTGGCCGCGCTGCGGGCGGTCGCGGCCGCGGACGGCGCGGCGGTCGTCCACTGCGCGGCGGGCAAGGACCGCACCGGCGTCGTCACGATGTTCACGCTGGCCGCGGCCGGGGTGCCCGACGAGGAGATCGTGGCCGACTACGCGATGACCGCCGACGTCATCGACGCGCTGGTGGCCAAGCTGCGGCAGTCGCCGACCTACGCCGAGGACATGACCCGCCGCGAGGTCGCCGTCCACACGCCGCGGGCGCAGACGATGCGCCGGCTGCTGGAGATCCTCGGCGAGCGGCACGGCGGGCCGCTGGGGTGGCTCGAGGAGAACGGCTTCGGCGCCCGCGAGCAGGCCGCCCTCCGCGCCCGCCTCCGCGAGTGATCACCACGCGCTGACGGTGGTCCCCGGGGTCGCGGGGACCACCGTGGACGCGTTCTCGTCCCGGGCGGGCGCTACTCCGACGTGCGGGGAGCCCGGGCCGGCGGGCGGTCGCGGTGCTTGTGGCGGTACATCGCCGCGTCGGCCTCGCGCAGCAGATGCTCGGCCGTCGCGGACGGGTCGTCGCCGCGGCCGGTGTGCACGGCGACGCCGGTGCTCGTGCCCACGGGCACCGGGATGCCGTCGAGCCGGAACGGCTCGGCGAAGGCCGTGGCGACCCGGCCGACGACCGCCTGGGCGTCCGCCGGGGACGCCAGCCGCGGCAGGAGCACCGCGAACTCGTCCCCGCTGAGCCGGCCGACGGTGTCGCCGGGGCGGACGGCGGCGCGCAGCCGCGCCGACACCTGCCGCAGCAGTTCGTCGCCGGCGGCGTGGCCGAGCGTGTCGTTGACCGCCTTGAACCGGTCGAGGTCGCAGAACAGCACGCCGACGGACCCGGACGGCGCGACGGCGGCGAGCGCCTCGACCAGCCGCTCGCGGAACAGCAGGCGGTTGGGCAGGCCGGTCAGGGCGTCGTGGCTGGCCTGGTGCCGGACGGTCTCCAGCAGCCGGGCCTTCTGCAGCGCGGTGGAGGCCTGGTCACCCACACCGCGCAGCCGGGCCAGGACGTCGGCGTCGAGGGCACCGCTGACCTCCCCGTCGGCCCAGCTCGCGGTGACCACGCCGAGGACGGTCGTGCCGGCGAGCAGGGGGACGGCGACGACGTCGGTGAGCAGCAGCGCGGCGAGCAGGTCGCGCATCGGGGCGCTGGCGCCGGTCGCGCTGATGATGCGCGGCTCGCGGTCGGTGAGGATGCCGAAGACCTCCGGGACGTCGCCGGCCCGCAGGGTCGCCGCCCGCAGCACCGCCTCCTGCTCGGGCGGCAGGCCGGCGCAGGCCGACGCGCGCAGGACCGCCTCGG
Organism: Geodermatophilus amargosae; assembly: GCF_041028265.1. Taxonomy (GTDB): domain Bacteria; phylum Actinomycetota; class Actinomycetes; order Mycobacteriales; family Geodermatophilaceae; genus Geodermatophilus; species Geodermatophilus amargosae_A. The sequence goes on from NZ_JABGCW010000010.1 coordinate 161,213, forward strand.
CCGGGTCCCAGAGCAGGACGCCGGAACTGCCGCATCCGACGATGCCGGGCAGTGCCCCGGCCACCACGGCGCTGATCTCCCGGGCCTCGGCCGCCGAGGCCAGTTCGTGGGCGAGGTCGAGCAGGGCGCCGGCGCGGCGGGCCTCCGACCGGCTGTCCTCGAGGGCGAGGACGAGGTCCAGCGCTGCGGCCGCGTGGCCGGCGTAGGCGGCGAGCATGGCCCGCTCGTCGCCGAGCCCACCCTCGCCGGGACGCCGCAGCGCGGCCAGCCGGCCGTGGGTCCGGCGGGCGGAGGCGACGTCCACGGCCACCGCACCCGGCCCCAGGTCGTCCCCGGCGAGCAGCCGTGCGACCAGCAGCGGCACCTCGTCGGGGTCGAGGCCGGAGCTGTGCACCAGCGGGGGGCCCCCGTGCGGCGCGGAGACGGCGAGCAGGTAGGCGGGCGCGAGGACGGCGGCGGCGGCGCGGTCGACGATGCGGCGCAGGACGGTCTCCAGGTCCCCGCCGTCGACGAGGTCGGTGGCCGCCTCCTGCAGGTTCCGGACCTGGCTGCGGAGGGCGGCCAGCTCCGGGTCGGCCGAGGCCGGGCCCCCGCGGCGGCGCGACCACCGGCTGCGCCGGTCCCAGGTGAGGGAGTAGACGCACGCCTCGGCGCCGGAGGACTCGCACGCCTCGTGGACGACGCGGGCGGGCGGCAGGCCGAAGATGGTCGGGACCATGCTGATCAGCCCGCGCGCGTAGTCGCAGTCCAGCCGCGAGTGCACGTAGCCCTCGTGCAGCCGGTAGCGCAGCGTCGCGGAGGTGGCGTCGGAGGCGAGCACCTCCATGGTGGAGGTGGTGGTGAAGTTGGCGACGGCGCGCGGCAGCCGGGCGTACACCTGCCGCGGGGAGCCCATGGCGCGCACGAGGACCACGACGGAGGGGTTCATGCCCGTGCGCAGCGAGTCCGCGCCCATGCGGAACATGACACCGGGGTCGCCCAGGACCTCGGTGGCCGCGGTGAACAGGCGGATCCGCGTGTCGTAGCTGGTCCAGGTCGAGGGCTGCGCCAGCTCGGCGGCCGTGAACGGCACCCCGGCCCGGCGGAGGGTCTCCTCGACCGCCGCCTCACCGGCGTGCTGCCGGACGAACTCCAGGACGAGGGCCGTCGTCGCCCCCGACGTCTCCCGGGCCTCCGCCGGCCGTGCCTGCCGGTCCGCCGGCCGCGCTGCGCTCACCTGGGCACTGTCGGCACCGTTCCGGTGCGGGTTGAGTGCGCCGGCCCGGACCGGCGGCCCACTCCCCCGCACGGGGGAGCCACCCCGGACAGCAGTCGGCCCCGGGCTGCGGGTGCAGGCCGGGGCCGTGCGCTCCAGGCGCCCCCCTCCCGGGGAGGACGGGGCGGCCCTCCTGCAGGGCCCCGCCCCGAGCGTCGGCGAGGGGTGGGGGCAGGAGGGTCCTTACATCAGACCTCGCGGGTGAAGAACGAGCTGCTGTTGGCCATGGTGAGCAGCTCGTCGCGCATCGCGGGGCTGCCGGTACGGGCGAGGGCCCGGTCGATGGCCCGCCGCGTGCGAGCCGCCTGCCGACGCTGGCGCCAAGTGGTCCCGATGGACATGTCCGTGTCTCCCTCTTCGGTACGTCGTCGTCCTACACCCATAGCAAAGCAGGTGAGAGCCTCAGTATTCCGAAGGATCGCAGGGATGACGGTGTGATGTCCGACGATCGTTCACCCGTCGGAGGGGGGTGGGCCACTCACCCGCGGGTGAGCACCCCCCGTGCCGCGGCCCGTGCCGCCCGCGGGTCGTCGGCGGCCAGCGCGGCAGCCGCGGCGTCCCGGCAGGCGGCGAGGTCGGCGGTGGCCAGGCGCGCGCCGACACCCGCCACCGCCGAGCCGGCGCAGGACAGCGAGGTCACGCCGAGCCCGACCAGCACGCAGGCGAGCAGCGGGTCGGCCGCGGCCTCGCCGCAGACACCCACGGGCCTGCCCGCCCGCCGGCCCGCCGCCGCCGTCGTCTCCACCAGCGCCAGCAGGGCCGGCTGCCAGGGATCGGTGAGGTCGGAGAGGTCGGCGGAGAGCCGGTCGGCGGCCAGCGCGTACTGCGACAGGTCGTTGGTGCCGATGGACAGGAAGTCGACGTGCCGCAGCAGCCGGTCGGCCAGCAGCGCGGCCGAGGGCACCTCGACCATGACGCCGGGCACCAGCCCGCGCTCGCGCACCCGGGCGGCGAAGTCCGCGGCCTCGCCCTCGGTGGCCACCATCGGCGCCATCACCCACGGCGCGGCGCCGGTGCGGCGCGCGGCCTCGGCGACGGCGTCGAGCTGGCGGTCGAGCAGGCCGGGGTCGCGGCGGGCGATCCGCAGCCCGCGGACGCCGAGCGCCGGGTTGGCCTCCTCGGGCGGCGTCGCGAACTCCAGGGGCTTGTCCGATCCGGCGTCGAGGGTCCGCAGGACGACCCGCCGGCCGGCCGCGGCCTCGAGGACGTCGGCGTAGCCGCTCGCCTGCTCCTCGACGGTCGGCTCGGCCGCCCGGCCGAGGAAGGCGAGCTCGGTGCGGAACAGGCCGACCCCCTCGGCGTGCGCGCGCAGGGCGGCCCGCGTGCCGTCGCCGTCCTGGACGTTGGCGTACACGGGGACCGCCACGCCGTCGCGGGTGGTACCCGGCCCGGCGTACCCGGCCAGGGCCTCCGCCGCCCGGCGTGCCGCGGCGAGCTGGCCGGCGGCGGCCTCCGGGTCGGGGTCGACGGTGACGGCCCCCTCCTCGGCGTCGAGGAGGACCGTCGCACCGGCCGGGACGGCGTCGAGTCCCTCCACCGCGACCACCAGGGGCAGGCCGAGCTGGCGGGCGATGATCGCGGTGTGGCTGGTGGTCCCGCCCAGGCGGGTGGCCAGCCCGACGATCCGCGCGGGGTCGAGGCCGGCGGTGTCGGCGGGCGCGAGGTCGTCGGCGAGCAGGACCGAGGGTTCCGCGGGCGAGGGGACGCCGGGCTCCCCCTGGCCGGTCAGCTCGGCGACCACCCGGTCGCGGACGTCGCGCACGTCGGTCACCCGCTCGGCCATCACGCCGCCCAGCGAGGTGAAGACGTCGACGAACTGCTGGGCGGCCTGCACGGTCGCCACGGCGGCCGGGACGCCGGTGGCGATCCGCTGCTCGACCGCGCCGAGCAGCCCGCGGTCGCGGGCCATGCCGGCGGTCGCCGACAGGACCTCGGCGGTCATCCCGGTCGCCGCAGCGGCGCGCTCGGCCAGCCGGCCGGCGACGGCCTCGGCGGCCGCGGTGAACCGCGCCCGCTCCTCCTCGCGCGCCGCCTCCGGCAGCGGGTCGAAGGCCTCGGCGGGCAGGAGGACCGCGCCGGAGGGGCGGACGACGGGGCCGAGGACCACGCCGGGGACGACCGGCGTCCCGGTGAGCACGGTGCGGGCGGCGGTGGTGGACATGCGGACCTCACGTCGGTCGGAGGGAGAACGGGCGCCGGACCTCGTCGTCCGTGACCAGACTCACCAATTGGTGTTGACTTGTCAACGTAAGCCACGTAGAACAACACAGACACAAGTCCGGTCCCACACGATCGGGCACACTGCGGGGCCGTCGAGGTCCCGCGCACCGACCGAGGGGATGGACGGTGTACGCCGAGGAACGCCAGCAGGCCATCGCCACTCTCGTCGCCGAGCAGGGGCGGATCGCCGTCACCGCGGTGGCCGAGCAGTTCGGTGTCACCACCGAGACCGTGCGCCGGGACCTCGCCGTCCTCGAGCGGGCGGGTGTCCTGCGGCGCGTGCACGGCGGTGCGGTACCCGCCGCGGCACTCACCCTCGTGGAGACGGCGCTGGCCGAGCGCCACTCCACCCGCGCCGAGGACAAGCGCAAGATCGCCGCGGCCGCCCTGGACCTGCTCCCCGGCCGCGGCGGCAGCCTGCTGCTCGACGGCGGGAGCACCACCGCGGCGCTGGCCGACGTGCTGCCGTCCGACCGGTCGCTGTTCGTGGCCACCAACTCGGTGCCCATCGCCGCCCGGCTGGCCAACGCGCCGGGGGTGACCCTGCACGTGCTGGGTGGCCGGGTGCGCGGACTGACCCAGTGCGCCGTGGGTGAGACGCCGGTGCGGGCGCTGGCCGACCTCCGGGTCGACGTGGCCTTCCTGGGCACCAACGGCATCACCCCCGGCCACGGGCTGACCACACCGGACGAGGCCGAGGCCTCGGTGAAGCGCGCGATGGTGCGCGCCGGGCAGCGGGTGGTCGTGCTGGCCGACAGCAGCAAGCTCGGCCGCGAGCACCTGGTCCGCTTCGCCTCCCTGGACGACGTCGACGTGGTGGTCACCGACGGCGGGGCCGAGCCGGCCGTCCTGGACCACCTCGAGTCCTCGGGCGTCGAGGTCGTGGTCGCGTGAGCGGCGACCGCGCGCGCGGGGGACGGGTGGTCACGCTGACGGCCAACCCGAGCCTGGACCGCACGCTGGCGCTCCCCGGCCCGCTGGCCCGCGGCGGGGTGGCCCGCCTGGGCACGAGCTCGACCGAGCCGGGCGGCAAGGGCGTCAACGTCGCGCGGGCGCTGGCCGCCGCCGGCGCCGACGTCGTCGCCGTGGTCCCGGCCGACCGGACCGACCCGCTGGTCACCGCCCTGACCGCGCTCGGGCTGCCCCTGCTCACCGTGCCCACCGGCACCCCGGTGCGCACCAACTACTCGCTGACCGAGCCCGACGGCACCACCACCAAGCTCAACGAGCCGGGCACCGCCCTCGGCGGGGACACCCGGGCCGCGCTCGCGGCCGTGCTGACCGGTGCGGCGGCCGACGCCCGCTGGGTGGTGCTCTCCGGCTCCCTGCCGCCGGGCACGCCCGCGGACTGGTACGCCGAGCTGGTCCGGGCGGTCCGCCCCACCGGCGCCCGCGTCGCGGTCGACACCTCCGAGGCGCCGCTGCGGGCGCTGCTCGCCGCGGGGCCCGACGCGGCGCCGCACCTGCTCAAGCCCAACGCCGAGGAGCTCGCCCAGGTCGCCGGCACCACCGAGGCCGCGCTGCTGGCCGACCCGGCCGCCCTGCGCGCCGCGGTCGAGTCGCTGCACGCCGGGGGCGTCGCCGAGGTGCTGCTGACCCTCGGTGGCGACGGCGCGGTGCTCTCCACGGCCGACGGCGTCTGGTCGGCGCGCCCGCCGCGCACCACCGTCCGCAGCACCGTCGGCGCCGGCGACTCCAGCCTGGCCGGCGCCCTGCTCGCCGACCTCGCCGGCGCCCCGCCCGCCGAACGGCTGCGGCGCGCGGTCGCCACCGGCTCGGCCGCGGCCGCGCTGCCCGGGTCCGCGGTGCCGCTGCCGCACCAGGTCGACCCGGCCGCCGTCGTCGTGACGCCCGGCCTGCCCGGGCCCGCGCCCACCACCGCCCCCGATCCCGTCGCGGCCGCCGGCCGCGACGTCCCCTGACGCCCCGGAAGGCCCGTCATGACCGCACTCATCTCCCCCGAGCTGGTCGTCCTCGACGCCGACCTGGGCTCCGACAAGGCCGCGGTGGTCCGCCGGCTGGCGGGCCTGGTCGCCGACGCGGGCCGTGCCACCGGCGCCGACGCCCTGGCCGGTGACGCGCTGGCCCGCGAGGCGCAGGCCGCCACCGGCCTGCCCGGCGGCATCGCGATCCCGCACTGCCGGTCGGCCGCGGTGACGCAGGCGTCCCTGGCCTTCGCCCGCCTGGCCCCGGGGGTCGACTTCGGCGCCGCCGACGGCCCGGCCGACCTGGTCTTCCTGATCGCCGCCCCCGCGGCCGGCGACGCCGACCACCTCACGCTGCTGTCCGCGCTGGCCCGCGCCCTGGTCCGGCCCGACTTCGTCGTCTCGCTGCGGGCCGCGGCCTCCCCGCAGGACGTCGTCGCGCTGGTGGAGGAGGTCGTCTCCCCGACGCCGGCCACCGGTGCGAGCGCGGCGACCTCGGTCCCGGCGCCGGCCACCGCGCCCGCCGCCGCTGCCGACGCCGCTGCCCCGGCCCGCCGCCGCATCGTCGCCGTCAGCGCCTGCCCGACCGGCATCGCGCACACCTACATGGCCGCCGACAAGCTCACCGCCGCCGCGCAGGCCGAGGGCGTCGACCTCGTCGTCGAGACGCAGGGCTCCTCGGGCGCCACGCCGCTGGACCCGGCGGTCATCCGCGACGCCGAGGCGGTCATCTTCGCCGTCGACGTCGGCGTGCGGGACCAAGAGCGGTTCGCCGGCAAGCCGGTGGTCCAGTCGGGCACCAAGCGGGCGATCAACGAGCCCGAGGTGATGATCCGCGAGGCGCTCGCGGCCGCCGACGACCCGGACTCCCGCCGGGTGCCGGGCTCCGCGGGCGGGGCCGCGGCCGCCGCCGCTCCGGCCGGCCGGCCGGGCACCGCCACCGAGGTCCGCCGCTGGCTGCTCACCGGCGTCAGCTACATGATCCCGTTCGTCGCCGCGGGCGGCCTGCTCATCGCGCTGGGCTTCCTCTTCGGCGGGTACCAGATCGTCAGCGCCAACCCCGACGTCGAGGGGCAGAACTACGCGCTGAGCTGGGTGCTCAGCAACTCGTTCTTCGACCTGCCGAGCGCCCCGGGGGTCGAGGGCCTCAACGACGGCTTCCTGGGCTACCTCGGTGCCGTCTGCACCGTCCTCGGCCAGGCCGCCTTCGGCTTCCTCGTGCCGGCCCTGGCCGGCTACATCGCCTTCGCCATCGCCGACCGGCCGGGCATCGTCCCCGGCTTCGTCGTCGGCGCCGTGTCGGTGAGCGTGGGCGCCGGCTTCATCGGCGGCCTGGTGGGCGGCATCATCGCCGGCTTCGCGGCCCGGTGGATCGCCTCGTGGAAGCTGCCCGCCGGTGTGCGCGGGCTCCAGCCGGTCGTGATCATCCCGCTGCTGGCCACGCTGATCTCCAGCGGCATCATGGCCGTCCTGCTCGGCCGCCCGCTGGCCGCTGCCCTCACCGGGCTGGGCAACTGGCTCAACGGCCTGACCGGCACCTCGGCGGTGCTGCTCGGGATCATCCTCGGCCTGATGATGTGCTTCGACCTCGGCGGCCCGGTGAACAAGGCGGCCTACGTCTTCGCCACCACCGGCCTGGCGGCCGGCAGCGGCGCCCCGCTGGTCATCATGGCGACCGTCATGGCCGCCGGCATGGTCCCGCCGCTGGCGATGGCGCTGTCCACCGCGGTCCGCCCGCGGCTCTACACGCCGGCCGAGCGCGACAACGGCAAGGCCGCCTGGCTGCTCGGCGCCTCGTTCATCTCCGAGGGCGCCATCCCGTTCGCCGCGGCCGACCCCTTCCGGGTCATCCCGTCGATGATGCTGGGCGGTGCCACCACCGGCGCGATCGTGGCGGCCAGCGGCGTGGAGCTGCGGGCTCCGCACGGCGGCATCTTCGTGTTCTTCGCGATGAACGGCGTCCTGATGTTCGTGGTCGCGCTGGTCGTCGGCACGATCGTCGGCGCCGCGGCCGTCACCATCGCCAAGAGCTTCGGCCGCCCGAAGGCCGACGCCGTCCCCGAGGACGCCGTCGACCTCGCCCACGCCCACACCGTCGCTCCCGCCGTCAGCGCGCCCGCGCGCGTCTGACACGGCAGGCTCGACCCCACCACCCACCCCGAGCAGCGAGGATCCCGCCCATGCCCAGTCAGACCGTCACCGTCGGCTCCCGGGTCGGCCTGCACGCCCGCCCGGCCGCGCTCATCGCCGAGGCCGTGGGCAAGGCCGGCGTCCCGGTCACCCTGGCCACGCCCGGCGGCAACCCCGTCGACGCCGGCTCGCCGTTGATGATCATGACGCTCGGTGCCCAGAAGGGCGCCGAGGTCACCGTCACCAGCGACGACGCCGCGGTGGTCGAGCGGATCGCGGGCCTGGTGGCCGCCGACCTCGACGCGGAGTAGCCCCCCGGACGGCGGGAACGGCCGTTCCTGCCGCCCGACCGCACAGACGACGGCGCCCGTCCCCTCCGAACGGAGGGGACGGGCGCCGGTGCGTCGGGGCCGGTTACGCCTGGTCGGGCCGCGGGACGTCGCCGCGCCAGGCGCCGGTCTCGTTGCCGCGGCTCTCGATGAACTCCTTGAACCGCTTGGCGTCGGCCTTGACCTGACGGTCGTCGAAACCGAGCGCGGCGCCGGCCTTCTCGACGAGCCCGGTGGGCTCCCAGTCGATCTGGATCATGACGCGCGTCTTGTCGTCGTCGAGGCGGTGGAAGGTGACGACGCCGGCGTGCTTGGCGTCGCCGCCGGTGCTCGTCCAGGCCACCCGCTCCTCGACGTGCTGCTCGGTGATCTCCGCGTCGAACTCACGCTTCACGCCGTCGATGTTGGTGATCCAGTGCGTGTGCGTGTCGTCGATCTGCGTGATGCGCTCGACGCCGCCCATGAACTGGGGGAAGGACTCGAACTGCGTCCACTGGTCGTAGGCGACCCGGATCGGGACGTCGACGTCGACGGACTCCTGCACGCTTGCCACGGGAACGCTCCTCTTGACTCGGGATGTCGCTGCGGTCCTCGCGCCCCTACCCCGGGTCCCGGGGGCGGACACACCGCAGCGCCGAGGTCAGCGCAGCGCCAGGGCCACGCTCCCCCGCACCGGCGCGTCCTCCAGCAGCAGCACCTGCGCCAGGTGGTAGGCGTCGGGCTGTCCGGCCCACGTGCCGGAGGCCACCTCCCCCGACGGCGCCAGCTCGTGGTGCCAGCTGCCGGTGGAGGGGTCGGCGAAGCGCTCCTCGCCGTGCGCCCGCCAGGCCGCGGCCAGGTCGGCGTAGCGGTCCTCGCCGGTGACCGCCCCGAGCACCGCGGCCGCGGCGATCCCCTCGCACAGCACCCAGTGCATCCGCGCCGTCACCACGGGACGGTCGTCCCAGTCCAGCGTGTACGGGAAGCCCGGCGTCCCGTCGGCCGCCCACCCGCGCCCGGCCGCGGCGTCGAACATCCCGACGGCGTCGTCGAGGAGCCAGGCGGGCGCGGCGTCGCCGAGCGCGGCGCGCAGGTGCAGGCACAGGCGGGCCCACTCGAACTGGTGCCCGACGGTGACGCCGTAGGGCCGGAACGGGTCGGCCGGCCGGTCGCGGTTGTGCTCGGGCAGCGGCGTCCACGCGGCGTCGAAGTGCTCGGGCAGCCGCCAGTCCCGCTCCCGCGCCCAGCCGTGCACGATCCGCCCGGTGCTGCGCAGTGCGTGCTGGCGCAGGCGGGCGGCCTCCCCGGCTCCGCCGGCCAGGGACAGGGCGTCGGCCGCGGCCAGCGTGGCCTCGACGCCGTGCATGTTGGCGTTGGCGCCGCGGTAGTCCGACAGCCGCGACCAGTCCGCGTTCCACTCCTCGACGGCGAGGCCCTCGGCGTCGTCCCAGAAGCGGGTGTCCCACACGGCCAGCGCCTCGTCCAGCAGCGCCCGCCCGCCCGGGACGCCCGCCACCGTCGTCGTCGCCCCGGCGAGGACGGCGAAGGCGTGCACGTACGCGCTCTTGGTGTCGTCGTCCTCGGCCGCGCGCCAGCCGCCGTCGACGCCGTCGTGCAGCGGCCCCTGCCGCAGCGCGTCCACCCCGGATCGGGCGAGGTCGTCGGCCCCCGGCCGGCCCAGCAGCTGCGCCAGCGCGAAGACGTGTGTCATCCGGGCGACGATCCAGGTCTCCTGCGGCCGGTCCGGCAGCACCGTGCCGTCGGCACCCAGGTAGCCGAAGCCGCCGCCGGGCAGCCGGGAGCGGGCCGCGAACGCCAGCAGGCCGTCGAGGTCGGTCATGGTCGCCCTCCTACCCGCGCGATCATGGCGGCGGAACCACCCGTCGGGCCGGATCCGCGGTCCCGGCGCCATGATCGCGGAGGGGTCAGAACGTGAGCGCCAGCCCGGGGTCGGACAGCAGCGCGCCGACGTCGGCGAGGAACCGGCTGCCCAGCTCGCCGTCGATGATCCGGTGGTCGAACGACAGCGCCAGTTGCGTCACCTGCCGGACGGCGATCCTCCCCTTGTGCACCCACGGCATCTCGCGGACGGCGCCGAAGGCCAGGATCGCCGACTCGCCGGGGTTGAGGATCGGCGTGCCGGTGTCGACGCCGAACACGCCGACGTTGGTGATCGTGATCGTGCCGCCGGTCATGTCCGCCGGCGCCGTCCGCCCCGCCCGCGCCGTCTCGGTGAGCTCGGTGAGCGCGCCGGCGAGCTCGGCCAGCGCGAGCCGGCCGGCGTCCTTGACGTTGGGCACGACCAGCCCGCGCGGGGTGGCCGCCGCGATCCCGAGGTTGACCTGCCCGTGGACGACGATCTCCTGCGCGGCCTCGTCCCAGGAGCTGTTGACCATCGGGTGCCGGCGCGCGGCCAGCAGCAGTGCCCGCGCCACGAACAGCAGCGGGCTGACCTTCACCCCGGCGAACTCGGGCCGGGCGGCGACCCGCGAGCGCAGTTTCATCGTCCGCGTGACGTCGACGGTCAAGAACTCCGTGACGTGCGGCGCGGTGAACGCGCTGGCCACCATCGCCGCCGCCGTCGCCCTGCGGACGCCCTTGACCGGGATCCGCTGCTCGCCGGCGGTGGCGGTGAGGGGTGCGGCCGTCGGGACCGCCGTCGGGGCGGTGGCCGGTGCCGACGCCGCGGCGGTCACGTCCTCGCGGGTGATGACCCCGCCGGCTCCGCTGCCGCTCAGCGCGGTGAGGTCCACGCCGAGGTCGCGGGCGAGCTTGCGCACCGGCGGCTTGGCCAGCGGTCTCGCCGAGCCGCGGCCCGGCGAGACCGGCCGGGAGGGGGCGGCCGCCTCGGCGCGGGCGTGCGCCTCGGCCTGCCGGCCGACCTCGAGACCGCCGTGGCGCATCGGCTTGACCGTCGCGTCGGGCGCGGTGGCCAGCAACGGCGGCCGCTCGGCGCCGCCCGAGCCGTAGTCCGCGCCCGGGACCGCCGCGGCCTCGGGTGCGACCGGAGCAGCCGCCGGAGCAGCCGCGGGCGCCCCCCGGCGCGGACGCCGGCGGGCCTCGGTGGTGCGCGGCCCGTAGCCCACGAGCACCGCCGTCCGCCCGCCGGGCGCCGCCCCGCCGATCAGGCCGGCGGCCGGCTCGGCACCGTCCCCGGACGGCGCCGCCGCGGGGGCGTCGCCGCCCACGTCGATGGTGATGATGGGCGTGCCGACGTCGACGGTCGTGCCGGCCTCGTGCAGCAGCTCGGTGACCGTGCCGGCATAGGGCGAGGGCAGCTCGACCGCGGCCTTGGCGGTCTCCACCTCGCACAGCGGCTGGTTGACCGTGACGGTGTCGCCGACGGCCACGAGCCACTGCAGGATCTCGCCGTCGGTCAGGCCCTCCCCGACGTCGGGGAGCTTGAACTGGCGCAGCTGCCCCATGTCAGAACCCCATCGAGCGGTCGACGGCGTCGAGCACGCGGTCGAGGTCGGGGAGGTACTCCTCCTCGAGCTTCGACGGCGGGTACGGGGTGTCGTAGCCACCCACCCGCAGCACCGGTGCCTCCAGCGAGTGGAAGCAGGTCTCCGTGACCCGCGCGGCGATCTCCGCGCCGAGGCCCAGGGTCACCGCCGCCTCGTGGACGACGACGCAGCGCCCGGTGCGCCGCACCGAGTCGAACACCGGGTCGAGGTCCAGCGGGGAGAGGGTCCGCAGGTCGACGACCTCGATCGAGCGGCCCTCCTCGGCCGCGGCCTCGGCGGCCTGCAGCGCCGTCTTCACCATCGGGCCGTAGGCCAGCAGCGTGACGTCGTCGCCGCCGCGCAGCACCCGCGAGGCGAACAGCGGGCCGGGGGTCGCGTCGGTGTCGACCTCGGCCTTCTCCCAGTACCGCCGCTTGGGCTCGAGGAAGACGATCGGGTCGGGGTGGGCGATGGCCTGCTGGATGCCCCAGTAGGCGTCGACCGGGTTGCTGACGGCGACCACCTTCAGGCCCGGGGTGTGCGCGAAGTACGCCTCGGGGCTCTCGCTGTGGTGCTCGACGGCGCCGATGCCGCCCCCGAAGGGGATCCGGACGACGATCGGCATCGGCAGCCGGCCGCGGGAGCGGGCGTGGATCTTGGCGACCTGCGTGACGATCTGGTTGTAGGCCGGGAAGACGAAGCCGTCGAACTGGATCTCGCAGACCGGCCGGTAACCGCGCATGGCCAGCCCCACGGCGGTGCCGAGGATGCCGGCCTCGGCCAGCGGGGTGTCGACGACGCGGTCCTCGCCGAAGTCCTTCTGCAGGCCGTCGGTGATCCGGAAGACCCCGCCGAGGCGGCCGATGTCCTCGCCCATGAGGACGACCTTCGCGTCGTCCTCCATGGCCCGGCGCAGGCCCAGGTTGAGGGCCTTGCCGATGGTCAGCATCTCGGTGCTCATGACTCGACTCCGCCCTCGTTCCGCTCCTCGGTCGCTGGCGCTCCCTGCGATGCTCGCTCGGGCGTCGTTCTCGTGGCCATCAGTGCCCGGCCCCCTCGAACGACGCCTGGTACGCCTCGAACTCCGCCTGCTGCGCGGCCAGGTGCGGCGTCTGCTCCGCGTACACCCGGTCGAACATCGCCGTCCCCGGTGGATCGGGCATCTCGACCGTGCCGGACCGGATCCGCGCGGCCAGCTCGTCGCCCTCGGCCTCGACGGCCGCGAAGAACGCGGCGTCGGCCACGCCGGTCCGCGACAGGTACGCCTTCACCCGGGCGACGGGGTCGCGCAGCTTCCACTCCTCGAGCTCGCTGGCCAGGCGGTAGCGGGTCGGGTCGTCGGAGGTGGTGTGCGCGCCCATCCGGTAGGTGAAGGCCTCGATGAACGTCGGCCCCTGGCCCTCGCGGGCGGCGGCCAGCGCGGCACGCGTCACGGCGAGGACGGCCAGGACGTCGTTGCCGTCGACCCGCACGCCCGGGAAGCCGAACCCGGCCGCGCGCTGGTACAGCGGCACCCGGGACTGCCGCTCCAGCGGCACGCTGATCGCGTACTGGTTGTTCTGGCAGAAGAAGACGACCGGGGCGGAGAAGCTGGCCGCCCAGATCATCGCCTCGTTGACCTCGCCCTGGCTGGTCGCGCCGTCGCCGAGGAAGGCCAGGGCCGCGCTCTCGGCGCCGTCGCGCTGCAGGCCCATGGCGTAGCCGGTGGCGTGCAGCGTCTGCGCGCCGATCACGACGGTGTAGAGGTTGAAGCCGGTGGCCACCGGGTCCCAGCCACCGTTGTCCACGCCGCGGAACAGGCTGATGACGTGCAGCGGGTCGACGCCGCGGGTCCAGGCCACGCCGTGCTCGCGGTAGGTGGGGAAGGCCGTGTCGCCGTCGGCCATGGCCCGGCCGGCGCCGATCTGGGCGGCCTCCTGGCCCAGCAGCGAGGCCCAGATGCCCAGCTCGCCCTGGCGCTGCAGGGCGGTGGCCTCGACGTCCCAGCGGCGGACCAGCACGAGGTCGCGGTAGAGGCCGCGCAGTTCCTCGGCGGAGACGTCGATGGAGTAGTCGGGGTGCTCGAGCCGCTCGCCCTCGGGGCTGAGCAGCTGCACCAGGTCCGGTTGCTGCGGCAGGTGCGGCGCACCCGCTCCCGGGACGGGGTCCACCGCCTCCGTCGTGACGCTCGGCAGGGCCGGGCTGTCCGGTTCGCTCACGAGCTCGCGCACTGCGCTCTCCTCGCCGTCGGCCGCGGCTGCCGGGGTCACCGGCCGGCTGCGGTGCTGGACGTCAGTGGGCACCGGGGTGTGGCGCCACTCACACATCGTGGCACGGCCGGCTCGATCCGGAGCACATCACCCCCCGGACGGATTGCGCAAGGTCGTCAGGGCGGACTGCGCAGGATGACAACCAGCAGGGCGACCGGACGTGCCAGACTGAGCACATGCCGCCCGGTCCGGACCGTCTGGACGCCACCGACGCGCGCCTTGTCCAGGCCCTCACCGAGGACCCCCGCGCCACCGTGATGGCCCTGTCCCAGCGGCTCGGGCTGGCCCGCAACACGGTGCAGGCGCGGCTGGCGCGGCTGGAGTCCGGGGGGCTGCTCGCCCCCTTCGACGCGCGGGTGCGGCCCGAGGCCCTCGGCTACCGGCTCGGCGCCTACATGACCGTGCAGGTCGTGCAGCGCAGCCTCGAGGAGGTCGCGTCCGCGCTGTCGGCGCTGCCCGAGGTGCTCGAGGTGACCGCGCTGTCCGGCGCCGCCGACCTGCTGGTGCGGGTGGTCGCCGTCGACGCCGACGACCTGTGGCGGCTCACCGAGCAGGTGCTCGCCGTCCGCGGCGTGGAGCGCACGGACACCGCGCTGGCGCTGCGCCGCTACGTCGACCACCGGGTCGCGCCGCTGCTGGAGCGCGCCGCCGGAGCGGAGACCCCCGCGGCGGGATAGGGATGCCGCGGGCGGTCAGCGCCCGGCGCGCCCGACCCGCACCGGGCCGCGGGCGGTGGCGACGTCGACCACCACGCCGCCCTGGGTCACCTCGACATCGCCCCGCTGCGCCAGCCGGCCGGCCGCGGCGCGGGCCTGCGGCATGAGGTCGCGCCAGTCCTCCGGGGCGACGGCCCGGGCCGCCTCGGACGGGCAGATGGTGGCGCCGGGTGCGCGGGCGTCGAGCAGCGCGTCGATCGCGCGCTCGAGGGCGGGGCCGGCGTCGTCCACCTCCCCAGGATGCGCCCGTGTGTCCGGGGAGGCGCGACGGGTACCGCCGCGGGCATGGCGAAGCGCACCCCGGTCGGGACGATCGGCAAGGGCAAGCGGGGCATCGGCACGCTCGGCTGGGCGGCGCGGGGCGCCGCGGCCGGGGCGGCGGGGACGACCGCCCTCAACGCCGTCACCTACCTCGACATGACCCTCCGCGGGCGCGGCTCGAGTTCCACACCCGAGCAGACGGTGGAGGCCCTCGCGCGGAAGGCGCACGTGCCCATCCCCGGCGACGAGGAGACGCGGCAGAACCGGATCCAGGGGCTCGGCCCGATGACCGGACTGGTCGCGGGCATCGGCGTCGGCGTCCTCACCGGGCTGGCGCGGGCGTCGGGGTTCCGGTCGCAGCCGCTGGTGGGCACGCTGCTCACCACGCTCGGCGTCCTGGTGGCCTCCAACGGCCCGATGACGGCGCTCGGGATCACCGACCCGCGGACCTGGTCGGCCACCGACTGGATCAGCGACGTCGTGCCCCACCTGGCCTACGGCGCCGTCCTCAAGACCACGATGGACGCCTTCGACCGCCCCTGAGCGGGGTATAGGAAGCTCTCCGCACGTCTGAGCGGCCGACACGTGCGGAGAGCTTCCTATGCCTCGTCGGTCGGGAGGGTCCAGCCGCGGGGGTCGACGTCGCCGGGCACGGGGGCCGCGGGGTCGTAGGGCTCGCGCGTGAAGACGAACGTGCCGAGGTCCAGGTGGTCCGGGGCGATCCGCAGTGGCTCGCCGGCGTGGTAGCCGTCCAGGCCGACCCAGGTGCCGTCCGCGAGCGGGCGGAAGCGGCTGGCGCGCCCCGACCGGCCGGGCAGCGGACCGAGGTGCAGCAGGCCGCCGGCCACCGCGCGCAGCACGTACGGCGCCGGGCCCCAGTACCAGACGCCGAGCTGGTCCAGCGGCACCGGCGGCTCCGCCGGACGCCACGGCCCGACCACCCGCGGCTCGGCGGCGCGCAGGTCGGCGAGCAGCCCGGGGACCAGGACGTCGAGGCCGCTGGTGGTGTTGGCCAGTGAGACGCCGCCGGTGCCCTCCTCGCGGTCGACGAACACCCCGGCGAGGAAGCCGGGCATCGAGCCGCCGTGGCCGGTGAGCGTGCGGCCGTCGACCCGCAGCACCTGCAGGCCCAGCCCGTACGCCGACCAGGCCGGTGAGGAGGAGTCGACGCCGGCCGGCACGGCCATCTCCTCCAGCGTCGCCGGGGACAGCACGTCGCCGGTGTCGCCGAGCAGGAAGGCGGCGAAGCGGGCGAGGTCGTCGAGCGTCGCCCACAGCTGCCCGGCGGCGGCCATCACGCCGGCGTGGTGCTCGGGCTCGGCCAGGACGACGTCGGCCCACGGGTGGACGGCGTACCCCTGCGCGGCCCGGCCGGACGGGCGTGGCGTCGTCCGGGTCATGCCGAGCGGGGCGAGCACCTCGCCGGCCACGACGTCGTCCCACGACCGCCCCCGCAGACGCGCGACGAGCTCGCCGAGCAGGCCGAAGCCGAGGTTCGAGTAGTGGAAGCGCCGCGCCTCCCCCAGCACGGCGTGCTCACCGGTGAGCCCCAGGTCGGCCAGCGGGCCGCCGGGCACCCGCTCCCACCAGCCGCCCGGGCTCTCCGCGGCGGCGCCGGCCAGGTGCGAGAGCAGCTGCCCGACCGAGCGGTCGCCGAACGGCGTCCCCGGCACGTGGCGCTCCAGGGGGTCGTCCAGCGCCAGCCGGCCCTCGTCGCGCAGCCGCATGACCGCGACGGCGGTGACGGCCTTGCTGATCGACCCCAGCCGGTACTGGACGTCGGTGTGCGGCTCGGCGACGTCGCCCCGCCCGGCCGACCAGGCCAGCCCGCCGTCCCGGACCACGCCGGCGACCAGGCTCGGCGCGCGGCCGTCGCGCTGCACCCGCGCCGTGCGGGCCAGCAGGGTGCACGCGGTCGAGGGCAGCACGGGCTCGGGCATGCCGGAACGGTAGGTCAGGTCCGGGCGGGAACGCCCAGCCGCCCGGTGTGCCCGGCCCAGCGCTCGAAGACGACGGTGGCCAGCGGCGGGACCGAGGCCGCCAGCGCGAGCAGCGTCGTCCCCCGCGACCAGCCGAGCACGCGGGCGGCGACCAGCGACACCAGCACGTAGGCGACGAACACCGCGCCGTGGATCGGACCGAACACCTGCACGCCCAGCTCGGAGGTCTCCGGCACGTACTTGACGTACATCCCGGCGAGCAGGCCGATCCAGGACAGCGCCTCGGCGACGGCGACGGTGCGGAAGGCCAGGGCGACGGTGCGGGGGGTCATCGGCTGCGGGGTCTCCTGCGTCGGGACGGGTCTCGTCGTCTCAACGCGGCGGCGCCTCCGGACGTCCCGCCTGGCGGTGTGAGCTGGATGGCAGGGTCGGACGGGTGCGGGGTCTGGCGCGGCGGGAGTTCTGCCTGGTCCTGCTGCGCCGGATGGCCGACCTGCGGCCGGACCTCGCCGCCGCCGCCCTGCCGCGGCTCGCCGCCACGCGCGCGGAGGCGCACGCCGCGCACACCCGCTGGCAGGCGCTGCACTCCGCGCCGCGGGCGCCGCGCGGCCTGGCGCTGCGCACCGCCGTCCTGGGGCCGGCCCCGGAGACCGAGGACCGCCGGTTCGGGGACCTCGACCTCGAGGTCCACCGCTGGCCGCTGCCGCTGTGGCCGCACCTGCGCTGGGAGGTGCTGTCCGGCCCCGGCGGCACCGTGCTGCACGAGCACCTGGTGCGGGCCGCCGGCTCCCCGGTCCCGCCGGCAGCCGACGGGCGGCTGCGGGTGTGGGAGCACGTGGTGGCCGACGTCAGCGGCCTGCCCGGTGCGGTGGAGGTCGACCCCCGGGTGGTCACCCGCTGGGAGGTGCGGCTGCCCTCCGGCGACACCGCGGCGTTCGTGTGGGGCCTGCTCCAGGTGGTCCGTGCTCAGCCGATGCGGCGGGCTCCGGCGTAGCCGCCCATCGCGTCGACGGGCGCGACCTTGACGACGTCGCCCGAGGTCGGCGCGTGCACCATCTGGCCGTTGCCGATGTAGATGCCCACGTGGCTGACCGGGCTGTAGAAGAACACCAGGTCACCGGGCTGCAGGTTGGCGCGGGAGACCGCGGTGCCCATCTGCGACTGCATCTTGCTGGAGTGCGGGAGGCTGATCCCGGCGGCGCGGAAGGCGTACTGGGTCAGACCCGAGCAGTCGAAGGAGCCCGGGCCGGAAGCGGCCCACACGTAGGGCTTGCCGCGCTGGGCCATGGCGGTGGCGACGACGGTCCCGGCGACCCCGCTGGCCGGAGCGGCTGCGGCGGCGGGCGCCTCGGCGGCCGACGAGCCCGACGAGGACGCAGCGGACGACGACGCGGACGACCCGGACGACGACTCCGAGGACGCCGGGGCCTCAGGGGCCTCGCGCTCCTCGTCCCGGCTGGCGCGGGCCTGCTCGGCGGCGTGCGCGGCGGCCGCGGCCTCGAGGGCGGCGCGGCGCTCGTCGGCGCTCAGCCGGGCGAAGTCGGCCTGGTAGTCGGCGATCTGCGACTCGAGGTCGGCCTGCTGGGCGGCGACGGAGTCGTACTGGCGCTGCGCCTCGGCCGCGGCCTGGGTGGCGGTGGCCTGGGCCGTGGTGGCCGCCTCGGTGGCGGTGACGGCCTGGCCGAGCAGCTCGCCCTGGTAGCCGGCGATGCCCTGCAGCAGCGAGACGCGGTTGACGAACTCCTCGGCGGTGTCGCTGGTCATCAGCGCCTGCAGCGAGCCCATGCTGTCGCCGGTGTAGGCGGAGCGGGCGATGCCGACGACCTGGCCGCGGGCGGTGTCCACGGCGACCTGGGCGGCCGCGAGCTGTGCGGCGGCGGCGTCGGCGGCCGCCTGCTGGGCGCCGAGGGCCTCGCGCGCCTCGTTGAACTGCTCGGTGACGACCTCGAGCTCGTGTCCCCGGGCCGCGACGAGTTCCGCGGCCTGCGCGGACGTCACCGGCTCCTCCGCCAGCGCGGATGCCGGGACGCCCCCGACTCCGAGGCCGACGGCTAGGGCGCCGACCAGGGCGAGAGCGGCGCGGCGGCTGCGCGACCGGGTGGTCGCGGGCATGCCGGGGACGGACGTGCGCAGGGACGCCACGCGGCTGTCTCTCCTTCTCCCATGCCGCCTACCGGGTTAGCTGACGGGTTCGGGCGTGGAGTCGCCCGGCGCGCACGAGCGCGCTACACCCCAGTGCTCAGGTGGGTCCCCGGCCCGGCCTCCACGGAGGAGGACCGGCTCGACGGCGTCCACGAGGTGTCACCCAGGCTGGTGACGGAGCGCCCCGTTGGACGTACTCAGCGTAAGGGTCGTGACGCGCGGGTGACAACCACCTCCCCGTGATCACATCGCTCACACCCGGTGATCCGAGGAGGGACGGCCATCCCCCGCCGGTTTGGCGGACCCCGGGGACGTGTACCGATGACGGCATGTCCTCCTCCACCCGGATGCGCCTGGCCCGCCCGCTGGTCGTGCTCGCGATGCTCGGCTCGCTGGTCGCCTGCGGCGACAACACCGACTTCTCCCGCGGCCCGACCAACTGCGACGCCAGCGGGCAGAACGCGAACAACGACGCCGACGCCAGCTGCGAGGAGACCGGTCCCAACCCGGGCAACGACGCGCCGACGACCGACGACGCCAGCACCGACGACTGACGTCGCCCTGGCTCTCCCGACGGGCGCGCCGCCGCCCGGGCTGGTGGGCTGAGGAGGTGGACCCGGTGCGGAGGCGGACGGCGGGCCGGCTGCGGATCGAGTCCCGGGCGCTGCTCGCCGGCACCCGCCGCCTGCTGCGCGGTCGCGACCTCGCCCTCATCGGCGCGGGGCTGACCTTCTACGCGGGCATCGCGGTGGTGCCGCTGATCCTGGTCGCCGTCCGGCTGACCGCGCTGGTCACCTCCCCCGAGGAGGTGCGCACGCTCAGCGGGCGGCTGGCCGAGCTGCTGCCCTCGACCCTCGGCGCTCCCGGCGCGGTCGACCGGCTGGTCGACGCCGGCGTGCGGCTGGACCTGCTCGGCTTCGTGCTGGCCCTGCTGCCGCTGTCGCTCTACGGCGAGGGCCTGCGGCGGGCGCTGCTGCGGTTCAGCCAGCGGCGGGAGAACCTCACCGCCTGGCGGGGTCGACTGGCCACCCTGCCGCTGGTCGTGGTGACACCGCTGCTGCTGTACCCGCTGCTGCTGGCCGCCCGGCTGATGGCCGACCTGGCCCGGGAGGGCGGGTTCGGGCCCGCGCTCGGCGGCTTCGCCGTCGGCTACTACACCGTGCTCTTCGTGCTGACCGTGCCGATCCTCTGGGGCTTCGGCGTGGTGGCCGGCGGGCGGCACCGCTGGGGCGCGCTGGTCAGCGGCGCGCTGTTCACCGCCGCCTGCCTCTCGGGGTTCCTGCAGGGCTTCGTGGTGTTCCTGTCCCTGCCGCTGGACCTCGGCGCACCGTTCGGCGGCCTGGTGGTCGTCGGCGCGATGGTCGCCATCGGGTTCTGGTTGTTCCTGCTGCACCTCGTGCTGGTCTCGGGGTGGCTGCTCACCCAGTCCCTGGACGAGCGGCTGGGCCTGCGTCAGGCGGGCGGCGGGAAGCCCGGCGGGGGGAACTCCGGAGCCGGCGCACCCGGGGCCGGGGCGTCCGGCGCCGGGGCGCCCGGAGCGGGCGGTTCCGGAGCCGGCGGGGGCGGCGGCGGGGGCGGCTCGGGGGCAGGCGGCGGGGGTGGCTCCGGCGCGGGGGGCTCCGGTGCCGGGGCCTCGGGCGCCGGAGGCGGCTCGGGCACGGGTGCCGGGTCGGGCGCGGGGTCGGCCGGGGGTGCCGGCGCCGGCGCGGGCGCGGGTGCGGGCGCGGGCCTGGTGTAGTCGCTGCCGTTGCTCACGAGGATCGTCACCACCTGGCCGGGCACGGCACGGCCGCCGCGCGGCGGGCTGGTGCCCAGCAGGGTGCCGGCCGGCTCGTCGCTGTCCACGCGCACGGTCCGCGGGGAGAAGCCGGCGTCGGCCAGCGTGCGCTCGCAGGAGCGGGTCCCGGAGCAGCCGGGCACGGGGCGGGTGTTGCCGTTCTGCACGGTCTCGTCGGCCGGGGGGAACTCGCCGCTGCCGCGGGCGTCGAGGATCGGCGCCATCGCGTCGCGCCAGATGGTGGCGCCCTTGCCGCCGCCGAAGCCGCCGACGTCCTCGTTCTGCTTGGGGTTGAGGACCATGACGCTCGCGGTGATCTCCGGCGTGTAGCCGACGAAGGCGATCGAGTAGTTCTCCTGCGAGGTCCCGGTCTTGCCGGCGATCTGGTGCCCGCGGACGTAGGCGCGCGAGCCGGTCTGCCCGGGGTTCCCGGGCTCGACGTCCCGGCGGAGCATCTGGTTGAGCGTGTTGGCCACCCCTGGCGGGACGGCCTCCGGCGTGCACCGGTCGCCGACCGCGAGCGGCTCGCCGTCGGCCCCGACCGCCGGCTCCCCGTTCTGGTCGAGGACGGCGGTCACCGGGACGACGTCGCACTGGGTGCCGCTGGCCGCCAGCGTCGAGTAGGCGCTGGCCAGCGCCAGCGGGCTGGTGGCCTCGGAGCCGAAGGTGAACGACCCGCGGTTCTCGTCGATGATCTGCTGCGGCAGCTCCGGCGGGCTGAACTGGAACAGCCCCATCGCCTCGGCCATCCGCACCGGCTCCTCCACGCTGCCGAGGGCGTCCTCCAGCGCGAGGAAGTAGGTGTTGGACGACTGGTAGAGCGCCGTCGTCATGTCCAGCGTGGAGCGGTAGCCCGACCCGGCGTTGCGCACGCAGTAGCGGCCGTCGGTGTCGCGGCCCTGGCACGGGCCGGAGTAGACGCTGGAGACGTAGGGGTCCGGAGCGGTGAGCGAGTAGTACGACGAGTACCCGCGGGCCAGCGCCGCGGCCGCGGTGAACACCTTGTACGTCGAGCCCGAGCCCTGGCTGGGCCAGGTGTTGAGGTTGAACGACTCCTGCGTGCGGTCGGCGAGGTCGTAGCCGAAGGTCCGGTTGACGCTCATCGCCAGCAGGTGCCCGGTGCCGGGCTCCACGGCGCTGAACATCGCGGCCAGCGAGTCCTCCCGCGGCAGGGTGGCGAGCACCGCGGCGTCGCCGGAGCGCTGCAGGTCGACGTCCAGGGTGGTCTGGATCGTGTAGCCGCCGTTGTCCAGCTCCTCCTGGCTGAGCCCGAGCTCCTGGACGACGTAGCGCTGCACGAAGTCGCAGACGAACGGGCCGACGGTGGCCTCGACGCACCCGCGGGGCGGCGCGGGGCCCGGTGCCAGCCCGAGCGGCTCGGCCGCGGCCGCGGCGGCCTCGTCGGCGGTCACGAGGTCCTGGTCGGCCATCCGCGACAGCACCTCGTTGCGCCGGGCGGTGGCTGCCTCCGGGTTCGTGAACGGGTCGTCGTTGACCGGGCTCTGGACCAGCCCGGCCAGCAGCGCGGCCTGCGGCAGGGTGAGCGCGGCGGCGTCGACCCCGAAGAACGCCCGGGCGGCCGGCTGGACGCCGTAGGCGTTCTGCCCGAAGTACACGATGTTGAGGTAGCGGGTGAGGATCTCGTCCTTGCCGTAGAGGTCCTCCAGCGCCAGCGCCAGGCGGGCCTCCCGCAGCTTGCGGCCCAGCGTCTGCTCGGTGGCGGCGGTGCGCTCCTCGGGGGTGTCGGCGGTCTGCAGCAGCGTCTGCTTGACCAGCTGCTGGGTGAGCGTCGAGCCGCCCTCGGCCACCTCCCCCGCGGCGATGTTGGTGGCCAGCGCGCGCAGGGTCCCCTGCACGTCGAGGCCGCGGTGGCCGTAGAACCGGGAGTCCTCGATGGCCACGAGCGCGTCCTTCATGACGCCCGCGATCTGCTCCGGCTCGACCGGGTCGCGGTTCTCGTCGTAGAAGTACGTGATCGGCTCGCCGTTCGCGGCCAGCAGGACGGTGTTCCCCGCCGGCGGGTCGTCGGTGAACTCGGTGGGCAGGTCGCCGAGCAGCCCGGTGGACTGCTGCGCGGCGACCGTCGGGCCCCCGATCCACGGGAGGAGCAGACCCGCCACCAGGACCCCGGCGACCACGATGGTGGCGGCCAGCCGCAGCAGCGTGCCGGCCCGGCTGTCGTGCCGGTCCATGCGCCCCCCTCCTCGGCCGGGCTCATGGAAACCGAGATCACCGCCGGCCACAACCACCCGCGCCGTACGGTCCCGCGGTCGGGGGACCACCTCAGCCGGCCAGGAGGGCCGGCAGGTCCCCGCGGTGCAGGACGACGAGGGTGCTCACCGCGCGGGTGAGCACCACGTACAGGCGGGACAGCCCGCGCGGCTCGGCGGCCACGATCGCCGCCGGGTCGGCGACGACGACGGCGTCGAACTCCAGGCCCTTGGCCAGGGTCGCGGGGACGACGGCGATCCGCGCGGCGGGCGACCCGTCGTCGGCCAGCACCGCTGCGGGCAGCCCCGCGTCGCCCAGCAGCCGCGCGACACCGGGCACCGCGTCGTCGGCGCAGACCACGCCGATCGACCCGGGACCGGCCGCGAGCTCGGCCACCACCTCCGCCAGCGGCCCGGCGAGGTCGGTGACCGGCCGGACGGTGAGCGCGCCGGGGTCGTGCCGCACGGCGGTGGCCGCCGGCAGACCGGGCGCGATCGCCGGCAGCAGCCGGTTGGCGTAGTCGAGGACCTCCCCGGGCACCCGGTAGCCGCGGGTCAGCGGGCGGACGGCGGTCTCCGGCCGGCCCAGGCCCTCGAGCGTGGGCGCCCAGTCCGCCGGCGACCAGGGGCTGGTGGCCTGGGCGAGGTCGCCGAGCACGGTGAGCGACCCGGCGGCCAGCCGGCGGGCCACCGCGCGGCACTGCAGCGGCGAGAGGTCCTGCGCCTCGTCGACGACGACGTGCCCGTAGCCCGTCGTCCGCTCGAGCAGCCCGGCCACCTCGTCGACCAGGACGGCGTCGGCCGCGGTCCAGGGCGCGGTGCGGACCGAGCGCGGCGCCGGCCGGTGCAGCAGCGCCTGCTCCTCGGCGGTGAGCACGCCCCGCGCGGCGCGGGCGAGGACGGCGGGGTCGCCGAGCAGCTCGGCCACCAGCCCGGCGGGGTCCCGGGCGGGCCAGACGGCGTCGCAGAACGCCCGGACCTCGGGGCTGCGCGCGGCCCGCCGGACCTCCCCGTCGGGAGGGCTGCCGCCGGCCTCCTCCCGCTGGCGCCGCGCGTCCCCGGCCACGAGCATCGCCAGCCGCTCGCGACCGGCGGCGTAGTGCAGGCGCTGCTGGTCGTCGGCCACCCGGCCGCGGCGGCGCAGGTCGTCGACGTACCGCTTGAGCCGCTCCACCGCCACCCGGTACCGGCGGCCGCCCAGCGGCACCAGGACGTCGTCGGCGGGCTTGGCGACGGCCCCCCACAGCGCCCGCTCGAGCACCTGCGCCATGCGGGCGTCGCCCTTGAGGACGGCGACCTCCGGGGCGTCCTGCGCCCGCACCGGGACGCGGCCGGTGAGCTCGGCGACCGTCGTCTGGTCGACGTCGACCTCGCCGAGGGTGGGCAGCACCTGCTCGATGTAGCGCAGGAACGCCCGGTTGGGGCCGACGACGAGGACGCCGGTGCGCGCCAGCTGCCCACCGTGCGTGTACAGCAGGTAGGCGGCGCGGTGCAGGCCGACGGCGGTCTTGCCGGTGCCCGGGGCGCCCTGCACGCAGACCGACTCGGCCAGCGGTGCGCGGACGATCTCGTCCTGCTCGGGCTGGATGGTCGCCACGATGTCGCGCATCGGGCCGCTGCGGGGGCGTTCGATCTCCTCCCGCAGCAGGGTGCCGTCGCCCTCCTCACCGGCCCCCAGCAGCTCGTCCTCGTAGCTGGTGAGCTCGCCGCCGGAGAAGCCGAACCGGCGGCGGCGGACCAGGCCCTGCGGATCGGCAGCGCTGGCCCGGTAGAACGGCCGGCTCACGGGTGCCCGCCAGTCGATGACCACCGGGGAGCCGGTGGCGTCGCGGACGTGCCGGCGGCCGATGTGGAAGGTCTCGGTGCCCTCCCCCGCCCGCCCGTCGGTACGGCCGAAGAAGGCGGGGACGCCGGGGTCGGCGGCCAGGGAGCGCAGCCGCTCGGCGCGGGCGGCACCGAGCCGCTCGGAGGCCCAGGCGTCGACACCGGCGTCGACGACGGCGTCGGCGGCGGTACGCATCTCGGTGAGGCAGTCGTCGGCGCGGGCCAGGTGGGCGCGCTCGGCGGCGAGGACGGGGTCGGTCCCCGGATCGGTAGGAGTGGCGGTCCCGGTCGTGTCGGTCGGTGTCGCGGACACGGTCGGTGGACGTTACGCCGCCGTCGTCCGGCCGTCTCCCGCCTTTCGCGCGCGGGAGGCGGAGACGGGAGGCGCCGGTGTGGGGAGGCCGGGCCCTGGGGAGGATCGGGCCATGTCCGACCCGATGCTGTCCGACTCGAGGCTGTCCGACTCGATGCTCGCCGGCCGGCTCAACGTGCGCACCAAGCAGTTCGAGGTCACGGAGGTGCCGCGCCCGACGCCCGGTCCCGGCCAGGTCCTCGTCGAGGTGCGCGCCGCGGGCATCTGCCTCTCCGACGTCCACCTCATCGAGGGCCAGCTCAACCCGCTGTTCCTGCAGGGCGACGAGGTCACCCTCGGGCACGAGGTCGCCGGCGTCGTCGCCGAGCTCGGGGACGGCGTGACCGGCGCGCAGGCCGGGCAGCGGGTCACCCTGCAGGCCGGCGAGGAGGTCGACGGGTGGATCCACACCCGCGGCGTGGACTACGACGGCGGGTGGGCGCAGTACGCGCTGTCCACCGTCGAGACGCTGGTGCCCATCCCCGACGACCTGCCCTTCGAGCAGGCCTGCATCGTCCCCGACGCGGTCTCCACGCCGTGGGCCTCGATCGTGAAGACCGCCGGCGTGCGTGCGGGCGAGCCGGTGGGCGTGTGGGGCATCGGCGGCCTGGGGGCGCACGCGGTGCAGCTGCTGCGGCTGGCCGGCGCGGCGCCGATCGTCGCCGTCGACCCGGTGGAGTCCGCCCGGGAGCGGGCGCTGGCCTTCGGCGCCGACCTCGCGCTGGACCCCGCCGAGGACATCGCCACCCGCGTGCGGGAGCTGACCGGCGGGGCGGGGCTGGCCCACGCGTTCGACTTCGCCGGCGTGGCCCCGGTGCGGGAGCAGGCGGTCCGCTGCCTGGAGCGCGAGGGCCAGCTGGTGCTCGTCGGCCTCACCGACCAGCCGCTGACCATCCGCAACGGCACCCAGTTCAGCTACTTCTCCCAGCGGATCCTCGGCCACTACGGCTCCGAGCCCCAGCACGTGGAGCAGCTCGTCGGCCTGATCCGGCACGGTCGCCTCGACCTGTCCCGCTCGATCTCCGGCACGCTGCCGCTGGAGGAGGCCGCGCGGGGCGTGGAGATGCTCGAGCGCAAGGAGGGCAACCCGATCCGCCTGGTCCTGCAGCCCAACGGCTGAGGCCCGGGAGGGGCCTTTGTCGCGCTATGGGCCCCCCGAGGGGGCTTTGCCGCGCTCAGGGCCCCCCGAGGGGGCCTTTGTCGCGCTCTTGGCTCCCGGGGAGGTCGCCGGGCTCCACGATGTGGACCTGCACCGCCCGGAACCGCCCCGGGGTGCCGAGCAGGACCTCCTTCGTCGGCTCACCGACCTCCAGCGCCGGCTCCCGGCGCAGCGCCGCCAGGGACGCGAGCCGGGGGTCGGCGAGCACGGCGTCGACCATCCCCCGGTCGCCGCCGGTGAACAGCGCGGTCACCGCGCCGGCGTGCGGCAGCAGGACGCGGGCGGCGGTGTCGGCGGCGGAGGTGACGACGGCGTCGGCCTGGTTGCCGCGGCGGCGGGCGAAGCGCTGCTGGCTCCAGCCCCCGGCGGCGCTGCGGCCCTGCACGAGGCGGCTGTCGATCTTGGAGACGACGAGGTCCGCGCCGTCGAAGACGCCGGTGGCCCAGCGCCCCCGGCGCACCAGCAGGACCGCCGCGCGCCGGGGTTGCCGCGCGGCGGCGGTGAAGGCGGTCAGCAGCGGCGCCGCCGGCGTCCAGCCGAAGGGCGCGCGCAGGGTCAGCATGGTGCCGTCGGCGCACGACACGTGGAGGGCACCGTCGTCGCCGGCCCGCGCCTCGAACGCGCCGTGCCGCGTGACGACGCCGTCCAGCCAGCGGCCCAGCCGCTCCGGTGCGACGCCGAGGACGCGGCCGCCGCCGGCCGCCGGCCGGGGGCGGGTCACCGGCTCAGCCGGTGACCTCACCGGCGAGCGCCGGCTCGGCGAGGTTCTCGGCCGGCACGTGCAGCAGCCGCTGCGCGGCGATCACGACCACCGCGGCGATCCCGGCCGAGGCCGTCGCCACGAGGAAGGCGGCGTTGGCACCCACGGTGTCGACGATCTTCCCGGCGATCGAGGTGCCGACGGCGACGCCGAGGCCGAGCGCGGTGCCGATCCACGTGAACGCCTCGGTGACGGCGGACTTCGGCACGATCAGCTCGGCGAGGGTGAACGAGCTGATCAGCGACGGCGAGACGGCCACGCCGGCCAGCACGACGAACGGGATCATCACCCAGACGTTCTCGATGAGCGCCAGCGGCACCGACAGCACGGTGAGCACCACCAGGACGACGAGCAGCCGGTGGCGCAGCGGGTGGCGCCAGTGCACCGCGCCCCAGCCGATGCCGCTGACCATCGACCCCACGGCGAGCCCCGCGATGAGCACGCCCGACAGGCCCATGGCGCCGGCCTCGTCGGCGAAGGCGACCAGCGCGATCTCCAGCGTGCCGAGGATCGACCCGACGGCGGCACCGACGACGAACAGCACGCGCAGGCCCGGCGTCCGGATGGCCGAGGGCCCCTTGCGCGCCTCGTGGCCGTGCGGCGGCGGCTCGGTGCGGCCCTGGGCGGCGAACAGCAGCGCGCCGACGACGGCGAGGGTGAACGCGGTGACCACGCCCGAGGTCGCGTGCCCGGTGGTCGACAGGAACGTGACCAGCACCGGTCCGACGATGAAGACCATCTCGTCGACGACGGACTCCATGGCCAGCGCCGCGGGCAGCCGCGAGGTGCCGCGGAGCAGGTGGGTCCACCGCACGCGGATCATGGAGGCGACCGGCGGGATGCACGCCCCCGCGACGCCGGCGGTGACGAAGAAGGTCCAGCGCGGCCAGTCCTCCTTCACCGCGGTGAGGAAGAACGCGCCGGCCGCGGCGAACAGCACGATGACCGGCAGCAGGGTGCGGCGCTGGCCGAAGGCGTCGGCGAGCCGGCCGAGGACCGGACCGGCCAGGGCGGTGGTGACCGCGCCGGCGGCGGCGACGGTGCCGCCGAGGCCGTAGGAGCCGGTCTCGTCGGCGATGAGCAGGACGCAGCCGAGTCCGACCATCGACAGGGGCAGCCGGCCGATGAAGGCGGCGAGCACCATGGGCAGCGCGTGCGGCGTACGCAGCACGTGCAGG
Source organism: Geodermatophilus amargosae (assembly GCF_041028265.1). GTDB lineage: Bacteria > Actinomycetota > Actinomycetes > Mycobacteriales > Geodermatophilaceae > Geodermatophilus > Geodermatophilus amargosae_A. Next base: position 189,065 of record NZ_JABGCW010000010.1, read on the forward strand.
TAGGGATTGGGCACCGGGGAGGGACCTGTCGTCAGGGGGACGCTGGTTCGCCCGCCACGCTAACCGACGCCCGGACGCCGGGCTGGCAGACACCTCGCGTTCCGTGAGCGGACGAGCACGGGCCCCGCCCCGGACGACGCTGTCCGGTGCGGGGCCCGCGTGGCCCCTCTCGGGGCGCCGCCGCCGGTCCGCGAGGACCCGACGGCGGGGACTCGTCAGGCGAGGCGGCTCTTGAGGATCTCCAGCTCGTCCCACATGGTGCTGGGCAGCTTGTCCCCGAACTTCTCGAACCACTCGGTGATCTGGGGGACCTCCTGCCGCCACTCGTCCTCGTCGACGGTGAGCGCCTGGCGCACCTGGTCCTCGGTCAGGTCGAGGCCCGAGACGTCGAGCGAGCCCGGGGCGGGGACGTGGCCGACCGGGGTCTCCTCCGCGGCGGCGGTGCCCTCGAGGCGCTCGACGACCCACTTGAGGACCCGGCTGTTCTCGCCGAAGCCCGGCCACAGGAAGCCGCCGTCCTCGTCCCGCCGGAACCAGTTCACGTAGAAGATCCGCGGCAGCTTCGTCGCGTCGTGCGCCTTGCCGGTCTCGACCCAGTGCCGGAAGTAGTCCCCGGCGTTGTAGCCGATGAACGGCAGCATCGCGAAGGGGTCGCGGCGGACGACGCCGACGGCGCCGGTGGCCGCGGCCGTCGTCTCCGAGGACAGCGTGGCGCCCATGAACACGCCGTGGTTCCAGTCCCGCGCCTCGGTGACCAGCGGGATCGTGGTCTTGCGGCGGCCGCCGAAGAGGATCGCCGAGATCGGCACGCCCTTCGGGTCGGTGTACTCCGGCGCCAGGATCGGGCACTGGGTGATCGGGGTGCAGAACCGCGAGTTCGGGTGCGACGAGGGCTCGTCGGAGTCCGGCGTCCAGTCCTGCTTCTTCCAGCTGGTGAGGTGCGCCGGCGGCTCCTCGGTCATCCCCTCCCACCAGACGTCGCCGTCGTCGGTGAGCGCGACGTTGGTGAACACCGAGTTGCCGTTGTCGATGGTGCGCATCGCGTTGGGGTTGGTGTCCCAGCCGGTCCCCGGGGCGACGCCGAACAGGCCGTACTCGGGGTTGACGGCGTAGAGCCGGCCGTCCTCGCCGAAGCGCATCCAGGCGATGTCGTCGCCGATGGTCTCGACCTTCCACCCGGGGATGGTCGGCTCGAGCATGGCCAGGTTCGTCTTGCCGCAGGCCGACGGGAAGGCCCCGGCCACGTAGTACGTCCTCTGCTGGGGGCTGGTCAGCTTGAGGATCAGCATGTGCTCGGCGAGCCAGCCCTCGTCACGGGCCATCGCCGAGGCGATCCGCAGTGAGTAGCACTTCTTGCCCAGCAGGGCGTTGCCGCCGTAGCCCGAGCCGTAGGACCAGATGGCCCGCTCCTCGGGGAAGTGCACGATGTACTTCGTCTGGCTGCACGGCCAGGGCACGTCCTCCTGGCCCTCCTCGAGCGGGGCGCCGAGGGAGTGCATGGCCGGCACGAACGGCCGGTCGGTGCCCATCGCCTCGAGGATCCGGCTGCCGATGCGGGCCATGACCCGCATGGAGACGACGACGTACTCGGAGTCGGTGAGCTCGACGCCGAACATCGGGTTCTCGGCCTCGACCGGGCCCATGCAGAACGGGATGACGTACATCGTCCGGCCGCGCATCGAGCCCCGGTAGAGCCCGGTCATGATCGACTTCATCTCGTCGGGGGCCATCCAGTTGTTGGTCGGCCCCGCGTCGGCCTCGTCGACCGAGCAGATGAAGGTGCGGTCCTCGACGCGCGCGACGTCACTGGGGTCGGAGGCGCACCAGAACGAGTTGGGCTTCTTCTCCAGGCGGGTGAAGGTGCCGGCGTCGACCAGCTTCTGGGTCAGCCGCTCCCACTCCTCGTCGGTGCCGTCCACCCACACCACCCGGTCCGGGGTGGTCAGCTCCGCCATCTCGCGCACCCAGGCGAGCAGCCGGGCGTGCGTCGTGGGGGCGTTCTCGAGACCGGGGGTGGCCACGGAAGTCACGGCGTCTCCATCCTCTGGGCACGCCGGGTGTCGACGGACACCGGCGCCGATGCGTGCTGTGACCCGGGTCCGGCGGAACGGGTCCGGCCGTCCGGGTCGGGTCAGCGTACAAGCGGGGACACCCGCCTGTAACGGTGAGAGATGTTACGTCTAGGACGTCTAGGTCCGCGCGGGTGAGTGATCGGGAACACCGCAGGTGGGAGCCGTGTTGAGGGCTCCACGTGACCAGCCTCACGCCCGGATCCGGCGCCCCTCCCGCCCTCTTCACGCCCCTGGAGCTGCGCGGGGTGACCCTGCCCAACCGGCTGGTGGTCGCCCCCATGTGCCAGTACTCGGTCACCGGCGGCCTGGTCGGCGACTACCACCTGGTGCACCTCGGGCGCTTCGCCCTCGGCGGCTTCGGCACGGTCGTCGTCGAGGCGACGGCGGTGACCCCGGAGGGGCGGATCAGCCACGGCGACGTCGGCCTGTGGTCGGACGCGCACGTGCCCGGGCTGGCCCGGATCGCCGACTTCCTGCACGCCTCCGGCGCGGTCGCCGGCATCCAGCTGGCCCACGCCGGCGCCAAGGCCAGCAGCCACCGCCCGTGGGAGGGCGGCGCGGCGGTGACCCCGGAGGACGCGCTGCCGGGCGAGGAGCCGTGGCGGACCGTCTCGGCGAGCCCGCTGCCCACCGGTCCCGGGTGGCCGGTGCCGCACGAGCTGACCGCCGGGGAGCTGGCGGAGGTGCGCGAGGCGTTCGTCGCGGCCACCCGGCGGGCGCTGACGGCCGGGTTCGACGTCGTCGAGGTGCACGCCGCGCACGGCTACCTGCTGCACCAGTTCCTCTCGCCGCTGTCCAACCGGCGCACCGACGCCTACGGCGGCAGCCGGGAGGCCCGCTGGCGGTTCCCGCTCGAGGTGGTGGAGGCCGTGCGCGCGGCGTGGCCGGAGGACCGGCCGCTGTTCGTGCGGGTGTCGGCCGTCGACGGCACCGGCGGCGGGATCACCCTCGAGGACACCGTGGCCCTCGCCCGCGAGCTGCGCGCCCGCGGGGTCGACGTCGTGGACGCCTCGGGCGGCGGCCTGGGCGGCTGGGAGCACGCGCTGGGCTACGGCTACCAGGTGCCCTTCGCCGCCGGCATCCGCGAGGGCGCCGGCGTCGCGACGATGGCCGTCGGGCTGATCGTCGACGCGCGGCAGGCCGAGGCGATCGTCGCCGGGGGGCTGGCCGACCTGGTCGCCGTCGCGCGGGAGGCGCAGGAGGACCCGAACTTCGCGGTGCACGCCGCCCGCGACCTCACCGGCTCCCACGACACCTATCCGGTGCAGGCCGGCCCGCGGCTGGGCCGCCGCCGGGAGCTCCTCGGGACCCTCGGCCCGTGGACCGGCCCGGAGCCCGTCCAGGTGGGACGGTCCTGAGATGGGGTCCCGCCGGGCGCTGCTGGCGGCGTCGGCCGTCCAGCTGGGCGCGGACGTCGCCGGCCAGGTCCTCGCGCTGCGCCGCCGTCGCGCCTTCGACACGCCCGTGCTCGCCGGCTCCCGGGACGCCGTCGGCCGGGACTCGTGGTGGGCCGGGACGGCGCTGAGCCCGCCGGCGTGGACGGTGGCGGTGCACGCCGGGGCGCTGGCGCGGCTGGCGGCCCGGCCCGACCCCCGGGCGGCGACCGTCCTGGCCTGGGTCGGCGCCGCCCTGGTGCCGGGCTACCTGCAGGAGCGGCTCGTCCGGCACCGGCTCACTCCCGCGGGGGCCGAGCGGGCGGAGACGGCGGTGGTCGCCGTCGGCCTGGCCGCCGCCGCGGCGATGGCCGCGCTCGGCGCCCGGGCCTCCGGCGTCCGGCCGTAGCCGCCGCGGGGCTCAGGTCTGCGGCGCCCGGCCGTACTGCGGGCCGGTCGCGGCGAGGAAGGTGTCCCAGTCGCCGGGTCCGGTCCGCCCGCCGACCGTGGCGTCGAGCTTGTCGAGGTACCAGTGCCAGCCGAGGGCGAAGTCGGTGACGTCGGTGCCGGCGGCGAACACCTGGACGAAGTGCAGCGTCGTCCGGCCGCTCTCCACGGCGAGGGCGAGCTCGATCCGCCAGTCCTGCTGCTCGGCCCACTCGACGACGAGCCTGCGCGGCGGGTCGCACTCGGTGATCTGCACGGCCTCGCCGACCGGCTGGTCCTCGTGCGTCATCGTCAGGGTCCCGCGGCCGCCGGGGGCGCGCTCCCCCTCGTAGGTGCCGAACCAGCGCGACAGCCGGTCGGGCTCGGTGAGCGCGGCCCAGACGTCGTCGGGCCCGTCGGACCAGGAGCGGCGGAACTCCAGCCGGAGCCGGCCGTCGGGCATCTCGGTGACCACACCCCGCCGGCTGACGGGCGGATCGGCGGGGCTCTGCAGGTCTGCGGGGCTCTGCGGGTCGGTCACGGGGGATCTCCGTCCGTCGGGGTGCGGACCCGGGCCCGGCGGCCGCGGGCGATCTCGGTGTCGAGGGCGTCGAACCGCTGCGCCCACAGGTCGCGGTAGGACTCCAGCCAGTCGTCGACCTCCCGCAGCGGGCGCGGGTCGATCGCGTAGAGCCGCCGGCGGCCCTCGACCCGGCTGGAGACCAGCCCGGCCTCGCGCAGCACGCGCAGGTGCCGGCTGATCGCCGGGCGGCTCACCGCGAACCGGCCGGCCAGCTCACCCGCGGGCAGCTCGCCGTCCCGGAGCAGCGCCAGGAGCTGCCGCCGCGTCGGGTCCGCGAGTGCCGCGAGCGCCTCCACCCCGGATGTGTAACACGCGGCTTACGCGTCTGGCGAGGGGTTGCCGCTCAGGCGACGGGGGCAGGGAGGACGCATGACCGTCACCGACCCCGACGTCCCGGACCCGCTGAACGACCCCCGGACGACGCAGGCCGACCCCGGCGCCCACGCCCAGGGCGCGGACCTGGCCTCGACCGACGACGACCCGGCGTCGACCGTCGAGGACGAGCTCGCCGCCGACGACCCGGAGACCACGGCCGGGCAGACCCTGGCCGACGACGCCGGCGGCGGGGACGTCACCGGCGGCGCGTCCCCCGAGGCGCCGCGCAACCCCGCCTGAGCGCTGTTTCGCTCCGTTCCCGCGGGGCATCTGGACCGGCGTCCCACCCCCACGACGAGGAGGTCGCCATGGCCACCGGTGAGACCGGCTTCGAGGACGTCACGTTCGACCTGATCTCCGTGCAGTACCACTCGCTGAAGGCCGGGCACGACTACGGCCAGTACGTCCGGGACGCCGAGAACGCCGGCCTGGACGACGTCGCCGCCTTCTTCCGCGAGGTCATGGAGCAGGACTCGGCGCGCGCGAAGCGCTGCCACGAGCTGCTCCGGAACATCTCCGGCACCGAACAGGGCGGCCCCGCCACCCAGTAGCGGTACGACGAGGGCCCCTCACCTGCGGCAGGAATGGCCGTTCCTGCCGCGGGGTGAGGGGCCCTCGGGCGTGTTCAGACGGCGCAGGTGTCGCCGTCGCAGCCCTCGGCGGCGGGTACGGTGACCAGCGGGTGGGCGTCGGCCCAGGCCCGCTCGAGCACCTGCAGCAGCAGCTCGGCCGGCTGGGCGCCCGAGGCGCCGTACTTCCGGTCGACGACGAAGAACGGCACCCCGGTGGCACCCAGCGCCTGCGCGGTGGCGACGTCGGCGAGGACGGCCGGGCGGAAGCGGGAGTCGGCCAGCGCCGCGCGCACCTCGGCCTCGTCCAGGCCCACCTCGACGGCGAGCGGGACCAGCGCGTCGACGTCGAAGACCGGGCGGCCCTCCTCGAAGTACGCGGAGAACAGCCGCTCCTCCATCGCGCCCTGCAGCCCGTGGGTGGCGGCCAGGTGGGTCAGCTCGTGGGCCAGCAGCGTGTTGCCGCTGACGCCGTTGGCGAGGTCGTAGGACAGGCCCTCATCGGCGGCGGTCTCCTCGACGTGCCGCATCATCGCCCGCATCTCCTCGACCGGGCGGCCGTACTTGGCGGCCAGCGCCGGCAGGGTCGCGTGCGTCTCGCCCTCGGGGGCCGACGGGTCGAGCTGGAAGGACCGCCAGACGACCTCGACCGCGTCGCGGTGCGGGAACCGCTCCAGCGCGGTCTCCAGCCGGCGCTTGCCGATGTAGCACCACGGACAGACGACGTCGGACCACACCTCGATGCGCACGGCCCGGTCAACGGCGGGCCGGACGGGCTCATTCCGGCCGGCGCACCTCTGCCCTGGCCCGCCCGTCGCCGGGGGTGGGGTCGAGGAACACGTAGCGGACGCCCTCGTGACGGGCGACCAGCCGCCGCTCGGCCTCGTCGGAGGCCCGCTCGATGTCGGCGACGGTCGCGGTGTCGGCGAAGTCGACCTTGGCCATGACGGCCAGCTGCCCGGGGCCGATGACCGTGGTGAGCAGGACGGGGACGTCGTCGACCTGCGGGAGCCCGGCGATCTCGGCGCGCAGCTCGTCCTGCAGCCTCGGGGCGATCGACTGGCCGATGAGCAGCGAGACGTTCGTGCGGGCCAGGGATCCGGCGACCACCAGGAGGAGGACGCCGATGAGGATCGCGGCGATGCCGTCCCACACCGGGTCGCCGGTCACCTGCTCGAGGAAGAGGCCCAGCGCGGCGAGGACGAGGCCGACGAGCGCGGCGCTGTCCTCGAAGGTGACGGCCTTGACCGTGGTGTCGGTCGTCTCGGCGAGGTAGCGCCGCGGCGTCGTCCCCCACTTCCTCGCCGAGCTGCGCACCTGGCGCACGGCCTTGAGCCAGGAGGCGCCCTCGAGGACGAAGGAGAGGGCCAGGACGACGTAGGCGATCGTCGGGGAGCCCTGCTCCTCGCCCTCACGGATCGTCTCGACGCCCTGGTAGAAGGAGAAGCCGGCGCCGAGGGTGAAGGTGGCCAGGCAGGCCAGCAGCGCCCAGAAGTAGGTCTCCCGGCCGTAGCCGACCGGGTGCCGGGCGTCGGGTGCCTTGTCGCCGCGCTTGAGCGCGATGAACAGCAGGACCTCGGTGATGGTGTCGGCCACCGAGTGCGCCGCCTCGGACAGCATCGCCGAGGAGTGGCTGATCAGGCCGCCGACCAGCTTGGCGACGGCGATGCCGAGGTTGGCCAGGCCGGCGACGACGACGGTGGCGGTGGACTCCCCGCCGCCGGACTCCCCACCGGAGCCCTCCGTCGCGAGGGCGTGGTCACGGGTGGGCACCGGCTCGCTCATGGCGCCTGCGGTGCCCCGTGGTTGTCCGGTACAACCGTCCGGCCGGAGTGACGCGGCCGACCCGGCCCCAACGAGCGGGCCGCCGGGGTCCGGTGCCGGCAGTCGTGCTCTGCCCACACCGGTGTGCAGAGCACGACTGCGCGGATCAGCGGATGCCGACGAGGTCGACGACGAAGACGAGCGTCGCGCCGGGCTGGATCACGCCGCCGGCACCGCGGTCGCCGTAGGCCTTGCGCGCCGGGATGGTCAGTCGGCGGCGGCCGCCCACGCGCATGCCCTGCATGCCCTCGTCCCAGCCCTGGATGACCATGCCGACGCCCAGGCGGAACTCCAGCGGGTCGCCGCGGTCCCAGGAGGCGTCGAACTGCTCGCCGCCGTCGTGGGTCACGCCGACGTAGTGCGCGCTGATCAGGTCGCCGGCCTTGGCCTCCTGGCCCTCGCCCACCACGAGGTCCTCGATCACCAGGTCGGCGGGCGCGGGGCCGGTGGGCGGCTCGACGTCGGGACGGCTCAGGGGCTGGGCCATCGGTCCTCCTCGATCAGGTGCCGGGTGGTTCCCGACGGGTCCCGGCCATCCAACCAGCGGCGCCGGGGGGGCCGCGCGGGTGCGGACGGGCGCCCGGGGTGCTGGGCTGTCGCGGTGACCGTCGAGCAGCCCCCGTGGTGGACCCGCGCCGTCGTCTACCAGGTGTATCCCCGGTCGTTCCAGGACTCCGACGGCGACGGGATCGGTGACCTCGGCGGGATCCTGCAGCGCATCGACCACCTCGCCGACCTCGGCGTCGACGTCGTCTGGCTCTCGCCGGTGTACCCCTCCCCGCAGGCCGACAACGGCTACGACATCAGCGACTACCAGGGCATCGACCCGCTGTTCGGCACCCTGGAGCAGTTCGACGAGCTGGTCGCCGCGCTGCACGCGCGCGGGATCAGGCTGCTCATGGACCTGGTGGTCAACCACACCAGCGACGAGCACCCCTGGTTCGTCGAGTCGCGGTCGTCGAGGGACTCGCCCAAGCGCGACTGGTACTGGTGGCGCCCGCCGCGGGAGGGCATGGCGGCGGGGCAGCCCGGCGCCGAGCCGACCAACTGGCACTCGCACTTCTCCGGCTCGACGTGGCGGTACGACGAGGCCAGCGGCGAGTACTACCTGCACCTGTTCGCGTGGAAGCAGCCGGACCTGAACTGGGAGAACCCGGAGGTCCGCCGGGCGGTGTACGCGATGATGCGGTGGTGGCTCGACCGCGGGGTCGACGGCTTCCGCATGGACGTCATCAACATGATCAGCAAGGACGTCGGCCCGGACGGCCACCTGCAGGACGGGCCCCAGCTGCCCGGCCTCCCCTACGGCGACGGGACGCCGTACTTCTACAACGGCCCGCGCATCCACGAGTACCTGCAGGAGATGCACCGCGAGGTCTTCGCCGGCCACCCCGAGCCGCTGCTGCTGGTGGGCGAGATGCCCGGCGTCACCCCCGAGCAGGCCCGCCTCTACACCGACCCGGCGCGGGCCGAGGTGGACATGGTGTTCCAGTTCGAGCACGTCCAGCTCGACTACGACGGCGACAAGTGGCACCCCCGGCCGCTGCGGATGCGCGACCTCAAGGCCTCGTTCGGGCGCTGGCAGGCGGGGCTGGCCGACGTCGGCTGGAACAGCCTCTACTGGGACAACCACGACCAGCCGCGGGCGGTGTCGCGCTTCGGCGACGACTCGCCGCGGTACCGCCGGGACTCCGCCACCTGCCTGGCCACGCTGCTGCACCTGCACCGCGGGACGCCCTACGTCTACCAGGGCGAGGAGATCGGGATGGCCAACTTCCCGTTCACCGCGCTCGAGCAGTTCCGCGACGTCGAGTCGCTCAACCACCACGTGCAGGCCGTGGCGCACGGCGCCGACCCCGCCGAGGTGCTCGGCGCGCTGCGGCAGTCGAGCCGGGACAACGCGCGCACGCCCGTGCAGTGGGACGCCTCGCCGACCGCCGGCTTCACCACCGGGACGCCGTGGATCGCGGTCCACCCCGACTCCGCCGAGTGGAACGCCGCCGCCCAACGCGCGGACCCCACCTCGGTCTTCGCCCACCACCGGGCGCTGATCGCGCTGCGGCACGAGGACCCGGTGGTGGCGCTGGGCGACTTCACCATGCTGCTGCCCGACCACGACGACGTGTACGCGTTCACCCGCAGCCTCGACGGCGACACGCTGCTCGTCGTCTGCAACCTCGGCCCGACGCCGCAGCCGCTGGCCGAGCTGCTGCCGGAGGCCGTGGGCGCCGGGGTCGTCCTCGGCAACCTGCCCGAGGACGACCCCGCCGTGCTCCGCCCGTGGGAGGCGAGGGTGCTCAGACCGGCTCGGTGACCGCCTCGGGCTCGGACGCCTCCGCGGCGGGGACGTCGAGCGGGTGGGCGATCTCGTCGGCGGGCAGCCGCCAGGCGAGGACGGCGACCAGCGCGAGCACCGGCGGCACGAGACCGGCCAGCAGGAAGGTGCCGGTCAGCCCGACCACCCCGCTGACCGGGCCGGCCAGCGCCATGGACAGCGGCATGAACGCCAGCGACACGAAGAAGTCGAGGCTGGAGACGCGGCCGAGCAGCGCCGGGGGCACCCGCCGCTGCAGCAGCGTGCCCCAGATGACGGTGCCGGCCTCGAACGCCGCACCGAGCACCCCGGCCGCGGCGATCATGACCCACAGCTGCGAGGTCCAGCCGAAGACGACCATCGGCACGCAGCCCAGCCCCCACAGCAGGTTCATCACCGTCAGGTAGCGCCGCGGCAGCCGGAACGAGGCGACGACGGCCGACCCGACGGCGCCGCCGATGCCGAACGCGGCCAGCACCAGCGCGTGCTCCGACGGTCCCCCGCCGGCCTGGTCGCGCACGGCGAAGGGCACCAGGACCTCGAAGGGGCCCATGAGCACCAGCACCATGAGCGAGGCGAACAGCAGCGTGGCCAGCAGCCACGGCGTCCGGACCATGTAGGCGACGCCCTCGCGGACGTCGGCGAGCAGCCCGGCGCCGAGGTCGTCGCGGCGCACCGGGGTGGTGGGCAGCGCGGCGACACAGGCCGCCGCGGCCGCCGAGGTCAGCGCCGTGGCCAGCAGCGCCGCGCCCGGCGAGAACGCGGCGACCAGCAGGCCGCCAGCCGCGGGACCGGCCGCCATCGCCAGCCCCGGGCGGACGACGCCCTCCAGGCCGTTGGCCGCCAGCAGGTCGCCGGCCGGCAGCAGGCCCGGGAGCAGCGCGGAGTAGGCCGGGTAGTACAGCCCCATCGCGATCCCCTGCGCCAGCCCGGCCGCGGCCAGCGGACCGAGGGCCAGCGCGTCGGCCAGCGACAGGACGGCGACCAGCCCGACCGCGGCGGTCTGCAGCAGCGCGACGCCGAGCAGGATCCGCCGCTGCGGGACGCGGTCGGCCAGCGCGCCGCCGAGCAGGGTGCTGGCCAGCATGCCGCCGGCCGAGAGCGCGGTGGCCAGCGACAGGGCGCCCGGCCCGCCGCCGAGGTCGACCACCTGCCAGACCAGCGCGACCGTCCACAGCCCCTGGGCCAGCAGCGAGAGCCCCATCGAGCCGGCCAGCAGGCGGTAGGAGCGGTGCCGCAGGGGCGCGAGGGCGCGCGGCAGGCCGGCCATCGGGTTCCTCCTCGGGGGTGCGGCGCTCCGTCGGCGCCCGCGGGACCCATGCTCGCCGACGGGGGCGACAGGAGCAGCCGGTTATCGCGGAGAGCGCAGGAACGGTCGGCCGGTGGCTCCGGGCGCGGCGCCCGCCTAGGGTCCCCTCCTCGTGGGCCGGGTGGTCGAGGCGGTGCTCCCCGCCCGGATGGGGACGGCGTTCCGCTGGCTGATGGCGTCGTCCTGGGTGGGCAACCTCGGCGACGGCGTGGCGCTGGCGGCCGGGCCGCTGCTGGTGGCCGCGCGGACGCAGGACCCGCTGCTGGTCGCCCTCGGCGCCCTGCTGCAGCAGCTGCCGTGGCTGCTGTTCGGTCTGCACGCCGGCGTCCTGGCCGACCGGGTGGACCGCCGGGTGCTCGTCATGGCCGTGGACCTCGCTCGGGCCGGGGTGCTCGCCGTCCTGGCCACCGCGCTGTTCACCGCCGACGTCGGGCTGCTGCCGGTGCTGGCCGCACTGTTCGTCCTCGGCACCGCGGAGGTCTTCGCCGACACCGCGGCGGGCACCCTGCTGCCGATGGTGGTCGACCGCGCCGACCTGGGAACCGGCAACGCGCGGCTGACCGCGGGCACGCTGACGATGAACCAGCTCGCCGGTCCCGCCGTCGGCGGCGTGCTGTTCCTGGCCGGCGCCGCCTGGCCGTTCCTGGCGCAGGCTGTGCTCGTGGCGCTGGGCGCGGTGCTCATCGGGCGCATGCGGGTCCCCCGGCCGGAGCGCCCGCCGGGGCGGGCCCGCATCGGCCGGGACATCGCCGAGGGGCTGCGCTGGACGTGGGGCAACGCGGCGGTGCGGACGCTGACCCTCACGATCGTGCTGTTCAACGTCACCTACGGCGCGGCCTGGTCGGTGCTCGTGCTCTACGCCGACCAGCGGCTGGGCCTCGGCGCGGCGGGCTTCGGCCTGCTCACCACGGTCGGGGCGCTGGGTGGCATCGTCGGGACGGCGTCCTACGACTGGCTCGAGCGGCACGTCGGCATGGCGACGCTCATGCGGGTGGGCCTGACCATCGAGACGCTGGTGCACGCCGGCCTGGCACTGACCACCACGCCCTGGGTGGCCGCCTCGGTGCTGTTCGTCTTCGGTGTGCACGCGTTCGTCTGGGGGACGACGTCGCGCACGGTGCGGATGCGTGCCGTGCCGGCGGCGCTGCAGGGCCGGGTCGGGAGCCTCTACGCGATGGGTGTCCTCGGCGGCATCCTCGTCGGCCAGGCCGTCGGCGGCGTCGTCGCCCGGGTGTGGGGCGTCACCGGCCCCTTCTGGTTCGCCTTCGTCGGCTCGGCGGCGCTGCTCGTGCTGGTCTGGCGGGAGCTCGGGCACGTCGGGCACGCCGACGACGCCGCCGTCACCACGACCTGAGCCCCCGGGGTCCCGCCTTCCGCGCGCGGAAGGCGGGACCCCGGACTCAGGTGAGGGGCGAGCGGGGCAGCAGGCGGTCGCTGATGATCCGCTTCTGGATCTCGCTGGTGCCCTCGAAGATCGTGGTCAGCCGGGCGTCGCGCCAGTGCCGCTCCACCTGCCGCTCGGTGGTGTAGCCGTTGCCGCCGTGCAGCTGCATGGCCTGGTTGGTCACCCGGACCGCCATCTCGGTGGCCTCGAGCTTGACCATCGAGGCCTCCCGCTCGCAGCGCACGCCGAGGTCGATCAGGTGGGCCACCTGCCGGTAGAAGGCGCGGGCCTGCTCGATCTGCGCGGCCATCTCGGCGACGGCGAAGCGCAGGGCCTGGAAGTCGCCGATCGGGTGGCCGAACTGCTCGCGCTCCTGCAGGTAGACCACCGAGTCCTCGAGCGCGGCCCGGGCCAGGCCGACGGCGCGGGCGGCGGTGTGCACCCGGGCGGTGTTGAGGAACGCCTGGGCGGCCGCGAAGCCGGCGCGCGCGGCGGCCTCCCCCTGTTCGTCGCTGGCGGCCGCCTCGTCGACGACGTTGGCCGCCGGGATCCGGACGCCGTCGAAGACGAGGTCCCAGGTGAGGAAGCCGTGGTAGCCGATCTTGTCGATCGGCGTGCCGGTGAGCCCGGCCGGGAACGAGCCGCGCTCCTTCTCCAGCAGCAGGTTGACCAGCCCCTTCGACCGGGACTCCCCCGGCTCGGGGTCGCGTTCGCGGACCAGCACCTGGATGAAGTCCGCGGCCTCGGCGTTGCCGCACCAGCGCTTGTGCCCGGTGACCACCCACTCGTCGCCGTCGAGCACGGCCCGGGTCGAGACGCCGGCGAGGTCGGAGCCGGCGTCGGGCTCGGACAGCGCGATGGCGCCGATCCACTCACCCTTCGCGCTGCGGCGCAGCAGCTCCTCGCGCCGGGCGGCGTCGGCCACCGCCGTCCCGAGGCCCTGCGAGCGGGCCAGGATGCTCGCGCTGCTCATCCAGGCGCGGGCCAGCTCCTCGGAGACCATGCAGTACTCGAAGACGCCGAGTCCCAGCCCGCCGTGCTCGGCCGGCACGGTGATGCCGAAGTAGCCGAGCTCGGCCGTGCGGGCCAGCAGCGACTCCGGCAGCAGCCCCTTCTGCGGATCGAGCTCGTTGGCGACCGGCAGCACCTCGTCGGCGGCGAACCGGCGGGCCTGCAGCTGCAGGGCCTCCCGCTCGGGCGTGTGCCACGGCGGCAGCAGTGCCGGCGGCTGGGGCTCGAGCAGCCCGGTGGGGCGCTCCTGGCTCGACGTCATCGTCGCGGGGCCTCTCTCCGGGGTCGGGGGACCGTCCCGGTCCACCTTGCTGCCCCCTCCCGGGCAGCGCACGGCGCGGGCGCCGACCGTGACCGACCGCACCCTCCTCCCCGTCGAGTGAACAACTACTTCACACACCTCACACGTTGCTGGTAGAACTGCTGCCGTGGCCGTCCCCGACCGACTCGACGTGACGCTGCGGCTGGTGCGCAACGCCGGCCGGGCCTCCCTCCCCGACCTCGCCGCCCGCCTCGGCGTCTCGGAGATGACCGTCCGCCGCGACCTCGACGCCCTGCAGGCCCGCGGGCTGGTCGAGCGGGTGCGCGGCGGCGCCGTCGCCGTCACCGGGCCCGACAGCTCCGCGGGCTTCGCCGCCCGCGCCGGCTGGCAGGCCGGCCTCAAGGAGCGGATCGGCCGGGCGACCGCCGCCCTCGTCGAGCCGGGCGCGACCGTGCTGCTCGACGCCGGGACGACGACGGTGCACGTCGCGCGGGCCCTGGTCGATCGCGCCGCCGCCGGGGAGGGCCCGTTCACCGCCGCCGTCGTGAGCCTGCCGGTGGCTGACGCGCTGGCCGACCGGCCCGGCATCCGGCTGCTCGTCGTGGGCGGGGAGTCGCGGCCGGGCGAGCGCAGCCTGGCCGGGCCGCTGACCGCCGCGGTGCTGCGGCAGCTCACCTTCGACGTCTTCGTCATGTCGATCGGGGCGGTCAGCGCCTCGGCCGGCTGGTCGGAGTTCACCCTCGAGGACGCCGCGGTCAAGCAGGTCGGGCTGCAGCAGGCCCGCAGCACCCTCGTCGTCGCCGACGCCTCGAAGCTCGGCGTGCGCGCCTTCGCCTCGGTCGCACCGCTGGACGCGGTCGGCCGCCTGGTCACGGACGCCAGCGCCCGCGACCCGCAGCTCACCCCCGCGGCGCAGGAGACCCTCGCCGCGCTCGACGACGCCGGCGTGGAGGTCGACCTCGCATGACAGAGCAGCAGCCCCTGATGATCCTCGTCGCCGGCCCCTACCGCGGGGGCACCGGCGACGACCCGGAGAAGATCGCGGCCAACCACCGGGCCATCCAGCTCGCCTGCCTGGAGCTGTTCCGCGCCGGGCACCTCGCCGTCAACGGGGAGGACCTGGCCCTGCCGCTGGCCGGGCTCGCGGGGTCCACCCGGGTGGGCGACGCCGCCTTCGACGAGGTCTTCCACCCGATGGGACGGCGCCTGGTGGCCCGCTGCGACGCCGTGCTGCGGCTGCCCGGGGCCTCGGCGGGGTCCGACGAGATGGTGGAGCTCGCCCGCGCCCGCGGCGCGGCGGTCTACACCGGCGTCGACCAGGTGCCGGCGGTGTCCCGGTGACCGGCGTGCTGGGCCGCGGCGTCCCGGGTGTGGACGTGCCCGACGCGCGGGGCCGGACCGGCCTGGACCTGGTGGGGCGCGACCTCACCGGCAACCCCGACGTCGTCGTGCGGGACGTCGAGGTGCTCTCCAGTTCCTGGTACGTCAACCGCCGGACGACGCTCGCGCGGCGCGGCCGCGACGGCAGCTGGCGCACCGAGCAGCGCGAGACCCACGACCGCGGCAACGGCGCGACCGTCCTGCTCCACGACACCGACCGCCGGACCGTCCTGCTCACCCGCCAGTTCCGGTTCCCCGCCTACGTCAACGGCTCCCCCGACGGGATGCTCGTCGAGACCGCCGCCGGGCTGCTCGACGAGCAGGACGCCGAGGCCGCGGTCCGCCGGGAGGCCGAGGAGGAGCTCGGCGTCGCCGTCGGGGCGCTCACCCGGCTGCCGGACCTGTTCATGAGCCCCGGGTCGGTGACCGAGCGGCTGGCCTTCTTCGCCGGCCCGTACACCCCGGCCGACCGGGTGTCGGCCGGCGGCGGGCTCGCCGAGGAGGGCGAGGACATCGAGGTGCTCGAGCTGCCGTTCGACGAGGCGCTGGCCATGGCCGGCGACGGTCGGATCGCCGACGCCAAGACCGTCCTGCTGCTGCAGTGGGCGGCGCTGCGCGGGCCGTTCCGGGTCTAGCGGACCCCGCGCTCCCGGGCCAGCGCGACGTAGTGCTCGACCAGCGACGCGTCGTCGACGGCCCCGGGGTTGACCGCCTTCTCCGGCGGCACGCCCTGGAACAGCCGCTTCAGCGGCACCTCCAGCCGCTTGCCGGTCCGGGTGTGCGGGACGCCGGGGGCCACCAGGATCTCGTCGGGGACGTGCCGCGGGCTGGCGGAGCTGCGGATCGCGGCGCGGATGCGGCCGACGAGCTCGTCGGTGAGCTCCGCGCCGGGTGCCATCTGCACGAACAGCGGCATCCAGTAGCCGCCGTCGCGCTGCTCGACGCCGAGGACGACGCAGTCGGCGATCTCCGGGAAGGACTCGACGGCGGCGTAGATGTCGGCGGTGCCCATGCGCACGCCGCCGCGGTTGAGGGTCGAGTCGGAGCGGCCGGTGATCACGCAGGTGCCGCGCTCGGTGACCTCCATCCAGTCGCCGTGCCGCCACACGCCCGGCCACGGCTCGAAGTAGGCCTCGCGGTAGCGGGTGCCGTCGGGGTCGTTCCAGAAGTACAGCGGCATCGACGGCATCGGCTCGGTGACCACCAGCTCACCGAGCTCGCCGACCACCGGCTCGCCGTCCTCGTTCCACGCCGCCGCCGCGACGCCGAGCATCGGACGCTGCAGCTCGCCGGCGGTCACCGGGAGCAGCAGCGTGCTGCCGATGAAGCCGGTGGCGACGTCGGTGCCGCCGGACGCCGAGCTGAGGAAGACGTCGCCGCCCACCGCGTCGTACACCCAGTGGAACGCCGACGCCGGCAGCGGCGAGCCGGTGGACCCGATGACCCGGAGCGCCGAGAGGTCGTGCGTCTCCCCCGGCCGGACGCCCGCCTTCTCGCAGGCGATGAGGTACCCGGCGCTGGTGCCCAGGTAGGTGATCCCCGTGCGGGCGGCGAGGGCGAACTGCGCGTCGACCGAGGGGTGGGCCGGTGCGCCGTCGTGGACCACCACGGTCGCGCCGCGCAGCAGCGCCGAGGTGGCGATGTTCCACATTATCCAGGCGGTGGAGGCGTACCAGTAGAAGCGGTCGCCGGGGCCGACGTCGCCGTGCAGGCCCAGTTGCTTGTGCTCCTCGAGGGCGACGCCGCCGTGGCCGTGCACGATCCCCTTGGGCAGCCCCGTGGTGCCCGAGGAGTAGACGATCCACAGCGGGTGCTCGAACGGCAGCGCCTCGAACACCGGGTCCTGCCGGTCGGCGACGGCGTCGGCCCAGCTCAGCGCCCCCTCGGGCACCTCGTCGGGGAACAGGCGGGGCACCGCGACCGTCGCCCGGACGGTCGGCAGCGCCGCCCGCAGCTCGGCGACGACCTCCCGCCGGTCGTGGGCCTTGCCGTTGAACCGGTACCCGTCGACGGCGACCAGCACGGTGGGCTCGATCTGGGCGAAGCGGTCGAGGACCGCGCGGGTGCCGAAGTCCGGCGCGCAGGAGGACCACACCGCGCCGATCGACGCCGCGCCGAGGAAGGCCACCACGGCCTCCGCGGTGTTGGGCAGGTAGGCGGCGACGCGGTCCCCGCGCTGCACGCCGAGGCGGCGCAGGGTCGCGGCGAACGCGCCCACCTGCCCGCGCAGCTCCGCCCAGGACACCTCGACCGGCTCGGCGTCCTCGGTGACGGCGATCAGTGCCGGGTGCTCGTCCGTGGCGTGCCGCAGGGCCTGCTCGGCGTAGTTGACCGACGAGTCCGGGAACCACTGCGCGCCCGGCATCCCGCGCCGGGGGAGGACGCGGTCGTCGGGCACGCGCTCGGGGAGGACGCCCGACCAGACCGCGACGTCGGCCCAGAACTGGTCGAGGTGCTCGACCGACCAGCGCCAGATCGCGTCGTAGTCGGTCGGGTCGAGGTCGAGTCCGCGACGGGCGGCCACCTCGCGGGCGAAGGCCGCGAGCCGGGTCGCCTCCCGGCCCTCCGGGGTGGGCTGCCAGAGCACCGGCGCGGGGGAGGTGTCAGCGGTCACACGACCACCCTGCCACCGCCCGCGGGACGGCGGGACCGGTACCGCCACTCACGGAACGTGACCGTCCGGCCCGAGCGGTCCACCCCATCGGGGGACGGCGTCCAGGTGGCGCGCTCTGTGACCAACCGGCTCCAATGAGTGAGCACTGTGTCCGACGGCACCGAGGGGAGGTGCGATGGCCGAGCGTCCTGTGCTGCTGCCGGGCCGTCGTGCCCGCCTGCGCCGGTGGGGTGGACGGACCCTCGTCCTCGCCGGACTCGGTGCCGGGGTCTGGCTGGCCGGCGCGTCCGCCGCCGCGGCCGAGGAACCGCCGCCCGGCGGCCTGCTCGGGGCGGTCACCGCACCGGTGGACCAGGTCGTGGAGGCGGTCGTCCGACCCGTCGTCCCGCCCGCCGTCTCACCCGTGACCCAGGCGGCCGCGCCGGTGCTGACGCCGGTGGCCGAGGCGGTCGCGCCGGTCACGGCACCGCTGCGCGACGTCGTCGCGCCGGTGACGGACGCCGTCGCGCCGGTGGTCACCCCGGTGACGGAGGTGCTGCGGCCAGTCACGGACGCCCTGTCGCCGGTCACCGACGCCCTGTCGCCGGTCACCGACGCCCTGTCGCCGGTGACCGACGCGCTGACCCCTGTCACCGACGTGCTGACCCCGGTCACCGACGCCCTCCCGCCGGTCGCCGGCGTGCTGACGCCCGCTCCCGGCACCGTCGACGTCGCCGCCCCGGCCGCGACCACCACGGCCGCGATCGCCGCCGACGCCACCGCTGCGTCCGCCCCGGCCGGGGTGGACGCCGACGCCGCGGACCTGCCGGGCGGCGACACGACGGCCCGGTCCACCGGCGGATCCGGCACCGCCCGGACCGCCGCCGGCTCGCCCGCCGTCGTCCGGTCCCCGGTGGTCCCGGCCGCGCCGCTCGCGCCGGCCGCCCCCGTGGCGCCGGCCGTCCCGGCGTCCCCGGGCACCGCGGCCGGCAGCACCGGCTCCGACCGCGACCAGCCCTCCTCCCACCTCGGCGCGACCGTTCACGTCGCGCCGCCGGCGGCCGCGCAGGCCGCCGCCGCCGAGGCCCGGGACGCCGCCGCCGGCGATCCGGTCGACCCCGCCAGCTCCCCCGACTGAGGAACGCGCTCCCGGCCTCCGCGCCGGTCGCAGCGCACGCCCCGCCGTCCCGTCCGGGACGCGGTCCTCACCTCAGTCAGGAGAACTGCCATGTACCCCTGGGCCACCCGCGCCCTGCGCGTGGCACTGATGACCGGCGGCCTCGTGGCCCTCGGCACCGGTGTCGCCACCGCCGACGACCTCGACGTGACGGTGCCGGTCACCGTCACCGACAACGCGCTCGGTGTCCTCGACACCGGCACCCCGATCGGCGGACTGGACCTGCCCGCCGTCTCCCAGGACCTCGCCCTCGACCTGGGCCCGGTCGCCGTCTCCGTGCCCGTCACGATCGGCGGCAACGCCGCCTCCGTCGCCGGCGGCACGGCCACCCAGGAGCCGGCCGCGCCGGCGCCCGGCAGCACCGCGCCGGCAGACGTCGTGGTGCCGGTGACCGTCGTCGGCAACGCGGTCGGCGTGCTTGGCGACGCCGAGGCGAGCGGTACCGCCCCGGCCACCCCCGACGGCGCGGTGACCGTGCCCGTCACGGTCTGCGGCAACGGCGTCGGCGTGCTCGGCGACGCGCTCGGCGGCTGCACCCCGGCCGCTCCCCCGGCGCCCGCCCCGGTCGAGGCCGGCCCGCTCGGCGACCTGCTCGACGTGGACGTCCCCGTGACGGTCTGCGGCAACGGCGCCGGCGTGCTCGGCGACGCCGCCGGGGACTGCACCCCGGCAGCTCCCGGTGCGGGCTCCGGCTCGGACGCCGACGGCGGCCTGCTCGACGTCGACGTCCCCGTGACCGTCTGCGGCAACGGCGCCGGCGTGCTCGGCGACGCCGCCGGGGACTGCACCCCGGCGACGCCCGGCTCCGGCTCCGGCTCCGGCTCCGGCTCCGGCTCCGGTGATGGTGGCGGCATCGACGTGGACCTGCCGGTCACCGTCTGCGGGAACGGGATCGGCCTGCTCGGCGACGCCCTCGGCGGGTGCACGCCGGACGGCACCGGCGGCACCGACGGTCCCGGCACCGGTGGGGACGGTTCCGACGGCGGCCTCGACGTCGACGTCCCGGTGACCGTGTGCGGCCTGGGCCTCGGCCTGCTCGGCGACGCCGTCGCCGACTGCTCGCCGGCGACCGACGTCACCGACCCGACCGACCCCACGGACCCGACCGACCCTGACGGCCCGCAGGACCCCGGCACGCCGCAGGACGGCTCGGAGACCGGCTCGGGCAGCACGGGCCCGCGGGACGACGCCGGCACCGGCATCAGCACCGGCACCGGCACCGGCACCGGCACCGGTCACGGCATCGTCCGGCCGGCGTCCGCGAGCGGTCACTGGTCGGCCGGCACCTGGGCGGCGTCGGACCGTTCCGGGGACACCGGGCAGCTGGCCTACACCGGCACGGAGACGGCGACCGCCCTCGGGGCGGCCCTGCTCGCCCTCGCGCTGGGGACCGGCCTGACCCTCGCCGGCCGACGCCGGGAGGACGCCGTCTGACCGGCGCCGCCTGACCCGCACCGCGGGCCCGGCCGGCATCCTCGCCGGCCGGGCCCGCGGACGGGCGCACCCCCCCGCTCCCTGCGACGATCGCCGTCGTGACGGAGCCGGAGCCCAGGACCGAACGCAACGTGCTGGGCGGGACGCTCGAGGCGTGCGGCACCGAACCGCTGACCGGCTTCTACCGGGACGGTTCCTGCCGCACCGGCCCGGACGACCTCGGCAGCCACACGGTCTGCACGGTCGTCTCCCGGGAGTTCCTGGCACTGCAGCGCGAGCTCGGCAACGACCTGACGACCCCGCGGCCGGAGTACGGCTTCCCGGGTCTGCGACCCGGTGACCGCTGGTGCGTCGTCGCCGCCCGGTGGCTGCAGGCCTACCGCGCCGGTGCCGCCGCCGGCGTGGTCCTGGCGGCCACGAACGAGCGGTCGCTGGAGATCGTGCCGCTGTCGGCGCTGCGCCAGTACGCCGTCGACGTGCCCGACGACGCCAGCGAGCTGGAATGAGCCGGGCACCCCGCGCGCTCCTGCGGTGACCGGCCCCGCCTGCGAGGAGTCCCCGTGACCGACCTGCTCGACCTGCCCGTCTCGACCCTGCAGGGCGCGGACACCACACTCGGCGCGCTGACCGGCGGCCGTCCGGCCCTGGTGGTCAACGTGGCCAGCCGGTGCGGCCTGACGCCGCAGTACACCCAGCTCGAGGAGCTGCAGAAGGAGTACGGCCCGCGCGGGTTCACGGTCGTGGGCGTCCCGTGCAACCAGTTCGCCGGGCAGGAGCCGGGCACGGCCGAGGAGATCGCCGGGTTCTGCTCGGCCACCTACGGCGTCACCTTCCCGATGACCGGCAAGGTCGAGGTGAACGGCGAGGAGGCGCACCCGGTGTACCAGCGGCTCACCGAGGCGCCCGACGCCGCCGGCGAGGCCGGGCCGGTGCAGTGGAACTTCGAGAAGTTCCTGGTCGACGGCGACGGCGCGGTGGTCGCGCGGTTCCGCCCGATGACCGACCCGGGTGCGCCCGAGGTCCGGACGGCGATCGAGGCACTGCTCCCCCGCTGACCACCTGCTCGGCCGAGGTCGTGCGGTGTTCCACCTGCCCCTGCGGTCCTGCGACGCCGTACGAGGGGGCAGGACACCGCAGGAGCGCCCGAAGCGGAGCAGCATCACCCGCATGGCCGACCTGCACTTCTACTTCGACCCGGTGTGCCCGTTCGCGTGGCTGACCAGCCGGTGGGTCCGCACCGTCGCGGCGCAGCGCGAGTACGACGTCGACTGGCGGTTCATCTCGCTGCGGCTGCTCAACGCGCACGTCGACTACGACAGCCAGTTCCCGCCCGAGTACGAGGCCGGCCACACCGCCGGTCTGCGGCTGCTGCGGGTGGCCGCCCGCACGCGCGAGGAACACGGCCGCGCGGCGGTCGGCACGCTGTACGAACGCCTCGGCGAGCGGATCCACGACACCGAGCCCGACCGGCCCGGCACGGCCGCCGAGCGCGGCACCCGCGGCTACCTGGAGCCCGTGCTCGAGCGCGCCGACCTGCCGACCGACCTCGCCGCCGACCTCGACGAGGACCGCTGGGACGCCGTGCTGCAGGCGGAGACCGACGAGGCGCTGGCGCTGACCGGGAAGGACGTCGGGACGCCGATCCTGCACTTCGAGCCACCGGAGGGCGTGGCCTTCTTCGGCCCGGTCATCAGCCGGGTACCGCCGGAGGACCGGGCGGCCGAGCTGTGGGACCACGTGGTGGGGCTCGCCCGCTTCCCCGGGTTCGCCGAGCTCAAGCGGAGCCTGCGGGAGCGCCCGCAGCTCGTCTCCGCCGGCGTCGCGCCCGGGGAGGCCGGCGTGCAGGAGGACTGGCACGGCGGGAGCCGCCGCACGAAGCGGTGAGCCCGCGCGGGTGACCGGCCCCGTCGCGGGGAATAAGGTGAGCCTTGCCTGATCCCGTCGCCTGAACTCGAGCGTCCGGAGCTGCCCGGTGTCCGTCCCCAGCGCGACCCGCGCTCCCGCGGCGACCCCGGGGACCCCGGCGCGTGCCGTGCGGACCGTCCGCACCCGGCGTCGCGTGCTCGGTCTGGTCGCCCTGCTGCTCCTGGTCGTCGCCGCGTGCTCGGCCAGCATCGCGATCGGCTCCCGCCCGCTGGGGCCCGGCACCGTCTGGACCGCGCTCACCGACCGCTCGCTCCGGACCGAGGAGGCGGTCATCGTGTGGGACCTGCGGGTCCCGCGCACCGCGCTCGGGCTCATGGCCGGCGCCGCGCTCGGCGTCTCCGGCGCGCTGATCCAGGGGCACACCCGCAACCCGCTCGGCGACCCCGGCCTGCTCGGGGTCACCGCCGGCGCCTCGTTCGCCGTCGTCCTGGCGATCGTGCTGCTGGGGGTCGGCACCCCGGCGGGCTACGTCTGGTTCGCCTTCGCGGGGGCGCTGGCCGGCACGGTCGCCGTCTACGTGCTCGGGTCGGCCGGACGCGGCGGAGCCACGCCGGTCACCCTCGCGCTGGCCGGGTCGGCGCTGAGCGCGCTGCTGTTCGCGCTGGTCCGCACCATGCTCATCAGCGACTCGGACTCCCTCGACGCCTTCCGGTTCTGGGTGGTCGGCGCGCTGGCCGGCCGCGGTGCCGACGTCGCCTGGCAGGTCGCGCCGTTCATCGCCGCCGGCCTGGTGCTCGCCCTGCTCAACGCGCCGGCACTCGACCTGCTCGGCCTCGGCGAGGACGTCGCCCGCGGCCTGGGCCAGCGCATCTGGCTGGCGCGCCTGACAGGGCTCGGCGCGACGACGCTGCTCGCCGGCGCGGCCACCGCCGCCTGCGGGCCGATCGCCTTCGTCGGCCTGGTCGCCCCGCACGTCGCCCGCGCGTTCACCGGCCCGGCGCACCGCTGGCTGGTGCCCTGCGCCGGCCTGCTGGGGGCGGCCATGCTGCTGATGGCCGACGTCCTCGGGCGGGTGGTCGCCCGCCCCGGCGAGCTGCAGGTCGGGATCGTGCTCGCGCTCCTCGGCGCCCCGTTCTTCGTGGCGCTGGTGCGCCGCCGGCGGACGGCGACCCTGTGACCGCGACCGTCGACACCATCCGGCAGACGACGCCGCCCGACCCCGGAGGCCGCCCCGCCGGCCGGGCGGTCACGCTGCGCCTCGGGCCGGTGTCGGCGCGGTTCCGCTGGCGCGCCGTCGTCGTGCCGGTGGTCGCGTCCGCCGTCGTCGTGGTGCTCGGCGCGCTGAGCCTGGGCCGCGGCGACTACCCGATCGGCATCGGCGACGTGCTGCGCACCCTGGTCGGCGCCGGGGAGCAGAACCAGCGCTTCGTCGTGCTGGACCTGCGGGCGCCGCGGACGCTCGTCGGCGTGCTCGTGGGGATGGCCCTCGGCCTGGCCGGGGCGCTGTTCCAGACCTTCGCCCGCAACCCGCTGGCCTCCCCGGACGTCCTCGGCATCACGCAGGGCGCCTCCGTGGGGGCGGTCGCGGCGATCACGCTGTCGGGCGGGTCGGCCGGGGCGCTGCTCGGCGGCCTCGGCGTCCCGCTGGCGGCGCTGCTCGGCGCGCTGGGAGCCGGCGCACTGCTGTTCACCCTCGCCTGGCGGTCCGGCCTCGACGGCTTCCGGCTGGTGCTGGTCGGCATCGCGCTGTGGTCCGCGGGGCAGGCGCTCACCGACTGGCTGCTCACCCGCGCACAGATCTACGACGCCTCGGCGGCCTACGTGTGGATCACCGGCTCGCTCAACGCCCGCTCCTGGGACCAGGCGGTACCGCTGCTGCTCTCGCTGGCGGTGCTCGTCCCGCTGGCGCTGGCCGCCGGCCGCGTGCTCGGCGTGCTGCAGTTCGGCGACGACACCGCCCGCGGCCTCGGCGTCCGGGTGTCGCTGGCCCAGGCCGCCGTCGTCGTGGTGGCCGTCCTGCTGGTTGCGACGGCGGTGGCCGCGGCCGGGCCGATCGCCTTCGTCGCGCTGATCGTCCCGCAGGTCGCCGTCCGGCTGACCGGGGGCTCGCGGCCGCCGCTGCTGGCCTCCGCGCTGTGCGGCGCGGCGCTGGTCACCGGGGCCGACCTGCTGACCCGCACCGTCCTGCCCGAGGCGCTGCCGGTGGGGATCCTCACCGCCGCGGTCGGCGCCCCCTACCTGCTCTGGCTGCTCGTCCGCGGGAGGCGGACCCCCGCATGACGACCTCCACCTCCGCCGCGCCCCCGCTGTCCGCGCCGCCCTCCGACGGGCGCGTGCGCCTGGCCGCCGAGGGGCTGCGGCTGGCCTACGACGACCGCGTCGTCGTCGACGGGCTGGACCTCACGCTCACCGACGGCTCGTTCACCGCGATCGTCGGACCCAACGGCTGCGGCAAGTCCACCCTGCTGCGCGCGCTGGGCCGGCTGCTGCGCCCGGCGGCCGGGCAGGTGCTGCTCGACGGCCGCTCGATCGCGAGGACGCCGACCCGCGAGGTCGCCCGCGTGCTCGGCCTGCTGCCCCAGACGCCGGTCGCTCCGGCGGGCCTCACCGTCGCCGACCTCGTGACCCGCGGGCGGCACCCGCACCAGAGCTGGCTGCGTCAGTGGTCGGCCGAGGACGAGGCCGTCGTGGCCGAGGCGCTGAGCTGGACCGACATGGGCGACCTCGCCGACCGGCCGGTGGACGAGCTCTCCGGCGGTCAGCGGCAGCGCGCGTGGATCTCCATGGCGCTCGCGCAGGGCACCGACCTGATCCTGCTCGACGAGCCGACGACGTACCTGGACCTGTCGCACCAGATCGACGTCCTGGAGCTCGTGGCCCGGCTGCACGCCGAGCGCGGGCGCACCGTCGTCGTCGTGCTGCACGACCTCAACCTCGCCGCCCGGTACGCGCGGCGGCTGGTGGCCATGCGCGACGGCGTCCTGGTCGCCTCCGGGACGCCGCACGAGGTGCTCACCGAGCAGCTGCTGGCCGACGTCTTCGACCTCGAGGCGCGCGTGGTGCCCGACCCGGTGGCCGGGTCGCCGATGGTCGTCCCCGTCCGCCGCCTCCGCCGCCAGGACCAGGCATAGGAAGCTCTCCGCACGTCCTGGCGCGCAGGACGTGCGGAGAGCTTCCTATGCCTCCTACGACTCGGCGCGGCCCTCGCGCCAGTAGCCCATGAAGGCCACCGAGCGCCGGTCGACGCCGAGGTCGGCGACCAGGTGCCGGCGCAGCCGCTTGACCACCCCGGCCTCACCGGCCAGCCAGGCGTAGCAGCCGGCGCCCGCGGCGGGGTCCTCGGGGACCTCCCACAGCGGCTCGGTCTCCAGGTCGACGTCCTCGGGCGCGGGTGCCGGCGCGGCGCAGACACCGAGGTCGACCAGGGCGGCGTGCACGGCCGGCACCAGCAGCTCGCCGCGGGGGCGGTCGGCGCGGGCCAGCCAGCGCACCTGCACGCCCTCGGGCAGCCGCAGGTCCTGCAGGTCGGCGGCCTGCGGCACCTCGAGGACGGCGACGGCGCGCTGCCCGGGCGCCAGCGACTCGAGGATCGCGCTGACGGCGGGCACCGCGGTCTCGTCGCCGGCGAGCAGCAGGCAGGTGGCCGAGGCGGGCGGTGCCCACTCCACGCCCCAGGCGCGGCCGCGGCCGGGCCGGTCGGGGCCCATGAGGACCATCGGGTCGCCGGGGCGGGCGGCCGCGGCCCAGGTGGCGGCGGGGCCGGCGTGCCCGTCGGAGACCCCGTGCAGGACGACGTCGAGGTCGACCTCGGCCTGCTCGGGCCGGGCCGCCCGCACGGTGTAGGTGCGCAGGACCGGGCGCCGCTCCTCGGCCAGCGCGCAGTAGGCCGGGTACCAGTCGGCACCGGCGGCCTGCAGCTCGGCGAGCGCGGCGGCGTCGGGGGCGAGGACGAGCTTGACGCGCTGGTCGTCGCCGGCGACGCCGAACCCGCCCAGGCGCGGTCCGGTCAGCGTGATCCGCACCGTCGAGGGGCCCAGCGGCACCACCCGGGCGACGACGGTCTCGAAGAACAGCCACTGCGGCAGCTCGGTCACCGCCGCTGCCGGGGCCTCGGTCGTCGTCGTCACTGCCGGTCTCCGCTCGGCTCGGGAACGGCCCTTGCGGACCGCGGGTAAGGCAAGGCTAACCTGCCTCTGCTCGCAGGGGGAAGCCCCTGCCCGATCCGGAGGAGTCCCTGGTGTCCCGACCCCCGCGCCTGCTCGGCGCCTCCCTCGCGCTGGCGGCCCTGCTCGCCACCGGCGGCTGCGCCGGTCCCGGCACCGACGACGAGGCGGAGGCCGCGACCGGGGGCTGGTCCTTCACCGACGACCTCGGCACCACCGTCGAGCTCGACAGCCGGCCCGAGCGGGTCGCCGGCCTCAACGACGTCGTGTCGTCGCTGTGGAACTACGGCGTCGAGCCGGTGGCCACCTTCGGCCAGACCTCGGCCGCCGACGACGTCCAGTTCGAGGGCCGCGACCTCTCCGGCGTCGAGATCGTCGGCGAGAGCTACGGGCAGATCGACCTCGAGGCGCTGGCCGCCGCCGACCCCGACGTCATCGTCACCACCGTCTACCCGGTGGACTCCGAGGGGACGCTCGACGACAGCCAGCCGCTGTACGGCTTCGAGTCCCTCGAGCAGCAGGAGCAGGTCGCGCGGATCGCCCCGGTCGTGGCGATCGCCTGGCGCGGCTCGGCGGCCGACGTCATCGAGCGCACCGGCGAGCTCGCCGGGGCGCTCGGCGCGGACATGGAGGGCGAGGAGGTCAGCGCGGCGCGCCAGGAGTACGAGGACGCCTCCGCCGCGCTCACCGAGGCCGCCTCCTCCGGCGTGACCGTGCTGCCGGTGGCCGCCTATCCCGACGAGGGCTTCTACATGGCCAAGGCGCCCGACGACCCGTCGCTGCACCTGTACCAGGACCTCGGCGTGCAGTTCGTGGACCCGGGCGGCGAGGAGTACTTCTGGCAGACCGCGAGCTGGGAGCAGGTCCCGCAGTACCCCAGCGACGTGATCCTGTACTCGCTGCGCGGCGCGATGACGCCCGAGGAGATGTCGACCCAGCCCACCTACCAGCTGCTGCCGGCCGCGCAGGCCGGGCAGGTGTACCCGTGGGAGTACGTCGGCATGGACCACGCCGCCCAGGCCCGCTTCATGGAGCGCCTGGCCGGCTGGCTGACCGACGCCCGGAAGGTCGCCTAACCGAGCGGCGCCGGCGTCTCGGGGACGGGCGCCGGCGCCGGGCGGGCCGTGGCGGTGCGGGCGGTCTGGGCCAGCGCGATGCCCCCCAGCACGACCAGACCCCCGGCCACCTGCCACCCGCTGAGCACCTGCTCGAGCCACAGCCACGCGACGATCGAGGCGAGCACCGGCTCGACGGTGGCCACCAGCCCGGCCGTGGTGGGCGGCAGGTGGCGCAGGGCGGCGATCGACAGCCAGAACGGCACGATGGCCCCCAGCACCGCGATCCACAGCACGAGCGCCCACAGCGGCAGCTGCGCCGAGCCGAGCGAGACCGGCACCCGCTCCCCCAGCACGTCGGCGTCGAACCGCGCCGTGAACGGGGCGACGACGGCCCAGAACAGCGCCGCGGCGACGAACGTCCAGGTGGTCAGCGCGACCGGGTCGCGGGTGGCCGTCCCGCGCTCGCCCATCAGGTAGTACGTGGCCAGGCAGACCGCGGCCGACAGGCCCGCCGCGACGCCGAGCAGGTCCAGCGAGCCACCGCCCTGCCACACCTGGGCGACGAGGACCAGCCCCGACAGCGACAGCGCGAGCGCCGCCCAGATGCGCGGGCGGACCGGCTCCTTGCGCACCAGCCGGACCCACAGCGCGATGCCCACCGGCGCGGTCATCTCGAAGACCAGCGCGATGCCGACGGGCAGCCGGCCGATGGCGACGTAGTAGAGGAACTGGGTCATCGCGACGCCGACCACGCCGAACACGGCGAGGAAGGGCACCTCGCGCCAGGTCAGCCGCAGCCGCTGCGGTGCCACGAGGGCCAGCGCCACCAGCAGGCCGACCGCCGCCCCTCCGCAGCGCATCGCCGTCAGCCAGGTGGGCGGGACGCCGGCCTGCAGCGCCAGCGTGGAGACGGTGCCGTTGACGGCGAACAGCCCCGCCGCCGCGATGGTGGTCAGGTAGCCGACGGCAGGGCGGCGGGTGTGCGGCACCCGTCCGACAGTAGCGGGCGTAGCGCCGGACGCCACCTACCCGCGGGTCACTGCGCCGGCGCGGGGTCCATCCACATGACCTCCCAGACGTGGCCGTCGGGGTCGGTGAAGCTCGCGCCGTACAGGAAGCCGTGGTCCTGGGCCGGCATCCACGTGCCGCCGCCGGCGCCCATCGCCTTCTCCACCAGCTGGTCGACCTCCTCGCGGCTCTCGCAGGACAGGGCGTACAGCGCCGCCGTCGCCTGCCGCGGGTCGGCGATCCGGGTCCCCTCGGGGACGAACCCGGCCAGCTTCTCGCGGGTGGCCAGCTGCAGGTGGATCGCGTCGCTGACCACCACCGAGGCCGACGTCTCGTCGGAGAACTGCTCGTCCACCGAGAAGCCCAGCTCGGTGTAGAAGGCGCGGCTGGCCGCCACGTCGGCCACCGGCAGGTTGAGGAAGACCATGCGCACGGCTCTGCTCCCGTCAGGGGGGCCCACCGTCGGGGCCCGTCGGGAGGGGAGACGGCGCCTCCCGGCGGAACTCATCGGCGGACGGGTGGCTCCCAGGGACCGCGGGCACCCTCGACGGCGTGACCGAACCCCGCCCGCCGTGGTCCCGCCGGCGCCGCCGACTGCTCCTGGGCCTGGCCGCCGGCGCCGTCGTCGGCGGGGTCGCGGCGCTGGTGCTGCCCGCCGAGTTCGGTGCCACGGCGGCCTACCTCGCGGCGCTGTGCGCGTTCCTGCTGGTCGCGGCCGCGGTCGTCTTCGTCGCCGTCCCGGGACCGGACACGGCCGGCACGCTGCTGCGCTCCACCCCGGTGGCCGGCGCCGTGCTCGTCGTCGGCGTCCTCGTCGCCCTCTCGGCGGAGGGCCAGCCGCTGTGGTGGCTGACCGCGGGGGTCGGCGCCGTGTGGCTCGGCTCGGCGCTGTGGCTGGCCCGCTCCGGCTGACCCGCGGGTGGAGCCCGGTCCGGGCCGGGCGAGACTGCCGACCGTGGACCTGCCCTCCGCCTGCTACCTCCCGGACGGCGACGGCTACGTCGCGACCGCGCTGACCATCGGCCCCTGGGACCCGGGCCTCCAGCACGCCGGGCCGCCGGCCGCGCTGCTGGCGCGCGAGGTCGAGCGGGCCGGCGGGATCGCCGGCGGGCAGACGGTGCGGCTGGCCTACGACGTGCTGGGGCCGGTGCCGGTCGGGCCCGTGGCGGTGCAGGCGCGGGTGCTGCGGCCCGGCCGGCGGATCGAGCTGGTCGAGGCCACGCTCACCGCCGGCGGGCGCACGGCGATGCGGGTGACCGCCTGGCGCATGCGCACCCGGGACGCCGCCGACACCGCGACGCCGCCGCAGCCGCCCGCCGTCGGCCCGGAGGACGGCCGGCCCGCGGTGTTCGACGTCTTCCGCCAGGAGGTCGCCTACCACCGGGCGCTGGACTGGCGGGAGGCCTCGGGCACGCTCACCGGCACGGGGCCGGCCGCGGCCTGGACCCGCCCGCTGTGCGCGCTGGTCGAGGGCGAGCCGATGACGCCGCTGGAGCACCTGCTGGTGATGACCGACGCGGCCAGCGGCATCTCCGCCGAGCTGTCGTGGGACCGGACGACCTTCGCCAACGTCGACCTCGTCGTCGCGCTGTTCCGGCAGCCGGCGGGCGAGTGGCTGGGCATGGACGCGAGGACGACGCTCGGGCCCACCGGCGTGGGGCAGTGCGCCGCCGACCTCTACGACGGCACCGGGCGGATCGGCCGCTCGGTCGCCTCCCTCTTCGTCGAACCCCGGTGACGAGCGACAGAGATGGCCATATCTGCCGCTCCGGACCAGGGTGGACCGCAGGGACGAGGAGACCGGGAGGACCGCAGCCGCCATGGCGCCACTGACCGCCCTGCTCGACTGGCTCGCCGGCCGCGGCCTGGAGATCGTGCTGATCATCCTCGGCTCGATCCTGGTCGCCCGCTTCATCACCTGGGTCGGGAAGCGGATCACCGACCGCATCGACGCCCGCTCCACCGGCGGCGACGTGCTGGTGCGGTCGGAGGCCGCCAAGCACCGCCACTCGCTGACCCAGGTGATCACCTGGGCGCTGATCGTCCTGGTCTACGCCGTCACGGTGTTCTACGTCCTCGACCGCCTCGGCGTCCCGGTCACCGGCCTGGTGGCGCCGGCCACCGTGCTCGGCGTCGGGCTGGGCTTCGGCGCCCAGCGGATCGTCGGTGACGTCCTCGCCGGGTTCTTCCTCATCGCCGAGCGGCAGTACGGGTTCGGCGACGTCGTCTCGATCAACGTCGTCGGCGGCGGCGACCCGGCCGACGGCACGGTCGAGGACGTCACGCTGCGGGTGACCCGGCTGCGCTCGGCCGACGGCGAGGTCGTCACCGTGCCGAACGGCCAGATCGTCAAGGTCGTCAACCTCTCCCGCGACTGGGCGCGTGCCGTGGTCGACGTCCCCGTGCCGACGACGGCCGACGTCAACCGGGTCAACGAGGTCCTCCGCGAGGTGAACCGGCAGGCCTTCGCCGACGAGGACCTGCGCCGCCTGCTGCTCGACGAGCCCAGCGTGATGGGCGTCGAGAGCATCGACCTCGAGCAGGTGAACGTGCGCGTGGTCGCCCGCACGCTGCCCGGCCGGCAGTTCGAGGTGGGCCGCGACCTGCGCGCCCGCATCGTGCTGGCCTTCGCCCGCGCCGGCCTCAACCTCACGCCCGGTCCCGAGCCGGCGCCGGCGCCGGCCCCGCAGGGGGCGCAGCAGTGACCGTCCCGGGTGCCCCGCGGACCGATCCCGAGGGCACGGGCGGCGACCCCGCGGCCCGCGGGCGCTTCGGCCTGTCCGGCCTCTTCCGCCGCTCGCCCGGGCACATCGGCCGTGCCCGCACCTCCACGCTGGTGCTGGCGCTGCTCTTCGTCGGCCTCGGGGTGCTGTACCTCTACGTCCGGCCGCCGGATCCCACGACGGTCCCGGCCGGGGACCCGGCACAGGTGAGCACCCCCGCGCCCGCGCCGGCGACGACGACCGCACCCCCGACGAGCGAGCCACCGACGACGAGCGAGCCGGCGCCGACGACGCCGGAGGAGACCACCGCGCCGACGACGACCGACCTGCCCACCGGCACCACCGCCCCGACCCCGCCGACCGGCTCGAGGACCACCGAGCCCCGCGAGACCGAGCCGGGTGAGCCCGCACCGACCACGACCGGAGAGGCGCCGCCGGCCGGCGAGCCCCCCGCCCCCACTCCGGGGAGCAGCCCGACCGGCTGACCGGCGCGTGGACACCGGATGTGAACGCCGGTTAACGTCAGGCATCCCCAGAGCTCATCCGGAGGCACACATGGCGGTCGCCGCGCCGCAGTCGTCGCGCGCCCACCACGAGGACCTGGTCGCCGAGCTGCAGGAACGGCTCCGGCAGCGGGCGCTCGGCGGGTCGGAGGCCTCGCGGGCCCGGCACGTGGAGCGCGGCAAGCTGCTCCCCCGCGACCGCGTGGCCCACCTGCTCGACCCCGGCAGCCCCTTCCTCGAGCTCTCGCCGCTGGCCGCCGAGGGCATGTACGACGGCGACTCCCCCGGCGCCGGGATCATCACCGGGATCGGCCGCGTCGCCGGCCGGCCGTGCGTCCTCGTCGTCAACGACGCCACCGTCAAGGGCGGCACCTACTACCCGATGACGGTGAAGAAGCACCTGCGCGCGCAGGAGGTGGCGCTGCAGAACCGGCTGCCGTGCGTCTACCTGGTCGACTCCGGCGGGGCGTTCCTGCCGATGCAGGACGAGGTGTTCCCCGACCGCGAGCACTTCGGCCGGATCTTCTTCAACCAGGCCACGATGAGCGCCCGCGGCATCCCGCAGGTCGCCGCCGTCCTCGGGTCCTGCACCGCCGGCGGCGCCTACGTGCCGGCCATGGCCGACGAGTCGGTGATCGTCCGCGAGCAGGGCACGATCTTCCTCGGCGGGCCGCCGCTGGTGAAGGCGGCGACCGGCGAGGTGGTCACCGCCGAGGACCTCGGCGGCGGCGACCTGCACAGCCGCGTCTCCGGCGTCACCGACCACCTCGCCGACGACGACGAGCACGCGCTGGAGATCGTCCGCCGCGTCGTCGCGACGCTGGCCCCGCCCGCGCCACCGGCCTGGGAGGTCGCCCCGCCGCGCGACGCCGTCCGCCCGCAGACCGACCTCTACGACCTGGTGCCGGTCGACCCGCGCACGCCCTACGACGTCCGCGACGTCATCACCACGCTCGTCGACGGCGGGGAGCACCAGGAGTTCAAGGCGCTCTACGGGCCGACGCTGGTGACCACCTTCGCCCGGCTGCACGGGCACCCGGTGGGCATCGTGGCCAACAACGGCGTGCTGTTCGGCGAGTCCGCGCTCAAGGGCGCCCACTTCGTCCAGCTCTGCGACCAGCGGCGGATCCCGCTGCTGTTCCTGCAGAACATCACCGGCTTCATGGTCGGCCGCGACTACGAGGCCGGCGGCATCGCCAAGCACGGCGCCAAGATGGTCACCGCCGTCGCCTGCGCCCGGGTGCCCAAGCTGACCGTCGTCATCGGCGGCTCCTACGGCGCGGGCAACTACTCGATGTGCGGCCGGGCCTACTCCCCCCGCTTCCTCTGGATGTGGCCCAACGCCCGCATCTCGGTGATGGGCGGCGAGCAGGCCGCCTCGGTGCTGGCCACCGTCCGCCGCGACGGCCTCGCCGCCCGCGGCACCGACTGGCCCGCGGAGGAGGAAGAGGCGTTCAAGGCGCCGGTCCGCGACCGGTACGAGGCCCAGGGCAACCCCTACTACTCGACGGCGCGGCTCTGGGACGACGGCGTCCTCGACCCCGCCGACACCCGCACCGTCCTCGGCCTGGCGCTGTCCGCGTGCGCCCAGGCCCCCCTCGACGACGTCGCCTACGGCGTCTTCCGGATGTGACTCCCGTGTTCGACACCGTCCTCGTGGCCAACCGGGGCGAGATCGCCGTCCGGGTGATCCGCACCCTGCGCCGCCTCGGCATCCGCTCGGTCGCCGTCTACAGCGACGCCGACGCGGGCGCCCCGCACGTCCGCGCCGCCGACGTCGCCTACCGCCTGGGGCCCGCCGCGGCCGCGGAGAGCTACCTGTCGGTGGAGCGCGTGGTCGAGGCGTGCCGGGCCACCGGTGCGCAGGCCGTGCACCCCGGCTACGGCTTCCTGTCGGAGAACCCGGCGCTGGCCGCCGCGCTGGCCGAGGCGGGCGTCGTCTTCGTCGGCCCGCCCACGGAGGCGATCCGGGTCATGGGCGACAAGATCACCGCCAAGAAGACGGTCGAGGCGTCCGGTGTGCCCGTCGTCCCGGGCATCGCCGAGCCCGGCCTCACCGACGCCGACCTGGTGGCCGCCGCACCCGGCATCGGCTTCCCCGTGCTGGTCAAGCCCTCGGCCGGAGGCGGCGGCAAGGGCATGCGCGTGGTGGCCGACGCCGCCGACCTGCCCGCGGCCCTCGCCGGCGCCCGCCGGGAGGCCCGGGCCTCGTTCGGCGACGACACGCTGTTCCTCGAGCGGTTCGTCCAGCGGCCCCGGCACGTCGAGGTGCAGGTGCTCGCCGACACGCACGGCGCCGTCGTCCACCTCGGCGAGCGCGAGTGCAGCCTGCAGCGGCGGCACCAGAAGGTGGTCGAGGAGGCGCCGTCCCCGCTGCTCGACGCCGCCACCCGTGCGCGGATCGGCGCGGCGGCCTGCGCCACCGCCCGCAGCGTCGGCTACACCGGCGCCGGCACGGTGGAGTTCATCGTCTCCGCCGACCGGCCGGACGAGTTCTTCTTCATGGAGATGAACACCCGGCTGCAGGTCGAGCACCCGGTCACCGAGGTCGTCACCGGCCTGGACCTGGTCGAGCAGCAGCTCCTGGTCGCCGCCGGGGAGCCGCTCGCCTTCGCCCAGGGCGACGTCGCGCTCACCGGCTGGGCGGTCGAGGCGCGGGTCTACGCCGAGGACCCGGGCCGCGGCTTCCTCCCCACCGGCGGGCGGGTGCTGGCGCTGGCCGAGCCCGCCGGCGCCCGCGTGGACAGCGGGATCGCGGCCGGCACCGTCGTCGGCTCGGACTACGACCCGATGCTGGCCAAGGTGGTCGCCGCAGGGATCGACCGCGCCACCGCGCTGGCCGCGCTGGACCGCGCGCTGGCCGGCACCGCGGTGCTCGGCGTGGCCACCAACGTCGGCTTCGTCCGGGCGCTGCTCGCCGAGCCCGAGGTGCGGTCCGGGCAGCTCGACACCGCGCTGCTCGACCGGTTCGCCGCCGGCTGGGAGCCGGCGCCGGTGCCCGACACCGCGCTGCTCGCCGCCGCCGCGTCCGTGTGGCTGGCCGCGTGGGCCGCGGCCGACCCGGCCGACCCGTGGAGCGCGCCCACCGGCTTCCGCGCCGGGTCCGGGACCGCGCCGTTCGTCGTCCGCCTGGAGGCGGGGGCGCAGCCGCGCACGGTCACCCTGACCGGCACCCCCGCGGCCGCGCAGGCCATCGTCGACGGTGCCGACGCCGGCCTGCTGACCTGCGCGGCCGAGGACGGCGGCGTCGTGCTCGTGCGCGCCGGCGTCCGCTCCCGCTGCCTGGTCGCCGACGACGGGGAGACGCTGTTCGTGCACGCCGAGGGCGCGGACTGGCCGCTGCGGCGGGCCCGCCGGGTGCTGCTGCGGCCCGACGCCGCCGGCGCGCACGCCCCCGAGCTGACCAGCCCGATGCCCGGCACCGTGATCGCGGTCCCGGCGGCCGGGGGGCAGGCCGTGCGCGCCGGCGACCCGGTCGTCGTCGTCGAGGCGATGAAGATGGAGCACACGCTGCGCGCCCCGGTCGACGGCGTCGTCGAGCTGCTGGTCGCCGCCGGCGCGCAGGTGGCGCTCGACCAGGTGCTCGCCCGGCTCACCCCCGCCTGACCCCCGGCCGGGGCTCCCGCTAGGGTCGGCGCAGGCTCACGAGAGGCAGCGTCAAGTACCTGGCTGGCTGCCCGGCAACCTCTCTCCGTCCGAGGTGCTCCCAGGGGAAGAGCCGGCCGCGTGGCGCCCGCCGCACGGCAAGACGGAGCCCTCCGTGCGCCGCGGGGTCTCCGCGAGCGAGAGGAGACGGCGCCGTGACCGACCCGCAGAGCTGGAGCTTCGAGACCCGGCAGATCCACGCCGGGGCCAGCCCCGACCCGACCACCGGGGCCCGCGCCCTGCCGATCTACGCCACCACCAGCTACCAGTTCCGCGACACCCAGCACGCCGCCGACCTGTTCGCGCTGGCGGAGATGGGCAACATCTACACGCGGATCATGAACCCGACGCAGGACGCGCTCGAGCAGCGCGTGGCCTCCCTCGAGGGCGGCGTCGCGGCGCTCGCCGTGGCCAGCGGCCAGGCCGCCGAGACCCTGGCGATCCTCAACGTCGCCGAGGCAGGCAGCCACGTCGTCGCCTCGGCCTCGCTGTACGGCGGCACCTACAACCTGCTGCACCACTCGCTGCCCAAGCTCGGCGTCGAGGTCTCCTTCGTCGAGGACCCCGACGACCCGGAGAACTGGCAGTCGCTGGTCCGCGAGAACACCAAGGCCTTCTACGCCGAGTCGATCGGCAACCCGAAGGGCGACGTCCTCGACATCTCGGCGGTGTCGGAGGTGGCGCACCGCAACGGCGCGCCGCTGATCGTCGACAACACCATCGCCACGCCCTACCTCGTGCGCCCGCTCGAGCACGGCGCCGACGTCGTGGTGCACTCGGCCACGAAGTACCTCGGCGGCCACGGCACCGTCATCGCCGGCCTGATCGTCGACGGCGGCAACTTCGACTGGACCCGCGGGAAGTTCCCCGGCTTCACCACGCCGGACCCGACCTACCACGGCGTCGTCTACGCCGACCTCGGTGCGCCCGCGTTCGCGCTCAAGGCCCGTGTGCAGCTGCTGCGCGACCTCGGGCCGGCGATCAGCCCGTTCAACGCGTGGCTGATCGTGCAGGGCATCGAGACGCTGTCGCTGCGCATGGAGCGGCACGTGGCCAACGCCCAGCGGGTGGCGGAGTTCCTCGAGGCGCACGACGAGGTCGAGTCGGTGCACTACGCCGGCCTGCCGTCCTCGCCGTGGCACGCCGCCCAGCAGCGCTACGCCCCGCGCGGTGCCGGCGCCGTCCTCGCCTTCGAGATCCGCGGCGGCAAGGAGGCCGGCCAGCGGTTCGTCGAGGCGCTGGAGCTGCACAGCCACGTGGCCAACATCGGCGACGTGCGCAGCCTGGTGATCCACCCGGCCTCGACGACGCACTCCCAGCTGACCCCCGAGGAGCAGCGGACCACCGGCGTCACGCCCGGCCTGGTGCGCCTGGCCGCCGGCCTGGAGGGGATCGAGGACATCCTGGCCGACCTCGAGGCGGGGTTCCGCGCCGCCAAGGGCGCCTGACATGGGCGGGGTGGGGGACGCCGCGGCGTCCCCGGCCCCGCCGCGCACGGGCGGGTGGCGCGACGGCGACCCCGCCGGGGACCGGCTCTTCCTCGACCTGGACGGACCGGTCCGGCTCGAGCGCGGCGGGGTGCTGCCCGGCGTGCGGGTGGCCTACGAGACCTGGGGCACCCTCGCCCCGGACGGCGGCAACGCAGTGCTGGTCGAGCACGCGCTCACCGGCGACAGCCACGTCACCGGCCCCGGCGGTCCGGGGCACCCGACGCCGGGCTGGTGGGCGTCGCTGGTCGGCCCGGGCGCGGCCCTGGACACCGACCGGTTCTTCGTCGTGTGCGCCAACGTGCTCGGCGGCTGCCAGGGGACGACCGGCCCGTCGTCGACGGCGCCCGACGGCCGGCCGTGGGGCTCGCGGTTCCCCGAGGTGACCGTGGCCGACCAGGTGCTGGTCGAGGCCGCGCTCGCCGACACGCTCGGCGTGCGCCGCTGGGCCGCCGTCGTCGGCGGGTCGATGGGCGGCATGCGGGCGCTGGAGTGGGCGGTCGCGCTGCCCGACCGGGTGGCCGGGCTGTTCTTCCTCGCCTCGGGTGCCGCGGCCACGGCCGACCAGATCGGCACGCAGACCACCCAGCAGGCCGCCATCCGCGCCGACCCCGCGTGGGCCGGCGGCGACCACCTGCCGGGTCCGGGGCCCGTGGCCGGGCTCGGCGTCGCGCGGCGGATCGCGCACCTCACCTACCGCAGCGCCCTGGAGCTGGAGGAGCGCTTCGGCCCGGTCGTGCAGGGCGACGGCCGGTTCGCGGTCGCCTCCTACCTCGACCACCACGCCGACAAGCTGGCCCGCCGCTTCGACGCCGGCAGCTACGTGCTGCTCACCGAGGCGATGAACAGCTGGGACGTCGGCCGCGGCCGGGGCGGGGTGGAGGCCGCGCTGGCGCGGGTGACGGCGCGGGCGGTGGTGGCCGGCGTCGACTCCGACCGGCTGTACCCGCTGGGGCTGCAGCAGCGGGTGGCCGACGCGCTCGGCGTGCCGCTGCGGGTGGTGTCCTCGCCGTACGGGCACGACGGCTTCCTCGTCGAGGCCGACGCCGTGGGCACGCTCCTGCGCGACCTGCTGGACGCCTGACCCCGTCGAGATCGCGCGATCTCGCACGGTTCCCGGGGGCCGGGCGTGCGAGATCACGCGATCTCGACAGACTGGTCCCGTGAGCGATCCCGCCCTCGACGCCCTGCGGCTGGCCTGCGACCGCGCACTGGCCGGCCACGGTCCCCAGCGCGCCGCCGACCTGCTGGCCACCATCCCGCCGGACACCGAGCAGGACCGCTACGGCACGGGCGGCGTCGTCGCCGAGCTCGAGGCGGAGGTCGCGCAGGTGCTGGGCAAGCCGGCCGCCGTCTACCTGCCCAGCGGCACGATGGCCCAGCAGGCGGTGCTGCGCGTGCACGCCGGGCGCAGCGGCCGGCACACCGTGGTCGGGCACCCCGAGTGCCACCTGTTCCGGCACGAGGGCGGCGCCCTGGCGCGGCTGCAGGGCCTGGTCGAGCGCCCGGTGGGCGACCGGCACCGGATGCTGCTGCGCAGCGACCTCGACGACGTCGCCGAGGCACCGGCCGCGCTGGTGGTGGAGCTGCCGCAGCGCGACCTCGGCGGGCCGCTGCCGCCCTGGGACGACGTCGTCGAGCAGGCCGCGTGGGCGCACGACCACGCCACGGTCGCCCACCTCGACGGCGCCCGGCTGTGGGAGGCCGCGGCCGGGTACGAGCTCCCGCCCTCCGACGTCGCGGCGCCCTTCGACACCGTCTACGTCAGCTTCTACAAGGGCATCGGCGCGCTGGCCGGGTGCGCCCTGGCCGGGCCGGCCGACGTCGTCGCCGAGGTGCGGGAGTGGCGCGGGCGGATGGGCGGCACGCTGTTCGGCCTGTGGCCCGGGGCGGCCTCGGCGCTGACCTGCCTGCGCCGCCGGCTGCCGCTGTTCCCCGCCTACCTCGACCGCGCGCGGGAGGTGGCCGACGCCGTGCGCGACCTGCCCGGCGTGCGCGTCGTCCCCGACCCGCCGCAGACGCCGATGCTGCACCTGCTGCTGTCGACGACGTCGGACGCCTTCCGTGCCGCCGCCCGCGCGCTGGCCGAGGAGGGCCTGTGGACGTGGGCGCAGCCGGGGGTCACCGGCGACCCCACCGTGGTGCGCGTGGAGCTGCCGGTGGGCGACGCGACGCTGGCGCTGCCCCTGGAGGAGGCCCGGACCGCCGTCGCCCGCCTCGCGGGCGCCGTCTGACCCTGCACCCGCGCCGGGACGTCACCCACGGGGGACGGTTCCGTCTCGCATCTGCGGGGAAGACGAGAGCCGTGAACGGGGAACGGGGACATACCCGCCGGTCGGTGCTGGCCGCCGGCGTGGGGCTGGCCGCGCTCGGCGCGGCAGCGTGCACAGCGGGGCCCGGGCGGCCGCGCCGGACCGAGCCGCTGGCCTTCGGGGTGTCCACACCCGGCGGCCCGCAGGCGACCGCGGAACTCGAGGCGGTCGAGGCGGTGACCGGCGAGCGCCCCTCACTGGTGCTCTCCTACGTCGCGCTCGGTGCGCCACCACCGCTGGCCGACCTCGACGCCGTCGTCGCGCGCGGAGCGACGCCGATGGTGACCTGGGAGCCGTGGGACCCGGCCGACGGGGGCCGTTCCACGCTGGCCGACCTGGCCGCCGGCGTCTGGGACGGGCAGCTGTGGTGGTGGGCCGGCGCGCTGCGCGACTGGGGCCGTCGGGTGCTCCTGCGCTTCGCGCACGAGCAGAACGGCGACTGGTACCCGTGGGCGGTCGGCGTGGCGGGGACGACGGCCCGTGACCACGTCGCCGCCTGGCGGCACCTCGCGGAGGTGCTCACCCAGGCCGGCGCGGACAACGTCGAGCTGGTGTGGAACCCGAACGTCCGGTATCCCGGGTCGACGCCGATGGCCGAGACCTGGCCCGGCAGCGGCTCCGTCGGCCGGGTGGCGCTCGACGGCTACAACTGGGGCGCCGTCCCGGGCCGCGGCGGCTGGCAGGAGCCCGCGGAGCTGTTCGGCCCGAGCCTCGACGAGCTGCGCGGACTGGCCGGGGACCTGCCCCTGCTGGTGGCCGAGGTCGCCTGCGCCGAGTCCGGCGGCGACAAGGCCGAGTGGGTGAGCGACCTCGTCGCCTGGCTGGACGAGCAGGCCGACGTCGGCGCCTTCGTGTGGTTCGACCACGACAAGGAGACCGACTGGCGGCTGGCCAGCAGTCCCGCCAGCGCCCGGGCGGCGCGCCGGGCCCTGGCCGCCCGGAGCCTCGTCGGGGGCCGGCGGTGAGCGCGCTCCCGGCCACCGGCAGCGCCCCGGTGCTCCCCTCCACCGGCTCCGCCGTGGCCCGCCCGGTTCCCGCCGTCGACCCCGGCGAGAGCCGGCGCCTGGAGGCCCTCGAACAGCTCCAACTGCTCGGCACCGGCCGCGAGGAGCGCTTCGACCGGATCACCCGCCTGGCGCAGCGCGTGTTCGACGTGCCGATCGCGACGGTGACCCTCATCGCCGAGGACCACCTCTGGTTCAAGTCCGCGCAGGGCATGCCGGTGGACCGGGCCGACCGCCAGGCGTCCTTCTGCGACCGCACGATGGTCCTGCGCGGCACCCACGTGGTGCCCGACGCCCTCCAGGACCCGGTCTTCGCCACCGCCCCGGCGGTCTGCGGGCCACCGAACGTGCGCTTCTACGCCGGCCACCCGCTCACCGGGCCGGGCGGCATGGTGATCGGCACGCTCTGCCTGTTCGACACCCGCCCGCGCACGCTCGACACCCGTGGGGTCGCCGTGCTCGAGGAGCTGGCCCGGTGGACGGAGGAGGAGCTCGCCACCTCCGCCGACATGGAGCGGGCACGCGAGGTCCAGGCGGCGCTGCTGCCCGACCGGCCACCGGAGGTCCCCGGCTACGCGATCGCCGGGACCTGCCGCCCGGCTGCGGCCGTCGGCGGGGACCTGCTCGACCTCGACGTCGTCGACGGGGACCTCGTGGTCACCTTGGCCGACGTCATGGGCAAGGGCGCCGGGGCGGCGATCCTCATGGCGACCGTGCGGGCGGTGCTGCGGGCCGCCTCCCGCGGGGACACCCCCGGCGCCGCCGCCGACCGCCCGGAGAGCGCTGTGCTCGCCGCGGCGGCCCGGACGCTGCAGCCCGACCTCGCCCGCGCGGGCTCCTTCGTCACCTGCTTCACCGGCCGACTGGAGGCCGCGACCGGGCGGCTGCGCTACGCCGACGCCGGGCACGGCCTGGCAGTGGTGCACCGGGCGGACGGGAGCACGCAGCACCTCGCCGGAGAGGACCTGCCCCTCGGCGTCGAGGCCGACCTGCCCTGGGCGGCGCACGAGCTCGTGCTCGACCCGGGCGACACGCTCCTCGTCTTCAGCGACGGGCTCTTCGACGTCCTCGGCGGCACCCGGGAGGCGCTCGAGCACGTCGCGCGACTGGTGCGCGCGCACCCGGACCCGGAGACCCTGCTCGACCAGGTGCGGGGGCTGACCGCCGCGGCCCGGCCGCTCGACGACGTCACCGCCATCGCGCTCCGCCGGCTGGCGAC
Organism: Geodermatophilus amargosae; assembly: GCF_041028265.1. GTDB lineage: Bacteria > Actinomycetota > Actinomycetes > Mycobacteriales > Geodermatophilaceae > Geodermatophilus > Geodermatophilus amargosae_A. The sequence goes on from NZ_JABGCW010000010.1 coordinate 230,139, forward strand.
GTCGTGACCACCCACCGGGCGGCCCGCGGCCGCGACCCGCTGAGCGGTGCGTCGGTGACCGCGAGGACGCCGAAGGTGCCCCTCACCGGGCGACTGCTGGCCCTGCGCGTGCTGGTCCTCGTGACCGCGGTCCTGGGCATCAACTACGTGACGTGGCGGTGGCTGGAGTCGATCAACTGGTCGGCGTGGTGGATCGCCGTCCCGCTGGTCCTCGCCGAGACCTACAGCCTCGTGGACTCGCTGCTGTTCGGACTGACCATGTGGCGGCTGCGCCGCCGCGGGGAGGCGCCGCCGCCCCCGGAGGGCGCCACCGTCGACGTCTTCGTCACCACCTACAACGAGCCGCTGGACCTGGTGATGGCCACCGCCGAGGCGGCGCAGCGCATCCGGTACCCGCACCGCACCTGGATCCTGGACGACGGCGCGCGACCCGAGCTGCGCGCTCGTGCCGAGGCCGCCGGGATCGGCTGGATCACCCGGTCCGCCGACTGGGCCGGGCACTCCCGGCACGCCAAGGCGGGCAACCTCAACAACGCGCTCATGACCACCGACGGCGAGTTCATCCTGATCCTCGACGCCGACCAGGTGCCCGACCCGGCGATCCTCGACCGCACGCTGGGCTGGTTCCGGGACCCGCGGATGGCCCTGGTGCAGACGCCGCAGGTGTTCGTCAACGTGCCCGGCGACGACCCCCTCGGCAGCCAGGCGCCGCTGTTCTACGGGCCCATCCAGCAGGGCAAGGACGGCTGGAACGCGGCCTTCTTCTGCGGCTCGAACGCGGTGCTGCGCCGTGAGGCGCTGATGCAGCTGGGGATCACCCGCTACGTCAGCGAGGTGCAGCTGGCCGTCAGCCGCGCACTGCGCACCGCCGACCGGGTCCTGGCCCGGGCACGCCGCTCGCTGGACCCGGCGCAGACGGAGGCCCGCGCCGCGCTCGACCAGGTCGTCGCGGCCGTGGCCCGGGCGCGGGCCGAGCTACGCGACGGCGCGGCGCTCGCCGACGTCACCTACCGCTTCCAGCAGCGGGTCGACGCTGCCGCCCGGGAGATCGTGGCCGCCGACGTCGACTCCCTCCAGGCCGACCTCGCCGCGATCGCCGAGCTGTCCAGCGAGCTGGACGAGGAGGACGGCGGGCTGGCCGAGGTCGACCGGGGGGCGCTGACCCGCCTCGCCGCCCGTGACTGGTCCCCGTTGGGTGCGATCGAGACGGTGCGGGCCCTCGTGCGCGCCGTCGACGTCGACAAGGACGACGAGGCCCAGCCGGTCATGCCCATGGCCACCATCTCGGTCACCGAGGACATGGCCACGTGCATGCGCCTGCACGCCCTCGGCTGGCGCACGGCCTACCACGACGAGACGCTGGCCCTCGGCCTGGCGCCTGAGGACCTCGGCACCATGCTCACCCAGCGGCTCCGCTGGGCGCAGGGCACCGTGCAGGTGATGCTGCGGGAGAACCCGCTGGTGCAGCGCGGGCTCACCCTGGCCCAGCGGCTCATGTACTGGGCGACGATGTGGAGCTACCTGTCCGGTTTCGCGGCCGTCGTCTACTTCGCCGCGCCGGTCGTCTACCTCGTCTTCGGCGTGCTGCCGGTGACCGGGTTGACCGCGGAGTTCTTCCTCCGGCTGGTGCCCTTCCTGCTGGTCAACCAGCTGCTCTTCACCGTCGTCGGCCGCGGCCGGCGCACGTGGCGCGGGCAGCAGTACTCACTGGCGCTGTTCCCGGTGTGGATCCGGTCGGTGACCTCGGCGGTCGGCAACGTGGTGTTCGGCCGCAGCCTGGCCTTCGCGGTGACCCCCAAGGAGCGCCAGTCGGTCGACCGTCGCCCCTGGCACCTGGTCCGCCCGCAGCTGGCCGTCATGTCGCTGCTGGTCGTGGCGGCCGTCGTCGGCACGGTGCGCATGGTCGTCGCCGACGCGTCGGTCCTGGGCACCGTCACCAACCTGGTGTGGGTCGCCTTCGACCTGGCCGTCCTCAGCGTCGTCGTCCAGGCCGTCCGCTACCGCGGACCCGAGCAGCCCGAGGGAGCGAGTGCATGACCGAGTTCGAGACCGAGACGACCGACGCCGGCGTCGGGGTCATCAGGCCGGTGGGCCGGCTCAACATGGTCGCCGCCCCCCGGTTGCGCGCCCTGGTCAGCCAACTGGTGGCCGGAGGGACGGCGCGGGTGGTGGTCGACCTCTCCAGCACCGACTCGATGGACTCCTCCGGTCTCGGGGCGCTGATCGCCGGCCTGAAGACCACCCGTCAGGCCGGGGGTGACCTGCGGCTGGCCGGTGCCGGGCCGCAGGTGCAGGCGGTGCTGGAGCTGACCAACCTGGGCCGGGTCCTGCGTCCGCGACCGGACGTGGCCAGCGCCTTCCCCGTCGGCGACTGAGGTGCCCGGCAGGACCCACGTGCTGCGCGCCCCCGCCGGGCCGGAGGCGCTCGGCCCCGTCCACGACCTGCTCGCGCAGCTGTGGGCCGGCGAGCCCGGCATCGACGAGCCGGCGCGGCTCCGGTTCGAGACGGCGGTGGCCGAGATCGCCGCCAACATCGCCGAGCACGCCGCCGCCTCGGGCGCCAGCGTGCTGGAGCTGAGACTGCGCGGACTGCCCGACCGGGTCGAGGCCGTCTTCGAGGACGACGGCGGTCCGGTCGCCCCCGGCCCCGGCGGCTGGCCGCCCGACGACGCCGAGCGCGGCCGGGGCCTGGAGCTGGTCCGGGCGGCTGTGGACGCGCTGCGCTACGAGCGCGACGGCGGCCGCAACCGCTGGGTCGTCGTCCTCGGCCGCTGACGCCCGCGGCGGACCGTCGGGGCGCACCGGCGAGCGGCACACCACCGGCCTCGACCCGCCTCAGCCGCGCGGTGTGGGGATCCCCGGCCTGCGCAGTGACCGGAAGCCCGCGCGCAGCTCCTCGGCGAACAGCTGCGGCTGCTCCCACGCCGCGAAGTGACCGCCCCGGTCCACCTCGTTGAAGTGGACGAGGCCGGGATAGGCCCGCTCCGTCCAGCTGCGCGGGGCCTGGTACTGCTCGCCGGGGAAGACGCTCACGGCGACGGGGATGGTGACCCCCTTCGCGTCGAAGAAGCCGCCCCGGTACTCCCAGTAGAGGCGGGACGCCGAGACACCGGTGTTCGTCAGCCAGTACAGGGTGATGTTGTCGAGGACCTCGTCCCGGGTCAGCTCACCCGTGGCGCTCGACGTCCGACCCAGCGCGGCGGTGACCGCCGCGGCCGGCTGACCGTCGGCGTCGTTGTGGTCGAGGAGCCAGGCGGCCAGGCCGACGGGTGAGTCGGCGATCCCGTACAGGGTCTGCGGGCGGGCGGCCATGTACCGCGCGTACTCGACCTGCCCGAACGTCCTGACGAGCTGGTCGTAGGCGCGTCGCTCCTCGGTCGACAGCCCGGCGGGCGGCGGAGCGCCGGCCACGGCCGCCGCGTTGACGTCGGCCGGGACGACGGCGGGCATGTTGGTGTGGATGCCCAGCAGTCCGTCGGGGGCCTGCAGGCCCATCTGGTCGACGACGAACGCGCCCCAGTCACCGCCCTGGGCGACGTAGCGGCCGTAGCCGAGGCGGTGCATCAGCTCCGCCCACGCCCGGCCCATGCGCTCGGGGCCCCATCCGGTGGTCGTCGGCTTGCCGCTGAAGCCGTAGCCCGGCATCGACGGGATCACCAGGTGGAAGGCGTCCGAGGCGCTGCCGCCGTGCGCCGTGGGATCGACGAGCGGGTCGATGATCTTGAGCTGCTCGATGACCGAGCCGGGCCATCCGTGGTTGACGACCAGGGGCAGCGCGTCGTCGTGCCGCGAGCGGACGTGGACGAAGTGGACGTCCAGCCCGTCGATCTCCGTGGTGAACTGCGGCAGCGCGTTCAGCCGCGCCTCGCACGCACGCCAGTCGTGGTCGGTGGCCCAGTACCGCGCGAGGTCCTGCATCGTCGCCAGCGGCACGCCCTGCGAGGTGTCCGGCACCGTCTCCGCCTCCGGCCACACCGTCTCCCGGATGCGCCGGCGCATCTCCGTGAGCGCCTCGTCCGGCACCTGCACGCGGAACGGGCGGATGGCGGCGCCCGTCTGTTCTGCGACTGCGGTCATGACCGACCTGCCCCCTTGCTCGATTGCGGGGAGGTCGCAGTCCCCGTACGGACCAGCGGAGCTGGGCACGGGTCGGCGCTCCCGGGACCCGAGCCACCCTGCTCCGGGACTCCGGGGAGCGGGAGGGGACAAGGACCCCTTCCGCGCGCGGCGGCGCGGTCAGTCCGCCGAGTCGCCGGGGACGTGGCCGGCCGAGGGCAGCGGGCGGCGCACGACCGGCCGCACCTTGCGGGCCGCGTCGAGCCGCTCGGTGTAGCTCGCCGCGTTGAGCCGGATGTGCGTGAGGTCGTCCTCGGTGGTCTGCCGGAGGACCCGCGCCGGGACGCCGGCCACCAGCGAGCCCGGCGGCACGACCGTGCCCTGGGTGACGACGGCGCCCGCGGCCACGATGCAGCCCGACCCGATGTGCGCGCCGTTCATCACCACGCTGCCCATGCCGACGAGGACGTCGTCGTCGACGCGGGCGCCGTGCAGCACGACGCGGTGTCCCACGCTCACCCCGCGGCCGACGACCAGCGGGAAGCCGGGGTCGGAGTGCAGGGTGCAGCCGTCCTGGATGTTCGACTCGGGGCCGATCTCGATGACCTCGCCGTCGGCCCGGGCGACCGCGCCGTACCAGATGCTCGACCGGGGTCCCATGGTCACCGCGCCGACCACCACGGCCGTCGGCGCGACGAAGGCGTCGTCGTCGATGGCCGGGGCGCCGAAGGGCAGTTCCGCGATGTAGTTGTCCGCCACGGCTCCACCCCAGCACAGGTGGCCCCCGTACGGCGCGCGGGACGCCGCGCCACTCCCTCAGGGGACGCGGACGCTCCACCGGGCGAGGAACTCCTCCGGGCCCACCGACCCCAGCTCGTCCCGGATCGCCCACAGCACGGCCCCCGGCGCGGTGGGGTCCTCGCTGGGCACGCGGAGGACCTCCGCCCCGTCGTCGCGACGGCGCACCACCACGTCGTGCACCGTCGGCCCGGGGACCAGGCCCTGCACCATCTCGGCGGCGAAGGCGCCGGCGACGCGGACCCAGTGCCGGACCCGCCCGCCCGGACGCGGTTCGAGGTCGGCGACGTAGACCGCCGCGGCGCGCAGGTCACCCTCCGGGACTGCCATGCCGGGAGTGTGGCGCAGCCCGGGGACCCTGCCCAGCATCCGGGGTGAAGACGTCCTCGATCCGGCAGCCGAACAGCGCTGCGATGCGGAACGCGAGGGGGAGGCTGGGGTCGAAGCGCCCCTTCTCCAGGGAGATGACCGTCTGGCGGGACACGCCGAGCTCCTCGGCCAGCCGTCCCTGCGACCAGCCGCGGGCGGCCCGCCGCTCGGCCAGGTCGTTGTCCACGGCGGCTCAGGCGTCGCGCCGGCGCAGCACCGTCAGCCGGACGGCGACGTCGGCGAAGCCGACGACGATCAGCGCGGCCAGCGCGCTCGTGGCGTCGACCCGCAGATCGGTGACCGACAGCGCGGTCGCGCCCACCCCCGCCACGACCAGCAGGTCGAGGAACGAGCCCGAGGCGCTGCGCTGCCACCAGGTCTGCTCGACGCTCTCCTCCGGGTGGACGACCGGGTCCGGTCCCGATGCGCCGGAGACGAACAGCAGCCAGCCGAGCCCGTAGCCCGGACCGAGGGTGCACGCGCCGAAGACGAGGGCGCGCAGCCGGGCCTCGTCGGGGTCGCCGAACAGGGCGGCCAGCAGCCCCAGGGCGGCGGCGACCAGCAGCCCCGTGACTCCGGCGGCGAGGTGACGCACGAACACGACCGGCTCCCGTTGTGACAAGCGGACTTGACAGGAGCAGTGCACCGTCCCGGTGGCCATCTGTCAAGCAACCTTGACCACCACGGAGCGCGCCGCGAGGATCCCCGGCGTGACGCTGCCGACCGACCTCCCGGTGCTCGCCTTCCCCGACCAGGCCGCCTTCGAGGAGTGGCTGGAGGGCGAGCACGCCACGGCGCCCGGCTGCTACGTGAAGCTGGCCAGGAAGGGCGCCGGCGTGCCGTCGGTGACGCGGGACGAGATGGTCGAGTCGCTGCTGTGCTTCGGCTGGATCGACGGCCGCAGCAACTCCGTGGACGAGCACTGGTGGCTCACCCGCGTGACCCCGCGGCGGCCGCGCAGCGTGTGGTCGCGCAAGAACGTCGGCATCGTCGAGGAGCTCACCGCGGCCGGCCGGATGCGCCCCGCCGGGATCGCCCAGGTGGAGGCGGCGCGGGCCGACGGCCGCTGGGACCGCGCCTACGCCGGCCCCGCCACCATCACCGTCCCCGACGACCTCACCGCCGCGCTGGCCGCCGAGCCGGCCGCGCAGGAGGCGTTCGCGGGGCTCGACGGCACCAACCGCTACGCCGTCCTCTGGCGGGTGCACACCGCGGCCACCCCGGCCACGCGGGCCAAGCGGATCGCCGCCCTCGTCACCAAGCTGGCGGAGGGCGGGCGGCTGCACTAGGGGGCCAGGGGGTCGGTGTCCTCGGGGGCCACGCCGGGCCGCTCGCGCCAGAAGCGGGCGTCGCGCCACCGCCACAGCAGCATGAGCACGATGCCGGTCAGCATGATGCCGACGCCGATCACCAGCGGCGGGCCGAGGCCGAACCACGCCTGGCCGGTGTAGCTGTTGTCCGGGTCGGCGAGGTCGCGCACCGAGAGCACCAGCAGCCAGGCCAGCATCCCGGCCCCGATCAGCGGGCCGGCGCCCAGCAGCAGCGCGTCGCGCACGCTGCGCACCAGGCGGCGGCGGAAGTACCAGGCGCAGGCCAACCCGGTCAGCGCGTAGTACAGCGCGATCAGCAGCGACAGCGCCGTGATCGAGTCGAACAGCGCGTTCTCGCTCACCAGGTGGACGCCGACGTACCAGGCGACCGCCACGCCGGCGACCCACCAGGTGGAGACGTCCGGCGTCCGGAACCGCTCGGACACCGACCCGAAGCGCGCCGGCAGCGCCGCCCGCCGCGCCATCGACAGGCCGGTGCGGGAGGCCGGGATGATCGTCGTCTGCGTGGAGGCGATCGCCGAGGTGGCGACGGCGGCCAGCACCACCCAGTCCCAGCCGCCCAGCGCCTGCGTGGACAGCAGCGCGAACACCGCCTCCTCCTCGTCGGCGTTGCCCGCCAGCCACGCCGTCCCGGCGAAGGAGACGACGGCGACCGCGACGCCGACGTAGGTGAGCAGCAGGACGACCGTGGAGAGCACGCCGGCCCGTCCCGGCGCGACGCGCGAGTCGGTGGTCTCCTCCGTCAGGTTGATCGCCGACTCCCAGCCCCAGTAGGCGAAGACGCCGAGGAGCAGGCCGCCGGTGAGCGCGGCGCCGCCGGAGCCGAAGGGGTCCAGCCACTCCCACGACGGCGTCAGCCCGCCGAACGGCGAGTCGCCCCGGACCCCGCGCACCAGCGCGACGACGGCGAAGACGAGCAACGCGACGGTCTGGGCGAGGATCAGCGCGTTCTGCAGCCGCGCGGAGATCTCGGTGCCCAGCACGCAGATCGCCGACATGACGACGACCAGCACCACGCTGAGCGCGACGACCGCGGGCGTGGAGTCGGCCAGGGCGTCGAGGCCCAGCATGAGCAGGGTGAACCGGACGCCGACCTCGGCCAGCGACCCGACCACCAGGACGCCGGTCATCGTGATGGCCCAGCCGCCGATCCAGCCCGCCGTCGGGCCGAAGGCGCGGGTCACCCACGAGAAGGTCGTCCCGCAGTCGGGGTCGACCCGGTTGAGCGCGGCGAACGCCCCGGCGATGAGCAGCATCGGGACGAACGACGCCAGCATCACGCCCGGCGCGTGCACCCCGACCAGCGCGACGACGGGGCCGATGACCGCGGCCAGCGAGTAGGCCGGCGAGGTGGCGGCCAGGCCGATGACGAGGGAGTCGAGGAAGCCGATCGCCCCGGGCCGCAGCGCGGGTTCCTCTCGCGGCAGTGCCCGGGTCACGGGGGGCAACGGTACGGCGCGCACGGGTGCGGAGCGCGCCGGACGGGTCGACCCCCGGCCGGGGGCCGGTCGGCTCAGGCGACGCGGACGGCGCCGCGGTACCCCGACTGGTCGACGCTGGTCACCGCGACCGGCTGGCCGAAGGTGCGGGCGTGCACCATCTTGCCGTCGCCGATGTAGATGCCCACGTGGCTGACCGGTGAGTAGAAGTAGACGATGTCGCCCGGCATGAGGTCCGCGCGCGCCACCGGGGTGCCCAGCCGCGACTGCGCCCCGCTGGAGTGCGGCAGGGAGATGCCGGCGGCGGCGTAGGCGTAGGAGGTCAGCCCCGAGCAGTCGAAGCCGTCGGGCCCCGACGCGCCCCACACGTAGGGGTCGCCGATCTGCGCCAGCGCCGTCTGGACGGCGGTCGCGGCGGAGGGGCCGGGAGCGGCGGCTGCCGCGACCGCGGCCGACGGCGCCTCGAGCACCGGGCCGGCCAGCGCGGTGGTGACCCGGACCTGCTCGGCTGCGGTCAGGCGCGCGAACTCGGCCTCGTACTCGTCGGCCTGCGCCTGCACCTGCGCCTGCTGCTCGTGCAGGGCGCCCAGCGCCGCGGTGGCCTCGGCGGCCGCCACGTCGGCGTCGGCGCGGGCCTGCTCGGCCTGGGCCTGTGCGACGGACACCTCGGCCAGGACCCCGTCGGTGTGGTCGGCGATCAGGTCGAGCATGGTCATCTGCGCGACGAGGTCGTCGGCGGACTCGCTGCCCAGGAAGGTGGCCACCCGGGACTGGGTGCTGCCGGTGTAGCCGTTCTGCGCGATGGCACGGATGGTCGGGGCGTACCGCGCCAGCGTGGCCTCGGCGGCGTCGGCGGCCGCGTCGGCGTCGGCGGCGGCCTGCTGCCGTGCGGCGACGGCGAGCTCGGCCTGGTGCACCTGCTCGTCGAGGGCGGTGAGCTGCTGGGCGGTCCGCTCGACCAGGTCCGCGGCCTCGGCGGCGGTCGCCGGCGGGTCCCCGGGCGCCGCCGAGGCGGGGACGGGGGCCAGCAGGACGGCGGTGAGGCCGGCCGCCGCCACGACGGCACCCGACCAGCGGCGTCCCGACGTCCGGTTGCGCAGCACGATCGCCCTCCCCCTGCCGCCCGACGGCGGCGCCCCTGGTTGTCCGTACGGACCGTAGGGAGGTCGTCACTGGGAGAGGGGGGCGGCGCGCGGACCCGCGTGCCGCGTGGGGTCCCACGCGGCACGGTCGTCCCACGCGCCCCGGGCGTCCCGTCGGGAGCCGGCGCCGTCGGTACCGGGGTCGGGTCAGGAGCGGCCGCGGCGGTCGGGGGCGAGGGGCACCAGAGCGTCGGCGACCGCGCCGGTGACGAACGAGTAGACGGCCTTGCCCGCGACGTCGACGACCTGGTCCTGGCGCGACCACGTCCACGGAGGGGCACCGACGCCGGTGGCGTTCTCCAGGGTCTGGTCGGTGGCCAGCCGGACGGAGGTGTGCCAGGCCGAGGCGCGCCAGCCGCGCAGGCCGCTGGCGCTCCAGATGCCGCGCAGTGCGCCGACCGTCGCACCGGTGCCCCAGTGCATGAGGTGGTTGCGGAGGAACGGCCGCTCGGATCCCGGTGGACGGCGGCGCGTGACCAGCGCGGTGAGCGTGCGCGCCGGCACGTAGGAGTCCGGCCGGCCGGTCACCTGCTGCTCGACCTTCTCGGCCAGTGTCATCGCCGCGGTGCCGGCGAGTCCCGCCAGTGCACCGCGCATCGCCGCTCGTCCCAGCATGGGCGGCCGGGTACCCCGCGGGGCGGGCACCGAACGGCGCCCGCCCCCCGGGACGTGTCGCACCCGGGCCGAGGGCGCTCAGCCCGCGAGCGGCTCCTGGGCGTCGAGGCCGGCCATGCTCTCCAGGTCACGCAGCACCGAGGACAGCTCGTCGGCGGTCCACGGCTCGCAGCAGTCGCAGCCGTCCTCGTGGAAGCAGCGCAGGCCCAGGGTGCCGCCGGACTGGTCCTCGTCGATGGCGAGGTGCCCGTCCATCGGCGAGCGGTGGCAGGGGCAGTCGGAGGCGCACGTCCCGATCCCCCACCCGGAGACGACGACCGTCCGGCCGTCGTCCCAGATCTGGCCCACCTGGAAGACGGAGGGCTTCTGCGTGCGGGTCATGGCCGGCTCCCCTCGGCGCCCCCGTCCGTGGGGGCCTGTTGCGGTTGGCCGGAAAAGTAGTCCGGGGACCGTGCCCGGGACTGCTGCCGTGCGGGGAACGACACGCCTCCCGACCCTGGCGCACCAGGCGCCCCACGCGTGTGCCCCGCCGCCTCCTCCGGGGAGCCAACAGCGCTACGAAGGGCGTCAGCTGGCCGGGGAGACCGAGCTCATGTTGAAGTCCGGCACGCGCACCGGCGGCATCGCGGCGCGGGTGAACCAGTCGTTCCACTCGCGCGGCAGCGTCCGCTCGGTGCGCCCGACCTGGTCGATCCGGCCCAGCAGGTCCACCGGCGACTCGTTCCACCGGAAGTTGTTCACCGCGCCGGTCACCTCGCCGCCCTCCACGAGGAAGACGCCGTCGCGGGTCAGGCCGGTCAGCAGGAGGGTCTGCGGGTCGACCTCGCGGATGTACCAGAGCGTGGTCAGCAGCAGCCCGCGGTCGGTGGCGGCCACCATCTCGTCCTGCGTGGCGGTCGCCGTCGGGTCCTCGAGCAGCAGGTTGTCGACGGCGGCCACCGCGGGCGCCGTCGTCTTCAGCGCCCAGGCCCGCGGCCGGATCAGGTTGGTGAGCACCCCGCCGGAGATCCAGTCGACGGCGGGCGTGGCCATGCCGTTGTCGAACACGCTGGCCGAGCCCGACGAGCTGCCCACCACCTGGAACGGCGCGGTCTCCAGCCCCGGCGCGGCGGGGTCACTGCGCAGGGTCAGCGGCAGCTCGGCCAGCCGGTCGCCGATCCGGTTGCCGCCGCCCTTGCGCGCGTACACGTTGCGGCCCTCGTCGGCGTCGCGGGCCTCCATCGTCCAGTACGCGTAGATCATCAGGTCGCTCACCGCCGACGGCGGCAGCAGCGTCTCGTAGCGGCCGGCGGGCAGGTCGACGCGCCGCTGCGACCAGCCGAGCTTGCGCTCGACGTCGGCGGCGAGGTCGGCCACCGACACGTCGCGGAAGTCGCGCGTCCCGACGCCGGCCCACACCGACCGCGAGAAGTCGGTGCTCTTGCCGTTGAGCTCCACGCGGCCGGCGGGCTGGTCGGTGCGCAGCCGCAGGCCGGTCGAGGTGCCCAGGTACGTCGTCGTCAGGGAGTGCTCGGCGTACCCGAACAGCAGGTCACCGCGGTCGCGGGCGGCGCCGAAGGCCTCGCCGAGGGCCGGCGCGAAGTCGGCGAACACCTCGATGGAGGTCTCGGCCGGGTCGGCGTCCCAGTCCCCTGTGCCCGGCGGCGTCTCCGACACCAGCGGGACGGCGTCCTCGGCCGGTCCGGCGTCCCGGGCGGCCTGCTCGCTGGCCGCGACGAGCGCGGCGACGTCGGGCGTGCCGGTCCGCGCCACCGTGCCCGTGGCCATGCCCGACCCGCCGTCGACGAACGAGACGACGACGACCTGGCGCGAGCGCATCGCCCCGTTGGTGGTCAGGCTGTTCGACGCCCACCGCAGGTTGGTCTCGGTGCTCTCGACGACGTAGGCGACGCACCCGTCGGCCGTCGAGGCGGCCAGCGCCTTCTCGACCAGCTGCTGCGCGGTCATGGAGCTCATCGCCCGCCCTCCTGCACCGTGTTGAGGATGGTGACGCCCTCGAAGAGCGCCGCCGGGCAGCCGTGGCTCACCGGCGCGACCTGCCCGGGCTGGGCCTTGCCGCAGTTGAACGCCCCGCCGAGGCGGTACGTCGAGGGCCCGCCGACGGCGCGCATCGAGCCCCAGAAGTCCGTCGTCGTGGCCTGGTAGGCGACGTCCCGCAGCTGCCCGGCGAGCTTCCCGCCCTCGATGCGGTGGAAGCGCTGGCCGGTGAACTGGAAGTTGTAGCGCTGCATGTCGATCGACCAGCTCTTGTCGCCGACGACGTAGATGCCGCGCTCCACCCCGCCGATCAGCCCCTCGAGGTCGGGGCCGTCGGCAGCCGGCTGCAGCGACACGTTGGCCATCCGCTGCACCGGCACGTGCCGCGGGGAGTCGGCGAACGCGCAGCCGTTGGACCGCGCCATGCCGCCGAGCCGGGCGGTGTTGCGGTCGACCTGGTAGCCCACCAGCACGCCGTCGCGGACGACGTCCCACTGCTGGGCCTCGACGCCCTCGTCGTCCCAGCCGACGGTCGACAGGCCGTGCTCGACCGTGCGGTCGCCGGTGACGTGCATGAGCGCCGAGCCGTACCGCAGGCTCCCGAGTCCGTCGACGGTGGCGAACGACGTGCCGGCGTAGGCGGCCTCGTAGCCCAGCGCCCGGTCCAGCTCGGTGGCGTGCCCGACCGACTCGTGGATGGTCAGCCACAGGTTGGACGGGTCGACGACGAGGTCGTACCGGCCCGCCTCGACCGACGGCGCCTTGGTCTTCTCCCGCAGCAGCTCGGGGACCTGCGCCAGCTCGCCGTCCCAGTCGTACCGCCCGTCGGTGAGGTACTCCCAGCCGCGGCCCACCGGCGGCGCGAGCGTCCGCATGCTCTCGAACGCACCGGTCGACCGGTCGACGGTGAGCGCGGTGAACTCCGGGGAGATGCGCACCCGCTGCTGGCGGGTCCGGGTGCCGGCGGTGTCGGCGTAGTACTTCTGCTCCTTGACGTGCATGCAGCCCGACTGCACGTGCTCCACGCCGTCGGCGGCCATGAGCCGCTCGGACAGCTCGGTGAGCAGTGCGGCCTTGTCCGCGTCGGGCACGTCGAACGGGTCGACGTCGTAGGCCGACACCCAGGCGCCCTCGTGCGGCGGCTCGGGCGCGAGCTCGACCCGGTCGCTGGCGACCGCCGCCGACACCTTCGCGACCGCGACCGCCTGCTCGGCCAGCCGCACCGCCTCGGCCGCGGTGAGGACGACACCGGCGGCGAACCCCCAGGTGCCCTCGTGCACGACGCGGACGGCCAGGCCGAGGTCCTCGCCGTCGGCCAGGGCCTCGAGCCGGGCGTCGCGCAGGCTGATCGACTGGGTGCGGATCCGCTCCACGCGGAGGTCGGCGTGCTCGCAGCCGAGGTCGACCGCGCGGGTCAGCGCCGCCTCGGTGAGCGCGGACAGGGGCAGGGCGAGGAAGGACTCGTCGACGTCCCGGGGCTGCACCATCGCCCCTGTCTACCAGTCCGTCCCGCCGCCCCTCCGTGCACTTCCGCGGACGTGCACGGGCGCCCGGACCTCGCGGAGCGCGCCCGTCAGTGCAGGTGGCGCTGCCAGTCGGCGGGCACCCGGCCGGCCGGCCCCGGTGCCGGCTGGCTGATCGGGTGCGAGGTCGGCGGCGCGAGCTGCAGGCCCTCGCCGAACTGCTCGGCGCCGTAGTCCCAGGACCAGTCCTCGCCGGGCTCGTAGCTCTGCGCGATCCGGTGCCCGGTGTCCGCGGCGTGCGCGGAGGCGTGCCGGTCCGGCGAGGAGTCGCAGCAGCCCACGTGGCCGCAGGCGGCGCAGCGGCGCAGGTGGAACCACCAGCCGCCGGTGGCGTCGCACTCGACGCAGCCGGTGCCGCTGGGCGGCACGCTCGGGTCGACCTGGCTCATCGGGTCCTCCTCGGGCCGGCTCGCTGCGGCCGTCTCGTCGTCGCGACGTCGTCATGCAACTGCCTCGGTCCGCCGCGGGGAAGAGCGCACGGCCTCCCGGGTTGCGAACCGGCGGCTGACGGGTAGCGGCGCGGCATGGCCGGTCCCGGGGACGACGTCACCCTCACCTTCGGCGGCAACGCGACGACGCTGCTGCGGCTGGGCGGCTTCACGCTGCTCACCGACCCGAACTTCATCGGGCGGGGGCAGCGCGTCTACCTCGGCAAGGGCCTGTGGGCCAAGCGCCTGACCGACCCGGCGATCCTGCCCGACGACCTGCCCGACCTCGACGCCGTCCTGCTCTCGCACCTGCACGGCGACCACTGGGACCGGATCGCCTACGCGACCATCGACCGCGAGACGCCCATCGTCACCACCCAGGCCGCGGCGCGGGCGCTGTCCTCCCGCGGGTTCCGGGCGACGGCGGACCTGCGCCCCTGGCAGGTGCACGAGATCGGCGGGGACGGCGAGACGCTGCGGATCACCTCGGTTCCCGGCGTGCACGGGCCCGGGCCGCTGGCGAGGGTGCTGCCGCCGGTGATGGGCAGCGTGCTCGAGCTGTACCGCGGCGGCGAGGTCACCTGGCGCGGCTACGTCACCGGGGACACCCTCTACCGGCCGTGGCTGGGTGAGGTGCTGCAGCGCTGCGGGCCGCTGGACACCGTGATCGCGCACCTGGGCGGGACGAAGGCGCTCGGGATCACCGTCACGATGGACGGCCGGCAGGGGGCCGACCTGGTGGAGCTGCTCGAGCCGCCGGTCACCGTGCCCGTGCACTACGACGACTACGACCGGTTCGCCTCGCCGCTCGGCGACTTCGTGCGCGAGGTCGCCGAGCGGCGGGTGCCCGGTGAGCTGCGGACCGTCTCGCGCGGGGAGACGATCTCGCTGCGCGCCTGACCCGGCGGGCCAGCACCTCGTCGAGGCGCGCTCAGCGCGCCAGCACCTCGTCGAGGCGCTCGTAGCCCTGCACGACGCCGACCTCCATCCCGCCGGCCAGCATCGCGTCGCGGTCGGCGAAGGAGTCGCACAGCGAGGTGGTGGTGAGCCGCGTGCGGCCGTCGCCGAGGTCCTCGAGCACGAGCTTCTCCAGGGCGACGCCGTCGGGCATGCCCTCGAAGGTGAAGGTCTGCACGATCAGCTCGTCGGGGCGGACGTCGTGGAAGCAGCCGCGGAAGGCGTACTCACCGTTCGCGTCGCTGTGCACGTAGCGGTAGGAGCCACCGGGCCGGCAGTCGTAGTGGTCGATCCGCATCTCCAGCCCCCGCGGGCCGAGCCACTGCACGACCAGGTCGGGGTCGGTGTGCGCGCGGAACACCTTGCTCGGCGGCGCGTCGAACTCGCGGGTGATGCGGATGAGCGGCACCTGGGGGTCGGCCTCGATGCGGGTCTCGCGGGTGCTGGTGGTCATGACGGGTTCCTTCCCTGCGCGGTGGGTGGGGTCTCGTCGTCCGGCATGGACCGGAGGACGTCGTCGAGGCGGCGGTAGCGCTCCTCGGCCTGGCGCCGGTAGCGCTCGATCCACTTCGTCATCAGGTCGAACACCTCCGCCTCCAGGTGGACCGGGCGGCGCTGGGCCTCCCGGCTCCGGCTGACCAGGCCGGCGTCCTCGAGCACCCGCAGGTGCTTGGAGACCGCCTGCACGGTCACGTCGTAGGGGGCGGCGAGCTCGCCGACCGTCGCGTCACCGACCGCGAGCCGGGCGACCATGTCGCGCCGCGTCGGGTCGGCCAGCGCCGCGAACACCCGGGAGAGCGGATCTGCCGCCACCGCGACCTCCTTCTTCAACTCTTTGGTTGAGTAAGACGGTACGGCGTCGTCCGCACCTCGTCAACCGTTCGGTTGCAGATCCCAGGAGCCCGGCGGGGAGGCGGGGAGGTCGAGGTCGGCGACGACGCCGAAGTGGTCGCTCGCCCAGACGCCGCCGACCGGCTCGTCGAGCACGCGGGCGCACGAGCGGACCTGCAGCGTCGGTCCGTGGATGCCGCTGCGCACGAGGACGACGTCGATGCGCCGGCTGACGGCGGTGGCCACCTCGCCGGCCCGCACCAGCGGGTTGCGCGCGTCGAAGGTGGGCCCGGGGTCGCCGGGGTGCACGGTCTCCCACGCGTCCTGGAAGCAGACGCTGGCGCCCTCGAGCGACGCGCGGCCGCGCCAGAACCGCATGCTGGCCGCGTCCGGCGGCGCGTCGAAGTCGCCCAGGACGACGACGTGGTCCGCACCACCGGCCAGGCGCTCGAGCGCACGAGCGGCGGTGAGGGCTCCCCGGTCAGCGCACTGCGGCGCTCCCAGTCCGGATCGGCCGGGCCGAGCACGTTCATGGTCAGGACCCGGAGGGACGCTCCCACACCGGCAGTCAACCGCCGCGGGGCCCGGCCCTCCAGCCCCGGTCGCACGCGGGTCCTCCCCCGGTGGGACGTGCGGCCTCCGGGCAGATCGTCCCGGCAGCCGACGCCGGGAGAGGGCCGCCGGCCCGAGGCTCGTCCCGCGACCGCCGGGTGGCGCGACGAGGGGAGAGCACGGTGGCCGGCACGGCGGCGAAGATGGTCCTGGGCACGTTCACGGGGACGGTGGCGGTCACCGCGGCCGCGGTGGCCGGCCTGCTGGTGACGATGCCCGCGGGCGTGCACGGGTTCGGCGCCATGGTGGCCGAGCTGCAGGGCCACACCGACACCAGCGACGCCGGCACGGCCGCGCAGGCGCCGGAGGGGGCGGTGCCGTACTGGACCCGCGCGGTCGGCGCCGACGTCACCGTCGTCCGGCCCGGGGAGGCCTACGGCGACGACGACGGCAGCGTGCGCGCGGACATGGACCTCGCCCCCGGCACCGGGCTGCCCGCCGCCTGCACGCCGCTGCCGCACCCAGGCATGCCCTGGGACGGCGGCGGCCCGTGGCCCGACCTCACCGGCGAGCAGGCGGTGCTGTGCGAGGGCTGGGTGACCGTCGTCGTCGACGGCCACCTCTACACCTGGACCGGCTCCGACCCGCAGGCCTGAGCGGGCGCCGTCCTGGCTCACCGTCACGCGTCCCGGCTCACCGCCGACGCCGAGCCGGGACGCAGCACGATCAGGTCACCTGATCGTGCTGCCGGGCGTCAGCCGGCCAGCCGCGCCGCGCGCTCGGCGACCTCGGTGCGCAGCGCCCCGGCGTCGACGGTGGTGACCGCGCCGTCGGCGACCACCTGCCGGCCGCCCACCCAGACGTCGCGGACCAGCCGCGAGGCGCCGGACCAGACCAGGTGGGTGAGCAGGTCGGCGTCGTCCCCGACCGGCTCGAAGCCCAGGTCGCGGGTGTCCACGTGCACCAGGTCGGCCCGCCGGCCGGCCTCGACCTGCCCCAGGTCCGGGCGGCCGATCGCCGCGGCAGCCGCGCCCGTGGCCAGCCAGTACGCCTCCGCGGCGGTGAGCGCGGTGGCGGAGGACCCGCGCAGCCGGGCCAGCCCGGCCGCCAGGCGCACGTCGGCGAGCAGGTCCAGCCCGTCGTTGGAGGCCGGCCCGTCGGTGCCCAGCCCCACCCGGATGCCGCGGTCGAGCATGTCCCGCACCCGCGCGATGCCGCTGGCGAGCTTGGCGTTGCTGGCCGGGCAGTGCGCGACGGCGACGTCGTACTCGGCCCACAGCTCCAGGTCGCCGTCGTCCATGTGCACGCAGTGCGCGGCCAGCACCCGTCCGCCCAGGACGTCGTGCGCGGCCAGCAGCGAGGGCACCGACAGCCCGTGCGCGGCCAGCAGGTCGGCGCCCTCGCCGGCGGTCTCGGCCACGTGCAGGTGCAGCAGCAACCCGTGCTCGCGGCAGAGCTCCGCGGCGCGGCGCAGCAGGGGCAGCGGCACGGTGTAGGCCGCGTGCGGGCCGAGGCCGTACTCGACGACGCCGTCGTCACCGGCGCGGGCGGCCAGGTCGACCGCGGCGGCCATCTGCTCCTCCAGCGGCGGCATCCCGGGCAGCGGCACCATCGGCGCGGCGACCACCGCACGGGCGCCGGTGGCCCCGACCGCCGCGGCGATCCGCTCCGCGGCGAAGTACATCTCGACGCTGGTGGTGACCCCGCCACGCAGCATCTCCGCCGAGGCGGCGGTCATCGCCACCTCGACGTCGTCGTCGGTCAGGCGCGACTCCCGCGGCCACATCACCTCACGCAGCCAGCGGTCCAGCGGCAGCCCCTCGCCCTGGCCGCGGAACAGCACCATCGGTGCGTGCGAGTGGGTGTTCACCAGCCCGGGCGTGAGCAGGCCGGGCAGCGCCACGACGTCGGCGTCCCCGGCCGGTGGGGCGTCGGAGGCCGGCCCCGCCCACGCGATCCGCCCGTCCTCGACGTCCACGACGGCGTCGGGGACGACGGTGCCCGCCCGGTCCCCCACGACGACGGCCCGGGCGGTGAGGCGCTGACGCATGGCGGCACGCTAGCCCCATCCGCCCCGGCCGTCCGGCCGACGTGCAGGCAGTGCCCAGGGGCCGCCCGTACCGTGGGAGCCATGTCCTTCCTGGCCGCCGCCTCGTCCGACCAGGGCGGGCTCACCGCCTGGCTGCTGTCCCTCGTCGACTCGCTGGGCCCGATCGGCGTCGGCTTCAGCATCCTGCTGGAGACGGTGATCCCGCCGATCCCGAGCGAGGCGGTCCTCGGTGCGGCCGGGGTCCTCATCGACAGCCCGTGGGCGTTCGTGGCCGTCGTCGGGGCCGCGACGATCGGCTCGATCCTCGGGGCGGTCTTCTTCTACTACATCGGCCGGGCGCTCGGGCCCCGGCGTTCGCACGCCTTCCTCGACCGGCTCCCGCTGGTGGAGACCGCCGACGTCGACAAGACCTTCGCCTGGTTCGAGCGGCACGGCCGCTCGGCGGTGTTCTTCGGCCGCATGGTGCCGATCGTGCGCAGCTTCATCTCGGTGCCCGCCGGCGTCGTGCGGATGCCGTTCGGCCAGTTCGTCCTCTACTCCGCCGCCGGCAGCCTGATCTGGAACGCGGTCCTCGTGACCCTCGGCTGGCTGGCCCGCGACTTCATCGAGGCGAACCTGCACTACCTGGACTACGTCGTGGTCGCCGTCGTCGTCCTCGCCGTGGCCTACCTGGTCTACAAGCGGGTCAAGGACATCCGCCACCACCGCCGCCGGCAGACCACCGCCGGCCGGACCCAGGACGTCCGCGGGACCGGCGACCGCCCCGCGTGAGC
This sequence comes from Geodermatophilus amargosae, assembly GCF_041028265.1. Classification (GTDB taxonomy): domain Bacteria; phylum Actinomycetota; class Actinomycetes; order Mycobacteriales; family Geodermatophilaceae; genus Geodermatophilus; species Geodermatophilus amargosae_A. The sequence goes on from NZ_JABGCW010000010.1 coordinate 248,980, forward strand.
CGCCCCGAGGTCGTCGCCTTCGACGTCAACGAGACGCTGCTGGACCTGTCTCCCGTGGGCGCGGCGCTCGTCGAGCACGGGCAGCCGGCCTCGCTGCTGGCCACCGTCTTCGGGCGGACCCTGCACACCGGCGCCGCCGCCACCGTGGCCGGCGTCTGGCTGTCCTTCCGCGCGGCCTTCGACTCCGCGCTCGCTCAGCTCACCGACCTGTCCGACGGCGACCGCGCGCGGGTGGCCGACGCGTTCCTCGAGCTGTCCCCGCACCCCGACGTGGAGCCCGCGCTGCGCCGGCTGGCGACGGCGGGCGTCCGGGTGGTGACGCTCTCGCACGGCTCCCCCGGCGTGGCCGAGGCGGGGCTGGAGCGCGGCGGGATCACCCCGCTGGTGGAGCGGACGCTGACCAGCGAGTCGGTGCGGGCGTGGAAGCCCTCGCGGGAGGCCTACCTGTGGGCCGCCGGCGCGTGCGGTGTCGCTCCCGGCGGCATGGCGCTGGTGGCCGCGCACGGCTGGGACGTGCTGGGTGCCGAGCGGGCCGGGCTGACCGGGGCGTGGTTCCCGCGCACCGAGCGGGTCTACCCGCCGGGCCTGCCCGCGCCGGCCGTCGTCGCGCCGGACCTGGCGGGCGCGGTCGACGCCCTCCTGGCCCGGTGAGCTCACCCGCGCTGGTCAGCACCCCGCTCGGCCCGGCGGCGGTGCACGCCCACGGCCCGGTCGAGGGCGCCCGCGGCACGCTGGTGCTGGGCCACGGGGCGGGCGGGGGCGTCGGCTCGGCGGACCTGGTCGCCGTCACCGGCACCGCGGCCGCGGCCGGCTGGCGGGTGCTGCGGGTCGAGCAGCCGTGGCGGGTGGCCGGCGGGCGGATCGCGCCCGCCCCGCCGCGGCTGGACCTCGCCTGGACCGCCGTCCTCGAGGCCCTGCGCACCGGCGGCGCGCTGACCGGGCCCCTCGTGCTGGGCGGCCGCAGCGCGGGCGCCCGCGTGGCCTGCCGGACGGCGACCGCGCAGGGGGCCGACGGCGTGCTGGCGCTGGCCTTCCCGCTGCACCCGCCGGGGCGCCCCGAGCGCAGCCGCGCCGCCGAGCTCACCAGCGCCGGCGTGCCGCTGGCCGTCGTCCAGGGCGGGACCGACGCCTTCGGCCGGCCCGCGGAGGTCCTCGCCGCGCTGGACGGCGTGGCGACGGCGACCGTGCTCGCGGTGCCGGGCGACCACTCGCTGGAGCGGGCGCCCGACGCGGTGGCCGCTGCCGCGCTGGGCTGGCTGGAGGACCTGCTCAGCCGTTGATCGTCGGGTCGTTGCCGCTCCCGGCGGCGTGTCCGCGCGTGTCGGCGGCAACGAGCCGATGATCGACGCGAGCTCAGCGACGGCGGCGCCGCCGGACGGCCAGCACGAGCAGCAGCAGGACGGCGCCGACCCCGGCGGCGGGCGCGGCGTAGCGGGCGAGGGCGGCACCGCCGGCCACCTCGAGCAGGTCGATCGGCTCGGGCTCGGCCACGGGCTGCCTGCGCACCGTCTCCGCCGTGCCGGTCGGGGTGCTGCGCGGCGGGGCACCGGTGGCCGGCCGGCTCGGCGGCGCGGTGTTGCCCGACGGCGGTGTGCTCGGCGCCCGGCCCACGGCCGCGACCGGGGCGGTGGGCGGCGCCGCCGGCGCGGTGTCCGAGGCCGCCGGCGCGGTGTCCGAGGCCGCCGGCGCGGTGTCCGACGCGGCCGGGGCGCCGCTGCCCACGGCGGTGATCGAGACGGTGTCGGTGGCGCCCGTGGCGGCGATCGGCGCGGTGATCGGCGCGGTCTCCGTGGGCGGCGGGGCGGCCGCGGCGGCCTTCTTCGCGGCCTGCTTCCTCGCGGGCTTGCCCGAGGCGGAGTCGGAGGCCGACGCCGCGGCCTTCTTCGCCGCCGTGCCGGCCTGGCGCACCTTCTCCGCGACGACGTTGTCGCCGGGCACCTGCTCCACCGACGCCGCCACCTCCTCCACGACCCCCGTGGCGGTGGCGGCAGCCGAGGCGGCGGCGCTGTCGGCCCGCTCGGCGTCGCCCTGCGCGTCGCCCTCGCCCAGCTGGGCGGCGAGCTTGTCGGCGAACTGGCCGAGCAGCTTGTTGCCGACGTCGGTCATCACGCCGCGGCCGAACTGGGCCGGGCGGCCGGTGATGTTGAGGTCGGTGAGGACGTCGACCCGCGTGGTCGGGCCCTCACCCTGCAGCTTCGCGGTGATCGTGGCCGTGGCCGTCCCGTTGCCCCGCTGGTCCTTGCCGCGGGCGTCGATGACGGCGCGGTGGGCGGCCTCGTCCTTCTCGATGAACGACGCCTTGCCCTGGTACGTCAGGTTGATCGGGCCGAGCTTGACCTTGACCCGGCCGGTGAAGTCGTCACCGGTGACCGAGTCCAGTGCGGCACCGGGCATGCAGGGCGCGATCCGCTCGATGTCGAGCAGCACCCGCCAGGCCTCGTCGACGGGCACGGGGACGGTGAAGGAGTTCTCCAGCTGCACGGTGCGACCTCCGGGGTGGGAACGGACCTCGGCCGGTCCGCCCGGGAGGGCGGGCCGGCCGAGGGGACGGGCGGAGCCGGGGTTGGGTCGGAACCTACAACCCGGCGGCGGCGATGACCGCCCGGCGGGTCAGCACCTGCGCGAGGTGCTCGCGGTAGTCGGCCTGGGCGTTGAGGTCGCTGCTCGGGCTGGTGCCCTCGGCCGCCGACCGCGCCGCCGCGGCCACCGAGTCCGGGGACGCCGCGGCACCGGCCAGGGCGGCCTCGGTGGCCGAGGCCCGCAGCGGGGTCGGGCCCATGTTGGTCAGCCCGATCCGCGCCTCGGCGATGGACCCGTTCTCGCGCCGGACCGCCGCGGCGACCGCGACGATCGACCACGCCTGCGCCACGCGGTTGAACTTCTCGTAGCGCACGCCCCAGTCGCCGGCCAGCTTGGGCACCCGGATCTCGACGAGGATCTCGCCCTCGTCCAGCGTCGTCGTGAGGTAGTCGACGAAGAACTCGCGGGCGGGCACCGTCCGGCGGCCGTTCGGCCCGGCGACGACCATGTCGGCGTCCAGGGCGAGCGCCACCGCCGGCAGGTCCCCGGCCGGGTCGGCGTGCGCGAGCGCGCCGCCGAAGGTCCCGCGCCGGCGGGTCTGCCGGTCGGCCACCGTCTCCGTCGCCTCGGCGATCAGCTTCGCGTACTGCGCGACGAGCGGGTCGGTGACGATCTCGGCGTGCGTGGTCATCGCGCCGATGACCAGCGCGTCGCCGTCGTCCCGCACGCCGCGCATCTCGGCGACCCGGCCGAGGTCGACGACGGTCGACGGCGCGGCCAGGCGCAGCCGCATGACCGGGATGAGCGACTGCCCACCGGCCATGATCTTGACGTCCTCACCGCCCTCCGCGACCGCCTGCAGGGCCTCGTCGACGGTGGTCGGCCGGGCGTACTCGAACGCGGCGGGGATCACGGCTCCACTCCTTCGTCGTGTCGGCAGATCACCGGTCGCCTCCCAGGGACGACTGCGGGGTCGAGACACCGGCGGTGGTCTCGGTCTGGGCGCCGCCGTAGGCGTTGGACCCGGCCGTGGCCCGGTCGCCGCCGTCGCCGCCGTGGTGGAGGGCCCGCCAGACCCGCTCCGGGGTCAGCGGCATCCGGATGTCCTGCACCCCGAGGTGCCGGACGGCGTCGAGCGCGGCGTTGACCACCGCCGGCGTGCTGGCGATGCACCCGGCCTCGCCCACGCCCTTGGCGCCGATGGGGTTGCCCGGCGCCACGTGCACGGTGTTGCCCGTGTCGAAGTGCGGCAGGTCCGCGGCCGAGGGGACCAGGTAGTCCACGAAGCTGCCGGTGGTGAGGTTGCCGTCGGCGTCGTAGACGGCCTCCTCGTACAGCGCCTGCGCGATGCCCTGCGCCAGGCCGCCGTGCACCTGCCCCTCGACGATGAGCGGGTTGACGATCGTGCCGACGTCGTCGACGCAGGCGTACTTGCGGATCTTCACGAACCCGGTCTCGGTGTCGACCTCCATGGCGCACACGTGCGTGCCGTGCGGGAAGGAGAAGTTCACCGGGTCGAAGGTCGCGTCGGCGTCGATCGACGGCTCGACGTCCTCCGGGTAGTCGTGCGCCGCGAACACGGCCAGCGCGATCTCCTGGATCGACAGCGCCGTCCCGGGGGTGCCGCGGACGGTGAACTTCCCGTTCGAGAAGTCCAGGTCGTCCTCGTTGGCCTCGAGCAGGTGCGCGGCGACCTTGCGCGCCTTGGCGATCACCTTGTCGGCGGCCTTGACCACCGCGGTGCCGCCGACGACCAGCGAGCGCGAGCCGTAGGTGTCCATGCCCTTCGGGGCGACGGCGGTGTCGCCGTGCAGGACCTCGACGTCCTCGAACGGCACGCCGAGCTGGTCGGCGACCAGCTGGCTCCACGCCGTCTCGTGACCCTGCCCGTGCGGCGTCGAGCCGGTGACCACCTCGACCTTGCCGGTGGGCAGCATCCGGATCGACGCCGACTCCCAGCCGCCCGCGCCGTAGGACAGCGAGCCGAGCACGCGGGAAGGCGCCAGGCCGCACATCTCGGTGAAGGTGGAGAAGCCGATGCCCAGCTGCACCGGGTCGTTCGACTCGCGGCGGCGGCGCTGCTCCTCGCGGAGCTCGTCGTAGCCGAGGAGCTCGAGGGCCTGCTGCGTGGCGGTGTCGTAGTCGCCGCTGTCGTACTCCAGGCCGGCCACCGTGGTGAACGGGAACTCCTGCGACTGGATCCAGTTCCTGCGCCGCAGCTCCAGCGGGTCCATGCCCAGCTCGACGGCGAGCTCGTCCATGATCCGCTCGATGGCGAAGGTGGCCTCGGGCCGGCCGGCGCCGCGGTAGGCGTCGGTGGGCACCTTGTTGGTGAACACGCCGTCGCACTCGAAGCGGTAGGCCGGGAACTTGTAGATGCCCGGGAACATGAAGGCGCCCAGGGCCGGCACGCCCGGCGTGATCAGCCGCAGGTAGGCGCCCATGTCGGCGAGGATCCGCACGCGCAGGCCCGTGACGTCGCCCTCCCGGGTGGCGGCGACGTCGACGTACTGGATCTGGTCGCGGCCGTGGTGGGCGGCCATGAGCGACTCGCTGCGGGTCTCGGTCCACTTGACCGGCTTGCCGAGGCGCCGCGCCACGAGCAGCGCGATGACCTCCTCGGGGTTGACCTGCAGCTTGCCGCCGAAGCCGCCGCCGACGTCGGGGGCGACGACGCGCAGCTTGTGCTCCGGGACGCCGGTGACCATCGCCAGCATCACCCGCAGCACGTGCGGGATCTGGGTGGCCGACCACATCGTGAAGTTGTCGCCCTGCGGCTGGACGACGACCGAGCGCGGCTCCATGAACGCCGGGATCAGCCGCTGGTTGACGAACCGCCGGCTGACGACGACGTCGGCGTCGGCGAACGCCTGCTCGGTGTCCCCGCCCGTGCCGGCCTCGCCGGCGTCGAAGACGAAGTGGTAGCTGGTGTTGGAGTCGATGTGGTCGTGGCAGAGGTCGGCCTCGTGCTTGACCGCCTCCTCCATGTCGAGGACCGGCGGCAGCAGGTCGTAGTCGACGTCGACCAGCTCGATCGCGTCGGCGGCCGCCGACCGCGACCGGGCGATGATGACGGCGACGGCCTCGCCGACGTGGTTGACCTCGTCGACGGCGATCGAGGGGTGCCCGGGGTTGACCATGTCCGCGGTGACCGGCCAGGCGCAGGGGATCGAGCCCTGCTCCTCGGCGAGGTCGCGGCCGGTGAGGACGGCGACGACGCCCGGCGCCTGCTGAGCGGCGCTGACGTCGATGTTGGCGATCTTGCCGTGGGCCACGGGGCTGCGGACGACCGACATGTGCAGCATCCCGGGCAGGACCATGTTGTCGGTCCAGGTGGTGCGCCCGGTGATGAGGCGGGCGTCCTCCTTGCGGCGGCGGGCCTTGCCGACCTCGCGCTCCGGCGCGACCTCGGCGGTCGCCGGGTCCTCGGTGACGGTCACGACTGCGCTCCCAGCGTGTCGGAGGAGCCCGCCATCTCACCGGCGGCCTGCTGCACCGCCCGGACGATGTTCTGGTAGCCGGTACACCGGCAGAGGTTGCCCTCGATGCCCTCGCGGACCTCGGCCTCGCTCGGGTTCGGGTTCTCCTTGAGCAGGTCGATCGAGGCCATGATCATCCCGGGCGTGCAGAAGCCGCACTGGAGCCCGTGCATCTCGTGGAAGGCCTTCTGCACCGGGTGCAGGTCGCCCTGGCTGCCGATGCCCTCGATCGTGGTGACCTCGGCGCCGTCGGCCTGGACGGCGAAGACCGTGCAGGACTTCACGGCCTGCCCGTCGAGGTGGACCGTGCACGCGCCGCAGTTGCTGGTGTCGCAGCCGACGACCGTGCCCACCTTGCCGAGGGCCTCGCGCAGGTGGTGGACCAGCAGGGTCCGGGGTTCCACCTCGTCGGTGTAACCCACTCCGTCGACCCGCATGCTGACCTGGGTCATGGATCCTCCGCTCCGTTGCAGGGGGCGAGTGCGCCCGGTGTCACGGGCGCTCTTGCGGCGGAGTCTGTCAACGGCGGAGTGACTTAGGCCACGCTTACCTGTGACCCGCGAGGGGTCACGACCGCATCAGCGGCGGATCGTATGCGCGTCCTCCGCAGGCGCGGAAGAGGTCCCGGGGCGTGGGTCCGCACGGCGGAGGTTGCACCCCCGTTGCAGCGGCCGGAGAGGGACGTCCCTCAGGCGGCGACGGCGCGCAGCTCGCGCCGCCGGAGCAGCGCGCTGGCCAGGAGCGCGACCAGGCCGAGGGCCGCCAGCCCCACGCCGACCAGGCTGGGCGCGGTGTAGCCGAGCCCGGCGGCGATGACCACGCCGCCGAGCCAGGCGCCGAGGGCGTTGGCGGCGTTGAGCGCGGAGTGGTTGAGCGCGGCGCCGAGCATCTGCGCCTCCCCGGCCACCTCCATCAGCCGCAGCTGCAGGCAGACGACGAGCGTCGAGGCGCTGAGCGCGAGCAGGAAGATCCCGGCGAGCAGGGTGGGACCGGTGGCGGCGGCCGGCCCGATGAGGGCGAGCAGCACCGCGACGGCGACCAGCGCGCCGGTCAGCGAGCGGAACAGCGCGACGTCGGCCAGCCGCCCGCCGAGGGCGGTGCCGGCGACGCCGCCGACGCCGAAGGCGAGCAGCACCCACGGCACGGCTCCGCGGGAGAGCCCGGTGACCTCGGTGGTGAGCGGCGCGACGTAGCTGTAGACGGCGAACATGCCGCCGAACCCGACCGTGGCCACCACGAGGGTGAGCAGCACCTGCGGCCGGCGCAGCGCACCCAGCTCGGCGCGCACCGTGGCGTCCCGGTCGCCGCGCGAGGAGGGCACGACGGCGAGCACGGCGGCCACGGTGAGCGCGGCGAGCACGACGACCGCCCAGTACGCCGACCGCCAGCCCGTCGTCTGCCCCAGCCAGGTGGCCGCGGGGACTCCGGCGACGTTGGCCACCGCCAGGCCGAGCATCACCGTGCTCACGGCCCGGCCCCGCAGCGCGTCCGGGACCAGCGACGCGGCGACCAGCGAGGCGACGCCGAAGTAGGCGCCGTGCGGCAGGCCGCTGACGAACCGGGCGAGCAGCAGGGTGGTGGAGCCCGGCGCCAGCGCGCTGAGCGCGTTCCCGGCGAGGAAGGCGGCCATCAACCCGACGAGGAGGGCGCGGCGCGGCAGCCGGGCGCCGAGCGCGGCGATCACCGGCGCGCCGACGACGACGCCGAGGGCGTAGGCGGAGATGACGTGCCCCGCCGTCGGGATGTCCACCCCGACGCCGCCGGCGATGTCGGGCAGCAGGCCCATCGTGACGAACTCGGTGGTGCCGATCGCGAACCCGCCCAGCGCGAGCGCGACGAGCGCGACGGCCACCCGCGGGGTGGCCAGGGTCGTGGTCGCGGGAGCCGGGGGGACGGCGGTGCGGGCACTCACGTAGCCGTGCCAAGGACCCGGCGGCCGTGCGCTATTCCGGAGGCGGCGGAGATGGCCATCACCGCCGCCCGGACGGGTCAGGTGCGGGACGCCCGCCGCAGTGCCAGCAGGTGGGTGGCGACCGCGGCGCGCCGCGGGGACCCGGCGGGCAGCACCTCGAGGCAGGCCTGCCAGGCGGCGGCGTCGTCGCGGGCCTCGGGCAGCGCGACCCAGCGCAGCAGCAGCTCGGGCCGGCGGCTCGTCAGCACGGCCGCCCGCAGCGCGGTGGCGGTCCGGCGGCGGGCCGCGGCGACGCCGGGCGCGGTGGAGCGGGGCAGCACCGGACCGGGGTAGGCGTCCAGCGCGGCGGCGACCGCCCCCCGGTCGAGCAGCCGGCGGACCCGGTCGACGTCGGTCTGCAGCGGGCGCAGCAGCCGGTAGGGACGCGAGCCCACGAGGTCGTCCCCCACCAGGCGGCGCAGCCGCGACAGCTCGGCGCGCACGGTGACCGCGGCGGTGTCGCCGGCGTGGCACTCGGCGGCCAGCTGCTCGGTGCTGCGCCCCTCCCCCGCGGCGGCGGCCTCGGCCAGCAGGAGCAGCAGCTCGGAGTGGCGCAGCGACAGCTCCGCCGGCCCCGCGGGGCCGGTGAGCCGGGCACGCTCCCGGCCGAGCACCTCGAGCAGCGGCGCGACGGGGCGCACCGGCGCGGGGCGGGGCCCGCGGACGGCGTCGCGCTGCTCCTCGCGGTGCAGCCAGCGCAGCTCCGACTCGACGGCGGCCACGGTGGCGCGCACGAGGGTGAACACGTGCGGGCCGGCCACGTGGTCGCCGCCGGTGACGTCGATCGCGCCGAGGAGCACGCCGGTGACCGGGTGGTGCACCGGCGCGGCCGAGCAGCTCCAGGGCTGCACCGGACGGCGGTAGTGCTCGCTGCCGTAGATCTGCACCGGGTGGTCGACCGCCAGCGCCGTCCCGGGGGCGTTGGTGCCGGCGACCTCCTCCGACCACCGGGCGCCGGCCACGAAGTTCATGTTCTCGGCGAGTGCGCGCAGCCGGCGGTCGCCCTCCACCCACAGCATCCGGCCGTCGGCGTCGGTGACCGCCACGATCATCCGGTCGGCCTCGGCGTCCTCCACGAGCAGCCGGCGGATCACCGGCAGCACCGGCGCCAGCGGGTGCGCGGCGCGGTAGGCGGCCAGGTCGTCGTCGAGCAGGTCGACCGGCGGCCCCTGGCCGTCGGGGTCGACGCCGCTGCGCAGGCTGCGCCGCCAGGAGTCCCAGACCACCGACCGCACGCCCGGCCGCGGCGGCGGGGCGCCGCGGGTCACCAGCGTCTCGTGCGCCGCCCGCAGCCGGCGGGTCAGCCCGGGCGTCGGGGCGCCGTCGGGCAGGGCGAGCCACGGGCTGACACCGGTCACGGCGTTCCCCCGGGGCGCACAGTCATGGTCCGCCCATGGTGACCCGCGTCGCAGGATTGCGCCAGGCGCGGGGCCGCAGGTCAGACGCGGGGTGGCGAGGCCGGGAGCAGCGCCGAGGGGTCCCGCCGGCGCAGCGCGCCCGCCCACAGCCCGGCGCCGTAGGCGAGGTCCTCCAGCCGGCGGGCGGCGGCGAAGCGCAGCGGGCCCACGTCGGCCCGGTGCGGCCACCACGCCAGGACGGCGTCGGCTGCGGCGACGGCGAGCGCGGCCCGCCGCGCCCGGCGGGAGACCAGCGCGGCGACGGCGGTGAGCGGCCAGTGGTGCCGGGTGGCCGAGCGGGTCAGCGTGCGACCGGCCGCGGCGGTGCCGCGCAGCACGAGCGCGGCGGCCAGTCCGTAGGGGGCGCGGCGGCCGGGACCGGCCAGCCGGTGCGCCAGGCGGACCGTCGCGTCGCCGAGCACGGCGGCCGCCAGCACCCGCCCCGCCCGGCCGCCGCCTCCGGCCAGGACGAGCGCGGCCGCCGACCAGGGGCTGATCACCACCGGCGCGACGGCGCGGCCGTGCCGCGCGGCCAGCGGTGCCGCGCCGGTGCCGTAGACGGCCCGCCGGCGCAGCCAGGCGACCGTGGACGACGGGTGCTCGTGGTCGACACGCGCGGCCGGCTCGTAGCGCACCCGCCAGCCCGCCGCGGCCAGCCGCCACACCAGGTCGACGTCCTCGGCCACCCGCATGCCCGCGTCGAAGCCCTCCCCCACCGCCGTCCGCCGCGCCAGCAGGGCCGCGCTGGGCAGGTAGGACAGGCCCGACAGGGGCGCGACCGGGCCCGGCCGCGGCCCCATGTCCAGGGCGCTGACCGCCGTCTCGTAGGGCGTCACCCAGCCCGGCCGCGTGGCCGGCAGGGCGGTGATCCGCGGCGCGACCACGGCCAGCCGGGGATCGGCGAGGTGCGGCAGCAGCTCGCCCAGCCAGCCCGGCCGCGGCACGCAGTCGGAGTCGAGGAAGGCCACGGCCGGCGTCGTCGTGGCGCGCAGCCCGGTGTTGCGCGCCGCCGCGGGGCCCCGCGAACGGTCGTGCCGGAGCACCTCCGCACCGCCCGCGGCGGCGGCCAGCGCCGGGGCGTCGGCCGATCCGTCGTCGACGACGAGCACCCGCAGGCCCGCGGTGTCCGGGTCGGCGCGCAGTGCGGCCAGCAGCCGGGCCACCCCGGCGGCGCGGTCGCGCACCGGGACGACGACGGTGACGTCACCGGGTCCGGGCGCGGGGCCCGCGGGCTCCGGGACCGCGACCCCGGCGTCCTGCAACCGGGCGGCCAGCGTCGCCGTGGCCGGGCCGGTGACGACGAGGCGGTCGGCGTCGAGCAGGTCGACGGCACGAGGGGCCAGGCGCAGCAGCCGCAGCGGCGAGCCGCCGAGCAGCGCCGCCCCGCCCTCGAGGCGGCGGGTGCGCGGGTCGAGGCGCACCGCCCAGCCGTCGGGCAGCCGGGCCTCCGGCGCGAGCGGGATCCTCACCCGGCCAGCACGGCGTCGGTGGTGGTGACCTCGACCAGCGGCGCGTACAGGCCCATGAGGCGCAGCGCCCCGCGGTGGTCGTCGTCACTGCTGCCGGCGCAGGCGTCGGCGACCACCCGCACGGGCACGCCGGCGTCGGCGGCCGGCAGCACGGTGGAGACGACGCAGCAGTCGGTGGCCACGCCGGCCACGGTCAGCGGCCCGCCGCCGACCACATCCGCCAGCTCCGGGCCCCACTTGCCGAACGTGGTCGCCGTCAGCACCCGCGCGGTGCCCGGGTCGTCGACGAGGTCGTAGAGCGGGGCGTCCGGCGGCTGCAGCGCGAAGGGGTACTGCTCGTAGTAGCCGACCCACGCGCCGGCGGGCTCGAGCGGTGCCACGAAGCGGGTGAGGACGACCCGCTCGCCGTAGGCCTCCACCAGGCGCCGCACGCGCGGGCGGACCTCCTCGAAGCGGGGCGCCGTCCACGGGGAGCCCGGGTCGCCGAACACCCGCTGCATGTCCACGACGACGAGCCAGCCGGGGAGGTGCGTCACGTCCGGACCCTAACGGGGGCCGCCGCACCCGGCGGCCACCTCCCGGAGGAAGGTGAGGTTAGGCTGCCCTTTCCACTGATCGAGGAGATCCGCATGTCCCGTCCCCTGCTCCGGCGCGCCACCCTGGTCGCGGCCGCCTTCACCACCGCCGGGGCGCTGGCCGCGTGCGGTTCCGGCGACGCCGGCTCGTCGGCCGACGCGCCGTCGTCCCCGTCCGCCGGCGGTGACGGGGCCTTCCCGGTCACCGTGGGCACCGCGTTCGGCGACGTCGAGGTCGAGGAGGAGCCGCAGCGCGTGGTGGCCCTCGGCTGGTCCGACGCCGAGACGGCACTCGCGCTCGGCGTGCAGCCGGTCGGGGCGAGCGACTGGCTGGCCTTCGGCGGCGAGGGCGTGGGCCCGTGGGCCGAGGGCCGCTACGACGAGGCGCCCGAGCTCATCGAGACGCTCGAGCCCAGCCTCGAGGCGATCGCCGCGCTGGAGCCCGACCTGATCCTGGACACCCGCTCGCCGGCCACCCAGGAGCGCTACGACCAGCTCAGCGCCATCGCCCCGACGATCGGCCAGCCCGAGGGCGTCGACCCGTACCTCACCACCTGGCAGCAGCAGCTCGACCTGGTGGGACAGGCGCTCGGCCGGACCGACGAGGCCGAGCAGCTGCGTACCGACCTCGAGCAGCGCTTCGCCGACGCCGCCGCGGCCAACCCACCGTTCGACGGCACCGAGGTCGCCGTCGGCGCGTACTCCTCCGAGGGCTTCGGCGCCTACGTCCGCGGCGACACCCGCGTGGACTTCATGGAGACCCTCGGCTTCACGAACAAGCAGGCGATCCAGGACCTCGCCACGGAGAGCTTCTTCGTGCCGGTCTCCGACGAGCAGGTCTCGCTGCTCGACGCGCCGCTGACCGTCGTCTTCCCGATCTTCGTCGACCCGTCGCAGATCACCGGCAACCCGCTGTGGCAGACGCTGAGCTCGGTGCAGCAGGGCTCGGCGGTCCTGCTCGACGACGAGGCGCTGGCCAACGCCTTCTCCAGCGGCTCGGTGCTCGGCACGGAGTACGCGCTGGACAACGCGGTGCCGCTGTTCGCCGAGGCGCTGCAGGGCTGAGCGCTCAGCGCACCGCAGGAGGCCGTCCCGGCGCCGCCGGGGCGGCCTCCTGCGTCCCCCGGGTCTCCTGCGCCCGGACGGCCCCGCGGCGCAGCGCGAGCGTGCCGAGCAGCCCGACGGCGAAGGCGGCCAGCACGCCGAGGTTGGCGAACGCCCAGTCACCCTCGCGGCCGCCGAGGCCCAGCGGCCCGAGCAGGTAGCCCTGCCAGTCGAGCCAGCCGGCGTAGGTGTTGGTGACCAGCCCCCAGCCGAGGACGGTGCCGGCCCCCAGGAGCAGCAGCGGCACCGGCGGGACGGCGCCGTAGCGGCCCCGCGCGTCGTACAGGTCGACCTCGGCGTAGGACCGGCGGCGCAGCGCGAGGTCGGCCAGGAAGATGCCGCACCAGGCCGCGATCGGGACGCCCAGGGTGATCAGGAAGCCCTGGAACTGCACGAAGAACCCGCCGGTGGCGACGAAGACCACCCAGATGGCGCCCAGCACCATCAGCGCGCCGTCGATGCCCGCCGCGACCGGGCGGGGCACCCGCACGCCCGCGGCCAGCAGCGACAGCCCCGACGAGTAGATGTCCAGCAGCGCGCCGCCCACCAGGCCGAGCACCGCCACGACGACGAACGGCACGAGGAACCAGGTCGGGAGCAGGGCGGCGAGCGCGCCGATCGGGTCCCCGGCGATCGTGCCCGACAGCTCCGGGTCCGAAGCCGCCAGCAGCAGGCCGGTGCCGAGCAGCACGACCGGGGCCAGCGCGCCCCCGAACGTCGTCCACCCGACGACGCCGCGGGTCGACGCCGTCCGCGGCAGGTAGCGCGAGTAGTCGGCGGCGGCGTTGACCCAGCCGAAGCCGTAGCCGGTCATCGCCAGCACGAGCCCGCCGACGACGGCCGCCGTCGTCCCGTTCGGCACCGCGGTCACCGCCGACCACCGGATGTCGCCGGCCACCAGGACGACGTAGACGACGGTGAGCACGCCGCCGACCACGGTGACGACCGCCTGCATGCGCATGATCGCGTCGAAGCCGAGCACGCCGCCGACCACGACCAGCGCCGCGACGACGAGGAGCGCGACCACCTGGGTCGTCGTCCCGCCGCTCCAGCCGAGCTGGCCGAAGACCGTCGCCGTCGCGAGGGTGGCCAGGCTGACCAGCACCGTCTCCCAGCCGACGGTGAGCACCCAGGACAGCGCGGCCGGCACCCGGTTGCCGTGGACGCCGAACGCCGCGCGGCTGAGCACGAGCGTGGGCGCCGACCCCCGCTTGCCGGCGATCGCGACCAGCCCGCACAACAGGAACGACACGACGATGCCGACCGCGCCGGCGACCAGCGCCTGCCTCGCGGAGATGCCGAAGCCGAGCAGGAACGAGCCGTACGCCAGGCCGAGGACGCTCACGTTGGCGCCGAACCACGGCCAGAAGAGCGAGCGCGGCCGCCCGCGGCGCTCCTCCTCGGCGATGACGTTGATGCCGTTGGTCTCCACGGCGCCCCGTCCGGGCGCGCCGGCGCCCTGGTCCACGGCCTCCTGCTGGGTCATCGACGTCCCCTCCCCGATCGCGTCCGCCGCCATCCTGTCGCTCCGGACCCGGCTCAGCGCAGCCGCCCGTCGTCGCGGACGTCCCACCGGGCGACCGCCGCCGCGAGCCGGGAGGCGAGGTCCGCCAGCAGCCGGGCGCCCTCCTCCGCGGAGGCGCCGGCCGGGTCGCCGAGCACGCCGGTGGGGCTCACCGCCCGCACGCCCTCGGCGCGCAGCCGGGGCAGCAGGTCGGCGATCGGCGTCGTCACACCCGGGACGGACCGGTCGGTCCGCACCGACCCCGGTTCCACGTGCAGCAGCAGCGAGGTCTCGGTGCGCCCGGCGTGCGCGTCGCCGCCGGGGACGCCGCAGGGGAACCAGGCGGCGTCGCGGCCCTCGGTGCGCAGCAGCGGCACCGCCCCCCGCAGCGCGTCGAGGTTGCCCCCGTGCCCGTTGACCACCAGCAGCCGGCCGGCCCAGCGGCACGCCGAGCGCCCGTACTCGACCAGCAGCGCGGTCAGCGCCGCGGTGCCGAGGGACACGGTGCCGGGGAAGTCCTCGTGCTCGCCGCTGGCGCCGTAGGCGAGCGCGGGGGCCAGCACGGCGTCCAGGCCGGCGGCCCGGGTGACCGCCTCGGCGACGACCGTGTCCGTGGCGGACGGCAGGTGGCGCCCGTGCTGCTCGACCGAGCCGAGCGGGACGACCAGCAGCGGCCGCTCGGGCAGCTCCGGCCACGCGGCCCCGGCCAGGTCGGGCACGCGCCCACCCTAGGCGGCAGGAACGGCCGTTCCTGCCGCCCGGGGTCAGGCGGTGGCGTCGTCGTCCACGGGCAGTTGCCACGGCCGGACGACGAACACCAGGACGGCGAGCGCGATCACCAGCGCGCCGACGACGACGGTGCCCATGGCGACCGCGTCGTTGCCGAGGACGCCGACCAGCGGGGCGACCGCCGCGCCGACCCCGAACTGCACGGCGCCGAGCAGCGCCGCGGCGGTACCGGCGGCCTCGCCGTGCCGGGACAGCGCCAGCGCGGGGGCGTTGGGCAGCGCCAGCCCGCAGGCGAACAGCACCGCCCACAGCGACAGCGCGACCGCCCACAGCCCGCCGGTCCCGGTGCCCGCGAGCACGAGCAGGACCGCGCCGGCCAGCGCGCCGGCCACGACGCCGGTCACGAGCACCTGGGCCGGGGAGAACCAGCGCAGGACCACCGGGTTGAGCTGGGTGGCCCCGATCAGCCAGATGGCGCCGGCGCCGAAGAGCAGGCCGAACTGCTGCTCGTCGAGGCCGAACTGGTCCTGGAACACGAACGAGGAGCCCGAGACGTAGCTGAACAGCCCGGCCATGGTCAGGCCGGCGACCAGCACCAGGCCGACGTAGGCCCGGTCGCGGAACAGCGCCCGGTAGCTGCGCAGCGTCCCGGCCAGGCCGCTGCTGCGCCGGCGCTCCGGGGGGAGCGTCTCGCGGACGGCGAACCAGCCGACGGCGAGCAGCAGCAGCCCGTACACCGCGAGCACGAGGAAGACGCCGCGCCAGGAGGTGATCCGCAGGACCTCGCCCCCCACGGTCGGCGCCAGCACCGGTGCCGCCCCGAGGACGAGGAAGAGCCGCGACAGCATGGTCGCCGCGGCCCGCCCCTCGAACAGGTCCCGCACGACGGCGAGGGCGATCACCGCGCCGGCCGCCGTCCCCACGCCCTGCACGAAGCGCAGCAGGCCGAGCACCTCGATCGACGGCGCGACGAGCACCAGCAGCGAGGCGACGACGTGCAGCGCCGTCCCGGCCAGCAGCGGCCGCCTGCGCCCGAGGGCGTCGGACAGCGGGCCCAGGACCAGCTGGCCGAGCGCGAGACCGACCAGGGTGCCGGTGAGCGTGAGCTGCACCGTCGACGCGCTGGTCTGCAGGTCGTCGGCGATGGTCGGCAGCGCGGGCAGGTACATGTCCACCGTCAGCGGGCCCAGCGCCACGAAGGCGCCGAGGGTGAGGGCGGTGCGGGCCGTCCCGGGCCGGTCGGTCGTCGCGGGCGGCGCGGTCGGCCGGTCCTGGATCGTCGTCACGTCGATGGCGAAGCCACCCCGGTACCGGTGCATTCCGCCGTGCCGGGCAGGTCACAGGACCGTTCCCGGCCCGACACGCGTCGGTGCCCGTGTTCCCCGGCGGAATCGGGGAAGAGCAGGGACATGACCACCGACTCCCCGGAAGCCACCCGTAAGGTCGCCGAGCTCCTCAAGGGCCAGAAGTTCGGCTTCCTCACCACGACCATGCCCGACGGCCGGCTGACCAGCCGCCCGATGGCGCTGCAGGAGGTCGAGTTCGACGGCGACCTCTGGTTCTTCGCCGAGCACGACGCCCCGTGGCTGGCACACATCACCACCTCGCCGCAGGTCAACGTGGGCCTGGGCTCCGGCGGCACCTGGGTCTCCCTGACCGGCACCGCCCGGGTGGTCGACGACGTCGCGAAGAAGAAGGAGCTGTGGAACAGCGGCGTCGAGGCGTGGCTGCCCCAGGGCCCCGAGGACCCCGCCGTGGTGCTGGTCAAGGTCGAGGGCGACACCGCGGAGTACTGGGACAGCCCGGGCAACCGCCTGGCGACGGCGCTGAGCTTCGTCAAGGCCAAGGCCACCGGCAGCCAGCCCAGCACCGGTGAGAAGGACGTCGTCGACCTCCCGTGACGCCACGGGTGCGGCGGCCCGTTCGGCCGCCGCACCCGCGCGGGTGTCCAGCCGGCTCCCGGGCAGGTCCCCGGGAGCGGTCAGGGACGGCGGTCAGGCTGGGGGCACGTCACCCGGAGGTGCCCCGTGCTCATCCTCGCCGTCCTGGTCGCCCTGTTCGCGACCATGACCCTGGCCGACCTCGCCCCCGGTCTCCTGCCCGCCAGGGTCGCAGCCGTCCGTCGTGGCCCCGACCCGCTGAGCGTCAGCCGAGCGGGACGCCGGCGAGCGGCGACTCGTCGCAGATCCGGGCGGGTGGTGCGGGTGTGGGCCGAGTCGGGATCGCGGGCATGCCGAGCAGCGTGGGCTGGCCGCGGACCGGGCCGGTGTGCGAGTGGTCGAGGTGGCTCCTGGGCGTGACCAGGTCGAGGTCCCGCGCGGCCAGGGCGGACTCGCCGTGGCCCTGCACGCACT
Source organism: Geodermatophilus amargosae (assembly GCF_041028265.1). Taxonomy (GTDB): domain Bacteria; phylum Actinomycetota; class Actinomycetes; order Mycobacteriales; family Geodermatophilaceae; genus Geodermatophilus; species Geodermatophilus amargosae_A. The sequence goes on from NZ_JABGCW010000010.1 coordinate 266,062, forward strand.
CGGGGTCGGGCCCGTCCAGCGGCAGGCCGGTGAAGAACTTCGCCGCCATGCAGCCGCCGCGGCAGGCGTCGAAGTGCGCGCACTTCGTGCACGCGCCGCCGGTCTGCGGGCTGCGCAGCTCCTGGAACAGGTCCGACTGCTGCCACACCCGCTGGAAGCCGCCCTCGCCGCGCACGTTGCCGGCGAGGAACTGCTCGTGGATGGCGAAGGGGCAGGCGTAGACGTCGCCGACCGGGTCGATCAGGCACACCACGCGCCCGGCACCGCAGAGGTTGAGGCCGGGCAGCGCCTCGCCGTAGGCCGACAGGTGGAAGAACGAGTCACCGGTGAGCACGCGGTCGCCGTTGGCCAGCAGCCACGCGTACAGCTCGCGCTGCTGGGCCTGGGTGGGGTGCAGCTGGTCCCAGACGTCGGCCCCGCGGCCGGAGGGCCGCAGCCGGGTGATCCGCAGCTGGGCGCCGTAGCGGTCGGTCAGTGCCCGGAACTCGTCGAGCTGGGAGACGTTCTCCCGCGTGACCACCACGGAGACCTTGAAGTCCTTCATCCCGGCCTCGGCGAGGTTCTCCAGGGCCGTGACGGCGGTGGCGAACGAGCCGGTGCCGCGGACGCGGTCGTTCACCTCGGCGGTCGCGCCGTCGAGGGAGATCTGCACGTCGACGTAGTCGGTGGCCGCCAGCTGCGCGGCCCGCTCCCGGTCCAGCTTGACGCCGTTGGTGGAGAACTTCACGCCGACGTCGTGGCCGATGGCGTAGTCGAGCAGGTGCCAGAAGTCCGGCCGGACGGTGGGCTCGCCGCCGCCGACGTTGACGTAGAAGACCTGCATCCGCTGCAGCTCGTCGATGACGCCCTCGGCCTCGGCGGTGCTCAGCTCGCGCGGGTCGCGCCGGCCCGAGGAGGACAGGCAGTGCACGCACGCCAGGTTGCAGGCGTAGGTGAGCTCCCAGGTGAGGCAGATGGGGGCGTCGAGGCCGTACTCGAACTGGTCGACGAGCCGCCCACCGGTCGGCCGCTGGGGAACCACGGCGGTCATGCGCGCACCTCGATCATCTGGGAGCGGGCGAGGTCGGCGAGCGCCTTGACGTAGGCGGGCCGCTGGGCCTCGGGGACGCCGCACGCGACGAGGGTCGCGTCGGCGCTGGGGTGGTCGGCCAGCGTCTCGACGACGGTGACCAGCGTCTTCGACTTGAGGAACGACAGCTTCCGGTTGCCGAAGTGGTAGACGAGCGCCCCGAACGGCTCCGGCCGCAGGGCCACCGACCGGGCGCGCCGCCAGGGCAGCGCGGGGTCGAAGACGTCCGCGGCCGGAGCGGTGGGGTCCACGACGGGTGCGCTCAGTAGACGCCGCACATGCCGTCGATGGAGACCTCCTCCACGAGGGACTCCTCGACCAGGGCCTCCTCGGCGGCCGTCTGGGTCTCTGCCTGGGTCTCGGTCGAGGCGGTCGTCTCGGGCATGCGGACCTCCGGGGGAACGGCGGAACGGGATGCGGGGGACGTTAGAGACACCGAGTGCCACCGGCAAGCGAGGGCCGGTCACCCCCGGGGAGTCGGGGGCTGACCTCCCCGGCGGGGTGGGCCAGGATGGACCCGTGAGCTCGTCGTCGGCCGCCGACGTCCCGCCCGGGACCCTCTCCGCCGTCCCGCTGCGCGTGGGGGACGGCCGGGGGGGCACCCGCGCCCGGATCGAGCGGGCGGCCCTGGAGCTCTTCGGCGCGCAGGGGTTCGAGCAGGTGACCATCGAGGAGATCGCCGCGGTCGCGGGCACGAGCCGCCGCACGTTCTTCCGGCACGTGGGCAGCAAGGCCGACGCCGTGTGGGGCGACTTCGCCGGCCACGTGGCCCGGCTGGCCGCCCTGCTCGACGCGGCCGGCGACGACGTCGCCGTGCTGCCCGCCGTCTTCGGCGCCTACGTCGAGGCCAACGACTACGCCGAGGCCGACCTCCCGGTGCTGCGCCGGCGGATGCGGCTGATCCTCACCGAGCCGGCGCTGCAGGCGCACTCGCAGGTGCGCTACGCCGACGTCGACGAGGTGGTGGCGCGCTACGTCGCCCGCCGGTGCGGGCAGGCCCCCTCGGCGCTGCTCCCCCGGCTGGTCGCCACCACCACCCGCGCGGCGGCCACCACCGCCTTCGAGGTGTGGCTGGCGGGGGAGGACGGCTCGCTGGCCGAGGCGCTGCGGACGGCGTTCGGCCAGCTCGCGGAGGGCTTCCCCGGCCTGCGCTGACCCCCGGCGCGGCAGGGGAAGCGCTACGCAGGTCCCGGGCCGCGGAACGTGGGGAGAGCTTCCTATGCCCGGGAGGTCGCGGCGTGCAGGCCCTCGAGCAGGCGGTCGACGTCGTCGTCGTCGCTGTAGGGCGCCAGGCCCACCCGCAGGCCGCCGGCGTCGCCGAGGCCCAGCGCCCGCGATGCCTCGATCGCGTAGAAGCTGCCGGCCGGGGCGTTGACGCCGCGCCCGGCCAGCGCGCGGGACACCTCGGCGGCGGGCCGGTCGGCCCAGGTCAGCAGCAGCGTCGGCGTGCGGTGCCGGGCGCGCGACCACAGCGTGACGCCGGGCAGCTCCGCGACGCCCTCCTCGACCCGCTCGCGCAGCCGGTCCTCGTGCGCCTCGACGGCGGCCATGCCGGCCAGCAGCCGCGCCCGCCGGTCGCCGTCGTCCCCACCGAGGGAGGCGAGGTAGTCGACCGCCGCGGTGGTCCCGGCGAGCAGCTCGTAGGGCAGGGTGCCGAGCTCGAAGCGCTCGGGGACGGCGTCGGTCGAGGGCAGCAGCTTGTCCGGGTGCAGCGTCTCCAGCAGCGACGGCGCGGCGACCACGCAGCCCAGGTGCGGGCCGAGGAACTTGTACGGCGAGCAGGCGAAGACGTCCGCGCCGAGTGCCGCGACGTCGACCGGCGCGTGCGCGGTGAGGTGCACGCCGTCGACGTAGGTGAGCGCGCCGGCCTCGTGGGCCAGCGCGGTGAGCGCCGGGACGTCGGGCCGGGTGCCGATCAGGTTCGAGGCGCCGGTGACCGCGACCACCCGCGTGCGGTCGGACAGCACCGCGGCGAGCGCCTCGGGGGTCAGCTCGCCGGTGGCCGGGTCGAGGTCGGCCCAGCGGACGGTGGCCCCCCGGGCGGCCGCGGCCTGTACCCAGGGGCGCACGTTCGCGTCGTGGTCCAGCCGGGTGACGACCACCTCGTCGCCGGGGCCCCAGCCCGCCGCCAGCGCGCGGGAGAGGTCGTAGGTCAGCTGCGTCATCGAGCGCCCGAACACGACGCCGCCGGGGTCGCCCCCGGCCAGGTCGGCGACGGCGGCGCGGGCGGCCAGCACGACGTCGTCGGCGTTGCGCTCGGCCTCGGTGAGCCGGCCGCGGTTGGCGATCGGCGCGGTCAGCGTGGCGGCCACCGCGTGCGCGACCTGGCGCGGCACCTGCGAGCCGCCCGGGCCGTCGAAGTGGGCGGCCCCGGCGCGCAGGGCGGGGAAGTCCGCGCGGACGGCGGCGACGTCGTAGGCGGTGCTCGTGCTGGTCATCGCCGGACAGCATGCGCCACGGCGGAGGACGGCACACTCCCGGACGTGGACGACCTCACGCACTCGGACTCCGTCGTCGTCGCCGTCTCCCCGGAGGCGCTCTACGACCTGGTCAGCGACGTGACCCGCACCGGCGAGTGGAGCCCGGTGTGCGTCGCCTGCTGGTGGGACGAGGGCGCGACCGGGCAGGTGGGCGACTGGTTCACCGGCCGCAACGTCACCCCGGAGCGGACGTGGGAGACCCGCAGCCGGGTCGACGTGGCCGACCGCGGCCGGGAGTTCGCCTGGCTGGTGGGCGGCTCGCGGGCGCGCTGGGGCTACCTGCTGGAGCCGGTCGACGGCGGCACCCGGCTGACCGAGACCTGGGAGTTCCTGCCCGACGGCCTGGCCTTCATGGAGGAGCGCTACGGCGACGACGCCCCGCAGCAGGTGCAGGCCCGCATCCGTGCCGCCCACGAGGGCATCCCCGCCACCCTCGCGGCGATCAAGCGGGTCGCCGAGGCCTGATCCCGGCTGAGCCGGGGCCGTGTCCGACGCGGACCGGACCTCCCGGTTCGCGGCCGACGGCCCGCGTGGACCGACGCCGCCCCCCGCGCCGCCGGCCGCTGAGCGGTCACCCGGGAGGCCGGCCCCCGGGCCACCCACCGCCGGGAGGCCGGCCGCCGGGACCGCCGCCCCACGCGGGTGCGCCGCCAGCGGGCGGTCCGCCCATCGTCACGATGCGGTCCAGCTCCTCGATGTCGGCGGAGCCGAGCACCACCGCGCCCGCCGCGAGCACCTCCTCCAGCTGCGCCACCGAGGTGGCGCCCGGGATGACCAGCACGTTCGGTGAGCGGGCGAGCAGCCACGCCACGGCCACCTGCACCGGGCTCGCGTCCACCCGCCGCGCGACCGTCTCCAGCACCGCCGTCTGCGGCGGCGTCATCTCCCCCATCGGGAAGAACGACGTGTAGGAGACCCCCTCCAGCGCCGTGAAGGCGATCCCGTCGCGGGCCAGGTCCTCGACGAGGCGGTCGTCGGTGCGGTGGATCAGGTTGTAGTGGTTCTGCACGCACGCCAGCGGCGCGATGCGGCGCGCCTCGTCGACCTGCCGGGCGGTGATGTGGCTCACCCCGAGGTTGCGGACGAGACCCTGCTGCCGCAGCTGGGCCAGCGCCTCGAACGGCTCGGTGAGCGAGCGCTCCGCGGGCTCGCCCAGTCCCGGCATCCGCAGGTTGGCCACGTGCAGCGCGTCGAGCCCGAGGTGCTCCAGTTCCTCCTCCACCGCCCGGCGCAGCTCATCGGGACCCAGCGCCTCGTCCCAGCCCCCCTCCGGGGTCCGGCGGGCACCCACCCGGGTGACGATGACCAGGTCCTCGGGGTAGGGGTGCAGGGCCTCACGGATCAGGTCGTCGACGACGTGCGGGCCGTAGAGGCCGCTGGTGTCGATGTGGTCGACCCCCAGCTCCACCGCCCGGCTCAGGACGGCGAGAGCGGACTCGCGGTCGGCCGGCGGCCCCGTCATCCGAGGCCCGGTGAGCCTCATGCCGCCATAGCCCATGCGGTGCACCACGCGCTCGCCGAGGGAGACCTGTCCGGAGCGCGTCACGGTGGTCGTCATGCCGGGCGAACCTAGGGCCGGGTGGCCGCCGGACGGCACCTCCGACGCCGGCTCCCGGCGTGGCAGTCACGCGTCGTGGAGCGACTACAGGGTGTCATGCGCGTGTCGCCGCGGTACGGGCGGCGTGTCAGATCAGGCCGAGCTCGGAACCGGCGGGCGGCAGCTCCGTGTCGCGGGTGGACCGCTCGGCCGACGACGCCGGGCGGGGGACGCCCCCCACCCGGCGCCGTACGCCCCCCCTGCAGTGGTCCGCCGCGAGCCTGCGAGCGGGGGGCAGGGGGGCCTTCGCCTAGCGGCCGAGGATGCCGCCGATCGCGCCGCCGATGCCGCCGCCCTGGCCCCCTCCGCCACCGCCGAGCATCTTGATCAGGTCCATCGGGTCGAGTCCGAGCTTCTGCAGGATCCCGGCGTGCTGGTCGGTGTCGACCGTCCCGGGCAGTTCCTGGTCGGCCTGCTGCGCCTTGGCGTCGTCGCCCTGGGACTGCAGCAGCTGGAGGATCTGTGCCTTGTCGATCTGCATGACCGGCCCCGTACCCCGCCCGGCGCGCGGGGATGCGCCTCAGCCGGCCGCGCGCACGACGCGGTCGGGCCGGACGACGGCGAAGCGCGCTCCCGCCCCCTTCAGCCAGCAGGTCAGCGTGCCGTCGGCGTCCTCCACCTCGGTGCGCCGGTCGCCGGAGGTCACCGCGACGCGCCCCGGGCCCGCGAGCGCCACGACCGCGGTGCCGGGGCCCAGGACGTCGTCGATCCGGCACTCCTCCCCGCCGGAGCGGACCCGGGCGCGCGGCACGAGGGTCCCGGCCAGCCGGCGGCCGGCCGGGCCGCGCCGGTCGACCAGGGGACCCCGGCGCAGCGGCGGCGTCCGGCTGTCGGTGGCGTAGGCGGCCAGCGCCGGCACCCGCGCGACGGCGGCGAGCACCGCCCGCCGCACCGGCACCGCGCCGGCACCCCCGCCGGTCATCAGACGCCCGACCAGGGCCGCGAGCCGGACCAGCGCCCGTGCGTGTGGCCCCCGCTCGGCCCCGTGGGTGTCGAGGAGGTCCTCGCCGGCCGCGCCGGTCACCACGGCGGCCACCTTCCACGCCAGCTGGTGCACGTCGCGCAGGCCCAGCCCCAGGCCCTGCCCGACGAACGGCGGGGTGAGGTGGGCGGCGTCGCCGGCCAGCAGCACCCGGCCGCGCCGCCAGCGGTCGGCCACCTGCGCGCGGTGCACGTACTCCGAGGCGCGCACCACCTCGGCGTCCTGCGCCCCGAACGGCGCCAGCAGGGCGGTCAGCGCCGGGCCGGCCAGGTCCGGGGCGTCCTCCCCCGGCCGCAGCCGCGCCTCGAAGCGGTAGCGGTCGCCGCTGACCGGCATGAACGTCGCCGCGCGGACCGGGTCGCACACCTGGTGCACGCCGGGCCACACCGGCAGCGGGACCCGCCTGCGCAGGTCGACGACCAGCCACCGGTCGGGCCGGCCGAGGTCGCGCAGGCGCGCGCCGACCAGCCCGCGGACGGAGCTGTTCGCCCCGTCGCAGCCCAGCACGGCCGAGGCGACGACGTCGCGGCGGCGCCCGGTGGCCCGCTCGAGCACCGCCACCGTGACGGACCGGTCAGCCTCCGACAGCCCCACGACCTCCTCGCCGCCGCGCACCTCGATGCCCGGGGTGCGGTCGATCGCGGCGCGCAGCAGCCGCTCGAGGTCGGGCTGGTGGAACATCGACGCCTGCGGCCAGCCGTGCCGCCCGGCGCCCTCGGTGCGGCGGAACTCGGCGAGGGTGCGGTGCTCCGCGTCGAGCAGCCGCAGCCCCGCCATGGGCCGGCTGACCGCCAGGAACTCCTCGGCGACGCCGGCGTCGGCCAGCGCGCGCAGCGCCTCGTCGTCGAGGTGGACCGCCCGCGGCAGCCCGGAGGGGCGCGGCCGCCGGTCGAGCAGGAGCACGGGCAGCCCGCGCCGGGCGAGGAGCAGCGCAGCGGTGGCGCCGACGGGTCCGGCGCCGACCACCACCACCGGGGGTACCACCGTCTGCGACGACACGCCGTCCAGTGTCGCCGACCGCCCCGGGTCCGGGCTGGCATCGTGGGCGCGCGATGACATCCACGGAGGCGCCGGCGCCCCCGGCCGAGTGGCGCCGGTACGGCCGGACGGGCGGGGACCGCTGGCGCACGCTCGTCAGCGGCCTGGGGCAGACGCTGCTCACCGCCGGTGTCGTGCTGCTGCTGTTCGCCGTCTACGAGCTGTGGGTCACCGACCTGTTCAGCGCCCGCGACCAGGACCGGCTCGCCGACCGGCTGCAGACCGAGTGGACCGCGCAGCAGCCGGCCGCCGGCGTGCCGACGTCGCCGGCCGCGGTGCCGGTGGGGCAGCCGTTCGCCGTGCTGCACGTGCCGCGGCTGGGCGAGGACTGGTCGCGCGTCGTCCTCGAGGGGACCGCCGAGGACCAGCTGTCGCAGGGGCCGGGCCACTACGCGGGGACGGCCATGCCCGGCCGGCCGGGCAACGTCGCCCTCGCCGGGCACCGGGTGGGCCGCGGCTCGCCCTTCCTGGACCTGGACCGGATGCGGCCCGGCGACCCGATCGTCGTCGAGGTGGCCGACGGCTGGTTCACCTACCGCGTGCTCGCCGACGGCCAGGACCCGAACGGCGTCCCCGGCTCGCAGATCGTGTCACCGGCCGACGTCGAGGTCATCGCGCCGACGCCCGGCGGCGCCCCCGACGCCGCGCCCACCGGTGCCTACCTGACGCTCACCACCTGCCACCCCCGGTACTCGGCGCGGCAGCGGCTGGTCGTGCACGCCGTCCTCGACGGCCCGGGCGTCACCCGCGCACAGGCACCCGACGGGCCGCCGGCCCTGACCGAGGGCTGAGGAGGACCGGTGTACCGGTGGATCTGGCGGCACCTGCCCGGCGGGACGGCGACCCGCTCGGGGCTGTCGCTGCTGCTCGCCCTGGCGGTGGCCGCGCTGCTGCTGTTCGTCGTCTTCCCGTGGGTGGAACCGCACCTCCCCTTCACCGCGGTGACCGTCGACGGGCGGTGACGCCGCGGCGCGTTGCACACCGTTGCGCCCCTTGACGGCACCCGGTGCCGCACAGAGTCTGTGGCCTGGCGCACACTCCGGTGGAGTGTGCGTACCAGCCTGCCCGCCACCGTCGGCGGGCCGGACCGAGAGGAGACCGGGTGAAGACCAAGGGCGCGATCCTGTGGGGCGTGGGCGAGGAGTGGTCGATCGAGGAGATCGAGCTGGGTGACCCGAGGGAGGGCGAGGTCCAGGTCCAGCTGGCCGCCTCCGGGCTCTGCCACAGCGACGAGCACCTGGTCACCGGCGGCACCCCCGTCGCCTTCTACCCGGTGATCGGCGGGCACGAGGGCTCCGGCGTCGTCACCAAGGTCGGTCCCGGCGTCACGGGGCTGCAGGAGGGCGACCACGTCGTCACCGCGTTCATCCCCGCGTGCGGGCAGTGCCCGCCGTGTTCGAAGGGGATGCAGAACCTCTGCGACCTCGGGGCCAGCCTGCTCGCCGGCACGTCGATCTCCGACGGCAGCTACCGCGTCCAGGCCCGCGGCCAGGACGTCATCCCGATGTGCCTGCTGGGTACCTTCTCGCCCTACGTCACGGTGCACCAGGCGTCGGTGGTGAAGATCGAGCCCGACATCCCGCTGGAGATCGCCGCGCTGGTCGGCTGCGGCGTCACCACCGGCTGGGGCTCGGCCACCAAGGTCGCCGACGTCCGTCCCGGGGAGAACGTCGTCGTCATGGGCGCCGGCGGCGTCGGCATGAACGCCGTGCAGGGCGCGGCGGCGGCCGGGGCCAAGCGGGTCATGGTCATCGACCCGGTGGCGCGCAAGCGCGAGTGGGCGATGGAGATGGGCGCCACGCACGTCTTCGAGTCGGCCGAGGAGGCCACGGAGAAGGTCAACGAGCTGACCTGGGGCCGGATGGCCGAGAAGACGATCATCACCGTCGGCGACATCCAGGGCGAGGACATCCAGGCCGCGCTCACCCTGACCGGCAAGGGCGGCCGCGCCGTCGTCACCGGCATGGGCAACGCCGCCAACACCGACGTCAAGCTCAGCCTCTTCGAGCTCACGCTGCTGCAGAAGGACCTGCAGGGCGCGATCTTCGGCGGCCTGGCCCCGCGGGCGGCGATCCCCGAGCTGCTCAGCCTCTACCAGGAGGGTCAGCTCAAGCTCGACGAGCTCGCCACCACGAAGTACAAGCTCGAGGACATCAACCAGGGCTACCAGGACATGCGCGACGGCAAGAACATCCGCGGGATGGTCGTCTACTCCGACTCCGACCGCTGACCCGCTCCCCCGTTCCCGCCGGCGCCGCGCCGGCGGGAACGGGGGCGCCTCAGCCGCGCAGCTCCGGGAAGTCGGTGTCGGCCCAGTCGGTGCCGGTGCCCCGCGGAGCCGCCCGCTCCTCGCGCTGCCGCAACTCGACCCGGCGGATCTTCCCCGAGATCGTCTTCGGCAGCTCCGCGAACTCCACCCGCCGCACCCGCAGGAAGGGCGCCAGCCGCTCACGCGCGTGCCGCAGCACCGCCAGCGCCGTCTCCGGCCCCGGCTCCCAGCCCGGCGCCAGCGTGACGTAGGCCTTGGGCACCGCCAGCCGCACCGGGTCGGGCACGGGGACGACGGCGGCCTCCACCACCGCCGGGTGCTCGATGAGCACGCTCTCCAGCTCGAACGGGCTGATCTTGTAGTCGCTGGCCTTGAACACGTCGTCGGTGCGCCCGACGTAGGTGACGTAGCCGTCGGCGTCCCGGGTCGCGACGTCGCCGGTGTGGTAGTAGCCGCCGGCCATCGCCTCGGCCGCCCGCTCGGGGTCGCCCCGGTAGCCGGTCATCAGGTTCAGCGGCCGCTGCGCGAGGTCCAGGCAGATCTCGCCGTCGTCGCCCCGCTCGCCGGTGACCGGGTCGACCAGCACCACCGGCACGCCCGGCAGCGGCCGGCCCATCGAGCCCGGCCGCACCTCGGCGCCGGGCGGGTTGCCCACCGCCGCCGTCGTCTCGGTCTGCCCGTAGCCGTCGCGCAGCGTCAGCCCCCACCGCCGGCGGACCTGCTCGATGACCTCGGGGTTGAGCGGCTCGCCGGCGGCCAGCACCTCCCGCAGCTGCCCCGGCCCGCCGGTGAGGTCGGCCTGGATGAGCATCCGCCACACCGTGGGCGGTGCGCAGAACGTGGTGATGCCGGCGTCGCGGATGCGGCCGAGCAGCACCGCGGGGTCGAAGCGCCGGTAGTCGAGCAGGTGGACGGTCGCCTCCGCCGCCCACGGGGCGAAGAAGCAGCTCCAGGCGTGCTTGGCCCAGCCCGGGGAGCTGATGTTGAGGTGCCGGTCGCCGGGCTGCAGGCCCTGCCAGTACATCGTCGACAGGTGCCCGACCGGGTAGCTGACCTGGGTGTGCTCGACCAGCTTGGGCCGGCTGGTGGTGCCGCTGGTGAAGTACAGGAGCAGCGGGTCACCGGGCTCGGTGCCGGGATGTCCCAGCGGTCGGTCGGGGGCACCGGCCGCGTCGGCGTAGGGCGCCCAGCCGGGCGCCTCGCCGCCCACGGCGATCCGCCCGTAGTCGCCGGGGGGGACGTCGGCGAACTTGGCGGTCTCGGCGACGTCGACGACCACGTGGCGGGCGCCGGTGCGGCCGATGCGGTCGGCGAGGTCCGCGGGCGGCAGGGCCGTCGTCGTCGGCATGATCACCGCGCCGAGCTTCATGACGGCGAGCATCGACTCCCACAGCTCCACCCGGTTGCCGAGCATGAGGACGACGCGGTCACCGCGCCGCACGCCGCGCTCGCGCAGCCATGCGGCCACCTGGTCCGAGCGGCGGGCGAGCCCGTCGAAGGTCCAGCTGCCCTCGCTGCCGTCGTCCTGCGCGATCACCAGCCCGGGCCGCTCGACGCCCCGGGCGATCTCGTCGAACCAGTCGACCGCCCAGTTGAACGGGCCGTCGATCACCGGCCAGCGGAACTCCGCGGCGGCCCGGACGGGGTCCCCGCGCAGCGCCAGCAACTGGTCGCGGGCGGCGCGGTAGGCGGTCGTGGCGGTGCCGGTCATGCGGCGGCTCCTCGATCGTGCGGTCGTGGCCCCGGCATGGTCGGACGATCGGCCCGCGGCCACCACCCCGACCTCGCCCGGCGACCGGTCAGCGGGCGGCGCGGGCCAGCGCCGCCCGGGCGTCGTCGGCGAGGCGGCGGACCTGCTCGCCGGCGGGCAGCGGCTCGACCAGGCGGTGCCCCTGCCCGGCCCACAGGTTGATCCCGTCGGCGTCCCCGGCCGAGCGGGCGGCGGCGCGCAGCGGCGTCGTCAGGTGGTGGACCTGGGGATAGGCGGCCGGGGCGGTCGCGCCGTGCTCGGCGAGGAAGCGGTTGACCAGGGCCCGGGCCCGGCGGCCGCTGAACGCGCGGGTCAGCGCCGTCTCCCCGCCCGTGGCGAGGGCCGCGCGGTGCAGCGGGCTCGTGCCGGCCTCGGGGCACCCCAGGAACGCCGTGCCGAGTTGCGCCGCCTCCGCCCCGGCCACCAGCACCGCGGCCACCGAGGCGCCGTCCCCGAGCCCGCCGGCGGCCACCAGCGGCAGGTCCACGGCCCGGGCGACGAGCCGCAGCAGCACGAGCAGCCCGTACTCGCCCATGCCGTCCTCGTCGCGGAAGCCGCCCCGGTGGCCGCCGGCCTCGACGCCCTGGACGACCAGCGCGTCCGCACCGGCCTCCGCGGCGGCCACGGCCTCCTCGGGGCTGGTCACGGTGACCAGCACGGTGGCGCCGGCGTCGTGCAGCACCGCGACGACGTCGGGCCGGGGCAGGCCGAAGGTGAACGACGCCACCGGCACCCGCTCCTCGGCGAGGACGGCGACCTTCGCCTCCCACGCGTCGTCGTCCCATCGCGGCTCGCCCAGCTCGACGCCCCGGCGCCCGGCCTCCGCGCTCAGCTGCGCGGCATAGCGGCGCACCGCCGCGTCGTCGCCGGGCGGCCCCGGGAGGAAGACGTTGACGCCGAAGCGCTCCGGCGTCAGCTCCCGGGTCGCCCGGATCTCCTCCCGCACGGCCTCCGGCGACCGGTAGCCCGCGGCGAGGAAGCCCAGGCCGCCGGCTCCCGAGACCGCGGCGGCCAGCGCCGGGGTGGACGGACCACCTGCCATCGGGGCCTGCACGATCGGCTCGCGGAGTCCCAGCACCATGCACCCAGCCTCTCAGCCGAGCAGGCGGGTGAGGGCGGGGCCGAGGTCGCGCACCGTCCGCACCATCTGCGCCGTCCCCCCGCCCCGGGCGGCCAGGGCGCGGGCCGCCTCCTCCGCCTCGGGCGTGGGCAGCGGGCAGAGCACGTCGAGCCGGTCGATGCCGGCCAGCGCCGTCTCCGGCGGGTCGCCGGTGGTGTGCAGGCAGTCCGAGAGCAGCACGACCACCCGCTCGTCGGCGACCTCGGGCGCCAGCTGCAGCCGCGCGGCCCGCAGCGCGGCGGACAGGTCGGTCATCCCGTGCCCGCGCAGCCCGATCAGGTGCGTCACGACGTCCTCGGCGGCGCGCCGCTGGCCCGGCCGCTGCACGACGTCGACCTCCCGGCCGAAGGTGAGCAGGCTGGTGCGCAGCTTCTCGTCGCCGGTGAGGACGACGCCGGCCGCGGCCACCGCCGCGATCGCCACGCCGAGCCCCGTCATCGACCCCGACGTGTCGACGGCGAGGCAGACCGTGCGGCGGTGCCCCGTCCAGCGGCGCGTCACCAGGTCGCCCTCGGCCAGCGGCGTCCCGACGTCCCAGCGGTCGAGCGTGCGGTCGAGGTCCAGGTCGCCGTCGCCCCGGCGGTCGGGCACCAGCCGGCGCGTGCCGCGGGTGCGCGCCCGCCCGACCCGGCCCACCTGCACGAACACCCGCGCGGCGAGCCGCTGGGCCGCCGTCCGCAGCTCCCGGTCGGTGGCCGCGGCGAGGTCGGTGAGCAGCGCGGCCGCGGCGTCGGCGTCCTCGGCCATCAGCGCGGCGAAGGCCTCCTCGTCGAGCTCGCCGACCTCCGGGCTGACCTCCTCGAAGGCGTCGTGCCGGGCGGCCATCTCCCGCCTGCCGGTCTGCCTCCGGCGGCCACCGCCCGAGCGGTCGCGGCGCGGCGCGGAGGGGGAGTCGGTGCCCGCCGGGGACTCCGGCGGGCCCTCACCTCCTCCCTCCCCAGGGGCCCTTCAAGGGTCGGCCGACTCGTCGTCCTGCGGTGGCGGCCCGTCCGGTGGCCAGACGTCGTCGAGGATGTCGTCGATGACCGCCTCGGGCGTGCGCTCGACGCCGTCGGCGACGCGGATGCGCCCCGACAGCGCGGCGTACGCGGCGTCGCGGGCGGTCTCGCGGGCGCCCTCGGCGCCGAGGCCGGACTGCCCGCGGACGTCGAGCAGGCCGCCGAGCAGCAGCACGAGGTCGGTGGCGCCGCGCACCGACGAGCCCATCCGGACGTCGCGGTGCTCGCGGGTGGCGCGCACCAGCCGGACGGCGAGGCCGATGAGCGCCGGGGGCGCCCCCGTGACGGCGGTGACGATGGCCCGCTCGGCCTCGGCGTCCTGGTAGCCGAGGACGACGCGGCACATCCGGTCGGCGATCGCCTGGCCCACGCGCGCGGTGCCGATCGCGTCGAAGGGGTTCATCGCCGCGATCAGCCGGAACCCGGCGGCGGCCCGCACGTGCCCGAGGCGCGGCACGGTGATCTCGCCCTCGGTGAGCACGGTGATGAGGACGTTGAGCGTCTCCTCGGGGATGCGGTTGAGCTCCTCGAGGTAGAGCAGCCCGTGCCCGCGCATGGCCGTGAGCAGCGGCCCGTCGGTGAAGCTGCCGGGCACGTAGCCCTCGGCGAGGACGGCGGCCGGGTCGTACTGGCCGATCAGCCGGGCCGGCGTGAGCTCGGCGTTGCCCTCGACGAAGACGACGTCCTGGCCGTCCTCCGCGGCGACCGAGCGCAGCAGCGTGGACTTGCCCGTGCCGGGCGGCCCCTCGAGGACGACGTGCCGGTTGGTGCGCAGCGCCACGGTGAGCACCTCCCGCTCGCGGCGCAGCCCGATGACCGGGTGGGGCACGGTCGGCGTCACGCGGCTCCTCTCGCAGGGGGCGGATGTGACGCAGGCTACGTGTCCCCGAGACCCGGCCGGGGGCGGGGCAGCACCCGGTGGGGCTCCCCCGCGCGGGCGGCGTCGAGCGGAACGGCGCTGGTGAGGACGGCGGGACCGAGCCGCAGCACGCCGTCGGACAGCGGTGCGCAGCGCACTCCCCCGCGCCCGCGCATGCCCCGGTGCGCGCCCGGCGCGAGGACGGTGTCCAGCCAGGCGCACGGGTTGGCCGGGCGCCCGCCCCGCAGGACGACGACGCCCTCCCCGCAGTCCAGCGCGAACTCCTCCCCGCGCAGCGCCTCGACCTCGGCGCCGCGCAGGACGACGTTGCGGCGGGTCAGCAGCGCGTCGAGCGGGCCGGTGCCGAGCTCGGCGGCCAGCGCCTCCACCGACTCGGCGGCCAGCACCGTGACGGCGGCGTCGCGGTGCGCGGGCCGGCCGGCGTAGCGGTCGCCGACGACGCCGTGCCCGGCGCGGACGTCGACCCGCTCCACGCGGTCGGCGTCCTGGGCCGGCACGGCACCGCCCGGCCGCCCGTCGTAGCGGTGCACCGGCGAGACCAGCAGCCCCACGACCTCGACGTCGTACCGGTGCGGCCGGCCCGGGGAGCCCATAGCGCTACACAGGCCACTCACCGGTCGGCGGTGCGGTGGATGGGGCCCTCGATCCCGGTCAGCCGCTCCCCCGAGCCGCCCCAGCGCCCCGCGATGATCTCCGCGGCGATCGAGACGGCGGTCTCCTCCGGCGTGCGGGCGCCGAGGTCCAGGCCGATCGGCGAGGACAGCCGCTCCAGCTCGGCCGCGGTCAGCCCCGCCTCGCGCAGCCGCTCGAGCCGCTCCTCGTGGGTGCGCCGCGAGCCCATCGCCCCGACGTAGGCCACCGGCAGGCGCAGCGCCACCTCCAGCAGCGGGACGTCGAACTTCGGGTCGTGGGTGAGCACGCACAGCACCGTGCGCTCGTCGACCCGGCCGGCCTCGACCTCGGCCTGCAGGTAGCGGTGCGGCCACTCGACGACGACCTCGTGCGCGTCGGGGAAGCGGCGGGCGGTGGCGAAGACGGGCCGGGCGTCGCACACGGTCACCCGGTAACCGAGGAACGCCCCGACCCGGGCGACGGCGGCCGCGAAGTCGATGGCGCCGAACACGACCATCCGCGCCGGCGGGGCGAAGGAGGAGACGAACAGCGTGAGCTCGTCGCCGCGCCGCTCGCCGTCGTGGCCGTAGGTCAGCGTGGCCGTGCGGCCGGCGGCGAGCATCCCGCGGGCGTCGGCGGCGACGGCGTCGTCGAGGCGCTGCAGGCCCAGGGTGCCCGACGCGCGGTCGGGCCAGAGCACCAGCCGGCGGCCCAGGCGGTCGTCGGGACCGCGCACGCAGGTGACGACGGCGACCGGCTCGTGCCGGCCCACCGACGAGGCGATCTCCCCGAGCTCGGGGAACGACTCGCGCGACACCGGCTCGACGAACACGTCGAGGATCCCGCCGCAGGTCAGGCCGACGGCGAACGCGTCGTCGTCGCTGACGCCGTAGCGCTCCAGCGTCGGGACGCCGGACTCGACGACGTCCTTGGCCTCCTCGTACACCGCGCCCTCGACGCAGCCGCCGGACACGCTGCCGACCGCCGTCCCGTCGGGGCCGACGAGCATCGCCGCCCCGGCCGGCCGCGGCGCGGAGCGCCAGGTGGCCACGACCGTCCCCATCCCGACCGTCTCGCCGGCCTGCCACCACCCGACCAGGTCGTCGAGCACCTCACGCATGACCGCTCCTCTCACACACGCGAGATCACTCCCGACAGCTCCTCGAAGGCGGCCAGGCTGTGGCCCGACACGAACGCGTCGACCGACGGCAGCGCCGCCTGCATCCCACCGGTCAGCGGCTCGTAGCCCGCCCGGCCCTTGTGCGGGTTGACCCAGACGACGGCGTGCGCGAGGCGGCGCAGCCGCGCCATCTGCTCGCGCAGCAGGTCGGGACTCCCCCGCTCCCAGCCGTCGCTGCACACCACGACGACGGCGCTGCGGGCGGTCCCGCGCTGTCCCCACCGGTCGAGGAACGCCTTGAGCACCTCGCCGAGCCGCGTGCCGCCCGACCAGTCGGGGATCGCGGTGCCGCTGGCCGCCAGCGCCCGGTCGGGGTCGCGCAGCCGCATCTCCCGCGTCACGCGGGTCAGCCGGGTGCCGATGGTGAACACCTCGGTCGAGGCCGGCCGGGCGCGCACCGCCGCGTGGGCGAACCGCAGCAGCGCGTCGGCGTAGGGGCTCATCGAGCCGGAGACGTCGACCAGCAGCACCACCCGCCGCGGCCGCGGCCGGGCCCGCCGGTGCAGCAGCCGGGAGACCTCACCGCCGGTGCGCAGCGCCCGCCGCACCGTGCGCGCCGGGTGCACGGACCCGTGGGCGGAGGGCCGGCGGCGGCGGGCCGGGCGCATCGGCGACGCCGGGCGCACCAGCGCGAACAGCCGCCGCAGGTGCTCGCGCTCGGCGGGGGTCAGGTCGGCGACGTCGCGCTGGCGCAGCACCTCGTCGGCCGAGGCGGCGACGGCGAGGTCCGAGGGGTCCTCGCCCTCCTCGCCGGCCCCGCCGCCCTCCTGCAGCGGCGCGGTGACGGCGATCCGCGGCGGGGCGGTCGCCGGGGGACGCCCCCGCCGGGGGGCCTCGCCGCCGAAGTACGCGGCGAACGCGGCGTCGTAGCGGTCGAGGTCGTCCGGGCCGGAGCACAGCGTCAGCCGGCCGGCCCAGTAGACGGCGGTGGCGTCGAGGACGTCGAGCGCCGCCACCGCCGTGAGCATGGCCTCGACCCGGTCCGGGGAGGCGGTCATGCCGGCGGCGCGCAGCGTGCGGACGAACCCCAGGACCGTGGCGACGACGTCCCGACGGGGCGAGGGGTCAGCCACCGAAGAGCGCCCCCCGCGCGAGCGAGCGCACCCGGTCGGTGTCCTCGCGGTACTTGATCACCGCGCCGAGCGTGCGTGCGGCGAGGTCGGGGTCGAGGTCGCGGGCACCCAGCGCGTGCAGCGCGGTGGCCCAGTCCATCGCCTCGGCGACGCCGGGCGGCTTGAGCAGGTCCAGCGTGCGCAGCTTCGCCGTCGCCCGGGCCACCTCGCGGGCCAGCCGCTCGGTGACCTCCGGCAGCCGGGTCCGCAGGATCGCCACCTCGCGGTCGAAGTCGGGGTGCTCCAGCCAGTGGTAGAGGCAGCGGCGCTTGAGCGCGTCGTGCACCTCGCGGGTGCGGTTGGAGGTCAGCACCACCAGCGGCGGGACGTCGGCGCGCACGGTGCCCAGCTCCGGGATGGAGATCGTGAAGTCGGAGAGGACCTCGAGCAGGAACGCCTCGAACTCGTCGTCGGCGCGGTCGACCTCGTCGACGAGCAGCACGCTCGGGGAGTCCTCCAGCGCCTGCAGCAGCGGGCGGGCGAGCAGGAACCGCCGGTCGTAGAGCGAGGCCTCGAGCGACTCGGTGTCGGCCGTGGCGTGCGCGGCCTCGGCGGCGCGCAGGTGCAGCAGCTGTCGGCCGAAGTCCCAGTCGTAGAGCGCCTGGCTGGCCTCGAGGCCCTCGTAGCACTGCAGGCGGTACAGCGGGCGGCCGGTGACGGCGGCCAGCGACCGGGCGAGGGCGGTCTTGCCGACGCCGGCCTCGCCCTCGAGGAACAGTGGGCGGCGCATGACCAGGGCCAGGTAGGCGGCGGTGGCCAGGCCCTCGTCGGGCAGGTACCCGGTCGACCGGAGAGCCGCGGCCAGCTCCTCCGGGCCGCCGGGGAGGCCGTCGGCCCGGGTGGACGGCGCAGCCGTGGTCTCGGTCACGCCGCCGAGCATCCCACCTGCGCAGGCGCCCGACAGGGGCCGACCCGGGAGCCCGCAACGGTTGCAGACGACACGGCGGCCGGCCGGGAGTCGTCGTCTCCGGCCGGCCGCCGCCGACTGTGTCGTGCCCGGTCAGGACCGGGCCGTGGTGCGCTGGTGCCTACCGACCGATCTTGCCGTCGTTGTCGCGGTCCAGGGCGTCCTTGGCCTTCTGCACGAGGCCCCGGTCGTCCTCACGGCCCGTGGTGCCCGTGCCGGCGACACCGGTCTGGCCGCCGTCGACCTCGATCTGCTCCTTGCGCACCTGCTCGGAGACCTGCTGCTGCTCGGTGACCGTCTGGGTGTCCAGG
>NZ_JABGCW010000011.1:0-266472 GCF_041028265.1 Geodermatophilus amargosae
GGCGGCTCCGGCGCGCGCATCATGACCACGCTCGTGCACCACATGCGCGACAACGGCATCCGCTACGGCCTGCAGACCATGTGCGAGGGCGGCGGCCAGGCCAACGCCACCATCCTCGAGCTCCTCTGAGCCCTTGCCCCGCGTAGGGGGACCGGTCAGCCCGGTCACCCCACGTCGGGGTTGCCGGACGCATCGTCACCGGCACGGATCGATCCCGTCGACGAGGAGAGGCTTACGGCCCTCCACCCTGCACGGTCGGTCGACCCCTCCCGTCGACCGTGGCGGTTGACCAACCCGCTTCGGGCGGCTCCTGGCACGGTCATCGACTAGCGTCCCCGATGTGGCTGCGGTCACACCGGAGGAGATCCAGCGGCATCTCCATGGCGGTGGGGCGGCTCGGAGTCGCCCGACGGACAGCGGGAGACGTGCACGTCTCGACCAGACACCCCACCGTCCGGGTTCTCGTAGTGCCCCGTCAACTCGTCCGAATGGGAGCCGATCATGACCGCGACGAAGCCGGCCCGCAGCCGCACCACCGCTCCTCCGAAGGACCATCGGCCTGCAGTGGAGGAGCCGGTGCCGGCCGACGAGGACGAGGCGATCGGCGTCGTCGAGGGCGGTGAGTCGGTCGGGATCCCGTCCGTCGTCGGTGTCCTGAGGGGGATGGCCTCCGCCCTCGCCCAGCCCGGCCCGGTCACCCGTGGTGCCGGCCGGTTGGTCCGCGACTGGGCGTCGATCGCACGGGGGAGCGACGAGTACCGGCCCTCCCCGAAGGACAAGCGCTTCGCTGATCCCGCATGGTCGACGAACCCGGCCTTCCGCCGGTTGTGTCAGGGGTACCTCGCGCTCGCCTCGCAGCTGGACCGGCTCGTCGACGACTACGAGAAGACCGCCTCGGACTGGCACGACGTCGAACGGGCCCGGTTCGCCGTGGGCGTGCTGGCCAGTGCCCTGGCGCCGACGAACACGCTGCCCGGCAATCCGGCGGTCCTCAAGCGGGCGTTCGACACCGCCGGCGCCAGCCTCATGCGCGGAGCCCGCCAGTTCGTGCACGACGTGCGGCACAACGGCGGCATGCCGTCGCAGACCGATCGCAGTGCCTTCACGGTCGGGGTGGACCTCGCCGTCACCCCGGGCGACGTCATCGACCGGGACGACGTCGCCGAGCTCATCGAGTACCGGCCGAGTACCCCGACCGTCAGGCAGCGGCCCCTGCTGGTCATCCCGCCGCCCATCGGCCGGTACTACTTCCTCGATCTGCGACCCGGCCGCAGCTTCGTCGAGTACGCGGCCAGCCGCGGGCTGCGGGTGTTCATGGTCAGCTGGCGCAACCCGACCGCCGCGCAGGCGGACTGGGACATCGACACCTACGCACGGCGGATCCTGCGCTCCATCGACGTCGTCAAGGACGTCACCGACGCCGAGGACGTCAACACGCTGGGGTTCTGCGCCGGCGGGATCCTCACCACGACCGTCCTCGGCCACCTCGCCGCACGAGGCGACCACAGCGTGCACTCCGCCTCCTACGGCGTCACGCTGCTCGACTTCGGCACGCGGGCACCCATCGGCGCCTTCTCGGCACCTCGCGCGCTGGAGATGGCCCGCGGCAACTCCGAGCGGAACGGGGTGATCAGCGCCCGGTCCCTCGGCGCCGTGTTCAGCTGGATGCGCCCGGACGACCTCGTCTTCAACTACGTCGTCAACAACTGGCTGATGGGGGAACGACCCCCGGTGTTCGACATCCTGGCCTGGAACGCCGACGGCACCAACCTGCCCGCCAGGCTGCACGCGCAGTTCCTCGACATCTTCCAGGACAACACCTTGGCGAACGGCCGCGTCGAGGTGCTCGGTACGCCGGTCGACCTGCCCCGGATCACCGTCCCGACCTTCGTCACCGGGGCGCTCAACGACCACCTCACCCCCTGGACCGGCTGTTACCGCACGACACAGCTGCTGGGCGGGCCGAGCACCTTCGTGCTGAGCAACGCCGGCCACATCGCCAGCCTGGTCAACCCACCCGGCAACCCGAAGGCCAGCTACTCCGTCGGCGGCGAACCCGGGGCGGACCCCGAGCACTGGCGTCGGACCGCGGAGAAGCGGACCGGGACCTGGTGGGAGGCCTGGGCGGACTGGGTCCTCGAACGCTCCGGCGACGAACGGCCCGCACCGGACGGCACCGGGGACGCCGAGCACCCACCGCTGGAAGCCGCCCCCGGGTCCTACGTCCTCGACCGCACGCCGGCCCGACGGTGAGCCGTCCCCGAGGCGGCCTGCTGGAGCACTCGGCTCTGGCGGCGGGTTCGCCGACCGGGCTGTCAACCGCCAGGCTGGGCAGTCGCCATCGCCCGTCCGGCGAACCAGGGGAGCACGTCCGGGCGGTCCACCGCGTCCGCGCAGACCACGCGGTCGATCGGCGCCCCTTGCAGCAGGCGCTTCACCGGGACCTCAGGCCCGGTGCCGGCAGGTGGCCGAACACCACTGGGGGATCGGCCCCCGACTCCTCGGCCTGATGGACCCGCCGCACCGGCCGCAGGTCGTGGCGGCCTTCCGTCGTTCGGGGCTGTCCACTCCGGCGGGTCTCGGGTCCGAGCGGGCCACCTCGGTCGGGGCTCGTTGGACCTGGTGACGCCGTCGACGTCCGCGTTCCCGCCGTCGTGCGCGGTATTCGGGACTCCCGCTGTTTCCCGTGCTCACGAGGCTGCAGACGAGTCTCCACTGACTCGTCACCACGAGTTGGAGAACCCGAAGTGGAAGACGTGTGACGGCTGCTGAGCTTGGAAGTATCTCGTCGCCGCTACGTGGCCCTCTGCCGCTCTGGGCTGTGCAGTCAACGTCGATCAACGTGATCCATCCAGCCGAAGATGTGATCGCGCGAAGCCGAGGGTGGCGACGCAACCGGTCTTCTGATGGCACCTGTCGGCGGAGGCACCAGGACTACGGATCCCACCCGGCCGCAGTCGGTCTGTCGTGAGGTCAGATCGCTCGAAAGGGCCGGTGACAGGAGGTCGGTGGATGCCCGAGCCACGGCGACGTCAGGCGGGTGAGGGCAGCATCAGTGAGTACGCGACCAAGGCCGGTCCGCGTTTCCCGATCAGATACTCGGCGGAGCGTGAGGACGGGACGAAGCGTGTCGTCCTGGAGCGCGGGTTCAGAACGAGGAAGGACGCCGCGGCAGCGTTGCGCGCGGAGATCCGCAAGTCCGACGTGGGGGAGTGGGTCGAACCGTCGAAGCAGCGCCTCGACGCCTACCTCGCCGAGTGGATACAGGGGCAACGGCTCAGCCCTCCAACGCTGGCCTCCTACCGGAAGAACATCCGGCTGCACCTCGATCCTCACCTCGGTGCCCAGCCGATCGCCCGTCTCACCGGCTCGATGGTGGACGCCTGGATGCGCAAGCTGGAGGCGTCCGGGCGGGCCGACGGTCGGGGCGCCTCCCCGCGCGGACGGTGCGCTACGTCTACACGATCCTGCGGTCGGCCCTGAGCGACGCGGTCAGGCAGGGGCGGCTGGCGGTCAACCCGGCCGACCGGTCGACACCCCCGAGCCCGTCGGAGGCCCGTCCGCCGGAGATGCAGGCTTGGACCGCGCCGGAGCTCGGCCGGTTCCTCGGCCCGGCCGACGTCCAGGATCCGGACCTCGCCATGGGCTGGCGGCTGCTGGCGGTCACCGGGATGCGCCGCGGTGAGGTGCTGGCCCTGCGCTGGCGGGACGTCGATGTGGGCGCCGCACGGATTGCGGTTCGCCGCAGCGTCGGCGTGGTGAAGGCGAAGGGGGCTGGCGAAGAACTGGTCGAGGGACCGACCAAGACCGGTCAGTCGAGGGTCGTCGACCTCGACCCAGGGACGGTGGCCGCGCTCCGCGCCTACCGGACCGCTCGCGCCGGCCTGTCCCCGGATCTGGCGCGACGCGGCGGTGGTGCTGGGCGACCTCGACGGCACCCACCGGCATCCCGAACGGTTCTCCCGCCGCTTCACCGCCCAGGTGGCCCGGGCGCGCAAGGCGCTCGGGGAGGAGCGACTGCCGGTGATCCGGCTGCACGACCTCCGCCACACCCACGCCACGTTGCTGCTCGCCGACGGCGTCCCGGTGAAGGTCGTCTCCGAGCGCCTCGGTCACGCCAACGCCACCATCACGCTCACCGTCTACCAGCACGTGCACCCCGGCATGGGGCGTGAAGCCGCCGACCGCTTCGCTGCCCTGCTGGAGGGCTGATCCGACGCGATGGGCATCACATGGGTATCACGCGAGCCCTGGAGGCCCGAACGTGAAGCGCCCCGGGCCTCTGACCTGCAGAGACACCGGGGCGGTGCTGTGTCCGAGGGCCGACTCGTCGCGTACGCACACCACTCGACGGCTGGCGATGAGTCGTCGTCTGGTGTCCGAGGGGAGTCCGTACCCCCGCACACGGCTACGGACGTGCTGCCGGGCCTCCGATCGGATCCGGGTGACGTGCGGGGATCGGAGAGGTCGGGGCCGGCGCGACCGGGGCGCGCGGGCGGGACGCGTTTCCGTGACGTGCCGTCTGTCGGCCGAGGCGCCAACCGGACAGCGAGGCCCTCGTGTGGCCCCAGCGGAGACCTGGGGGACCTCGTCGACGGCGCGTTCTCAGGCTTGTGCCGGGCCGGCCGGCGCAGACAGCGAAGGGTCCGATGGTGGCAGCATCCGGCGACATGGACGCCCCTGCGCCGCACCGCTTCGTCGCCCGTGTCATCGAGGAGGCCGAGAACAAGATCCACGATGACGGCGTCGCTCGGCGGTTCGGCTTCTCTGGCGCGCTGGTGCCCGGGGTGGAGCTCTTCGCCCGCACGACCACGCCCTTGGTGGCGGCTTGGGGAGAGGAGTGGTTGTCCGGCGGGCGGGTCGATCTGCGCTTCCGTCGGCCGGTCTACGACGGCGAGGAGTTGCTCGTCGACGTGACCGGTGGCCAGCTGACCGTCACCGGCGCGGACGGTGAGGTGCGCTGCGCGGGCTCGACCGGTCGCACGGGGGATCGCCCCGACCTCGCCGACTTCGCGGAGGTGTCAGCTGCCGGCGAGCCGGTGATCGACCCGGTTGCCGGGCCGTTCGGCAGCGTCCACGAAGTCGGCACCGTCGAGGAGAACGAGTGGTACCTCGATGCGATCGGCGAACCACTGGCGCTGTACCGGGAGAGGTCGTGGGCGCATCCCGGTCTGTTGCTGCGCCTGGTCAACGAGCTGCTCATGCACAACGTCGCCCTCGGACCGTGGATCCACACCTCGAGCGCCTGCACCTTTCTCGGCATCGCCCGGCTGCCTGCGCGGATGACCGTGCACGGACGCGTCACCGACGTGGGCCGGCGCGGCCGGCACGAGCAAGTCCGCTACGACGCTCTGGCCCTGGCCGACGCCGAGCCCGTGCTGCACGTCCACCACACCGCGCTCTACCGGCTCTCCACCACGGCCTGACGCCGGTCGGCGGTCAGCCGTCGGACCGTGAGGCACGACGGGCGCGCTCGGGCCGGACGACCGGGCGGCAGGAGGGGCCCGCGGCCGGCCGACGGGCTGTCCTGCACTGCCGGCGCTCCCGCGTGACCAGCTGGGTACTGCGGCTGCCACCGGAGGAAGGCCCGCAGGACCATCGCGCCTCGTCCACCGTGTGGCGTCGGTGGCCAGCAGGCAGCCGGAGTTCGCCGTCGCGTCCGGTGAGGACGGCGGCGCCTGGCATGGCGACCGGGGGGTCGGCGATGAGCACCGGTGCCGCCCGGTATGTGGCGCGACAGGGTGCGGCTGCGCGTAGGCGGTCCGGCAGCTCAGCCGCCGGGTGATGGCCTGGGTGCTCCGGAGACCTGCACGACCACGTCCCGGGCTTCTGATCTGCAGGAAACCGGGACGAGGCGGAGTCCGAGGGGGAGCCGGTACGTGGGCACACGGTTCCGACCGAGCTGGTCGACTGATCCCGGCCGAGCTTCGCAGTGTGGATCGGCCGGCCGCCCGAGGGTGCGAGGCGGGTGACGTGCGCGCGGCGGGCGTCGTTGCGCGGTCGCTGGCAGGGTGGACCGCACAGCCACTTCCGCCCCCGTCGTGGCGGTGACCGGTGCGACGGGTTGGCCGGCGGGTGTGCCGGGCGCTCGTCGAGCGGTCGGCGCGGGTGCGCGCCGTCGTCCGTCGCGGCGGCAGCGCGATGATCTTCGCCCGGGTCTCCGCGACGCCGGCGTCACCCGGAACCGTGCTGACGTCACGACGATCACCGCGGAGGACGTCGCCGACGCCGCCCGCGCGCTGGGCGAGGAGCCGGCGGGTGACCCCGCGCTGCCCCGCTGGCGACGCCGGCTCGGGTGACGTCCCGCTCGGTGCCCGCATCGACGGGACGGGCAACGGCGGCGAGACCGGGTGTGTCCCCCGCGTGCCCCTCCGGCCCGGGCGCAGGTCAGGCTGGAGTCATGATCGGTGAACCGGGCCGCGCGTCCTCGCCGACGGACCGGTTCGTCCGGGTGCGCGGCGCCCGCGAGCACAACCTGCGCGACGTCGACGTCCACGTGCCGCGGGACGCCCTGGTCGTCTTCACCGGCGTCTCCGGATCCGGGAAGTCCTCGTTGGCCTTCGGCACGATCTACGCGGAGGCGCAACGCCGGTACTTCGAGTCCGTGGCTCCGTACGCCCGGCGGCTCATCCACCAGGTCGGCGCACCCGTCGTCGACGAGATCACCGGACTTCCGCCGGCGGTGGCGCTGCAGCAGAGTCGGGGCACCCCCAGCAGCCGGTCCGCCGTCGGCACCGTGACGACGCTGTCCAACTCGCTGCGGATGCTGTTCTCGCGCGCCGGCATCTATCCGCCGGGGTCGACCGGCCGGCTGGACTCCGACGCCTTCTCGCCCAACACCGCCGCCGGCGCCTGCCCCGAGTGCTCCGGTCTGGGCAGGGTGCACCTGGTGACCGAGGACAGCCTGGTCCCCGACGCATCGCTCAGCATCCGGGACGGCGCGATCGCCGCCTGGCCGGGGGCCTGGCACGGCAAGAACCTGCGCGACATCCTGGTCGAGCTCGGCCACGACATCGACCGGCCGTGGCGGGACCTGCCGCAAGCCGAGCGCGACTGGATCCTGTTCACCGACGAGCAGCCGGAGGTCACCGTGCGCCCCGTCCGCGGGATGGGTCAGGTCCAGCGCGACTACCAGGGCCGGTACACCGGCGCACGGGCCCTCGTGCTGCACACCCTGGCCAACACCAAGAGCCCGACCATGCGGCAGCGGGTCCTGCGGTTCGTGCAGACCTCGACCTGCCCGGTCTGCTCGGGCAGCCGGCTGCGGCCCGAGTCCCTGGCCGTCACCGTCGGCGGGCGGAACATCGCCGAACTGGCCGCCCTGCCGCTGGCCGCGCTCGTCGAGACGCTCCGCCGGGCACCGCAGGCGACCGACGTCGCGGCGCGGATCACGGCGGACCTCCTCGGCCGGATCGAGGTGCTCACCACGTTGGGCCTCGGTTACCTCAGCCTGGACCGTACGACCCCGACCCTGTCGCCCGGCGAGCTGCAACGGCTGCGGATCGCGACTCAGCTGCGGTCGGGGTTGTTCGGCGTGGTGTACGTCCTGGACGAGCCATCCGCGGGGCTGCACCCGGCCGACGCCGAACCGCTGCTGGAGGTCCTGGACCAGCTGACCGCGGCCGGCAACTCGTTGTTCGTCATCGAGCACGACATGGCGCTGGCCCACCGCGCCGACTGGATCGTCGACGTCGGCCCGCTGGCAGGGGAGCAGGGCGGCCGCGTCCTCTACAGCGGGCCCGTCGCCGGCCTGTCCCACGTCGATGCCTCGGTGACCCGGCGCTTCCTCTTCGACCGGGAGCCGCCGATCGGTCGGCCGCGACGGCAGCCGGCGGGGCAGCTGCGCCTGGGTGGCATCGACCGGCACAACCTGCGCGACGTCGAGGTGGCGTTCCCGCTCGGGGTCTTCACCGCGGTCACCGGCGTCTCCGGCTCGGGCAAGTCGACGCTGGTCAGCCAGGTGCTGGCCGATGCCGTCTCCCGGCGGCTCGGCTCACCCGCGACGGCCACGGACGGCGCCGACGACGCCGGTGACGACCCGACTGCCGACCCGGACGACGTCGTCCAGGACACCGCGGGGGTGACGGTGCAGCTCGAGGGGCCTGCGGCCGTCGACCGTCTCGTGCGCGTCGACCAGAAGGCCATCGGCCGGACCCCCCGGTCCAACCTGGCCACCTACACCGGGCTCTTCGACGCGGTGCGCAAGCTCTTCGCGGCCACCGAGGAGGCCCGCAGGCGCGGCTACGGCGCCGGGCGGTTCTCCTTCAACGTGGCCGAGGGGCGCTGCCCGACGTGCCAGGGCGAGGGCTTCGTGACCGTGGAGCTGCTCTTCCTCCCCGGGACGTACTCGCCCTGCCCGACCTGCCACGGTGCGCGGTACGACCCCGAGACGCTGGAGATCACGCACCGCGGCAGGAACATCGCCGAGGTGCTCGACCTGACCGTCGACGCGGCCACGGACTTCCTCGCCGACCTCGCGCCGGTGGCCACAAGCCTGCGCGTGTTGCAGGAGGTCGGTCTGGGCTACCTGCGCCTCGGACAACCGGCGACGGAGCTGTCCGGCGGCGAGGCGCAGCGGGTGAAGCTGGCCAGCGAGCTGCAACGGGCCCGACGGGGGCACACGCTCTACGTTCTCGACGAGCCGACCACCGGGCTGCACCCCGCTGACGTGGAACTGCTGATGCGCCAACTCCACCAACTCGTCGACGCGGGCAACACCGTGGTGGTGGTGGAACACGACATGGACGTCGTCGCCGACGCCGACTGGGTCATCGACCTGGGTCCTGGAGCCGGTGACCAGGGCGGCAGGATCGTGGCCGCCGGCACGCCGGAACGGGTGGCCGCCGCGCCGGGGAGCCAGACCGCCCGCTTCCTCGCCCCCCGGCTACCGAGGACTGAGCCGACTCCGTCGTCGGGCCGCTCGGCAGGCCGGTGAGACCGCCTCCGGCCTGGCCCATGCCGAGGCGCTGCGCGCTCAGCGCGGCGATCAGCCCGGCATGGGCCGCCAGGCCGCCGAGCGCTACGCCGCCCTTCCCCGGGGCTGAGAAGGCCGCGGAGTACCAGAGTGGTGTCACGAGGCATCGTTGCCCTCGAAACGAAGCCGCCCCGGGCCTCTGACCTGCAGAGACACCGGGGCGGTGTTGTGTCCGAGGGGGGACTTGAACCCCCACGCCCGATAAAGGGCACTAGCACCTCAAGCTAGCGCGTCTGCCATTCCGCCACCCGGACGAGTGCGGGACAACGATAGCAACCCGGCGGCACCGTCCGGAGCAGGCCCCGGCCCGGGTCGCGATCGCGCCGTCCGGCCCTACGCTCGCCGGGTGGAGAACCGAGGTCCCGTCCAGGCCCAGGCCGAGGTCGCCGAGCTGCTCAGCGAGCTGATCCGGATCGACACGACCAACACCGGCGACACCGCCACCAGCGCCGGGGAGCGGGCCGCCGCCGAGTGGGTGGCCGGCAAGCTCGACGAGGTCGGGATCGGGTCGCAGATCCTGGAGTCGGAGCGGGGGAGGGCCAGCCTGGTCGCCCGTATCGAGGGCGCCGACCGCTCGAGGCCGCCCCTCCTGATCCACGGTCACCTCGACGTCGTCCCGGCCGACCCCGCCGAGTGGAGCGTCCACCCGTTCTCCGGCGAGGAGCGCGACGGCTACGTCTGGGGCCGCGGCGCCGTGGACATGAAGGACATGGACGCGATGGTCCTGGCGCTGGTGCGCGAGTGGGCCCGCACCGGCGTGCAGCCGCCGCGCGACGTCGTGCTGGCCTACGTCGCCGACGAGGAGGCCGGCGGCAAGCTCGGCGCCCGCTGGCTGGTCGACGAGCACCCCGACCTGTTCGCCGACTGCTCCGAGGCGATCAGCGAGGTGGGCGGCTTCAGCATCACCGTCCGCGACGACCTGCGCCTCTACCTCGTCCAGACGGCGGAGAAGGGCCTGGCCTGGATGCGCCTGACCGCCGGCGGCAAGCCGGGGCACGGCTCGTTCGTCCACGACGACAACGCCGTCACCCGCCTGTGCCAGGCCGTCGCGCGCCTCGGCTCGGCGCGGCTGCCCACCGTGCTCACCCCGCCGATGCGGCAGTTCCTCGCCGCCGTGGAGGAGGCCTACGGCATCGAGATCGACCCCGACGAGCCGGAGGAGGCGCTCGCCCGGCTCGGCAGCATCAGCCGGATGCTCGGCGCGGCCCTGCGCAACACCGCCAACCCCACGATGCTGCAGGCCGGGTACAAGACCAACGTCATCCCCGGCACGGCCAGCGCCACCGTCGACGGCCGCTTCCTGCACGGGCAGGCCGAGGAGTTCGAGCGGCAGCTCGCCTCGCTCATCGGCGAGGGCATCCAGCGCGAGTGGATCGTCCACGACCAGGCCGTGGAGACGACGTTCGACGGCCCGCTGGTCGACTCGATGGTCGCCGCGCTGAAGAGCGAGGACGACGGCGCCCGCCCGGTGCCGTTCACCATGAGCGGCGGCACCGACGCCAAGAGCTTCGAGCGCCTGGGCATCCGCTGCTTCGGCTTCTCACCCCTGCGGCTGCCGGCCGACCTCGACTTCGCCTCGCTGTTCCACGGCATCGACGAGCGGGTGCCCGTGGAGTCGCTGCGCTTCGGCGTCCGGGTGCTCGACCGGTTCCTCCGCGCGGTCTGACGCGCTCACCTCCCCGCGATCATGGCGCCGCGACCGCGCCACGCCGGCCCGGCGCAGTTCCAGCGCCGTGATCCCGGCGGGGGCGGGACGGGAGCGGGGTCCGGCCCGCCCGGGACGGTGCCGGGGTGGTGTGATGCCGGGGTGACCTCTCCCACACCCCCCGGCCCCGGTTCCGTCGCGCTGATCACCGGAGGGACCGGCGGCTTCGGCCGCGCCCTCACGACCAAGCTGCGCGAGCGGGACGTCACCGTCGTCGCCGCCGACCTCGACAGCGAGCGCAACCGGTCGGTCGCCGACGAGCTCGGCGCGCACTTCGTCGCCCTCGACGTCACCGACCGCGCCGCCAACGAGGCCGTCGTCGCCCAGGTGGAGGCCGAGCACGGCCGGCTCGACGCCGCCTACCTCAACGCGGGCATCTCCGCGGCCAAGAGCGACGACGCCCTCGACCTCGACGAGTTCATGCGCGTGGTCGACATCGACCTGTTCGGCGTGGTCTACGGCGCCGCGGCGGCCCGCCCGGCGATCGCGCGGGCCGGCGGCGGAGCGATCGTGGTGACCGCCTCGCTGGCGGGCCTGTCGCCCATGCCCTCGGACCCGGGCTACAGCGTGGCCAAGGGCGGCGCGATCGCGTTCGTCCGGTCGATGGCGCCCCGGCTGAGCCGTGAGGGCATCACCATCAGCGCGATCTGCCCCGGCTTCGCCGACACCGCGATCATCGACCGCATCCGGCACGAGTTCGAGGCCGCGGACTTCCCGGTGATCCCGGCCGCCGAGGTCGCCGACGCGATGGTCATGGCCTGGACGTCGGGGGAGCCGGGTGCCGCCTACGTCATCCAGCCCGGCGTCGGCACGGTCCCGTACAGGTTCAAGGGCGTGCCCAGCGCGAAGACGGCGACCGGCGAGACCGCCGTCGTCCCCGAGGCGCTGCGCCCGCCCTCGATGCGCTGAGCGCCGGAGCCCCGGTGACGCCGGTCACCGGGGCTCTGGCAGGGTCGGGCGCATGCGCGCATGGCGGGTCCACGAACTCGGCGACCCCTCGGAGGTCATGGGGCTGGAGGAGGTCGAGGAGCCGACACCGGGTGAGGGCCAGATCAAGGTCCGGGTGCGGGCAGCGGCCCTCAACTTCCCCGACGTGCTCATGGCGCAGGGGAAGTACCAGGAGCGCCCGCCGCTGCCCTTCACCCCCGGCGTCGAGCTGTGCGGGGAGACCGAGGACGGCCGCCGGGTGATCGGCGGGCCGGCCGGCGGCCCCGGCGCCTTCGCCGAGTACGCGCTGATGAACGCCCGCGACGCGTGGCCGGTGCCGGACTCGCTGTCCGACGAGAAGGCCGCCGCCCTCCACCTCACCTACCAGACCGGCCACGTCGGCCTGCACCGCCGCGCGCACCTGCAGGCGGGGGAGTGGCTGCTGGTGCACGCCGGTGCCGGCGGCGTCGGCTCGGCGGCCATCCAGCTCGGCAAGGCGGCCGGCGCGAAGGTCATCGCCACGGCCGGCGGCGCGCACAAGACCGAGGTCTGCCGCGAGCTCGGCGCCGACCACGTCGTCGACTACACGGCCGAGGACTTCGTGCCCGTCGTCAAGGAGCTCACCGGCGGCGAGGGCGCCGACGTCGTCTACGACCCGGTCGGTGGCGACGTCTTCGACCGGTCGCGCCGGTGCATCGCCTTCGAGGGCCGGCTGGTGGTCGTCGGCTTCACCAGCGGGCGGATCCCCGAGGCGCCGGCCAACCACGCGCTGGTCAAGAACTACAGCGTCGTCGGCCTGCACTGGGGGCTGTACAAGAAGAAGGACCCGGCCGTGATCGGGCAGACCCACGACGAGCTCGTCCGGCTGGTCACCGCCGGGCAGATCGACCCGCTGGTCGGTCAGGTGCTGCCGCTGGACCAGGCCCCGCGGGCGCTGGCCGCGCTGGCCGACCGCGGCACGGTCGGCAAGGTCGTCCTCGTTCCCTAGGCCCCCTGCAGGGGCCCGCGCCGAGCATGCGAGGGCGGGGGCAGGGGGTCCTTACCTCAGGTGACGGGCATCGGCAGATAGGACAGCCGCGCCCGGCGGCGGAGGATGGCCTTGCGGGTGCCGTCGGCGTGCAGCTGGAGGCGTGCGAGCTCCCAGCCGCCGACGTCGACCTGCAGGCTCAGCATGGTCGCCGCTGCGGAACGGGACGTGCCCGGCGGGATCCGCAGCGGCGCGTACTCGTAGTCGTCGGCCGCTCTCACCGGACCGATGTTGCCACGGCCGACACCCGCCGGTCACCCGCCGGACGCCCGCGGGGCTGCCGCCCCGCGACCCGGACGGCAGGATGGACGGCGACCCCCCAGCCGCACCCGAGGAGGACGACGTGACCGATCCCGGTACCGCCAGCGAGGCCGACCGCGCCGAGCAGGAGGCCCTCCTCGAGCCGGCCGCGCCCGAGGTCGCCGGGGACGCCGGCCCGATCGCCGACGGCGCGGACGAGGCCGACGCGCTCGAGCAGCAGCTGGCCACCGCGCCCGGGTCGGCCGGTCCGCTGCGGCCGGTCGGTGACGTCGAGGCCAACGAGGCCGACGTCCTCGAGCAGGAGGCCGACGTCCCCTTCGACGAGGACGACCGCACCTCCTGACCCGCGGCACGGTGGTGGTGCTGCGCCGCAGATGCGGCGGGCGCTCGTGCCCGGTGGCGGGGCGGGAGGGGGAGCGATGACCGCGAAGGTCGACGTCCGCAGGGGCTGGCCTGCCACCGGGCCGAGCGCGCCACCCCGCGGCTGGTCGAGGTGCCCGATCTCCGGTACCTGGCCCTCGACGGCTACGGTGGACCCGCGCGACGTCGGCGACGTCGCCGCCGCCCGGCTGCTGGCCGCCGACTGGACCGGCCGGCAGGTGCAGGCCGTGCACGGCCCGGCCGACCTCACCTGGCACGGGGTCGCCGAGATCGTCTCCGCCGCCACCGGGCACCCGGTCCGCGCCGAGCAGATCGGCGATGACGACCTGCGCCCCGGGCTGACGGCGGCCGGGCTGACCGAACGGCAGGTCGAGGCCGTCGTCGGCATGGCCGCGGGCCTGCGCGACTCCGAGCCCGAGGACCCGCGCACGGTGCTGACCACCACGCCGACGACGCTCGCCGCCTGGGCGCACGAGCACCTCCGGCCGCTGCTGACCGCCTGACCCGGCATGTCCCTCCTCCGGGACGACCGCCGGCTCGGCGCCGCTGCCGGTCCCGGTCCGGCGCGGCCTGCAGCGGGCGTACCCGGCCGATGGGGACCGACGCCCCGCTTCCCCACCGACGAGCACTGTGGTTAGGCTGCCCTAACCAACGTCCCGAGGGGGAGCCTTGACCACCTGCCCTGGTCCGCCGGCGCTCTCGGTTGCCGGTGCTCCCGAGCGCGCCCGCACCGCGGCCACCCGCACCGCCGCCGCGCTGTGCGTGGCCGGCCGCGAGCCGAGCCGCCCGCTGGCGCACGCGACCACCGCCGCCGGGCAGGTGCTCGTGCTGGTGCCCGCCGACGGCGAGGTCGCCGACGTCCTCGCCACCGCTCCCGACCGGGACGTCTCGGCGCTGCTCATGGTCAGCGACCGGGCTCCGGTGCCGCTGCGTGACCCGGTGCGCGCCACCCTGTGGCTGTCCGGCTGGCTCACGCCGGTCCCCGGGGCCGACCGGCGCGCGGCCGCGGTCGCCTTCGCCGAGGTCCGGCCCGACGAGGCGCTGCTCGACGTCGGCACGAGCGCCCTGCTGCTGCGGCTGGACCTCGCCGAGGTGGTGCTGCGCGAGGGCGACGGCTGCGCCGAGGTCTCGCCGGCCGGCTTCGCCGCCGCCCGGCCCGATCCGCTCGCCGCCGTCGAGGAGGGGATGCTGCAGCACCTCGACCGCGACCACCCCGACGTGCTCGCCGTCCTCCGCAGCCGCGTGCCGGTCGCCCCGGGGGAGACGGTGCGGCCGCTGGGCATCGACCGGTTCGGCTACCGGCTGCGGGTGGAGCGGCCCGGCGGGCACCGCGACGTCCGGGTGCCCTTCCCGCGGCCGCTCACCTGCCCCGGCCAGCTGCGCGCGGCGACGTCCCAGCTGCTCTGCGCCCTCCGCGCCGGCCTCACCCGCCGCGACTGAGAGCCAACAGCGCTACAGAGGCCCTCAGCCGCCGAGGTTCTCGCGGAGGAGCTGGGCCAGGCGGGTGCGCCGCGGGCGGACGTCGACCTCCCGCACCGCCCGCGCCAGCGCCGCGCCCGACGCGTGCACGATCGACAGGTGCTGCTGCGCGCGGGTGAGCGCGGTGTAGACCAGCGGCCGCGACAGCATCCCGCCGGCCTCCGGCGGCAGCACCACGACGACGCCCGGCCACTCCGACCCCTGCGCCCGGTGCACGGTGATCGCCCACCCGTGCTTGAGGTCGGGCAGCGCGTCGCCGGTGACGGTGACCGGCCCGGAGGAGAAGTCGACGGTCAGCGAGCCCTCGCCGGTGCCGGTGACGGTGCCGACCTCGCCGTTGGCGAACCCGATGGGCTCGAGGTCGAGGTGGTTGGCGGTGGCCACCACACGGTCGCCGACGTCGAAACCGAACACCGTCCCGTCGCCGGGGTTGAGCCTGTCCTTGAGCGCCCGGTTCAGCTCGATCGTGCCGGCCGGCCCGCGGTGCACCGGCGTCACCACCTGCACGTTGCGCGGGTCGATCCCCAGCGCCCGGGGGATCGAGTCGGTGACCAGCTGCACGACCCGGCGGGCGGCCTCGCCGCTGCCCGACGCCGGGACGACGACGACCTCGCGGTCGGGGGAGTCGACCGGCGGCAGCTCGCCGGTGCGCACCGCGCTCGCCAGCCGGGCGATGGCGCCGCCCTCGGCCTGCCGGTAGAGCGTGGTCAGCTCGGTCACCGGGACGGCGCCGGAGTCGATGAGGTCGCCGAGCACGTGCCCGGGCCCGATCGAGGGCAGCTGGGCGGGGTCGCCCACCAGCAGCAGGTGGGTGCCGTCGGGGCAGGCCTCGACCAGCGCCGCGGTGAGCTCTACGTCGAGCATCGAGGCCTCGTCCACCACGACGACGTCGGCGTCGAGGGGCCACTCCTCGTTGCGGGCGAACCCGCCGCCGAAGCCCTGCGCCTGCAGCAGCCGGTGCACCGTCACCGCGGGGTGGTCGGTCAGCTCCTCCAGGCGCTTGGCCGCCCGCCCGGTGGGCGCGGCCAGTGCCACCTCGGTGCCCTTGGCCCTGAGCAGCCGGACGACGGCGGCCACGGTGCGGCTCTTGCCGGTGCCGGGGCCGCCGGTGAGCAGCGAGACGCCGGCGCCCAGGACCTGCGCGACGGCCTGCTTCTGCGCCTCGTCCAGGCCCTTGGACACCGACCGGACGGCGGCGGGGTCGGCGATCCGCTCCGCGGTGGCCGCCAGCCGGGCCACGCCCTCGGCGACCTCCTCCTCGGCCATGCCGTAGCGGGCCAGGGACAGCGTCCGCAGCGCCGGGTCGGGCTCGGGCGGCTCGGCGTCGGAGTCCTCGTCCTCCTCCGGCTCCGGCGGCTCGTGGGCGAGCACGTCGGCGGACTCGACCGCCGCGGTGATCGCCGCCACCGGGTCGGTGACGCCCTCGGCGCGCAGCGCGGCGACGACCAGGTCGGCCGGCAGCACGGTGTGCCCGTCGCGGGCGGCGGTCCGCAGCGTCATGACGACGATCGCGCGGCCGCGACGGGAGTCCTGGCGGTCGGCGCCGGGCAGCAGCGAGATGGCCAGCCGGTCGGCGTCGCCGAGCTTGACGTTGTTGAGCCCCAGCAGCGCCCACGGGTCGTCGCGCAGCCGGCGCGCGGCGTCGTCGCCCAGGGAGTCGGCGGCCGAGGACGCCAGCTTGGCCTCCAGCCCGGCCGTGACCAGCAGCTGCACCACCTCGTAGGTGGGCGCCGCGGCCAGGAACGAGGAGAACAGCCGCTCGGCGCGCTGCTTGCCGACCCGCGGCATCTTCAGCAGCTTCGCCGCGGTGACGTCGTCGGGGGTGGTGATGCCGGCGCCGGGCAGCTCGGCGACGGCCCGCTTGCCCAGGCCCGGCCAGAGCCCGGCGGTGCAGAAGGCGCCGAAGACGGGGTCGGGCCACACGGGTGCCGGGACCGGTGCGGTGCGGGTCGCGGGCGAGCTCATCGGGCGGCCCTCTGGTCGGGGTAGGAGAAGTGCGGCGCCGACACGTCCTCGAGCGCGGTGCGGATGGCGGCGGGCAGCCGGACGGTGTCGGCGTCGAGGGAGGCCTGCAGCTGGGCGGCGGTGCGCGCGCCGACGACGGGGGCGACGACGCCGGGGCGGTCGCGGACCCAGGCCAGCGCCACGGCCAGCGGCGAGGTGCCCAGGCCGTCGGCGGCGGTGACGACCGCCTCGACGATCCGGTCGGCGGTGGCCGAGCGCAGGTCGTCGACGAAGCCGGCCCACTGCGGCGAGGCGCCGCGGGACTCCGGCGGGGTGCCGGTGCGGTACTTGCCGGTGAGCAGCCCGCGGCCCAGCGGCGACCACGCCAGCACGCCGAGGCCGAGCGCCTCGGCGGCCGGCACGACCTCCCGCTCGACGCCGCGCTGCAGCAGCGAGTACTCGACCTGGGTGCTCACCAGCGACGTGCGGCCGGGCCAGGCGCGCTGCCAGGTGGCCGCCTGCGCGGTCTGCCAGCCGGTGTAGTTGCTCACACCCACGTAGCGCACGCGGCCGGTGGCGACGGCGGTGTCGCAGGCGGCGAGGGTCTCCTCGAGCGGGGTGTGCTCGTCCCAGGCGTGCAGCTGCCACAGGTCGACGTGCTCGACGCCCAGGCGGGCCAGCGACGCGTCGAGCGCGGCCAGCAGGTGCCCGCGGGACGCGCCGCGGCCGAGCGGCCCGGGCCCGGTGCGGCCCACGGCCTTGGTGGCCACCAGCACCTCCGACCGCGGGACGACGTCGGCCAGCAGCCGGCCCAGCGTCCGCTCGCTGTCGCCGTCGCAGTAGACGTCCGCGGTGTCGACGAGGGTGCCCCCGGCGTCGACGAACGCGGTGAGCTGCAGTGCCGCCTCGTCCTCGTCGGTGTCCCGGCCCCAGGTCATGGTGCCCAGCGCCAGCCGGGAGACGACCAGGCCGCTGCGTCCCAGCGCCCGTTGTTCCACGACCGGCCAACCTACCGCCGAGGGACGACACCGGCCGGAGGGCGCGGCGGGTCGGGGACGGCGCGCCGGTGTGGCTCCGGCCGCACCGCGGGGTCCGACCTAGGCTGACCCCCCGTGCTC
This sequence comes from Geodermatophilus amargosae, assembly GCF_041028265.1. Lineage (GTDB taxonomy): Bacteria > Actinomycetota > Actinomycetes > Mycobacteriales > Geodermatophilaceae > Geodermatophilus > Geodermatophilus amargosae_A. Next base: position 17,817 of record NZ_JABGCW010000011.1, read on the forward strand.
CCGTTCCGCCCGTGCCCGCCCGCCCGCCCGACGACGGACCGGCGGGGCTGACCGGCCGTGGGGTGGTTCGAGGCGATCGTCCTGGGGCTGGTGCAGGGGCTGACGGAGTTCCTGCCGATCTCCTCCAGCGCACACCTGCGGGTGGTCGGCGAGGCCGCCGGCTGGGGTGATCCCGGCGCGGCGTTCACCGCGATCACGCAGATCGGCACCGAGGCCGCGGTGCTCCTGTACTTCCGCAGGGACATCGCGCGGATCGTCGTCGCGTGGCTGCGGGCGCTGGTCGACCGCACGGAGCGCTCGGACCCTGACGCCCGCATGGGCTGGCTGATCATCATCGGGAGCATCCCGATCGTCGTCCTCGGCCTGCTGTTCCAGGACGACATCGAGACGACGCTGCGCGACCTGCGGATCGTGGCCATCTCGCTGGTGGCGTTCTCCCTGGTCCTCTACTGGGCCGACCGGGTGGGCCGCAAGCAGCGGGAGCTGCGGCAGCTCACCGTCCGCGACGGGCTGCTGTTCGGCCTCGCGCAGGCGATGGCACTGGTGCCGGGCGTGTCCCGCTCCGGCGGCACGATCACCATGGGGTTGTTCCTCGGCTACACCCGCGCGGCCGCGGCCCGGTACTCGTTCCTGCTGGCCGTCCCGGCGGTGCTCGGTTCGGGTGCCTTCCAGGTGTACGAGGTGCTCACCGGCGGCGTCGAGGGGGAGACGGTGTCCTGGGGGCCGACGGCCCTCGCCACGGTCATCGCCTTCGCCGTCGGCCTGTCGGTGATCGCCTGGCTGCTGCGCTACCTCGACCGGGGCACGTTCACGCCGTTCGTCGTCTACCGCGTGGTGCTGGGGCTCGCGCTGCTCGCGCTGGTCGGCGGAGGGGTCCTCGCCCCGAAGTAGCGCCTCACCAGGGCGTCCCGAGGTCGGCGATGGTGGTGGTGCCGAGGGAGTCGTGCCACCGGCGCGACACCGTGATGACCTCGGCGGCCATGCGGGTCACCCACTCCGCCGGTCCGCACGCGGCCAGCAGGCGCTCGTCGGCCTCGGCGAAGCGGCCGTCGACCAGGCCCGCGACCGTGGCGAGGACCGCGGTGGCGGCCCGCTCCGGAGCAGGGTCGGCTCCTCCGGTGGGAACGGCCACCGCGGGGGCCAGGGCGGACCGGGACGACGACGGGTCCGCCGGCCGGTAGCGGTCCGGCCGCCACGGCAGCAGCGACGCCCGCGCCACCCAGAGCCCGCGGCCCACCAGTTCCCCGGCCGCCTCCGCCAGGCCCGTCCGGCCGCGCTCGACCAGATCGGCCAGCGGGCGTCCCGGGTCCGCGTCGACCTCTGCCACCAGCCCCTCGGCGACCGGGCCCGCCTCCGGCCCGGGCAGCAGGTCGACGGCGTCGGCCTCCTCGACGAGGCGCCCGGCGAGGACCAGGTCGACCAGGCCGCCCGCGCGCACCGCCTGCCCGGCCGAGCGGGACGGTGTCAGGCGCCCGTCCGCCTGCAGGCACAGCAGCGCCAGGTGAGCAGCCACGCGCATCCCGTCCGTCTCCACGTCCGGCCCTCCGTTCCTCCCGACCGATGATCACCGCGGACGGCGTCGTCCGGGACGCCCGCCTAGTCTCGGCCGCGTGACCACCGTCATCCTCCTGCGCCACGGTCGGACGACGGCGAACGCCGGTGGCGTGCTGGCCGGCTGGACCCCGGGCGTGCAGCTCGACGAGACCGGGCACGCGCAGGTGGCCGCGGTGGGGGCCCGCCTCGCTCCGGTGCCGCTGGCCGCGGTGGTGAGCAGCCCGCTGGAGCGCTGCCGGCAGACGGCCGGCGCCGTGCTCGACGGCCGCGGCCTGGAGCTGCGGACCGACGACCGCCTCGGCGAGGCCCGCTACGGCGACTGGACCGGCCGGCCGCTCAAGGAGCTGGTCAAGGACCCGATGTGGAAGGTCGTGCAGCAGCACCCGTCGGCGGCGGTCTTCCCCGGCGCCGGGGGGGAGGGGCTGGCGCAGACCCAGGCCCGCGCCGTGGCCGCCGTCCGCGAGTGGAACGCCCGGCTGGGGCCCGACGCGGTGTGGCTCGCGTGCAGCCACGGTGACGTCATCAAGGCCGTCCTCGCCGACGCCCTCGGCCTGCACCTGGACGCCTTCCAGCGGATCGTGGTCGACCCGGCGTCGATCTCGGTGGTCACCTACACCGAGACCCGCCCGTTCGTCGTCCGCACGAACGACACCGGCGGCGACGTCACCGCGCTCGTCCCGCCGAAGAAGCGCCCGCGGCGGCGGCGGGGCAGGGACTCCGACGCCGTCGTGGGCGGCGGCGCGGGGGCGGCCGCGACCTGAACGCCCGCGACCTGAACGCCACGGTCCGGGCGCCCGCGTAACCTGGGCGCGTGTCCCGCCAGGTCCATCGATTCGACCGCCCGTCCCGGTTCGTCGCCGGCACGGTGGGCCAGCCCGGGGACCGCACCTTCTACCTGCAGGCCTCCGACGCCGAGGGCCGCGTGGTCAGCGTCGCGCTGGAGAAGTCGCAGGTGCAGGTCCTCGCCGAGCGCATGGACGAGCTCCTCGACGAGATCGCCACGCGCCCCGGAACGGCCGTCCCCACCGCCGCCGACGTCGACGACCTCGACCCGCTGACCCCTCCCGTCGACGAGGAGTTCCGCGTCGCCGCCATGGGCCTGGCCTGGGACGGCGAGGCGCAGGCCGTCGTCGTCGAGGCCGTGGCCGCCACCGACGAGCCGGTCGACGAGGACGCCATCCTCTCCGACGCCGAGGAGGGCCCCGACGCGCTGCGGGTGACCATCACCCCCGGCGCGGCCCGCTCGTTCGTGGCCCGCGCCCGCCGCGTCGTCGCCGCCGGACGGCCGTCGTGCCCGCTGTGCTCGCTGCCGCTGGACCCGACCGGGCACGTCTGCCCGCGGCAGAACGGCTACCGCCGCTGATCCGGGGGTGCCGGCGATGAGCGAGCCCGTGGAGGAGCTGCGCGCCCCGGCCGGTGATGCCGAAGCGCGGACCCTGCTGCTCGAGGGCGAGATCGACGTCGAGGGCCGGATGATCGACGCCAGCAACGTGACGCTGTTCGGCACGCTGCGCACCGGCACGCTCGAGGCGGAGTGCGTCTACAAGCCGGTCGCCGGTGAGCGTCCGCTCTGGGACTTCCCCGACGGCACGCTGGCCGGCCGCGAGGTCTCGGCCGCGCTGGTCAGCGAGGCCACCGGCTGGTCGGTCGTGCCGCCCACCGTGCTGCGCGAGGGCCCGTTCGGGCCGGGCATGGTGCAGCTGTGGATCGACGGCGACCCCGACGTCGACCTGGCCCGGTTCGTCCGCTCCGACCACCCGGGGCTGCGCCGCATGGCGGTGTTCGACGCCGTCGTGAACAACGCCGACCGCAAGGGCGGGCACATCATCCCGACGACGTCGGGGCACGTGTACGGCGTCGACCACGGCATCTGCTTCTCGCCGGACCCGAAGCTGCGCACGCTGCTGTGGCGCTGGGCGGGCAAGCCGCTGCCGCTGGAGGCACTGGCGGTGCTCGAGCGGCTGGCCGACGACCTGCGCGGTGACCTCGCCGAGGCGCTGCACGAGCACCTCACCCGCCGCGAGGTCCGCTGCACCCAGCAGCGGGTGGCCGAGCTGCTGCGCACGCAGCTGCACCCCGAGCCGTCGGGGGACTGGCCCGCCCTGCCCTGGCCCCCCTTCTGAGCGGACCCGCCCGGATCCGGTGACGTGCGGTCGAGGTGCGTTCGGGCCGCGGGATGCGCCGGAACCGCACACCTCCGGTGAGCGTGCGCGCCGAGGCCGCACGGGGTCTCGGAACCCGGCCCGGGCGCACACGTTCGGCCCGCGCGACCTCGCCGGCATCGGTGACGTGCGGTCGTGGCGCGTTCCGCCCGCGGGATGCGCCGGAACCGCACACCACCGCGGCAGCGGTGTACGCCGGCACGGGCCACCGGGGTCCACCGGTCGCGTCCCGCCCCGGGCGTGTGCGCCGACGCCGCGCTCTCGGCTCCGGAACCCGGCCTGAGCGCACACGTTCGACCCGCCGCCGGTCGGGTGGTGCGCGTCCCGGACCCGGAGTGCACGGGGAGCGGACATCGTCGGAGGCGCGCGGCAGGCTGCCCGGCATGCCGCACCGCTCGCGCGTCGCCGTCCTGCTGCTCGACCTGCCGCCGGAGGTGCACGTCGCCGGCACGGACTTCTGGTCGGCCGCCACCGGCAACCCGGTCGAGCCGGACATGACCGATCCCGACTGGCACCGCCTGGGGTTCCTCGGCGGCGGGCTGTCCTTCGAGGTGCAGCGCACGGGGGAGGGGACGCCGCCGCGGTGGCACGTCGACGTCGAGACCGACGACATCCCCGCCGAGGTCGCCCGGCTCGAGGCGCTGGGCGCCCGGCGGACGGCGGACATGGGCTCGTTCTGGCAGATGACCGACCCGGCGGGGCTGGTGTTCTGCGTGGTCGGCGTCCAGACCGGCGAGGCGTTCGAGCGCCACGCCACCACCTGGCCCTGAGGCGGCGTCAGGACAGGTCGACGGCGGCGATCATCGCGGCGGCCTGCAGGCCGTCGCCGTCGACGGTGAGCACCTCGAGCGGCACCCGCCGCCAGCAGGCGAGCAGCAGGTCGCCGGCCGTGCCGCGCAGCGTGGCCACCGGCTGGGGACGCGAGCCGGCGAACAGCGTGCGCTCCACCCCGGCGTCGATCGCGTGCAGCACCACCGGGTGCGCACCCTCGGGCGGGCCGTCGGGCAGCGCCCCGGGCACCATGACCTCCAGCCACTCGTCGAGGCCGTCGAGGCCGACGTCGGCGGGGATCGGCCGCACGTCGCCGAGGACCTGCTCGACGTCGACGGTGTGCACCACGGCCTCCTGGACCTGCCGGCGCAGGACGAAGCCGACGTCCTTCCGGGGCGCCCAGGTCCACACCCCCTCGGCCGGGTCGGCGGCGGCCAGCACGGTCTCCAGCTCCGCGGACTGCGCGGCCGCCCAGGCCAGCAGCTCGTCGTCGGGACGGCGGGCCGGTTCGACGTACCCGCCCGGGTCGGTGGCGCGGGTGCGCACGACGAACGCCCAGAAGTGCTGCACCTCGCCCAGGTGCGCGACCAGGTCGGCCAGCGTCCAGCCCGGGCAGCCGGGCACCGGGGCGGCCCACCCGCGGGCCAGCACGGCCTCGGCGGCCGCGTCGGCGAAGCGGGCGTCGACCCGGCGCAGCTCCGGCAGGTAGCCCGACAGCTCCATCTCGGCCTCCTCGCGGCAGCTCCGGTGCGGCCCGACGCTAGCGGCTCCAGAGGGCCGGGACCGGGCGGGGCGCGGTGCGGCGCAGCAGCAGCGCCGAGGCGGTGCGCTCGTCGAGCACCAGGTCGGTGACCAGCCCGCCGGCCAGTGCCGCGGCCAGCGCGGTCACCTTGTGGACGCCGGACACCGCGCACACCCGCCGCGGGATGCGCCGCAGCGCCGGCGGGACCAGGCCGCTGGTGCGGGCGTTGATCGGGATGCCCTCCCACGACCCGTCGCCGCGCAGGAACACGGTGCACACGTCGCCGACGACGGAGGCGGCGGCCAGGTCGGCGCGGTCGGCGTGGGTGAGGTACCCCTCGGCCCACACCCGGCTCGGGACGGCGCCGGCCACCGCGCCGATGCCGAACAGGGCGACGTCGGCGGACTGCTGGATGCCGAGCACCCGGCGCACGCTGCGCTCGCGCCACATGGCCTGGCGGGTCTCGGGCCGGTCGAAGAACGCCGGCACGGGGAAGTGGTGCACCTGCGCGTCCCAGGCGGTGCCGAACCGGCCGAGGACGTCGCTGCCGTACCCCACGCCGCTGCTGTGGGTGTTCATCGCGCCGTTGAGCTGGACGACGTGGGCGTCGCGCAGCGGCCGCGCCCGCAGGTGCTGCCCGACCGCGCTGGTGGTGGTGCCCCAGGCCAGCCCGAGGGTCATCCCGTCGCCCATCGCCTCGTCCAGGACGGCCGCGGTGCGGTCGGCCACGAGCTGCAACCGGGCGACGTCGGGGGCGTCGTCGGGCACCGCCTCGACACGCGCGGTCACGCCGTACCGGTGCCCGAGCTCGGTCGCCATCGCCGCTGCACGTCCGTGCACGGCGTTCACGGACACGGTGACGATCCCGAGCGCCCGTGCGGCATCCAGCATCCGGGACACCGTGGAGCGCGAGATCCCCTCCTCGACGGCGATGTCCTCCATCCGGACGCGGTCCAGCCAGTACCGCCTGGACACACGCTCCAGGTCCTCGTCGGCCGCCACGCCGTTCCTCCTCCCCGCCCGGGAGGCCCTGGGCGCGGCCTCCACGCTAGTCCCGGCGTGCACGGATGTGCAGACGGTTGCCCCGGGGGCCGGAGAGGTGCAAGTTGCACCCTGTCCCCGGGTGGCGGCACGCCCGCCGCCGCCCCGCACCACCCGCACCACCCAGGAGTCCCGGTGTCCACAGCCCTCTCGCCCGAGGTCCGCACCTCCGCCCTCGACCGCATGTCCCGCGAGGTCCTCGACGTCCTGGTCATCGGCGGCGGCGTCACCGGTGCCGGCGCCGCCCTCGACGCCGCCAGCCGTGGCCTGTCGGTCGGCCTGCTCGAGCAGCGCGACTGGGCCTCGGGCACCTCCAGCCGGGCCAGCAAGCTGGTGCACGGCGGCCTGCGCTACCTGGAGATGCTCGACTTCGCCCTCGTCCGCGAGGCGCTGCACGAGCGTGGCCTGCTCGTCGGCCGGCTCGCCCCGCACCTGGTCCACCCGGTGCCGTTCCTCTACCCGCTGCGCCACCGTGTCTGGGAGCGGGTCTACACCGGCGCCGGCATCGCGCTCTACGACGTCCTCGGCGGCGTGCTCGGCCGGGTGGGCGGCCGCGGCGTCCCGCTGCACCGCCACCTGTCGAAGAAGGCGCTGCGCCGGGTCGCCCCCTCGCTGCGCGACGACGTCGCCATCGGCGCCATCCGCTACTGGGACGCCAAGGTCGACGACGCCCGCCTGGTCCAGGTGCTGGTGCGCACCGCCGTCGGCCACGGCGCGCTGGCCGCCAGCCGCACGCAGGTCACCGGCTACCACGAGGAGGACGGCCGGGTCGCCGGCGTGCGCGCCGTCGACCTCGAGACCGGCCGCGAGCTGACCATCCGCGCCCGCCACGTCGTCGGCGCCACCGGCGTGTGGACCGACCAGGTGCAGGAGCTCTTCGCCGCCCAGGGCCTGACCGTGCGTGCTTCCAAGGGCGTGCACATCGCCGTCCCGCGCGAGGTCATCGCCGGCGACGACGGTTTCATCCTGCGCACCGAGAAGAGCGTGCTGTTCATCATCCCGTGGCCGACGCACTGGGTGATCGGCACGACCGACACCCCGTGGGACCTCGCCAAGGACCACCCGGTCGCCTCGGCCGCCGACGTCGACTACCTGCTCGAGCACGCCAACGCGGTCCTCACCCGCCCGCTCACCCGCGACGACGTCCTCGGCGTGTACACCGGGCTGCGCCCGCTGCTGCAGCCGATCGACGTGGAGGCCGGCGGGACCACGCGGGTCTCCCGCGAGCACACCGTGGCCACCGTCCGGCCGGGCCTGACGATGATCGCCGGCGGCAAGTACACGACCTACCGCGTCATGGCCCGCGACGTCGTCGACATGGCCCTGGGGGACCGGGCGCCCGGCGAGGACGCCGAGGCGGAGATCCCCGCCTCGCTCACCGAGGAGCTGCCCCTGGCCGGCGCCGACGGCTACCGGGTCCGCTGGAACCGCAAGGCCCACCTGGCGGCGGCGCACGGCTGGACCGAGACCCGCGTGGAGCACCTGCTCGACCGCTACGGAAGCCTCGTCGACGAGGTCCTCGCCCTGGTCGACGCCGACCCCGACCTGGGCCGCCCGCTGGAGGGCGCGCCGGACTACCTGCGGGCCGAGGTGGTCTACGCCGTCACCGCCGAGGGCGCCCTGCACCTGGAGGACGTGCTCACCCGCCGCACCCGGCTGTCCTACGAGCAGGCCGACCGCGGAACGGCGTCGGCCCGCCCGGCCGCCGAGCTCATGGCCCGGATGCTCGGCTGGGACGACGCGCAGCTCGAGCAGGAGATCTCCACGTACCTGGCCCGGGTCGAGGCCGAGCACGCCGCCGAGGCGATGCCCGACGACACCTCGGCCGAGCGGGCGCGGCTGCAGGCACCGGAGATCCGGCCCTTCGCCAGCGCCTCCTGACCCGACCGGGCCGGCGGGGCAGTCCCCGCCGGCCCGGCGCCCCACGACGATCCCGGCGAGAGGAGGGACAGGACAGGGATCCCGCACGACCCGCCCGAGCCGGGCGGGACCCCCATCCCGGCACCACCGGACACAGAGAGGTGTCTACGCGTGTCACTCGTCTCCGTCTTCTTCTCCGAGGTCCTCGGCACGGGGCTGCTGCTCCTGCTGGGCATCGGCGTCGTCGCCAACGTGCTGCTCACCGACTCGAAGGGCCGCGGCGCGGACTGGCTGCTGATCAGCTTCGGCTGGGGCCTGGCGGTCTTCGTCGGCGTCTACGCCGCCTACCGCAGCGGCGCGCACCTCAACCCGGCCGTCACCATCGGGCTGTGGGCCTCCGGGGCCGACGTCTACGCCGCCGACGTCCCCATCACCTTCGGCAGCACGCTCGTCTACCTCGCCGGTGAGTTCGTCGGCGCGTTCCTCGGGGCCGTCGTCGCCTGGCTGGCCTACCGCAACCACTACGACGCCCACCCCGACGCCGGGGAGGTGCTGGGCACCTTCTCCACCGGCCCGGCGATCCGCAGCCCCGCGTGGAACGTCGTGACCGAGGCGATCGGCACCTTCGTGCTGATCTACGTCATCCTCGCCTTCGGCAACACACCCAGCCAGATCGGGCCCCTCGCCGTCGCCCTGCTGGTGGTCTCCATCGGCGCCTCGCTCGGCGGGCCCACCGGCTACGCCATCAACCCGGCCCGCGACCTCGGCCCCCGCATCGCGCACGCCGTCCTGCCCATCCGAGGCAAGGGCGGCAGCGACTGGGGCTACTCGTGGGTCCCGGTCGTCGGACCGATCATCGGCGCCGTCCTGGCCGGCCTGCTCGCCCGGGTCTTCTGACCCGTCCCACCCCCGCTGCAACGACGCACCAGGAGGAAGCAGTGACCACCTACATCGCCGCCATCGACCAGGGCACCACCAGCACCCGCTGCATGGTCTTCGACCATGCCGGCGCCGTCGTGGCCGTCGGCCAGAAGGAGCACCGCCAGATCTTCCCGCGCGCCGGGTGGGTCGAGCACGACGCGGTCGAGATCTGGACCAACGTCCGGGAGGTCGTCGGCCAGGCCCTGGCCCGGGCCGACCTGACCGGCTCGGACCTCGCCGCCGTCGGCCTGACCAACCAGCGCGAGACCACGGTCGTCTGGGACCGGAAGACCGGCGAGCCGGTGTACAACGCCATCGTCTGGCAGGACACCCGCACCGACCGGATCGTCACCGAGCTCGGCGAGCTGGGTGGGGGAGCGGAGCGCTACAAGGACAAGGTCGGCCTGCCGCTGGCCACCTACTTCGCCGGGCCCAAGGTCACCTGGATCCTCGACAACGTCGAGGGCGCCCGCGAGCGCGCCGAGCGCGGCGAGCTGCTCATGGGCACGATCGACAGCTGGCTGCTGTGGAACATGACCGGCGGCGCCGACGGCGGGCAGCACCTCACCGACGTCAGCAACGCCTCGCGCACGATGCTCATGGACTACAAGACCCTCAAGTGGGACGAGTCGATCGCCGCGGACATGCGGATCCCGATGTCCATGCTGCCGGAGATCCGCTCCAACTCCGAGGTCTACGGCGAGGGCCGCAAGGCCGGCGCCCTGGCCGGCGTGAAGATCGCCGGGTCGCTCGGTGACCAGCAGGCGGCCACCTTCGGCCAGGTCTGCTTCTCGCCGGGCATGGCCAAGAACACCTACGGCACCGGCAACTTCCTGCTGCTCAACACCGGCGAGGAGGCCGTGGCGTCGAAGAACGGCCTGCTGACGACGGTCTGCTACAAGATCGGCGACCGCAAGCCGATCTACGCGCTCGAGGGCTCGATCGCCGTCACCGGCTCGCTGGTGCAGTGGGTGCGCGACAACCTGCGGCTCATCGGCGGGGCGGCGGAGATCGAGGCGGTGGCCCGGTCCGTGGACGACAACGGCGGCGCCTACTTCGTGCCGGCGTTCTCCGGCCTGTTCGCCCCGCACTGGCGCTCCGACGCCCGCGGTGCGCTGGTCGGGCTGACCCGCTACGTCAACCGCGGGCACCTGGCCCGGGCGGTGCTGGAGGCCACGGCCTACCAGACCCGCGAGGTCGTGGAGGCCATGAACGCCGACTCCGGCGTCGACCTCACCGAGCTGCGGGTCGACGGCGGCATGGTGGTCAACGAGCTGCTCATGCAGTTCCAGGCCGACATCCTCGGCGTCGACGTCGTCCGGCCCCAGATCGCCGAGACGACGGCGCTCGGCGCGGCGTACGCGGCGGGCCTGGCGGTCGGCTTCTGGGCCGACGAGGACGAGCTGACCAGCCAGTGGGCCGAGGACAAGCGGTGGAGCCCGGCGATGGAGTCGGCCGACCGCGACCGGTACTACCGCAAGTGGCAGAAGGCGGTGCAGCGCACCCTCGACTGGGTCGACGACGACGACGCCGAGTAGGGAGAGGACCCCTCTGCCCCCCGCCCCTCGCACGCTCGGGGCGGGACCCTGCAGAAGGAGCGTCCAGCGGGCGCCGTCCCCAGCGGGGGACGGCGTCCGCGGGCGCGTCCGGCCGCGACACTAGGCTCGCTGGCGTGCTCGCCTGGCCCGCCCCGCTCCTGCCGACCCTCCCGGGCCCCGGCCCGACGCTGCGGCTGTTCGACACCGCGCGCGGCCAGGTGGTCGACACCGAGCCCGGCCCGGTGGCCCGGATGTACGTCTGCGGGATCACCCCCTACGACGCCACCCACCTCGGCCACGCCGCCACCTACCTGGCCTTCGACCTGGTCAACCGGCTGTGGCGGGACGCCGGGCACGCCGTCCACTACGTGCAGAACGTGACCGACGTCGACGACCCGCTGCTCGAGCGGGCCGAGCGCGACGGCGAGGACTGGGTCGTGCTCGCGATGCGCGAGACCGCGCTGTTCCGCGAGGACATGACCGCGCTGCGCGTGCTGCCGCCCGAGGACTACGTGGGCGCGGTCGCGACCATCCCGCGGATCGTGGCGCACGTGGAGACGCTGCTCGACGCCGGCCTGGCCTACGTCCTCGACGACGGCACGGACGACGTCTACCACGACGTCGCCCAGGCGCCCGGCTTCGGCGAGGAGTCCGGCTTCGACGAGGCCACGATGCTGACGCTGTCGGCCGAGCGCGGCGGCGACCCCGACCGCCCGGGCAAGCGCAACCGCCTCGATCCGCTGCTGTGGCGCGGCCGGCGCGAGGGCGAGCCGTCCTGGCCCGGCCCCCGCGGCATCGAGGGCCGGCCCGGCTGGCACATCGAGTGCGCGGCCATCGCCCTGGACACCATCGGCATGGGGTTCGACGTGCAGGGCGGCGGCAGCGACCTCGTGTTCCCGCACCACGAGTACTCCGCCGTCCACGCCGAGGCGCTCACCGCCACCACGACGGGGGTGAAGGAGCCCTTCGCGCAGGCCTACGTGCACGCGGCGATGATCGGCCTCGACGGCGAGAAGATGAGCAAGAGCCGGGGCAACCTGGTGTTCGTCTCCAAGCTGCGCGGCGAGGGCGTCGACCCCATGGCGATCCGGCTGGCGCTGCTGTCGGGCCACTACCGCACCGACCGCGCCTGGACGCCGGACCTGCTGACCGCCGCCGAGCAGCGGCTGGACACCTGGCGCCGTGCCGCGGCCCACCACGCCGGCGCCCCCGCCGCACCGGTGCTCGCGGCGCTGCGCGAGCGGCTCTCCGACGACCTCGACAGCCCCGGCGCCATCGCCGCCGTGGACGCGTGGGCGGCGGCGACACTGGCCGGCGAGGGGGAGACGGAGGACGGGGCGCCGGCCGTGGTCGCCGACGCCGTCGACGCGCTGCTGGGCGTCGTCCTCCAGGAGGCCTGATGGCCGGTGGCGGGGGGTTCCGCTCCACCGACCGCGCCGCCCGGGAACGCGAGGAGGAGGCGCTCGCCCCGGCCGCCACGCGCGCGGCGGCCACCCGCGGCCGCGCCGTGGCCGAGCCCGAGGACCCGCTGCGCACCGCCTTCGAGCGCGACCGGGACCGGATCCTGCACGCCAAGGCCTTCCGCCGGCTCAAGCACAAGACGCAGGTCTTCCTCAACCCCGACGGCGACCACTTCGTCACCCGGCTCACCCACACGCTGCAGGTGACCCAGGTGGCGCGCGCCATCGCCCGCGCCCTGGGGCTCAACGAGACGCTGGCCGAGGCGATCGCGCTGGGCCACGACGTCGGCCACTCGCCGTTCGGCCACATCGGCGAGGACGCCTTCGCCCCCTACGTGCCCGGCGGCTGGCACCACGCCGCGCAGGGCGTGCGGATCGTCGAGGTGCTCGAGCACCTCAACCTGACCTGGGAGGTGCGCGACGGCATCCGCGCGCACAGCTGGAAGATCACCCCGCCGCCGGCCACGCGCGAGGGGGAGTGCGTCCGCTACGCCGACCGGATCGCCTACCTCTCGCACGACGCGCTCGACGCCGTCCGGGCCGGGGTGCTGCGGGCCGGTGACCTGCCCGCCCGCGCGCGCGAGGTGTTCGGCGAGCCGGGCAGCGCGATGGTGGGCGCGATGGTCGACGCCGTCGTCGAGGGCTCGCTGGCCGACGGCGGCGCGGTGGTCATGGCGCCCGGGCCGCTGGCCGCGATGCACGAGCTGCGGGCGTTCATGTTCCAGCGGGTCTACGTGTCCGAGACGGCCGCGGGGCAGAAGCAGCTCGCGATCGACGTCATCCGCCGGCTCGTCGACCACCACCTCGCCCATCCCGAGCTCATCCCCGCCACCTACCGCGACACCGCGGCCGACCCGGTGACGCAGGTCGTCGACCACGTCTCGGGCATGACCGACCGCTTCGCGCTGGCGACCCACGACCGGCTCTTCGGCGACGACGCCGCCGCCCGCATGGCCCCGCTCCTGCGCCGGGGCTGACCGTGCGGGCCGGGGTGGTCACGGTCGTGCGCGCGCCGGCCGCCGTCTGACGCCGTCCCTCCTGGAGTGCTCCTGGACCGGCCGGAGCCCTGCAGGACCCCTGCGGGACGAGGACGGCCCCAGCAGCGCGCCCACTGAGCGGCCACGGTGACCGTTATCCCCAACTCAGCGTCACACCCCACCCGCGCGGGGCGGGCAGGGGTCGGGCTAGTTGGGGGAGGAACCGCGGCGTCGGAGGTAGCGCTCGAACTCGCGGGCGATCTGGTCGCCGTTGGCCTGCGAGAGGTCGGTCTCGGTGGCGCGCTCCTCGAGCGAGCGCACGTACTCGACGACCTCGGCGTCCTCCTGGGCCATCTCGTCGACGGTCTTGACCCACTCCTCGGCCTGCTGCGGGAGCCCGCCGAGCGGCACGGTCACCTCCAGCACCTCCTCGACGCGCTGCAGCAGCGCGACGGTGGCCCGCGGCGACGGGGGCTGGGAGACGTAGTGCGGCACCGCCGCCCAGAAGCTCACCGCCGGGAGGCCGGCCTGCACGCAGGCGTCCTGGAAGATGCCGAGGATGCCGGTCGCGCCCTCGTAGCGGGAGGTCTCCAACCCCCAGGCGCGCGCGGAGTCCTCGTCGTAGGCCGAGCCGCTCACCGGGGTGGGCCGGGTGTGCGGGGTGTCGGCGAGCAGGGCGCCGAGCGCGACGACGGTCTGCACCTGGAGCTCCTCGCACAGCTCGATGAGCTCCTGGCAGAACCCGCGCCAGCGCATGTTGGGCTCGATCCCGCGGATCAGGACGACGTCGCGGTCGCTGCCCGGCGGGCGGGCCACGGAGATGCGGGTGGTGGGCCACTCGATGCGCCGGCTCACCCCGCCGACCAGGGAGACGGTGGGCCGGTTGACCTGGAAGTCGTAGTAGTCCTCGGGGTCGAGTGCCGCCAGGGGCTTGGCGTCCCAGATGAGCTCGAGGTGCTCGAGCGCCCCGGTGGCGGCGTCCCCGGCGTCGTTCCAGCCCTCGAAGGCGACCACCGCCACCGGCTGGTCCAGCTGGGGCAGGTCCTCGGGAGCGGACTTCGGGTCGATCACCCCTGCGAGCCTACGTCGGTCACGCCGCCCCACCAGAGGAGCGAGGGATGGGAGGATGGGCGCCGCCGTGGAATGCGGCCGCGCCCACGGCCGCTGCTCGTCCTGTCGCCCTGCCCGGCCCGCCGACCCCGAGGACGCCCGTGACCGACGCCCCGCAGCTCCGCCCCGACGCCACCGCGGAGCTCACCGCCCTGCTCGAGCAGCGCATCCTCGTGCTCGACGGTGCGATGGGGACGGCCATCCAGCGCGACCGCCCGAGCGAGGCCGGCTACCGCGGGGAGCGCTTCGCCGACTGGCCGGTCGACGTCCAGGGCAACAACGACCTCCTGGTGCTCACCCGGCCCGAGCTGGTCGCGGGCATCCACCGCGAGTACCTCGACGCCGGCGCGGACGTCATCGAGACCAACACCTTCAACGCCACGGCGATCTCCCTGGCCGACTACGGCATGTCGGAGCTGGCCCGCGAGATCAACGTGGCGGCGGCCCGGCTGGCCCGCCGCGAGGCCGACGCCGCGACCGCGCGCACGCCCGGCCGGCCCCGGTACGTCGCCGGCGCGATCGGGCCCACGAGCCGGACGGCGTCCATCTCGCCCGACGTCAACGACCCCGGCGCCCGCAACGTCACCTTCGGCGAGCTGGTCGAGGCCTACCTCGAGCAGGCCGGCGGCCTGCTCGACGGCGGCGCGGACCTCCTGCTGATCGAGACGGTCTTCGACACGCTCAACGCCAAGGCGGCGGTCTTCGCGGTGGAGACGCTGTTCGAGCAGCGCGGCCGGCGCTGGCCGGTGATGGTCTCGGGCACCATCACCGACGCCTCGGGCCGGACGCTGTCGGGGCAGACCACCGAGGCGTTCTGGAACTCCGTGCGCCACGTGCGGCCGCTCCTGGTCGGGCTCAACTGCGCGCTCGGCGCCAAGGAGCTGCGGCCCTACGTCGCCGAGCTCGCGCGGCTGGCCGGCACCTTCGTCTCCGCCTATCCCAACGCCGGGCTGCCCAACGCCTTCGGCGAGTACGACGAGGCGCCCGAGGACACCGCCGCGGTCCTGCGCTCCTTCGCCGAGGACGGCTTCGTCAACATGGTCGGCGGCTGCTGCGGCACCACGCCGGCGCACATCGCCGCCGTCGCCGCGGCCGTCGAGGGGCTGCGCCCGCGCACCCCCGTGCGGCCCCGCCGCGCGCTGCGGTTGTCGGGCCTGGAGCCGCTGACCGTCGACGAGGACTCGCTGTTCGTCAACGTCGGCGAGCGGACCAACATCACCGGCTCGGCCCGCTTCCGCCGGCTGATCCGCGACGGCGACTACGCGACGGCGCTGGCCGTGGCCCGCCAGCAGGTCGAGGCCGGGGCGCAGGTGATCGACGTCAACATGGACGAGGGCATGATCGACGGGGTGGCGGCGATGGCCCGCTTCACCCGCCTGATCGCCTCCGAGCCCGACATCTGCCGCGTGCCGGTGATGGTCGACTCCTCCAAGTGGGAGGTCATCGAGGCCGGACTGCAGCAGCTGCAGGGCAAGTCGATCGTCAACTCCATCTCGCTGAAGAACGGCGAGGCGGAGTTCGTCGAGCAGGCGCGGCTGTGCCGGAAGTACGGCGCGGCCGTGGTCGTCATGGCCTTCGACGAGGACGGACAGGCCGACACCCTCGAGCGCCGCACGCAGATCTGCCGCCGCGCCCACGACATCCTGGTCGACCGGGTCGGCTTCCCCGCCGAGGACGTGATCTTCGATCCCAACGTCTTCGCCGTCGCCACCGGCATCGAGGAGCACGCCCGCTACGGCCTGGACTTCATCGAGGCCACCCGCTGGATCAAGGAGAACCTGCCCGGCGCCCTGGTCTCCGGCGGCGTCTCCAACGTCTCGTTCTCCTTCCGGGGCAACAACCCGGTGCGCGAGGCCATCCACGCGGTGTTCCTCTTCCACGCCATCGCCGCCGGCATGGACATGGGCATCGTCAACGCCGGGGCGCTGGAGGTGTACGACGAGGTCCCCCGCGAGCTGCGGGACCGCATCGAGGACGTCGTCCTCGCCCGCCGCCCCGACGCCACCGAGCGGCTGCTGGAGATCGCCGGGGACTACGCCGGCGACGGCGCGGCCAAGGAGGCGGCCACCGAGGAGTGGCGCGCGCTGCCGCTGGGCGAGCGGATCACCCACGCGCTGGTCAAGGGGATCGACGAGTTCGTCGAGGCCGACACCGAGGAGCTGCGCCAGGAGATCTCCGCCCGCGGCGGCCGGCCGATCGAGGTCATCGAGGGCCCGCTGATGGCCGGCATGAACGTCGTCGGCGACCTGTTCGGCGCCGGGAAGATGTTCCTGCCGCAGGTGGTCAAGTCCGCCCGCGTGATGAAGAAGGCCGTCGCCCACCTCATCCCCTACATCGAGGCGGAGAAGCAGCCCGGCGACGCCGAGCGGACCAACGGCACCGTCGTCATGGCCACCGTGAAGGGCGACGTCCACGACATCGGCAAGAACATCGTCGGCGTCGTCCTGCAGTGCAACAACTACGACGTCGTCGACCTCGGCGTCATGGTGCCGGCGCAGAAGGTGCTCGACACCGCCAAGGAGGTCGGCGCCGACGTCATCGGCCTGTCCGGGCTGATCACGCCGTCGCTGGACGAGATGGTCAACCTGGCCGGGGAGATGGAGCGGCAGGGCTTCGAGGTCCCGCTGCTCGTGGGCGGGGCCACGACGTCGCGCGCGCACACCGCCGTCAAGGTGGCGCCGCGGTACCACGGCCCGGTGATCTGGGTGAAGGACGCCTCGCGGTCGGTGCCCGTCGTCGCCGCGCTGCTGTCGGACGAGCAGCGGCCGGGGCTGCTGTCGGCCACCCAGACCGAGTACGAGACGCTGCGGGAGCGGCACGCCGCCCGGGAGGACACCCGCCGGCTGCTGCCGCTGGCCGACGCCCGCGCCGCCGCGCCGCAGCTCGACTGGTCGTCCTACACCCCGCCGCGGCCGCGGATGCTCGCGCAGCAGGCCCGCGACGTGTGCACCGGCCCCTCCTGCGACCACCGGCACGCCGACGCCGCCCAGTACACCCGGGTGCTGCGCGACCACCCCCTCGAGGAGCTGCGCGGCTACATCGACTGGCAGCCGTTCTTCTCCGCGTGGGAGATGCGCGGCCGGTTCCCCGACATCCTGCACAACCCGGCCACCGGCGAGGCGGCGCGGCGGCTCTACGCCGACGCGCAGGAGATGCTCGACCGGATCGTCGCCGAGCGCTGGCTGACCGCCAACGGCGTCGTCGGGCTGTTCCCCGCCGCCCGGGTCGACGGCGAGGACGTGGAGGTCTACACCGACGAGTCGCGCACGCAGGTCCGCGCCGTGCTGCACCAGCTGCGGCAGCAGACCGAGGGCCGCGACGGCGCGCCCCGCAAGTCGCTGGCCGACTTCGTGGCGCCCAAGGAGACCGGGCTGCGCGACCACGTGGGCGCCTTCGCCGTCACCGCGGGACTGGGCTCGGCCGAGCGGGTGACGGCGTTCAAGGCCGCCCACGACGACTACTCGGCGATCCTGCTGGAGTCGCTGGCCGACCGGCTGGCCGAGGCGTTCGCCGAGCGGCTGCACGAGCGGGTGCGCCGGGAGTTCTGGGGCTACGCCGCCGACGAGCGGCTCGACGCCGACGGGCTCATCGCCGAGCGCTACCGCGGCATCCGGCCGGCGCCGGGCTACCCGGCCTGCCCCGAGCACACCGAGAAGCAGACGATCTGGGACCTGCTCGACGTCGAGGCGGCCACCGGGCTGCACCTGACCGAGTCGATGGCCATGTGGCCGGGGGCGGCGGTCAGCGGGCTGTACTTCTCCCACCCGGAGTCGCGCTACTTCAACCTGGGCCGGATCGCCCGCGACCAGGTCGAGGACTACGCGCGGCGCAAGGGCTGGACGCTGCGCGAGGCCGAGCGCTGGCTGGCCCCCAACCTGGGCTACCGCACCGACGACGAGTGAGCCTCCGTGGCGCTGTCGGTTCCGCGGGGCGCCGACGGCGCTGCAGCGGCCGTCAGCGGTCGGGGACGGTGATCTTGTACTGGGCGATCTTGCGGTAGAGGGTGGCGCGGCCGATGCCGAGCTCCTCGGCGACGCGGGTCATGGTGGTGCCCGGCTCGGTCAGGCATCGCACGATCTCGTCGCGCTCGAGCCGCTCCAGCCGTGACAGCGCCCGCGTGCCGCCGTCGAGGACCTCGGGCGCGAGGTGGTGCACGTCGACGACGTCGGCGCGGGCGGCGGCCTCCCGCACCACGCGGCGCAGCTGGGCGACGTTGCCCGGCCAGCCGTAGCCGGCCAGCGCCCGGGCCGCGCGCGGGGTGAACGCGACCTCGCGGTGGCGCTCCTGACGGGCGGTCCAGGCGGCCAGCGGCAGCACGTCGTCGGCCCGCGCGCGCAGCGGCGGCACCTCGACGACCGCGTCGACCAGCCGGGCGAGCGGGTCGGGCAGCGCCGCGTAGGCCGGCGCGGTGAGCACGAACGGCTGCGGCCGGGCGGTGCGGCGGACCGTCGCCAGCACCTGCGCCAGCTCCCCGGCGGCCCAGGCGGGCAGGCGGTGCAGCCCGGAGACGATCACGCAGGTGTCGGCGTCGCGTAGTTCCGGCGTCCACAGCTCCAGCCACGGGGGGACGTCCCCGGCGTCGGGGGCGCGCGCGTGCAGCAGCCGCTGCCGGCCGGGGAGCCGCCGCCGGGCCAGCGCGGCCAGCGTCGCCTTGCCGGCGCCCTCCTCGCCGACGACGACGGTCACCCGGCCCGCGCGGACCGCGACCGCCGCCTGGTCGACCGCCGCCCGCCAGGCGGGGGAGACGCAGGGGTCGCCGTCGTCGGGCGCCAGTGACCCGCCGACCACCCGGAAGACCTCGCCGCGCGGCGCCGGACGCACCACCCGGCCGCCCGTGCGCACCGCCATGAGCGCGCTGGTGGCGCTGGCCGCCGTCTGGGCCAGGCCCAGCAGCAGCTCGGAGGAGGAGTCCGACCAGGTGGTGAGGTTGATGCTGCCGGCCAGCTCGCCGGTGACCGGGTCGAGCACGGGGGCGGCGGCGCAGGTGTAGCCGCGCAGGTCGGTGCACCAGTGCTCGTCGGCGCGCACCAGCGACGGGGCCCGGTCGGCCAGGGACAGGCCCAGGCCGTTGGTGCCGGCGTTGCGCTCGCTGTAGGAGAAGCCGGGCGCCAGGTGCACCCGGTCCAGGGCGCGCCGGATGGAGGGGTCGTCACCGAGGCGGGCGAGCACGAAGCCCGCCGGGTCGGCGACCATCAGGCTCACCGGCTCGTTCGCGATCGTGCCCTGCAGGTCGGTGAGCACGCGGTGCGCGCACTCGTGGAGCAGCGAGCCGGTGTCCGGGGTGCCGGTGAACACGGGCACGACCTCGTCGGCCGGGACGCCGTAGCCGTGGCTGCGC
The DNA here is from genome assembly GCF_041028265.1 of Geodermatophilus amargosae. Taxonomy (GTDB): domain Bacteria; phylum Actinomycetota; class Actinomycetes; order Mycobacteriales; family Geodermatophilaceae; genus Geodermatophilus; species Geodermatophilus amargosae_A. Next base: position 37,291 of record NZ_JABGCW010000011.1, read on the forward strand.
CGCCACGAGGCGCGGACCCGCGGAGCAGCGGCGCGGGCGGCCGGAGCGGCGTCGGGCAGCGGTTCCGGCGGGGGGACCAGCTCCTCCACGGACGCCTCCCCGGGTGTGTCCTGTGTCACGGCAATGTACGCGGCGGAGGCAGCCGGCCGGCGTCTCAGAGTGAGACACCCGGCCGGGTCCCAGCGGGCCCGGGGCGACCTAGCGTCGGCCCGGAGAGGTGACCCGCCTCACACCCGGAGCCGACGGAGGCCGACGGATGTACACCAAGGACGGCGAGCAGTACTACGTCGTGGACGCCCACATCGCCCTGTGGGACGCGCGCCCCGACAACCAGCGCAACGTGCACGGCAAGCAGTTCATCGACTGCTTCTACGACTACCACCGCAACCTCAGCCCCGAGTCCGAGGTGTGGGAGTACGACGAGTACCTCTACCAGGGCGGCGAGAGGCTGATGCGCGACGTCTTCGTCGACGGGATCGTCGACCACGCGGTCTTCCAGCCGGCACGGCTCGCGGAGTTCTACCACCGCGGGTTCGGCCAGACCGAGGAGGCGTTCGCCCTCGCCCAGGCCCACCCCGACAAGCTCACCTACAACCACTACTGGGACCCGCGCGACGGCGAGAACGGCCTCGACGCGCTGCGCGCCGCCGCCGAGCGCATGCACCTCAAGGGCGTGAAGCTCTACACGGCCGACTGGCACGGGGAGTCCCGCGGCTGGAAGCTCACCGACCCGATGGCCTACCGCTACCTCGAGCTGTGTCGCGAGCTGGGCATCCGCAACATCCACGTGCACAAGGGCCCGACGATCCGGCCGCTGGACCGCGACGCCTTCGACGTCGCCGACGTCGACCACGCCGCCACCGACTTCACCGACCTGACGTTCGTGGTGGAGCACTGCGGGTTGCCGCGGCTGGAGGACTTCTGCTGGATCGCCACCCAGGAGCCCAACGTGGTCGCGGGCCTGGCGGTGGCCATCCCGTTCATCCACACCCGGCCGCGCTACTTCGCGCAGATCATGGGCGAGCTCGTCTACTGGCTCGGCGAGGACCGGATCCTGTTCTCCAGCGACTACGCGCTGTGGACGCCGAAGTGGCTGGTGGAGCGCTTCGTGGACTTCCAGATCCCCGAGGACATGACCGAGTACGCGCCCCTGTCCACCGAGGTGAAGAAGAAGGTGCTCGGCCTCAACGCCGCCCGGCTCTACGACCTCGACGTCCCCGAGCACCTGCGGCTGCCCGAGGCCGACGAGACCCAGACCGGCCCGCGCGAGCCGGCCGCGGCCGACCTGGCGACCGTGTGATGACGGCGGTCCTCCCCGACCTCGCGGCCGAGACCACCGAGCAGCGGGTCCGTTCCGCCCTGGGCGCCGTCGTCGACCCCGAGCTCGACGAGCCGATCACCGACCTCGGCTTCGTCCGCTCGGTCGCCGTCGACGGCGCGGCGGTGGAGGTGCACCTGCGCCTGCCCACGTCCTTCTGCGCGCCGAACTTCGCCTGGCTGATGGTGTCCGACGCCCGCGACGCGGTCTCGGCCGTCCCGGGGGTCGAGCGGGTCGTGGTGGAGCTCGACGACCACTCCGACTCCGACCTGATCAACGCCGGCCTGGCCGCGGGCCTCGGCTACCGGGGCACCTTCGGCTCCGAGGCCGAGGACTCCCTCGACGAACTGCGGGCCACCTTCGTCCGCAAGGCGCACACCGCCGCGATGGAGCGCGCGCTCACCGCCCTGCTGCGCGCCGATCCCTCCGCCGACGTCCGGGCGGTCGCCCTCGGCGACCTCCCGGCCGACGTCGCGGCGGCCCTGCGGCGCAAGCGGGCCGCCGTCGGCCTGCCGGTGGACGACGGCGCGCCCGTGCTCGTCCGCGACGACGGCACCCGCCCCGGCCCCGCCGACGCGGACGTGGTGCTGCGCCGCGCGCGGTCGGTGCGGATCTCCGTCGACGGCAACGCGCACTTCTGCCGCGGGCTGCTCACCACCCGCTACCCGGGGTCGGAGGCCGACCAGGTGCCCCGCCCCGACGACCGTCCCGTCCTGCCCCTGGAGGTCCTGTCATGAAGGCCGTCCGCGTGCACAGCTACCACGCCGACCCCGTGATCGACGACGTCCCGGAACCGGAGCTCCGGGGTCCCCTCGACGTCGTCGTCAAGATCGGCGGCGCGGGGGTCTGCCGCACCGACCTGCACATCCTCGAGGGCCAGTGGGCCGACCTGCAGGACCCCGACCTGCCCTACGTGATCGGGCACGAGAACGCCGGGTGGGTGCACGCGGTCGGGGAGGGGGTCACGAACGTCGCCGTCGGCGACACCGTGATCCTGCACCCGCAGCCGAGCTGCGGCCTGTGCATGCCCTGCCGCGCCGGCCGGGACATGCAGTGCGAGAACGCCTTCTTCCCCGGGCTGTCGAACGACGACGGCGGCATGGCCGAGTACCTGCGCACCACCGCCCGCGCCTGCGTGAAGCTCGACCCGTCGACCAACCCCGCCGACGTCGCCGCGCTGGCCGACGCCGGGATCACCGCCTACCACGCGGTGCGCAAGGCCCTGCCGCTGCTGCACCCGGGCACCACGGCGGTCGTGCAGGGCGCCGGCGGCCTCGGCCACATCGGCGTCCAGTGCCTGGCTGCGCTCTCGGGCGCACGGGTGGTCGTCGTCGACCGCAACCCCGACGCCCTGGAGCTCGCCCGCCGGATCGGCGCGGACGAGACCGTCGTCGCCGACGGGAACCAGGTGCAGGCGGTGCAGGACCTGACCGGCGGGGGGGCGGACGTCGTCTTCGACTTCGTCGCCGAGCAGGGCGCGGAGATGGACGGCTGGCGCATGACCGGCCCGGCCGGCTCGCTCTACGTCATCGGCTACGGCGGCGAGCTGCGGATCCCGACGCTGGAGTTCGTCGCCGGGGAGAAGAACATCGTCGGCAACATCGTCGGCACCTACACCGACCTGGCCGAGCTGATGGTCCTCGCGCAGAGCGGGAAGGTCACCCTGCACACCCAGCAGTACCCGCTGGACCGGGCCGTGGACGCCATCCGCGACCTCGACGCCGGGAAGGTCCGGGGGCGCGCCATCCTCGTCCCCTGAGGCGTAGCCGCCCCGGCCCGGGAGCGGGCCGGGGCAGCTACCGCCCGGTGCCCGCCTCCTCGACGTCCATCCGCTGCACCAGGTCGCCGCTGAACCGGTAGACGTGGCGCACGGTCTCCCGCGACAGCACGGTGCCGGACGGGTCGCGGACGGTCATGGCCACCGTCACGGCGACCGAGCCGTCGTCGCGGTCGGCGAAGCCGGTCGGCCGCAGCAGCGGGCGGATCTCCGCCCACTGGCGCTCCCAGTAGCCGCGGACCTCCGCGTGCCCGGAGAGGCGGCCGCCCTCCCAGCCGTTGGGCCAGTCGACGTCCGGGGCCATCGCGGCCAGGACCGCGTCGAGGTCGCGAGCGGTGAAGGCGCGGTAGAGGGCGCGCAGCTGCTCCGCGCGCTCCGGTGCGGTCATGGGGCGGGTCCTCTCGCGACGGCGGCCCGGGCACCCGCCATCCTGGTGGCACCGCCCGACAGGAGGAACCATGACGCTCGCCGCCCCGCGGCCACCCGCCACCGGAGCCGACGACGCCGCGCTGCGCGAGATCGAGCAGCGCGTGCTGTGGCTGGCGACGGCGGTCGTCGACCACGCCAACCGCGTGCGCCCCAACCCCTCCGGGCTCAAGGTGGGCGGGCACCAGGCCTCCAGCGCCTCGATGGTGACGATCATGACGGCGCTGTGGCTCGAGCAGCTGGGCGCCGACGACCGGGTGTCGGTCAAGCCGCACGCCTCGCCGGTGCTGCACGCGCTGGAGTTCCTGCTCGGGCAGCTCGACGCCTCCTGGCTGACCACGCTGCGCCAGTTCGGCGGGCTGCAGTCCTACCCCTCACGGCTGAAGGACCCCGTCCCGGCCGACTACTCGACCGGCTCGGTCGGCATCGGGGCGACCGCCCCCATCTGGGGCGCGCTGGCCCGCCGCTACGTCAACACGCAGTTCGGCGCCGGCGGCTCCGGGCGGCAGTGGTCGCTGGTCGGCGACGCCGAGCTCGACGAGGGCGCGGTGTGGGAGGCCGTGCTCGACCCGATGGTCGCCGAGCTCGGCGAGGTCGTGTGGGTGGTCGACCTCAACCGGCAGTCGCTCGACCGCGTCGTCCCCACCATGGGCGGCACCCGGCTGCAGGGGATGTTCACCGCGGCCGGCTGGCAGGTGCTCACCGTCAAGTACGGCGCGCTGCTGGAGGAGCTGTTCACCCGGCCCGGCGGCGCGGAGCTGCGCGACCGCATCGACGGGATGAGCAACGCCGAGTACCAGCGGCTGCTGCGGCGCACCGCCGACGAGGTCCGCCGGGAGCTGCCGGGGGAGGGGCCCGGTGCCGCGGCCGTCGCCGGGCTGGTCGCCGACGTGCCCGACGCCGACCTCGTCGCCGCGGTGCGCAACCTCGGCGGCCACGACCTCGCCGCGCTGCGCGAGGCCTTCGCCCGGATCGACGACACGCGCCCCACCGTCGTCCTCGCCTACACGCTCAAGGGCTACGGGCTGGCCACCGAGGGGCATCCGCAGAACCACTCCGCGCTGCTCACCGAGGCCCAGCTGGGCGAGCTGGCCGCGCGGGTCGGCGTCGACCCGGGCCGGCCCTGGGACGGCTTCCCCGAGGACAGCCGCCCGGCGCGGCTGCTGGCCGCGGCGGCCGAGCGGCTGCGCCGGCCGGTGCCGGAGGACCGGCCCGCCCCGGCGGTGCCGGGCGACCTCGGCCGCACCCCCTCGGGCACCGCGACGACGCAGGCGGCGCTGGGCCGCACGCTGCTCGACCTCAACCGCGCCGCGCCCGAGGTGGGCCGCCGGGTGGTCACCGTCAGCCCCGACGTGTCGAGCTCGACCAACCTCGGCGGCTGGGTGAACAAGGTCGGCGTCTGGTCGCACGAGGACCGCCGGGACTGGTTCGCCGACGACGCCGAGACGATCCTGCACTGGCGGGAGCGGCCCTCGGGCCAGCACGTGGAGCTGGGCATCGCCGAGACGAACCTGGTCGGCGCCATCGGTGAGCTGGGCGCCACCTGGTCGCGGTGGGGTCAGCCGCTGCTGCCGGTCGGCGTCCTCTACGACCCGTTCGTCGAGCGGGCGCTGGAGCCGTGGTCGTTCACGATCTACGCCGGCGGGCAGTCGCTGCTGGTCGGGACGCCGTCGGGCGTGACGCTGGCGCCCGAGGGCGGGGCGCACCAGTCGATCACCACGCCGTCCATCGGTCTGGAGCAGCCCGGCTGCCTGTCCTACGAGCCGGCGTTCGCCCTCGACACCGAGTGGGTGCTGCTCGCCGCGCTCGGGCAGATGGGCCGCCCGGGCGGGCAGTCGGCCTACGTGCGGCTGTCCACCCGGCCGGTCGACCAGGCGCTGGCCGCCGTCCCCGCCGACCCGGCCGCCCGCGAGCGGCGCCGGCGCCAGGTGGTGGCCGGCGGCTATCCGCTGCGCCGCGTGCCGCGCCCGGCGGTCACCCTCGCCGCGATGGGCGCGCTCGTCCCCGAGGCGCTGGCCGCCGCCGGCCGCCTCGATGACCTCGGCTTCCCTGCCGACGTCGTGGTGGTCACCAACCCCGGCCTGCTGTTCCGCGCCGTCCAGGCCCGGCGCGGTCTCGACGACGCCCCGCCGTGGGTGCTCGACGCCCTGCTGCCCGCCGACCGGGCGACGCCGCTGGTCACCGTCCTCGACGGGCACCCGCACACGCTGGCGTTCCTGGCCGGCGTCCGCGGCGTCCCGGCGGCGCACCTCGGCGTGACCCGCTTCGGGCAGAGCGGCGACCTCGACAGCGTGTACCGCTCCCACGGTCTCGACGTCGACTCGCTGGTCGGCGCGGCGCTCGACCTCGTCGACTAGGCGTGCGCGCGTTCGTCGTCACCGGGCCCGGCGAGGGCGGGGTGCAGGAGGTGCCCGACCCCGTGGCGGCGCCGGGTGAGGTGGTGGTCGACGTCGAGCGGGCCGGCGTCTGCGGCACCGACGTCGAGTTCTGGACCGGCGAGATGGCCTACCTGCACCAGGGGCACGCCGCGTATCCGATGCGGCTCGGGCACGAGTGGGCGGGCACGGTGTCCGCGGTGGGGGAGGGTGTGGACCCCGGCTGGGCCGGCCGCCGCGTCACCGGCGACACGATGCTGGGCGAGGGCACCTGCCGGCGCTGCCGCCGCGGGCAGCAGCACGTCTGCGCGCAGCGGCAGGAGGTCGGCATCCGCGGCGGCCGGCCCGGGGCGCTGGCCGAGCGGCTCGCCGTGCCGGCGTGGTCGCTGCACGCCCTGCCGGGCGCCGTCGACCCGGTCGCGGGCGCGCTGGTCGAGCCCGGCGGCAACGCGCTGCGCGCGGCGCGGGCCACCGGCGCCGGGCCGGGGGACCGGGTGCTCGTGGTCGGCCCCGGCACGATCGGCCTGCTGGCGGCGATGTTCGTGCGCGCCGCCGGCGCCGAGGTGCACCTGCTGGGCGTGACCGCGCCGTCGCTGGAGTTCGCCCGGAGCGTCGGGTTTCCCGCCTCCGGCGGGCCGCCGGACCTCCCGCTGGACGCCGTCGTCGACGCCTCCAGCGACCCGTCGGTCCCGGCGCGGGCGCTGGACCTGGTCGAGCCGGGCGGCCGGGTCGTCTACATCGGGCTGGCCGGGGTCCCGAGCACCGTGGACACCCGGGCGCTGGTGCTCGGCGACGTCACGGCCGTCGGCGTCCTGTCGGCCTCGCCCGGGCTGGCCGACACGGTGGCCGCCTACGCCGCCGGCGACGTCGACCCGCGGCCGCTGGTGGCCGCGACCGTGGGTCTGGCGCAGGTGGGCGCGGTGCTCGGCGGACGGCGGCCCGCAGGCGCGGGACCGGGCCCCAAGATCCTGGTCGACATGACGACCTGACGACCGGGGTGCCGCGCGCAGCCCCGGGGTGCCGGTGTGGGAGCGTTCTCCCGTGATCGGACACGAGGACCTCGCCGTGCGGACGCTGGGGCCCTGCCGCATCGACTCGCCCCTCGCCGAGCGGCTGGCGGCGCGCGAGACGACCCAGCACTCGGTCCAGGAGGAGGACCGCGTCCTCTTCGACGACACCCTGTCGATGGCCGGTGCGCGCGGCGTGCCGGTCGGGGAGCTGCCGAGCCTGGAGCCGGGCGGGCCCCGCCAGCGCATCTACTTCGACCCGGCCAAGACCCGGGTCGGCATCGTCACCTGCGGCGGGCTGTGCCCCGGCCTCAACGACGTCATCCGCGGGCTGGTCCTCGAGCTGTGCCGGCACTACGGGGTGCGGCGGATCGTCGGGTTCCGCAACGGCTACCGCGGCTTCATCCCGCACTACGGCGAGGACGTCGTCGACCTCTCGCCCGAGGTGGTCCAGCACATCGACGACGAGGGCGGCACCATCCTCGGCACCTCGCGGGGGATGCAGGACCCGGAGGACATCGTCGACGCCCTCGAACGGCTGGCGATCAACATCCTGTTCGTCGTCGGCGGCGACGGGACGATCCGCGGCGCGATGGAGGTCGTGCGGGTCATCGGCGAGCGCGGCCTGAAGATCGCCGTCGTCGGCATCCCGAAGACGATCGACAACGACATCCCCTACATCGACCAGAGCTTCGGCTTCCAGACGGCGATGTCGGAGGCGACCAAGTCCATCCACGCCGCCAGCGTCGAGGCGCGGTCCGCGCCCGGCGGCGTCGGCCTGGTGAAGCTGATGGGCCGGCACTCGGGCTTCATCGCCTGCTACTCGGTGCTGGCCAAGGACGACGCGGACTACGTGCTCATCCCCGAGGTGCCCTTCGCGCTGCACGGCGAGCGCGGCTTCCTCGAGCACCTGCGCCGCCGCGTGGAGGACCGCGGGCACGCCGTCGTCGTGGTGGCCGAGGGCGCCGGGCAGGAGCACATCGAGGAGCACGAGCCCGGGCGGGACGCCTCGGGCAACGTCCGGCTCGGCGACGTCGGCCGGCTGCTGCGCCGGCTGATCACCGAGCACCTCGACGAGGCCAAGGTGGAGAACAACGTCCGCTACTTCGACCCGAGCTACGCCATCCGCAGCGTCCCGGCCAACCCCTACGACAGCGCCTACTGCCTGCGGCTGGCGCACGCCGCGGTGCACGCGGCGATGGCCGGGCGCACGGAGGTGATCGTGGCGCGCCGGCGCCGGCGGTTCGTGCACATCCCGATGGCGCTGGCGGTCAGCCGCCGCAACCACGTCGACCCGCTGGGCGACCTGTGGATGTCGGTGCTCGAGGCGACCGGGCAGCCGGTCCGCTTCGAGTAGCCGCCACCGGCCGGTCAGGGCTCCGCTCGGCAGACGTCGCTCGGGAGACGTCGTCGTGTACCTCCGCATCTGGGAGTACGAGGTCGCGCCGGACGCGGTGGAGCGGTTCACCGTCGCCTACGCGGCGGACGGGGACTGGGCACGGTTGTTCGCCCGGTCCGAGGGCTTCCTCGGCACGGAGCTCTTCCGGGACACGGACACGGGCGTCCGCTTCGCCACGATCGACCGCTGGCGGGACGAGGCGGACTGGGTGGCCTTCCTCCGGCGGTGGGAGGAGGCCTACCGGGCCCTCGACAGGAGCCTCGCCCCGCTGACCAGGGGGCAGGCGCTCCTGCTCCAGGGCACGTCCCCGGGCCGGTGAGGGCGCCGGGTCAGTGCTTCTTCTCGGCGGTGGTGGTCAGGCGCTCCATCTGCGACCGGTCGTCGACCTTGGCCTTGCGGTCGCTGCGCTTCTCCTTGAGCGACTTGCCGGACTTCTTCGACATCGAGTGGCGCGGGGACTTGTCGGCCATGGGGGTTCCCTCCCTCGGGCCGGCCGGGGAGGCCGGCGGCGTGCCCGGGGCCGCCGGCGGCCGCCCCGGGATCGAGCTGACCGGGGTCAGCGGGCAGGCTGCCCGCCGTCCGCGGGTCCCGGCGCGTCGAGCGCGGACAGCAGGTCCGTGGGCTCGGCGGAGTTGCCCCGGTCGGTGGCCGCGGCGAAGGCGCGCCGTGCGTCGTCCTTCGTCGTGCCCGGCGGCACCACGAGCAGGTCCACCCGGCCGCGCCGGAGGTCGCCGGTGAGGTTGAGCAGCTGCGGGTCCAGGTGGCGGAACCAGCCCAGGCGGACGGTCCGGTCGCCGACCTGCAGCCGGCGGGGCGCCGCCGCCCAGGAGCCGGGGTTGAACGCCACCCGGGTCGCCCGGATCCCGCGGCGGGACAGCTCCTCGAGCAGCGGGGCCAGCTCGGTGGTCAGGTCCGACGACCGGGGCCACCAGGCGCCGTCCAGGGTGGTGCGGGCCGACACCGGGTCGATGAGCTCGAGGCGCACTGCGCCGGGACGGGCGGTCGGGGCCTCCGCGTCCTCGGGAGCGGCGGGGGAGCGGCGCGTGACCCGGATGGTGGTCACGGGCGGGTCACCGTCGTGCGACGGGAGGGTGCGTGCGGGGTGAGTCCCATGACAGGGACCGCCGATCTCCCTCCGGGAGCGGAGGGGCTGAGCGCCGCAGTGGCGCCGTGTGCCGAACCTACACCCGACCCCGCCGGCGACCGTCCCGCGCGAGCATCCCGGGATCCTGCCCCGGTCCCGCCCGTGCATGGCGTTCTCGTCCAGGGCCGGCCGGCTCGCGGCGGACCCGGTGGCCCGGAGCGCCCTGGCGGGAACCGCGACCTGCCTTCGAAGGCGGGTTGAAGCGGGATTGGAGTGCCCGCGCGCACGGTGCCCGTCATGACGCCTGCCTCCCTGGCCCTGGGGTTCCTGCCGTGGATCGCCTTCACGTTCGTGGCCCACCGGATGGCGGCGAACGCAGTCGCCTGGAGCGCCGTGGTCGCCGTCGCGATGACCGCCGTCGCCCTCGCCGTCGCCCGGCGGCGGCATGCCCCGACGACCCTGGACACGGTCTCGCTGGTGCTGTTCACCGCCGTGGCCGTCGTCGGGTTCGCCGGCGGGGCCGAGGTCGACGACTGGCTCCACACCTGGGGCCGGCCGCTCGTGGGCGTGCTCCTCGGCCTGTACATGCTGGCGACCGCCTCCGTGCGGCCGTTCACCGAGGAGTACGCGCGCCGGTCGACGCCCCGGGAGCACTGGGGGTCACCGGTGTTCCGGTCCGTCAACCGGGTCATCAGCGCGGCCTGGGGCGCGGGACTGGTCGTCGTCGGGGCCGCGGGCGTGCTCGTCACGGTGCTCGACGAGGAGCCGGTCACCCGCTCCTCGGACCACCTCGCGGAGCTGGTGCTCAACTGGGTGGTGCCGATCGCGGTCATCTGGGGGCTGGCTGCCTTCTCCGGCGCCTATCCCGACCGGGTCACCTCCCGGCTGCAGGGCCGTGGGGCCGGCGCCCCGTCGAGGGCCGCGCACGGCTGACCGACCCGCGGGGCGGTGCGGTCTCAGAAGGTCGCGACCGGGTTGACCGGTGAGCCGGTCCCGCCGGGGATCCGCAACGGTGCGACGGTGAGGAGGAACTCGGCGCGGCCGTAGTGGGCGCAGGCAGCCAGCAGGCCGGTCAGTCGCGGCCAGTCCAGCAGCGCGAGCCCCATGGCCGCGATGCCGATCTGGTGCAGCGGCAACGGCAGCACCGGGCCGCTGATCGGGAGCCGCTCGACGCAGTCACCGGAGTACACGGCGATGTCGCGGTCGCGCAGCCAGTACACCGCGTCCAGGCCCAACCCGGCGCGAGCCACCAGATCGGCGGGATCGCCGGGTGCGGCCCGCCGCTCCAGGCCGGTGTGCACGAAGACGGCATCGCCGGGCTCCACGTCGACGCCGGCCAAGGTCTCTGCGCTGCGCAGGTCGGCCGCGGTCACGGTCCGGTCGGCTTCCAGCCAGTGCACCTCGGCAGCCGCGGCGACGTCGAGCAGCACGCCCCGGGTGAAGATCCCCTCGCGCATGGCGCAGATGCCGTTGGCGAGCAGGCCGTCGTTGGTGACGACCTCGTCCTGGCGCCGGCCGTTGTAGCCGATGCCGTCGACGTACACGTGGCCCACCGCGTCCAAGTGCGTCCCGACACCGTGGACATCCAGGGCGATGCTGTCGTGCAGGGTGTCGGGCAGGTCCCGCTCGAGGTGCATCAGGTGCCGGGCCGGATGCGGGTTCAGCGGCCGCTGCACGGTGTCGATGTCACCGCCCAGGGACACGCAGACGCCTTCGCGGACCAGACGGGCAGCCCGGCGGCGCTTGTCCGGGGTGATGAGGTTCAGCGTGCCCAGCTGGTCGTCCGCACCCCAGCGCCCGGCGTTGGAGCAGCGGGCGAGCGCCTCGAGAGCCTCCGCTCGGGTGGTCACGCAGGACAACCTAGAGACGACGCGCTCCCCGCGGACCGTCCTCCGACGGCAGCAGCGACGACGGGCACGGGACCGGTGATCCGGCTTGTCCGGACCCGCCCCGCAGCGGGAGGCTGCTGCCGTGCAGGTCCCGCTGACCGCCGAGGACCGGACGATCCTCGCCCTGGAGGACGCCCGGCTGGTCGGGCACACGGCCACGGTGGTCCACCTGCCCGAAGCCCCGGACCTGCGGCAGCTCCGCGACGCGGTCACCCGGCGGCTGGCGGCCGCGCCCCGGCTGACCTGGCGGCTGAGCGGGACGTCCGACGAGCCGACGTGGCGCTCGGACGAGGTGGACGTGGCGGCGCACGTCCGGGCCGTCGGCGCGGTCGGCCCGCTCGACGGATCCGGCGTGCGCGCCGAGCTGGCCCGGATCTTCGGGGAGCACCTCGACCGCAGCCGGCCGCTGTGGCGGATGGACGTGCTCGGCCCGCTCACGGGTGGGGGCGCGCTCCTGGTGTGGCGGGTGCACCACGCCCTGGCCGACGGCGGAACGGTCATGCGGCTGGCCGAGGACGTGCTGTGGGACCCGGCGCCGGACGCGGGAGACCGAGGAGGGCACGGCTCCCGAGCCGCCGGCTCAGGGACGCACGGAGGGGACCACGGGCGTCCCTCCCTGTCCGGCCTCCTGACCGGTGAGCTCCTCCCCGGACTGCGGCGCTCCCCGTTCGACGCGCAGGTCGGCCGCCGGCGCGAGGTCGCCCTCGCCGTGGCACCGGTGGCGGGTCTGCGCGAGGCCGCCCGCGGGCTGGCCGGGGCGACGCTCAACGACGCCGTGCTCGCAGTGGTGGCAGGTGCGCTGCGCCGGTGGCTGGAGCACCGGCACGGGCCGATCCACGGGCTGCGGGTCAAGGTGCCGGTGACCATGCACCACGAGGGCGATCAGGCCGGCAACCGCGACTCCTACTTCCGGGTCGACCTGCCGGTGGACGAGCCCGATCCCGTGGCGCGGCTGGTCGCCGTCCGCCGGGAGACGGCGCAGCGCAAGGCCCGCCACGATGCCCAGCAGCTGGACGAGCTGATGGACCGGATGGCCCGACTCTCGCCCCGCCTGGCCGGCTGGTCCCAGCGGCTGCAGCGCAGCGGCCGCTCGTTCGCGCTCAACGTGTCGAACGTCCGCGGCCCCGACCGGGCCGTCACCGTGCTCGGCGCGCCCGTGGGCGCCGTCTCCCCACTCGCCGAGGTCGCGCAGCACCACGCGCTGCGGGTGGCGGTGCTGTCGGTCGCCGACCGGTTGGGCTTCGGGCTGGTCGCCGACCCCTCGGTGGTCGAGGACCTCGACGTGCTCGCCGCCGCGGTGGAGCAGGCGACGGCCGAGTTGCTCCACATCTCCCCGAACGGGAGCGCAGCCGGCTCCGCCGGGTGAGCCCGACCGGATCGGATGACGGCTGTGCGCGGCCCGCTGCCGCGCGTCCCCGCTCGGGTCCGGAGCCGGCCAGGTGGTCGCCGTCCCGCGCCGGCTGGGACACTCGGGACCGGAGACCACCCACCGCGTGGACGCGTACCCGAGCCCGACGACTGGCTCGTGACGCGCGCGACGATCGCCGAGATCCTGTCCGAGACCGCTCCGACGTGTGCCCGTCGTGCACCCGGGAGCCCACGAACCAGGGAAGACCGCAGGTCAGATGCCGAACAGCCTCGCAGCCGTCCTCTTCGACATGGACGGCACCCTCGTGGAGTCCGAGCAGCACTGGGGTGACGCGCTGTTCGGCCTCGCCCGGCGCCTGGGCGGGGAGCTCAGCGGTGCCGCGCGCGAGGCCACGGTCGGCACGAGCATGGCCGCCTCGATGCGCATCCTGCAGGCCGACCTCGGCATCGAGCGCAGCCCCGAGGACACCCGCGCCGACATCGCCTGGGTGGAGGACGCGGTGGCCGGCCTCCTCGCCGGCGAGCTGCACTGGCGGCCCGGCGCGCGGGAGCTGCTGGCCGCGGTCCGCGCGGCCGCCCTGCCCACGGCCCTGGTGACGACGACGCCGCGCCGGCTGGCCGACCTGGTCATCGCGCAGGTCGAGCAGGCGTTCCCCGGCGTGCCGCCCTTCGACCTCACCGTCTGCGGTGACGAGGTGCCCGCGCGCAAGCCCGACCCCGCGCCCTACCTGCAGGCCACCGCGGCCCTCGGCGTGGACCCGGCGGACTGCGTGGTGGTCGAGGACTCCGCGGCCGGGGCCGCGGCGGGCCTGGCCGCCGGGTGCGCCGTCCTCGGCGTGCCCTCGCTGCAGCCGCTCGCCCCGGCGCCGGGACTGGTCCTGCGCGACACGCTCGCCGGGATCGGCGTCGCCGACCTCGAGCGGCTGGTCCTCGACCGGCAGGCCGCCGCCCCGCGCGCCTGAGCGCTCAGGCCCCGACCTCCCGGCCTCGGGACACGACCAGCCGCACCCGGAGCAGTGCCTCTCCGTCGGTCGTGGGGTCGCCGTCGACGAGCAGCAGGTCGGCGTCGAGTCCCACCGCCAGCCGTCCGGTGCGCCCCGACAGGCCGCACGCGTCCGCCGCCCGGCCCGTCGCCGTCGCCAGCGCGTCGATCGCGGGCACGCCGCCGGCCACGAGCGACCCGACCGCCCGCGGCAGGAGCCCGTGCGGTTTGCCCGGGGCGATGCCGGCGTCGACGCCGCTGACGAGCCGCACGCCGGCGCGGTGCAGCCGGGCCGCCTCCTCGGCGCGTGCCTGCTCGGTCATGCCCAGCCGGTCGATGAGCGCCTGGACCCGCGGCGGCGGCACGGTCCCCGGCGCGAGGCCCAGGGTCGGGCAGACGACGGTGCCCGCGCGGGCCAGCTGCCCGGCCAGCGCCGGAGGGACGCCCCAGCCGGTGGCGGTCAGGCCGCTGCAGTGCTCGATGCCGTCCACCCCTGCCGCCAGCACCTGCCGGACGGCGCCGAGCGCGTGCGCGTGCGCGGTCACCGGGAGGCCGAGCCGGTGCGCCTCGTCCACCACGGCGCGCACCTCGGCCGAGCTGAACTGGCAGGCGGCCATGTCCGTGCCGGCCGTCATGGCCCCGCCGCTGGCCATGAGCTTGACGACCGCGGCGCCCCGCCCGGCGCGCTCCCGCACGGCGGCCCGCAGAGCGTCGACGCCCGCGACCGCACCGCCCATCGACGCGCAGTGGCCGGCGGGGGAGGTGATCGGCGGTCCCGCCGCCACCACCGTGGGGCCGGTCGCAGGCGCGCGCTCGACGACCGCCCACCCGATGTCGCCGAGGTCCCGCACCGACGTGACCCCGGCGGCCAGGTGCTGCTGCAGGCTCGCCGCCACGATCCGGTCGACCTCGCCGGGATCCAGCTCGGGCAGCTGGTCCAGCGCCCGCGGGCCGCTGTCCCCGCACAGGTGCACGTGCGCGTCGACCAGACCGGGGAGCAGCGTCGTCCCGGGCAGGGTGGTGACCGGTACCCCCGCCGGCGGGGCGGTGGCGGCCGGCTCGACGGCGACGATGCGGCCGTCCTCGACGAGGACGAGGGCGCCGGAGGACAGGACGCGGTCCCCGTCGAAGGCGCGGTCGGCACGGTAGGCGCGCATGACGGCCTCCTCGGGTGCGCGGCGCGAGCTCCCCGATGCTCGGGCGCGGGACGCCGCCGGGTCGAGGGGACCCGGCGCGTACCGGTGGTCGGCCGGCCGCGGTGGGCGACGGTGGGACACGCCCTCCCGGCCGGTGACCGTCATCCCCACTCGGGCGTCGTCAGGTCGGCGACGGTGCCGGAGCCTTCCGGCCGGCTGTGCGGCGGACCCGGTCGACCGCCCGGAGGTGCGTCAGTCCCGCTCGACGATCGGCAGCGTCGCCCAGCCGGCCTTGGCGGCCGCCTCGGCGGGGAACGGCGGGGGCGTGCCGCCGAAGGACGGGCACAGCGCCTGGTGGTCGCACCAGTCGCACAGCCGGGTGCGGTTGGGGCGGAAGTCACCGGTCGCCACGGCCCGCTCGATCGCCGCCCAGATGGCCAGCAGCGTGCGCTCGAACCGGACCAGCTCGCCCTCCTCGGGGGCGTAGGTGAGCGCGTCGCCGTCGCCGAGGTAGATGAGCTTGAGCTGGCTGGCCACGACGCCGCGGGTGCGCCACAGCACCAGCGCGTAGAACTTCATCTGGAACAGCGCCTTGGACTCGAACGCCTCGCGCGGCATCGAGCCGGTCTTGTAGTCGACCACCCGCAGCGCGCCGTTGCGCGCGACGTCGAGCCGGTCGACGTACCCGCGCAGCAGCAGCCCGTCGGGCAGCGTGACCTCGACCAGCTGCTCGCGGCCCTCCGGCTGGATGCGGGTCGGGTCCTCCAGGCGGAAGTAGGTCTCCACCAGCGTCCCGGCCGAGGCCAGCCACGACTCCAGCGACGGCGGCTCCTGGCCCTCCTCGGCGGTGGTGAACAGCGCCTCGACCTCCGGGTCCGCGCGCAGCTCGTCCCACGCCGGGGTCACCAGCTCGCGGGCCGCCTCGACCGTCCGCTCGGCCGGCGGGAGGTCGTAGAGCCGCTCCAGGACCGAGTGCACCAGCGTGCCCCGCACCGCGGCGGCGCTCTTCTTCTCCGGCAGCCGGTCGATGGTGCGGAAGCGGTAGAGCAGCGGGCAGGTCTTGAAGTCGGCCGCCCGGCTCGGGGACAGCGAGGGCCGGCGAGGCGTCTTCGCACCCTCCCCGGGAGCCTGCTCGCCGCCAGCGGACGCCGGGTCGGGGACGACCACGTCCGTGTGCGCCGGGTCGTGCGCCACTGCCGTCATGGTCCCGAGGTTAGGTCGCCCCTCCGACGGTTCCGGGCGCCCCGCGCCGGGAGGGCCCGTTTCCCCGCTCGCCTAGGCTGGCCGCCCGTGGACCCGCAGCCCGAGCCCAGCCAGAACGCCCCGAGCGCCGAGCGGGCACCCGCCGCCGACCCGGTGCCCGCGGACGGCGAGCAGCCGTCCGACGTCGCCGCGCCCGTGCCCGGCGCCTTCGCCGTCGGCGACCGGGTGCAGCTCACCGATCCCAAGGGCCGGCTGCACACCGTCGTCCTCACCCCCGGCAAGCAGTTCCACACCCACCGCGGCGCCATCGAGCACGACGACCTCATCGGCGCGCCCGAGGGCTCGGTCGTGCACTCCACCGCGAACACCGGCTACCTGGCGTTCCGCCCGCTGCTGGCCGACTTCGTGCTCTCCATGCCCCGCGGCGCGCAGGTCATCTACCCCAAGGACGCCGCCCAGATCGTCGGCAGCGGCGACGTCGGCCCCGGCATGCGCGTGCTCGAGGCCGGCGCCGGCTCCGGCGCGCTGACCTGCTCGCTGCTGCGCGCCGTCGGGGAGTCCGGGCGCGTCACCAGCTACGAGCGGCGCGAGGACTTCGCCGACGTCGCCCGCGCGAACGTGTCCGCCTTCTTCGGCGGCGGCGTCCCGGAGAACTGGGACCTGCGCCTGGGCGACCTCGCCGACCACCCCGCCGACGAGGTCGTCGACCGGGTCGTCCTCGACATGCTCGAGCCCTGGGCCGTGCTGCCCACCGTGGCCGCCGCCCTGCGTCCCGGCGGCGTGCTCGTCGGCTACGTGGCGACCGTCACACAGCTGTCCACCTACGTCGAGGCGCTGCGCGCGCAGGGCGTGTGGACCGAGCCCTATGCCTGGGAGTCGCTGGTCCGCCCGTGGCACGCCGTGGGCCTGGCCGTCCGCCCGGAGCACCGGATGGTCGCCCACACCGCCTTCCTCGTGACCGCCCGCCGGCTGGCCCAGGGGGCCGTCGCCCCCATGCGCCAGCGCCGCCCGCAGAAGTAGCAGGGGCCCTCTACAGCACCGCCGGACGCGCCGCGAGGCGGTGGTGACGAGGGCGTCACGGTCCGCGCGAGCCCCCGGCACGGCGTCGGCGGGCGTGTATAGATTTGCGTCCTGGCTCCCCCAGAAGTGCGGAGGTGCGCGATGGGCCCCGGTCCTGCAAGCGGTCCCGACGAGTTCCGAGCGCGGCGCGAGCGCGACGTCTCGGCCCTGCTCTCCCAGATCTCCTACCTCGAGGAGGAGATCGGTCTGCTGCGCCGCAAGGTGGCCGACAGCCCCCGGCACGTGCGGGCGCTCGAGGAGCGGATCGCCGAGGCGGAGGGCCGCGCGGCCTTCCTCTCCGAGCGCAACGACAAGCTGGCCGGCACGCTGCGCGACGCCCGCGAGCAGCTGGTCACGCTCAAGGAGGAGATCGACCGCCTCGGCCAGCCGCCGTCGGGCTACGGCATCCACCTCGGCCGCCACGACGACGGCACCGTCGACGTCTTCACCGGCGGGCGCAAGCTGCGCGTCTCGGTGTCGCCGGCGGTCGAGGCCGAGGCCCTGCGGCCCGGCCAGGAGGTCATGCTCAACGAGGCGATGAACGTCGTCGAGGCGCTCGGCTTCGAGAAGCAGGGCGACGTCGTCATGCTCAAGGAGCTCCTCGAGCCCGTCGACGGCGTCACCCAGCGCGCGCTGGTCATCGGCCACACCGACGAGGAGCGGGTCGTCTACCTGGCCGACTCGCTGACCGACCAGCCGCTGCGCGTCGGCGACTCGCTGCTGCTGGAGTCGCGGTCGGGCTACGTCTACGAGCGGATCCCCAAGAGCGAGGTCGAGGAGCTCGTCCTCGAGGAGGTCCCCGACATCGACTACACCGACATCGGCGGGCTGGCCCGGCAGATCGAGCAGATCCGCGACGCCGTCGAGCTGCCGTTCCTGCACGCGGACCTGTTCCGCGAGTACGAGCTGCGCCCGCCGAAGGGGATCCTGCTCTACGGCCCGCCCGGGTGCGGCAAGACGCTGATCGCCAAGGCGGTGGCCAACTCGCTGGCGAAGAAGGTCGCCGCGGTGAAGGGGGAGGGGCAGGCCAAGTCCTACTTCCTCAACATCAAGGGCCCGGAGCTGCTCAACAAGTACGTCGGCGAGACCGAGCGGCACATCCGGCTGGTGTTCCAGCGCGCCCGGGAGAAGGCCAGCGAGGGCACGCCGGTCATCGTGTTCTTCGACGAGATGGACTCGATCTTCCGCACCCGCGGATCGGGCGTGTCCTCCGACGTCGAGTCGACGATCGTCCCGCAGCTGCTCAGCGAGATCGACGGCGTCGAGGGCCTGGAGAACGTCATCGTCATCGGCGCCTCCAACCGCGAGGACATGATCGACCCGGCGATCCTGCGGCCCGGCCGGCTCGACGTGAAGATCAAGATCGAGCGCCCCGACGCCGAGGCCGCGCGCGACATCTTCAGCAAGTACCTGCGGCCCTCGCTGCCGATCAGCGCCGACGACCTCGCCGAGAACGGCGGCAGCCGTGAGGCGACCATCCAGGGGATGATCCAGCGCACCGTCGAGCGGATGTACACCGAGAGCGAGGAGAACCGCTTCCTCGAGGTGACCTACGCCAACGGTGACAAGGAGGTCCTGTACTTCAAGGACTTCAACTCCGGCGCGATGCTGCAGAACATCGTCGACCGGGCCAAGAAGATGGCGATCAAGGAGCGCCTGGAGACCGGTTCCAGCGGTCTGCGGGTCAGCCACCTCATGCAGGCCTGCGTCGACGAGTTCAAGGAGAACGAGGACCTGCCGAACACCACCAACCCCGACGACTGGGCGCGGATCTCGGGGAAGAAGGGCGAGCGGATCGTCTACATCCGCACGCTCATCAGCGGCAAGGGCAGCGAGTCCGGCCGGGCCATCGACACGGCCACCAACACCGGCCAGTACCTCTAGGCCCTCTCCCGGCCGCCCCGTCCGCGCGGGGTGGCCGGGGCGCGCTCCGCACGTCCGGAGGAGCCACGGCATGCCGACAGCACGGGGGCCCGGGCACCGGCGTACCCGGCGCACCGCCGCGGGCGTCGGGGTGCTCGCCGCCGTCCTGGGCGGGTGCAGCACCACCGTCGGCGGCGAGGCATTCTTCGCGGGACTGGAGCAGGCCAAGCCCACCGTGCCGCCGGCCCCGCCGGGCAGCACCGACCCGGCGGCCGCGCCGTTGCCCGGGACCTGCTGGCTGCTCGCCGAGGGCCAGGAGGCGACGCCCCTGCAGCCGCCGCAGCAGGTGGAGTGCTCCGGCGACCACCACGCCGAGACCGCGGTGGTGGGCGAGAGCGGCCTGCCCGACGACGCCCCGCGCCCCACGGACGCCGACCTCGGCGACCCCGACGGTCCGGTGAGCCGGGCACTGGCCGACCTGTGCGGCCTCGGCGTCGTCCGCGAGTACCTGGGCGGCGACGACCTCGACGACCCCTACGCCCACGTCGCGGCCCACCTGCCCGACGAGGAGCAGTGGGCCGCCGGCGCCCGGTGGGCCCGCTGCGACGTCTACTACGGCCACGACGCGCCCGAGACGGCGCCCCGCGTCCTGCAGGGCGCCCTCGCGACGGGCAACGCCGCCTTCCGCGCCTGCTTCGCCGGCTCGCCCGCCGACTACTGGATGGTCCCGTGCTCGGAGCCGCACGAGGCCGAGCCGGTGGGCACCGAGGTGGCCCCGCTGCCGGACGGCGCGCCGTATCCCGACGAGCCGACCCGGCAGTCGCTGGCCGGCAGCTGCACCCCGCCGGCACGGGAGTACGGCGGCGGGGAGGTCCCCCACGGCTACGTCGTCGACGTGTGGGTCGACACGCCCGCCGAGTGGGCGGAGGCCGCGTCCGCCCGCTGCGCGCTGGTCCCTGCCGGGGGCGGCCGGACGACGACGTCGGTGCGTCCCTGAGGCCCGACCCGGCGCCCGGGGCCGCCCGGCGGGGGACGCCTAGGCTCGGTCCCATGAGCGCCCGCAGGGTCATGGGCACCGAGGTCGAGTACGGCATCTCGGTGCCCGGGCAGCCCACCGCCAACCCGACGACCCTGTCCAGCCAGGTGGTCAACGCCTGGGCCGTCGCCGACGCACCGACCCGCCGCCGCCCGCGCTGGGACTTCGAGGAGGAGTCGCCGCTGCGCGACGCCCGCGGCTTCGACCTGTCCCCGGCGACCGCGCTGGACCACACCGAGCTCGACGAGGACTCGGGGATGGCCAACGTCATCCTCACCAACGGCGCGCGGCTCTACGTCGACCACGCGCACCCGGAGTACTCGACGCCGGAGGTCACCAACCCGCGCGACGTCGTCCTGTGGGACAAGGCGGGGGAGCGGGTGATGGCCGAGGCGGCCCGCCGCGCCGCGCGCATCCCGGGCACCCAGCCGATCCAGCTGTACAAGAACAACACCGACGGCAAGGGCGCCAGCTACGGCGCGCACGAGAACTACCTGATGGACCGGCGGACGCCGTTCATCGACATCATCCGCGGGCTCATCCCGTTCCTCGTGACCCGCCAGGTGTTCGCCGGCGCCGGGCGGGTGGGCATCGGCACCGAGGGCCGCACCCAGGGTTTCCAGCTGTCCTCGCGCGCGGACTTCTTCGAGGTCGAGGTGGGCCTGGAGACGACGCTCAAGCGGCCGATCATCAACACCCGCGACGAGCCGCACGCCAATCCCGAGGAGTACCGCCGGCTGCACGTGATCATCGGCGACGCGAACCTCGCGGAGCTGTCGACCTACCTCAAGGTCGGGACGACGTCGCTGGTGCTGGCGATGATCGAGGCGCGGGCGCTGACCTCGGACCTGTCGATCGAGGAGCCGGTCGCCACGCTGCAGGCGGTCAGCCACGATCCGTCGCTCACCACGCTGGTGCGGCTGCGCGACGGGCGGCGGATGACCGCGATCGACGTCCAGCGCGCCTACCTCGACCAGGCCGAGCGGTTCGTGGACCGCGGCGGCGAGGCCGACGAGCAGACCGCCGACGTGCTGCGCCGCTGGGCCGAGGTGCTCGACGACCTCGCCACCGACCCCCTGCGGCTGGCCGACCGGCTGGACTGGCCGGCCAAGCTGCGGCTGCTCGAGGGCTACCGCTCCCGCGACGGGCTGTCCTGGGGGGACTCGCGGCTGCAGCTGGTCGACCTGCAGTACTCCGACGTGCGCCCGGACAAGGGGCTCTACCACCGGCTGGTGGCGCGCGGCTCCATGCAGCGGCTGCTGACCGACGAGGAGGTGACCCGCGCGATGGTGACCCCGCCGGCCGACACCCGGGCGTTCTTCCGCGGCGAGTGCCTGCGCCGCTTCCCGGCGCAGGTGGCCGCGGCGTCGTGGGACTCGGTGGTCTTCGACCTCGGCCGGGAGAACCTGGTGCGGATCCCGACGATGGAGCCGCTGCGCGGCACCCGCGAGCACGTGGGCCTGCTGTTCGAGTCGACGTCGAGCGCGCAGGAGCTGGTCGACACCATCACCGGCGGCTGATGTCCGCGCCGGTCGGGGTCGCCCGCGAGCTGGCCGCCTCGCTGCTCGCGCCTGCGGCGGCCGAGGTGGACGCCACCGGGGTCCTCCCGCGCGGCCTGCTCGACGCGCTGGCCGCGGCCGGGCTCTACGGCGTGATCGGGCCGGCCGAGGCCGGGGGACTGGACGCCGACGAGGCGACGTTCGCGGCCGTCGTCGAGGAGATCGCCGCCGGCGACCTCGCCACCGCCTTCGTCTGGCTGCAGCACCACGGCGCGGTGGGCCGGCTGGCCGCCGCCGGCTCGGGGCCCGGCCTGCTCGCCGACCTCTGCGGCGGGCGCGTGCGGGCCGGCATCGCGCTGCAGGCGGCCACCCGTCCCGACGCGGCGCCGGTGACCGCGCGGGAGGACGGCGGGGACCTCGTCCTCGACGGCGCGGTGCCGTGGGTGACCGGCTGGGGTCTGGTGGACCTGCTGCTGGTGGCCGCGCGTGACGGGGACGACGTGGTGTTCGTGCTGGTGGACGCCGTCGAGGGACCGACGCTCGCCGTCGAGCCGCAGTCGCTGGTGGCGGTGCAGGCGAGCGCCACGGTCGAGCTGCGGCTGGGCGGCCACCGGGTGCCCGCCGACCGGCTGCTGGGCCGGGCACCGCTCGCGGAGGTCCGGGCCGGCGACCCGGCCGGGCTGCGCCTCAACGGCTCCCTGTCGCTGGGGCTGGTGGCGCGGTGCGCCCGGCTGGTCGGCCCCTCGCCCCTGGACGACGACCTGGCCGCCGCGCGGTCCCGGCTGGACGCCGCCGGTCCCGAGGAGCTGCCGGACGCCCGGGCGGGGGCCGCGGCGCTCGCGCACCGGGCGGCCGGGGCGCTGGTGGTCGCCACGGGCAGCGGTGCGGTGCGGACGGGCAGCGTGGCGGAGCGGACGGCGCGGGAGGCGCTCTTCCTGCTCGTGTTCGGGTCCCGGCCGGCGATCCGGGCCTCGTTGCTGACCCGGCTCGGCGCGGCCGGCTGAGACCGCCGGGTGTCGGTACCTACGGGTAGTTTCGGCGGCAGCACGCACTCGGCGCGCACCAGGGGAGGGCACATGGCCACCAGGGACACCGGCGGGCAGCAGCGGGCCACGCGGTCGAAGGAGGAGACCGAGGAGGTCGAGGCCTCGGTCGACACCGAGGTCGCCGAGCGCCACAAGGAGATGTCCGAGGACGTCGACGCCATCCTGGACGAGATCGACGACGTGCTCGAGGAGAACGCCGAGGAGTTCGTGCGCTCGTACGTGCAGAAGGGCGGAGAGTAGCCGCTCGACTACGGGCAGTATTGGGTGGGCATCGTGGTCAAGCGCTGTCCTGAGTGCGGGGTGACCAAGGACGTCGAGCAGTTCGGGCGTAATCGAGCTCTTCCCGACGGGCTCTCGTTCTACTGCCTCGACTGCAACCGGCAGCGCAACCGTCGGTGGTACCGGGATGCTCGCCGGCGTCAGGGGCGTGAGGTCCGAGACCACTCGTGGATCCCCGACGGGTTCCGATGGTGTCCGTCCTGTCGACGAGCCGTGCCGCAGGAGGACTACACAAGGTCGAGCACGAAGGCGTCGGGCTTCGGTAGTCAGTGCAGGGCGTGCAAGCGCTCGGGCACCAAGGACCACTACTACTACAGGCGCTACGGGCTCGACCGAGCAGGCGTCGACGACCTCCGCGCCAAGCAGTCCGACAGGTGCGCCATCTGTGGTGAGACCCGTCCGGGGCACATCGACCATGACCACGACACAGGACTGACTCGTGCCCTCCTGTGCGAGGGGTGCAACCTCGGGCTCGGGCTCCTCCGTGACGATCCCTCGCTGCTGCGGGCGGCAGCGGCCTACGTCGAGCTGCACCGGGCCCGCGACCTGAAGGCCCGCGACCTGCACGGCGAGGCGGATCGGGTGCTGCGCCGGATCCTCGGCGGCGGTTCGACGGCGGACACCCTCGGCTGACCTCCCGACCCTTCGTCGCGACCCCTAGCGGCCTCCCCAGCTCTCCGAACAGCCGTCATGCCCACCTGGTGGACGTCCACAGCGGGATCCGGAAAACAGCGGTGACGAGAACGGGGCCGGCTGTGCGGTCGACGGTGGCCACCGCGGCCCCTCGCCCGCGTCCCGGGTGGGCCGCCAGCTCCGCCGGTAGGGTCGACGGCGAGCGGCCGCGGGACGCCCACGGCACGTCGAGCAGCACCCCACGGGGCGCGGAGAGGGTGGACGGGTTGACCCAGTCGCACACCGGCCGGAGCGGCTTCCCGCCCGCCTACCTGGACCGGGTGGGTTCCTCGTTCACCGACTTCCTCGCCCAGGCGGCACCCGACCTGCTGCCGAGCCACCGGCCGGTGCCGAGCGTGCAGGCCGGCGACCTCACCCCCCACGGCACCACGATCGTCTCCGTCACCTACGCCGGCGGCGTCCTCATGGGCGGCGACCGGCGGGCCACCATGGGCAACCTCATCTCCAGCCGCGACATCGAGAAGGTCTACCCGGCCGACTCGTGGTCGGTGATCGGCATCGCCGGCGCCGCGGGCATCGCGATCGAGATGGTCCGGCTCTACCAGGTCGAGCTCGAGCACTACGAGAAGATCGAGGGCCTGACCCTCAGCCTCGACGGCAAGGCCAACCGGCTCGCGCAGATGATCCGGGGCAACCTCGGCGCCGCCCTGCAGGGCCTGGCCGTCGTCCCGCTGTTCGCCGGCTTCGACCTCGACGCCGCCGAGGGCGCCACCCCGGGCCGGATCTTCAGCTACGACGTCACCGGCGGGAACTACGAGGAGCGCGGCTACGCCGCCGTCGGCTCCGGCTCGCTGTTCGCCAAGAACTCGCTCAAGAAGACCTGGCGGTCGGGCCTGGACGCCGGCGCGGCCACCCGCACCGTCGTCGAGGCGCTCTACGACGCCGCCGACGACGACTCGGCCACCGGCGGCCCCGACCCGGTGCGGCGGCTGTACCCGATCGTCTACCGCGTCGACGCCGAGGGCGCGGTGCGCCTGACCGACGCCGAGGTGGCCGAGGTCGCCGACGCGATCGTCGGCGAGCGCGCCGAGGCCGAGCGCCGGGACGTCGCGGAGACCACGCAGCGGGGGAGCCGGTCATGACCATGCCGTACTACGCCTCCGCCGAGCAGGTCATGCGCGACCGCTCGGAGTACGCCCGCAAGGGCATCTCCCGCGGTCGCAGCGTCGCCGTCCTCACCTACGCCGACGGCGTGCTGCTCATCGCCGAGAACCCCAGCTCCACGCTGCACAAGGTCGGCGAGATCTACGACCGGATCGGCTTCGCCGCCGTCGGCCGCTACAGCGAGTTCGAGAGCCTGCGGGTGGCCGGGGTGCGCCTGGCCGACGTCCGCGGCTACTCCTACAACCGCCGCGACGTCACCGGCCGGGTCATCGCCAACGCCTACGCGCAGACCCTCGGCGCGATCTTCACCGAGCAGATGAAGCCCTACGAGGTCGAGCTCTGCGTCGCCGAGGTGGGCGAGACCCCCGAGCAGGACCAGCTCTACCGGCTGACCTTCGACGGCTCGGTCGTCGACGAGCCCGACTTCGTCGTCATGGGCGGTCAGGCCGACGCCGTCACCGGGCAGCTGCGCGAGACCTTCCGCCCGGGCCTGCCGCTGTCCGACGCGCTGATGGTCGGCGTCCGTGCGCTGTCGGCGTCCAGCCCCGCGCTGTCGGGCAACGGTGACCGCGGTCTGCTGCCGGCCGGCCAGCTCGAGGTCGCCGTCCTGGACCGTCGCCGGCCCAAGCGGGCCTTCCGCCGGGTCGTCGGCGCCGCGCTCGGGACGCTGCTCGGCGACCGGTCCGCCGCCGAGGAGGCGCCCGAGGGGGCGACGCACGCGCACACCCCGAGCGCGCCGCAGCCGGGCACGCCGGCGGGCCTGGGCGACCCGGCCGCGCCCGACACCGCCGGCGGCACCGGCGGGTCGGGGGAGGGCAGCGGGCCCCAGGCGGGCCCGGCCGACGGTGTGGGCGGGGGCACCGACGGCCGCAGCTGACCGGCCTCCCGCGGCCGCCCGGCGCTCCGGGGTCCGGGAACCCGGCCTCCGGGGCGGCGGGCCGCGGCAGGAACCGGCCGGAGTCGCATCCGGCGCCTAGGCTCGGGCCGTGGACCGACGGATCTTCGGGATCGAGACCGAGTACGGCGTCACGTGCACCTTCCGGGGGCAGCGGCGGCTGTCCCCGGACGAGGTGGCCCGCTACCTGTTCCGGCGGGTGGTCTCGTGGGGTCGCAGCTCCAACGTGTTCCTGCGCAACGGCTCCCGGCTCTACCTCGACGTCGGCAGCCACCCCGAGTACGCCACCGCCGAGTGCGACGACCTCACCGAGCTCGTCGTCCACGACAAGGCCGGTGAGCGGATCCTCGAGGGCCTGCTGGTCGACGCGGAGCAGCGGCTGGCCGAGGAGGGTGTCACCGGCGACATCTACCTGTTCAAGAACAACACCGACTCCGCGGGCAACAGCTACGGCTGCCACGAGAACTACCTGGTCGGCCGGCACGGGGAGTTCAGCCGGCTGGCCGACGTCCTCATCCCGTTCCTGGTCAGCCGGCAGCTGGTCGTCGGCGCGGGCAAGGTGCTGCAGACCCCCCGCGGGGCCATCTACTGCGTGTCCCAGCGCGCCGAGCACATCTGGGAGGGCGTCTCCAGCGCCACCACCCGCTCGCGGCCGATCATCAACACCCGCGACGAGCCGCACGCCGACGCCGAGCGCTACCGGCGGCTGCACGTCATCGTCGGCGACTCGAACATGAACGAGACGACGACGCTGCTCAAGGTCGCGATCACCGACCTGGTGCTGCGGATGATCGAGGCCGGCGTGCCGATCAAGGACATGACGCTGGAGAACCCGATCCGCGCCATCCGCGAGATCAGCCACGACATCACCGGCCGCCGCAAGGTCCGCCTGGCCAACGGCCGGGAGATGAGCGCCCTGGAGATCCAGGCCGAGTACCACTCCCGCGCCGCGGAGTTCGTCGACCGCGAGGGCTTCGGCCCGGTGCACCGGCAGATGCTGGAGCTGTGGGGGCGGGTGCTCAAGGCCGTCGACTCCGGCGACCTGTCGCTGATCGACCGTGAGATCGACTGGGCCACCAAGCTCTCGCTCATCGAGCGCTACCGCGCCAAGAACGACCTGTCGCTGTCCTCGCCGCGCATCGCGCAGATGGACCTCGCCTACCACGACATCAGCCGCAAGCGCGGGCTGTACTACCTGCTCGAGCGCCGCGGCCAGGTGGAGCGGGTCGCGCACGAGCCGCTGGTCTTCGAGGCCAAGAACGTGCCCCCGCAGACCACCCGCGCCAAGCTGCGCGGGGAGTTCATCCGCAAGGCCCAGGAGAAGCGGCGCGACTTCACCGTCGACTGGGTGCACCTCAAGCTCAACGACCAGGCCCAGCGCACCGTGCTGTGCAAGGACCCGTTCAAGAGCGTCGACGAGCGCGTCGAGAAGCTGATCGCGTCCATGTGAACCGGGCACGTCCGCGGACCTGCACGGTGCAGGTCCGCGGACGTGGCGGTCAGCTCTCCTCGGGCAGGGGCACGCGGACGGCGGCGTAGCGGCCGGCGGCCGCGGCGGCGAGGAAGTAGGCGCGCTCCTCGGGCCAGCCGCGGCCCATCGTCGACAGGGTGACCGGCGAGAGCTGCAGCCCCTCGTCGAGGCCGTCGACGTCGACCCACACCACCCGGTTGCGCTCGGGCTGCCCGGCCAGGTCCTCCTCGACCTGCTGCCCGAGCTCCGAGCCCAGCCCGCGCGGGGCGACCAGCGTCACCCCGGCCATCGCCACCCGCCCGAACGCGGTGAGCGAGTGGTGGGACACGCCGCGGTGCCGCGGGCGCGGGTCGGCGTCGGAGATCCGCAGGGCACCGATCGGCTCGCCGCCGAGGACGCTCACGGCGTTGCACGCCTCCCCGGCGGCCACGC
Source organism: Geodermatophilus amargosae (assembly GCF_041028265.1). Taxonomy (GTDB): domain Bacteria; phylum Actinomycetota; class Actinomycetes; order Mycobacteriales; family Geodermatophilaceae; genus Geodermatophilus; species Geodermatophilus amargosae_A. Next base: position 64,632 of record NZ_JABGCW010000011.1, read on the forward strand.
CGGAGAAGCCCCACGGCGTGCCGGTGCCGAGGTTGCCCGGCCCCTGGGTGACCACGGCGACGTCGGCGCCCAGCACGTGCCGGGCGGCCAGCAGCCCGCTGTGCAGCGTCACCGCCTCGAGGTCCCCGCCGAAGGCCTGACCGACCGTGACGACGCCGGCCAGCGACGGCGCCAGCGTGTGCAGCGTCCGGGAGAACCCGGCGACCAGCGCGCCGCCGTCGGTCATGACGTAGGCGACCTTCAGGTCGGGGTCGGTGGCGAAGACGCCGATGAGCACGGCCGGCAGTGCGGAGTGCAGGTCGGCGACGACGACCGGCATCCCGCCGAGGTCCTCGGCCGCGGCGATCGTGTCGTGGTGCTCGGTCTCCTGCTCGTCGACGCCCTGCACGCTCACCTGCATCGGCGTGTACCGCGCCTTGACCAGGTGGCCGGGGCCGGAGGGGTCCGGTGGCAGCCGGTCGGGGACGGCGACGACGAGGGCGTAGCCGCCGGTGCCCAGCCGCTGCGCCCACGCGGTGGTGTTGAGCAGCACCTCGTCACCGACCTCGGGGACGCCCACCAGCGACGGGTGGGCCAACGAGCGCACCTCGCCGTCGCCTTGCACCTCGACGGTGAGCTCCAGGGCGTCGCGCCAGCTCCTGCCCGTCGCGGTCACCGTCCCGCGTCGCCAGCGGATCCGTTGCACGCTCGTCCGGTTCTCCCCCACGGGGCGAGAGTAGGGACCCCGGTGCCCCCCGCGCCTCGCACGCCCGGTGCGGGCCCCTGCACCGGAGCCGCCACGAGCGGCGGTCCGCGGCCCGGGACGGGTGCTCCGGGCCCGGTCTGACTAGCCTGGGGCGCGTGTCGGCGAAGCGGGCGGAGCGGCTGGTCAACCTGGTCATCGCCCTGCTCGGCACCCGCCAGTACGTGACGGCCGCCAAGATCCGCGAGACCGTCCCCGGCTACGAGCCCGACGACGGCACCGCCCGCGCCGACGAGGCCTTCAAGCGGATGTTCGAGCGGGACAAGGCCGAGCTGCGCGAGATGGGCGTCCCGCTGGAGACCGGCCGCACCAGCGTCTTCGACACCGAGGACGGCTACCGCATCGCCCGCGCCGACTACGAGCTGCCCGAGATCACGCTGACCGGCGAGGAGGCCGCCGCCGTCGGCCTGGCGCTGCGGCTGTGGGAGTCCGCGCAGCTGGCCGGGGCCGCGCAGAGCGCGCTGGTGAAGCTGCGCGCCGCCGGGGTCGACGTCGACCCGGCCCGGGCGCCGGTCTCCCCGCGGCTGGACTCCGACGAGCCGGCCTTCGAGCCCTGCTACGCCGCCGCGCGCGACCGCCGGGTGCTGCACTTCGACTACCGCCGTCCCGACGAGGACGCCCCGGCCCGCCGCCGGGTGCAGCCCTGGGGCGTCGTCGCCTGGCACGGCCGGTGGTACCTCGTGGGCCTCGACCTCGACCGGCAGGCGCCGCGGGTGTTCCGTCTCTCCCGCGTGGTCGGGACGCCGAAGGCGAGCGGGCCGGAGCACGCCTTCGAGCCGCCGGCCGACGTGGACCTCGCCGGGCTGGTCGCCGGGGCCTTCGGCGGCAGGGGAGAGGAGCAGCTGGTGGTCGTGCGCGCCCGCCCGGGCGCCGCGGTGGGGCTGCGCCGGTGGGCGACGCCCCTGGGCGCCGGTCCCGACGGCGACGACCGGCTGCAGCTGCGCACCACCGAGCCGTGGCGGCTGGCCGACCAGCTGGCCGCCTACGGCCCCGACGTGCTGGTCGAGTCCCCGGTGGCGGTGCGCGAGGCCGTCGTCGAGCGGCTCACCCGGCTCGCGGCCATGGCGCCGGCGGGGGACCGATGACCAGCCCGGCCACCAACGAGCGGATGACGCGGCTGCTGTCGCTCGTCCCGTACCTGACCGCCCGGCCCGAGGGCGTGCCGCTGCCCGAGGTGGCCCGCGACTTCGGCGTCCCCGAGCGGCAGCTGCGCCGCGACCTCGAGCTGCTGTGGATGTGCGGCCTGCCCGGCTACGGGCCCGGCGACCTCATCGACCTGTCCTTCGAGGGCGACCGGGTGCGGGTCACCTTCACCGCCGGGATGGTCCGCCCGCTGCGGCTGACCACCGACGAGGCGGTCGCCCTGGTGGTGGCGCTCCGGACGCTGCTGGACCTGCCGGGCCTGGCCGAGCAGGAGGCGGTGAGCCGGGCGCTGGCCAAGGTGTCGGCCGCCGCCGGGCACGCCGCCGAGGGCGTGACGCCGGTGGCGCTCAGCGTCGACGCCCGCGAGCAGGCCCTCGCCGTCGTCCGCCAGGGGCTCGAGCGCGGGCGGGCGCTGCACCTGCACTACTACGTCCCCACCCGTGACGAGCGCACCGAGCGCACCGTCGACCCGATGCGGCTGCACCTGGTGGACGGCCGGTGGTACCTGGAGGCATGGTCGCGCGAGGTGGCCGGCGTGCGGCTGTTCCGCCTCGACCGCATCGACGCCGTCGAGGTGCTCGACGAGCCGGCCGCCCCGCCGCCGCAGGCCGCGCCGCGCGACGTGGAGTCCGGCGTGTACCGGCCCGGGCCCGACGCGCCGGTGGTGCGGCTGCGGCTGGCCCGCACCGCCCGCTGGGTGGCCGAGTACTACCCGGTCGAGGAGGTCCGCGAGGTCGACGAGCCGCCGGGCGGGCTGGCCGTGGCGCTGCGCACGCACGACCTGGCGTGGGCGCGCCGGCTGGTGGCCTCCCTCGGCGGCGCGGCGACCGTCGACGAGCCGGCCGGGCTGGCGCAGGCGGTGGCCGCCGACGCGCGCGCCGCCCTCGCCCGCTACGGCGCCTAGGGTGCTCCCGTGCTGATGCTCGTCGTCTGGATCGCCGTCGCCGTCCTGTCGCTGGTCGTGCTCGGCGTGCTCGCCCACGGCCTGCTCGGCGCGTTCCAGCGCCTGGGCCGGGAGCTGGAGGCCGCCGAGCGCGAGGTGCGGCCCTTCCTGGAGCAGGCGCAGGCCACCGCCGCCCGGGCGGCCGCGCTGCAGGCGGGCGGACACGGGGCGGGCGGACAGGAGGTGGGCCGACGGACGGCGGACGCGGGCTGATCGCCGCCCGCACGTCCGTTCGAGGCCCCGGGGACGAACCCCTCCCGGCGTAGCATCAGCCCCGCCCGCCGCCACCTGGAGGACGCATGAACCTCGGCCCGCTCGAGATCGGCCTGATCATCCTGGCCGTCCTGCTGCTGTTCGGTTACAAGAAGCTGCCCGACGCCTCGCGCTCGCTGGGCCGCTCGCTGCGCATCTTCAAGGGCGAGATGAAGGGCATGAAGGACGACGACGCGCGCGCCGCGACGCGCAGTCCGGCCACGCCGGCGGTGCTGCAGGCCGCCGACGCCGACCGGCGCGCCCAGCTCGAGGCCGAGGCGGCCGCCGCCGAGGCGCGCGCGGCCGAGCTGCGGGCCCGCGCCGCGCAGCCCGGCGCCGCCGACGCACGCTGACGCCCCCGCAGGACAGCACCGTGAGCGGTCCGTCGCTGCGGCGCCGCCGGCGGCGGGCGCCGCGGGACGCCGAGGCGACGATGAGCCTCGTCGCGCACCTCACCGAGCTGCGCAACCGCGTCGCCAAGGCCCTCCTCGCGCTGGCGCTGGGCACCGTCGCCGGTTTCCTCTGGTACGACCACGGCCTGCTCACCTTCCTCAGCGCGCCCTACTGCTCGCTGCCCGCCGACCTGCGCTTCCAGGGCGACGAGGGCTGCTCGCTGGTGGTCCTCGACGTCTTCGGCGGCGTGCTGCTGCGGCTGAAGATCGGCCTGATCGCCGGCGCGGTGCTGTCCTCGCCGTTCTGGCTCTGGCAGCTGTGGGCGTTCATCACCCCCGGCCTCAAGCGCAACGAGAAGCGCTACGCGGTCACCTTCGTGGCCGCCTCGACGACGCTGTTCGTCCTCGGGGCGGTGCTGGCCTACGTCACCCTCTACAAGGGCCTGCAGCTGCTGCTGGAGCTGGCCGGTGACGAGGTGGCCTTCCAGCTCACCGCCCCCGACTACCTGGGCTTCGTCATCAGCCTGCTGGTGGCCTTCGGGCTGAGCTTCGAGCTGCCGCTGATCGCGGTGGCGCTCAACCTCGTCGGGGTGCTCAGCCACGCCGCGCTGGCGAGGAGCCGGCGGTGGATCTTCTTCCTCACCATCGTCTTCGCCGCGTTCGTCACGCCCACCCAGGACCCGTTCACCATGCTCGCGATGGCACTGCCGATGGTGCTGCTGTTCGAGCTGGCGATCCAGGTCGCGCGGGTCGTGGACCGGCGGCGGGCCCGGCGCGAGGCCGTCGAGCACTTCCACGAGGTCCCCGACGGCGAGGCGTCCCCGCTCGACGCCCGGCCCTCGACGCTGGACCCGGCACCTCCCCGTCCCGAGGACCTCGTGCCCGGCCCGGAGGCGGAGCGCTCCCGCCGCTGAGTCCGGCGCCGCCCCGCCCGGCGCCGCCCCGCCCGGCGCCGCCCCGCCCGACGCCGCCCCGCCCGGCGGCCCACGCCGAGCGGCCGCCCCGCAGGTCGGAGGCCCGCCCGGGGATCGTCGGCGAGCCGTACCGTGGGCCGGCCGCCGGGATGCACGGGAGGGAGACCGGGTGACCGTGGACGTCGCCGTCCTCGTCAGTGCCGCCGCCGGCCGGGGCCGCGCGGGCACCGTGTCGGCGACCGTCCTGGAGGCCCTGCGCCGCGGGGGCCTGACTCCCACGGTGCTGGCGGCCACCACCCGCGCCGAGGCCGAGCGGGCGGCGGCCGCAGCCGTCGCGGCCGGTACCGCCGCCGTGGTGGCCGTCGGCGGGGACGGTGCCGCGCACGCCGCGCTGCAGGCCGTCGCCGGCACCGGCACGCCGCTGGCCGTCGTCCCGGCCGGCACCGGCAACGACCTGGCGCTGGCCCTCGGCGTGCCGCCCGAGCCGGTGGCCGCGGCGACGGCCGCCGCCGCCGACCTGCGCGAGGGCGCCGTCCGCACCCTCGACGCCGGCCGCACCGGCGCCCGCTGGTGGGCCACCGTGCTGTGCTGCGGGTTCGACTCCGCGGTCACCGACCGGGCCAACCGGCTGCGCTGGCCGCGCGGGCCGCGCCGCTACGACGTCGCGATCCTCGCCGAGCTGGCCCGGCTGCGGCCCCGCGAGGTCACGCTCACCCTCGACGGCGAGCCGCGGACGCTGCCGGTCACGCTGGTCGCCGTCGGCAACACCGCCTGGTACGGCGGCGGCATGCGGGTCTGCCCGGACGCCGACCCCGCCGACGGCCTGCTCGACGTCACCGTCGTCGGGCCGGTCACCCGCCGCGAGCTGGTGGCCACCCGGCCGCGGCTGACCGCGGGCACCCACGTCGCGCACCCCGCGGTCACGGTGCACCGCGCCGCGCGGGTGGAGCTGGCCGGGGCGGGGCTGACCACCTGTGCCGACGGCGAGCCGGTGGCCGCCCTGCCGGTGGTCGCCGAGGCGGTGTCCGGCGCGCTGCGCGTGGTGGGCTCGGCGCGACCCTGACGCACGATCAGGAGACCTGGTCGTGCGGTGTCCTGGCTGGGTGCCGGCGGTGAGCCGGGACACGGCACGGCGAGCCAGGACATGTCGGACGACAGATGCAAGACGACCGTTATCCCCAACTCCGCTTCGCGCAGGACCAGACGACCGACCCGGCCACGACGACACCGGCGGCTCCGCCGGTGTGGGGCGGACCGCTCGCACTGAGGACATCCGGACGAGCGCCTAACGTGGAGAGCATGTCCAGCCCCGCCGAGCGGTACGCGGCTGCCCGGCGGCGCAGCGCGCACCCGACCCTGGCCGACTTCACCTCCGAGCTCGGCTTCTCCCTCGACCCGTTCCAGGTCGAGGCCTGCGAGGCGCTCGACGAGGGCGCCGGGGTGCTGGTGTGCGCGCCCACCGGGGCCGGCAAGACCGTCGTGGGCGAGTTCGCGGTGCACAAGGCGCTGGCCGAGGGGCGCAAGGCCTTCTACACGACGCCGATCAAGGCGCTGTCCAACCAGAAGTACAACGACCTGGTCGACCGCTATGGCGCCGACCGGGTCGGCCTGCTGACCGGTGACAACGCCGTCAACGGCGACGCCCCGGTGGTCGTGATGACCACCGAGGTGCTGCGCAACATGCTCTACGCGGACTCCCCGGCGATCGACGGCCTCGGCTACGTGGTCATGGACGAGGTGCACTACCTCGCCGACCGCTTCCGCGGCGCCGTGTGGGAGGAGGTGATCATCCACCTGCCGGCGTCGGTGACCCTGGTGTCGCTGTCGGCCACGGTCAGCAACGCCGAGGAGTTCGCCGACTGGCTGGTCACCGTCCGCGGGCACACGCGCGTCGTCGTCAGCGAGGTGCGGCCGATCCCGCTGTGGCAGCACATGCTGGTCGGCAACCGGGTGTTCGACCTGTTCAGCCTGCGCCCCGCCGCGCACGCCGCCGAGCAGGGCGAGACCCCGCGCGTGCTGTCCACCCGCGACCGTGGTGCCAGCGTCGTCGACCCCGAGCTCGTGCGGTTCGTGCGCGAGTACGAGCGCCGGCTGGACACCTGGGGCGGCGGCGGGGCCGGCGGGTCGCGGCGGGACCGCGACTGGCACAAGCCCCGCTACCGGCCGCCGGCGCGCTCGGAGGTGGTCGAGCGGCTCGACCGTGCCGGGCTGCTGCCGGCGATCACGTTCATCTTCAGCCGCAACGGCTGCGACGCCGCCGTGGCCCAGTGCCTGCAGTCGGGTCTGCGGCTGACCGACGAGTCCGAGCGTGCCGAGATCGCCCGCATCGTCGACGAGCGCACCGGCAGCCTGCCCGACGAGGACCTGCACGTCCTCGGCTTCTGGGAGTGGCGGGAGGGGCTGCTCGCCGGGCTGGCGGCGCACCACGCCGGCCTGGTCCCGGCGTTCAAGGAGACCGTCGAGGAGTGCTTCGTCCGCGGTCTGGTCAAGGCCGTGTTCGCCACCGAGACCCTCGCGCTGGGCATCAACATGCCGGCGCGCACCGTGGTGCTCGAGCGGCTGGTCAAGTGGAACGGCGAGGCGCACGTCGACGTCACGCCGGGGGAGTACACCCAGCTCACCGGGCGGGCCGGGCGGCGCGGCATCGACGTCGAGGGGCACGCCGTCGTCGTGTGGGCGCCGGGCATGGACCCCTCGGTCGTGGCCGGGCTGGCCAGCACCCGCACCTATCCGCTGCGCTCGTCGTTCCGGCCCAGCTACAACATGGCGGTCAACCTGGTCGGCTCCTCCGGCCGGGCCCGCGCCCGCGAGCTGCTGGCCTCCTCCTTCGCGCAGTTCCAGGCCGACCGCTCGGTGGTGGGCCTGGCCCGGCAGGCGGCCCGCTCCGAGCGGGAGGCCGAGAAGTGCGCCGCCGAGATGGCCAGCGAGGGCGGCGACGTGCTGGCCTACGCGCGGCTGCGGCGGGAGATCGCCGACCGCGAGAAGGAGCTCTCCCGCGACTCGCAGGCCAAGCGCCGCATCGAGGCCGCCGACGCGCTGGCGGCGCTGCGCCCCGGCGACGTCATCCGGGTGCCCTCGGGCCGCCGCCAGGGCCTGGCCGTCGTCCTCGACCCCGGCGTCACCGACCTCAGCGACCCGCGGCCGCTGGTGCTCACCGAGGACAAGTGGGCCGGGCGGCTGGGCAGCGTGGACTTCCCGACGCCGGTCACCGCGCTGGCCCGGGTCCGGGTGCCGAAGAACTTCAACCACCGCAGCCCGCACGCCCGCCGCGATCTCGCCTCGACGCTGCGGTCGGCGCGGGTGGAGAACGACCTCGGCGCGCGGCGGGTGAAGAACCGCTCCGCGGCCGCCGACGACCCCGTGCTGCACGACCTGCGCCGCGCGGTCCGCAACCACCCGGTGCACGCGCTGCCCGACCGCGAGGAGCGGGTCCGCTCCGCCGAGCGGTACTTGCGCGCGGTCGCCGACGCCGAGGCCACCCACCGGAGGATGGCCGAGCGGACCGGCTCGCTGACCCGGCTGTTCGACCGCACCTGCGACGTCCTCGAGGAGCTCGGCTACCTGGTGCCCGAGGTCGTGCCGCTGGTGCCCGCCGACACCGAGGAGCCCACCCCCGTCGACGACGTCCCGCGGGTCACCGAGGAGGGACGGCGGCTGGCGCGGATCTGGTCGGAGGCCGACCTCCTGGTCGCCGAGTGCCTGCGCGCCGGCGTGTGGCGCGGGCTGGGCCCCGCCGAGCTCGCCGCGGTGGTGTCGACGCTGGTCTTCGAGGCCCGCCGGGAGACGCCCGGGCAGCCCGCGGTCCCGGCCGGCAAGGTGGCCGGGGCGATCGCGGAGATGCGCGGCATCCGCGCCCGCCTGCAGGACGTGGAGCTCGACCGCGGGCTGCCCGCCACCCGCGACCTCGACCTCGGCTTCGCCTGGGCCGCCTACCGCTGGGCCGACGGGCAGAGCCTGGACCGGGTGCTCGCCGGCGCCGAGCAGGCCGGCACCGAGCTGTCCGGCGGTGACTTCGTCCGCTGGGCGCGCCAGCTCGTCGACCTGCTCGACCAGCTGGCCAAGGGCGGCGACGAGACGGTGGCCGGTGTGGCCCGTGCCGCGGTGGGCCGGGTCCGGCGCGGTGTGGTCGCGGTCGCCGTCAGCGGCTGACCGACGGCCCCCCGACCGGGGTGGGCGACCACGGCGCGCGGAGGCTGGGGGAGGGGTCCCGTGGTGCACAATCCCCCCGCGCCGGTGACGCGGTGTCAGGGGAGGACCCGTCCGGGTCGACGCGACGAGCAGGAGCGACGATGACCAACCCACCGCAGGGTGGCCAGCCGGGACAGTACGGACAGCCGGGGCAGTACGGGCAGCAGCCCGGCCCGTACGGGCAGCCGGGGCAGTACGGCCAGCCGGGTGGGCAGTACGGGCAGCAGCCGGGCCAGTTCGGCCAGCCGGGCGGTTACGGCCAGCCCGGGCAGCAGCCGGGCCAGTACGGGCAGCCCGGCCCGTACGGGCAGCCGGGGCAGTACGGGCAGCAGCCGGGCCAGTACGGCCAGCCCTACGGCCAGCAGCCGCCGACGAAGTCGCGGACCGGGCTCGTCATCGGGCTGGTCGCGCTCGCCGTCGTCGTCATCGCCGCGGCGATCGTCCTGCCGATCGTGCTCGGCCGGGACGTCCTCGACCGGTCCCGGGCCGAGGACGACATCGCCGCGCAGTTCGAGGAGACCTTCGGCGTGTCCGTCCAGGTCACCTGTGACGACGAGATGGTCGTGGAGAACGGCGCCACCTACGAGTGCACCGGGCAGACCGAGGACGGCGAGGACGTGACCCTGCAGGTCGCGATCACCGACGCGGACTCCGCCGCCTACACCTGGGACGTCGCCTCCTAGCGGACGTCGCCTCCTGACAGGCGTCGCCTCCTGGTGGTGCGGCCCCTCGGGGACCGACCGGCCGGCGCTCACCCCAGCGCGTCGGCCGGCCACCCCAGGGCCGCACCCAGCCGGCCGAGCGAGGACCGCAGCCCGTGCACGTCGGCCAGGGCGGCCAGCGCCCCGGGGTCGGCCGGGCGGCGCGGCAGCGCCCCCTCCACCGCCGGCATGTCGATGTCGCGGGCCACGGCCACCACCACCGGCGCCGCGTCGAGGTACTCCCCGCCGGCGTGCAGCCGCTTCAGCACCGCCGCGGTCAGCGGTGCCCTCGGCACCACGGTGCGCGCCGCGGCGGCACGGATCCCGGCCAGGTCGCCGAACTCCGTGATCAGCGCCGCCGCCGTCTTCGCCCCGACGCCCGCCACGCCGGGCAGGCCGTCGCTGGGGTCCCCGCGCAGCACGGCGAAGTCGGCGTAGGCGCGCCCGGGGATGCCGTACTTCGCCGTCACCGCCGCCTCGTCGACCACCTCGATGTCGGCGATGCCCCGGGCGGTGTAGAGCACCCGGACGCCGCGGGCGTCGTCGACGAGCTGGAACAGGTCCCGGTCCCCGGTGACGACGTCGACCGGCCCGCGCGCGCGGGTGGCCAGCGTGCCGATGACGTCGTCGGCCTCGTAGCCGGGCGCCCCGACCCGGGTGATGCCGGCCGCGGCGAGGACGTCGACCAGCACCGGCACCTGCGGCGCCAGCTCGTCGGGCGTCTCCTCGCCGCCCTCGGGGGAGAGCCGGTGCGCCTTGTAGGACGGCAGCGCCTCGACGCGGAACGCCGGGCGCCAGTCGTCGTCCCAGCAGGCCACCAGCCGGTCGGGGGCGTGGGCGGTGAGCAGCCGGGCGGTCATGTCGAGGAAGCCGCGGACGGCGTTGACCGGCCGGCCGTCGGGTGAGGTCACGCTGGTCGGGACGCCGTAGAAGGCCCGGAAGTAGAGGCTCGCGGCGTCGAGCAGCATCGTCGTCACGGGCGGGGACGGTAACGGTCCGGGAAACCCCGGCGGGAGCGGTCGGTGCCCGGGGTTAGTGTCCCGGGGTGGCAAGCAGCACGGGGGTCCTCGTCAGCATCGACCGCGTGTACGCCGCGCGCAGCGTCGCCGCCGAGCTCGGCGTCGACGTCCTGGTCCTCACGCCGGGCTCGGACCTGCGCTACCTGTGCGGCTACGACGCCCACGCGATGGAGCGGCTGACCGCCCTCGTCGTCCCCCGCTCCGGGGAGCCCCTGCTCGTCGTCCCCCGGCTGGAGGCGCCGATGGTCGACGCCGGCCCGGCCGGTGCGCTCGGCCTGCAGGTGCACGCCTGGGACGAGACCGACGACGCCTTCGCCGTCGTCGCCCGGGAGGTGACCGCCCGGCTGGGCGGCGCGCCCACGCGGGTCGCGGTGGGGGCGCGCACCTGGGCCGAGCACGCGCTGGGCGTGCACCGGGCGATCCCCGGCTCGGCGCTGGAGCTGGCCACGCCGGTGCTCGACCGGCTGCGGATGGTCAAGACGCCGGCCGAGGTGGAGGAGCTCGCCCTCGCCGGTGCCGCCATCGACCGGGTGCACGCCCGGATGGGGGAGTGGCTGCGGGTGGGCCGCACCGAGGCCGAGGTGGGCGCCGACATCGCCGCAGCCATCCTCGCCGAGGGGCACGTGGGCGTGGACTTCACCATCGTCGGGTCCGGCCCGAACGGCGCGAGCCCGCATCACGAGCTCTCCGACCGGGTCGTGCGGGCCGGTGACCTCGTCGTCGTCGACATCGGCGGGGAGACCGCCACCGGCTACCGCTCCGACTGCACCCGCACCTACGTCGTGGGCGGGGAGCCCGACGCCGAGGTGGCCGAGTGGTACGCGGTCCTGCAGGAGGCGCAGGAAGCCGCCGTCGCCGCCGTGCGGCCCGGGGTCACCGCCGAGCAGGTCGACGCCGTCGCCCGCGACCACATCACCGCCGCCGGGTGGGGCGGGCACTTCATCCACCGCACCGGCCACGGCATCGGCCTGGACACCCACGAGGCGCCCTACATCGTCGCGGGCAACGACCTGCCGCTGGAGGCGGGCATGGCCTTCTCCGTCGAGCCGGGCATCTACCTCGCCGGGCACTGCGGCGCCCGCATCGAGGACATCGTGGTCTGCACCGACGACGGCGTCCGCACGCTGAACGAGGGTCCCCGTGAGCTCGTCGTCCTCCCCGGCTGAGCACGCCGCCGACGTCGACCGGGCGCTGCTGGCCGCCCTGGTGCGGGACGGGCGGGCCAGCTACACCGAGCTCGCCGAGCGGGTGGGGCTGTCGGTGTCGGCGGTGCACCAGCGGGTGCGCCGGCTCGAGCAGCGCGGCCTGATCACCGGTTACCGGGCCACGGTCGACGCGCGGCAGGTGGGTGCGGGGCTCACCGCGTTCGTGTCGATCACGCCGCTGGACCAGGCGCAGGCCGACGACGCCCCGGCCAAGCTCATGCACCTCGACGCCATCGAGGCCTGCTACTCCGTCGCAGGGGTGGAGAGCTACCTGCTCAAGGTGCGCGTGGCCTCGCCGGAGGCGCTGGAGGCGCTGCTGCGCGACATCCGCACCACCGCCAACGTGGCCACCCGCACGACCGTCGTCCTCTCCACCTTCTACGAGGACCGTCCCCCCGTCTGAGCCCTGCCCGCCGAACGACCCGGCAGAGTGGCCCGGTGACCGTCTGGGCCGCCGGAGCGCACGAGCCCGGCCTGCAGCTCGCCCGCGGGGTGGGCGATCACCTGCCCGGCACCCTGCTCGCCCTGACCGCGGCGCTGCTGTTCGGGCTGGGCTCGGTGCTCCAGCACGAGGCCGCGGCGCGGGTCGCCGTCGGCGGGCGGCTGCCGATGCGCGCGATGCTCCGCCAGCGGAGCTGGCTGGTGGGCCAGGCGGCGACGACGGCCGGGACGGGGGCGCAGGTGGCGGCCCTGGCCCTGGCGCCGGTGTCGCTGGTGCAGCCGCTGCTCGCGGGAGCGCTGGTGGCCGCGCTCGCCGTCCGCACCGTGCGCACGGGGGTCCCGCCGACCCGGGTGGAGGCGCTCGGGGCGGGGCTGACCGTCGTGGGGATCGCGGTCTTCGTGGCCGCGGCCCGCCCAGGGCCCCCGGTGCTCGACCGGTCGCCGTCCGGATGGGCGGTCGGAGCCGCCGTGGTGGGGGTCACGCTGGCCGTCGCGCTCACCGCCCGGCTCCGCGCCGGCCGGGGTGCCGCGCTCGCCTGCGGAGTCACCGGGGGGCTGGCCGCCGGGGTGGCGGCGGTCCTGGTCGCCGCCGGGCTCGCCGTGGTCTCGACGGCCGGGGTGGCCGCCGCGCTCGGCCGGCCCGAGGTCTGGGGCGCCGTCGTTGCCGGGGTGGTCTCCCAGGTGGGTGCGCAGCAGGCCTACGGGCGCGGATCGCTGAGCGCGTCCCTGCCGGCGCTCGCGGTCCTGGACCCCCTGGCCGCGGTGCCGGCGGCGCGGCTGCTGCTGGGGGAGCACCTCGAGCCCGGGCACACGGTGGTGTGGGGGCCGGCGGGGCTGGTCGCCGTCCTGGGCATCGTCCTGCTCACCCGCAGCGGAGGGCGGCCACCGCTGCGGACGGGAGCGGTGGTCCGGAGGTGAGGGAGACGGAGCCGCCAGGGGCGTCCCGGGATGCGTCGACCGTTATCCCCAACTACCCGCGGGACATCCGTCGGTCGCGTCGGCACGGGCGACCACGCACCGACGGAGAGGCGACTGGACACCGCGTCGAACACGTGTTCGCATCGAGGGCATGAGGTGGGACGCCCGGCGGCTGGACGCCGACGACGAGTCGCTGCTGCCGGGCATGCCGAGCCTGCGCGGGCTGCTGCGCAGCGTCGAGGTGCCCGAGTTCCCCGGTGTGACGATGCACGAGGTGCTGTGCCGGTCGGCGCTCAACCCGGTGCCCGAGGGCTCGCGGATGCCGTTCTCCCACACCATCAACCCGTACCGGGGTTGCCTCCATCAGTGCGTCTACTGCTTCGCCCGCTCGACGCACGAGTGGCTGGACCTGGACGCCGGCCGGGACTTCGACACGCAGATCGTCGTCAAGACCAACCTCGTCGAGGTGCTGCGCAGGGAGCTGGCGAAGCCGTCGTGGAAGCGCCAGCACGTCGCCCTCGGTACCAACACCGACCCGTACCAGCGCGCCGAGGGCCGCTACCGGCTGATGCCGGGCGTCATCCGGGCGCTGGCCGACTCCGGGACGCCGTTCTCCGTCCTCACCAAGGGCACCCTCGCCCGCCGCGACCTGCCGCTGCTGGCCGACGCCGCGAGGGACGTCCCGGTCGGCTTCGGCGTCTCCCTGGCCGTCTGGGACGACGACCTGCACGCCAGCCTCGAGCCCGGCGTGCCCTCACCGCGCGCCCGGCTGGACCTGGTGCGGGCCGTCACCGACGCCGGCCTGCCCTGCGGTGTCTTCCTGGCCCCGGTGCTGCCCGGCCTCACCGACACGCAGTCCGACCTCGACGCGGCGCTCGGGGCGATCGCGGCGGCCGGCGCCACCGGCGTCACCGTGGTCCCGCTGCACCTGCGCCCCGGCGCGCGGGAGTGGTTCTCCGCCTGGCTGGCCCGCGAGCACCCCTCCCTGGTCGGGCGCTACCGGCAGCTCTACCGCGGCGGCGCCTACGTGCCGGCCGAGTACCGCGCCTGGCTCTCCGAGCGCGTGACGCCGCTGCTGCGCCGCCACGGGCTCGACGGCCGCTCCGGGGGAGCGGCCCGGGGCGCCCGGACCCCCTCCGGCGGGGCTCCCTCCGGCGTCCCCGGCGACGACGAGGCGGCCTTCCCGGCCGGGAGCCTGCCACCGGCCCGCGACGACGCCGCCGAGCGCCCGCGCGGGTCCCGGGCGAGGAGGCCCCGTGCCGACGACGTCCCCGGTCAGCTCGCCCTCATGTGAGGTGCGGAAATGGTCAGGGAAGGCGCCCTGGCCGGCGCCGACCGCCGGGGAATGGCGTCCAGGAAAGGGTAGCCTCTCCTGATCCGAGACCCCTCCGCATCGCTGAGCAGCCGGTATTCAGGGAAGGCTACCCTCAGGAATGGCGTCCGACGCTCGGCGGAATGGCGCTCCGGCTCGATATCCGAGCCATTCTGGGGCACACTCTGGAGAACCGATCCATCCGACTCCGGAGGACCAGAGATGACCACCGTCATGCCCCCCGTCAGCGAGTGCACCGTCGCCGGCTGCTCCTACAACGACCACGGCTGTCACGCCTTCGCGATCACCGTGAGCGGCACCGACGGCCACGCCGACTGCGGCACGTTCGTCCCGCTCACCATCCGGGGCGGCCTGCCGCGTGCCGAGGCGCAGGTGGGTGCCTGCTCGCGCACCGACTGCGTGCACAACGACGCCCTCGAGTGCCGCGCGTCCGACATCCGCGTCGGCTTCGACCACGACACCGCCAGCTGCCTGACCTTCGCGACCGCCTGACGCCGCGCGACCGCAGCACGGCGCGACCGCAGCACGGCACGAGGGCCCGGGCACCCGCCCGGGCCCTCGGCGCGTGCGGGGGAGGGGAGCAGTCAGCGCCCCGCTGACGGGGGTGTGCCGGCCGCGCGGTTGGCCCGCGCCGCGCGCTCGGCACGGACGGCTCCGCGCGCGGCCACGGGCTCGGCGCCGCCGGCCAGCGCCAGCCGGCGGAAGGAGTCGTAGGAGAGCGTCTCGTACACCGCGGCCAGCGCCTCGGCCCGCCGCTGGCGTGCCCCCGCCGACGTCGCGCGCAGGTACAGCGCGGTCCGGACGGCGTGCTTGGTGAACGTCACCTGCAGGGCCTGGCTGGACAGCCGCCCGCCCACCTCCGACCGGAAGCCCGGCCCACGGCGCAGCGCCGGCAGCACCCAGGGACTCTCCGCCAGCGCGGGGAACCGGTTGCGCACGGCCTCCCACGCGTGCCAGGCGGTGAGCGCGCCCGGCACCGACCACTCGCCCTCCTCGGTGCGCACCAGCAGACGCCGGCTGGTCGGGTGCACCTGGTCCCGGCGCAGGTCGCGGAAGGTCCCCACGGGCGCGGGCCAGTGCAGCGCGATCGCGCACCACACCACGGTGCGCAGGTGCTCGGGCTGCTCGCTCTGCACCTCGCACAGCGGCCGCAGGTCGAGGATGCGCGGATCGGGCTCCGGCGTCGGCGGCGTCGGCAGGGGGACCCCGCCGTAGCGGGCCACCTTGCTGTACAGGGTGACGGTGGCGGGTTTCCAGTCCCGGGCCGCGGCGACGTCGTCCATCCCGCCTTCGGCGAGCTCCTCCGGCCCGAGGCCGAGCTCCAGCGCGGCGTCGACCAGCCGGCGCCACTGCACGGCGTAGCCCTCGGGCGGCTCCAGCCGGGCCCAGGCGCGCGCCGCGGGGAGCGACGGCATCTCCGGCAGCGGCCCCTGCCAACCTTTCGCCATGCCGCCAGTATACCCGTTATCCCTAACAAATCGTCGACTTCCCAGGAAGACGTCACACCCCCTCCGACCACCAGGGGAGCCGGACCACGCCGACCGCGATCACCAGAGCAGGGGCCGCCCCGCACGGGGGACCGGTCGACGGCCGCTACCCGTCCGCGTCCGGCACCAGGCGCGCCCGGATGTCGGGCTTGAGCACCTTGCCGACCTTCGAGCGGGGGAGGTCGGCCCAGACGAGGACCTCCTTCGGGGCCTTCACGCCGCCGATGCGGGCCCGGGCGAAGGCCCGGACGTCGGCCGGGTCCAGCGTCGTCCCGGCCCGGGCCTGCACGACGGCGACCACCCGCTCGCCCCACTTCTCGTCGGGGAGCCCGACCACGGCGCAGTCCTGGACGCCGGGATGGGCCATGAGGGCCTGCTCGACCTCGGCGGAGTACACGTTGAAGCCACCGCTGATGATCATGTCCTTCGCGCGGTCGACGAGGTACAGCCAGCCGTCCTCGTCGAGGTAGCCGACGTCGCCGGTGTGGTGCCAGCCGAAGCGGCTCGCCTCCGCCGTGGCCCGCGGGTCGCGGTGGTAGCCGTCCATGACCAGCGACCCGCGGACGACGATCTCGCCACGCTCCCCGGCCGGGAGCAGCCGCCCCTCGCCGTCCATGACCGCCACGGTGGTGAGCGGCGTCGGCCGGCCGGCGGAGGAGAACCGCTCGCGCGCCGGGGAGCCGTCGGGGTGCAGGTGCTCGGCCGGCGACATCGTCGCGATCATCATCGGTGCCTCCGACTGCCCGAACAGCTGCCCCAGCACCGGGCCGATGCGCCGGATCGCCTCCTCGAGGCGGTGCGGGGACATCGGCGCGGCGCCGTACCAGAGGCACTGGACGGCGGACAGGTCCGTGCCGTCGAGGTCGGGGTGGTCCAACAGCATGTAGACCAGCGTCGGCGGCAGGAAGGCGTGGGTGACCCGGTGGCGCTGGGCGAGGGCCAGGAACTCCCCGAGGTCCGGCGCCGGCATGACCACGATCTCGCCGCCGAGGGCCATGACCGGGAAGCACAGGACGCCGGCGGCGTGGGTGAGCGGGGCGAGCGCGAGATAGGTGGGCCGCCCGGAGAACGGGTAGCTCATGAGCGTCAGCGCCGACATGGTCTCGACGTTGCGGTCGGTGAGCCGCACGCCCTTGGGCCGGCCGGTGGTGCCGCCGGTGCCGACCAGCATGACCAGGCCGCCGGACGGTTCGGCGTCCCCGGCCCCGGGGGCGCCGGCGATCCAGTCGGCGAGGGGCGGGTCGCCGCGGTCCCCCTCACCGTCGAGGCAGACCAGGGTGGTCAGCCGCGGTAGCCGGTCGCGGATCGCCGCCACCAGCGGCGCGTAGGAGCGCTGGTAGAGCAGGGCGGTGGCCCCGAACAGGTCCAGCAGCTCGCGGTTCTCCTCGGCCTCGTTGCGGGGGTTGACCGGGCACCACACCGCGCCGGCCCGGGCGATGCCGAAGACGCTGGCGAACGCGGTGGGGTCGTTGCCCGACAGCACCGCGACCGGGTCGCCCGGCCGGACGCCGGAGCGCGCGAGCGCCCCGGCGACCCGCCGGCTGTGCCGCTGTACCTCGGCGTAGGTCATCGTGCGGTCCCCGCAGGTGAGGCACGCGGCGTCCGGCCCGAGGGAGGCGCCCTTGTCGAGGTACGCGGTGAGGCTCATCGGTGCTCGGTCACCACCGGGTCGAGCACGAGGCCGAACTGGCGCAGCACCCCGAGGAGCTGCCGGTGGCCGAAGGCCTGGCAGCCGGAGGCGAAGCCGGCCCGCCGCGGCGGCTGCTGCAGCAGCGACATCGCTGCCCACGCCTGCAGCAGTCCGGTCTGCTTGTAGTTCGAGTTGCCGTGGATGACCACGTGCTTGCGGCCCAGCGGTCCCGAGGCGTGCACGGAGTCCACCGAGGTGTTCAGCCGCGGGTTCTCCCGGGGCGGCATGCCCGAGGACCAGGCGGCGGCGATCTCGGCGAGCTTCTCGTCCCACTGCTCGCGGGGCAGCGTCTTGACGTCGCTCTCCACCATCGCGGTGGTGGCGACGACGGCCTCCATCACCGGGCGGTTGAGCACCCCGCCGGCGACCGTGACGCTGGAGACCCGCGGGTCGTCCTTGAACCACACGGGGTGCGCGGTGCCGCCCCACGGCACGGCCAGGCCGAGCTCGTGCTGCCCGGGGACGACGACGTCCCACTTGGCGAGCGGGTCGACCTTCACGTACTGGTTCTCGGCCAGGTGGAACCAGTCGGCCTTGAGGATGGTGAAGATCGTCTCGGTGGAGGCGGCGGTGGGGAACCCCTTCCACAGCACCAGGACGTCGAGGGTGTCCAGTCCCGGGGTCTCGAGCGCGACGTTCGCCGCGATCTCGCCGGTCGTGTACATCTGCGCGATGCCGGGGGAGAGCAGCAGGCCCGCCTCGGCGAACGCCGTTCCGAAGCGTTGCCGGGCGTCGAGGATCCAGTCCTGCTCGCCGGTGGTGTCGAGGTAGTGCGCGCCGGTGGCCAGGCACGCCTCGGCGACCTCGGGCCCGTACTTGATGAACGGACCGACGGTGTTGCAGACGACGCTCGCGCCGGTGAACAGGTCGGTGAGCGCCTCGACGGTGTGCTCGACCTCGACGACGTCGTGGTCGGCGGTCTCGATGCCGGGGATCCTCCCGACGACGTCCTGGACCCGGTCCTTGTCGCGGCCGGCCGCGACGAAGGGCACGTTGAGCTCGCGCAGGTACTCGCAGATCAGCCGGCCGGTGTAGCCGGAGGCGCCGTAGACGACGACGGGCTTGGTGCTCATGGCGGGATCTCCTCGGGGGTGGTGGTCAGGAGCCCATGCCGCCGTCGACGGCGAGTCCGGTGCCGTTGACGAAGCGGGCGGCGTCGGAGGCGAGGAAGACGACGGCGTCGGCCATGTCGGCCACCTCGCCGAGCCGGCCGGACGGCGTCTGCGCCACGACCGCCTCGACCGCGGCCTGGGGGCTGTCGAACAGCCCGATCTCGGCGCAGTCGACGGCGAGCTTCATGCCCATCGCGGTGGGCACCAGGCCCGGGTAGACGCAGTTGACGCGCACGCCGTAGCCGAGCGTGCCGGCCTCGGCGGCCGCGATGCGGGTCATCCGGTCGACGGCGGACTTGGTGGCCGAGTAGCCGGCGATCCCCGGGAAGGCGATGGTCGCCGCCACCGAGGAGACGTTGACGATCGCCCCGCCGGTGCCCGCGGCACCGCCGGGGCGCATCGCGCGCAGGCCGTGCTTCATGCCGAGGGCGGTGCCGACGACGTTGACGTCGAGCATGCGGCGCAGGTCGGCGGGGTCGATCTCGGTGACCAGCGCGGTGACCTCCACCCCCGCGTTGTTGACCAGGACGTCGAACCCGCCGAGCTGCTCCACCGTGGCGGTCACGGCGGCCTCCCAGCCGGCCTCGTCAGTGACGTCGAGGTGCACGGAGCCGGCGGTCACCCCCTCCTTGGCGAGGACCCGGGCGGTCTCGGCGGCCTCCTCGTCGAGGACGTCGGCGACGACGACCGAGGCGCCGGCGCGGGCCAGGGCCTGGGCCATGCCCTGGCCGAGGCCGCGGGCGCCTCCCGTGACCAGCGCCTTGCGGCCGTGCAGTGCGGGGACCGACATGGGGTCTCTCCTCGTCGTCGAGGTGTCCGGGGGCGCGGGTCCGGGCCGCCGGTGTGACGCCGGTCATGCTCGACCCGCGTCTGGACGACCGTCAAGACTTTCTTGGACAGTCGTCAAGACCCCCGGTGCGCGGCTACGCTGCGTCCGGGTGCAGGACCGCTGCCCCGCCCCTGCACCGGAGGAGAGCCGTGGGTCCCGCAGTCGAGGGGCGTGCCGTCGACAAGGTGGCCCAGCGCCGCAGCGAGCTGGCCGCGGCGGCGCTCGAGACGCTCGCCGAACTGGGCTACGCCCGCACGGGACTGCGCGACATCGCCGCCCGCTCGGAGTTCTCCCACGGCGTCCTGCACTACTACTTCCGCGACAAGGTCGAGCTGATCACCCACTGCGTGCGGGAGTACAAGGCCCGCTGCGCGACCCGCTACGACGAGGCGGTGGCGACGGCGACCACCGCCGAGGAGCTCGTCGCCGGCTTCCTGCGGGAGCAGACCGCCACCCTCACCGGCGAGCCGCGGATGCACCGGCTCTGGTACGACCTGCGCAACCAGTCGATGTTCGAGCCCGCCTTCCGCGCCGACGTCGCCGAGATCGACCTGCTGCTCGAGCGCATGGTCGGGCGGGTGGTGAGCCGGTACGCCGAGCTGTCGGGCACGCGGCCGCGCGTCTCGTCCACGGCGTTCTACGCGGTGCTGGACGGGCTCTTCCAGCAGGCCCTGCTGCGGCAGCTCGCCGGGGACCCGGAGGCGGCGGCGTCGTTGCGGGCGGCCGTGCAGGAGGTCCTGCCGCAGCTCGTGCACTGACCGGCCACCCTGCGGTCCCGGGGGCCGGTGGGGACGATGTGCCGGTGCGCACGGTCGGGGTCGAGGAGGAGCTGCTGGTCGTCGACCCGTCGGGGACGCCGGTGCCCCTCGGGCCCGCCGCGCTGGAGGTGGCCGCGCGGCGCGGGGAGGGCGAGACGCCGGAGCAGCACGAGCGCGCCGGGGAGGAGGGAGGGGCGTCCCCCGGGCACCTGGTGCCCGAGCTCAAGCAGGAGCAGGTCGAGCTGGGCAGCCGCGTGTGCACCGACCTGGCCGAGGTGACCGGCGAGCTGCGGTACTGGCGCGGGCGCGCCGACGCCGCCGCCCGCGCCGTCGGCGCCCGGGTGGCGGCGCTGGCCACCTCGCCGGTCGGCCTGTCCCCGGAGACGACGCCGGGGCGGCGGTACGAGGAGATGACCGAGACCTTCGGCCTCATCGCCCGCGACCAGCTGACCTGCGGGTGCCACGTGCACGTGTCGGTGTCCGACGACGAGGAGGGCGTGGCCGTCCTCGACCGCATCCGCGTCTGGCTGCCGGTGCTCACCGCGTTGACCGCGAACTCGCCGTTCTGGCTGGGCGCGGACTCCGGGTACGCGAGCTTCCGGTCGCAGGCGTGGAACCGCTGGCCCTCCTCGGGTGCCACCGAGCCGTTCGGCGACGCGGCGACGTACCACCGCGTCGTCGCCGACCTGGTCGCGACCGGCACGATCGTCGACGCCGGGATGGTCTACTTCGACGCCCGCCTCTCGCAGACCTGGCCGACGGTCGAGGTGCGCGTCGCCGACGTGGCGCTGCGGGTCGAGGACGCCGTCACCCACGCCGGGCTGGTCCGCGGGCTGGTGGAGACCGCCGCGCGCGAGTGGCGCGACGGCGTCCCGGCGCCGCGGGTGCGCAGCGAGGTGCTGCGGGTGGCCGCCTGGCGGGCCGGCCGCTCCGGGACCACCGGCGACCTCGTGCACCCCCGGACGGGCCGCCCGGCACCGGCCGCCGACGTCGTCGCGGCCCTGCTGGAGCACGTGGGCCCGGCCCTCGACGTCACCGCCGACCGGCAGCGGGTGGCCGACGGCGTGGCGGCGGTCCTGGCGCGCGGCACGGGCGCGGACCTGCAGCGGCGGGTGCACCGCGGGACCGGGGACCTGGGCGCGGTGGTGCGCGCGGGCGTGGAGCTGACGACGGGGGAGTGACCGCACGGGTCGCGTGCGGGCACGGCGGTTATCGTCCCGGCATGTACACCGCGAGCTGGCGCGAGGTCGTGCGGCGCGACCTCTTCGGACCCCGACCCGGGCGCGGGGACGGGCCCTACCGGCTGGTCATCCGGCTCACGCTGGTGGTCTTCCGGCTGCTGCGGCTGCGGTTCGACGTCCGCGGCTCCGAGCACGTGCCCACCGCGGGCGGCGCGGTGGTGTGCAGCAACCACGTCAGCTACCTGGACTTCACCTTCCTGGGCCTGGCCGCGCTGCCGCGGCACCGGCTGGTGCGGTTCATGGCCAAGGCCTCGGTGTTCGGCCACTGGTTCGCCGGGCCCTTCATGCGGGCCATGAAGCACATCCCGGTCGACCGCAAGGCCGGGGCAGCCGCCTTCGACGCCGCCGTCCGGGCGCTCCGGGGCGGCGAGGTGGTCGGCGTCTTCCCCGAGGCGACGATCAGCCAGAGCTTCACCGTCAAGGACCTCAAGGCCGGGGCGGCCCGGATGGCCCTCGACGCCGGCGTGCCGATCATCCCCGCCGCGGTGTGGGGCGGGCACCGGGTGGCCACCAAGAAGCACCCCGTGGACCTCACCCGCGGCCGTGCGGTGACCGTGCTGCTCGGCGAGCCGATCGTGCCCGAGCAGGGGGAGACGACCGCCGCGCTGCTGGCCCGCACCCGGACCGCCATGGAGGCCCTGCTCGACGAGGCCCAGCGCACCTATCCGCAGCAGCCCGAGGGCCCCGACGACCTGTGGTGGCTGCCCCGGCACCTCGGCGGCACCGCGCCCACCCTGGAGGAGGCCGCCCGGCGGGACCGGGACGACGCCGCGGGCACCCGGATCAAGGCCCGCACGTCCCGCCGGGCCCGGCTGCGCCGCGCCGCCCGGGGAGGCCGCCGTCGCGACGCCGCCTGAGGCACCCGCCCCTGCGGACCCGCCGCCGTGGGGAGCCCGGCGCGCCGTCATGCTCGGGGCGTGACCGCCCGCCCCGACCTGCTGCTCACCGACGTGACCGTCGGCGACCGTCCCGGCCGCGCCGTGCACGTCGTCGACGGGCGGATCGCCTGGGTGGGCGCCGCCGCCGACGCGCCGCGGGCCGGCCGGGTCGTCCGCGGGGAGGGCGCGCTGCTGACGCCGGCGTTCGTGGACGCCCACGTGCACGCCACGGCCACCGGGCTGGCCCTCACCGGTCTCGACCTCCACTCGAGGTCGAGCCTCGCCGACGCCGTGGCGGCCGTCGCCGGGGCGGCCGTCGCTGCGCCCCCGGGGATCCTGCTCGGCACCGGCTGGGACGAGACCGGCTGGCCGGAGGGCCGCGGGCTGACCCGTGCCGACCTCGACGCCGTCCTGGGCGACCGGCCGGCCTACCTCGCCCGGGTCGACGTGCACTCCGCGACCGTCTCGACGGCGCTGCTCGACCTCGTGCCCGGGGTGCGCGGCCTGCCCGGGTTCTCGCCCGACGGACAGCTGCGCCTCGACGCCCATCACGCCGCCCGGCAGGCGGCCTACGGCGCCGTGACGGCGCAGCAGCGCGCCGCCGCGCAGGCCGCCACGCTCGCCGAGGCGGTGCGCCTGGGCATCGGCAGCCTGCACGAGATGGCCGGCCCCGAGGTGTCCGGCGTCGAGGACCTGCGCGCGCTGCTGGCACTGGCCGGGGAGCAGCCGGGGCCGCGGGTGGCCGGCTACTGGGGTGAGCTGGCCGGGCGCGGCGGGCTGGACCCGGTCCGCGAGCTCGGCCTGGCCGGCGCCGGCGGGGACCTGTTCTGCGACGGCGCGTTCGGCTCGCACACCGCGGCGCTGAGCGCGCCCTACCGCGACCGGCCCGCGACCGCCGGGGCGCTGCGCTTCGAGACCGTGCAGCTGGTGGAGCACGTGCGCGCCTGCACCGCCGCCGGCGTGCAGGCCGGCTTCCACTGCATCGGCGACGCCGCCGTCGACCAGGTCCTCGACGCGGTCGGGGCGGTGGTCGACGAGCTGGGCCTGCCGGCGGTGCGGGCCTGCCGGCACCGGCTCGAGCACGTGGAGATGGCCGGCCCGGCGGCGGTGGAGCGGATGCGGGCGTGGGGGATGGTGGCCAGCGTCCAGCCCGCGTTCGACGCCGCGTGGGGCGGGCCGGCGGGGATGTACGCCGAGCGGCTGGGCGCCGACCGGGCCGCGGCGTGCAACCCCTTCGCCGACCTCGCCGACGCCGGGGTCGCCCTGGCGCTGGGCAGCGACGCCCCGGTCACCCCCATGGACCCCTGGGGTGGTGTGCACGCGGCGGTCGACCACCGCACCGAGGGCGCGGGCCTGCGCCCGTTCGACGCCTTCGACGCGGCCACCCACGGCGGCTGGCACGCCGTCCGCGCCGAGACCGCCGCCGGCCCGCTCGCTCCGGGCGCACCCGCCGACCTGGCCCTCTGGGACACCTCCGCCTCCCTCTCCGCCGTCCTCGACCACCGCGAGCGCCCCGGCTGCCGACAGCTCGTGGTGGCCGGCGTTCCGCTGCGGTCGCTGTAACCACCCGCTCCGGGCACCGCCCGCCCGGGGGATCTCGCAGGTCGCGCGGCGGGATGCGCCCGCCGGGGTGGGATGCTGGTCGGCGGGCCACGACCGTGGCCGTGCCCGGGCGCCGCCCGCGGCTGGTCCTCGCGGGGAGGTCGGGAGTGCCGCCAGCAGCCGTGACGGAGGCGCTCGACACCGCCCCCGGCGCGTCCGGGAGCGCGCGGGGGTCGCGCCGTCGCCCGCCGTGGCGCACGCTGCTGGCCGCCGCCGGCGGGCTCGCGCTGCTGCTCGCCTTCCCCGCCTACTCCCTCTGGCCGCTGGCCGTGCTGGGCCCTGCCGCGCTGGCGCTGGCCGTGCACGGCCGCCGCGCCCGCTCCGGGGCGTGGCTGGGCCTGGTGCTCGGCCTGGCGTTCTTCGTGCCGCTGCTGTCCTGGAGCGGCGTCTACGTCGGCTCGTTCCCGTGGCTGGCGCTCGCGGTCTCCCAGGCGCTGTTCGTGGCCCTGCTCGGCGCGGCGACGGCGGCGGTCTCCCGGCTCCGGCTGTGGCCGCTGTGGACCGCGGCGCTGTGGGTGGCCGACGAGGCGCTGCGCGGGCGCGTCCCGTTCGGCGGCTTCCCCTGGGGCCGGTTGGGGCTCAGCCAGACCGACGGGCCGTTCCTGTCCCTGGCCGCGTACGGCGGGGTGCCGGGGGTCTCCTTCGCCGTGGCGCTCACCGGCACCCTGCTGGCGGCCGCCGTCCTCGCCCTCGTCCGCGCGTGGCGGGCGGCCGGAGCCGGTCGCGGCACGCGGCGCCCCGCGCTGCGGACGGCCGCCGCCGCGGTCGCCGCCGCCTTCGCCGTTCCGCTGCTCGGCGCGCTCGCCTGGCTGCCGCTGCCCGGTCCCTCGCTCACCGAGGGCGGGCCGACGCGGACCGTCGCGGTGATCCAGGGCGACGTGCCCGAGGCCGGCCTGGAGTTCAACGCCCGCCGCCGGGCGGTCCTGGACAACCACGTGCAGCAGACGGTCTCCCTCGCCGCGGCGGTGCGGGCCGGCGACCGGGCGCAGCCGGACCTGGTGGTGTGGCCGGAGAACAGCTCCGACATCGACCCGTACCTCAACGAGGACGCCGCGCAGGCGATCCGCCGCGCCGCCGAGGCGATCGGCGCCCCGATCCTGGTGGGTGCGGTCGTCGACGGGCCGGGCCGGTTCATCAGCAACACCGGCATCGTCTGGGACCCCGAGACCGGGCCCGGCGACACCTACGTCAAGCGGCACCCGGTCCCGCTCGCGGAGTACGTGCCCGCGCGGGGCTTCTTCCGCCTCTTCAGCGACAAGGTCGACCTGGTCCGCCGCGACTTCACCCACGGCACCGAGGTGGGCGTGCTGGAGATGGGCGGCGCGCAGGTGGGCGACGTCATCTGCTTCGAGGTGGTCTACGACTCCCTCGTCGCCGACACCGTGGAGGCCGGCGCGGGCATGCTCGTCGTCCAGACCAACAACGCCACGTTCGGGTTCACCGACGAGAGCGAGCAGCAGCTCGCGGCCAGCCGGCTGCGGGCGGTGGAGTTCGGCCGCACCGTCGTCGTGGCCGCCACCAGCGGCATCTCCGCGGTGGTCGCCCCCGACGGCTCGCTGGCCCGCCGCTCGGAGCTGTTCACCCCCGCGGTGTTCGTCGAGGACGTCGCCCAGCGCGACTCCTCGACCGTCGCCGAGCGGCTGGGCGCGGCGCCGGAGTGGGTGCTGACCGCCCTCGGCACCGGCGCCGTGCTCGCCGTCGCCGTCCCCGCGCTGCGCGCCCGCGGGAGCCGCCGGTGACCGCCGGGCCGGTCCTCGTCGTCATCCCCACCTACGACGAGGTGGAGAACCTCGAGCCGATCCTCGACCGGCTGCACGCCGCCGTCCCCGACGCGCACGCCCTCGTCGTCGACGACG
The DNA here is from genome assembly GCF_041028265.1 of Geodermatophilus amargosae. GTDB lineage: Bacteria > Actinomycetota > Actinomycetes > Mycobacteriales > Geodermatophilaceae > Geodermatophilus > Geodermatophilus amargosae_A. Next base: position 90,276 of record NZ_JABGCW010000011.1, read on the forward strand.
GCTCGCCCGACGGCACCGGGGAGCTGGCCGAGAAGCGCGCCGAGCAAGACGAGCGGGTGCACGTGCTGCGGCGCACGGAGAAGGCGGGGCTGGGGCCGGCCTACGTCGCCGGCTTCCGCTGGGGCCGCGAGCGCGGCTACGACGTCCTGGTCGAGATGGACGCCGACGGCTCCCACCATCCCGAGCAGCTCCCGGCACTGCTGTCCGCCCTCGACGACGCCGACCTGGCGCTGGGCTCGCGCTACGTGCCCGGCGGCAGCGTCGAGGACTGGCCTCGCCGGCGGCTGCTGCTGTCCCGGCTGGGCAACGTCTACACCCGGCGCGCGCTGCGGCTGCCCCTGGCCGACGCCACCGGCGGCTTCCGCGCCGTCCGCGGCGACCTGGTGGACCGGCTGCCCTTCGACGAGGTGGCCAGCCAGGGCTACTGCTTCCAGGTCGACTGGGCGTGGCGGGCCTGGCGCGCCGGGGCCCGCGTGGTGGAGGTGCCGATCACCTTCAGCGAACGGGAGTTCGGCAGGAGCAAGATGACGCCCTCGATCGTTGTAGAGGCGTTGGCACGGGTCACCGGATGGGGCCTGCAGGACCGGCTGGCCGATCGGCTGCCGGGCCGGGTCCCACCGCCCGTGCCGGGACGGGTCCGCGACGGCGGGCGGTCCAGCGAGGTCCGGTAGGCGGACCCGGACCGCCCGCGGAACCGGACCGGGGAGTGCCGTGGCACACCGGGTACGTGTACTGGCGGGGCTGTGGGCCCTCGCCGAGGTCGTCGTCTTCGCGCTGGTCGCCGTCTGGATCGGCGTGGGCTGGACGCTGCTGGCCGCGCTGGCCACCACCGTCCTCGGCTGGACCCTGACGGCCCGTCAGGGCTCGCGGGCGCTGGCCGACCTGCGTGAGCGGGCACTGGCGCACCGCCCGCCGGGCTCCGCGGCCACCGACGCCGGCCTGGTCGCCGCCGGCGGGGTGCTCATGGTGCTGCCCGGCTTCCTCGGCGACGTCGTCGGCCTGCTGTGCCTGCTGCCGCCCACCCGGCCGCTGGTGCGCGCCGCCGTGGGCCGCGGGCTGGCCGCCCGCCTCGGCGTCACGATGGGCGGAGTCAGGATGGGCGGAGCCAGGATGGGCGGAGTCAGGATGGGCGGAGCCGGGCCGGTGCGGGTGCGCAGCACCCGGGTGGAGGCCTTCCCGCGGCCCGACGGCCCGGTGCGGGTCATCGAGGGTGACGTCGCGGGGGAGGGGCACCTGGTCCGCTAGCGCTCCCCGGAGGCCCCGGGACGCGGAACGGCCCCGGTGGGAGTCCCACCGGGGCCGTCCTGCTCGTCCGGGCCGAACTCAGCTGGCGCGGGTCCGCCGGCCGCGCAGCACCTCGAGACGCTCGGCGAGGACCTCCTCGAGGTCCTCCACGGAGCGACGCTCGAGCAGCATGTCCCAGTGGGTCCGCGGCGGCTTGACCTTCTTGGGCGCCGGCTCGGAGCCGCCGACCAGCTTGGCCGCGGCGCCGTCGAACTTGCACTCCCAGGTGTCGGGCACCTCGGCGTCGTCGGCGAACGGAACCGTGAACTGGTGACCCGAGGGGCACTTGTACTCGACGTACTGCCGCTCGATCGGGGCGGTGTTCCGCTCGGTCTCGTAGCTCACGCTGCCCAGTCGGCTGCCCCGCAGGGAACGCTCGCCCATGGCACACCGTCCTCTCGTGCTGGTGGTGTCGGTCAGGACTCTCCGCACAGCAGGGGGTACCCACTGCGGGAGGGTGTCATGGAGACCAACGGCGGATTTCGCGGAGAGATTCCGCTGAGTCGGTTCCCCATCATCGCATGGGGTGGTATTGGCGCGTGCACCGCCCCTCGGACGGGGGAGGCCGCCCCCCTCAGGACAGGGCGAGCTGCCCCGGGCCGGCCGCCGTGGGGCCGAGCTGGCCGAGCACGTGGTGCCGCCGGCACAGCACCTGGTAGTGCACGTCACTGCCGGTGGCCGGGTCGTCGGTCTCGTCGGGCGCCGGGGTGGGGGCGGTGTCGGCGACCACGACGGTGGCGCCCGAGCGCACCATCGCGCCGTCGACGACGCGGGCGTTGAGCAGGCCCGGCAGGCCGCACCAGCACAGCACCTCGACCTGGATGCGCTGCACGTCGTCGGCCACCTCCAGCAGCCGCTGGGTGCCCGGGAACAGCCGGGCACGGAAGTCGGTGGTCAGCCCGAAGGCGTAGACGTCGACGTGCGAGGCGTCGACGAGCTCGGCGAGCTGGTCGACCTGCCGGGGGCTGAGGAACTGCGCCTCGTCGACGATCAGGTAGTCCACCCGCCGCCCGTCGGCCCAGTGGGTGCGCACCAGCAGGGTCAGGTCGGTGCCGGGGTCGACCTCGACGGCGTCGCGGGACAGCCCCACCCGCGAGCTGATCCGCGGCGCCGCCGAGCGGTCCCCCTGGGTGAGCAGCAGCCCCGAGCGGCCCTGCCGGCTCTGGTTGTGGTCGACCTGCAGCGCCAGGGTGGACTTGCCGCAGTCCATCGGCCCGTGGAAGAACCGCAGGTGCGCCGGCGCCACGGCGCGCCGCCGGTCCCCGGCGGCCGGGACCGCGGCGAGCGGGGCGGACGGGTCGCTCACAGCCGCTCCGGCGGGGTGTTGCCGGCCGCCAGCACGGCCCGGCGCATCGGCAGCCGGAGCAGCAGCAGGAACCCGGCCACGAAGAAGACGACCAGGCTGATGATCGCGTACCGGTAGGAGCCGGTCAGCTGGTAGGTCAGGCCGAAGGCCAGCGGCCCCAGCCAGCTGGTCCCGCGGTCGCTGATCTCGTAGAAGCTGTAGTACTCCGCCTCCCGGCCGGCCGGGATCAGGTGGCTGAACAGCGACCGGGACAGCGCCTGCGTGCCGCCCTGCACCAGCCCGATGACCGCGGCCAATGCGTAGAACTGCGCGACCGCGCCCTCCTGCAGCGTGTAGGCGGCCACCAGCACCGCCGTCCAGGCCACCAGGCAGCCGAGCACCGTGCGCTTGGCGCCGTAGCGGGCGGCCACCCGGCCCAGGCCCAGCGCCCCGAAGACGGCGACCACCTGCACCATGAGGATCGCGCCGGTGAGCACCGACTGCGACAGCCCCAGCTCCTCGCTGGCGTAGGTGGCCGACAGCGAGATCACCGTCTGCACGCCGTCGTTGAACAGCAGGTAGGCACCGAGGAACCACAGCGTCAGCGGGAACGCCCGCATGCCCTTGAGCGTCGCGGCCAGCTGGCGGAACCCGCTGGTGGCCGCACCGTGCGCGGCGGCCTGCGCCGGCCGGTCGCGCAGCAGCGAGACGGTGACCAGCGTGAACAGCCCCCACCACAGCCCCGACGTCGCCAGGCAGATCCGTACCGCCTCCCCGGAGGTCAGCCCGAGGGACTCCGCGCCGAGGAACAGCCCCAGGTGGACGGCGAGCAGCAGCGCTCCGCCGACGTAGCCGAACGCCCAGCCCCGGCTGGAGACGGCGTCGCGCTCGTCGGGGCCGGCCAGGTCCGGCAGCCACGAGTAGTAGACGACCGTGGCCGCGCCGAAGGCCACGTTGGCGACGACGAACAGCGCCGCACCGAGCAGGTAGCGCCCGTCGGCGACGAAGAACAGGCAGGTGGCGGCCAGCGCACCCAGGGCCGCCAGGCCCCCGAGGAGGTGCCGCTTGCGCCCCGACCGGTCGGCGACGGCACCGGTGAGCGGCAGGACGAGCACCTGCAGGACGACCGAGAAGGACAGGACGTAGGAGAACCAGCTGCCGGGCGGGATGGACAGCCCGAGGAAGGGCAGCCGGCCGTCGGTGCCGGCGGCGTCCGCGGCGACGGTGGTCAGGTACGGGCCCAGGAAGACCGTGGTGACGCTGGTGTTGAACACCGACATCGCCCAGTCGTAGGAGTACCAGCCGAAGCGCTCGCGGCGCAGGGCGCGGTCGACGGGCTGCGCGGCGTCGACGTGGGGGGCGGTCACGGGCGCAGGGTGTCAGCCGCGGCGCGCTCGTTCCAGCACCGGCGGGTCACGGTATGTCCTCGGGGACCACGCCGCCCGGGAACGCGGCCGCCCCCGTCGTGGGCCGGGTGGGGTCGGGGTGCAGCGGGCCGCCGGCCTCCCGGAGGGGGACCAGCCCGCGGGTGATCGCGGCGGCGATCCGCGTCCTCGCCCGGTTGGCGTCGCCCACCCGGCCCACCTCGAGGTCCTCCATGAACACCGGCGGACCCACGTGGACCCGCAGCACCGGCCGCTGCACCAGCGAGCGCGCCAGGGTGCGCAGCTTGCCCCAGTCGTTGCCGTACTGCAGGACCTCCTGCGCGCCCCACTGGCTGACCGGGATCACCGGGACGCGGACGCCGAGTGCCAGCCGCGCCATGCCGGTGCGGCCGCGCTCGGGCCACCCGTCGGGGGCCAGGCCGACCCGCCCCTCGGGATAGGCGACGACGTGTCCGCCGTGGACCAGCGCCACCTCGGTGACCCGGATCGCGTGCCGGGCGACGTCGGTGCCGCGCTGCACCCGGATGCCGCCGGCGCGCTCGAGCAGCGGCCCGGCCACCGGCGCGGACATGATCCCGCCGGTGGCCATGATCCGCGGGACGACGCCCACCCGGTGCAGCGCGACGGCGATGAGGAACGGGTCGAAGTCGCCGACGTGGTTGGCGGCCAGCAGCAGCGGCCCCCGGCGCAGCTCCTCGGGGATCGAGCCGGTGATCTCCACCCGGCCGAAGAGGTCGACCAGCCAGGAGAAGTTCCTCAGCATGAACCGCCAGAACCACCACGGCGGCGCCGCCGCGATCGCCAGCTCGCGGACGAACCACTCGGGGTCACCGTCGCGCAGGATGCCCTCGAGGTGGTCGGGCAGCGGCGGCGGGGTGGGCCGCCAGGTGCGCAGCCGCTCGGCCCGGCCGCTCACCGGCCCACCCACTGGCCGCGCTCCTCCAGGAGCTCCTTCAGCATGGCCGGACGGTCGGTCATGATCCCGTCCACGCCGAGGTCGAGCATCGACGTCGCCTCCTCCGCGGTGTCGACGGTCCACACGTGCACCTGCAGGCCGCGGGCGTGCGCGGCGGCCAGGAACCGCTCGTCGACCAGCGCCCGGCCGCCGAGCTGCAGCGGCACCTGGGCGCAGCCGGCCTGCATGCGCACCAGTCCCGCCGCGCGGGGGGAGTAGGACGACAGCCGCAGGGCCGCCACGCCGCGCGGGCCCAGCGACGTGCACACCCGCGGCCCCAGCAGCCGCCGGGCGGCCGCGACCCGGGCGTCGGAGAACGACCCGAGGCACACGCGCTCCAGCGCGTCCATGCGGCGCAGGACCCGCACGAGCGGCGCCAGCACGCCGGCGGCCTTGATGTCGAGGTTGAACCGGACGTCGGGCCAGGCGCCGAGCAGCTCCTCCAGCCGCAGGATCGGCTCCCGCCCGCCGATGCGCGCGCCGGCGACCTCGGCCCACGGCAGCTGCTCGATCCGGCCGGTGCGGTCGGTGACCCGGTCCAGCGTCGGGTCGTGGAAGACGACGACGACGCCGTCGGCGGTCACCCGGACGTCGGTCTCCAGGTAGCGGTAGCCGATCGCCACGCAGGCCTCGAACGCCGGCATGGTGTTCTCCAGGTGCTCGATCGCCCCGCCGCGGTGCGCCATGGCCAGCGGCGTCGGCCCGTCGAGGAACGCGAACCGGGCCGGGGGCACGGGCGACACGCTAACCGGACGGTGCGACGCGCTCACCAGCCCCTTCTCGTGGCCCCGTCGGGCGTGTCCGCCGGGACTGTCGGTGGGGCCGTCTAGCGTGCCCGCCGTGAGGACGCAGCAGCCCGGGCGAGAGGTCGGGACGACGGACGGGACGGTGACCGCGACGACGGGACGGCAGGGGAGTGGCACCGAACGGCGGTGCGGGTGGTGCCGCAGGGTGCTGCCGCAGGCCGGGTCGGTGGGCCGCCCGAGGATGTACTGCGGCCAGGCCTGCCGCCAGCGTGCCTACGAGCAGCGCACGGCCACGGCCAAGGCCGGTCTGTCCGAGGACGTCGTCCTGGTGCGGCGCGCCGAGCTCGACGGCCTGCAGGACCGGCTGTTCCAGCTGCGCTGCGCGCTCGAGGACGTCCAGACGCTGCTCGGCGAGCGGCACACCAAGGCCGAGCTCGAACGCATGCTCGCCGACCTGGTGCACTCGACCGGCCGGCTCGACAAGCTCTGGGTCTCCGAGCGCGCCGCCGGCTGAGCCGGCACCGTCAGTCCGGGTCCTGGGTGTCGTCGTCCTGGTCCTCGGGCGCGCCCGGGTCCGGGTTGCTGTTGTCCGGGAGGTTGTCCTGCGAGTCCTCGGACGGGTCGTCGCCGCTGGTGTTCTCGCTGTCGTCGGTGGTGCCGTCGTTGCGGTCCAGCCCCGCCGGGTCGCCGCAGGCGGTGAGCGTGGCGCCGCCCCCGAAGAGCGCCAACGCGGTCAGCAGAGCAGCGAGCGGACGTCGGAGTTGCATGCACCCGACCCTACGTAGGCACCCGGCGGGGCGCCCGTCGAAGCCGCCGACACCTCCGTCGATTCGTCACCGTGACGAATCGACGGAGGTGTCGGCGCATGGGGGTGCGGGAGCACGAGACCGGGTGGCGCGTCCCGACGGGGTGCCGGCGGAGGTCTCGGGGCGTCAGCGTCGTCGACGGGCCGCGCGGCGGGAGGGCCGGCGTGCCGGAGCCGGGTGCCGGCGGTCACGACGGCCAGGACGGCGTCCGGCAGCCGGCATGGACCCCGGCCGGACCACGGCAGGTGGATGATCATGCCTGGGTGTCGTGGTGCGCGGGCCAGGACGCAGCACGGACAGCCGGCTGCACGGGGACCGGAGCCGACCGGTGGGCGGACTCGTGGAGCGCCGGCGCCGAACGTGCACTGGTCCCGGCGGGCCCGAGGCGGACACTGGCCGGACGGCGCTCCAGGACCCCTCTCGGCGCCCGTCCAGCCATCGCCGATAATGCACATTATGTCAGGTAGCAGGGAGCGGGCCCCTCCCCGGGACTTGACGACCCGGACGACCGGGATCAGGGCGCCTCCAGGCGGACCCGGGACTCCACGGCGGCCGCGGCGACGTCGGGGCCACCGACCCGGAGACCTCCTCCACGACGACCAGTTGCCCGAGGGTGACGGCCACGGAGGCCACCACGGCGTCAGCGCCGGCAGCAGTGCGAGCACGCCGACCACCCGTCACGGATGAGGCCCGGAGGTGCGGGCGGGAAGCCGAACAGCGCCCGCACGCAGATTGCCGGGTGGTTCCGTCACAGGAACACCGGCGTCACGGCCGCCCAGCGGCCGAGCGGCACACGACGTGGCGTCGCGGGTGCCGCACCACTGGTTCCCCGGCTGCGTGCCGGTCGTCGCGGTCGCCGACTCGTGCTCCTCGACGAGGGCCTGGGCGCGCCGTCCGCGGACGGCCCAGGCCGGCTCCCCTGGTCGCGCGCTGGTCGGCATCGAGGTCGGCATCGTGGTCGGCATCGAGGTCGGCGACGTCGACGCGGCACTCCCCCTGCTCGTGACCTCGGCGGTGAGGTCGTTCTCACGACCGCCCGACAACTGTTCCTCCATCGTCCATCGAGGGTCACCGGTGTCCGTGCCGACTTGTTGGGGATAACGGATCAGGGTGGTCCTTCCTCATCGCCGTCCCGTCGTCCGTTCGATGAACGCCGCGACCCCGTCGAGGTAGCAGCCCAGCGCGAAGGCGAACTCGGGCCCGGAGTCGTCGTACCCCTCGGGCGGGGTGCCCTCACCTGCCGGGTCCGCTGGTCCGAAGACGCCCGAGGCGATCACCCTGCTCAGCGCCGGGTAGCGGGCGGGGTCGACGACCGTGGCCAGCGCCCGCCCGAAGCCGGCGCCGAAGGCCTCCGGGTCCGCCTCGTAGCCGGACGCGAGGTCGATCGACAGCCGCGCCTGGCCGTGCACGACGGGCATCAGGCCCATGACGACCAGGACCTTCTCGCCCTCGGGCAGTCCGGTGTCGGCCAGGGCGCCCAGGGCGCGGTCGAACCACTCGAGGTCGCGCGGCCCCACCGGGGGTCCGCTGATCGGGATCTCCCGGTACCACGGGTGCCGCCGGATGCAGGCCAGCACCGCGTACGCCCATGAGGAGAGCCGCTCGCGCCAGTCGGAGCCGGCCAGCTCGGGCGCGCCCTCGAGCGCCGCGTCCGACATGAGCAGCAGGAGCTCGTCCTTGCTGTCCACGTGGCGGTACAGCGACATCGGCGCGCTGCCCAGCTCGGCGGCGACCCGGGCCATGGAGACGGCGGCCAGCCCCTCGGCGTCGGCGATACGGATGGCCGCCTGGGTGATCGCCTCGACACCCAGCCCGGAGGCACGCCCGCGGCGGGCAGTGGTCCGCCGGCCCCAGAGGAGCGCCACCTGCGGCGGCAGCTCGGGCTGCTCCCCGTTCATCTGCGGTGGCCCCCCTCCCCTGCCGGACCGGGCGAGCGTAGCCGGAGCCTCGTACCGCATTGAGCGTACGGCATACGCTGTCGTGCGTATCACGTACGCGAGAGTGATCCGATGCCCGAGGAGGAGCCGTGCTCGTCGAGGCGACCGGCCTGTGCACGTCGTTCGGGCCCACCCGTGTGCTCGACGGCGTCGACGTCGTCCGGGACCCGGTCCGGGCCCGCGCGCTGTTCGGCCTCACCGGTCAGGCCTCCGCCGTCGACGACCGGCAGACCGGGCGGGAGAACCTGGTGATGATGGGCCGGCTGGCCCACTTCGGCCCCCGTGGGGCACGCCGGCGGGCGGACGACCTGCTCGCCCGCTTCGACCTGACGCAGGCCGCCGACCGGCGGGTGCATTCGTGGTCGGGCGGGATGCGCCGCCGGATCGACCTGGCCATGAGCCTGGTCGGCGGGCCGCGCGTCCTCTTCCTCGACGAGCCCACCACGGGCCTGGACCCGGCCGGCCGGGCCACCATGTGGGACACCCTCGGCGAGCTGGTCGGTGGCCGGTGGCGGCACGACGCTGGTGCTGACCACCCGGTACCTCGAGGATGCCGACCGGCCGGCCGACCGCGTGGTCCTCGTCGACGGCGGCCGGGTGACCGCCTCGGGTACGCCCGACCAGCTCAAGAGGCCGGTGGGCGGAGACCGACTCGAGATCCGCCTGGCCGACGTCGCCGACCTGCCCCGCGCCGCCGCCTGCTCCCCCGGCGCGGTCGTCCACCCCCGACGCGCAGCCGGTCCCCGCCGGCGCGGCCGCCTGACCCCGCCCGGAGGCATCCGGTGGCCACCGTCCCCACTGCTCCGACCGTCCGGCACACCGGAGCGCGCGCCGCTCCCTCCGACCGGCTGACCCTGAGCGGGCGCAGCCTCCGCCTGACCCGCCGCGACGCCGACACCCTGGTGATGTCGATCGTGCTGCCGGTGATGCTCATGGCGTTGTGCGTCTACGTCTTCGGCGGGGCGATCAGCGGCCGGGCCCGGTACGTCCACCACGTCGTCCCCGGCATCGTCCTGCTCTGCGCCGGCTTCGGCGCGGCCTCCACCGCGATGGTCGTGGCCGCCGACACCACCAGCGGGATGGTCGACCGGCTGCGCTCGCTGCCGGTGCGCAGCTCCGCGGTCCTCACCGGCCACGTCGTGGCCAGCGTCGCCCGCAACACGGTGTCGACCGCCGTGGTGGTCGGCGCGGCGCTGCTCATGGGCTTCCGGCCCGATGCCGGTCCGCAAGAGTGGGTCGCCGTAGCCGGACTGCTGCTGCTCTACGTCCTCGCCTCGGGCGTCGAGTCGGCCAGTGCACTGAGCTTCCTCATGCTCTTCCTGCCCTACCTGAGCAACGCCTTCGTCCCGCCGGAGACCCTCCCGACGGCGTTGCGCGCGGTGGCCGAGCACCAGCCGATCACCCCCGTCATCGAGACGGTCCGCGTCCTGCTGACCGGCACGCCGATCGGCTCCTCCGGCTGGCTCGCGGTGCTGTGGTGCAGCGGGGTCCTCGCGGCCGCCGTCAGCGCGGCCGGCTGGGCGTACCGGCGTCGCGGGCGGTCCGGACCAGGGTCGGTCCGGGGAGGGCACCCTTGGCTCTTGTTGGTGTTCTTTGCAGGGCGTTTGGCGGTCAACGTTTACGTGAGTTAGGGGTAACGGGTCACGAGGGGAGGCGTGCGCACCGTCGACCCGTGCGTCCGGACCGGGCCGGCGCGCGCCGCTGCCGCCGGGGACGGCCCGTGCAGCCACCACTCCAGGTCGTCCGCTTCCACCGCGGCGGCGCCGGCCGGCGTCCGCACCTCGGTGGCGGCCGGCGGCTCGAACCAGCCCTCGATGCCGGTGCGCCGCTCCGTGCGGGTGACCTCGGCCGGCCCCTGTTCCGCGCGCCCCCCAGGCCCGCCTCGCGGACCCCTCCCAGGCGTCCAGCGCCTGCTGGCCGGCGAACCGGCAGAGCACGTGCCACTCGTCGGAGCCGTCGCGCGGGCGGACGCCCCCGACGCCGAGGAAGACCGGGACTCGGCCATCGTCATGACTGCTCGGATCCAGGCGGTCGTCTCGCGGGTCTGCGCGGGGTCGGCGCGCTGCAGGTCACCGCGGGGATCTCCTCTGCTGTTGCTGCTCCTCCCCCCTCGTGTCGGACCACCAGGACGTCGGCTCGACAGTTGAGGATAACGGGCGACACGGCGGCGGCGCCCGCGTCCGGGGAGCTGCCAGGTCCGTGCGGTTCACTCGCCGGGATGGACGCCGTCGACCGCCTCTGGACCCGTGTGGCCGACCAGGCGCCCCTCCCGTTCGAGGTCCTGGCCGCCGCTGCCGTCGCCGCACTGCTCGTCGTCGCCACCCCGGCGCTGTGGCGGCCGGCACGGACGGTGGTGACCATCGCCCACGAGGGCGCCCACGGCTTGGCCGCGCTGGCCACCGGCCGCCGGCTGGCCGGGGTCCGGCTGCACTCCGACAACTCGGGGCTGACCGTCTCGAAGGGCCGCCCGACCGGCCTGGGCATGGTCCTGACCTGCGCAGCGGGCTACGTGGGCCCGGCGCTGTTCGGGCTGGGCGCCGCGGCGCTGCTCGCGGCCGGGTACGCCGTCGGGGTGCTGTGGGCGGTGCTGGCGCTGCTCGCGCTCCTGCTGCTGCAGATCCGCAACCTCTACGGCCTGTGGGCGGTGCTGGTCACCGGCGCGGGGCTGGCCGCCGTCACCGCGTGGCTGCCGCCGGCCGGGCAGGCCGCCGTGGCCGCGGCCGTCACGTGGTTCCTGCTGCTGGCCGCGCCGCGCACCGTCCTGGAGCTGCAGCGGGCCCGCCGGCGGCGGGCCGCCCCGGACTCCGACGCCGACCAGCTGGCCCGCCTCACCCGGCTGCCTGCGGTGCTGTGGGTGGCGGTCTTCCTGCTGGTCGACGTCGCCGCCCTGGGGTTGGCGATCAGCTGGCTGCTGGTGGCCTGACGGTGGTCACTGGGCCCCGTAGCGGCTGCGCCGGCGCGGCTCGGCCCCGTGCGGTTGGGTGACCTTGCCGGTGTCGGGCGCCGGGGGGATGTCGACGACCAGGTCCGCGTGGTCCACCGTCAACCGGCGGCCGTGGTGGTGCACGTCGAGCGCCTCGCCGTCGAGCAGCCGGTAGGTGGCCTGCTCCTTGGTCACCGTCACCTGCAGGGCGCGGCCCTGGTAGGCCAGCCGGAAGCGCAGGCGGGTGATCCGCTCGGGCAGCCGCGGCGCGAACAGCAGGTGCCCGTCGTGGTCGCGCATGCCGCCGAACCCCGCGACGGCGACCGTCCAGCCGCCGGCCATGGACGCGATGTGCAGGCCGTGACCGGAGTTGCCGTGCAGGTTCTGCAGGTCGGTGAGCGTGGCCTCCGCCCAGTAGTCGTAGGCCAGCTCCAGGTGCCCGGTCTCGGCGGCCACCACGGCCTGCTGCGCCGCCGACAGCGACGAGTCCCGCACGGTGCGGGCCTCGTAGTAGGCGAAGTCGGCGACCTTCTCCTCGAAGGTGAAGGCGTCCCCGCGCAGGTGCAGGGCCATGACCAGGTCGGCCTGCTTGATCACCTGCTTGCGGTAGATGTCGAAGTACGGGAAGTGCAGCAGCAGCGGATAGCGGTCACGCGGGGTGCTGGCGAAGTCCCACTCCTCGTGGTGGGTGAAGGCGTCGGACTGCATGTGCACCCCCAGCCGGGTGTCGTAGGGCACCGCCATGAGGCGGGCGGCCCGCAGCCACGTCGCCGTCTCGTCCTCGGTCACCTGCAGCCGGCCGGCGACGTCGGGCTGCCGCTCGACCGCCGCGGCCGCCTCGCGCAGGTTCCGCTGCGCCATGAGGTTCGTGTAGACGTTGTTGTCCACCACGGCGGTGTACTCGTCGGGCCCGGTGACCCCGTCGATCCGGAAGCCGTGCTCCTCGTCGAAGTGGCCGAGCGAGGCCCACAGCCGGGCGGTCTCCACGAGCAGCTCGGTGCCGAAGTCGCGGTCGAACTCCTCGTCCTCGGTGGCGTGCAGGTAGCGGACGACGGCGTCGGCGATGTCGGCGTTGATGTGGAAGGCCGCCGTGCCCGCCGGCCAGTACCCCGACGTCTCCTCCCCCCGGATGGTCCGCCAGGGGAAGGCCGCGCCGTGCAGGCCGAGCTCGCGCGCCCGGGAGCGGGCGAGGTCGAGGGTCGAGTGCCGCCAGCGCAGCGCGTCGCGGGCGGCCTCCGGCGCGATGTAGGTGAGCACCGGCAGCACGTAGGTCTCGGTGTCCCAGAAGGTGTGCCCGTCGTAACCGGGACCGGTGAGCCCCTTGGCCGGGATCGGCTGCCGCTCGGCGCGCAGCCCGGCCTGCAGCACGTGGAAGACCCCGACCCGCACCGCCTGCTGCAGCTCGTCGTCGCCCTCGATCTCGACGTCGGCGGTGGCCCAGAACTCGTCGAGGACCTGCCGCTGCTCCTCGGCCAGCCGGCGGAACCCGGCCAGCTTGGCCGTGGCCAGCGCGCCCTCCACCTGGTCGCGCAGGGCCGATGCGGACCGGCGCGACGACCAGCCGTAGGACAGGTACTTGACCATCCTCACGCTCGACCCGCGACCGGGCAGGCGCGCGGCCAGCGTGTAGCGGGCGAGGTCCTCGCCGGCCTCCATGTCCTCGGTGACGGAGTCGGGCACCTCGATGAGGTGGTCCATGCCGGCGGCCATGCGCAGGTGGCTGCGTTTGGTCCGGTGCACGAGGACCGCGCGGTGACCGCGCCCGACGGCGAGCTCGCTGACCAGCGGCCGGCGCAGCGCCGCGGACGCGCGGGGGTCGTCGGCCTCGCTGCCGCTGTCGACCGGCTCGTTGGCCAGCAGGTCCGACTGCAGGGCGATGTAGAGGTCGCCCCGGTCGTCGGTGCACTCGACCTGGTACTCGATCGCGCCGATCGACCGGCGGCGCAGCGAGACCAGGCGGGTGCTGGTGACCCGGACCGTGCGGCCGTTGGGCGAGCGCCACTCGGTGACCCGGCGCAGCACGCCGCGGCGCAGGTCCAGGGTCCGGCGGTGCTCGACGATCTCGCCGTAGTCCAGGTCCAGCGGGGTGTCGCCGACCAGCAGCCGGATCAGCTTGCCGTCGGTGACGTTGACGACGGTCTGCCCCTGCTCGGGGAAGCCGTAGCCGGCCTCGGCGTAGGGCAGCGGCCGCTCCTCGAAGAAGCCGTTGAGGTAGGTGCCGGGGACGACGACCGGCTCACCCTCCTCGAACGAGCCGCGCAGGCCCATGTGCCCGTTGGCGAGCGCGAACACCGACTCGTGCACGCCCAGGGAGGCGTGGTCGAGGCCGATCTCCGTCAGCGACCAGGGCTCGACCGGGAAGGTGGCCCGCCCCTCCGTCACTTCCCGTCCCCCAGCAGCTGGTCGAGGTCGGTGACGACGACGTCCGCGCCGTGCTCCTCGAGCGCGTCGGCCTGCCCCACCCGGTCCACGCCGACGACGAAGCCGAAGTCCCCCGCCCGGCCGGCCGCGACACCGGCGAGGGCGTCCTCGAACACCGCCGCCGCCGAGGGCTCGACGCCGAGCGCGCGGGCGCCGGCCAGGAAGGTGTCGGGAGCGGGCTTGCCGCGCAGGCCCTCGCGGGCGGTCACCACGCCGTCGACGCGGGCGTCGATGAGGTCGGCGAACCCGCCGGCGGTGATGACCTGCTCGCCGTTGGCCGAGGCGGTGACCACCGCGGTGGCCAGGCCGGCCTCCTTGGCCGCGCGCAGGTAGGCCATCGAGCCGGGATAGACCTCGACGCCGTTCTCCTCGAGCTCGGTGAGCAGCAGCTCGTTCTTGCGGCGGCCGATGCCGTGCACAGTCTGCGCGGCCGGGGGGTCGCCGGGTGTGCCCTCGGGCAGCGTGATGCCGCGGCTGGCGAGGAAGTCGCGGACGCCGTCGGCGCGCGGCTTGCCGTCGACGTAGCGGTTGTAGTCGAGCTGGGTGAACTCCGGCGCCTGCGGATCGCGCGCGCGGAGGAGCTCGTCGAAGGTCCGCTTCCACGCGGCCATGTGCACGGTGGCGGTGCGCGTGAGCACGCCGTCCATGTCGAAGAGGCAGACGCGGATGCCGTCGGGGAGTCCGAGCACGATCCCCCACGCTACGGCGCGGGCGGCGCGGGCACCTCCCGAGAGCGGGAGTCCACCCGCCCGGGGCTCCCTCCCTCACCGCGGGTCGTGCTCTGCCCACCCCTGTGTGCAGAGCACGAGGTCTGGCTTCGAGCTCTGCACACGTGTGGGGGCAGAGCTCGAGCGCGCGCGGATGGTCCTCCGCCGGGCGGCGCGGCGGGGAGCGGCTGCCTAGGGTCGGCGCGGGGCGGCAGCGGCCGCCGAACCGTTCCGAGGAGAGGACCGCCATGGCCGACCGGCCCGTTCCGCCGAGCCCGTACGACTTCCTGCCGCCCGTCCCGTCGTTCACGGTGACCAGCACCGACGTCAGCGACGGCGAGGTGCTGCCGATGCCGCACGTCAGCGGCGTCCTGGGCGCCGGCGGCGACGACCGCTCCCCGCAGCTGTCCTGGTCGGGGTTCCCCGAGGGCACGAGGGGGTTCGCCGTCACGGTGTTCGACCCCGACGCCCCCACCGCGTCCGGGTTCTGGCACTGGGTGCTCACCGGCATCCCCGGCGACGTCACCGAGCTGCCCGGCGGCGCCGGGTCCCGGGACGGCGCGCAGCTGCCGCGCGGTGCCCGGCAGCTGCGCAACGACGCGGGCTTCGCCGGCTACGTGGGGGCCGCTCCCCCGGCCGGGCACGGCCCGCACCGCTACTTCACCGTGGTGCACGCCCTCGACGTCGAGGACATGGGCGTGCCCGCCGACGCCAGCCCGGCCTTCCACGGCTTCAACCTCTTCGGGCACACGCTGGCCCGCGCGGTGCTCGTACCCGTGTACCTGCAGGACTGAGCGCAGCACCGGCGGAGCGGCTCCGTCCTCCCCGGCGCGGGAGGCCGGGGCCGCGCCCGCCCCCTGGTCGCGGTATGCCTGCCGCTCCCCCGCGCCGGATGCCGGCCGGTCAGTCCGGCGGGCGGGCGGCGACGCCGGTGGAGCCCAGCCAGGCGAAGCCCACGCGCTCGTAGACCCGGGCGACGTCGTCGTCCCCGGCGGTGAGGAACACCAGGTCGGCGGTCTCGCGGGCCTGGGCGACCAGCGCCGAGGCCAGCGCGGCACCGACCCCGCGGCCGCGCCGGCGCGGCGAGCTGGCCACGCCCACGACCTCGCTGATCTCGGTGCCGTCCACGTCGACCGGCTGGTGCGCGCCGACGGCGACCGGCGTGCCGTCCTCGACGGCGACCATCACCACCGTGCGGCCGGTGGCGACCCGCTCGCGGAGGACCGCGGTGCGCGCCTCGTCGGGCGGGCCGGGTTGCTCCCCCGCGCCCCCGTCCGGCCCCT
The DNA here is from genome assembly GCF_041028265.1 of Geodermatophilus amargosae. Lineage (GTDB taxonomy): Bacteria > Actinomycetota > Actinomycetes > Mycobacteriales > Geodermatophilaceae > Geodermatophilus > Geodermatophilus amargosae_A. The sequence continues at coordinate 106,008 of NZ_JABGCW010000011.1, forward strand.
CGGCGGCGTGCGGGGCGAACCCGGTCTCCAGCAGGTGCTGGTAGTGCGGCAGGGCGGGGTCGTCGGCGCCGACCAGGTACAGCCGCACGCCCAGCGGGAGCAGCAGCTCGACGGGGTCGTCGACGACCAGCAGCGGGAACTCGGTGACCAGCAGCCCGGCCGCGCGGGCGGCCGCGGCCAGCGACGGCGTCCGCTCGGCCACCCACTCGACGGCGGCCGGCAGCCCCGCCTCCTCCTGCATCGCCACCGCGGCGCGGACGTCGTCGGCGGGGACCGTGCGGGTGCCCGGGTACGGGCGGGCGGGGAACGGCCACGCGGGCGGCCCGAGCGGAACGGCGAGCGCGCCGGCGGCCACCGGCGGCGCGTCGGGCAGCGACGCGGCGACGGCGTACTGCTCGACGCGGTCGAGCAGCCCGGGGCGGGACGGCACACCGGCACCCTAGACGCGCCCCCTCCCCGCGGCCGCGGGAGAGCGCGGCCGGGAGCAGCGTCCCACCCCCGCGGGTGACCCGGCGGCGGGGCCGCGCGGACCCGGGGGCCACGATGGGCACCGTGACGGCCGGGATCCGCCCCTCCATCTCGCCCTACGCGGCGTTCGACCGCGATGCCTGGCGGGCGCTGGCCGTCGCGCGCACGCTGCCGCTGGACGAGGCCGACCTGCGCGCGCTGCGCAGCCTCGGTGACCGCATCGACCTCGACGAGGTGGCCACCGTCTACCTGCCCCTGGCCGAGCTGCTGAACCTGCACGTCACCGCCAGCCAGCGGCTGTGGGCCGCGCAGAACCGCTTCCTCGGCGACACCACCGCCAAGGTGCCCTACGTCATCGCGGTCGCCGGCAGCGTCGCCGTCGGCAAGAGCACCACCGCCCGGCTGCTCCAGACGCTGCTGGCCGCCGCCCCGGGCTCGCCACGGGTCGACCTGGTGACCACCGACGGGTTCCTCTGGCCCAACGCCGTCCTCGAGGCCCGCGGGCTCTTGACCCGCAAGGGCTTCCCCGAGAGCTACGACCGGCGGGCGCTCATCCGGTTCCTGGCCGACGTGAAGTCCGGCCGCGGCGAGGTCAGCGCACCGGTCTACTCCCACCAGTCCTACGACGTGCTCGGCGGCCGGCGGCAGGTGGTGGACCGGCCCGACGTCCTCGTCGTCGAGGGGCTCAACGTGCTGCAGGCCGGCCGCCGCGACGACGGCCGCGTGCCCGAGGTGTTCCTCTCGGACTTCTTCGACTTCTCCGTCTACGTCGACGCCGCCGAGACCGACATCCAGCGGTGGTACGTCGAGCGGTTCCTCGCGCTGCGCCGGACCGCCTTCGCCGACACCTCGGCCTACTTCCACCGGTACGCCGACCTCAGCGACGACGACGCGCGCGCCACCGCCCTGTCCATCTGGGCGGCGGTCAACGGGCCCAACCTGCGGCAGAACATCGCCCCGACCCGCTCGCGCGCCCGCCTGGTGCTGCAGAAGTCCGCCGACCACTCGGTGCGCCGGGTCCTGCTGCGCAAGCTCTGACCCCTCCCCCTCGCTGTCGGTCTCCCCTCGCAGCGACGGTCGTGGCTGAGTTGGGGATAACGGACACACGACGTCGGGCGCCCGTGCCAGGGTCGCCGGCATGTGCTGTGGCGAGGACGCGGTGCTCGGCCTGCCCGCGCCGGTCCTGGAGGCGCTGGCCGGCTACCGCCGGATGCGGGACGCGCACGGCTGGGGCTGGGGCGAGGCCGCGCTGCCCGACCTGTTCCGCTGGGCCCGCTTCTCCCTGCTCGGGCCGGCCTTCGACGCGGCCGCCGCCACCGGCGACTGGCCGGCCGCCGTCCGCGCCGCGCTCGGTGACGGTGACCCGCCCGCCGGGATCGCCGTCGTCACCGTCGGCCCCGGCGGAGGGCTGACCGTGCACACCGGCCCGCCGCGGCCCGGGCCGGCGGGGACGTCCCTGCCGGTCGACGTCGTCGTGCTGTCCGACGTGGAGGGGGACCGGACGGTGACCGTGGCCGGGACCGCCATGGCCCTGCCGGCCGGCGGGGCGGGGCTGGCCGTGGTCGACGTCGACCCCGCCGCGCCCGCGGTGCCGGTCACCTGCGGACCGGCGCGGGCCGACGTCGTCGCCGTGCGGGAGGTGCCGGCGGCCCGGCTGCGCGTCTCGGCGCCGGTGTGCGCGCGCTGGTCGGTCACCGACGCCACCGGTGGCGGATGGGGGCCGCCCGGCCTCCCCGCCAAGTGGGACGCCACGCACCGCCCCTACTGGCACGCCCGCGAGGCCGAGTTCGACGTCCCGGCCGGCCCGCTGGAGGTCGTGGTCGCCCGCGGGCTGGAGTACCGGCGCACCACGCTGACGGTGGCCCCGGGCTCCGGGGAGACCGCGGAGGTCACCTGGGAGCCGCGACGGCGGTTCGACCCCGCGGCCGCCGGGTGGTACGGCGGGGACCTGCACGTGCACCTCAACTACTCCGGCGACGCCGTGCTGGAGCCGGCCGACGCCGCCCGCATGCAGGCCGGCGAGGGCCTGCACCTGGTGCAGCTGGTCGCCGGCAACCTCGGCGGGGCGCTGGTCTACGACCGCGAGCTGCTCGAGACCACCGCCGGCACCGAGCTGTGGTCGGGCGACCGGGTGGGCGTGCCGGGCCTGGAGTACCGCAACGACCTCCTCGGGCACGTGCACGCCCTCGGCCTGGCCGGCGTGCCGGACGTCCTGCACAGCGGCCACGAGGGCACCGGGGTGCCGTGGGACTGGCCGCCCAACGCGGCCGCCTGCGCCGCGATGCGCGAGCGGGGCGGGCTGGCCACCTACGCCCACCCGGTGTACTCCGCGCTCACCGACGTCGGGCAGCTGTACGCGCCGGCCCGCACCGTCGAGGCCCGCGAGCTGGTCGCCGACGCCGCGCTGGGCCTGGTCGACGCCGTCGAGGTGGTGTCCTGCTTCGACGACCGCGGTGCCGTCGTGCTGTGGCACCGGCTGCTCGACTGCGGGCTGCGGCCGGCGGCGGTCGCCGGGACCGACGTCTTCCTCTCCTTCGCCCACGGCCCCGGCGTCGCGTCCAACCCGCCGGGCTGGGGCCGGGTGTACGCGCACCTGGGGAGCGAGCCGCTCACCGCCGCCGCGTTCCGGTCGGCGGTGGCCGCCGGGCGCACCGTGGTCACCAACGGCCCGTGGCCCACCCTCGACGTCGACGGCGCGGGGCCCGGTGCCGTGCTCGACCGCTCCCCCGGCGACCGGCTCGCCGTCCGCGCCACCGTCACCGGCGGCGGGGTGGACCGGCTGGTGCTGCACGGCGCCGGCGGCGCGGTGCTGGCCGAGACCGGCGGCGGCGAGCTGGAGGTGCAGGTGCCCGTGCAGGCCGGGACCTGGCTGGCCGCGGCGGCCTACGGCGGCGAGGACGAGCACACCCTCGGCGCGCCCGTCTTCGCGCACACCGGGCCGGTCTTCGTCGACGTCGGGGGCCGGCGGGTGGCGGTGCCCGCGTCGGCCCGCTGGTGCCTGGCCGCGCTCGACGCGCTGGAGGCGCTGGTCACCGCCGAGGGCCGTTTCGACCCGGCCTCCCGCGACGAGCAGCTCGGCACGCTGGCCGACGTGGTCGAGCGGGCCCGCGCGGTGTACCGGGAGGTGGCCGACCGGTGAGCCCGGCGTCCCCGGGCGGTCCCCCCTCCATGCGCAGGTTCGAGGGGAAGACCGTGTTCGTCACCGGGGCCGCGCGGGGCCAGGGCCGCGCGCACGCCCTCCGCCTGGCCCGGGAGGGCGCCGACGTGCTCGCGGTGGACGTCTGCGCGCCGCTGGGCACCGTCGCCTATCCGCTCGCCACCCCTGCCGACCTCGCGGAAACCGCCCGGCTGGTGGAGTCCGAGGGACGCCGGGTGGTGACCGCGCAGGTCGACGTCCGCGACGCCGACGCCCTGGGGGCGGCGGTGGCTGACGGCGTCGCGCGGCTCGGCGGGCTCGACGTCGTCCTGGCCAACGCCGGCATCGGGCTGATGGACCCGGCCGCCGATCCGCGGCAGGCCTTCCGCGACCAGCTCGACGTCAACCTGGTGGGCGTGTGGAACACCGTGCACGCCGCCGTGCCGGTGCTGCTCGAGCAGGGCCGCGGCGGCGCGATCGTGCTGACCAGCTCGGCCTTCGGGCTGACCGGCCGCGGCGGCGACGGCAGCGGCGGCGGCGACGGCTACGTGGCGAGCAAGCACGGCGTGGTCGGGCTGATGCGCACCTTCGCCACCTGGCTGGCGCCGCACGGCATCCGGGTCACCTGCGTCAACCCCTCGGGCGTGGCGACGCCGATGGTGCTCAACCCCGCCGTCGAGGCGCTGTTCGGCGGCCCCCTGACCGAGGACGGGGGCAAGTCCCCCGAGGACGTGGCCAACCTGCTCGACGTGACGCTGGTCGACCCCGAGGACGTGAGCGCGGCGGTGGCGTTCCTGGCCTCCGACGAGGCGCGCTACGTCACCGGCGTGGCCCTGCCGGTCGACGCCGGCATGCTGGTGCGCTGAGGCGGGGAGGGTCCGGCGGCAGGGTCCGCCCGCCGCGGCGGCGCCCGCCATGGCGAGGACTGACGACCCGAAGGGGTCAGCTGGTGAGTTTCGTCACCTGACAGGGACGGTCGACGCGCGCACACTCGTTCGCGTCCGGTCACCAGGCGTTCACCGCCAGTGACATCTCGGCCTTCCCGCCGACCCGATCGGGAGTCCTCCCTGATGTGCGTACACACCACCCCCTGCCCCGACGCCACCAGCGACGCGCGTGACCTCGCGGCCGTCCTGAGCAGCCACCCCGAGCAGGGCTGGAGCCTGCTGTGCAACGGCGTCGTCCTCTTCGACGACGACGGTGAGCTGCTCCCCGACGGCCGCGCCGTCGCCGACCACCACCAGTGGCGCAGCCCCGGCCTCGTCCCGGCCTGAGCAAGGACCTCCCTGCCCCCCCACCACCCGCGAGCTCGTGGCGGGCCCCTGCAGGGAGGCCGTCCACCGGCGCCCGTCCCCTCCCGGGGGCGGGCGCCGCGTCCGTCCTGCAGGGCCCCACGTCGAGCGTGGGGGGGCAGGCAGGTCCTCACTCGAAGGCGGCGGCCCCGGCCTGCTCGAACAGGTCGGCGAACGCCGCGGCGTCGGGCGCCGCGGCGCCGGCCCCGGCGGACTGGGCCAGCAGCATCGCGCGCGGCCCGTCGACGGCGATGCCGACCAGCTCGGTCATCTCGTGACCCCAGCCCTCGACCGTCACCTGCAGCGCGCCACTGTCGCTCCCGACGGCCGGCACCTGCACCCGTGCGAGCTGCACGGTGGTGTCCCACCCGCCCGGGCCGGCCACGGTGACCGACGAGCAGGCGACGACGAGCTCCTCGACCGGCAGCGCCAGCCCCTCCAGCCCGGGTGCCTCGGCGAGGACCTGCCAGCTGTGCACGGCGTCGGTGTGCGCGGCCTGCGCGGCGACCGCCGGGTCGGCGGCGTCCACCGACGGCAGGGGCAGCGACTCCACGAAGTCCGCGCACGACGAGGGCGTCACGGTGACCTCGTCGAGCCAGGCGTCGTGGCCGTCCCCGTCGTGCCGGCCGCCACCCCAGCCCCAGCCCCAGCCGCCGTGCCCGCCGTCGTGGTCGCCGTCGAGGCGGACGACCTCGGCGTCGGCGCCGAACGCCTCGGCGGGCAGCAGCCGGCCGGCCAGGTCGTCGGACGCGGTCGTGCCGCCCGGCTCCTCGGCAGGGGCCGGTGCCGGGGTGACCTCCGGCGCCTCCCCGGTGGCAGCCGCGGGGCTCACCGCGCCCGGCCCGGCCGCCTGGTCGCCCGCGCTCCCGCCCGTGCCGCCGCACGCGGCGAGGAGCACCGCGCCGCTCGCCAGCACCGCCGCGCTCGCGCTCCGCCGCAGCCGGTCCCGCGTTGCCCTCAGCGCCATGGGCCGATGGTCCTCCCCGCGCCGTCGCCGCGTCGACGGGCCGGAGGTCGGAACCCGGCCAGGACCCCGGGCGTTGGTCCCCGGTCCGCCCGTCGCCGTCGCCGGAGGTCCCCGTGCCCACCGCCGCCCTGCTGACCGTCCCCTCCCCCGCCACCCAGGCCGGGCGGCTGCTCGCCGTCGGCGCCGCCGAGCGGGCCGGGCTGTCCGCTCCCGACCTGCGCGACCTGGCCGCCGGCGTCCCCGACGGCGACCTGCTCGTCCTGGCGCCGTCGCTGCTGCCGGCCTCGGCGCTGGCGGACCTGCTGACCTGGCGCGACCGCCCGGTGTTCGTCGTGGCGGACATGACCGACCTCGACGACTTCGGGCCGCTGGAGGACGCCGTCCCGCCCGCGCCGGCCTACGCGATGGGCGACCTGGACCGCGGCGACGCGTACCGCAACTGCACGCCCGACGAGTCGCTGCCGCGCATCCGGGCCGCCGGCCGGACGCCGCTGACGGTGACCGAGGGCCTGACCTGGCTGCTGCAGTGCCCGGACGTGCTCGAGCGCAACGCCTGCACGATGACCGTCGGCTCGCGGCTGCGGCGGGCGAACGGCTCCCTGGACGCGCGGACGCCGGCGCTGTGGATCAGCAACGGCACCGGGCGGGACGGACGCGAGCGCCGGGGCGCGGCGAAAGTCGGCTGGTGCTGGGCGGGCAACCGGCACACCTGGCTGGGCATCGCCTCCGCCGCCGGCCGCATCGCCCTCTGAGGACGCTGGAACGGCCTCCCTGCAGGGGCCCGCGGCGAGCCCGCGAGTGGTGGGGGGCAGGGAGGTCCTTCGTCAGGCCCGGGCGCCCACCACGTCGGCGACGGTGCCGAGGTCGTCGGGGGCGCCCTCGTCGCGGGCGGGCACGTGCGTCTGCGGCGCCTGCGCGGGCTCCGGCTCGGCGAAGGCCTCCGGCGGCGGGCAGGAGCACACCAGGTTGCGGTCGCCGAAGGCCTGGTCGACGCGGCGCACCGGGGACAGGTAGCCCCGGGTGGTCAGCCGGGACACCGGGAACACCGCCGCGGACCGCGGATAGGGGCGCCCCCACTCACCGGCCAGCATCTTCAGCGTGTGCGGGGCGTTGCGCAGCGGGTTGTCCTCGCGGTCGTACTCCCCGGTCGCGACCTTCTCGATCTCGCCGCGGATGGTCACCATGGCCTCGACGAACCGGTCGAGCTCGGCCCGGTCCTCACTCTCGGTGGGCTCGACCATCAGCGTGCCGGCCACCGGGAAGCTCATCGTCGGGGCGTGGAAGCCGAAGTCGACCAGCCGCTTGGCGACGTCGTCGTTGGTGATGCCGGTGGCCTTGGTCAGCGGCCGGAGATCGAGGATGCACTCGTGGGCCACCAGGCCGCCGGCACCGGTGTAGAGCACCGGGAAGTGCTCGCGCAGCCGGGCGGCGAGGTAGTTGGCGCCCAGCACCGCGTGCTCGGTGGCGCGCGTGAGCCCGTCGGGGCCCATCAGCCGCAGGTAGGCCCAGGAGATCGGCAGGATGCCCGCCGACCCGAACGGTGCCCCCGACACCGCCGGGCCCTTCCCGCCGGTCTCGACCAGCGGGTGCCCGGGCAGGAAGGGCACCAGGTGCTCGCGGACGCCGATCGGGCCGACGCCGGGCCCGCCGCCGCCGTGCGGGATGCAGAACGTCTTGTGCAGGTTGAGGTGGCTGACGTCGGAGCCGAACCGGCCCGGGCGGGCCAGGCCGACCATCGCGTTGAGGTTGGCGCCGTCGACGTAGACCTGCCCGCCGGCGTCGTGCACCGCGGCGCAGATGTCGCGGATGTCGGTCTCGAACACCCCGTGCGTCGACGGATAGGTGATCATGATCGCGGCCAGTCGCCCGGCGTGCTGGTCGACCTCGGCGCGCAGGTCGGCGAGGTCGACGTTGCCGGCCTCGTCGCAGGCCACCACGACCACCCGCATGCCCGCCATGACCGCGCTGGCGGCGTTGGTGCCGTGCGCCGAGCTCGGGATGAGGCAGACGTCACGGGAGGACTCGCCGCGGGAGGCGTGGTAGCCGCGGATGGCCAGCAGCCCGGCGAGCTCCCCCTGCGAGCCGGCGTTGGGCTGCACGCTCACCGCCGCGTAGCCGGTGATCTCGGCCAGCCACGTGCACAGCTCGTCGATCAGCTGCCGGTAGCCGCGGGCCCGGCCGGCGGGGGCGAAGGGGTGCAGCCCGGCGAACTCCGGCCAGGTGACCGCGGCCATCTCGACGGCGGAGTTGAGCTTCATCGTGCACGAGCCCAGCGGGATCATCGTGCGGTCCAGCGCCAGGTCCTTGTCCGACAGCGCGCGCAGGTAGCGCATCATCGCCGTCTCCGAGCGGTGCGCGGAGAAGACCGGGTGGGTCAGGTAGGGCGTGCGCCGCCGCATCCCGGCGGGCAGCGCATCGGGGCCGTCGTCGTCGAGGAGGCCCTCGTCGGCGGCCACCCCGAACGCCTCGGCCACCTGCGCCAGGACCTCCGGCGTCGTCGTCTCGTCGCAGGCGACCGCGACGGTGTCGGCGTCCACCCGGCGCAGGTCGATCCGCCGCTGCGCGGCCGCGGCGACCACCTCGTCGGCCCGGCCGGGGACCCGCGCCTGCACCGTGTCGAAGAAGGCCCCGTGCACGACGTCGACCCCGCCGGCGCGCAGCCACCCGGCCAGCGCCAGCGCGCTGCGGTGCACGCGGGCGGCGATCGCGGCCAGCCCCTCGGGCCCGTGGTAGACGGCGTAGGCGCCGGCCATGACGGCGAGCAGCACCTGCGCGGTGCAGATGTTGCTGGTCGCCTTCTCGCGGCGGATGTGCTGCTCGCGGGTCTGCAGCGCCAGCCGGTAGGCGACGTCGCCGTCGGCGTCCACCGAGACCCCGACCAGCCGGCCGGGCAGCTGCCGGGCCAGGCCCTCGCGCACCGACAGGTAGCCGGCGTGCGGGCCGCCGTAGCCCAGGGGGACGCCGAAGCGCTGGGTGCTGCCGCAGGCGACGTCGGCACCCCACTCCCCCGGCGCCTCGAGCAGGGTGAGCGCGAGGACGTCCGCGGCGACGACGACCGACGCGCCGGCGGCGTGCGCGGCCTCGGCCAGCGCCCGGTGGTCGCGGACCGCGCCGCTGGCGCCCGGATAGGACACCAGGACGCCGAACGCGCCGGCCTCGGGCAGGTCCGCCGGCCACCCGCCGGACAGGTCGGTGACGTGCAGGCCGATCCCCAGCGGCTCGGCACGGGTCCGCAGCACCGCCAGCGTCTGCGGCAGCGTGTCGGCGTCGACGACGAAGACCGCACCCGGCTCGGCCCGGCCGGCGCGGCGCACCAGCGTCATCGCCTCGGCGGCGGCGGTGGCCTCGTCGAGCATCGAGGCCCCGGCGACGGGCAGGCCGGTGAGGTCGGCGACCATCGTCTGGAAGTTCAGCAGCGCCTCCAACCGGCCCTGGCTGATCTCGGGCTGGTAGGGCGTGTAGGCGGTGTACCAGGCGGGGTTCTCGAGGACGTTGCGCTGGATGACCGCCGGGGTGACCGTGCCGGAGTAGCCCAGCCCGATCATCGGGACGCTCACCTCGTTGGCGGCGGCCCGCTCCCGCAGCTCGGCGAGCACGGCGGCCTCGTCGGCGGCCGGGGGCAGGGAGAGCCCGTCGCGGTCGCGCACCGCCTCGGGCACGGTCGCGTCGACCAGTGACTGCAGCGAGTCGTACCCGATCGCCTCGAGCATCGCGGCCGTCTCGTCGCCGCGCGGGCCGATGTGGCGGGCGGCGAAGGAGCCTGCGGGGCTCAGGGAGCGCAACGACGGAAGAGGGCCAGCAGCATCCGGCATTGCCGCGACGCTACCAGCGGAGGGGCGCGCCTCCGTCCCCCGGCGAGATCCCGCCATCTCGCACGCCCCGGGCACCGGGACGGTGCGAGATCGCGGGATCTCGACCGGCCGGGGTGCCGCGGACGCGTCGAGGGGGCGTCCCGCGGGATGCGGGACGCCCCCTCGGGACGGTCGGGAACGGATCAGGCGGTCTGCACGCGGCGCTGCCGGCGCATCGCCAGCTCGTCGTCCGCGGCGTGCAGCGGCGCGCCGTCCAGCCGCTCGGCGGGCAGCTCGGCCAGCTCGCCGGACAGCTCGCGCAGCGCCCCGGACACCGCGATGCCGAACACACCCTGGCCACCGGCGAGCAGGTCGACGACCTCCTCGGCCGAGGTGCACTCGTAGACCGTGGCCCCGTCACTGAACAGCGTGACGTTGGCGAGGTCCTTGATCCCCCGGTTGCGCAGGTGGTCGACGGCCTTGCGGATGTTCTGCAGCGACACCCCGGTGTCCAGCAGCCGCTTGACCACCTTCAGCACCAGGATGTCGCGGAACGAGTACAGCCGCTGCGTCCCCGAGCCGGTGGCACTGCGCACCGACGGGGCCACGAGTCCGGTACGGGCCCAGTAGTCCAACTGCCGGTAGGTGATCCCGGCGGCGGCACACGCCGTCGGGCCGCGGTACCCGACGAGGTCGCTGTCGACCTCGTCGTAGTCCGTCACCCCCACGGCGGCGTCGCTGAAGAGCTGACCCTGGGAGCCCTCGCTCTGGTCGCTCACGTCAGCGTCCTCCTTCGAGTCCCGCCACGGGCGCGGCGGAGCGTCCCGGAGTGCTCCCGCTTCCCCACGGGTCACACCGGTGTTGTCCGCGACCGTAAGCCGGGCCCCCAGGGCGGTCAACTGACGCGGGCGGCGTGTCGCCCCATCCACCCCAACCGGGTGGTATCGGCACGTCCGCGACCGATCTGCCCGATCCGGGACGCGTGTGACGACGGTGACGGGAGTGGTCCCACCCGCCCCGTGCGTTCAGGCGCCGCCGGAGCCCGAGCCGGCGCCGAAGTCCTCGGGGGAGATCTGGTCGAGGAACTCGCGGAACTTCTCGACCTCGTCCTCCTGCTCGTCGGGGATCTCGATCCCCACCTCGTCGAGCAGCTCCTCGGCGCCGTAGATGGGCGCGCCGGTGCGCACCGCCAGGGCGACGGCGTCCGACGGGCGGGCGCTGACCACCCGCTCGTCGCCGAACACCAGCTCGGCGATGTAGATGCCGTCGCGCATCTCGGTGATGTTGACCGCCTCGAGGGTGGCGCCCAGGGTGCGCACGACCTCGCGCAGCAGGTCGTGCGTCATCGGGCGGGCCGGGCGCACGCCCTGCTGCTCGAAGGCGATGGCCGCGGCCTCGACCGCCCCGATCCAGATCGGCAGGTACCGCTCGCCCTGCGTCTCCTTGAGCAACAGGATCGGCTGGTTGCCGGGCAGTTCGACCCGGACCCCGACGACTCTGAGTTCCTGCACGGTGATGCTCCCTCAGCTGCGGCGGTACGGGTGGGCACCGGCGCACGGCGGGCGACCGGTCCGGCGGCAGGCTCCACCGTACGCCGGAGTCACGGGCGCAACAGGTCCCGGAGGCGTGCCTCCAGCAGCGCCCGGTGCAGTTGCGCCGAGAGGGCGGAGAGCTCGGCCAGCTGCTCCCCGGCCCGGGTGCGCGCGTCCTCCGACCGCGACCGCAGCACCGGTGCCAGCAGGGACTCCACCAGCGCGGCCTCCCGCTCGGCGCCGTTGCGGAACACCCGCAGGTGCCGCGGCTCGATGCCGTGCCGGGCCAGCCCCGCCGCCGCCCGGGCGAGTGGCAGGTCCCCCGCGGGGTGCCGTCCCTCGGCGTCGGGGGCGAGCAGCCCGAACTGGACGCAGTCGGCCAGCTGCGCGGGCGTCAGCCCCGCCGCGCGGGCGAACTCGGCGGCGTCCATCGGCCCCGCAGCGGCCGGCGCCTCGTCCGGCCCGCCGCCGTCGTCGGCCGGCGGGCCGGACGCCGGTGGGTCGGACGCCGCCGGGCCGGGTGACGGGGCGCCGGGTGACGGGGCGCCGGGCACCGGCTGCCCCCGGTCGAGGGCGTCCAGGTGCTCCTTGATCACCCGCAGCGGCAGGTAGTGGTCCCGCTGGGCGGTGAGCACGTAGCGCAGCCGGTCGACGTCGGCCCGGGAGAACTTCCGGTACCCCGACGGCGTCCGCTGCGGAGCGACCAGGCCCTCGCCCTCGAGGAACCGGATCTTGCTGATGGTCACGTCGGGGAAGTCGCCGCGCAGCGCCGCCAGCACCGCCCCGATCGTCAGTCGGGGGGTGCGGGCGTGGGCGGCGCCGTCCCCGGGCGCGCCGGCGGGCGCTCCGGGCACCGGGGTCAGCGGGTGGCGGGCTCGCCGGTGCGCGGGCCGGTGAGGTAGACGAGGCGGAACTTGCCGATCTGCACCTCGTCACCCCCGGCCAGGGTCGCCACGTCGACCGGCTCGCGGTTGACGTAGGTGCCGTTGAGGCTGCCGACGTCGTGCACCGAGAAGCCGCCGCCCTCGCGGTGGAACTCCACGTGCCGGCGGCTGACGGTCACGTCGTCGAGGAAGATGTCGCTGTCGGGGTGCCGGCCGGCGGTGGTGACGTCCTGGTCGAGCAGGAAGCGGCTGCCGGCGTTCGGGCCGCGCTTCACCACCAGCAGGGCGGACCCGGCGGGCAGGGACTCGACCGCGCCGGCGTGGGCGTCGGCGGACGGCTCGGCCGCCTCGGGGACGTCGCCGGTGTCCTCGCCGCCCACCTTCGGGATGACGCTGGTCGACTCACCCACCCGCTCCTGGGAGAGGGCGGCGCCGCACTGCGCGCAGAAGCGACTGCCCTCGGGGTTGTCGTGGCCACAGCGAGTGCAGTGCACGTCTGTCTCCTCCGGTGCAGGGGGCACCGCCGCGGGCGAGGGGGTCTGCCGCGGGCGGCCGGCGGACGACGGCACCGGACGGTGCCGTCGCGGGTCGGCCGCCGTGCGGGGCACGGCGGGCCGTTGGTCATGGAACCAGCGGTGGTCCCGAGGGTCAACCGGACGCCCGGGTGGCGTCACAGCAGCCCCACGGGGCCGGTCGGGAGCCGGTCGAGAGCCGGTCCCCAGGGGAGCATAGTGATCGCCCCGAGGGCCCCGACCGGGCCGGGGGTGCGGTCAGGACGCGCCGGCGAGCGCCTCGTAGGCGGCGGCGTCGAGCAGGCCGGCGGTGGGGTCGCCGTCGTCGCCGGCCACGGTGATCTCCACCAGCCAGCCCGCGCCGTAGGGATCGGCGTTGATGGTCTCCGGAGCGCTCGAGAGGGTCTCGTTCACCGCCGAGACGGTGCCGGCGACGGGCGAGTAGACGTCGGACACCGACTTGGTCGACTCGACCTCGCCGATCGGGTTGCCCGGGCCGACCTCCTCCCCGACCTCGGGGAGCTGCACGAACACGATGTCGCCGAGCGCGTCCTGCGCGTGGTCGGTGATGCCGACCCGCACGACCGTGCCCGAGGCCCCGCTCCCCTGCACGAGGGCCCACTCGTGCTGGTCGGTGTAGCGGCGGTCGTCCGGGGTGCTCATGCGGCGTCGTCTCCAGGGGTCCGGGGTGGGACGGCGCCGCGCGGAGCGCTCAGTCGCCGTCGTCGGGCTGAGCGTATTGAGGCTCGTCGAGCGGCCGCAACGCGTCCACCACGACGCGGTCGCGCTGCTGGATGTCGACGCTGCCGCCCTGCCGGCCCACCCGGTCGACGACGCCGCCGGGGATGCTCATCGCCGTCTGCAGGTCCTGCGGGGAGCCGATGACGACGACCTCGTAGGGTGCCGACACCGCCCGGCCGTCGACCCGCAGGGCGCCCGGGGTGCCGGTGACGGCGGTGGAGACGCCGACCCGGACGCCGTCGATCTGCATCGTCTCGGCGCCCGCGCCGCGCAGCTCCTGGACGGCGTCGAGCAGGTCGGCGACGCGCACCCGCCCCTCGGGGTCGCGGATGCTCATGACCAGCCCGGGGCCCTCGGCGACGACGGTGCCGTTGAGGATGGCGAGGGCGTCGGCGCGCTCGGTGGCGTCCTCGAGGGCGGCCGCCGAGCGGCTGTCGGTGTCGGACAGCTCGCGCAGGGCGCCGCGCTGGTCGGCGATCTGGCCGCGCAGCCGCTCCTCCTCGAGGTCGAGGTCGTCGAGGATGGCGACGAGCTCCTCCTCGCGGGCGCCCTCGAGCGTCTGGCCGGTGCCGGTGCTGCGCACCTGCACCGCGATGGCGAAGCCGAGCAGCGCGGTGAGGACCGCGATCAGCGACGCGGCCACCAGCCGCGGGCGGCGGCGCCGGGCGGTCGCCGGGGCGGGCTCGGCCGCGGGCTCCGCCGCCGGCGAGCCGGTCACCTCCCCGGCCGGCGCGTCGACGGGGGGACCGGCGTCGTCCGGGCGCGGCCGCTCGTCGTCGCCGGGCGGGCGCGGGGTGCCGCTCATGCCCGGAACAGGTGCCGGCGGATGGCCGCAGCGTTGCCGAAGATGCGGATGCCGAGGACGACGACCACCGCGGTGGACAGCTGGGCACCGACGCCCAGCTGGTCGCCGAGGAAGACGATCAGCGCGGCGACGACGACGTTCGACACGAACGAGATGACGAACACCTTGGCGTCGAAGATCCCGTCGAGGCGGGCCCGGGCGCCCCCGAAGGCCGCGTCGAGGGCGGCGACCACCGCGATCGGGAGGTAGGGCTGCAGCCACAGGGGGACGGTGGGGTCGAGCACCAGGCCCAGGGCGATGCCGACGGCCAGGCCGATGACGGGGATCACCGCTCAGCCCCCCGAGTCGCCGGCGGCGGCCTCGGCGGGCTGGCCGGTGAAGGGGGCGGCGGAGCGCAGCTCGGGGACTCCCCCGGCGGGAACGGACAGCTCGTCCTCCTGGGCGAACTCGAAGAGCAGGCCGAAGGACTCCGAGATGACCGCCAGGGCGTTGACCTCGGGGCTGGCCAGGAACCGCGACCGGAGCTCGTCCGGGTCGCCGACGGCGCTGATCTGGTACGGGTTGGTGACCGGGCGGAAGTCGACGAGGACCGCCTCCCCGGCGAAGCGGATCGCGGTGGTGGGGCCCAGCCGCTGGCCGTTGATCGAGACCGCCTCGGCGCCGGCGGCCCACAGCGCGTTGACCACCAGCTGCAGGTCGCCGTCGCGCACGTCGCCGCTGCCGTCGTCGGTGCCGCCCACCGGGTCGGCGTCGGCGTCGGGCTCGGCGTCGGCCAGGGTGACCAGCAGGCCGGGCCCGCTGACGGCCACGAGGCCGGCGGCGAGCTCCGCGGCGTCGAGGTCGTCGATGGCCCGCTGGCCGACCGTGCTGGCGGCCAGGGCGTCCTCGCGGGCGTCGGCGACCCGGGCGCGCAGGTCCTCGAGCTCGGCGGAGAGGCCCTCGATGGTGTCGGACTGGGTGCCGATGTCCTCGACCAGCGCGCCGCGGACCTCCTCGCGGCCGGCCGCGCCGGAGGCGGCCTGGTCGTAGGTGACGCCGACGAGCAGGCCGGCGGCGGCCATCGTCACCGCCACCACCACCGCGCCCGGGCCGCGCCGGCCATCCCCGGAGGGGTCGCGGGCCGCCCGGGCCTGAGCGGCGCGGGCGTAGGCGGGGTCGAGGGTCTCGGCGAGCACCTGGTCGAGCAGGGAGGCGCCCATCGAACGGACCCCGCCGCCACGCGGGGGTCCGGCCGGCCGGGTCGCCGTCACGGCACCGGGCGGCCCGGCGTCCCGGCCCGCTCGGCCCGCACGATCCCGGCCACCTGGACGACGTAGAAGACCCCGGACAGGACGTAGAGCGCGCCGCCCCAGATGGTGAAGGCCCAGGCCACCGGCTGGACCCACGCCAGCCAGGCGCCGGTGGCGTCGTCGGCCAGGAGCAGCAGCGGGAAGGCGTAGAGCAGGTTGAAGGTGGCCGCCTTGCCCAGGTAGTGCACCTGGAGGGGCTCGTAGCCGTGGAGGCGCAGGACCAGCAGCATCAGCCCGAGCACGACCTCGCGGCCGACGAGCACGGCCACCACCCACAGCGGGACGACGTCGCGCAGCACGAAGGCCACGAGCGTCGCGATGATGTAGAGCCGGTCGGCGGCGGGGTCCAGCAGCGCGCCGAGCCGGCTGGACTGGCCGAGGACCCGGGCGAGCTTGCCGTCGGCCCAGTCGCTGACGCCGGCGACCATGAGGACGACGACGGCCCAGCCGTCCTCGCGCGGGCCCAGCAGCAGCCACAGGAACAGCGGCACGCCGAGCAGCCGCAGCACCGACAGCGCGTTGGGCACCGTCCACACCCGGTCGGGCAGCGCGTTGCGGTCCGACACCACCGGCGTCCCCGCCACCGGGGTCGCCGGGACGGCGGCCGACGGCCCCTGCGACGACGTCACTGCTCCTCCACCCCGCTGCACACCGTGCCCGAGGCTAGTCGACGGACCCCGCCGTCCCCCGCCACTCGCGAGCCCGTGGCGGGCCCCGGCAACGGGCCGCCCGGCCGTCAGGCGGGGACGGCGACCAGGGAGGCCGGGGCCGGCTCGTGGCCGAGCGGGCGCCGGCCGAAGGACCCGGTGCCGTGGCTGACCGAGCGCAGCGCCCCGGCGTAGCCGAGCAGCTCGATCTCGGGGACCTCCGCGCGCACGGTGGTGCGGTCCCGGTCGGGGTCGGCCTCGCTGCCGGTGACCCGGGCGCGGCGGGAGGACAGGTCGCTCATGACCGCCCCCACGTGCTCGGCGGGCACGACCACCTCCACCTCGCACCACGGCTCCAGCACCCGGGTGCCGGCGGCGGCGGCCAGCTCGCGGACCGCCAGCGCCCCGGCGGACTGGAAGGCGGCGTCGGAGGAGTCCACCGAGTGCGCCTTGCCGTCGACGAGGACGAAGGCGACGTCGACCAGCGGGCGGTCGTCGTGCACCCCGCGGGCGCACTGCGCGCGGACGCCCTTCTCCACGCTGCCGTGGTACTGCGAGGGCACCGCTCCGCCGACGACGCGCTGGGTGAAGGTGACGCCCGACCCGGGCGGGCCGGGCTCGGCCTCGACGACCACGACGGCGTACTGCCCGTGCCCGCCGGACTGCTTGACCAGCCGGCCGGTGGCGCGGGCGGGCCCGGCCAGCGTCTCCACCATGGGCACCCGCACCGGCACCGTCGTCACCGCGACGCCGTGCCGGGTGCGCAGCCGCTCGAGCAGCACCTCGCCGTGCGCCTCCCCCACGCACCACAGCAGCAGCTGCCCGGTCTCGCGGGAGCGCTCCACGCGCACCGTGGGGTCCTCGGCGGCCAGCCGGGCCAGCGCCGGGCCGAGCCGGTCCTCGTCGGCGCGGGAGGCGGCCTCGACGGCCACCGGGTGCTGGGGCACCGGGAGCTCCCAGGGCGGCACCAGCCGCGGGTCCCCGGGCGAGGACAGGGTGTCCCCGGTCTCGGCCGAGGTCAGCCGGGCGACCGCGCAGACGTCACCGGCGGGGCAGGCGGCGACCGGGCGCAGCGCCGACCCCAGCGGGGAGGACACCGCGCCGATGCGCTCGTCGACGTCGTGGTCGGGATGGCCGCGCTCGGCGCCGCCGTGCCCGGAGACGTGCACCGGGGTGTCCGGGCGCAGGGTACCGGAGAACACCCGCAGCAGCGAGACCCGGCCGAGGTAGGGGTCGGTCGTCGTCTTGACCACCTCGGCCACCAGGGGGCCGTCGGGGTCGCACGACAGCGGCGGCGCCGGGGCGCCGTCGGGGCGGGTGACCGGCGGGCAGTCGTGCTCCTGCGGGGACGGGAAGCCGTTCACCAGGAGGTAGAGCAGCGAGTCGAGGCCGATGCCCAGCAGCGGGGCGGCGCAGAGCACCGGGTGGAAGGAGCCGCGGGCGACGGCGGTGCCCAGGTCGCTCATCAGGTCGCCCTGGACGAGCTCGTCGCCGGCGAGGTAGCGCTCCATGAGCGCCTCGTCCTCGCTCTCGCCGATGATCCCCTCGATCAGCTCGCTGCGGAGGCGGTCGGCGTCGGGGGCGTCCGCGCCGGGCTCGAGCAGGTTGACCACCCCCTGCACGGACCCGTCCGGGCCCCGGTCGACCAGGTGCACCGGGTAGACGCCCTGGCCGAGCATCGTCCGGCACAGCCGCACGGTCTCCTCCACGTCGGCGCGTGCGCGGTCGGGCTGGGTGACGACGACGGCGCGCGGCATGCCGACCGCGGCGCACTCCTCCCACAGGGCGACGGTCGAGGCGTCGACGCCCCCGACGGCGGAGACGACGAACAGCGCGGCGTCGGCGGCGCGCAGCCCGGCGCGCAGCTCGCCGACGAAGTCGGGGCTGCCGGGGGTGTCGAGCAGCGTGATCCGGGTGCCGTCGTGCTCGACGGTGGCCACGCCGAGGGTCACCGACCGCTGCTGGCGCACCTCGACGTCGTCGGCGTCCAGGCAGGTGGTGCCGTCCTCGACCCGCCCGGCACGCGGGAGGGCGCCGGTGGCCACGAGCAGTGCCTCGGCGAGGGTGGTCTTGCCCGCGCCGGCGTGGCCGACCAACGCCACGTTGCGCACCCGGGCCGGCTCCCGCGGCGCCGGCGCCGGGACCACGTCCCTACCCACGGCCGCCGCCGGGCCGGTCGCTGTCCTGGTGGGGGATGCGCACGGGGACCTCCCGGGCCTGGTGGGTCGCTGCGGGATGTGGTGTGGCTCACACCCTGCCCCCGGACGCGCGCGGCGGGCAAGACCCCGGGGACTCAGTCCTCCGGGACGTCGCCCGCCGACCCGACGCGGACCTCCGCGGCCCCGCCGGCCCACCCGGCGGGGGCGACGTCGGCGACCACCGCGGTGACGTCGTCGCGGGTTCCGGCCGCCAGCGCGGCCATGAGGAGGCGCGCGGCGGCGGCCGCGGGACGGCGCTCGGCGGCCAGGACCCGCTGCAGCGTCGCGGCCGGGACGACGCCGGACAGGCCGTCGGTGCACAGCAGCAGGCGGTCGCCGGCCCGGGCGGCGACCGCGATCAGGTCGGCCGGGCCGGGGTCCGCCGAGCCGCCGAGCACACGCAGCAGCACCGAGCGCATCGGGGAGGTCGCGGCCTCCTCCGGCGTCAGGCCGCCGGAGTCCACGAGGGCCTGGACCAGCGAGTGGTCGGTGGTCAGCCGGGTGAGGACGCCCCCGCGCAGCAGCAGGGCGCGGCTGTCCCCGACGTGGGCGACGACGACCCGCCCGTCGCGCGCCAGCACGGCGGCGGTGCAGGTGGTGGCCATGCCGGACAGCGCCGGGTCCGCGGCGGCGGCCGCGCGGACGGCGGCGTCGGCGGCGGCGAACGTGGCGGCCAGGCCGGCGTCGGGCGCGTCCTCGGTGCTGTCCGCGCGGGCGGCGGCGGCGCGGCGGACGACCTCGCCGACGGCCACCCGGGCCGCGGCGGCGCCACCCCGGTTGCCGCCCACCCCGTCGGCGACGACGAGCAGCCGGGGGCCGGCGTACCCGGCGTCCTGGTCGTGCCCGCGCGGGCCGGCCAGGGAGACCGCGGCGGGGTCGAGGACCAGCCGGTCGGGGCCTCCCCCGGCACGGGCCGGCACGGGCCGCCCGCCGGGCGCCTCCGCCGCGGGGAACCACGGCAGCGGCGTCGACGGGGCGGTCACGGCCGACATCCTGGACCGGACGGGGCCCGGCCGGAACGGAACGCGCTGCGCCCCCCTCCGGGGCCAGCCGGCCGTCGTCCCCGCGTCGGCGGCCGCGGTGTGCGCGGTGACCGCCGCGGCCAGCGGCCCGTGCACCGCGGGCGGCAGGGCGTGCCCCGTGCCCGGGACGGTCGCCGGCCGCGCCGCCGATCGTGGCCCGCGAGGTGCGCCGCGGGGAGCGGGTCGCCGGGGACACTGGCGCGGTGACGAACGCGGGGAGCGGGCACGCCGCCGGCCGGGACCAGGAGACCAGCCGGGCGCACGCCGTCCCGCGCGAGGCCGCCGACGGGCCGCCGCCGTGGGTGGCCGCCTGCGGCACGCCGGTCGCCGTCGTCCGGGGGGCCTGGCACGGCCACCGCGGGCTGGGTGCCGACGACGTCTGCCCCGAGTGCCGCCGCCTCGTCCCGGCCTGAGCCCCCCTCCTGGCTCCCCGTCGGCACCGGGCCGGGGCGCGGCACGATCAGCCCACCCCCTCACGGGGGGACGTGACGCAGCAGCCGCGCCCGCGGCGGGCGTCGGCCGGGGAACGGGCGCCGCACGCTGCCCGCCGCCGCCGGGCCTGTCATCGTCGTGCGGTGAAGACGCAGTCGCCGCCCCCCGCGCCCGGCACGGTGGAGCCCGGCGGCCTGACCGCGGCCGAGGCGCGGGCGCGACACCGGCGCGGGGAGGGCAACGTCGCGGTCAGCGCGTCCTCGCGCGGCTACGGCGTCATCCTGCGCACCAACGTCTTCTCCTTCTTCAACGTCATCCTGTTCACCATCGGCGCCGCGCTGCTGGCGCTGGGCCGCTACAGCGACGCCTTCACCAGCGTGGGCCTGGGCCTGGTGAACGCCACGATCAGCGCCGTCCAGGAGATCCGCGCCAAGCGCAAGCTCGACCGGCTGCAGCTGCTGGCGCGCGGCACGGTGACCGTGCTGCGCGACGGCGCCGACGTGGAGGTGCCGCCGGAGGAGGTCGTGCGCGGCGACGTCCTGCGGCTGGCGCCCGGCGGGCAGGTGGTCGTCGACGGGCCGGTGCTCACCGGGCGGCTGGAGGTCGACGAGTCGCTGCTCACCGGCGAGTCCGAGGCGCTGCCCAAGGAGCCCGGCGGGGACCTGCTGTCGGGCTCGTTCGTCGTCGGCGGGCAGGGCACCCAGCTGGCCCGCGACGTCGGGGCGGCGTCCTACGCGGGCCGGCTGACCGCCGAGGCGCGGCGGGTCTCCACCGACCAGACGCCGCTGCAGCGGCGGATCGGCTTCGTCGTCCGGCTGGTCATGCTCCTGGTCCTGCTGATGAGCGTGACGATCCTGGCGCAGGCCGCGCTCGAGGGGTTCACGCTCGTGCGGACCGTGCAGACCACCGCGGTGCTCTCGGGCCTGGTGCCCTACGGCCTGTTCTTCCTCGTCGCCGTCGCCTACACCGTCGGTGCGGCGAGGAGCGCCGGGCGCGGTGCACTGGTGCAGCAGGTGAACGCGGTGGAGTCGGTGAGCAACGTCGACGTCGTCTGCACCGACAAGACCGGCACGCTGACCACCGGGCGGCTGTCGCTGGCCGGGGTGCGCCCGGTCGGCGACCTGCCGGCCGCCGGGGTCGAGCGGCTGCTGGGGTCGATGGCCCGCAGCACCGCCGCGGGGAACCTGACGACGACGGCGCTGGCGCAGGCGCTGCCCGGGGAGCCGGTGCCGGTCACCGAGGAGGTGCCGTTCTCCTCCTCGCTGCGCTGGAGCGCGCTGCGCACCGGCGACGCCGTGCTGGTCCTCGGCGCCCCCGACACGCTGGCGCCGCGGCTGACCGGCCCGCCGCTGGGCGCCCCGGTGCGCGAGCTCACCGCGCAGGGGCTGCGCGTGCTCGTCCTGGCGCGGGCCCCCGGGGACGCCCCGCTGCGCGACGACACCGGCCGGGCCCGGCTGCCGCAGCTGCAGCCGCTGGCCGTGGTGGCGCTGGCCGACGAGCTGCGCGCCGACGTGGTCGAGACCCTGGCCCGGCTCACCGCCGACGGGGTCGCCGTGAAGGTCATCTCCGGCGACGACCCGTCCACCGTGGCAGCGCTGGCCCGCCAGGCGGGGCTCGAGCCCGGGGAGCCGGTGGCCGGCCCGGCGCTCGCCGGCCTGTCGGAGCCCGAGCTCGACGCCGTCGTCGGGCGGACGACGGTCTTCGGGCGCGTCGCGCCGGAGCAGAAGGAGCGGCTGGTCGACGCGCTGCGCCGGCAGGGGGGCTACGTGGCCATGGTCGGCGACGGCGTCAACGACGCCCGGGCGCTCAAGCGGGCGCACGTCGGCGTGGCGATGGCCAGCGGGAGCGCGGTCACCCGCGACGTCGCCGACATCGTGCTGACCGGCGACTCCCTGGGCGCGCTGTTGCCCGCGGCGCACGAGGGCCGCCGGATCATCACCGGCATCAGCACCTCCATGCAGGTCTTCCTCGCGCGGGTGGGCACGCAGGGCCTGGTCATCCTGGCCGTCACCATGCTGGGGCTGGGCTTCCCCTACTCCCCCGCGCAGGTCGGGCTCACGCTGCTGACCGTCGGCGTCCCCACGCTGTTCCTCACCGCATGGGCCCGCCCGCAGCCCCCCGATCCGCACCTGCTCACCACGCTGTGGCGGTTCGTCGTCCCGGCCATGCTGGTCACCGCGGCCGCCGGCGTCGCCGTCTACACCCGGCTCTACACCGGCCTGCTCGAGGGGCTCTCCGGCACGGACCTGCCGCCGTTCGTCCGCGACGAGTTCGAGGACTACACCGGGCTGTCCTCCGACGACGTCGGGTTCGCCGAGGCGGCGGCCACCCTCGGCGCGCAGACCGGCCTGTCGACGTTCGTGTCCTACGCGGCGTTCCTGCTCATCCTGTTCCTCAAGCCGCCCAACCGGTGGTTCGCCGCGTGGACCCGCCCCGACGGCGACCGGCGCCCGGCGCTGCTGGTGGCCGCCCTGGTCGTGGTCTTCTCCGCCGGCCTGATGTGGCCGACGTTCAGCGACTACTTCGGCCTCACCGAGGCCGCCGAGCCGGTGTTCGAGACCGTGCTGCCGGCACTGGTGCTGTGGTTCGCCGTGCTGACGGCGGTCTACCGGCTGCGCCTGCTGGAGCGGGCGCTCGGCCTGACCGGCTCCCTCAGCCCGCCGCCTGCTCCTCGGGAGCAGCCCCCAGCAGCTCCCCGAGGCTGAGCCGGGCGGCTCCGGGGCGGTCCAGGACCAGCGTGTCGCCGGGCAGCGGGCCGGCCGCGAGGTAGCGGTCCCAGCGGGCGGCGTGCCGGCGCATGCGGCCCTCGGGGATGCGGCGGCCGCGGATGCGCTGGCCGTCGGCGGCGTCGCCGGCGCTCACGTCGAGCAGCACCAGGCGCACGGTGCGGCCGGCCAGGCGGGCCGCCGCCTGCACCACCGGGCGCCACCAGCGGCTGGTCCACGGGTCGGCGAGGACGACCACGGGAGCAGGACCGGCCAGCGCACGCAGGACCCGCAACCGGTGCCGGGCGTGCACCAGCGGGCGCATCAGGCGGTAGGGCACGCGGGAGCCGGTGCGCCAGCCGGCGGCGACCTGCTCGGAGTCCACGGAGGTCACGCCGGGGACGCCGGCGCCGAGCAGCCGCCGCACCATCGTGGTCTTGCCGCTGCCCGGCAGGCCGCCGACGACGACGAGGCCCCGCGCGGGGGTCCCGGGAGGCGCTGCGGCGAGGACCGGATCGGGCGCGGGCGGCGTCGCGGTCGGCACGGCCGCCTCCTCCGGTCTGCGCGCGGCGCGGGACGCGCCGGGTGGGACGGCGGCGGACGCTACCGGGAGGCCCGGGCGTGCGGCCGCCGTCGGCGCGCGGGAACCCGGGTGCGGCACCGCCCCTGTCGAGGGGCGGCGCCGCACCGGGACGGGACCGGGGTCAGTCCTCGTCGTCGTGGCCCCACGGACCACCGCGCCAGCCGTCGCGGGGACCGCCGAGGTCGGTGGACTGCACCAGCTCCCTGATCCGGGTCTCCACGTCGGCCAGCCGCTCGTCGGCCTCCTCCTGGGTCAGCCGGCCCTCCTCGACGGCGGTGGCGATGCCCTCCCGCGGGCCCTCGAGGAGTACGGCCACGAGGTCCTCGACCGCGACGCCCTGGGCCTCGGCCACGGAGGCGAGGCTGGCGTCGTCGGCCTCCAGCGCGGTGCGCAGGTCCTCCTCGGACAGGCCCAGCGTCTCGGCGGCCGCCGAGAGGCCGGCGCCCCATCCACCGCCGTGCCAGCCGCCGTGCCAGCCGCCGATCCCGGCGTCGCCGAGGGTGGTGGCCACCTCGTCGGCCTGCTCCTGGGAGATGGAGCCGTCGTCGACGAGGCCGGAGAGGGCGTCGCGGATGCGGTCCTCGGCCGCGGTGGCCGAGGTCCCCGTCGTCGTGTCGTCCTCGGCCATGGCAGGTACGGCGAACGCGAGGCCGCCGACGGCCAGGACTCCGGCCGTGGTGGCGAGCACGAACTTCTTGCGCACGGGGGTCCTCCTCGTCACGGCGGCCGGCAGGTCCGGCCGTCCTCCTGACGATCGGCCCCTTTCCTGTGAGGGACCTGTAAGGCGACCGTGGCGGGACTGTGGACCTCCGCCGGCCGCGCCTGCGCGCCGTGCAGCACCGCCATCCCGTTGGCCAGCACGACGACGCCGATCCCGGCCCACTCGTGCAGCGCCAGCGCCTGGCCCAGCAGGACGGTGCCGGCCAGCGCGGCCCACACCGGGTGTGCGCTGCACAGGACCCCGAAGGCCCGCGGCGTCACCCAGCGCAGCGCCACCAGGTCGGCGGCGTACGGCACGGCGGAGGCCAGGACCCCGGCGGCGACGGCGTACGCCAGGGGCGCGCCGGTGAGCCGCTGCTGGACGACCAGCACGACGACGACGGGGGTCACCGCCAGTGCGCACAGCGCCGTGGCGATCGCCGGGGCCTGCAGCCCGGGCAGCCGCGCGCCGGCGACCCGGTTGAGCAGGATGTAGGCCGCCCAGCAGCAGGCCGCCGACAGCCCGAGCCCGATCCCGGCCCAGTCGCTGGAGCCGCCGGGCAGCACCAGCAGCCACACGCCGGCGGCCGCGACGAGGGCGCCGAGGAGGTCCCGCCGCGACCGCGACCCGGCCAGGGCGAGGGCCAGCGGCCCGAGGAACTCCAGCGTGACCGCCAGCCCCAGCCCCACCCGCTCGATCGCCGAGTAGAGCGCCAGGTTCATCGCCCCGAAGACGGCGGCCAGCAGCAGCACGGGCCACCACTGCGGCCAGGTCATCCGCCGGACGTCCGGGCGCGCCAGCGGCACCAGGACCGCCGCGGCCACCCACTGCCGGACGGCGACCACCCCGGCCGGCCCGACGGCGGGGAAGGCGTGCGCGCCGAGCGCGGCACCGACCTGGTTGGTGGCCGAGCCGGCCAGCAGGGTGGCCACGCTCCGGGCGGTCCGGGACCGGGAGGACGCCGGCGTGCCGGGGGCGCTGTTCACCTGGCCCATCCTGAGCAGCCCGGACGTGGAGGGGAAATGCCCGGATGGAGGCCGGCGATACGGTCGGCGTATGGATCCTGAGGTGCGTCAGCTGCGGGCGCTGCTCGCCGTCGTCGACACGGGGACGTTCACCGCCGCCGCGGCCGCCCTGCACACGACGCAGGCGTCGGTGTCACGGACGGTCGCCGCGCTCGAGCGCGGCCTGGGGACCCGGGTGCTGCACCGCACCACCCGGACGGTGGCGCTCACCCCGGCGGGCACCCGGGTGGCCGCGCACGCCCGCCGTGTCCTGGAGGAGGTCGCCGCGCTCCGCCGCACCGCCGAGCGCGCCCGGGACGAGCTGAGGATCGGCTACGCCTGGGCCGCGCTCGGCCGGCACACCGCTGCCGTGCAGCGCGCCTGGGCCGACGCGCACCCCGGGGCCGCGCTGCTGTTCGTGCAGTCCAACACCCCGACCGCCGGCCTGACGGAGGGCCTGGCCGACGTCGCCGTCCTGCGCCGGCCGCCGGGTGACCCGCGCCTGGCGACGGCGGAGGTCGGGCGGGAGCGGCGCTACGCCGTGGTGGCCGCCGACGACCCGCTGGCCCGCCGGCGCAGCGTCCGGCTGGCCGACCTCGCCGGGCGCGCCCTCGCCTCCGACGGCGCGACCGGGACGACGACGAGGGACCTGTGGACCGCACCGCACGAGCCGGCGGCGATCCGGGACGTGCGCGGGGTGGACGCGTGGCTGACCGCCATCGCCGCCGGCCAGGCCGCCGGGGTGACCACCGAGGCGACCGCGCGCCAGCACCCGCGGCCCGGCGTCGTCTACCGGCCCCTCCGGGACGCGCCGTGGGTGCCGGTGGGGCTGGCCTGGTGGGCCCACAGCCCGCCCCCCGGCCTGGCCGACCTGGTCACGCTGGTGCGCGCCCGCCTCGGCCGCGATGCGACCGGCGACACGATGGTCACCTCTCCGCCGGGGATCGGGTCCACTCTGGAGGCGTGAGCACCGTGCGACAGCCGTCCCCGCGCCGGGGGACGGCCTCCCGGCTGGTCACCGCGGTGCTGACCGTGGTGCTGGCGTCGGTCCTGCTGGTCACCGCGGGCGGCCTGCTGGCGGTCCTGCTCCTGGTGCGGGACGACGCCCAGGCCGGGTCCGCCTCGGGCTCGGACTCGGGTTCCGGCTCGGGCTCCGGCTCGGGCTCCGTGCACGCCGAACTCGTGCCGCAGCCCTTCGGGGTCCCCAGGGAGCCCCCCGCGCGCACCCCGCCGGTACGGCCGGTACCGCCGGTTCCGGTCGACGCGGCCGCGGTCCAGGCCGGGGTGGACGCGGCGGCCGCGGCGGCCCGCGGCACGGTCGACGTCGTCGTGCTCGACACCGCGGGGCGTCCGCTGGTGACCGGCCCCTCCGCCGCGGAGGTCCGCTACACCGCCTCACTGGTCAAGCCCCTCGTCGTCGGCCGGCTGCTCGCCCTCGACGCCACCGGCGCCCTCGAGCTCGGTGACCGCGACCTCGCGCTCATGGAACGGGCGATCGCGCGGTCCGACGACGGCGCGATGAGCGTGCTGTGGGACCGCTTCGACGGTGCCGCGCTGGTCACCGCCGCCGCGGCCGACGCCGGGCTGACCGCCACCGCGCCGCCGGCGGTCGCTGGCGAGTGGGGCGAGGCGACGACGAGCGCGGCCGACGTCGCCACGTTCCTGGCCGGTCTGGCCGCCACACCCCGGGACGCGCCGGCGGCCACCCTGCTCGGCTGGATGCAGGCCACCACGGCGACCGCGGCCGACGGCTTCGACCAGGTCTTCGGGGTCCTCGGGGGGACCGCAGGCGTCGCCGCCAAACAGGGCTGGATGTGCTGCGTCGACGGCCGGCGGCAGGTGCACTCCGCCGGCGTGCTCCCGGACGGGCGGGTGGTCGTGCTGCTCGGGGACTTCCCCGCCTCGACGTCGTGGGCCCGGGCGCGCGGTGCCCTCGACGCCGCCGCCTCCGCGGTGTTCGGCGCCCTGGGCTGACCTCCCGGGTCACCACGGGCCCGGCTCGGCCGTCCTCCTCCCCTCCTTGCGTCAAGACCTGTCACGACATATCGTTACTGTCGTCCGATATGTCAGGAGGACGGTCATGGGGTTCGATCCACGCTTCGAGGGCTGGCGGCCCGGCCGCCGTCCCCACCACGGCGGGCAGGGCTCGCACGCTCAGCACGGCGACCACGAGCACGGGAGTCCCGGGCACGGGAGTCCCGGGCACGGTGGCCACGGGCACGGGGGCCACGGTCGCCGCCCGCACGGCTTCGGCTTCGGGGGTCCCGGGGGGCCCGGCGAGGCCGGGGGCCCCGGTCCCGGGGGCTTCGGCTCCGGAGGACCCGGCTTCGGCGGTCCCGGCTTCGGCGGACCCGGCTTCGGCGGTCCCGGCTTCGGCGGACCCGGTTGGGGCGGCCGCGAGGGCGGTCCCGGCTTCGGCCCGGGTCCCGCGGGGGGCCCGCGCCGGCGGAGCCGCGGGCGGGCCCCCCGCGGGGACGTCCGCGCCGCCGTGCTGCTGCTCCTCGCCGAGCAGCCCATGCACGGCTACCAGCTCATGCAGGCGATCGCCGAGCGCAGCGCCGGCCGGTGGACACCCAGCCCGGGCGCCATCTACCCGACGCTGAGCCAGCTCGAGGACGAGGGCCTGGTCACGGTCACCGCCGACGCCGGCCGCAAGCTGGCCACGCTCACCGACACCGGCCGCAGCGCCGCGGAGCAGCTGCGCGGCACGGCGGGCGACCCGTTCGCCGGCGCCGCCGAGGGCGCTCCCCCCGCCGACCTGCGGGGCCTGCTCGAGCAGCTGCACGGCGCGGTCCGTCAGGTGGCGCGCACCGGCACCGAGGCCCAGTTCACCGCCGCGGTCGGGATCCTCGGTGAGGCCCGCCGCGCGCTGTACCTGCTGCTGGCCGAGGGGCCCGAGGGCGCACAGGGCCCGGCGGCGGAGGGCCCGCAGGCCTGACCCGACGACGACCGACGCCCCCGCCGCACCCCTGCGGCGGGGGCGTCGGCGTGTCCGGGCAGCCCTCGTGGCGCTGTCGGCTCCCTCGGACACGCGGTGCCGCGCTGCCTGGTGCTCCGTCGGCGGGCGGCCGGCGAGCGGCGGGTGCAGGCCGCCCCGCCGCGACGACGTCGCGGTGTGCACGCAGCGCGGTGGGGAGGCGCGCCCCGACGCGGTGCGGGCACACCGCGCGGTCGTCGTCCGGGAAGTCAGGTCCCGGCGGGCTCGTGTTCGACGGTGCAGGAGCCGGCCGGGTAGAAGACGCCGGTGTGCCCGTCGGCGTCCCACTGGACGACGTACGGAGGCCCGCCGGCCTCCCCGCGGACCTCCGTCACCCGCCCCGTGCGGTCCGGCTCCCCCTGATGGGTCGAGCGGACGACGATCCTGTCCCCCACGCGTGCTTCCACGGCGACCTCCCGGACACTCCCGTACGGCGTGGCGTCCTGGCGGGACCAGCGTCCCGCCGGAGCCGGAGCCGGGCAAGGGTCCTCAGGCCACACCGTCGGTGACCCCGCCGTCGAGGACCTCCCGCAGCCGCGCCGCGAAGGCCTCCGGCTCGCCGCGCTGACCGAACTCCTCGCCCATGAACCCGCCGTGGTCGCCGGGGAAGAGCACCGGCGTGGTCCCGAGCGCGGCGGCGACGCCTTCGCCGCCGCGGCGCGCCAGCTGCCCCTCCGACGCCTCCCCCACGGCGACGACGACCCGGGTGGGCGCGGCCCGCAGCGCCGCGAGGTCGAACTCGACGTGCGTGGAGGAGAGCAGGTTCTGCGACAGCAGCGGGTCGTCGCGGGACCCGTCGTCCTCGGTCGGGAGGCCGAACACCGCCGGGTCCGGTGCCGGCCCGGCGAGCTCGGCGGTC
The DNA here is from genome assembly GCF_041028265.1 of Geodermatophilus amargosae. Lineage (GTDB taxonomy): Bacteria > Actinomycetota > Actinomycetes > Mycobacteriales > Geodermatophilaceae > Geodermatophilus > Geodermatophilus amargosae_A. The sequence continues at coordinate 134,552 of NZ_JABGCW010000011.1, forward strand.
ACCGGGCCGCGGTGGCCCACCAGCCGGATGAAGGCGGCCATGCCCGGGCCGCGGCCGCCCTGCCGGTAGGCCTCGCCGATCGCGTGCGTGGCGGCCGAGGCCTCGGCGGCGTCGGGGACGTAGCGCACCGCGGGGGGCTCGTGGGCGACCAGCGTGCGCACCTGCTCGGGCCGGCGGGCCACGAGCGTCAGGGCGTTGATGGCGCCGCCACTGGTGGCGAACAGGTCCACCGGGCCGCCACCGACGGCGTCGATCACGGCGGACAGGTCGTCGGCGTGCTCCTCGGGGGTGTTCGTGGGCGCGCCGTCGGTGCGGCGGCTGCGCCCGGCGCCGCGCACGTCGTAGGTGACCACGGTGCGGTCGGGGAAGTGGCCGGCCAGGGTGCCGAAGCCCTCCGCGCCCATGGGCGAGCCGACCAGGAACAGCACCGGCGCGCCGGCCGGTCCGGGGCGGACGTCGTAGGTGAGGACGGCGCCGGGCACCTCGAGGCCGCGGGTGTCGAGTTCGGTCGGCGTGCTGGTCATCGCGGGCCTCCGGGTGTGGGTGGTCTGCCGGAGTAGACACCCCCGGTCCGACGGACTCATCGGTTCCCGCGCCGCGCGTTGTGTACGGACGTCCGCATCCATGTGTACGCTCGTCCGCATGACCTCGCTGCCTGCCGCCGACGACGTCCGGACCATGCGTGAGCGGATGCTCGCCGGCGATCCCTACATCGCCGACGACCCGGAGATCGCCGAGGCCGCCGCCGCGGCACTGGACCTGGCGGCGGCCTACAACGCCACCACGATGCGCCAGCGCCCGCTGCGCCGGCACCTGCTCGAGCAGCTGCTGGGCTCTGTCGGCGAGGGCACCGAGATCCGCCCGCCCCTCCACGTCGACTACGGCACCAACCTGCACGTCGGCGCGCGCTCCTTCGCCAACTTCGGCCTGGTCGCCCTGGACGTCGCGGCGATCACCATCGGCGACGACGTGCAGATCGGCCCCAACGTCCAGCTGCTGACGCCGACCCACCCGGTGGAGCCCGGACCGCGGCGCCAGAAGTGGGAGGCCGCACAGCCCATCACCATCGGCGACAACGTGTGGCTCGGCGGCGGCGTCATCGTGCTGCCCGGCGTGACCATCGGCGCGGACACCGTCGTCGGCGCCGGGTCGGTGGTGACCCGGGACCTGCCGGCCGGGGTGGTCGCCGTGGGCAACCCGGCCCGGGTGGTCCGGACGCTGGAGCACGGGTGACCGCCGCGCCGGCGCCCGCCCGGCGTCCGCGCCGGCACGACCCCGGACGGCGCGACCGGCTGGTGGCCACCGCTCTCGACGTCATCGCCGACGTCGGGGTCGGGGGCGCCACGCACCGGGCGATCGCCCGCGCGGCCGACGTGCCCCTGGGGTCGACGACCTACCACTTCGCCTCCCTCGACGAACTGCACGCCGCGGCGTTCACCCTGCTCGTCGAGGACGTCGCCGGCCGCTTCGACGAGCGCATGCGCACCGCGCCGGACCGGGCGGCGGCGCTGGCGGCGCTCGTCGAGCACCTCACCGGCGACCTGCTCGTCTCCGGTCGTGACCTCGTGCTCACCGTCGAGCTCTACGCGGCCGCCGCCCGCCGGCCGGCGCTGCGCGCGGTCACCCAGGACTGGATGCAGCGCAGCCGGCGCAGCCTGCAACGCCACCTCGACCCGGTCACCGCCGGCGAACTGGACGCGCTGGTCACGGGCCTGGTGCTGCACAGCGCCCTGTCGACCGACCCGATGGACCCCGACCGGATCCGCGCGGCCGTCCTCCGCCTCGCCGCCTGACCCTCGCCGCCCGACCCCCGCCGCCCGACCCTCCCGCACCCGCATCCGCACCCCCAGACCAGGACAGGACCCCGTGTCGGACACCCTCCCGGCCGCCCCGCCGCGGCTGCGCGCCGCCCGCGCCTCCGTCGCCGCGTGCTTCTTCATCAACGCCGTCCTCTACGCCGACCTCGTGCCCCGCCTGCCCGAGATCAAGGACCGCCTCGACCTCACCAACGCCTCCCTCGGCACCGCGCTGGCCGCCCTGCCGCTCGGTTCGCTGGTCTCCGCGCTGGCCTCGGCCGCGCTCATGCGGCGATTCGGCTCGGCGCGGGTGGCCTCCTTCGGCCTCGTGGCGCTGGCCGCGGCGGTCTGGGCCGCGTCGGTGGCGCCGTCGTGGTGGCTGCTGGCCGGCGCGCTGTTCGTGGCCGGCGCGCTCGACGCCGTCGTCGACGTCGCGCAGAACGCCCACGGCCTGCGCGTGCAGCGGGCCTACGACCGGTCGATCCTCAACGCCTTCCACGGCATCTGGAGCATCGGCGCGGTCGCGGGCGGGCTGCTCGGCTCGGCCGCGGCGGGGCTGGGGATCCCGCTGGGCCTGCACCTCGGGGTGGTCGCGGGCGTGTTCGCCGTCCTCGCCCTGGTGGCCCACCGCTCGATGCTGCCGGGGCCCGACCAGGAGGAGGTCGCGGCGGACGCGCCGCCCACCGGCGGGAGCGGCGCGCTGCGCGCCGTCCTCCCCGCGCTGGCCGCCCTCGGTGTGCTCGCCGCCTGCGGCGCCGTCGTCGAGGACGCCGGCTCGTCGTGGAGCGCGCTGTACCTGCGCGGTGAGATCGGCACCGGCGCCGCGACCGCAGGCCTGGGCTTCGTGGCGCTGTCGGTGGCGATGACGGTGGGGCGCCTGACCGGCGACCGCGTCGTCGACCGGTTCGGCCAGCGCCGGGTGGCCCGCCTGGGCGGTGCGGTCATCGCCGCCGGCATGGGGCTGGCGCTGGCGGTCCCCTCGCTGCCGACGACGCTGGTCGGCTTCGCGCTGGCCGGCCTCGGCGTCGCCACCCTCGTCCCCGCGGTCTACGCCGCCGCCGACGACCTGCCCGGGCTGCGGCACGGCGTCGGGCTGACGCTGGTCAACTGGCTGCTGCGGATCGGCTTCCTGGCCTCGCCACCACTGGTCGGTGCCATCGCCGACGCCTCGAGCCTGCGGATCGGCCTGCTGGCCGTCGTCGTCGCCGGCGTGGCGACGCTGCTGTGCGGCCGGGTGCTGCGGGCGTCGGTGAGCCGGGAGACCTGACCCGGGAGTGCGGCATCCCGTCGCGCACGACCGGTGCGGGGAGAGCCGGGCCAGGGAGCGGGAGCTCGGAACCTGGCCCGGTGCGCCGGCGAGGAGTTCCCCCTCTACTCGACCGGAGCGGAGCGTGCGCCTCCAGCGTGCACGCACGGTGCCCGGCCCGCATCCCGGAGCTGTCGGCACCGGCGGTCAGGATGGGGCCGTGGCTGCCTTCTTCCTCCCGCGCGCGAGCGACGACGACCAGGCCGAGCGGCTCTACGAGGCCCTCGCCGAGTTCGCCGGCTGCGAGCCGGCGCCCCCGGGCCGGCGGGTGCACTCCGTCGCCTTCCGCCAGGACGGCGCCGCGTGGGTCGCCGAGGTGGGCCGCGAGCTGCACGGGCAGCGGACGACGACGACGCTGCGCCGCGGCGAGCTGCTCGAGCACACCGAGGAGCTGACCTCGACCGCCCGCGTGCTGGCCGTCTACCCGGGTCCGCCGCACGTCGTGGTCACCGACGCCCAGCCGATCACCGGCACGCCCTCGGAGTGGCCCAACCCGTTCCCCGTCGCCGAGCCCGACCGGGTCACCCTCTTCGACGCCCTCTGACACGACTCACGGCTGGGGACGGGAGTACAGCCGGACGGCGGTGCCGGGCCGCTGCGGACGGCGGCGTCGTCGGCCAGGCTCCAGGCCAGCCACGTCCCCCGGGGGCCGCGTTCCGGATCGGGCGGCACGTAGCCGAGCGCCTCGTCCGGCAGGCCGGGCCGCCGTCGTAGACCTCGACGACCAACGTGTCCCCGTCGGTCCAGGTCACGAGCTCGGCGAACGCCGCGACGCGCAACGCGTTGGCCCGCAGCTCGTGGGTGGCCAGGACGACGTCGCCGAGCCGGGCCCGCCGGTCGGAGGGCACCGCGGCGCTGACGGCGCGGCGGCCCTGCACGGGTGCGGTCACGGTGCCGACGACAGCGTGCGCCGGACGGAGGGGCCCACGCGGGCTGGACCGCGCGCAGGAAGCCGGCCGGGTCCTCGTAGGCCGGTCCGGGCACTGGTGCGGCACCGCCCCAGGTGAGCGGGTGGGACCGGTTCACGGCCGCGAGGACCTCGGCCGGGAGCCGGCGGGCGTCGTGCAGGCACAGGCTGCAGTAGGGCACCGCGTCGTAGCAGCGGTTCGTGACCGCCTCGAACCGGCTCCACACCCGACCGTCCTCGCGGGCGAGCCAGGTCGGTCCGGCGGCCAGCCGCCAGGTGGGTGTGGTGGCACGCAGTGCGCGCAGGTCGCGGTCGGAGGCCTGCAGCGTGCCGTGGCCACCGCGCCACCACGCCTCCGCGGCGGCGAAGACGGTCAGCCGCCCGAGGTCGGTCCCGAGGTGCTCGGGCAGCAGGGAACCGGACGCGTTCCCCGGCGGCGACGAGCACCGGCTCCTCCCGGCGGACCCCCTCGAGGACGAAGGGCACGACCCGCTCGACGAGCTCGGCGTCGGCGGAGAGCACGGACCCCTCGTGCGCGAGCCGGGTGCCGTCCCACTCGCCGGTCGGACGCAGTCGCCACGTACGCGGCCTGGGTGAGGTCCACCTCCCCGCGCAGCGACGACACGGTCGCCGCCCGGACAGGTGGGCCAGCGGCGGCCGGACCGCCCCTGCCGGAGCAGCTCGGTGACGTCCGCGGCCACCCGCAGGCCGGTGCGGCCGCCGTCGAGCGCCGCCCGCGTGGCGCGGCGGTGCTGTTCCACCTGCGCACGCGGGACGAGCGCGGCGCCGGTCGAGTCGCTGTCACCGGTCTCCTGCAGATCCGGCCGGCCGTCGACGAGCAGCGCGTCCCGGTGCGGCAGTGCCGACACCGCGGCGAGCGGGGCCGGCCGTGTGGGCCCGATGAACAGCAGCTGCTCCTCGCGGCGGCAGCCCTCGTCCGGGAAGGGCACGACCGCCGCGGCGAGGTCGGCGGCGCCGGTGAAGGACCGGAGCGCGTGGTCGCCCGGCCGGAGCCGGTCGACCGCGTCCAGACCCTGCGGGACGGTCACGCCCGCGAAGTCACCCGTCCGTGACCCCGGAGTCAGGAGGGGACCCCGCTCAGGCGACCTGCACGACCGCCTCGATCTCCACGGCGATGTCGAAGGGCAGCTCGGCCATGCCCACCGCCGAGCGGGCCCCGCGGCCGCGCTCGCCGAGGACCTCGACGAACAGGTCCGAGCACCCGTCGATGACGGCGGGCGTGCGGGTGAAGCCGGGCGCGCAGTTGACCATCCCGAACAGCTTCACCACCGCGCGCACCCGGTCGAGGTCGCCGAGCTCGGCGCGCACCGTGCCGAGCAGCTGCAGCCCGGTCAGCCGCGCCGCCTCCCGGGCCGTCTCCAGGTCCACGCCGCCGTCCCCGACCTTGCCGGTGACCAGGCTCCCGTCGGGCCGCACCGGCCCCGCGCCGGAGAGGTACAGCAGGTCCCCGACCTGCCGGGCGGCCACGTAGTTCCCGGCCGGGCTCCTCGGCTCCGGCAGCTCGATGCCCAGTTCCCTCAGTCGCGCGTCGAGGTCCATCCGCCGATCGTGGCCCTCCGCGGGCGCCCGCGGGAGCCCCTGCGCACCTCTCGCGGCGGACGGCCCGCGGCACGACGATGATCTGCGACCGCGGGCGAGGAGCGCCGCTGCGGAGTCGGGAGGACGAGGACGTGCCGGTGCTGACCAGGCTGGGCGGGCTGCTCGCGGACGCCGCGCTGGGGCTGCCGCTGCGGGCGGTGCCGTACACCGTGGAGCGGGACGTCGCCGTCCCGATGCCCGACGGCGTGACGCTGCTCGGCGACCACTACCGGCCGGCCGGCGCGGGCGGCCCGCAGCCGGTCGTGCTGATCCGCCTCCCCTACGGGCGGGCCGGGCTGTTCGCGCACGCCTTCGCCGCCCCGTACGCGCGGCGCGGCTTCCAGGTGTTCGTGCAGTCCACGCGCGGCACCTTCGGCTCCGGCGGGCACTTCCGGCCGTTCACCACCGAGCACGAGGACGGCCTGGCCACCCTCGCCTGGGTGCGCGCGCAGCCCTGGTGCGACGGCCGGGTGGCGATGACCGGCGGCAGCTACTTCGGCCACACCCAGTGGGCCGTCGCCCCCTACGCGGACCCCCCGCTGGTCGCGGTCTCGCCGCACATCACGGGCGCCCGGATCACCAGCGCCTTCTACGACCACGGCGCGCCGGGGCTGGAGAACGCGCTGCGCTGGTCGGTGGCCATCGGCCGGCAGGAGGCCGGCGGCCTGCCGGCCCCGCTGCAGCCGCCGGGCCTGCGGGCGCGGGTCGACCGGGCGCTGCGGATGCTGCCGCTGCAGGCGGCCGACACCGTCGCCGTCGGCGCGCCGGTGCCGTTCTGGCGCGACTTCACCGGCCACGCCGGCCCGGGCGACCCGTTCTGGCACGGCACCGACCACGACGACGCCGACCTCACCCGTTTCCCGCCGGCGAACATGGTCACCGGCTGGTGGGACCTGTTCGCCGCCGCGCAGCTGACCGACCACGCGCGGCTGCGCGCCGCCGGGGTCCCCGCGCGGATCACCGTCGGCCCGTGGCTGCACGGCGACCCCGGGGAGCTCCGGGAGATCGTCCGCAGCGACGTGCGCTGGCTGCGCCACCACCTGCAGGGCGGCCCGGCGCCGGCCGGCGCGCCCGTGCGGCTGTACCTGCAGCAGGCCGGCCGGTGGCTGGAGTCGGAGTCCTGGCCGCCGCCGGGGGTCTCCCCCGTGTGGCACCACCTACGGGCCGACGGCGGCCTCACCGAGCAGGCCGAGGCCGGCGACGCGGCACCCCGCCGGTTCACCTACGACCCGGCCGACCCCACGCCGACCGTCGGCGGCCCCCTGCTCGCACGCCCCGGCAGGCAGGCCGACAACGCCGCGGTAGAGGCCCGCGACGACGTCCTCGTCTTCTCCGGCCCTCCGCTCCCCCGCGACGTCGACGTCGTCGGGCACGTCCGCGCCCGCGTGCACGTCCGCACCGACCTCGACCACGCGGACCTGTTCGTCCGGCTCTGCGACGTCGACCCCGCCGGCGTGTCGCGCAACGTCGTCGACGGCGTCCGGCGGCTGGATCCGCGCACCGTCCCGGCCGACGACGTCACCGTGGGCCCCGACGGCGTGCTCGCCGTCGACGTGGAGCTGTTCCCGACCGCCTACCGCTTCCGGGCCGGGCACCGGCTGCGGGTGCAGGTGTCCGGCGGGGCCTTCCCGCGGTTCGCGCGCAACCTGGGCACCGGCGAGCCGTTCGCGTCGGCGGGCACCGGCCGCCCCTGCCGCTTCGAGGTGTTCTCCGACGCAGCGCACCCCTCGCGCGTGGAGCTCCCGGTCCTGCGCTGAGACGCGACCGGCGCCCCCTCCCGTACGGGAGGGGGCGCCGGTGTGTGGGCCCTGCGGGAGGTCCCTACCCCGCGAGGTCGGCGGCGAGCTCGCCCTCGAAGGACTCCTGGACGACCTCGGCGCCACCGGGTGCGTCGGCCGGCCGGAGGATGATGCTCTCCGTGCTCGGCGACACGCCGGTCTCGAAGCCCGTCAGCGGCACGAGCAGGCCGCCGGTGTCGACGTCGGACAGCTCGCCGAACGCCGCGAGGACGCCCTCGCGGGTCAGGTCGCCGTTCTCGCAGGCCGCGTCGAGCACCTGGTTCATGACGTCGCCCATCGCGTACCCGAAGATCGCGCCGAAGCTCGGCGTGGTGTTCGGGTAGGCCGCCTGGTACTGCTCGAGCAGCTCGGGCTGGGAGGCCCACGCCGTGACCGGCGAGGACACGTAGAGGTGGTCCTTGAGCCACTGCGCCGACGGGCCGTCCAGCAGTCCCGGCGCGAACACCGGGTTGCTGCCCAGGATCGGCACGTCGAGCCCGGCCGACTGCGCCACCGCGGCCACCGAGGCGGTCTGCCCCGGCGCGACGGTCAGCACGATGGCGTCCACGCCCTCCGCGGCGAACTGGGTGACCTGCGCGGACATGTCCTGGTCGGTGGACTTGATCTGCGCCTCGATGACGTTGAGGCCCCGGGCCTCGGCGACGGCGCGGGAGCCGGCCAGGCCGTTCTCGCCGTACTCGCCCTCGAAGTAGATGTGCCCGACCGTCGCGCCGTCCTGCAGCAGGCCCTGGTCGAACAGGTACTGGTAGCCGTTGGCGATCTCGACGTCGTAGGTGGCGCCGAGCACGCCGGTGCCCGGGATCTCGGTGAGCGTCCGCGCCCAGGCCGACGGGAAGTTGACGATCGAGTCGCTCTCGTAGTCCCCGGCCAGCGCGGTGTTGATCGGCGACCCGATCGTCTGCTGCATCGCCAGGACGTTGGGCTCCATGCCGCTGTAGAGCTGCACACCCGTCTGCGGCACGTAGCCGGTGTCCTGGACGTCCAGTTCGACGTCGTAGGTGTCGCAGACCTGGTTGTCCTCCCAGTACAGCGTGTTGCCGTTGGTGATGTCGGTGCCCAGGGCGGCGAAGACGCCGGTGAAGTCGGTCAGCACGCCGAGGCGGATCGTGGTGCCCTCGATGCCGACGTCGGTGGTGACGTCGCCGCCGGCCTCGCCGCCCCCGCCGCCGCCGCCACCGCTCTCCGGCGCCTTGGTGCTGCAGCCGCTCACCGCCACGACGGCGGCGGCGGCCAGGACGGTGGCCCCCCGTAGACGCGTTCCAGCTCTCATCTGCTGCTCCCTCGTGACGGTGGTTCGGACGGTTCGGGGACGGTGGTGCCGGACCCGGGACCCGGGGATCCGCGGCCGGGTCTGGCACCCCGGCGGCGGAAGCGGTGCGCGAGCCCGGCGAGGCCGCCGGGCTCGAAGAGGACGACCAGGACGATGGCCAGGCCGAAGAGGTAGCGGGCGGCGATGCCGGCGGCGACGCCGCCCTCACCCGGCGCGCTGACCAGGGGCAGCACGTCGGCGAACTGCTGGAACACCAGCGGCAGCGCGGTGACGAACGCCGCGCCGAGCGCCGCGCCGGCCACGGACCCGAGACCGCCGAGCACGATCATCGCCAGGTAGAGGATCGACACGGTCAGGCCGAAGGACTCCGGCGCGATGCTGCCGATCGACAGCGCGTACATCACCCCGGACAGGCCCGCGTACATCGAGCTGACGAGGAACACCCGCGCCTTGTACGCCTGCACGTTGACGCCCATGACCGAGGCGGCCACCTCGCTGTCGCGCAGCGTCTGCAGCGCCCGGCCGGGCCGGCTGCGCAGCAGGTTGCGGGCGAACAGGTAGGCCGCCAGCGCCAGCACGATGCCGAGGTACCAGAGCCGCTCGGCCTCCCGGAACGGGACGCCGAGGACGAACAGCTGCGGGTCGTCGTTGCCGAAGGAGAACCCGAACAGCGAGAACTCCGGCACCGAGCGGCCGTTGAAACCGCCGGTCACCGGCGTCCAGGTGTTGAGGACGTGGACGCCGATGAAGACCAGACCGAGCGAGGCGACGCCGAGGTAGATGCCCCGCAGCCGGGCGGCGATCGGGCTGAACAGCAGCCCGGCCAGGCCGGCGAGCAGGACGCCGACGACCATGCCCACGATCGGCGGGAGCTCCAGGCCGCGCAGCGCCGCCCGGGTGCCCAGGCCCCCGGACTCGCCGGAGACGAACGTGTAGCTGACCGCGCCGACGGCGAGGAAGAACGCGTGCGCCAGCGACAGCTGCCCGGTGGTGCCGACGAGCAGGTTCAGCCCGATGGCGCCGACGATCGCGCCGGCGACGGCGAAGCCGGTGCGCAGCCAGAACTCCTCCACGTAGAGCGGGAGGACGAGCAGCAGCACCAGCGCGGCCAGCAGCAGCAGCGTCTTGACGAGGCGCGCCGGGGACCGCCGGGCCGCCGACCCGGAAGCCGTCGGGGGCCGGCGGGTGGCCCCGGCCGGGGCGGAGAGGGTGTCAGACACGGGTCAGCTCCTTGGTCCCGAACAGGCCGGAGGGGCGGACCAGCAGCACGATGATCATCACCACGTAGGGAGCGACCTCGCCGAACCCGCGGCCGAGGAAGGACAGCTGCTCCTGGTAGCCGGCCGCCATCGCCTCGGTGATCCCGATGAGCAGCCCGCCCACCAGGGCGCCGCCGGTGGAGTCCAGGCCGCCGAGGATCGCCGCCGGGAAGGCGCGCAGCGCGACGGTGTAGGCGGCCGCGCTCACGCCCGGGGTCGGGGCGCCGACGAGGAACAGCGCCGCCACCCCCGCCAGCACGCCGGCGACGACCCAGGCCAGCGCCGACACCCGGCCCTGCCGGATGCCCATGAGCGCCGCGGCCTCGCCGTCCTCGGCCGAGGCGCGCATCGCCACGCCCCAGCTGGAGTACTTGAAGGCGACGAAGAAGGCGACGATGAGCACGGCCGCGACGCCCATGGCGATCAGCCGGTTCTCGCTGATGCCGACCCCGCCGATGCGGACGGAGTCACCGCCCCACGGGTGCGGGATGTTGAGGATGTCCGGGCCGATCTGCCGGATCAGCTCGGTGAGCAGGATGATGTCGACGCCGATGGTGACGATCGCCAGGCTGATCACCGGGGCCCCGCGCAGCCGGTTGATGATCAGCCGCTCGACGAGGAACGCCGCCAGCGCGGTGAGCAGGACGCCGACCAGCACGGCGGGCAGGAAGCCCAGGGGGTCGGCCAGCCGGGCGATCGTGAAGGCGCCCAGCAGCAGCAGCGAGCCGTGGGTGAAGCTGACGACCTCGCTGGCCTTGAAGATGATCACGAAGCCCAGGGCGATGAGCGCGTAGATCGCGCCCAGCGAGATCCCGTTGAGCAGCAGGGACAGGAACTGGGTCACGGCCGGCGCTCCGGGTGGTCGGTGGGACGGGTCGTGCCACCCGAGGCCGTGCCACCCGAGGCGGCGGCGACGGCGTCGGCGGGGTTGTCCTCGGTGCCCGAGCCCAGGTAGGCGCGGATGACCTCGGGGTCGGACTGCACCTGCGCGGGGGTGCCGTCGGCGATCCGGCGGCCGAAGTCGAGGACGGTCACCCGGTCGGCCAGGGACATGACCATCCCCATGTCGTGCTCGACGAGGATGACCGTGATCCCGAGCGCCGAGCGGATCTCCCGGATGGCGTCGGCCATGCGGGCGGTCTCCTGGGCGTTCATCCCGGCCACCGGCTCGTCGAGCAGCAGCAGGCGCGGCTCGATGCACAGCGCCCGGGCCACCTCGACCCGCTTCTGGTCGCCGTAGGACAGCACGCCCACGGGGGTGTGCAGCTTGTCCCCGAGGTCGAGGAACTCGGCGATCTCCCGGATCCGTTCGCCGTGCAGCTTCCCCTCGCGGGTGGCCCGCGGCAGACGCAGGCCGGAGGAGAGGAACCCGGCCTTCGTCAGGTGGTGGCGGCCGAGCATCAGGTTCTCGGCGACGGTCTGGGTGCCCGACAGCGCGATGTTCTGGAAGGCGCGGGCCACGCCGACGCCGGCGATCTGGAACGGCCGCATGGCGCTGAGCCGGGCGTCGCCGAAGCGGACCTCGCCCTCGGTGGCCTGGTAGACGCCGGACAGGACGTTGAACAGCGTCGACTTGCCGGCGCCGTTGGGGCCGATGACGGCGTGGATGGAGCCCGGCGCGACGGTGAAGGAGACGTCGTTGAGCGCCTTGATGGCGCCGAAGGCGACGCTGACGGACTCGACCTCGACCGGCGGGACGTCGTCCCGGGTGGTCGGGGTGGCCGCGGGGACGGCGGTCACGCCGTCCACCGCGACAGGGTGCGCCGGGGTGCCTGGTCGGTGCGCTGCTCCGGGCCCGCGCCGGTGTGGCCGAGGTAGAGCCGCTGCACCTCGTCGGACTGCGCGAGCTCGCGGGCGTCGCCGGACAGCGACACCCGGCCGACGTCGAGCACGTAGGCGTGCGTGGCCACCCCGAGCGCCATGGTGGCGTTCTGCTCGACCAGCAGCACCGAGGTGCCCTGCCGGTTGATCTCGGCGATCACCTCGCCGATCTGGCCGATGATCCGCGGCGCCAGGCCGAGGGAGGGCTCGTCGAGCAGCAGCAGCCGGGGGCTGGCCATGAGGGCGCGGCCGATCGCGAGCATCTGCTGCTCGCCGCCGGACAGCAGTCCCGCACGCTGGCCACTGCGCTCCCGGAGGACCGGGAACAGGTCGTGCACGCGGGTGATCGCCTGGGCCTTCGCGGCGCGGTCGCGGTTGCCCATGCCGCCGGCGCGCAGGTTCTCCTCGACGGTGAGCCGGCCGAAGATCCGCCGTCCCTCGGGCACCTGGACGACGCCGGCGCGGACGATCTGCCCGGCGTCCCGGCGGGTCAGGTCCAGGTCGCCGAAGCGCACCGTCCCGGCGTCGACCCGGCCGCGGTGCAACCGCAGGGTGCCGGAGATGGTGCGCAGCAGCGTGCTCTTGCCCGCCCCGTTGCTGCCCAGGACCGCCACCACGGCGCCGTCGGGCACCTCCATCGAGACGCCCCGCACGGCCTCGACGGCGCCGCCGTAGGTGACCTGCAGCGCGTCGACGCTCAGCACGGCGCCGTCGCCACGGCCGGTGAGATGGACCACATGCGGCGGAACGATAGGCGGGCCGTCAAGGAAAGACGCGCAGGTCGGGCCAGCCGTGACCTCGTGGTGATACGGCTCCGTGCGGTCTCGCCACAGGAGCGGCCGGCAGCTGTGGCGCGCCCGCACCTGGTGCACCGCGCCGGGATCTGCTAGGCGGCACGCGCCCGACGGCGCCGGCACCCCCCGCACACGGCGGCGCCCCACCCCGCCGGCCGGCGGGGTGGGGCGCGGGCACCTGGACGGCGGTCAGTCGCGGACGCGCAGCAGCACCTTCCCGGTGGCCCGGCGCTCGTCGAGTTCGGCGACCGCGGCCGCGGCGTCGGCCAGGGGGTGCACCGTGCCGAGCACCGGCTGCAGGCGCCCCTGCTCCAGCAGCGGCAGGAGGTCGGTCCACTGCTCCTGCACGAAGGTGGGCTCGCCCGACCAGAAGGCGCCCCAGCCGACGCCGACCACCGAGACGTTGTTCAGCAGCAGCCGGTTGACCCGCACGGTGGGGATCTCGCCGCCGGTGAAGCCGAGCACCAGCAGCCGGCCCTCGCGGCCCAGGCTGCGCAGGGAGTCGGTGAACCGGTCGCCACCCACCGGGTCGGCCACGACGTCGACCCCGCGGCCGCCGGTGAGCTCCTTCACCCGCTCCCGGAACCCGTCGGCGAGGACGACCTCGTCGGCGCCGGCGGCGCGCGCCGCCTCGCCCTTGGCCTCACTCGACACGACGGCGAACACGCGCGCGCCGTAGGCCTTCGCCAGCTGGACACCCGCCGTGCCCAGGCCGCCGGCCGCGCCGTGCACGAGCACCGTCTCGCCCTCGCGCAGCTGCCCGCGGCGGCGCAGCGCGAAGTGCATCGTCAGGTAGTTCATCGGCAGCGCCGCGCCCTGCTCGAAGGACACCGCGTCGGGCAGCGGGAACACGAAGCCGGGGTCGGCCACCGCCACCTCGGCGAAGCCGCCGAACCCGGGGAAGGCGGCCACCCGCCGGCCGGCGGTGAGGCCGCTGCCCTCCGGGGCGCTGCGCACGACGCCGGCCACCTCGCTGCCGGGCACGAACGGCGGCTGCGGCTTGAGCTGGTACTCGCCGCGGCTGAGCAGCACCTCGGGGAAGGTCACGCCGGCGACGTGCACGTCGACGACGACCTTGCCGGCGCCGTCGGGCTCGGGGACGTCGACGACCGAGATGGCCGAGGGGCCGTCGAGGGTGGCGATCTGGGCGGCGCGCACGGGTCCTCCTGGAGGGGCTGGGAGACGGTGCGGCGAGTCTCGCAGTGCCGGCGACGGGCGCCGCACTCAGAGGTCGAGCTCCGCGCCCATGACGACCGTGCGGGCGGCCGGGAGGTCGAGGTACTCCGCGTGCCCCACCGCGGCGCGGGTCAGCCCGACGAACAGCCGGGTGCGCCAGGCGCTCATCCCGGACCGCCGCGCCGGTCCCGGCGTCGTGCGCAGCGACGTGCACAGCGTCGGGCGGGTGACGAACCAGGTCGCGGTGTCGGGGTCGCCGGCCCCGCCGGGTCCCGCCGGGAGCACCCGGCGCAGCACGGCGACGAGGTCGGGCGGGTCCTGGAAGCCGAACTCCGCGGCGACGTGCACGAACCCGTCCCCGGGCCGCCCCAGGGGCTCGACGGTGTACCGGGCGCCGCCCGGGAGGTGCGGCACGGCCACCGTCCGGGCGGAGACGACGACGACCCGCTCGTGCAGGACGCCGAGGCGCTCGACGGTGGCCCTCAGCGCGAGCGGCGCGGTCGCCTCCGCCAGGTGCGGGTACACCCCGGTGCCGGGCACCCGGGGGACGCCGGCGGCGCGCACCTCGGCGAGGGCGGCGCCCAGCGGTCCCTCCCGCTCCACCCGCCGGGCCGCCAGCGCCTCGTGCCCGCGGCGCCACGTCGTCATGACCGTGAGCACGGCGGCGGCGATGAGCAGGGTGAGCCACCCGCCGTCGAGCACCTTCGGCAGGGTGGCGGCCGAGTAGGTCAGCTCCACCGCGCCGAGGACGCCGCCGAGGAGCACCAGCCGGCGCCGGGACCACCCCCACCGTGCCCGGGCGACGGCGAGCAGCAGAACGGTCGTGACGAGGAACGTGGTCGTCACCGCGACGCCGTAGGCGGTGGCCAGGCGGGCCGCGGAGCCGAAGCCGAGCGTCACGGCGAGCACGACGACGAACAGCGCCCGGTTCACCGCGGGCACGTACACCTGGCCGGCCTCCCGCGCCGAGGTGTGCCGGATGCGCAGCCGCGGCAGGAAGCCCAGCTGCACCGCCTGGCGCGACATCGAGAAGGCGCCGGCGAGGACCGCCTGCGAGGCGATCACCGTGGCGGCGGTGGCGAGCACGACCATCGGCAGCTGCGCCCAGGACGGGAAGAGGAGGAAGAACGGGTCCTCCCGGGCCCGCGGGTCCCCGGTGACGAGCGCCGCCTGGCCCAGGTAGTTCAGGACCAGTGCCGGGAACACGAGCAGGAACCAGGCCAGCCGGATCGGCCGGCGGCCGAAGTGCCCCATGTCGGCGTAGAGCGCCTCCGCGCCGGTGATCGCCAGCACCACCGCGCCCATGACGGCGAGGGTGAGGACGGGCCGCTCGACGGCGAAGAGCACGGCGTAGGACGGCGAGAGGGCCCGCAGGACCTCCGGCCGGGCCACCACCTGCGCCAGCCCGGCCGTGCCGAGGGCGGCGAACCACAGCACCATCACCGGGCCGAAGACCCGCCCGACCCGGCTGGTCCCCCACCGCTGCGCCGCGAAGAGCACGGTGAGCACGGCGACCGCCAGGGGCAGGACGGCGGCGGACAGCCCCGGCGACACCACCTCCAGGCCCTCGACGGCCGACAGCACCGAGATCGCCGGCGTGATGACGCTGTCGCCGTAGAACAGCGACGCACCGAGGACCCCCAGCAGCACCGCCAGGCCGGCGCGCCGGTGCCCCTCGCCGCCGAGGGACCGGGAGACGAGCGCGGCCAGCGCCATGACGCCGCCCTCGCCGTCGTTGTCGGCGCGCAGGACGACGACCACGTACTTGACCGTCACCGTCACGGTGAGCGCCCAGACGACCAGCGACGCGACGCCGAGCAGGTCGCGGGTGGCGTCCCCCACCGCGCCGCCGTCGACGGCGAACACCGTCTTCATCGCGTACAGCGGGCTGGTGCCGATGTCGCCGTAGACGACGCCGAGCGCGCCGAGGACCAGCGCGGACTGCCCCGGACCGCGCTCCCCGCCGGACCGCCGCTGGGGGACGGGGCTCCCCGGCACGGCCTCGCGGGGCACGGTCCCCGCCACGACCGCGGCCTCCTCGCCGGTCCGCGCCGCCGCCGGTGTCCTAGGCCCCCGTCGCGGCCGGCACGTCGGGCCGCACCGTCCCTCGCGTCACCGGCCGGTGCTCCCGGACTCCGGTCCTTCGCGCCATGGGTGCTCCCGGGACTCGGCACGGACGGTGGGCGTGCCGGACATCGTGCTCCCCGGAGTCACCGGGGCACAGACCGTCGCGCGTGCCGTCGGGTCAGGCGCCGGGCGTGGCCTGCAGGTCCTCCCGCCGCTGCACGCGCAGCGCCCGGAACGGCCGGCCGTGCTGCGGCTCCTCGGCCCACTCGACGGAGACGACCTGCCCGGCGCGCAGGGTGCCGTCGGCGGTGTCCACGACGGCGGCGTCTGCCCAGACGTCACCCGCCAGCCCGGGCACCTCGAGCACGGCGCCGTGCGCCTGCTCGTCCCAGCGCACGACCGTGCCGACCGACGTCCCGCTGCGGCTCATGCGCCCAGGCTGCGCGCTGCGGGGCACCGGGGCAACGACGGGGCGCACGGTGTGTTCGCGCACATCCCGGAGGGATCGGCGATCCGCGCGCGTTGTACCTGTCGTGACCACCACCAGCACGGCCGCCGAGCGCGTCCCCGCCACGGCCGGGCCGCTGACGGAGATCGCGCTCGCCGACGGGACGCCGGCGATGATCTGGCCGCTGCTCGACACCGACGGCGAGGCGCTGCGGCAGGCCTACGCCGAGCTCTCGCCCGCCTCGCGCCGGTTCCGCTTCCTCACCGACCTGCCGGAGCTGTCCGACGGCATGCTGCGGATCCTCGTCGACGCGGTGGACGGCGTCGACCACGTCGCCGTCGTCCTCACCGCGTTCCCCGACGGCGAGGGCGCCCGCCAGGTCGGCGTCGCCCGCCTGGTGCGCTATCCGGACGAGCCCGGCGTGGCCGACGTCGCGGTGACCGTCACGGACGCCTGGCAGGGCCGCGGGGTGGGCCGCGCGCTCATGGACGCGCTGCTCACCCGCCGGCCCGCCGGCGTCACCCGGCTGCGCACCACGGTGGCCGCGGAGAACCGCGCCTCGCTGCGCATGCTGGGCCGGGTGGGCCGGATGACGGCGCGCCACGAGGGCGGGGGCGAGCTCACCGTCGAGGTGACCGACCTGCCGCCCGTCCCCTGACGGGTCAGTCGCCGGCGCCGGCCAGCAGGTAGCGGACCGCGGTCTCGCCCAGGTCGGCGACGAACGCGTCGTCCCCGACCGGCGCCGGTGTGGCGAAGCCCGGGCCGTAGGCGACCCGGATGACCGAGGTGGCGAACACCGTCCCGAAGCACGAGCGGACGGCGGCCTCGGGGTCGTCGTGCCGCACCGCGTCCGACACCCGGAGCACGACCGAGGTGAACTGGTCTCCCAGCAGCCGCCCGTAGTCCGAGCCGCGCCGGCGCACCTCGGGGTGCGCGGCCGAGACGAGGACGACCGCCCGCAGGAACCGCTCGTGCTGCAGGAAGATCCCGGCCACCTGCGCCACGGCGGCCCGGACCAGGTCGGCCGGCGCGAGCCCGGCCCAGCGGCCCGCGTCGGCGAACGCCTCCTGGTCGGCGAGCAGCCGGGCGATGCCGTGCTCGTACACGGCGAGGAAGAGCGCCTCCTTGGTGTCGACCCGCGCGTAGAGGGCCCGCGGCGCCACCTGTGCCCGCTCGCAGACCGCGGCGATGGTGAAGGCCTCGGAGCCGCCGTCCTCGAGCAGCGCCACCCCGGCGTCGAGCACGCGGTTCCACGCCTCCCGGCTGCGCCGCTGCAGCGGCGGCCGGACCTCCAGCGAGACCTCCGCGGCTGAGCCCACGGCGTCATCCTCCCGTTCGCCCGGGCCTCCGACGGACGCGGCCCTTGACACGGCGGTGACCCCTGCCACACGCTTCCCGCGCTGAACCGTAGCGAACGCTACGGTTGCTCGCATCCCCAGGAGGAGTAGTGCTCATCGTCCTCGGCCGCGCCGCGGCGGCACCGGGACACCGGACCCGACTCGTCGACGCCGCCCGCGCGGTGACGGCGGCGACCCGGTCGGACGACGGCTGCATCTCCTACGTTTTCGCCACCGATCTCGACGAGCCGGACGTGGTCGTCAGCGTGGAGGTCTGGCGCGACCAGGGAGCGCTCGACGCCCACATGGCGCACGACCACACGCGGGAGTTCCTCGCCGCGGTCGGCGGACTGGTCACCGGCGAGCCCGTCATGTCGATCCACGACGTCCCCGACCCGGCCCGAGCCGGCCGACCTCCTGCACTGATCCCGATGAGGAGACCTGCGATGACCACTCGCCCGCGCAGCCGCGTCCCCGGCCGTGTCGCCGTCCTCGGTGCCGGCCCGGCCGGCATGGCCGCCGCCCTCGGCGCCATCAAGGCCGGCCACGACGTCGTCGTCTACGAGCGCTACCGGGAGGCCCGCCCGGCCGGGAACATCCTCAACCTCTGGCCGCCGCCGCTGAAGGCGCTGCGCTCCCTCGGCGTCGACACCGACGACCTCGGCGCCCCCACCGACTCCGAGTTCCGCAACCTCGCGGGGAAGGTGCGGGTCCGCGTCAGGCTCGACGACGACGTCAAGCGCGAGTACGGCGGCGGGTTCATCGGCCTACTCCGGCCCGAGCTCTACGAGCGGATGCTCGCCGCCATCCCGCCCGGCACCATCCGCTTCGGCTCGCAGGTCGAGCGCATCGAGCAGGACGACCGCGCGGTCACCCTGACCTTCGCCGACGGCAGCACCGCCGAGCACGACGTCCTCGTCGGCGCCGACGGCATCGACTCCCTCGTCCGCCGCACGCTGTGGGGCGACGCCCCCAAGCGCGAGCACCGGCTGCACATCTTCGGCGGGTTCACCTTCGCCGACGTCCCCGGCACGGAACCGAACAAGTGCGTCCTCACCCACAGCCGCACCGTGCAGGGCTCCTGGACATCCATCCGCAACAGGGGCCGCGACGGCCAGCAGTGGTGGGTGCTCACCGCCACCGACCCCGACGCCCCCGCGCCCGCCGACCTGAAGGCTGCCGCCGGCGCCCTCGCCGCCGGGTTCCCCGCTCCCCTGCCGGGCCTGATCGCCGCCACGGACCCCGGCGACGTACAGCGCTGGGTGCTGCGCGACCGCCCCGCGTTGAGGCAGTGGTCGAGGGGGCGCACGACCCTGGTCGGCGACGCCGCCCACCCGACCTCGCCCTACGCGGCCTACGGGGCGGGGATGTCGATCGAGGACGGCTACTTCCTGGGCCGGGCGCTCACCGGCGTCGACCTCAGCGACGCCGCCGCCGTCTCGCGGGCGCTGCAGTCCTACGAGGACCCGCGCAAGCCGCACACCGCCCGCCAGGTGCAGCAGGCCTACCTGCTCGGCAAGGTCTTCCACCACGCGCCGGCACCGCTGCGGCCGCTGCGCGACCTGGTCTTCGACAACACGCCGTTGCTGCAGAAGGTCGCCGGCGACACCAACCCGCGCGAGATCGCGAAGCAGCTCGCACTGATGACGGACTGACCGCGGGACCGCCCGCTGCCGGATCGGCGAGTCAGACCGGGCCGACGGCGGAGCCGAACCACCGGAGCAGCGCGTCGAGCAGGCCCTGCTGGTCGCCGCCGGCCCACGCCACGTGGCCGTCGGGCCGCAGCAGCACCGCGGGCACGTCGAGCTCCTCGCTGACGTCGACGACGGAGTCGACCCGGTCCGCCCGGCCCGCGACCGACAGCCGGCCGGTCGTGTCGAGGAGCAGCCCGCGTCCCCGGTGCATCAGCTCGTAGAGCCGCCGCCGCCCGAGCCGCACGTCCCGCAGCCGCCGGCCGAGCAGGTCGTGCCCCTCGCCGAGGTCGTAGCGGACCCCGATCGCGGTGGTCCTCTCGACCAGGTACCGGTTCACGTCCGCGAAACCCACCAGCTCCGACAGCAGCCGGCGCACCGACCGCGGACCGGGCTCCGGGGACAGCAGGGTGAACTGCGCGCGGGTGAAGTCCAGGACGTCGGCGGCCACCGGGTGCCGTTCCGCGTGGTAGCTGTCCAACAGCCCCTCCGGTGCCCAGCCGGCCACCTCGGCGGCCAGCTTCCAGCCGAGGTTGAACGCCTCCTGGATACCGAGGTTCAGCCCCTGCCCGCCGGCCGGCGGGTGCACGTGCGCGGCGTCGCCGGCCAGCAGCACCCGGCCGGTCCGGTACCGCTCGGCCAGCCGGGTGGCGTCGCCGAAGCGGGACAGCCAGCGCGGTGAGTGCACGCCGAGGTCGGTGCCGGCCACCGCCCGCAGCTGCTGCCGGACCTCCTCGAGCGTCGGCGGGACACCGCGGTCCCCGGCCAGCCCCGCGGCGGGCACGACGACGCGGTAGACCCCGTCCCCGAGGTGCCCGAGGCCGAAGCGGAGCTCGCTGCGGCGCACCTCGGCGTTCACGGCGGCCACGGTCTCCGGCGAGGCCGCCACCTCCATCTCGCCGAGCAGCGTCTCGACCCTGCTGGGCTCACCGGGGAAGCCGACGCCGAGCAACCGGCGCACCGTGCTGCGGCCGCCGTCGCAGCCGACCAGGAACGGCGCGCGCACCTCGCTGCCGTCGGCCAGCTCGGCGGTCACCCCGTCGTCGTCCTGACCCAGCCCGACGAGCTCGCAGCCGCGCCGGATCTCCACGCCGACCTCGACGGCGTGCTCGGCGAGCAGCCGGTCGGTGACGGTCTGCGGGATGGCCAGGACGTACGCGTGCGCGGTGTCCAGCCCGTCCGGCTGCGGTGTGGGGATCCCGGCGAAGCCGCCCACCGGGAGCTGCCGCCCCAGCGCGAGGAACCGCTCCAGCAGACCGCGCATGTCCAGGATCTCGGCGCTGCGCGCGTGCAGGCCGAGCGCGCGGACGTAGGGGGTCGGCTCCGCGTCCCTCTCGAGCACCAGCGCGTCCACGCCGTGCAGCCGCAGCTCGCTCGCCAGCACCAGGCCGGTCGGTCCGCCGCCGGCGATGACCACGTCCACCACGGGTCGCTCCCCCTCCTCGCCGTCCGCGCCGGTCGGCGGGTGCTCGATGGCGCTCGGCCCCGAGATGCTGGGGCACGACCCGGGTCTTGCCGCAAGGCCCCGGCCGCGCTGTACGTTGAGGTGGCAGGGAGAGGCACTGTGCCCCCGCGTCCGGACCGGGCGAACGGATCACCTGCGGCCCGGCCGTCCGGGCGAGCCCGATCACCACCGTGTCGGCCGCCTCGGTGAGCCCTGCTGGGCCTCTGCGCCCGTCAGGGGCGGACGCCGCCCGGCCGGCGGCGCGGGGTCGCGGCGCGGAGGACGTCGAGGCTGAGGCCGGCGCCCACCGCCGCCACGAGCCCGGCGAGCAGGAAGGGGACGACGAAGCCCCCGGCCGTCTCGGCGAGGAAGCCGCCGAGCGGAGGCCCGGCCAGCTGCGCCAGACCGAAGGCGAGGGTGCACCGACCGAAGGCCCCGGCGAACTCCCGCGGGGTCAGGAAGTCCGAGAGGTGGGCCGCGATCACCGCCGGCAGCCCGGACATCATCAGCCCGAACCCCAGGGCCGACGCCGAGGCCAGCGGTTCCACGCCCAGCGGCACGAGCAGGATGGCGCCGGCCATGGCCAGGTACCCGGCGACCAGCGTGCGACCGCGGCCCCACCGGTCGGACAGCGGTCCGAGCACGATGCCGCCGGCGACCAGGCCGATCCCGACCAGCGTGTAGACCGCCGAGGCGTGGCCGGCCGAGAAGCCGGCGTCGTCCTCCAGCGCGGTCACCAGGTAGCTGGTGTAGACGGAGTAGGCCAGGCCGTAGGCGGCGTAGCTGCCGGTGAGACCGATCCAGCCGGGGACCCGGCGCAGGGCGCCGGCGCGCACGGGGACGCCGTCGTCGCGGTGCGGCGCCGGCCGGAGCAGGAGCAGGCACAGGACCAGCGCGACCACCGCGAGCACCGTCTCCACCAGGTAGACCGTGCGCCAGGAGGCGTCCCCGCCCCGCGCCTGCAGCCCCCACGTCAGCGCGCTGGCGAACACGATCCCCCCGCCGATGCCCGAGCCGGCGACGCCGATCGCGGCGCCGCGGCGCGAGGGACGCACGACCGAACCGGCGAGCCCGGGCGCCGGCACCCAGATGAACGCGCCGCCCACACCGGTCAGGGTCAGTCCGACGGCCAGGCCGCCGGCGCCCCCGGCACGGGTGAGCAGCGCGAGGCCCACGGCGCTGCAGGCCAGGCCCGCCTGGATCAGTGCCGCCGGACGGGCCCGGCGGGACAGCACGCTGACGGCCAGCGTCCCGACGAGGTACGCGGTGACGTTGGCCGTGGCGACCAGCCCGGCGACGGCGTAGGAGTCCAGCAGGTCACGGTTGATCGCCGGCAGCAGCAGCGCGTAGGAGAAGCGGCCGAAGGCCTGGGCGACGGCGGAGGCGAACGCCACGAGCAGGACGAGCCCGCGTGGCCGCACCTGCACGACGCTCCCCCCACCCCTGCTCGACACCCCGCGCCCGCACGACACCGTGACCGGCGGCGGACGGGCCGAGTCCACCAGGTCGGCGCCCGCCGCGCCGCACGCGCCCCGGAGCCCCGGGCGGCGATCCGGCTCCGAGGCCCCGCGGCCCGCGCGCGGAGGACCGTTGTCCGGCGTCCCGCGAGGGAGGACCCTCGGCCGTGCGGCGGTGCCGCAGGGGCGTCGCCGATCCGAGAGGAGGGCGGCATGTACGCCCGATCCACCACCATCCTCGGCGCACGCGACTCCCTCGACGACGCCATCGCCTACGTGCGGGACGAGGTCTGGCCGGCCGTGCGGGACATGGACGGCTGCATCGGCCTGTCGATGATGTGCGACCGCGAGAGCGGCCGGTGCATCGCGACGTCGGCCTGGGAGGACCGGCAGTCGATGCGGGCCAGCGCCGACCGCGTCGAGCCGATGCGCCGGCACCTGATGGAGCGCTTCGGAGCGAGCGAGGACCTCGCGGTGCAGGAGTGGGAGATCGCCGTCCTGCACCGCGAGCACGCCGCCGGGGACGGCGCCTGCGCGCGGATCACCTGGAGCCGCGCCGAGCCGGACAAGGCCGACCAGCTGCTCGACATGTACCGCACCAGCCTGATGCCGCGGATCCAGCAGATGCCCGGCTTCTGCAGCCTCAGCATGCTCCTCGACCGGGACAGCGGCCGCGCCGTCGGCACGGTCGTCCTCGACGGCCGCGAGCACCTCGAGCAGACGCGGGAGCAGGCCCGCACGCTGCGCGAGGAGGCCGTGCGGATCATGGGCGTCGACATCCTCGACGTCGCCGAGATGGACCTCGTCCTCGCCCATCTCCGGGTACCCGAGACCGTCTGACCCGGACACCCGAGGACGCGGGGGCCCGGGCCGCGGCGGCCGGACGGCCCGGCGCCCCCTACTCGGAGACGACGCTCACTCGAAGACGACGGTGCGGTTCCCGCGGATGACGACGCGGTTCTCGGTGTGCCAGCGCACCGCGTGCGAGAGGGCCCGGGTCTCCGCCTCCCGCCCCCGCGCGGCGAGCTGCTCGGGGCTCAGCGAGTGGTCGACGCGGAGCATCTCCTGCTCGATGATCGGGCCCTCGTCCAGGTCCGCGGTGACGTAGTGCGCGGTCGCACCGATGAACTTGACGCCGCGGGCGTGCGCCTGGTGGTACGGACGGGCGCCCTTGAAGCTCGGCAGCATCGAGTGGTGGATGTTGATCGCCCGGCCCTCGAGCTGCTGGCACAGGCCGTCGGAGAGGATCTGCATGTAGCGGGCCAGCACCACCAGCTCCACCCGCTCCGCGCGCACGATGTCGAGCAGCGCCGCCTCGGCCTCGGGCTTGGTCTCGCGGGTCACCGGGACGTGGTGGAAGGGGACGCGGTAGAACTCGGCGATGCCCCGCAGGTCGGGGTGGTTGGAGACGATCGCGACGACGTCGAGGTTGAGCTCGCCGATCGAGTTGCGGAACAGCAGGTCGTTGAGGCAGTGCGCGTACTGGCTGACCATGATGAGCACGCGCTGGCGCTCGGCGGCGTCGGCGATCCGCCAGGACATCCCGAAGCGCTGCGCGGTCTCCTCGAAGGTCCGGCACAGGTGGGCGAAGTCCAGCGGTGCGCCGTCGACGTGGGCGAACTCGACCCGCATGTAGAACATGCCGCTCGCGGCGCTGTCGAACTGGTGGCTCTCCACGATGGTGCACCGCTCCTGCACGAGCAGTCCGGACACCGCGTGCACGATGCCCGGAGCATCCGGGCAGGACAGCACCAGGACACCGTGCTGGGCGTCGGCGGGCCGGGTCATCGCGCCTCCTCCTAGGGACCGTCCCCGGACGCGGCCGGCCGGCCGCGTCCCGGGTCGTCCCCGTGGCCCGCGCGAACGGGTCCTCGGGGACGGTGCTGCCGAACCTATCCACCGCAGGGGTGTGACGGGTGCCGCAGATGACCTCTCCGGGACGGCGGGACGTGTCGTCCCGGCCGCGACAATCGACGTAGGCCCGCCCACCGCGTCGTCACTGCGCGCCGCGCCCCCCGGGTGGCACCCTGGCCCGACCGGCGTTGCCGGCGGGGCGCCGCCGGCCGGGAGGGCACCTGGAGGAGGAGTGGCGCAGATGTACGCCCGATCCACCACCATCTCCGGGACCCCCGGGTCGGTGGACGCGGCGGTCGACCACGCCCGCGACGAGGTGATGCCGGCGATGCAGCGGATGGACGGCTGCCTCGGCCTGTCGGTGCTCGCCGACCGCACCGGCGGCCGCTGCGTCGTCACGACGTCGTGGCGGGACGAGGCCGTGCTGAAGGACAGCCGCGAGCGCGTCCGGGACCTCGCCGAGCGGACCGCCGCGATCCTGGGCGGGCAGCCCGAGGTGCAGGAGTGGCAGATCGCGGCGATGCACCGCGTCCCGGACGCCGGGGAGGGCGCCCGGGCCCGGGTCACCTGGCTGCGCACCGAGCCCGCCGCCGTCGACCGCGCCGTGGACGCCGTCCGCCTGTCGCTGATGCCGAAGCTCGACGACCTGCCCGGGTTCTGCAGCGTCAGCGTCATGGTCCGCCGGGAGGAGGGGCTCACCGTGGCCGCCGTGTCCTACGACAGCCGCGCGCACGCCGAGCAGGCCGGCGAGGGCGCGCGGGAGTTCCGCGAGGAGTTCGCCCCCGCCCTGGGCATCGAGGTCGTCGACACCGCCGAGTTCGACGTCGCGGTCGCCCACCTGCGGGTCCCCGAGACGTCCTGACCCCTCCCGGTCAGCGCCCCAGGGCTGTCAGCGCCGCGTCGAGCCGGGGGTAGACCCGCCGGACGTTGCCCTCGAAGACGGCCGTCCGCGCGTCGTCGTCGAGGGCCCCCTTCGTGAACGAGGCCTCCACGTAGCGCCGGGTGTCGTCGTAGTGGTGCCCGGTCCGCGGGTCGATGCCGCGCACCGCGCCCACCATCTCGGAGCCGAAGAGGACGTTCGGGGTGTCCACCACGTCCAGCAGCAGGTCGATGCCCGGCTGGTGGTAGACGCAGGTGTCGAAGAAGACGTTGCCCATGACGTTGGACTCCACCGGCGGCTGCCCGAGCATGTCGGCCAGTCCCCGGTACCGGCCCCAGTGGTAGGGCACCGCTCCGCCGCCGTGCGGGATGACCAGCCGCAGGTCCGGCAGGTCGTCGAACAGCCGGCCCTGCACGAGCTGCATGAAGGCCGTGGTGTCGGCGTTGACGTAGTACGCGCCCGTCGCGTGGAACACCGGGGTGGCCGACGCCGAGACGTGCACCATGGCCGGCACGTCCAGCTCGACCATCGCCTCGTAGAGCGGGTACCAGCTGCGGTCGGTCAGGGCCGGGGAGGTCCAGAAGCCGCCGCTGGGATCGGGGTTGAGGTTGCAGCCGACGAACCCGAGCTCCTCCACGCACCGGCGCAGCTCGGCGATCGAGGCCCGCAGGTCCGAGCCGGGCGACTGCGGCAGCTGGCAGACGGGCACGAACCGCCCCGGGTGGAGGGTCGCCACGCGGTGCACGAGGTCGTTGCACCGGCGCGACCACTCCAGGCTGACGGCCGCGTCGCCGACGTGGTGGGCCATCGCCGAGGCGCGCGGCGAGAACAGCGTGACGTCGATGCCGCGCTCGTCCATCAGGCGCAGCTGGCTCGACCGGACCGTCTCGCGGATCTCGTCGTCGCTGATCGACGGATAGGCCGGCGGCGTCGTCCCCGCCCCCCAGGCCGCCACCTGCTGCTCGCGCCAGGCGGTGTGCGCGGCCGGGGCCGTCGTGTAGTGCCCGTGGCAGTCGATGATCACGTGCTCTCCTCCAGGGCGGCGTCGCGGAGCTCCACGAGCAGGTCGCGGGCGGCCGGGGCGACCCGGGCCGGGACGCCCAGCTCCTGCAGCTGCTCGGTGGCCGCCGCCATCTCGTCGGCGCGGCGCCGGGCGTGCGTCCGCGTGCCGTCGACCAGCCGGTCGACCGTGCGCTCGTCGAAGCCGGCCAGCTCCGCGGCGATGTTCCCGCGCAGCCAGTCGGCGCACCCGGCCGCCTCGGCACCGCGCAGCGCCTCCACGACGGCCGCGGCCAGCCCCTTGTAGAAGACACTGCGCAGCAGCTTGCGCGACATGGCGGTCCCCACCGGACCCGGCTGGACGTCGACGTCGGCACCGAGGCCGGCGAGGAGCTCGGCGTAGCGGCCGGCCGCGTCGCCGGACACCAGCATCGGCGTGCGGAGGCCCTTGCCCGGTACCGGTGACATGAGCGCGACGTCGACGACGGGTACCCCCTGCTCCCCCGCCCGCCCGGCCAGGGCGGCCTTGAGGCCGGGGCTGGCGGTGTTCAGGTCGGCCCACAGCGTTCCCGGACGCACCGACGGCAGCGCGTTCTCCAGCGCGGTCATCGCGTCGTGGGAGCTGTTGACGCTGAGCACCAGGTCGGCGTCGGCCACCGCGTCGGCCTCGCTCCCCCGCGGGTCGACCCCGTCGACGCGGATGGGCTTCGGGTCGTAGCCGCGCACGTCGGCCCCGGCCGCGACGAGGTCCCGCGCGATCTCCGACCCCGCCTCGCCCAGGCCGAGGACGGCCACCGCGATGCTCACCGGCCGGAGACCTCGACCGGCGGCGTGCCGTGGGTGTGGAAGGTGCTGATGGTCTGCAGCCCCCACGCCTGGCCCTTGGCCCGCTCGGCCGCGGACCAGTCGATCGGCTGCCAGTCGGGGGCCAGGACGAGCCGGGCGGCGGGGTTGTCCAGCTCGATCCGGTTGCCGGCCGGGTCCCAGACGTAGAGGAAGAAGCTCTGCTGGATGGTGTGCTTGTGCGGCCCGGTCTCGATGTGGATGCCGTGCTCGAGCGCCAGGTCCGCGGCGCGGATGACGTCGTCCCGGCTGTCGACGGCGAAGGACAGGTGGTGCAGCCTGCCGGAGGTGCCGGTGTTGTCCCGGGTCCAGACCGCGTCGTACCCCTTGTTCGTGAACGTCGTCCAGCTCCCGGCGACGCCGTCGTCGAGGACGATCTGCTCGGTGACCATCCCGCCGAGGACGTCCCGGGCGAAGTCGCGGTTGGCCACCACGTCGACGCCGAGGAAGTTGACGTGGTCGATGCGGCGGACGCTGACGCCGCGGCCGGGATAGGCCTGGGCCTGGTTCTTCAGCGCGGGCACGAGGTCACCCGTCGGCCGGTACCACTCGGTCTCGTAGTAGACGCCCATCTCGTGGCCGTCGGGGTCGGTGAAGACGTAGACCGGCCCGTAGCCGGGGTCGCCGTCCTGCCAGCCGCGGCCCAGCCCGGTCGCCTCGATCGCGGCCACCCGGCGCTGCAGCGCCTCGGGCGTGCCGGCCCGGAAGTTGGTCCGGCCGACGCCGGGCCGCGGCGCGGCGGTCAGCTTGATCGTCGTGTTCTCGTAGTCGTCCCACGCCCGCAGGAACACCGAGTCGCCGGCCGACCCGTTCTCGGTCATGCCCAGGTAGCGGACGTAGAAGTCCAGGCACTCCTCCGGCTTGTCGGTGAGGACCTCGACGTGGGCGAGGTGCGCGATGTCGTGGAGCGGCGGCACGGGGTTCCTCCGGTGAGGTCTGGTCGGACGGGGACGGCGGGTCAGGCGCGGGGGAAGGCCGTGCCGTCGAACAGCTTCCGGGCGGTGCGGACGACCCCGGAGCGGACCACCCGCGGCGTCGTGCCGGAGGTGTCGACGACGACGTCGACCAGCAGGTGGCCGGTGGGGTGCTCGACGTCGACCTGTGAGTCCCCGCGCGGCCAGTCGGCGGTGAGCTCGTGGCCGACCGCGCCCGGGAGCAGCATCCCGGTGACGACGCTGACCGCGCCGAGCACTCCGATCGAGCTGTGCGGCTGCACCGGGATGAACGAGCGGGTGCAGACCTGACCGCCGTCGCGCGGGGCGGCGAGCAGCACCGTCTTGGGCACCGACGCGCGGGAGACGTCGCCCATGCCCATGAGCTCGGCGGCCTTCCGGCGGAAGGCGTCCACCCGGTCGAGCAGCGCCGCGTCCGCGGCCAGGTCCTCGTGCCGCTCGTACCCGGTGAGCCCGAACGACGAGGCGAGCGCCAGGACGACCGGCATGCCGTTGTCGACGCAGGTGACCTCGATGCCCTCGACGGTGTCGCGGACGTGGCCGGTCGGCAGCAGCGCGCCGGTGGCCGACCCCTCGGTGTCGGTGAAGGCGAGGACGACGGGAGCGGCCGTCCCGGGGACGCCGGCGATCGCGACGTCGCCGCGGTACTCGACCCGCCCCCCGGGGGTCGGGAAGGTGGCGACGGCGACGCTGTCGGAGTTGACCATGCGGATCCGCACGCTGGTCTCGGGCTCCGCGGCGGGCACGATGCCGCGCTCGACCGCGAACGGTCCGACGCCGGCCAGGATGTTGCCGCAGTTCTGCCGCTCGCTCACGGTGGCCTCGTCCACGCCGAGCTGCAGGAAGAGGTAGTCGACGTCGACGTCCGGGGCCTCCGACGGCGAGACGACCGCCACCTTGCTGGTGAGCGTGGTGGCGCCCCCGAGGCCGTCGATCTGCCGGGGGTCCGGTGTCCCCATGAGCCGCAGCAGCAGGTCGTCGCGCGCCGCGGGGTCGCCCGGGAGGTCCTTCGCCTCGAGGTACAGCCCGCGCGAGGTGCCCCCGCGCAGCATCGTGCAGCGCACCCCGGCGTCGTCGTAGCTCACCGCTCCGCCTCCGTGAACTCGTCGTGGGACACGTACTCGATGCCGAAGTCAGGAAGCCGCCCGCGCAGGCCGTAGCGGTCCAGCCCCAGCTCGCCCTGCCGGAACGCCTCGCGGCTGGCCGCCTCCTTGTCGAGACGGTCCCGGGAGGCGCGCAGCGCGCGCGGCACGTCCAGGCGCGGCACCACCATCACGCCGTCGTCGTCGGCGACCACCACGTCGCCGGCGCAGATCCGCTGGCCACCCAGCACGACCGGCACGTTGACCGCGCCCGCGGTGGCCTTCACCGAGCCCTGGGCGCTGACCGCGGTCGACCAGGCGGGGAAGCCCATCTCCCGCAGCTCCGCGACGTCGCGCACCCCGCTGCCCAGCACGACGCCCCGGACCCCGCGGTGGGCCAGCGCGGTGGCGAACAGCTCGCCGAACAGGCCGTCGCTCGACGGCGAGTTGGTGGCCACGACGAGCACGTCACCGGGCCGGCACTGCTCCACGGCCACGTGGATCATCAGGTTGTCCCCCGGCCAGCACAGCACCGTCACGGCCGTGCCGCCGATGCGGGCCCCCGGCCAGGCCGGCCGGAACGCCGGGCCCAGGTAGCCGACCCGCCCGAGCGCCTCGTGGACCGTGGCGACCCCGAGGCCGCCGAGCGCCTCGGCGTCCCCGGCGTCGGCGCGCGGCGGATCGGTGACGACGACGGTCCTCATGCTGGTCCTCCCGGATCGGGGATCGGCTCCGACAGCGCCGCGATGACGCCGCGGAGGTGGGTGCTCGCCGCGGCCTCGGCCCGGGCGGGGTCCCGTGCCGTGACGGCGTCCACCAGCTCGGTGAGCCCGGCCAGGCTCACGCGGGGCCGGCCGGGCCGCAGCGAGAGGCGGAACTGGTGGCGGACCAGCTGGGCCTGGAGCCGGCCGACCAGGTCCGCGGCGATCGGGTGGCGGGCGGCCTCCCCGACCAGCCCGTACAGCTGCTGGATGAGCTCGGAGTACGTGCGGACGTCGCCGGAGTCGACCGCGGCGGTCATCGTCTCCAGGTGGGCGCGCAGCCCGTCGATCTCCGCGTCGGTGATGCGCTCGGCCGCCTTGCGCGCCAGCAGGGCCTCGAGGGGCAGCCGGACCTCGGTGATCGCGACCGCCTCGTCGGTGGACACGACCCGGACCCGCGCCCCGCGGTTGGGGATCCGCTCCACGAGGCCCTCGGCGATCAGCGCGTCGATCGCCAGCCGGACGGCGCCGCGGCTGACCCCCGTGCGGGCCACCAGGTCGGCCTCGACCAGCCGGTAGCCCGGTGGCATGTCACCGCGGGAGATCGCGACGCGGACGAAGCTCTCCGCCGTCTCCTGGGCCCCGGACGCCATGGCCGCACCGTAACCCACCACCGTCCGATTGCCAACGATCCTGTGAGCAATCCAGGGCGGGCGTACGCCGGAGGCCCGCTACGCCCCCGCCGGCTGGAGCAGCAGCTCGTCGATCCCGCCCTGCAGGTGTGTCCGGGCAGCCTGCTCGGCGGCGTCGGCCCGGCGTCCCGCGACGGCATGGACGACCTCCGTCAGCTCGGCGAGTGCCTGCTGACTGCGTCCCGGGCGCAGCAGGAGCTGGAACCGGTGCCGCGCGATGCGGCCCTGCAGGCGCTCGACCAGTGACGACGCCAGGGGCTGGTGCGCGGCCTCCGCCACGAGCCGGTGGTGCTCCTGGACCAGCTCCCAGCACTCGAGCGGCTCGCGCTCGGCCACGGCCCGCTGCAACCGCCCCAGGTTCGCGAGGAGGCGGTCGACCTGCTCGTCGGTGGCGTTCTGCGCCGCCTTGCGCGCCAGCAGTCCGTCGAGGACCTGGCGGCACTCCAGGATGGCGACCACCTCGGAGCCGGACACCACCCGGACGCGCGCCCCGCGGTGGGGGATCCGCTCGACCAGGCCCTCGGCGATCAGGGCGTCCAGGGCCAGCCGGGCGCTGTTGCGGGTCACGCCGTACCGCTCACCCAGTTCAGGCTCGACCAGCCGCTGTCCCGGGACGACGGCCCCCCGCGTGATCTCCTCACGGAGTCGCTGCTCGGCGATGCGCCTGGCCCGAACGCCCGTCAGCAGGCGGGTGCCCTCGCCGCTCACCTGGGCCTCCAGCTCACCGTGGGGATCGTGGTCGGGTCGCCCCGGGCGGGCCGCCGGTCCCGTCCGCCGGGAGGACGGCGCACGGAGGGGCGGCCCGTCCGGGAACGGGCCGCCCCTCCGGGTCACGCCGGGATCACTCGAAGGCCTCGACCGTGTCGTAGCCCCTGCCGTTGTACTTCTGCACGACGACCGTCGACACCGCGGGCTGGCCCTCCTGCGTCGTGCTCACCGACGTGTCCGGCAGCATGAGCGGCGCCTCGTAGCCCTCGATCGAGCGCAGCGCCTCCATGAAGTTCTCCCGGGTCGGCTCGGTCATCTCCTGGAAGGCCTGGTCGAGGGTCGCGCCGACCATCCAGCTCCACTGGCAGTGCGGGAACGCCGGCGGATCCGGGTAGTTGCCGTACTCCACGAGGGCCGACAGGTAGGCCTGCACGTCCTCGTCGTCGGCGAACGCGGGGCTCGCCGGCGCCTTGGCGAAGGACACGGAGTAGATGCCGGGGAACGCCGCGCCCCCACCGGGCTCCAGGACCGCACCCGGGCTCGACGTGTTCGAGGGCAGGAACCAGCTCGGCGTCCAGTTGAGCTGCTGGGCCTTCTGCAGTGCCCCCACCACCAGCGGGACCACCGACATCGCGTTGAAGATGACGTCCGCGCCGCTGTTGGCGAGCTCGGTGATCTGCGCGTCGACCGACGTGTCGGTCGCCTCGTAGGTGAGCTGGTCGACGATCTCGATGTTGTCCGCGCCCTCGACGGCCGACATGAAGCCCTCGACGTAGCCCTCGCCGTAGTCGTCGTTCTGCGACAGGATCGCGACCTTGTGGTCCTGGCCGGAGGCGGCGAGCAGCTCGCCGAAGGCCTCGCCCTCGTTCTGGTAGACGGGCACGAAGCCCAGCTGCCAGGGGCTCTCCTCCGCGTCGCTGAACAGCGGGTCGCCGGTCATGATCAGCACCTGCGGCACCTCGTCTGCGATCGCCGCGTCGCGCCAGGCACGGTTGGTCGGCGTGCCCAGCCCGGCCGTCATCGCGAAGACGTCGTCCTTCAGCTGGTCGTAGTTCGCCGCCGCCTGCTGCGGGTCGTAGGTGTCGTCGAGCGCCTCGATCTCGACCGTGCGGGTCTGCCCGTCACCGAACTCGATCCCGCCCTCGGCGTTGCGCATGCCGAAGTAGGCGGTGATGCCGGCGACCGTGCAGGTGCCCGGTCCCGCGGTGGCACCGCTGAGCGGCGTGGTGATGCCGAGCGTCACCGTGTCGTCGGTGATGCCCGGGCTGGCCGCCCCCTCGGCGGTGTCGCCACCGCGGCCGGCGTCACTGGCACCGCCGCAGGCGCTGAGCGTGACCGCGAGCGCCGACGCCACGGCGATGCCGAGCGCCTTCCGCGACCGGACGTGTCCGTTCATGCGTGCCCTTGCCTCTCTGTCTGGGTTCGCTCCGCCGCGGTGCCCGACCCGGAGGTCGACGACGGAGAGGTCGGTGGCGCGGCGGAGCCGCGGCCGGCGGGAGAGCGCCGCAGCCGGCGCACCAGCGCACGGGGCAGCGACACGAGACCACCGGGGAGCACGAACAGCACGACCAGCAGGAGCGCGCCCTGCAGGAGCGCCGTGAGGCTGGCATCGACGGCGTTGGTGAGGTCCGGGACGACGACGTAGAACACGCCGCCGAGCAGCGACCCCACGATGCTGCCCGCGCCGCCGATGACCATCGCCACGAGCAGCTCGATCGAGTGCCCGAAGCTCATGGTCTCCGGCGACGTGTACTGGACGACGACCATGTACAGGAACCCGCTGACCCCGCCGATGAGCGACGCGATGGTGAACGCGAGCACCTTGTACCGGTACGGCGAGATCCCCATGGACGACGCCACGTTCTCGTTGTCCTTGACGATGGCGAAGGCCCGGCCGTACTTGCCGCGGACGAGGAAGGCGGTCAGCAGGAACACCACGCCGCCGATGCCGAGCACCAGGTACAGCTGGAACTGGTCGTCGTAGAGGCCGCTGCCCTCGGGCGCGTCGGTGAAGCGCGCGGACACGCCCTGCGAGCCGCCGGTGTAGTCGCTGAGCCGCTTCGCGAGCGGTACGCCGACGATGGGCAGGGCGATCGTGACCATCGCGATGGCGAGTCCGCCCAGGCGGGCCGCGGCCAGGGCCACGAGCAGTCCCGCGACCGCCGGGAGCAAGCAGGCGAGCACGAAGACCAGGACGACGTTCCAGCCCTGCGAGATGCCGTAGGCGGTGACGTAGGCGCCGAGACCGAGGAAGAAGATCTGCCCGAGCGAGACCTGCCCGGTGTAGCCCATGACGACGTTGAGCCCGAGCACGGCCACGGCGAAGACCCCGATGCGCGCGAGGGTGTCGTTGAGCGACTCCGTACCGACCAGGGGCAGCGCGGCGAGCCCGGCGAGCAGCAGTAGCGGAGCTCCCCAGCGCACCCACGGCGTCTGGCGGAAGGACCGCGCCGACGGGGGCGGGGAGGAGGAGGTCGGGGTGTCCAGGACTCGGGCCATCACACACGCACCACGGTCTTCCGGCCGAACAGGCCCTGGGGTCGCACGAGGAGGACGACGAAGATGAGGATGAACGGCACGGCGACCTTGAGGTCGAAGCCGATGAAGCCGACGTAGACCGCGGCGAGGTTCTCCAGCACCCCGATGATCCACGCCGCGACGACGACGCCGACCGGGCTGGTGAGACCGCCCAGGATGACGGCGGCCAACGCGTAGACCAGGGCGTTGTCGAGCATGCCCGGTGTCAGGGTGAGCTGCGGTGCCACGAGCGCGCCGGCGACGGCGCCGAGCGCCGCCGCCAGCCCCCAGCCGACCATGAGCAGCCGGTCGACCGGGAGGCCGCTGAACGCCGCCGACTGTGGGTTGATCGCGACCGCTCGCAGCGCGAGGCCGATCTTCGTGCGGACGAAGAGCACCTGCAGCAGCACCATCGCCACCACGATCACCGCGGTGGTCCCGAGCGAGCGGACGCTGACCGAGACGCCCAGGACCGACACGGTGTCGAGGGGGAACAGCGAGGGGAACTGCTGGTTGTTGTAGCCCCAGATCCAGCCGGCGACGCCGGTGATCAGGGTGAGCAGGCCGATCGTGACGACCACGGCGGTGTCGGGGTCCCCGCGTTCGAAGCGCCGGATGAGGTAGCGCTCCACCACCGCGCCCAGCACGAACGAGACCAGGATCGACGCGGTGATCGCGAGGATCACCGGGATCCCCTGGTTGGTGAGCACCCAGGCCACGTAGGCGGCCAGGACGGCCAAGCCGCCCTGCGCGAAGTTGATCAGGCCGGTCGCGGAGTGGACGAGCACGATGGCCAGGGCGAGCGCGGCGTAGACCGAGCCGGTCGACAGGCCGTCGACGACGAGCTGGACGAACTTCTCCATGTCAGCCTCCCAGGTAGGCGCGACGGATCTCGTCCATGCCCTTGAGCTCGGCGGAGGTGCCGGTCAGCACGTTCCGGCCGGTCTCCAGGACCGTGGCGCTGTCGACGAGGGTGAAGGCGAGGTTGGCGTTCTGCTCGACCACGACCATGGCGATGCCGGACTCGACGCGCAGGCGCCGGATCGCGTCGTAGACGTTCTTGGCGGTGCTCGGGGCGAGACCCAGCGAGGCCTCGTCGAGCAGCAGCAGCCGGGGCTTGGACATGATCGCCCGGCTCACGGCGAGCATCTGCTGCTCACCGCCGGACAGGGCCGAGGCGTTCGACCGGATCCGGTCCTGCAGGTTCGGGAACAGGTCCAGGCAGTAGTCGATGTCGGTGTCGACGCCCTTCTTGTCCTTGCGCAGGTAGGCCCCGACCCGCAGGTTCTCCCGGACCGTGAGGTCGCCGAGCGTGCCGCGCCCCTCCGGCACGTGGGCGATCCCGAGGGCGGCGACCTGGTCGGGCCGCAGGCCGCGGATGTCCTTGCCGTCGAAGACGATCCGGCCGCTGGTCCGCACCGTGCCGCTGATGGCGCGGAGCGTGGTGGTCTTGCCGGCACCGTTGGCGCCGAGGATGCCGACCGCCCCGTTGTCGGGGACGTCGAGGGACACCGCCTCCAGCACCTGCACGGGGCCGTAGGACGCGGTGACGTCCTCCAGCTCAAGCAGCGTCATCCGCGGCGTCCTTTCCGATGTAGGCCTCGATCACGCGGGGGTCGGACTGCGCCTCGGCGGCCGTCCCCTCCATCAGCTTGGCGCCGTGGTCGAGCACGACGACGCGATCGGTCAGCGCGGCGATGAGGCCCATGTGGTGCTCGACGATCACGACGGTGACGTCGTCCTCCGCGCGCAGGCGCCGGACCGTCGCGATCAGCTGCTCCACCTCGCTGTGCGGGAGACCGGCGGCGGGCTCGTCGAGCAGCAGGAGCCGCGGCTTCATGAGCAGCGCGCGGCAGAGCTCGACGCTCTTGTGCAGGCCGTGCGACAGCTCGTCGGCCGGCAGGCCCGCGGCCCACCCGAGCTCGTGGCGCTCCAGCAGCTCGAGCGCCTCGGCGCGCAGCTGCCGCTCCGCCCGCCGCGTGCGCGGCGTCCGCACCGCCCACTCCAGCGCTCCGCCGGGGAGCCGGGTGTGCGCACCCAGCAGCACGTTCTCGAGCACCGACGCCCGCAGCTGCAGCGCGGGGTGCTGGAACGTCCGGGCCAGGCCGTGACGCGCGAGCGTCGCGGGACGGGCGCCCTGCACCGGGGCGCCGTCGATGAGCACGGTGCCCGCGGTCGGCTTGTAGTGCCCGCTGATGCAGTTGAACAGCGAGGTCTTGCCCGCGCCGTTGGGCCCGACGAGCCCGAAGATCTGGCCGGGCTCGACGGCGAAGGACACGTCCTGCAGCACCTTGATCCCGCCGAACTGCAGACTCACGTCCTGCAGGGTCAGCCCACCCGCCATCGACTGCGTCTCCCGCCGTTGCGACGTTGCTCCGGTGCGGGCCCCAGCCCGTCGCCGCAACGTACGGAGGTCGCCCGGAAGTGTCAACGATTTGGTACGAGGGTCCGCGTCCGTCGCCGGCGACCGTCGTCAGCCGATCCGCTCGCCTCGCGGCAGCAGCACGGCGCCGGCCACCACGAGGCCGCTGAGGCAGACGAGCACGGCCGACTGGGCCGCCCCGGGGGCGACGGCCGCCCCCACCGCGACCACCAGAGGCGGGCCCAGCAGCTGCCCCACGCCCGAGCCCTGCGTCACCAGGCCGATGGCCGCGCCGGCCGACCCGGTTCCCGCCGACACCGCGGCCAGGCCGGCGAACAGGGCGGCCGGGACCAGCCCGGCGACGAACGAGAAGGCGATGGCCGAGGCGATCCGGATGCCCACCGGGAGCGCCGGGTCGAGCACCCCCCACACGGTGACCGCCATGCCGGCACACCCGGCGGGGACCACCCACCGCAGGGGCGCTCCCCGGTGCAGCAGGTACGCCCCGAGGAGGTTGGCGGGTGCGTTCACGAGGAAGACGACGGCACCGACCAGGCCCGCGTCCGCCACGGACAGGCCCTCCTCGGCGACCAGCGCGGCCGGCAGCAGCCCGACCACGGCCAGGTACTGGGCGGAGTAGAGACCGAAGACGGCGGTGACGATCAGGACCGACGGCGAGCGGAGCGCCCCCAGCAGGCCCCTGAGGGACGGCTGCCGGCGTACCGCGACCGACGGCACCCACCGCAGGACCAGCAGGAGAGCGCCCGCCGCGACGCAGGCGTCGGCGACCGACGCCCCCCGCCAGCCCACCAGCCCGATCGCCGGGGGCACCAGCAGCGCCGCCAGACCGGAGCCGACCGGCATGTAGGCACCCCAGGTCCCGGCGACGAGCCGCCGGTGCCGCGGCCCGGACACCTCCGAGAGCAGGGGCGGCGCCGCGAGGATCACCATCACGAGCCCGAGCCCCTCCCCCAGCCGGGCCACCAGCAGCCACGTGAGCGAGTCGACCACCGCACCACCGAGGTCGGCGGCGACGATCGCCGCCAGACCGAAGCGGAGCTGGCGGGTGAACC
Source organism: Geodermatophilus amargosae (assembly GCF_041028265.1). Classification (GTDB taxonomy): domain Bacteria; phylum Actinomycetota; class Actinomycetes; order Mycobacteriales; family Geodermatophilaceae; genus Geodermatophilus; species Geodermatophilus amargosae_A. Next base: position 171,387 of record NZ_JABGCW010000011.1, read on the forward strand.
CCAGGGTCTGCCCCAGCCACCCGAGCAGGGCGCCACCGGCGGCACTGAGGGCGCTCACCGTCGAGAGGTACCAGGCGGCGGTGGCCGAGCCGAGCCCGAAGTCGTCCGTGAGCACCGGCAGTGCGGCCGCGGCCCCTCCGATCTGGGCCGCGGCGACCACCCCGGCGCCCAGGAGGGCGGCCACGGCGTGCCACGACGTCCGGCCGGGGCCGATCGCGGCCGCGAGTCCGGTCCCCGGGCCGGGCGGCGGATCCCCCATCGTCTGCCCCCTCCGCGGTCCCGAGGGGGCCAGCCTCGCCGATGCCCGCGCCGTCGGTCCGCCGGGGTCCCCGGACACCCCGTCCGCTACGTCAGATGACTCGGCCGCCCCGTCATCCGACGCACGCCGGGCGGCCGGAACGGCCAGGACCGGGTGACGGATGTCTGTGTGCTGGAACACATCGGCGGCTCTAGGCTCGAGCCGCGAAGCGGCATGGGCCACGGCCACGCACGTCCATGGCCTCTCGCGCGGACACCGGGGCGGCGCGACACCCGCACCCGGCCGGACCGCCCGGGCGAGCCGGCCACCGGCCACGGGCCGGCCCCGCCGGCCCGCAGTAGTGACAACCGACGAGAACGGACGGACATGACCGCGAAGAACCTCCAGGAGCTCCTGGACCAGACCGGCGACACCGTGGGCCTGCTGCGCAACTCCCAGCTCGGCGCCTACATCTACCCGGTGGTGCCGTCGGAGTTCACCAACTGGCGTCGCGAGCAGAAGGCGTGGCGCGAGACGGCCGTGCTCTTCGACCAGTCGCACCACATGTTCAACACCTTCATCTCCGGGCCCGACGCGCTGAAGCTGATCTCCGACACCGGCATCAACAGCGTGGCCAACTTCCCGGTCGACATGGCCAAGCAGTTCGTCCCCGTCGGCCCCGAGGGCGGGGTCATCGGCGACGGCATCCTGTTCCACCTGGCCGAGGAGGAGTTCGTCTTCGTCGGCCGGGCGCCGGTGGCGAACTGGCTGGAGTACAAGGGGTCCTCCGGCTACGACGTCGAGATCCGCCAGGACCCGCGCTCGCCCTCGCGGCCGTACGGCAAGGCGGTGTCCCGCGACGTGTGGCGGTTCCAGATCCAGGGCCCCCACGCGTGGCAGGTCATCGAGAAGCTCCACGGCGGTGACCTGGAGCAGCTGAAGTTCTTCCGCATGGCGACGATGACCATCGCCGGCGAGCAGGTCCGCACCCTCCGGCACGGCATGGCCGGCGCACCCGGCCTGGAGATCTGGGGGCCCTACGCGTCCTACGAGAAGATCCGCGACACGATCCTCGAGGTGGGTCAGGAGTTCGGGCTGGAGCCCTGCGGCTCGCGCGCCTACTCCTCGAACACCCTCGAGTCCGGCTGGATCCCCTCACCCCTGCCGGCCATCTACACGGCCGAGGAGCTGCGCCCCTACCGCGAGGCGCTCCCGGCGAACGGATACGAGGCGACCAACGCGCTGGCCGGCAGCTTCGTCTCCGGCAACATCGAGGACTACTACCTCAACCCGTGGGAGCTGGGGTACGGCTCGTTCGTCAAGTTCGACCACGACTTCATCGGCCGCGACGCCCTGGAGGCCATCGACCCGGCCACCCAGCGCCGCAAGGTGACGCTGGCGTGGAACGACGAGGACCTCGCGAAGGTCCTCGGCGCGCTGGTCACCCCCGCTCCGGGCTACCAGTTCTTCGACCTGCCGAACGCGAACTACGGGTCGTCGAACTTCGACGCGGTGCTCGACGCCGACGACAACGTCGTCGGCCTGTCGCTGTTCACCGGCTACAGCGCCAACGAGCGCAAGGGCCTGTCGCTGGCCACGGTGAACCCCGACGTGCCGCTGGGCGCGGAGGTGCGGGTGCTGTGGGGCGAGCCGGACGGCGGGACGGAGAAGACCACGGTCGAGCCGCACGAGCCCTTCGCCGTGCGTGCCGTGGTCAGCCCGGCGCCGTATGCCGAGACCGCCCGCGCGGACTACCACGCGGGCTGGCGCAGCGCCGCCACCTCGTAGTCCGGGCGGTCCAGCGTGCCCGGGCCGGCGTCCGCCGGCCCGGGCACGCTGCGTCTGGCGCCCTGCGACGGATGTCGCAGGGGCGGCGCGACTCCCCGGTGCGGAGGAGGCGTCATCCGCGGGATCCGGCGGGCCCCGCCTCTCCCTAGCGTCGGGACGACGAGTGGCACGGGCCACACGTCTCCGGTCCCCGGCGGCCCAGGGCGCGGTGCCGCCCTCCGCCTGTCACGAGAGGCCCCCGTCATGGCCAACGAATCCCTCGCCGCGGCGCTGTCCCGTGCGAGCAGCCCGGTCGAGCTCCTGCGGAACCTCGACTTCCCGCCCAGCACGTTCCCGGTGAAACCCGAGTTCACCAACTGGCGCACCGAGCAGCGGGCCTGGGTCGAGACCTGCGCCCTGCTCGACCAGTCGCACCACATGACCGACCTCTTCATCGAGGGCCCCGGCGCGCTGCGGCTGCTCAGCGGCCTCGGCGTCAACTCCTTCGCCGGCTTCGGCGTGGGCAAGGCCAAGCAGTTCGTCGCCGTGGACCCCGGGGGTCACCTGATCGGGGACGCCATCCTCTTCCACCTCGAGGAGGAGCTGTTCGACCTCGTGGGGCACCCGATGGTCCTCGACTGGGTGACCTTCAACCTCCAGCGCGGGGACCACGACGCCACGGTGCGGCGCGACGACAACTCGGCCGTGCGCGCGTCCGGGCCGCCGGCGCTCTACCGCTACGAGCTGCAGGGCCCGACGGCCGCCGCGCTGATCGAGCAGGTGACCGGCACCCCGCTGCCGGACGTCCGCTTCTTCAGCATGGCGGACTTCACCATCGCCGGGCAGCGCGTCCGCGGCCTGCGGCACGGCATGGCCGGCCAGCCCGGCTTCGAGCTGTTCGGTCCCTGGGCGGACTCCGACGCGGTCCTCGACGCCCTGCTCCGCGCCGGCGAGGACCACGGGCTCGTGCGGGTGGGCGCCAAGGCGTACTCGACCGCCAACCTCGAGTCCGGCTGGGTGCCGGCGCCGTTGCCCGCGCTGTTCTCCGACGACCCCCTCATGCGGGAGTACCGGGAGTGGCTCCCGGTCGCCAGGGTGGGCTCCCTGGGCGGCAGCCACGCCGCCGACGACATCCGCGACTACTACCTCACGCCCTTCGACGTCGGGTACGGCAAGACGGTCAGGTACGACCACGACTTCGTCGGCCGGGAGGCGCTCGAGCGGCTGGCCGAGGCGCCCCCGCGCACGAAGGTCACCCTCGTGTGGAACGCCGACGACGTCACCGCGGCCGTCGGATCGATGTACCGGCCCGGCCCGGGCGCCAAGTACGTCGAGATGCCGAAGGCCCGCTACGCCACGCACCACGAGGACGCGGTGCTCGCGGGCGGCCGGCAGGTCGGCCTCTCGCTGGACTGCGGGTACCTGGCCAACGAGCGGGTGATGGTCTCGCTCGCCACGCTGGAGAACGAGTACGCCGAGCCGGGGACCGAGGTGACCGTGGTGTGGGGCGAGCAGCCGGTCTCGGCCAAGCCGGCGGTGGAGGAGCACGTGCAGGTGGAGATCCGGGCGACCGTCGCCCCCGTCCCGTTCGTGGACTTCGCCCGGTCGGACTACCGGGCCCGGTGAGGACGTCGTCCCGCGGCCCCCGGGACGACGTCTCCCGGGGGCCGCGGACGGCGACCCGACGGCGGGACGCTCAGCTCGCCTGCGGCGCCCGGTTGTCGAACAGCGCGATGCCGGCCGCGGTGTTGGAGGCCGGCACGAAGTAGTCCGAGTGCACCTTCGTGACCCGCTCGTCCATGGCCCCGCGCATGACCAGCCACATGATCAGCTCGATGCCCTCCGAGCCGGCCTGGCGGATCAGCTCCTCGCGGGACATCGCCGCCAGGCTGGCCGGGTCCGTCTCGATCGCCTGCATCCAGTGGGCGTCGAACTCCGGGTTGATGAAGCCCGCGCGGGTCCCGGCCAGCTGGTGGGACATGCCGCCGGTGCCGAGGACGCCGACCGTGACGTCCTTCGGGTAGCTGCGGATGGCCCGGCCCAGCGCCTGCCCGAGCGCGTAGCAGCGCGCCGCCGTGGGCTGCGGGTACTGGATGACGTTGACCAGCAGCGGGATCACCGGGCAGGGCCAGGCGTCCCCCGGGTCGGGGGTCCAGACCGACAGCGGCACGGTGAACCCGTGGTCGACGGCGAGCTCCTGGAAGACGGTCAGGTCGAAGTGGTCGTCGACCAGGCTCTGCACCAGGTGGAAGGAGAGCTCCGGGTCGCCGATCACGTCCGGCACCGGCCGGCGGCCGAAGCCCTCGTCGGCCACCTCGTACCGCTCGGCGGTGCCCAGCCCGAAGGTCGGGACGAAGTCCAAGTCGATGCCGTTGGCGTGGTCGTTGTAGACCAGGATGGCGACGTCGGGCCGGTGCTCGGCCAGCCAGGCCCGCGCCGGGGCGTACCCGTCGAACAGCGCCTTCCAGTTCGGGTCCTCGGCCTTGCCGCGGTCCATCGCCGCGCCGATCGAGGGCACGTGCGAGGTCGCCAGACCCCAGATCACCTCAGCCATCCCTGCGTCCTCCCGCTCGCATCGCCGCCAGGAAGTCCTCCTCGCCCATGCCGGTGAAGACCCCACCGAGGTACTGCATCGACCGGCCGTCCATCATCGCCAGCTTGTACACGTAGAAGATGCTGCCGCCGAGGTCGATCATCGCCTGCCAGTCGCGGTCGAGCACGGCCTGCTCCTGCTCGTCGGAGAGGCCGAACTCCCGGCAGTAGGCGGACTCGCCGGCGAGGAAGCGCTCGCGGTTGGCGGCGTGGCGCAGGCTCATGAACAGCTTGTTCATGCGCATACCCCGCCGGCTGGTGTCCCCGTCGAAGATCGGGGTGCCCGGCACGTCCAGGCGGCCGGTGCCGCTGTCGGTGCTCATGACCGGTCCTCCTCTCCCCCGCGGGGGGCGGTGCCCGACGGGGAGGTCACGTCCGCTCCTGGGGATGGGTGGCCAGCGCCTCCACGTGCACGTCGAGCCACGGGGCCATCGGCAGCGACATGAGCGCGTCGTGCAGCGCCGCCGGGTCCTCGGCCTCGTAGAGCCCGATCGTCGCGTTGCGGCCCGGTACCCGCCACAGCCGCTTCAGCACCCCGGCGGCGCGCAGCTCCATGGCCCGCGCGCGCTCCCCTGCGCGCAGCTCGTCGCGCCGCTCGGCCGGGGTGTCGGCCGGCAGCCGGTTCTCGGACCGGACGAGGAACTCCACGTCAGACCCCTCCCTCGGACGGGGCCGGCAGCGAGCCGGCGATCTCGACCAGCACGCGGGCCAGCTCGTCGGGCGCGGTGACCATCGCCTCGTGGCCCGTCTCGATCTCGTGCACCGGCCAGCCACGCTCGCGGGCGCGCTCGGCCTGGCCGGCGAAGACGCGCATCCAGCTGACGCACTCGACGAAGGCGGCGGGCACGGAGTCGACCGCGCCGGTCAGCCGCAACGCATCGGTGTAGGTCTTCCAGGGGTGCGGCGTGAGCTTCGGGGTCAGCCAGTCGACGTCGGCCTGCTCGGTCACCCCCAGCACCGACAGCTTGCGGACCGCCACCAGCCATCCGAACCCCTGCCCGGCCGCGGACTCCGCCCAGTGGTGCTCCACCGTCTCGGGCAGCAGGTCGCGCGCCGCCTCGCCGTCGGCGCCCACGAAGGCGTCGAGGTAGACGCGCTGCGCGACGGCCCCGGGGCGGCGGTCCGCGACGGCGGTCACCACCTGGCCGGCGTAGCTGTGCCCGACCAGGACGACGTCGGTGAGGCCCAGGACGTCGATCACCCGGACCACGTCCTCGACGTGCGTCTCCAGTCCGACCAGCGGCGAGAGCAGGTGCGCCCGCTCCGACAGCCCCGTGAGCGTCGGTGCGTGCACCTCGTGGCCGGCCGCGCGCAACCGGGGGGCGACGCGGTCCCAGCACCACCCGCCGTGCCAGGCGCCGTGCACGAGGACGAACGTGGACATGCTCCGGCCTCCTCGGACGACCTCGCGGGCACCGGCGCACGTGCGCCTGCCCGCCCACGATAGGCACCGCGGCCCCGGACGGGATCGGCCCGATGTCACGGCCCGGCCACCGCCGCGGCGCCCGTCGCCTACGTCATCCGTCGCCCACGTCATCCGTCGCCCACGTCATCGGTCGTGGCGGCCCGTCCCCGGGGAGGCGCCCGGTCAGAGGTCCAGCACCAGCCGGGCGGTCGTCGCCCGGGAGACGCAGATCATCATGGTCTCGCCGGACGCGCGCTCCTCGGCGGTCAGGACGCCGTCCCGGTGGTCGGGCCGGCCCTCCAGGACCCTCGTCTCGCACATCCCGCAGGAGGCGTCGGGGCAGGCGGCCGGCACCTCGAGCCCCGCCCGGCGGACGGCGGCCAGGATCGAGGTGCCCGGCGGGACGGCGAGGGCGGTCCCGGCGGCGGCGCACACGACGTCGATCCGCCCGGGGTCCCCCGCGGGCTCCGGAGCAGCGGTCACGCGGCCCTCCCTCCGTGCGGCGGTGGGACCGCGGGACGAGGCGCCGGTCCGACCGCCGGCCACGCTACGAGGACCCGGCGCCCCGGCGGATCGCCCGGCCGACCCGGACGGGCAGCCGCCGCTGTCGCGTCCCGGACGCGACGGATGACGGCACCCCGCCCTCACCGAGGGTGGACGAGCCCCTCCTTGACGGCCAGCAGCGCCGCCTGCGTCCGGGAGGTGAGACCCATCTTCGTGAGCAGGTGGCTCACGTGCGTCCGGGCGGTGCGCTCGCTGATGACCAGGTGCCGCGCGATGTCCTTGTTCGACCGCCCCTCTGCGACGAGGACGAGCACCTCCTTCTCGCGCGAGGTCAGGGCGCCGAGCCCGGTCCGGGGCGCGCGCATCTCCTGGGTGAGGCGGCGGGTCACCGCCGCGTCGAGGAAGACCTCGTCGCGGACCGCGGCGCGCAGTGCCGCGTCGACCTCGGCCGGCCCGGCGTCCTTCAGCAGGTAGCCCGACGCCCCGCTCTCCAGCGCCGCGTGCACCCGCTCGGTCTCCCCGAAGCTGGTCAGGATGACCACCTTGAGCTGCGGGAACCGGCGCAGCACCTCGCCGGTCGCCGTCACCCCGTCCATCCCGGGCATCTGCAGGTCCATGAGGACGACGTGGGGCAGCTCGCCGTGCGCGGCGGCCCGGGCGAGCTGGTCGAGCGCCTCCTGGCCGTCGCCGGCCTCGGCCGCCACCTCGACGTCCTCGAGCGCCTCGAGGTAGGCGACCACCCCGCGGCGCACGACCGCGTGGTCGTCCACGACGAGGACCCGGATCGGGTGCGGCGCGGTCACGGCGCGGCCGTCCCGGCCGCCGGCGTCGCGGGCAGGGAGGCCGGCAGCGGCAGGGTCAGCCGCACGCTGGTGCCGCCCGTCGCGGGCTGCCGCACCCGGACGGTGCCGCCCCACCGGGCCGCCCGCTCGCGCATCACCGTCATCCCGAAGCCGCTCGACGCCGAGTCACCGGCGGGGGTGGCGGCGGGGGTGGCGGCGTCGCCGGCGGTCAGCCCGCGGCCGTCGTCGGCGACCTCGGCGACCAGTCGCCGCCGGCGTCCGTGGAAGACGACCGCGAGCCGGACGAGGATCGTCGAGGCGTCGGCGTGCTTGACGCCGTTGTGCAGCGCCTCGGCGACGATGCGGTAGACGTCCTCCAGCAGGTCGGCGTCCTGCGCCGACAGCCCGTCGTCGCGGTCGTCCAGCTCCAGCGAGACCGCCACGCCGGTGCGGGCGGACGTCGTGTCGACCAGCGACTGCAGCGCGGAGACCAGCCCGTCCCCCGTCGTCGCCGCGGGCCGCAGCTCCACCACCATCCCCCTCAGGTCCGCCAGCACGGCCGCGGCGCTGCTGCTCAGGTCGTCGGCCACCCGGGCCACCTCGTCCGGCGTGGGCGGCAGCCCCCGCTCGACGAGGACGCCCAGCGAGCGGGCCTGCATCATCATCGAGAAGACCTGCTGCACCACCGAGTCGTGCAGGTCGCGGGCCAGCTTCTGGCGTTCCTCGCGCCGGGCCACGTCCCGTTCCCGCTGCCGCTGGGCGGCGTGGTCCACGGCCATCGCGGCCTGCTCGGCCATGGCGAGCAGGAACTCCAGCTCGGTGGTCCCGACGACCTGCCCCGGCGCGTAGAAGGCGTTCAGGATGCCGACCGGCTCCCCGCGCGCGAGGAGGGGCACGCTGACGAACCAGTCCCACCGGGGATGGCGCAGCAGGTCGTGCAGCGGCGCCCACGCCGGGTCCTGCATGGTCTGCTCGTACCGGTCGGGCACCACCAGCGGCTCCCGCCGTTCGAGGGCCTCGAGCATCTTGAGCTCGGCGCCCAGGGCCCGGCACTCCATGAGCCGGTCGAAGAAGTCGGCCGCACGGCCGAAGCCGGCGGCGCCCATGACGTGCAGCCGGTCGCCGGAGGAGTTCACGGTGAGCACCTGCACACCGGCGAGCGCGTCGGTCCGCGCCACCTCCTGCGCCAGGGCCTCGAGCGTGCCGACCAGCGACCGCTTCGACGCCACGCTCGACGCCGCCTTGGCGATCGCGGTCAGCCGCCGCTCGCGCAGCCGGCTGAGCGTCACGTCGCGGAAGGAGACGACCCACCGCCGCTCGGGTGGCATCGGGGCGAGGACGTAGGCGAACTCCCGCCGCTGACCGGGCCCGGGCTCCCAGGCCACGGTCAGCTCGCCCGACCGGGCCGCGGTCGCCGGGTCGTCCGGCAGGGGGTCGTCCGGCACGGGGAAGGGCGAGGGGGCCCCCGCGACGGCGTCCGGGTCGAGGCCGCAGAGGAGCACCGCGGCGGGGTTGGCGTCGACGAACCGGGCCCGTCCGTCGATGACCGCCAGCCCGTCGGGGGCCTGCCGCACGACCTGCTCGGCCGACGTCACCGGACCCGTCGTCGTCCCGACGGTCGACCGTCCCTCTCGTCGCACCGCTCTCCCTCCCTCCCGGACCGCGCACCCCGGACCGCCCAGGTCGGCGGTCACCACCGGAGATGCTGACACGCCGGACTCCCCCGGTGCGCGACGCGGCGGCCGGGACCACCCGGGCGGTCGTCGGGACGGACGGGGACCCCTCGGCCCGGCCGCCCACCGCGACGATTGACGTACGGACCGCCACCGATCCGGCCTCCCGAGTGCCGTCATGGCACCGTCCCCGGCCGGGGTGGCGCAGGTCACGATGGGGTACGGGACCCACCGTCCGGCGCGTGCCCTGCCGGGCGGCCGTCCGGGGTGCCGCCGGCGCCACCGTCCTCCGCGGACCCCCGGCCCCACCGTGCAGAGGGAGAGACCACGTGAAGCGCACGCTGACCGTCCGGGACCCGGCCACCCGGGAGTCGCTGAGGAGGGTCTTCGACGACCTCGGCTACGAGGTGATCCCGTTCAAGAAGACCGAGCAGTCGGTGCTGTCGTGCGTGCCGAGGGACGTGCGCCTGACGGTGACCGCCTCCCCGGCCAAGGGCCAGGACGCCACCATCGACCTGACCGTCCGCCTCGTCGGCCACGGCTACACGGTGGCCCCGCACCTGTCGGCGCAGCAGATCCGCGACCGCTCCCACCTGGCCGACGTCGTGGCCCGCTGCCGCGAGGCCGGCGTCACCGACGTCTTCGTGGTGGGCGGGGACCCCTCCGACGAGCCCACCGAGTTCCGGCACGCGCACGACCTGCTCGTCGCGCTGCACGAGATGGACCACGGCTTCACCGACATCGGCATCGGCGGTCACCCCGAGGGCCACCCCACCGCGTCGACGGAGACCCTGTTCCAGGCGCTGGAGGACAAGGCACCCCTGGCCACCCACATCAAGACCCAGATCGTCTTCGACCCGGCCGTCATCCTGAGGTGGGCGCGCGAGCTCAAGGACCGCGGCATCGACCTGCCGGTGCACGTGGGCGTGCCCGGCGCGGTGCACCGCCAGAAGCTGCTGCGGGTGTCCGGCGGGCTGGGCATCGGGGAGTCGGCGAAGTTCCTCAAGAAGCAGCAGAACCTGTTCTGGCGGTTCTTCGTCCCGGGCGGCTACAGCCCCAACACGATCATCAAGGGCCTGGCCCCGCACGTGGGGAAGCCGGACAACGCCATCGCGGGCTTCCACGTCTTCACGTTCAACGACCTCGGCCCGACCGAGGCCTGGCGTCAGCGGATGCTCAGGAGCCTGCCCGACGGCGGCGGACCGGCCCGGCCGGGTCCCGTCCGGGAGGTGCCGTGACGGCACGGGTGATCGACGGCACGGCCGTGGCGCGGCGGGTGCGCGAGCGGGTCGCCCGGGGCGTGGCCGGGCTCGTCGCCGCGGGCGGGGTCGCTCCCGGCCTGGCGACCGTGCTGGTCGGCGAGGACCCCGCGTCGGAGGTCTACGTCCGCAACAAGCGCCGCCTGTCGGTCGAGGCGGGCATGCAGGACCTGCACCGCCACCTGCCGGGGGACGTCGACCAGGCGACCGCGGCCACGCTCGTCGACGAGCTCGCCGCCGACCCCGCGGTGTCCGGCATCCTGCTGCAGCTGCCCACGCCCCGGCACCTGGACTCCGACGCCCTCATCGCCCGCATCCCTGCGGCGAAGGACGTCGACGGGCTGACCACCGCGAACGCCGGCCTGCTCGCCCAGGGGCGGCCGGGGCTGCGGCCGTGCACACCGGCCGGGGTGCTGACGCTGCTGGACGAGTACGAGGTCCCCCTCCAGGGCGCCGAGGTGGTGGTCGTCGGCCGCTCCGTGCTGGTCGGCAAGCCGATGGCCCAGCTGCTGCTGGCGCGGCACGCGACGGTGACGATCTGCCACTCCCGCACGCGCGACCTCCCCGAGGTGTGTCGGCGGGCCGACGTGCTGGTCGTCGCCGCCGGCATCCCCGGCCTGGTGGGCGGCGACGCCGTCAAGCCCGGGGCGACCGTCGTCGACGTGGGCATCCACCGCGGCGAGGACGGGCTGCGCGGGGACGTCGAGTTCGACGCGGTCGCCGAGGTGGCGGGCGCGATCACCCCGGTGCCCGGCGGGGTCGGGCCGATGACGATCGCGATGCTGCTGGCCAACACCCTCACCGCGGCCAGGGTCCAGCAGGGGATCGCGGACTGATGGGCCGGCCGTGGGCCCGGTTCGACGACCTCCGCGCAGGGAGGGCGCTGCTGTGCCCGCCGCCGTCCCGGATCCTGACCGCGGTGCGCCCCGACGAGGTCGCCGCCGTGCTCCGGCAGGTCCACGACGCCACGGAGGCGGGCAGCTGGGCCTTCGGGTACGTGGCGTACGAGGCCGCCGCCGGCCTGGACCCGCAGCTGCCGGGCGGCTCCGCGCCGGCCGGGGACCCGCCGCTGGTGTGGTTCGGGCTGTGCGACGAGCCCGCGCCGGTCGCGCCCCTGGCGCCGCCGGCCGGGACCGGACCGCGGCCGGCGCCGTGGCGTCCGGACTGGACCGACGACGAGTACGCGCGGGCGGTCGCGCGCGTCCGGGAGCACATCGCCGCCGGCGAGACCTACCAGTGCAACCTCACCGACCGGCTGCGCTCCCCTGTTCCGGAGGATCCCGAGGCGCTGTACGCCCGGCTCGCGCTCGCCCAGCGCGGTGCGCACAACGCCTACCTCGACCTCGGCCGGCACGTCGTCGCCAGCGCCAGTCCCGAGCTGTTCTTCGAGTGGGCCGGGGACGTCGTCCGGACGCGGCCGATGAAGGGCACCGCCCCGCGCGGCCGCACCACGGCGGAGGACCGGGAGCACAGCCGCCTCCTGCGCTCCAGCAGCAAGGAGCAGGCCGAGAACCTCATGATCGTCGACCTGCTCCGCAACGACCTGGGCCGGGTGGCCGAGGTCGGCAGCGTGGTCGTGGACGAGCTGTTCGCCCTCGAGCGCTACCCCACCGTCTGGCAGATGACCTCGCAGGTGAGCGCGCGGGTCCCGGCCGGCACCGGCCTGCTGGAGCTGTTCGGCGCGCTGTTCCCCTGCGGATCGGTCACCGGCGCCCCCAAGCGGCGCACCATGCAGCTGGTCGACGATCTCGAACCCACCCCGCGCGGCATCTACTGCGGCGCCGTGGGACTGGTCGCTCCCCCGTCCGCCCCGTTCCGGGCCCGGTTCAACGTCGCCATCCGGACCGCCGTCGTCGACCGCGCCACCGGCGAGGCCGTGTACGGGGCCGGCGGCGGCATCACCTGGGGCTCGGAGGCGGCGCGGGAGCGGGCCGAGCTGCACGCCAAGGCGGCCGTCCTGGTCCACGACGTCACCGAGCACCGCCTGCTGGAGACGCTGGCGTTCGTCCCCGCCGAGGGGCTGCGCCACATCGACCGGCATCTCGCCCGCATGGCCGACTCGGCCGACTGGGCCGGGTTCGCGTTCGACCCGGCCGCGGCCCGGGAGTCCGTCCACCGGGCCGTCGCGGCGCGCACCGGGCCGGCACGGGTGCGGGTCCTGCTCTCGCGGGACGGGGAGGTCGACGTCGAGCTGGAGGCGATGCCGCCGGCCGCCGCCCGGCCGGTGGAGCTGGCGCTGGACGACGATCCCGTGGACGCCGCCGACCCGTGGCTGCAGCACAAGAGCACCCGCCGCGACGTCTACCTGACGCGGGCCCTGCGGCACCCGGAGGCCGACGACGTCGTCCTGGTCAACCGGCGCGGCGAGCTGACCGAGACCACCACGGCGAACCTCGCCCTGCGCATCGGGGGCCGGTGGTGGACGCCGCCCACCGGCTCGGGCTGCCTGCCCGGTGTGGAGCGCGCCCGCCTGCTGGACCTGGGCCGCCTGTCCGAACGGGTCCTGACGGTGTCCGACCTGCACGACGCCGAGCAGCTCGCGGTGCTCAACTCGCTGCGCGGCTGGCGCGCGGCGCGCCTGCGCAGCGGGCAGGGGTCCGGGCACGGGCGGGCCGCGGCCGGGGTCGGCGCCGAGGCACGGGGGACGGTGGACGGGTGAGCGGGGAGGCCCGCGCCCTGCTGCGGTCGGGGTCCGGCTCGTGACCGCCCGCCCCGGCCGCTGCGTCGTCATCGGGATCCTCGACGTCACCCCGGACTCGTTCTCCGACGGCGGCCGGCACACCACGGTCGACGCCGCAAGCGCTTCCTCGGCGCGGTGCTCGCCACGGCGGACGGGCGCACACGCCCCCGCACGAGCGCGACGCCGCCAACCGTGGCCACGTCGGTGCTGGCCGCGCGAGCCGGCGCGTGGGGGGTGCGCGTGCACGAGGTGACCGGCAGCGTGGACGCCGTCCGCGTGGTCGCCGCCGTCGACACGGAGCGCCGGCATGCCGACCATCGACCCGGCACGACCGACAACGGACACACAGAGAGGTGGGGACCGGCATGACGAGCACGGTGGACACGACGGCTCCGGTGACGACGGGGCTGTACATCGGTGGGGAGGTGCGTTCCACGGACGACGTCCTCGAGGTGGTCGACCCGGCGCGGCCGGGCGTCGTCGTGGGCCGCGCGGCGGCGGCGACGGCGGAGGACGTGGCCGATGCCGTCGCGGCGGCGAAGGCGGCCTACCCGGCGTGGTCGGCCCTGTCCGCTCCGGAGCGCGCCGCCCGGATGGCCGCCGCCATCGAGGGGATCGCCGACGAGCGCGACGAGGACGCCCGGGTGCTCTCGCTGGAGAACGGCAAGATCCGCCACGAGTCGTGGGTCGACGCGCTGGTCTTCGAGATCCGGTGGCAGCTCGCCCTCTCCCTCGCCGACGAGGTGGAGCAGACCAAGGTGCTGCCCCCCGCACCCGGGATCCCCGTCCAGACCACCGTCGCCTACCAGCCGATCGGCGTGGTGACCGTGATCGTCCCGTTCAACTGGCCGATCGCGATCCTCGCCGCGTCGCTCCCGCACGCGCTGCTCGCCGGCAACACGGTGATCGTCAAGCCGCCGCCCTCGACGCCGCTGGCGACCACCCGCCTGGTGCAGCGCGTCGCCGAGAAGCTGCCCCCCGGCGTGCTCAACGTGGTCACCGGCCGGGACGGTGACATGGCCGGCCTCATCGACAACACCGACGTCGCGAAGGTCTGCTTCACCGGCAGCGTCAACGGCGGCAAGCGCATCATGGAGATGGCCTCCCGCAGCCTCACCCGGGTCACCCTGGAGCTCGGCGGCAACGACCCGGCGATCATCCGCGCGGACGCCGTCCTCGACGACGACCACCTGGACCGGCTGTTCGGCGCGGTCTTCGACACCACGGGTCAGATCTGCATGAACGCCAAGCGGCTGTACGTGCACCGCTCCCGCATGGACGAGCTCGTGGCCGGCCTGACCGCGCGGCTGGAGAAGGTCGTCCTCGGCCACGGCCTGGCCGAGGAGACCACGATGGGTCCCCTCCACCAGACCGCCCAGAAGGCGTTCGTCTCCGAGATCGTCGAGGAGGCGAGGTCCGCGGGGGCGACGGTGCTGGAGTTCGGCGAACTGCCGGACGGGGAGCTGGCCGAGGGGAACTTCCTGCGACCGGCCGTGGTCGTGGACCCCGATCCCTCGCTGCGGGTCGTCACCCAGGAGCAGTTCGGCCCGGTGATCCCGGTGATCCCGTTCGACGACGACGCCGACGCGGTGCGGCAGGCGAACGACACCTGGGCGGGGCTGTGCGCCTCGGTGTGGACCGCCGACTCCGACGCCGCCACCCGGCTGGGTGCCCAGCTGGAGTGCGGCTACGTCTGGGTCAACGACCACGGCGCCGCGCGGCTGGACCTCCGCGCTCCCTTCGGCGGCATGAAGCACTCGGGCATGGGCCGCGAGCAGGGCATCGAGGGCGTCCGCGCCTTCCAGGACACCCGGTCCATCGCCCACGCCGCGGACGAGACCGCGCAGGCCGGGGCCGCGCACTGAGACCCGTCGCCGGGGCCGGCGAGGCGCGTCGCCGCCGGCCCCGGCGGTCAGGGCTCCGGGAAGTCGACCACGTCGAGGTCGAGCGGGAACTCCTCCGTGCGCCGCTCCGGGGCCGGGAGGAGGTGCAGGTCCCAGACGCCCTCCAGCGAGGTGGCGGCGGCGAACCGGGCGGCGTCGACGGCCCCGACGAGGTCGACGGCGTCGTAGGTGTAGGGCAGGCCGCTGGAGCCCAGCACCGAGATGCCGTCCATGAGGTGGAAGTGCAGGTGCGGCGCGGAGGTGTTCCCGCTGTTGCCGAGCAGGCCCAGGACGTCTCCGCGGCGGACCCGGTCGCCCGGCGCGACGGTCACCGACCCGGCCTGCAGGTGGGCGTAGAAGGCGTGCTGGCCGCCGCCCAGGTCCAGGACCACGTGGTTGCCGTCGACGTTCTCCAGCGTGATGGTCGCCGGGTCGGGCAGCTGACCCGGGACCTGGTCGTCGAGGTCGTCCAGGGTGGCCACCACGGTGGCGTCGGCGACGGCGAGGACCTCGGCGCCGTAGGCGCGGTAGGACTCCACGTCCGCCGGGTCGCCGGCCACGAGCCGTCCCTCGTCGTCGAGACGCATGTAGTCGATGGCGAACCGCTGGGTGTCGGCGAGGTGCCCGTTCACCGGGAGGACGGTGTTCCGGTGGATCCCGTCGGCTCCGCAGCAGCCGTTGATGGCCACCCAGCGGTCCCCGGCCAGGGGCGGCCCGAGGACGGGGGGCGTGCCGGACAGCGCGTACGGGGCGGCGGTGTAGGCCAGCGGCTCCGGCTCGTCCCCGCCGCCGAGCGCCGCGGCGGTGAGCAGGAAGCGGTGCACGAGGGACGCGGGGACCTCGGCCGGTGAGGCGAAGGACACGTGCATCAGCACGAGCCGGGACACCCATGGCTCGATCTCGAGCGAGCCGGCCGGCGTCTTGCCCGTGAGGTCCCGCAGGACCGCGGCCAGGTCGTCCCCGGCGACGGTGGCGACCACCCGGTCCGGGTCCTCGCCGTCGAGCACGTGGATCTCCCGCAGCGTCGCCGGCACGGGCCGGGCGTTGGTCAGCTGGATCTCGTACACGACGTGCAGCCGTCCGTCGGTACCGAGGACCGGTGCCGCCCCCGGGTCGAGGGTGGCCGCCACCACCGGGGTGAACTGGTCGGCCGGTGCGGCCGGGGCGCTGCGCGTCGCCGGCGGGGTGGCACCGGCGGCGGCGCAGCCGGCCGTGAGGAGGACCGTCGCCAGGGCCGCCGCCCATCCGGAGGCGCGGATCCGACCGCTCCTGGCGTGCGGGCGTGGCGGGGCGGCGGTCGTGCCCATGGGTCCTCCTCGGACGGGGTTCGGCACCCGGGCGCCAGTAGGCACCCCGGCCCGCCCGCCGTCGGGGACGGATCCGTCCCCGACGCGTCGACGCCGCGCGCCGCTACTCGCGGCCCGTGCCGGCGCACGTCCTGCCAGGGCCGGTCGCCCGGCGAACCGCGGACACCTCGCCGACCGAGGCCGACGCCTCCTCGAGCGCCTGCCGCGACACCGGCGCGACCACCGGATCGGCGCACTGCGCCTGCCGACCGTGCGGTCATGGCCTCCGTCCCCCGCACCGCCGCCCGTCGCCTGCTCGGCACGGCGATTGGTGGGCGCCGGACTGCTCCACCGGACGACCCGGCGACGGCAGTTCCCGACGTCCGCGACCGGTCCGGACGCCGAGCCGCGCGGCCGCCCGGCGACCTGTCGACGCGGACGTCCGCCGGTGCCGACCCGGTGCCCCTGCACCGCGCTGTCACAGGTCCCTCCGCGCCCTGTCGGCTGTGCGCGCGTAGGCCTCGTCGATGGCTGCTGCGAGCCTCTGCAGTCCTTCGGGTGCTGACCGTTCCATCGACGCGGCGACGCTCGGCTCGTACTCGGTGGCGCGCTCACCGGACAGTTCCATCGTCTGCGTCATCGTGCAGCCGGCCGGCTGCCTCGGGCGGAAGACCCACGAGACGCGCAGCGCGGCGCCGGGTACCGGGAACTCGATCCGCGCCCGGCGGGAAGCGGCGACCTCACCGATCCGCCACTCCACCTGCGCTCCGTCCTCGGTCACGGTGGTGCCCCGGGCGCCCGCCTCGAACGCCGGGTCGACGCGGACGGCAGCGATGGCCGGATCCACGACCGCCCAGTTGCCGACGTCGGTCCAGAACCGCCACGCGAAGTCGGCACCAGCGAGGTCGCACTGCGCGTGGAGGACGAGGCTCCACGAGGCCCGCTCCCGGGTCATCGATGCTCGACCTCCCCGTCCGATCGGAACCGGGTCACCGCCCGGGCCCGACGTGGTGCCCGTCGACAGCCGCGACGACTCGGCTCAGGTGCCCACGACGGCGATCGACGCGAACACGACGAGGTCCACCGCGAAGTGGAGCAGGAAGGGCCACCCCAGGCCCTTGGTCGCCACCATGGCCCCGCCGAGGAGCAGTGCCAGGACGCCGGACTGCAGCACCCCGCCGAAGCCGTCGGGTACCGAGCCGGAGTAGTGGGCGAGTCCGAACCAGGCCGACGTCAGGAGAACCGCCTGCCCCGGGCTCACGACGCCGACCACGGTGGCCAGGGGGCCGGAGCGGTAGACGACCTCCTCGCCCATGGCGTTGAAGGCCGCGCAGACGATGACGAGCGGCAGCACGGGGACCAACCGTTCCAGCGATGCCGGCTGCAGGCCCGAGTCGAGCCAGGTCGTGGTCGCCAGGAGTGCGAGGAGAGCGCCGGCGGCGAGGGGTCCCAGGACCGCCCAGCTCAGCTCGCGCGACGTCCCGGGCAGCCGGAGTCCACTGGGCGCTGCCAGGTCCCCGGGCGCGAGGAACGCCTCCCGCGGGGCCATCCGGAGGCCCCGCACCAGGACGGCGGCCACCGCCGCCGCCACCAGGAGGAAGACCGTCTTGGTGGCGAGCGCTCGGCTCAGGTCGGATCCGCCGGCCGCGGTGAGGTGGCCGAGGAGCGGGGGCAGCAGGTGGGCCACGCAGAACACGACGACCATCACGCCCAGGTACCGCGCGACGGGTCGGGCCGGTCGCCACGTCCACGCGACTGCCGCGAGGGCAGGAGCGGCCCCCAGCGTCACCCAGTGCGCTGCCAGAGGGGCGACTCCCGCGAGCTCGACCGCGAGGATCGCGGGCAGGCTGCTCAGGCTGAGGGTCACCAGCCACACGAAGGCCAGCGTGCGTCCATCGCGCCGGACGCGCGCCGACCGGCTGCCGACAGGGGCTACCGCGGTCATGACCGTCCTCCAGGGGGGTACCGGATGCGGTGGTCGTGTCTCGACCCGCGCCTCCATCGAGCGCCGGATCCGGGTGACACGTCACCACCCGTCCGGCGCCGTCACCCGGGTGATCGGCACCGGCGCGGCAGTGGCCGGCCCGTGCACCGCGGGTGCACCGGTCGCCCCCCGGCGCAGCCCCTCACCGTCCGTCGACGTCGTCGGAGAGGAGGAGCAGCCTGACGTCGGCACCGGCGTCCCAGACGAGCGTCAGCAGGGCCCGGACGGCGGGCTGGTCGGCGATGCGCCCCTCGAGGACGCGTAGGCCGCCTGCCGCGGCGACGGTGACCGGCCCGAAGCGGGCGCGGATCTGCTCGACCACGTGGACGGGGGGCGGACCGGCGAGTCCGACGCGGTACGTCCATCCGCCGGGGGCAGTCATGCCGCGAGCCTGCCCCGATGACGGAGCCGCGCCTCCGCCCCCGCCCGGGTTCCACCCGGGTGGCTCCGCCTAGATGACGCCGAGCAGCCGCGCGCGCTGGACCGCCTCGGCGCGGCCCGCGACACCGAGCTTGCGATAGAGCGTCCGCGTGTAGCTCTTCACCGTGTTGATGGACAGGAACAGCGCCGCGCCGATCTCCCGTTGCGTGGCGGAACCGGGGAGCATCCGCAAGATCGACAGTTCCCGGTCGGTCAACGTCTCGACCAGGTCCCCGGCCGCGCGGGCGGCCGTCGCGGACCTGCGACCCTGGCGCTCCACCGCGGCGGCCAGCCGATCACGCGCCACCGACGTGACGGGCTCGGAGGCTGCGACGTCGCCCGCGCGCTCCAGGGCCGCCCGGGCCGCCGACCGGTCCCCCGTCGCCAGCTCGGCGTCCGCCAGTGCCACGTGCGCGGAGACCAGCAGCGACGGTTCACCCCACGTCTCGGCGAGGTGTGCCGCGTGGCGCAGCCGCTCCCGAGCCTCATCGAGCCGCCCGTCCCGGTACGCCAGGCGTCCCTCGACGGTGCGCAGACGCGCCACCGCGGCCGCAGCCCCGTCAGCCCATGCCCGCTCGGCAGCGGACGACTGTGGCCTGACCTGCGCGAGCAGCCGGCGCAGTTCGGCGTCGTCGCCGACCTCGAACAGGCTGGCCGCGAACTGACCGGCAGCTTGCAGCTCCAGGAGCTCCGGGACGTCCGGGCGGGCAGGGTCACGCCACGCCGTCGCCAGCACCCGGGCGGCGTCGTCGAACCGCCCCGCTGCGGCGAGGACGGTCCCCAGGACGACGCGCGTCACGACGAACCCCCGTGTACCGGGGGTCGGCTCCAGGTCGACCGCCCGGCGTGCCTCCTCCAGGGCGCGGTCCCTGTCCCGCGCGTAGCCGGCACGGGTGGCCAGCAGCCCGGCCTCCAGGCTGTTCCAGCCCTCCAGGGGTGGCGACCCCGGTCCGATCAGCGGCTCGGCCGACCGGAGCCAGGGCAGGATGCGGTCGAAGCGGCCGCACGTCGCCGCCGCGAAGGCCATGGTCAGGTGGTCGCGCGGGTCGGTGGACCGGGTGACGAGCGACTCACCCAGCCGCAGTTGCGCCGCGGCAGCGCCACGTTCCACGAACCACAGCCGCGCCGCGGCCAGCGCCTCCAACGCGGCGGCGTCGTCCCCTGCGGCGATCAGGTGCCGGATCGCCTCGTCGACGAGGCCCTCGCCGAGGAACCACCTCGCCGCCCGGCGGAGCACCGCGGGGCCGAGGAGCGGGTCCGTGGTCGCCAGGCGATGGCGCAGCGCATCACGGAACAGCCGATGGCAGCGGAACCACTCCCGGCGCGCGTCGAGCGCGACCACGAAGAGGTCGGCCCGGTCGAGATCGTCCAGGACCGCGGCCGACCCATGCTGCTCCAGCGCCGCGTCGCAGAGCGGCCCGCTCAGGCGCTCCAACACCGACGCCTGCACCAGCAGGTCGCGATGGCGCGCCGGCAGTCCTGCCAGCACCTCGCTGTCGAGGAAGTCGACGACGTGACGGTCCTGTGCGGGCAGGGAGGCCCGGCTCACGGGCTGGTCGGAGTCCCGCGCGGCCAACGCCTCGAGCTGGAGCGCAGCAGCCCAGCCCTCGGTGCGGAGGACGAGCTCGGACGTGTCGCGCGGACCGGGTCGACGACCGCTCACGGCCTCGACGAGCGCGGCCGCCTCGGGCTCGGTGAAACACAGATCCCGGGACCGCAGTTCGGTGAGCTCCCCTCGGGCGCGCAACCGCGCCAGCGCCAACGGCGGGTCGGACCGCCCGGCGATCACCACGTGCAACGCCGGCGTCAGGTAGGTCAGCAGGAACTCCACGGTCTCGGCGACCTGCGGATCGGTGACGGCGTGGAAGTCGTCGAGCACCAGCACGCGGGTGTCGGACCGTTCGGCGAGCTCGTTCAGCAGCGTGGACAACGCGATCGTGAGCGCATCGACCCCCGGAGCGGACAACTGAGCCAGCGCCTGGGTCCCGACCCCCGTGGGCTCCAGCGCGGTCAGGACGTACGTCCAGAACCGCACGGCGTCGTTGTCCGACTCGTCCAGCGACACCCAGGCGACCGGTCGCTCCTCTGCCCGGTCGTGGACCCACTGCGACAGCAGGGTGGTCTTGCCCCAGCCGGCCGGGGCGATCACGACGGTCAGGCGGCTGGTGCCGTTGTCGCGGAGGGCGCGCACCAGCCGGCGGCGATGAACGGCCCCTGGCCGGAGCGGCGGCGGCTCGCGCTTCACCGCGAGCAGCGGGACGGACGACGACATGGCGCACCCGGGTGGTCGTTCCACGAGGGTGGTGCGGCGCCACCCTGCCGTTCAGGACGGTCTCATTCTGCCGCCGAGGCACGGCGGCCGACAGGAGGTAGCGCTCATGTCCACCGACGTCGACACGGCCACCACCACCCGGGCCGAGCACCGCGATCGGACGTTCCTCGCCGTCGTGCTGCTCACCGCCGGAGGCATGCTGCTGACCGATCGGCTGGTGCCCGGGTGGCCGCTCGGCGACGCCGTCGCCCTGGTCATCGGCCTCGAACTGCTCGTGTGGGCGGTCTCCGCCCGCGCCGCCGGCCCGCTCGTGGGCGGGGGCATCGCCATCGGCGTCGGCACCGGCATCCTCCTGGTCAACGGCCCCCTGCAGGGGCACGACGCCACGGAGGTGGGCGGCGCCTGGCTGCTCGCGCTCGGTGTCGGCTTCGTACTCGTGGCCGGAGGGGCGCGGCTCCTCCGCGTCGAGCGCCAGGACTGGGCCTGGATCCCCGCCGTCTGCCTGGTCGGGCTGGGCGCCGCCATCGGACTCGGCATCAGCACCACGGTCATCGCCTGGGCCGGCCCCCTCGTCCTCCTGGGCATCGGCGCGTGGCTGCTGCTGCGTCGGCGCCGTTAGACGCTGCCGCTGGCATGGAGGGCCTGAGCGCGCGAGGAGCGCCGTAGCGCCCCGCGCCGGCCCCCTCGGGTCCGACCGGGACTCCTCCGGCCGCTCACGCGTGCAGTGCCTCAGCGTGGTCGGACGCCCTCGGGAAGCAGTCAGGGGCCGTTCCGGAAACCGGAACGGCCCCTGAGCTGCTCTGTCGGGCTGACAGGACGCGAACCCGCGCCGCCGAACTGCGCTGACGACGCCATCGCCGGCCCGGAGGACGACGTCTGAGCGGAGGAGTGACCCAGAGGGTCGTTCCCGCTCGAGCGCCACTCAGACGGGTCTGGCCAGCTCCGCCAGGACTTCTCCCGTGAGCCGTCCCGGCAGGGAGGGGTCGCCGGGTGGGCGCTGCTCCCACTCCCCCAGTTGCACCGAGGTATCGACCACCAGACGGCAGCGGTCGAACCGCCGCTCGCCGAAGCGCAGCAGTGCGGCCGGCACGTCGTCGTCCTCCGCGAGCACCTCGGCGAGGACGACGGAGTCCTCGATGGCCATGCCGACGCCGTAGGCCATCCGCCGCGCACGAGCAACGTCATGAAGGGGATCTTGCGGAAGGTGTCCCAGTCGTGGCCGAGGACGATGCTGATGCTGCGCCCGGCGCCCCACAAGTTGGCCCACGCCAGGGCCTGGCCGGTGTCCATGCCCGGCAGGTCCTCGACCCCGCCGGGCGGGACGTCCACCGGGGTGTGGGCGTTGGGCCAGCCGGCCCGCCGGTAGGTCTCGACGTCGTCGAACACGGTGCGCAGGACGGTGGCGGACGGGTCCAGCTGGGCGCCGGTCAGCACGTCGTCGTTGACGACGGCCCACTCCGCCGGCAGCCCGTCGGTGATCGGGTGCCGCGGCTCCGGGAACCGCACCGTCACCTCCGCCTGGGGCCGGGGGCGCAGGCCCGTGGTGCGGCTGAGCGTGGCGCCGCGCATCCGGTCGAACTCCTCCGGGAAGCCCCGGTCCGGCTCCTGCACCGAGGAGCCGTGGAACCACAGGACCCTCAACCCTTCTCGCGCACGAAGCGGATGAGCGCCTGCTCGGTGGTGTCCCCGAGCCGCTCGGGCGGCGAGTGGTGGTCGTCACGCCCCTCGTACACGACGAGGACGACGTCGAACCGGTCGAGCAGCACGTCGCCGATCCCGCGGACCTCCTCGACCACCCGGACGCGCAACCGCCCGGTCGACTCCAGCAGCGTCGTCAGCATGCCGGTGTGAGGCCGAGAGCCGCGGTGCTCGCCGTCGTGCTCGATCGTCACCTGGCCGGTCCGTCGATCGCCGCTGGAGGGGTCGGTCCGGCGGCTGCCGACTCAGTCGTCGACGCGGAAGCCGATCTTCAGGCGCACCTGGAAGTAGGCCACGCTGCCGTCGACGACCTGACCACGGATCTCCTCGGTCTGGAACCACTCGATGTTGTGCACCGTCCGAGCGGCCTTGGCCACCGCCGTGCGGATGGCGTCGTCCACGCTGCTCGGGCTGCTGCCCACGATCTCGCTGAGTCGGTACACGTGGTTGCTCACGACTGGCCTCCCGGGTCGGCGTCGCCCGGTGGCGACGCGCCCCACCCTGGCACGCCGAGCGCACGCGGACGCGCACGATCGCAGCATCGTCGCCGGTGTGATGATCACGGGGGCGGAGCCAGCGGCGGATCCGGGAGGCCACCGGGGGTGACACGGACCGGCCTCCGCGGCAGGGATCGACGCGCTCGAGAGCTCGTGTCGGGTGTTCACGGACCTGCCGGCACGCGCCTGACCTCCGGCGTCCCTGGGAGGTGGTGTCGCAGGTCCTCGGCCACTCCTCGATCGCCCTCACCGGGGACGTCTACGGGCACGTCGCGCCCGACGTGTCGCGCGGCGCGATGGACGTCCTCGGCGCCGCCTTCGACCAGGAGGGGCGGCCTGATGGTGGTCAAACGCCCTCAGGAAGCAGTCAGGGGCCGTTCCGCATCTCTCCGGATACGCCCTCTGACCTGCAGTTCCCCACTGTCGGGCTGACAGGATGTGAACCTGCGACCCCTTGACCCCAGACCTGCGCAATGGGTACGCCACAGTTCAGCGAAGTGCATCTGTGCAGCTCGACCGGCATACGGGACGAGCACGTGCCTCAGCGGACGACCAAGCACAGGGACCGATGGTGGTCACGATGGTGGTCAACCGTGTCCCACGGACGTCGCCATGCAGCAGTCCGGTTGACGGGCGCCTCCGTCGCGTCGTCGCTACTGCCCCTGGTGTCGGCGGAGCTGCCGACCGGCCGGCGAGGACGGCCAGCCGTCGATGACGCGTGAGACCTCCGGCGCCTCGTGTTCGGGGGGCGGATCGTCATCGCGCGGGCCGTCGACCAGGTCCTCGCCGCCCGCGACATCCGACCGGTCAAGGACCACACCGACACCGGCCAGGAGGTCAGCGACGAACCGACGACCGCGACTCTCACCGCCTGACGGACCGTGTGAGGTTGCGCAGGGCCGCACCGAACGCGTGCACTTCAGCATCGGTGTTGTAGAAGGCCAAGGACGCCCGCACCGTGCTCTCCACGCCGAAGCGGCGCAGGGCCGGCTGTGCGCAGTGGTGTCCGGACCGCACCGCGAAGCCGCAGCCATCCAGGGCGCGGCCCACCTCCTCGGTCCTCATGCCTTCCACCAGGAAGGACGCGACAGCCACCTTGTGTGCCGCGGTACCAATGACCCGGATCCCCGGGATGTCGGACAGCACGTCCGTGAGGAGCCGGCCGAGCCGGTCCTCGCGGGCCGCGATGGCTGGCATCCCGAGCCCGAGGACGTACCGGATGGCGGCACCGAGGCCGACCGCGTCCCCGATGGATGGGGTGCCGGCCTCGAAGCGGGCCGGCGGGTCGGAGTAGGTCGTGTGCTCGAAGGTGACGTCACGGATCATGCTGCCGCCGCCCTGCCACGGCGGTAGCGCCGCGAGCAGCTCGCGGCGGCCGTAGATCGCACCGATCCCCGTCGGACCGAAGATCTTGTGTCCGGAGAAGACGTAGAAGTCGGCACCGAGTGCGGTCACGTCGACAGGCAGGTGGGCGACCGCCTGCGCTCCGTCGACCACCACGGGGATGCCGCGCGCCTTCGCCATCGCGATCATCGCGTCGATGGGCAGCACGGTGCCGAGCGCGTTGGAGACATGGCTGAGTGCAACTATCTTGGTCCGTTCGGTGAGCAGCGCTGCGTAGCCGTCCAACTGCACCTGGCCGGAGTCGTCCACCGGCACGGGCCGCAGTCGCGCACCGACCGACTGCGCCAGCAGCTGCCACGGGACGATGTTGGCGTGATGCTCGAGTGTCGTGAGCACGATCTCGTCACCGGTCCGGACCCTCGAACGTCCGAGGGTGGCGGCAAGCAGGTTGACGCCTTCGGTGGTGCCACGCACGAAGACGATCTCGTCCGGGCTCGACGCTCCGAGCAGCCGGGCCACCGACGCCCGCGCGTCCTCGTAGGCGTCGGTCGCCCGGGCCGCCAGAGTGTGGGCGCCGCGGTGCACGTTGCTGTTGTCCCGCTCGTAGAAACGGGTCATGGCGTCCAGCACGGCCCGCGGCTTCTGTGTCGTGGCCGCGTTGTCGAACCACACCAGCGGCCGACCGTTGATCCGCTGGTGGAGGGCGGGGAAGTCGGCGCGTGCGGCGCCGAGGTCGCCGACCGTGCCCCGATCGGTCCGGACACCGGGCAGTCCGGCCCCACCGGCGGAGGCCGCATCGAGGAAGTAGTAGGCCGGGCTCAGCGGGCCGGTCGCGCCGAAGGCCTCAGTCATAGTTGTGGTACCGGGCCACCTCGACGTCGGTGAGTACGGCGACGGCGTCGTCGGCCATCACGGCCACCGATGAGTACAGCGACAACAGGTACGACGCGACCGCCTGATGGTTGATGCCCATGGGGTGGATCGACATGCTCGGTACGCGCGGGTCCTCGCCGGGCAGCCCGGGCTGATGCAGCCCGATGACGCCCTGCCGCTCCTCCCCGACTCGGAGGAGCAGCACCTGGGTGCGATGAGACGCGCCGCGGGCGTCCACGGACAGCTTGTCGGTCGGCACGATCGGGACGCCGCGCCAGGTGAGGAACGGCGAGCCGTACAGCTGCACCGTGGGGGGCGGGACCCCCCGGCGAGTGCATTCCCGCCCGAACGCGGCGATCGCCCGCGGATGAGCCAGGAAGAAGGCGGGTTCTTTCCAGACCAGGCTGAGCATCTCGTCGAAATCGTCCGGGGTGGGAGCGCCGAGCCGGGTCGGGATGCGCATGGACTCCGAGACCTGACCCAGCAGGCCGGTCTGCGGGTCGTTGATGAGGTCCCACTCCTGACGCTCGCGCATTCCCTCGACGGTGAGCCGCATCTGCTGGTCGAGTTGGTCGTGCGGGGAGTTGTAGACGTCGGTGACGCGGGTGTGCATCTGCAGCACCGTCTGCACGAGGTTCAGCCCGATCTCGCGCGGCGCGTGGTCGTAATCGACGAAGGTGCGCGGGACGTCGACCTCCCCCTCGTGGCCGGACTGCAGGTCCGGCACTCGCTCGCCGAAGTCGTTGACTCCCGGTGGCCGCTGCCGGGCGACCTCGCAGGCCACGCGGAGATCGGCTCGGTCCGCGGTCAGCGACTCCCACCTCGAGCGCGTCATCGCCAGCAGCGTCACGGGCGTGACCGCGCGGATGACGGGTGACGGTGTCGGCTCGGCGTCGAGCGTCTCCTGGCCGAGGTGCGAGCCGGGGCCGAGCAGAGCGCGGCGCACGGCGATGCCGTGGGGGTCGCGGTCGAGTGCCTCGATCTTGCCGGAGACGACGATCACAAAGCGCGGCTCACCGGTGCCGTCGTGGATCTGCTCGCCGGCGGAGTGCTGCTCGACGCTGAGCGCGTCGGCCATCGTCGCGAGGAAGTCCTCGGCCACGTACTGCAGTGCTGGGACCGACCGCAGCGCCGATCCCGTGACCGAGGACTCCGCGCCCTGGTCCACGACCGGCACGAGGCGAGCGGGCGGGGCGGTGACCCGCAACCGGTTGATCCGGAACGTGCCGGCTTCGAGTGCCCGCCAGGGCAGGAACTGCACGAGCCATCGGGGACTGCTCCCGATGTACTGCGGGGCCGACTTGGTGGTGTTGGCGAGCAGGCGCGCCG
The DNA here is from genome assembly GCF_041028265.1 of Geodermatophilus amargosae. Taxonomy (GTDB): domain Bacteria; phylum Actinomycetota; class Actinomycetes; order Mycobacteriales; family Geodermatophilaceae; genus Geodermatophilus; species Geodermatophilus amargosae_A. Next base: position 197,873 of record NZ_JABGCW010000011.1, read on the forward strand.
CCTCCGTGGAGAGGCTCTGTTGCGCCAGGTGAGGCTGGTCGGTCACGTGGCTCCCCGCTACTTCGCGTCAGTGTGCTGCCGGGGCAGCCACACCCGGAGGACGGTCTCGCCCGGAGGGAGGTGGATGCCGATGTCGCCGCGATGACGGCCGACGACGATGCGCCGCGAGATGTCGAGGCCGAGGCCGGTGCCCTGTCCGACCCCCTTGGTGGTGAAGAACGGCTCGAACGCCCGCTCCCTGGAGATCGGGTCGCTCCACGTCCCTGTGTTGGCGACCTCCACGACGACGCCGTCACCGTCGGGCCGGGTTGACAGCCGTAATGAGCCGGTGCCGTCCATCGCGTCCAGCGCATTGGTGATCAGGTTGGTCCAGACCTGGTTGAGCTCGGCGGGGATCGCCTCGATGGGCGGCGTGTCCTGTCCGTAGTCCCGCACGACGGTGACGCCCGCCGGCATGCGGTGACGGAGGACGACCAGGGTGCTCTCCAGTCCCTCGGAGACCACCGTCTCCTGCACCGAGGCACGGTCCATCTGGGAGTAGCTCTTGATCGCGCTCACCAGCTCGGAGATCCGGCGCGTGGACTCCTTCACCTCCCAGAGCAGGTTGCTCACGCTCAGCGTGCTCGTCACCCAGATCAGACCCGCGCCGGCAGAGTCCCCGAGTATCTCGGCGACGCGCTCGCACCAGGCGACGTCGATGCCGGCCGTCGCCAGCGGCCCCGCGAGCTGCCAGCTGTCGGCGACGTCGTGGTCGTCCAGCCAGTCGGTCAACTGGTCCTCGAGGTCGGCGAGGGCCATCGCGTCCAGCGGGGCACGAGGCGTGGCGGCGAGCTCGCGCCGCAGGGCGTCGAGCTCCCTGAACTGGCTCGCCGTGACGTCAGTTGCGGCGAGCCCGCCCACGGTGTCCAGCAGTCGCTGGCTCGCGCCGTCCAGTGCTTGGACTGCTCGTGCGGCGGCCGCCGCCGGATTGTTCAGTTCATGGGCGAGCCCCGCGGAGAGGGTGCCGAGCGCGACGAGCGCGTCGCGCTGCCGCGCTGCGGACTCGACGGTCCGGGCGGTGCGGAAGACTCCCTCGATCAGGTGGGAACCGAAGGGGTCCAGTGCGTTGGTCCAGGCCTTCAGGTCGGTGGACGACACGCGCAGGGCGCGCCCGTCGGTGGCGGCGCGGCCGTTCGCCAGGTAGACAGCATGCTCGTCCCAAGCGGTGAAGCCCCCGGCCCACTGTCCCGGCTGGGCCATCGCCCCGATCAGGGTCTCCTCGTGGCCCGCGAACCGGATGAGGTCGATCCGGCCCTCGAGCAGTACCCACCAGCACTCGGCCGGGCCGCCCTGAGCCCACAGCTCGTCCCCGGCGCCGAAGACGACCTCGCCCCCTCGAGCAACCAGGTCTCGCAATTCGTCCTCGGTCACCTTCTCGAACAAGGCGAGGCTGCGGAGGTCTGCTGCGGTGATCACATGGACGCCAGGTAGCGGTGCACGAGATAGACCGTCATGGCGCCCTCGCCGACCGCCGATGCCACCCGTTTCATGGAGTCGAGCCGGACGTCGCCGGCGGCGAAGACGCCAGGCACGCTGGACTCGAGGGCGTAGGGCGCCCTGGCCAGCGGCCACGCCGTCCGATTCGACGCGATCAGGTCGGTGCCGGTCACGATGAACCCGCGCGAATCGCGCACGACGGCGTCGCCGAGCCAGTCCGTCCGCGGCGCAGCCCCGATGTAGACGAACAGCCAGCTCGTCTCCGCCTCTTGAGGCGGGTCCTCCCCGGTCGCGATGGTGATCGCCTCGAGGTGGTTGGTGCCGCGTGCAGCCACGACCGAGGCGCCGAGCCGTACCTCGATGTTGTCGGTCGCCTGGATCTGGTCGACCAGGTACATGGACATCGAATCCTCGAGCCGGCCGCCACGCACCAGCATGACGACACGCTTGGCATAGCGGGCGAAGTTCAAGGCGGCCTGACCGGCCGAGTTGGCGGCACCCACGATGTACACGTCGTCGCCCCGGCACTGGCTCGCCTCACTGGCCGAGGATCCGTAGAAGACGCCCCGCCCGGTCCACTCCTCCAGGCCGGGGGCCTGCAGCCGGCGATACGAGACGCCGCTGGCGACCACCACCGCGCGCGCCTCGATGTCCTCGGAACCGGCGAAGCGCACCGCCCGTACCGGACCACGGGCCTCGAGGCTGACGACGTCGCGGGCGAGCAGCATCTCTGCGCCGAAGCGGGCCGCCTGCGCGGTCGCCCGGTGGGCGAGGTCGGCGCCGGACAGCCCCTTGGGGAAGCCGAGGTAGTTCTGGATGGACGCGCTCTGGCCTGCCTGCCCGCCGGGTGCCTCCTTCTCCACCACGACCACGCGCAGACCCTCGGAGGCGGCGTACACCGCGGCCGCGAGCCCGGCCGGGCCGGCACCGACGATGCACACGTCGTACAGCGGCTGCTCAGCGCGGGTGCGCAACCCGAGCGCCTCGGCCAGCGCGAGGATGCTCGGCGCGCGCAACGGCTCCGCGTCGGGCACGAGTACGAGCGGTAGATCGGCGAGGCCGGCGCCGGCGAGACCGGCGAGCCGCTGGGCCTCCTCGTCCCGCTCCAGCTCGAGCCACTGGTACTGCACGTGGTTGCGGGACAGGAAGGTCTTGAGCTCGTGGCTGGCCCGCGACCAGCGGTGGCCCACGACCTTCACGTCGCCGGTGTCCTCGGGGTGGTCCCTCCGCCAGTCCCCCAGCAGGTCGTCGATGACCGGGAAGAGCCGGTCCTCGGGCGGGTCCCAGGGCTTCTGCAGGTAGTAGTCGAGACCAACCTCGTTGATCGCCGCGATCGCGGCGTCGGTATCGGCGTAGGCCGTAAGCAGCAGGAACTTGGCGTCACGGGCATGCTCGCGGGCACGCGTCAGCAACTGCACACCGGACATGCCCGGCATCCTCTGGTCGGACAGCACGAGCGCCACCGGACGGGCACGCAGCGCGAGCTCGGCGAGGATCTCCAGGGCCTGCTCGCCGGAGGAGGCCCGCATGATCCGGTACTCGCCCGCGTAGCGCGATCGCAGGTCCCGACTGATGGAGGCGAGCACCTGCGGGTCGTCGTCGACGGCCAGCATGGTCGGCTTGGGCATGATCCCCCCGTACTCCGCCCGGGTCGTCGACCCGTGGCGCTGCGGGACTGTAGCGGCTCCACCGGGGTGAATCGACGTCCCGCGACCTGCGCCTTTGCGACACGCGAGCCAGCTGACGGTCGTGGTGCCCCCGAGACCGCGGAGGCATCGGCGATCGGGCTGACGAGGTCGAATAGCTCGCCCTGGTCCGTGGTGGTCCGCCGCTGGCGCCCCCGGGCTCGGGCGGGTGGAGGCAGCGGAGGAGTGCCCAGGTGGCCCACGTAGCGCTCGAGTTCGGCGCGAGGAAGACGACGACTGCGGCCGATGTGAACGGCTCGCAGTTCGCCCGCCTTCATCAGCGCGTAGATCGTCGTACGGCCGATGCGGAGCACCTGCGCGGCCTTCTGGGGCGTCAGCAGCAGCGGATCGCCGGACAGCACGTCGTGGAACAGCTGCGGATCGCCCATCTCGTCTACTGCCGGCCGTTCGGATCGCTGGGCTCCGACAGCGGAGGTCACGCGGGAGTGCGCCGTGCTGCCCGCTGTCCAACGGTGGGGCAGAAGGATCGGTGGTGGAGCTCCGTCGCACGGGGCTGGCCGACTCGACCATCCGCTCGGCGTACACGATCCTGCGCGCCGTGCTGGACACCGCGGTCCGCGCCGGTGGGCTGGCGTCGGATCCGGCCTCAGGCGTCCGGCGGCCGAAGGTGACGGCCACGGAGGCCCCACACTCGACACCTGCCCAGGTCGCCGACCTGCTGCACTCGGCCGATGACACCCGCTACGCACCGCTGTTCGCGCTGCTGGTGCACACCGGCCTGCGCCGTGGGCAGGCACTCGCGCTGCGGTGGTCCGACGTACCCCACGGGACCAGTGACTCCCAGCCCGCTGTGTCGTGATCGAGCATGGGTCCCTGCGGCGTGCTGCGGAGCGGTTCGCGGTGTCGCAGACGACGGCCAAGCGCTGGACGGTCCGCCGGGTGACCGGGCACTTCCGGCGGACTCCGGCGGAGGCGCAGGTGGGGAAGACGAGAGCGGCGAGCGCCTGCAGGCCAGGCCCTGGTGGGGGACCGCCTGGTCGTCTCCGCCGGAGGGACGACCTCCCCGCAGACCTGACAGGTGAGCTCCGGGATCAGGCGGTGCCCGCAGGCGTGCTCGAGGACCAGCGGGGGGCCCTCCAGACCGGCGAGGTGCTCGTCGCCCCATCGCAGCAGCGTCAGGATGACCGGGTAGAGGTCCTGGCCGGCGCTTGTGAGGTGGTACTCGAAGCGCTGCGGGTGGTCGCTGTACCGGTGACGCTGCAGGATGCCCGCGTCGACCAGCGTGCGGAGCCGGGCTGTCAGCGTGTCTCGCGGTGCTCCGGTGCGTCGGACCATCTCGTCGAAGCGGCGGTTGCCGAGGAAGACCTCGCGCACGGCCAGCAGCGTCCACTTCTCGCCCACCACCTCGAGCGTGCGCGCAACGGAGCAGACGCGGGGTTCCGCGGGTGCTGCCGTGTCGCACGCACGACGCACTGAGTTTGATATCTGGACGGACTCACTCCGGCGGGGATACCGTGCGTCCCAAATCCGAACTGACCCCTGGGGGCCACCCATGGCGCTTGGCAAGAGGTCGCCCGCATCCGCGGTCGCCGGACCCGAGCCGAAGAGCGGGACGGCGGCGGTCGTGGCGGTCCTCGCCATCGCGGTGTTCATGTCGAGCCTCGACCTGTTCATCGTCAACCTGGCGTTCCCCTCGATCGGCGAGGAGTACCCGGGAACGGAACTGAGCTCGCTGTCGTGGGTCCTCAACGCGTACACGATCGTGTTCGCGGCGGTGCTGGTCCCGGCCGGCCGGTGGGCCGACCGGGTCGGGCGCCGGCGTGCCCTGGTCGCGGGGCTGGCCGTGTTCACGGTCGGGTCGCTGCTCTGCGGCCTGGCGCCGGGGGTGGGCTGGCTGGTGGCGGCCAGGACGGTGCAGGCGGTCGGGGCCGGCGTGATGGTGCCCGCGTCGCTGTCGCTGCTGCTGGCCGTCGTCCCGCACGAACAGCGCGCCCGGGCACTCGGGTCCTGGTCGGCCCTGGGCGCCCTGGGTGCGGCCCTGGGTCCGGTGATCGGTGGTGGCCTGGTCGAGATCGGCTGGCGCTGGGTGTTCTGGGTGAACCTGCCGGTGGGGGTCGTGGCGATCCTGCTCGCCCTGCGCCTGGTGCCCGAGAGCCGGGACGAGACGCGGGGCAGCCGTCCCGACCTGCTCGGCGCGATGTTCCTCGCGCTGGCGGTCGGCCTGGTCGCCGGGGCGCTGGTCGAGGCAGCGGACCGGGGCTGGGCCTCGGCCGCCGTCCTCGGTCTGTGGCTGGCGGCGGCCCTGTGCGCGGGGGCGGTCGTGGCGCGCTCGTTCCGTCATCCGGCGCCGGTCCTGGAGCCGGGCCTCTTCCGGTCCCGGTCGTTCTCCGGGGCCGGGGCGGCGTCGGTGCTGTACTACGCGGCCTTCGGCGCGTTCCTGCTCAACACCGTCGAGTTCCTCACCACGGTCTGGCGCTTCACGCCGCTGGAGGCGGGGCTGGCCATCGCGCCGGGGCCGCTGATGGTGCTGCCGTTCGCGCGGCTCGTCGCGCCCCGCTTGATCCCCGTCCTGGGCGGGGTCGGGCGGGTCGCCGCCCTGGGCTGCGGGGTCGGCGCCGTCGCGCAGCTGCTCTGGCTGGTGCTCCTGCAGGTCGAACCGGCCTACGCGACGCACCTGTTGCCGGCGCAGCTGCTCGGCGGGGCCGGGGTGGGGCTGGCCATCCCCTCGCTGCTGGGGGCCGGGAGCGTCGGCCTGCCCGTGGCGAGCCTCGGCACCGGCAGCGGGATCCTGAACATGGCGCGGCAGGTGGGCACCGTGCTGGGCGTGGCCGCACTCGTCTCGGCGCTGACGGTCCCCGGCTCCGATCCGCTCGCCCCGTTCCGGCACGGCATCGCCCTGACCGTCGCATTCTTCGTCGCGGCCGGGGTGGTGTGCGTCGCCGTCCTGGCCCGGCGCCTCCCACCGGCAGCCGCGGTTGCCGCGACGCTTCCGCACCCCCGACCGCAGGAGACGGCATGAGACCGGACCAAGGCTCACCCTCCGACGGCTGGGCGAACCCCGGCCGAGGACCGTCACCCGGTGGGACCCGATGATCGGCGCCCACGCGGTGCACGACCTTAGTGGTCGCGAACACCTGCAGGCGACGATCGACGGCCGGTTGCCCCAGCTCCCCTCGGCGGACCGATGGCCATGACCGCGGTCGCCGTGGGCGAGGGGACCGTGGACTTCCGCTGCCAGCCGCAGCAGTCGGCCTACGACCCCATCGGCCTGGTCCACGGCGGCCTCGTCTGCACGCTCCTCGACTCCGTCGCCGGTTGCGCAGTGCACAGCACGCTGCCGGCGGGAACGGGCTACACGAGCCTGGAGATCAAGGTCAGCTGGCTGTGCCCGGTCCGGCATGGTGGAGGCGAGCTGACCGCGACCGGCCGGGTCACCGAACCAGGACGTCGAGCCGCCTTCGCCGACGGCGAGGTGCGCGACGCCGACGGCAGGTTGATCGCCACCGCGTCCAGCACCTGCCTGCTCTTCCCGCTCGGGGATGGATGACGCGGCGACAGGCCACCCGCGGCAGCTCGTCGGCCGGGGCGTCCAGGACGTGGTCGAACTGGGCGTGCACGGATGCGGCGTCGGGCTGCTCGTGGACCGAGTGCAGCAGCGCCCGCACCCAGGTCCAGGCGCGGGCCGTTCCCACCGGCGGTGTCGCCGCTCGCATGGCGTGGATCGACCTCTTCCACGCGGATGAAGGTCCCGGTGTCGGTGGCCGCGACGGGTCCGACGACCATCGCGGTCGGAGCCCGCCACTGTGGCCGGGTCGACTTCACCGTGGGGGCCGATCCACGGCGGGGGTCTGGGCGGTCGCCGAGGCTCGGCACGCCGTCCAGGGCCACGGGGCTCCGCTCTCGCTGGGGACCTTCGTCAACGTCGCCGTCCACCCGGACGCCGCGGTGGCGCGCGACCTGGTCCGCGGGAGCGCGGCGCTCTTCGCCCACTTCGTCAGCGAGGGTCCGCACGACGTCGTGCCGGACGACGACCGTGCCGTGGTGGAACGGGTGCGCGCGGCCTACGACGAGGCGGCCCACGGGCTCACCACGGCAGGGCAGGCGACACTGCTCCCCGACGCCCTCCTCGACCGCTTCGCCGTCGTGGGCTCCCCCGAGCACTGCACCACCCGGCTCCGTGAGCTGATCGACCTGGGACTCGACCGGATCATCGTGGTCCCCGGCTCCCGGGACGCCGACCCGGACGTCCTGGCCGCCTCGAACGAGCCCTTCGCCGCCGAGGTGCTACCGAGGCTCCGGACCGCGACCGGCGCGGGATGACGGACTGGACGCCCACGCAGAGCAGCCGGCCCCGCTCGTGCTGCTGAGGCACGTCGACGAAGCCGCCTGGGCATGGCCACGTGTCCTCCACCGGCCGTCGGATCAGGGCGCCGGGAGCGGCACCTCGGTGACCTCGATCCAGCTGTCACCACCGAAGTGCACGGTGTTGCGACAGGGGTAGGGCGGCACGGGCATGTCGAACTGCGCGTAGCCCTCACTCGGGTCTGCACGCAGCAGGTCGACCCGGCTGGCGAGCTCGAGCCGCAGGGTGTCCCCGGGGCGCAGCAGCGTCGGCCCGGGCGTGAGGCTGAAGCGCAGGACGACCTGCTCGTCCGGGACGAGGGGTTCACGGAGCCCGGCGTCGATGGCGATCTCCAATGGCGTGCTGCGTCCCTCCTCCTCGGTGCGGGACGCGGGACGGATGGCGCCGAGGGAGAGCTGGTGGCACTCGCCGGCGGCGTCGAGCCGGGACAGTCGGGCCACGACGTAGGAGTCGATCTCGTTGCAGCTGTAGGTGAGTCGGGCGGTGACCGGACCGGCGAGCCGGGTGTCCTCCTCGACCGGCAGGTCGAAGGTGAGGACCTGGTGGGCCACCTCGTCCAGGCCGCCGAGCTGCGGCAGCCCCAGGGGGACGGCGACCCAGGACCCGGAGCCCTCAGCCGTCGCCTCCCGGCTCAGCCGGCAGGTCGTGGCGTCCTCGTCCGGGGGCCCGAGGTGCAGACGCCGGACCTCCCCGCCGGCGGGCGGGAAGGTCGTCGCCGTGTCGAAGCGCGCGGCGCCCTCGACCCAATAGCGCACGTGCGGCTGCTCGGCGTAGCCGTTGTCGGTGCCGCGCAGGACGTGGTCGAAGAAGGCCAGCGCCTCACCCTGCCACGAGTAGACCGGCAGGTCGAAGACCGGCGGGGCGAGGATGAGCCACCGGGAGTCGGCAGGTGTCCCCGCGTTGGCGACCAGGTCGTAGCAACCGAACTGGTGCAGGTTGAAGTACCCGAGGTTCTGTACGACCGTGAAGGGCACCTCGACCTCGCCGAGCGTGGCGGTCGGGCCCTCGGGGATCGTCGCCTGCGCGCGGGTCTTCTCGTCGAACATCCAGTGCGCGTAGATCCGCCGCATGAACTCCACGGGCGTGGCGGACTCGAAGGACTCGAACATCCCCGACACCCGGTGGTGGACCAGCCGCTCGAGCAGGGGGTGCAGCGGCCCGTTGGTGACCTGGCTGAGGAGCGCACGGCGATCCGGTGACAGTCGCTCGTCGTAGTTCTCCTGCGTGTAGTTCCCGCCCATCCAGAGGCTGACGAAGAACCAGGCGGGCACGCCGGCGAAGTGCACCAGGTGGCGCCACAGATCGGTCGACACCTCGTTGCAGAACAGCGCCCTGAGCGCCGGCGGCTTGCGCGCAGCGACGCTGAGCTGGGACACGGCGTAGTAGGAGGTGCCGAAGAGCACGACCTCCCCGTTGCACCACGGCTGCTCGGCCGCCCAGGCGATCACCGCCTCGTGATCGTCGACGTCCTGCGGATCGAAGAACATCACCTGCTCGCCGGTCGATCGGCCCATCCCCCGGCGCTCGACGACGACGGGGCAGTAGCCGCGGTCGGTGAACACCGGCGGTGAGCCGATCTCGTTCGAGCCAGCCGGTATGCCCGCCGTGGCCCTCTCGGTGGCGTAGCCGCCGAAGGAGACGACAGCCGGATAACGGCCCGGTGCTCGGGGGACGTAGACGTCGGCGTGCAGCTCGGCGCCGCCGGCGACCGGGACGCGCTGGTCGGCCAGCACTCGGTTCCCGAGCCCTTCCATCGCGACGGCGCGTGGTTCCCATCCGGCGTACTGCCGGCCGGCGGCGGAGCCCCTGAGGGGGATGTGCGTGCTCATGCCGGTGCCTCTCCTGGGTCGGTGCTGAGGTGGATGCGGTGGGTTCAGGTGCGGTCCTGTTCGGTGCGCAGGCCGGTGAGCACCTGGGTGAGGGCCTGCTCGGCGGGGCCGCGGAACGCCTCTGCGCCGGTGGCCAGGGCGAGGACGGCGATGCCGGTGGAGGTCGCCTGCAGCAGGGCGAGTGAGGCCTCGGTCGGCTCGGCGCCGAAGGAGGTGATCAGCTCGGCGCCGAGTGGAGCGATCCCGGCACCCAGCGCGGCGAACGCACGGCGGACTCCCGGGTTGGCGTCGGCGCTCTGTGTCAGCGCCGTCAGGATCCGCGTCTGACGGGGGTCGAGGAGCACGTCGACGAGGCCGGCGACCTTCGCCGCCGGGTCCTCGGCCGACACCGCCGCGCGCAGGGCCTCCACGCGCCGGCGCACGGCCTCGTCGGCGACGGCGAGCAGCAGGTCGGCCCGCGTGGGGAAGTAGTAGGTGAGATGGCTCTGTCGCAGCCCGGCGCGCCGGGCGACCCGCGGCTGGGTGAAGCCGCTGAGCCCCTCCTCCTGGATGACGTCGAGCGCTGCCGTCACGATCGCCTCCCACCTGGCTGACACGAGGGCCTCCTGGTTGGTTACCTAACCAAGATGATGGAGCGCTGCCGTGCTGACAAGAGCCGGAGGCACGGCGCGGCATCCGCGCTCCCCTTGGCACGGATGGCCCGGAGGACGTTCAGGCGACCGCGTCACCACGACAGGCGCTGGGAGCCGTTTCGACCGCAGTCCCGCCCGCTGTCAGCAATCACGCGCGGCCTGCGTCCTCGGGTGCCGACCGCCGACGGCGTGCGGACATCGCGGGAACCGTCGGCCACTCCCCGAGGTCGCCTCACCTCACGTGGTCGGCCTAGCGCCCACCTGCCAGCGACGTCTCGCGATCCTCTGCCGGAGCACTCGGCCCGCACGAGGAGGCCGCACGGGCCAGGTGGCGGGTGCCCTCGATGTCGAGGTGGGGCAGGACCCCGTCCAGCCAGCGCGGCAGCCACCAGGCGCGGCGGTCGAACAGGGACATGACCGCCGGCACGAGGACCATGCGGATGACGCTGGCGTCGATGAGGACGGCGGCGGCCATCCCGATGTCGAGCATCTTGACCGTGGGGTCGGTGTCGAGGACGAAGCTGGTGAAGACGGCGATCATGATGGCGGCGGCGGTGGTGATCACCCGTCCCGTGCCGCCGATGCCGATGGCGACGCTGCGGTGGGCGTCCCCGGTCGCCGTCCAGGCCTCGTGGACGCGGGAGATGAGGAAGACCTCGTAGTCCATCGACAGGCCGAAGACGATGGCGAACACCAGCATCGGCACGAACGCGGGGATCGGCAGCTTCCCGTCGATGCCGATCAGGCTGGAGCCCCATCCCCATCGGAAGACGGCGACGACGACCCCGTAGGCGGCCCCGACGGAGACGAGGTTGAGCAGGGCTGCCTTGAGCGGGATGAGGACCGACCGGAAGGCGACCAGGAGCAGCACCGAGGAGAGGGCGACGACCGTGAGGATGAGCCAGGGCATCCGCTGGGCGATCTTCTCGGTGACGTCGACGTAGGACGTCGTCGTGCCGACGAGGTAGGTGCGGGCCGGCACCGTCGGGAGCACGTCGGTGCGCAGGTCGTCGACGAGTTCAGTGGTCGCGGCGACCTGGGGGGCGGTGGTCGGGACGAGGGTGAAGAGGGCGACGGTGTCGTCGGAATTGAGGGTCGGTGGGCTGACGGCGGCGACGCCGGCGGTGCTGTTCAGCGCCGACTGGGTGGAGCTCAGGAGGCTCGAGGCCTCCTGCGAGTCGGCCGGGAGCTCGACGACCACGGTGACGGGTCCGTTGGCGCCGGGACCGTAGTCGGCGGCGATGAGGTCGTAGGCGCGGCGAGTGTCAGCACTGACAGCGTTGCGCGAAGTGTCAGGACTGACGAAATGCGGTCGGGCGGGTACTCGGAATGACAGGCCACCGACGCGGTGGCGAAGGACCGGCCATCGGCCGTCGGGAAGCACACAAGCGAGCCACTCGCCAGGCCCTCCTGGACGCCGCTGACCGGCTGTTCCACGAGCGCGGGGTGCCACAGACGACCGTGCGGGACATCGCCGAGGCCGCCGGCGTCACTGAGCGGACCTTCTTCCGCTACTTCAGGACGAAGGAGGACCTGATCATCCGCGACGCCTTCGCCTGGATGCCCGCCTTCCAGCAGGCGATCCTCGCCCGCCCCGCCGGTGAACCCCCGCTGCTCGCGGTCCGCCGCGCACTCGAGTCCCTCATGGCGGCGATCACCCGGATCGATGCTGCGAGCCCCCCGACGCTGTTCGCCGCGGGTGCACCTGCCGATCGCCGGGGGCTCTCCGCCCTCGGCGTGATGCGCAAGCTCGAGACCGACCTGGCCGACGTCCTCGAACAACGCCTCGCCCGGGAGGCGCAGCCGGATCACGACCAGGCGGTGGTGCGCCGCTTCGGCGCCGAGGTCCTCGCGCGGACCGCCGTGGCCGCCTTCCGCACCGCCATGCTCCACGACTCGCACCTGCGGAGCGCAAGGACGCGCCGCACCTGACCGCGGAGCAAGCGCAGGCGCTCCTCGAGGCGATCCGGGGCGACCGGTTGGAGGCCTTGTTCCGGTTGATGCTCGCCACCGGGCTGCGCCGCGGGGAGGCGCTGGCCCTGCACTGGTCCGACGTCGACCTCGGCGCCGGCCTGTTGCGAGTCCGCTGGACCCTCGCCCGGACCTCCGAGGGGCTGCAGCTCGACGAGCCCAAGACCGACAAGTCCCGCCGGACCGTGCCACTCCCCCGGTCGGCGGTCGAGACACTCCGGGCCCACAGGATCCGGCAACTGGAGGAGCAGCGCGCGGCCGCAGGGGTCTGGCAGGAGAACGGCCTGGTCTTCACCACCGAGATCGGCACGCCGCTCGAGCCCGCAACGTCCTGCGGCGGTTCGAGGTCCTCGCGGTGCGAGCCGGCCTCCGCGGCGTCACCCTGCACACCCTCCGACACTCCACGGCGAGCTTCCTGCTGGCGGCCGGGACGCACACCAAGGTCGTCCAGGAGCACCTGGGCCACTCGTCGTACGCCATCACGGCGGACATCTACAGCCACGTCGGTCCGGCCCAGCAGCGGGAGGCGGCCGACCGGCTCGACCAGGCGCTCCGCTGGTGACCGTTGCTGTCCCCAGGCCGCGTTGCTGTACGCGTTGCTGTACTCATGCGAGAGGCGGGCCACCCTCGTCGGGTGACCCGCCTCTGACCTGCGGTTTCGCTGTCGGGCTGACAGGATTTGAACCTGCGACCCCTTGACCCCCAGGCAACTTCTTCCTGTCCACGGAAGTCCGCCTGCGTGCCATTTGCGCTGGTGACAAGGGGTGCGGCGTCCGGTGAGGTACGCGACCGTCCGTAAGAGTCCAAGTCGCGTTGCGGTTCCGGTTGCGGTTCCGCAGCTGCGGCAGCAAGCCTCCGCGACCGAGGGCACGGTGCAGGCGTCCCCTAACGGCGCCGGAGCACCCCGGCTAGAGCTGAGGGGACTCGAACCCCTGACCGCCACACTGCCAGGCCGTCATGATCGCGTTCGTGGCGGTTCGTCGTCGTTCCATTAGTGACGTGATCAGCGCAGAAATACGGCCGCGGACGTCTACGAATGACCGCGAACGCGCTCAACTGCAACCAGAAGTGCAACCACCGACTGCCGGCCGCCTCCATCCGTCGCCACGGCACTGAGGGCGCTGTCCCGCCTCGGTTAGCCACGGACTCCGGACCGCTCGGCCTCATCCGTCCCCGCCGCATTGCCAGGCCGTCTGATCGCGATCGTGGCGGTTCACCGCAGTTCCGTAAGCCTGATGGCCCGATTGTTCGCACGTCGGCGGACATGCGCGTACTGGCCGCGAACGTCGTCAACTGCAACCACAACTGCAGCCAGCGCCACCGCGAGGATCCTGGCGGACATAACGCGAACGGGCGCTCAGTACGCCGACATCCCGCAGGGACGCCCGCCCACTGCTCCATCGGTCCCACGCTCGACCGCGTGTCCCCTGCCACGCAGGCGGTGTCCACCCACCGAAGCCCGCCAGGCTCCGCGGTGGGTTGCCTCTGGGCTGGTCCTGGCTGACGTGATGGAGGGATTGCGGCAATCAGCCCAGTTGGTCCCGCCGGCCACCGCATTGGCACTGGCGCCGGAAGACCCAGTTCGACCGTCACGGAGGGTGGTCTCGAGCCTGCGGCTCCGGGGCCTGCTCGACCTGCATCACCTGAGCTGTGAGCTGCTCGGGGAAAACCAGGCGAGGATCTCGTGGCGCTGTGCCGGACTCACCACATGCTCGCTCACCGCTACTTCGAGTCGGGCCGGTACGAGACGCTGCGTGAAGCGACCTGGGCATCCACCCGAGACGTCAGGGTCTACCGCCAGCATCGGCCGGTGCTCAGACGGCTCTGGGAGAGGTTGACCAACTGAGCCGTCCAGTGAAGCAATTTATGCGACGCTGACTACTCAGTGGGACGCTGGAGGTCCAGACGAAAGGGAGCTGACCTGATGCCCGAGCCGCTGCTGGTGGTCCTAACCGCAGTGCCAGGGCTGGCACTGGCACTGGTGACGGGCTGGTGGCTGCGCGGCCATGAGACGAAGCGCGAGTCGGAGAAGGCAGAGTTCGTTCTGAAGGTCCGCGCCGGTGAGGACCTCAGGGTGGGGTGGGCCCCGGTGATCACGCTGTGGCCCGCGCCACGCCGGCTGGACCCGGCGGGAGCGTTTGCGGCTGGCACCGCCCGGACGCTGGCTATTGGAGGAATCCCGGACCAGTACCCGCGTCCCGGTACCGTCGACGCACAGCTGCAAGCAGTCTATGAAGAGATTGGCGAAGCCATCGACTCGAGCACGCCCTGGAAGCTCACCACCTGGGATCCTGAGTCAGGAGCCTTCTATAGGCATCGCCTGTTTGACCGTCTTCGCGACCGTGCTGGCAGCGGCTTCGACCGCCCGGATGCGCGTTCCGACCCGTGATCGGTGAGGGATGGACCCAAACGCTTCTGGCCCGATCGAGGCCTATGCAGCTGCGGACAAGGACACCCGCGAGCTCATCCACACCCAGCTCGACCGCAACTTCTGGCTAGCGAAGCAGGAGGTCTACCTCCAGTGGGCTGGCCTGATCGCCGGACTCATCGTGACTTTGTGCTTCCTCGGCGTCTCCGCCTGGCTCATCAACGGGGGCAACGAGGTGGCGGGCACCATCCTGGGCACGGTGGATCTCGCCGCCCTCGTGGCGGTGTTCGTCTACGGACGCAAGGGAGTCACGCAGCAGTCCCCACCCACTGGGGACGCCCTCCCCTCCCGGCCCCAGCCGGACGCGCTTCCGGGCCCCCCGCAGCAGTAACGTTCGAGCATGAGCGTTCCTGACGGCGCACCGCCAGCGCTGCTCAGCGCCTTCGAGATCGTCGAGCAGATTGGGCACCACCGCCTCGACCCAGCCAGCCCGCAGACGCCGGGCCTCGGTGCCAGCGAGCACGAGTGGCAAGCGAGGTTCGACGAGTACCTCCTTGAGCAGCGGGCTGTCCTCGAAGGCATTGCCGAATGGCTCGACGAGCGCTTTCAGCGAGCCCGGACCGGATCGACGGTTTGGTGTGGGCCCTGTGTGGCTTGATGATCAAGGGTTCCACGGCGACCTCCTCGGCGTATGAGCAGCCCAGCCGGAAGCGTCCGCGCTGACTCGTAGCCTGTCTTGGAGGGCGGCCGGAGGGAGGCAGCGCAGGGTGGCGCTCAACATCGACGTGCACGAACGGCTGCGTCGTCCGGCGGACCTCATGAAGCTTGTCGAGGCGGTGCTCGCCGGCAAGGACGAGGACGAGGCCGACTGGATCGAGTGGAAGTCGACGCTCGAGCTCACCACGCTGGAAGGCGCCTTCAACATCGCTCGTCAGATCCTCGGCTCCGCGAACCGGTTCCCTGAACATGCGGGGCGCTTCATGCAGGGCCTGGGGTACGTCATCGTTGGCGCGGCACCCGGCTCTCTCGACGGCGTGACGCCCCTGGACCTCGCCAAGCTGGATGCGGCGCTGGAGAAGTACCTCGGCAATCCTGGACCGACGTGGGGAGGCACCTACGTTGATGTCCAGGGCAAGACCGTCCTGGTTGTGATCGTGGAGGCTCCTCGCTGGGGCGACCCGATCTACTCGCTGGCTAAGACGTTCCAGCCTGCGAGCGGGAAAGGCGGAGCCTCTGCGGGCACGATCTTCATGCGGCGGCAGGCCCGGACACGGCCAGCCGAGCCTGGCGATATTCAGCTGCTCCAGGACCGGCTCGTTCGAGGTCAAGGGCAACCACAGAGGCTTGACTTGGCCGTGGACTGGCCGGCGGACGACGCAGCGCTTCTCCCCCTCGACTTGAGTGACGAAGCGATCGAGGAATGGATTGCGCTCCGGCGTGAGGCCGTGGTGGCCATGGAGCCACCGCCGGAGGAAGAGACCAAGGATGGGCCCTCTCGGCTGCAGTCGGTGATCGGCAAGGCACTATCCCGGGATCCTCGCAGCCGCGAGCAATACCTGGAGGAGGTCGAGGCCCACCTAGAAGAGTGCCGGAGCGCAGTCAAGGAGGCGGTCTTCAGTGAGCTTCTGAATCAGAGGGTCAATCTCGTAGCGCTCCGGGTCTCGAACACGACAGTCCGCAATCTTCCGGACGTGGAGCTGACTCTGCGCATCGAGGCTCGGGCAGCTGCTTTCGAGGAGGAGCGGGAGCGCCAGTGGCGCCTGCCCAAGCCCCCGAGGGCGCACGGCAGCCCAAGCCCAAGCTTCTTCGGTTTCCCCGACGCCGGGCTTGGGAGCGTGCCGGCCATCCCTGGCCTGGATCTGTTTCCGACCGTGGGCCTTTCCGATGATCCTGCCGACGTCGAGATCGACAATGACTCATCCGTCGTGATCACGCTCCAGCTGGGACGTCTCCGCCCGCATGGCGTCAAGTACGCCACTCCATTCGTCCTGCTGACCGCGGAGGACCCAGACTCAACGCTGACGATGAACTGGACCGCGACGTCGACGCGTGTGGACGCTCGTCAGGAAGGCGAACTGACTCTACAAGTCTCCACGGATGTGCTGACACCCCTAGACCTCATCCCGTACGCAATCGATGGGCAGTTCAGGAACGAAGACGAGGCAACGCGCTAAGTTCGCGACCAGGGGCGTGGAGAAAGGCGAAATCCAATGAGTCGTTCCCGGAGAGAGCAGAAGGTTGCCGAGCGCATGATCGCTGACTCGAGCCAGCCGGCAGCTGCAGCTGAGATTTATGACCAGCAGGCGAAGGCGGCGAAACCGCGGCATCTCCGCGCGCACGCTGCGGCGGCCGTGGCTATTGCGAACCAGGCGTAACCGCAGCTACTCGGCCTCCCGGACAAAGTTTGGCAGGTCGGGCACCGGCATCCACGCAGAGAGGCCGGCGACCACATCTTGAACGGCGTTGTCAGTGACCGGGCTACGCGGGGGCCAGACGATGGTGCCGGCCGACGGCCATAGCTGGATCCAGCGGTCAGCGGGGGGGAGCCATCTGAGGTACGCCCCCGCCGTCGTCGGTACGAACGAGTAGTGACAGGCCGCGAAACGTCAACGAGCAGACCAGTACATGCCGGCTCTCGCGGCCATCCAAGGGCCGGTCGCGGTGATGTGCCTCCACTTCAAGCACGTAAACGGCGAAGTTGGATAGTCCCTCGTGCCGTGCCGCCCAAACTCTGGTGAACTCGGGTGGTCGCTGGGCGTCGACGAACTGCGCGCGCATCTCGCGCGTTGGGGTGATGCGCGGTGAACCAATCCGCTCTCGGACCCAAGCCGTCTTGACCGCCCAGGCGGCCACAATGCGAAGTTGCTCCGCCTCCAGCGCAGTGAATCCGAGCGGATAGTCCGTCGACCACATGCGCTCGAACAAGGGGGCAACCTGCTGCTCGAGCCGACTCATCCAACCACCGTTGCAGGTTCGACAGACCTCACGCAGCCGAGTCGTCAGCACCGACCCCTGCTTCTTGGTGACCTCCGTCGGCAGCTCGCGGTACGTGTCAACGGAGGACCGGTCGAAACCAATGCGGCGGGTGGTCTGCGTCGGCTCGACGAGTGCACCCTTGCCCAACCAGCGAGGCCAGACATGCTCCTCAGTTAGGTGTCCCCGCCGACCACAGAAGTAGCAGCCAGCAGGCTTGTCTCGTCGCTGGCGCCTGCTCACGAGGCCCCTCCACTCGGTCAGCTATTCGGGGTCCGGTGGGAGGGGTGGACCCGCGCATCTGCGATCCGCTCCAGCTCCTCGAGCGACAAGAGATTGTCGAGGCGGCTGACTCCCCGCTTGCGGCTGTCCATGATGCGGCGGAACTCGGAGAGCATCCGCACGTAGGTGTCGAGCATGGGCATGTGCGAGTTGCCGTGGTCGTTTCGCTCGAGCTGAGGCTGCAGTTCGGTCCAGCGTTCGCCGTCACGCATCAGGAATTCGACGTAGCTCGCCATGTGCCCCTCGAGCGCGTCGTTGTGGTCGAACCCCCGGAACTCAAGCTGCTGGGCCAGCTCCTCGGCGACGGGCGTCCCATCGCTCTCCAGGTGGCTGATGCTGTAGGTGGTGATGCGGAACATCTGCAGGATGTCCGACACCCGGCTGCAGTCGCGCTTCGACAACTCCGTCCTGAAGCCCGCCGTCTCGTACCAGTACTCGCCCGCGTAGCCCTCCTCGAGGATCTTCGCCCGCATCAACTGGTACTCCAGGTCGCCGTCGGCGTCGTTGGCGTCCTCCGGCAGCACACGGCCCAGGATCCGGTGAAGCAGGGAGAGCACCTGTCGGTCGACGATCCGCATGCTCTCGGCCGGGGGCTCGTCGCCGTGCTTTACCTCGCGTTCGAAGACGGGCACGAGTGCCTCCATCAGCAAATCGCGGACGTACTCGCTGGTTGTCACGCCATGGCCGTCGGCCAGCTCCTTGAGCTGGTCGCGGACCCGGTCGTCGACTCGGACGTTCAGAACTGCCATGGCGGCTTCCTCCTGTAGTGGTGTATGACAAAAGTGTAACATAGTCATACAGGAGCACCGGGGTGGAGGACCCCAGACCCTTGCCTTCAGAAGGCCGGACCGAGGCCCTATGGGTACGGATTCGTGGGCCGGTGCTGCGGGTCCGCGAGGTCGGCCGCGGCGACGGTCCCATCGAAGTAGGCCGTTACTCGGACGATGCGGATCAAGTCCTCGCCCATGCGACCGCCGTCTCGTAGGAACCGCCAGCAGACATCTGGTGACGAGGGCGGCATCCGGCACAGCCTGTGACGTCCGAGGTGCGCCGAGCACGGCGTCGATGTCAACGGAAGGAAACGGGCCGACCACTTACCCGCGTAGTACATGGGACCGGCTGAAGTCGACGCTCACGAACCCTTGCTTTCAGCCCTCGCCGCGCCGAGTCCCCTCGCCCCGGCTTCCTGCCGGCGCACCGCTACCCCACTGGAGATATCAAGATCACGAGCGGACACACCTCATGCACCTGAGGCTTTGCAATTCGTGGTGACGGGTTACCACTGGGCGTCTGCAGCACCGGGCGGGGCCGCCGGACGACGGACTTCGACGGCGACATGGGTGAAAGGGTGGCGAGGTCGAACTCCCGATCCGACAACGCTGGCTCCTTGCGATGGTCACCCGAGCAGTTAGCGCGCCTGCGGTCTGGAGTAGGCACCACTCAAGGTGCTCAAGGCCGCAGAACCATACCTGCAGTGAGCCGACCTTTCCCCGCACTGACCCACTGTGCGGGGCAGCCCGGCTCGGGCTGCCCCGAGTGGGCTACATCTGGTTACCGCTGTACCCCGAGGCATTGGTACCCCGCCCAGATGACTGGGTAGGGGGCGAGCCGCCTGGGGTTCGTCCCCCGTCTCCACTGCTGCAACGCTCGGCGCTGCAGCTCCGTGAGAAGCCGGGCGGGATCGTCGGCCTCCTCAAGCTCCGAGACCAGCTCGGCCTCGAACGCGGCAGTGAAGGGAGTGTCAGCAATCGGCCAAGCCGTAGCGATAACCTGCCGAGCACCTGCCGACAGAAGGGCCGCGCCGAGTCCCATCCACTCCCCGCTGCCGGCTCCGCCGGAGCCCGCGGAGTCACAGGCACTGATGACCACGCGAGTCGGGCTGGGAAGTCGCTTCCCGGTGTCGAAGACGCCAAGCCAGTCACCGGCGGCGACCACATCGTCGTCTTGGAGGACGAGGACCGCGTTGAGCCCTCCATTGACGTCGAGATATGCGGCGTGTCCCGAGTAGAAGAAGATGCCTGGCGTCCCTGCGGGAAACCGCGACAGCCCCGCGATGAGGTTGGCGCGCGTCGCCTGCCCGGAGGGCCTTTCGCTTTCCCCCCGGTGACTCAGTTTGATGAGCGGCGCGAGGTCCTCGTGGCGTGCGTTCTCGAGGCTGCCGTCGGGGTCGGTGCATGCGACGAGGAGCGGGAAGGTTCCGCGATCGGGGGGACGGGCAGCTCCTGCTCGCGCTACAAGGACAGCCGGTGGCTGGATGCGAATCACTGCGCGCTCAACTAGGCGGACATCGGCGGCAGGGTCGAGCGCGAGGGACGCAAGAGGTAGGACCGACAGCCAATTCCCACAAACGACTAGGGACGTCTCAGCAGAATGCAATAACTGAGCGCGCAGGACAGGAGGGATGGCGATACTGCCCAGCCGAGCGGCGACGTCGCGCTCTTCCGCTGGCGTGGACAGTGGCACAGCAGCCGGCGCATCCGTTCCGACGAGGTCACGACCTAGGCGATCGACCAGTTCGAACTCCTCGTCGTCGATCCCCCGAGTGCCGCACCACCAGCGGCCGGAGGGTGAGCGCACCGCCCAGTGGAGACGCCGAAGAGCGGCGAACGTCCCCCACCACCAGGCTTCATCGCCGCCGACAGCGGCGATCGTCCACTCGAGGGGAACTACCTGCTGGGACGGAGGGAAGTGTGAGGCCGCGCGGCCCTGCAGTTGGCTCACTCCGCAGACGCTGACCAGATCTAGCGCGCCGAGGTCGCTGCGGCTGGAGTTCAGGAGAAGATCAACGTCGGTGATGTCGGTCTGGCCGTCAAACCGCGTGCCGCGCTGAGGAAGCGTCTGCAGACGCTGCGACTCGATGAGCTCGGCGGCGGTGCCAGCGTCGCCAAGCCGCACGCAGAGAGTCAGCGCTAGGTCGCGCCGCTCGTCGAGCTGCCGCTTGAACTCCGTACGCAGGATCGTCGACCCGGTACGAGTGAGCTCATTCATGCCCAGAGCCAGGCTGGTCAGCACCTCGCTCATGGCGGTGCGAAGGTCGCGGCGTTGCAACTGAAGGACGGCGGCGAGGAAGTGGGCCTGCCCAAGCATCTCAGCTGAGCCCGTCCGGGACGCCGCGGCAAACGCCGTCTGGACGACCTTCTCGAGAACATTGCGGAGGTCAATCGCGGGGCGGTCAAGGAGGAAGGACAGTGTGCTGGTCAGCGACAGGAACTCGCGGTGGTCGTTCATGTGCTCCATGAGCGCGACCGCGTGAAAGGCGAGCGTCACGAAGCCCTCCTCGGCCGCTTCGTCCGTCCCATGCTGGATGTACAGCTCGGCGATTCGTCGGTCCAGGCTCCATCCCAGCCGGATGTGAGCGTCCTGGTCGCGGGCGATGTCGCGTCGAAACCGTCGCAGGCCACGGGGGGCGCTGGGAGCCGGTGTGGCTTCCCACGCTGCCTTGCGGTCTTCGCACATCTGGAGTTGAACCTGCCAGTTGGGCTCCGCGTCCACATCGGCCCAGAAGGTCAGATCGGCTAGGTAGGCCTCGTACTCGCTGCCCGCGACATTTGACCGGGCCTCGTGGACGTAGTGATCCGCCTCTTGGTCAAGGCCCAGGGGCACGCACATCATGTACAGGCTCATCTGGATGCGGCCGAGGTGGACTCGGTGGGCTGGGCGACCCAACAGCGCCCGCTCACCTGCCCGATAGGCCTGGAGGGCGGCCTCGGTCTCGCCTTGATCCTGATGAATTACAGCAAGGATTTCGTGGGCCTGGGCTCGAACGATCGCAGCGTCGTCGCTGTCGTCAACCGATGCGGAGCCTTGGAGGACCTCGGTGGCAAGGACGCGCGAGCGGTGCAAATCGCCCTGCTGGTAGCTCCGCACGGCGGTGTCGAGGACCCGCCTAGCTTGTTGCAGAGTCACGGGGATCGCGGGTGGCGCGTGGCTACGACGCCGGAGGCTGCGGCGGCAGCAGATCGAGGAGAAATTCGCTGACCTCATCCTCGGCGGCCGGGTCACTAAGTTTCACGCGAAGCGTGCGCCCGCCGGCAGAGATCACTAGGTCATCGGAACCGTCCTGCTCCTGCCGACGCATCAGCGCGCGAGCGATGCGGCGGCAAGCGGCACCGCCCGCGACGATGGACACGAGAGCTGATCCGGTGTTGATCGACTCGACGACGATGCTGATGACGTCGATGACTGAGTTGCGGGCACCGAAGACTGGCTCCGCCCCGCCTTCGTCAATGAGCTGGTCAGCTATTTCCTCCGGCAACCGGATGGTGGTGCTGGACATGGTCCCCCTCGTGCCGCTGCCCGGACGCTGGGGCGAGGCTACGCGGAACGACGTTCGAGACCACACGAACTCCGCGCGGCGGCGGACTGGAGCAGACAGCACGCTCGAAGTGCCAGCCGCCAGATCCGTCCAAGCCTCTAGCTACGGCGCGAGTCGCCTACAGGCGGTGCCGCCGGAGCGTCAGACTCGGGCCATGGAGCCAACGGTAATCATCGCAGCGATCGGCCTCGTGACTACGGCGGCCAGTCCACTGCTGCAGACTGCGCTTACGGCTCGCAACGCTAAGGTGGCTTGGCGCAGAGATGCTCTGGCCAAGGTCTATGCCGACGCTCTAGCCCATGCCCAGTCCCTTGAGTCGCTAATTGAGCGAGTCACCGATCCGTATGGTTCCCACCGTAAGTGGGCAGATGTGCCCCACGTCGATCTGATCTCGGCGAGGCTCCGCCTGCACGCCCCGGAGGCAGTCTTGGTGGCCTGGCAGGAGCTGAGGCTGCGAGAAGATCAGCTTCGCTTCGACCTGGATGAGAACTACCCCGGGCTCGGGCAAACGTCGGATGCCGTCCCGGCGGATTCCTCCGAACTTCTGAACCTGACGGCCGCAATTAATAGCTTTGTCGGCGTGGTCAGGGACTCCATCGGCAGCTAGGGCTCGCTGAGCAGGTGTTACCCCTCAGTTGCGCGCTCTGGCCAGTCTCCCGGCCCCGTGAGGCCGGCTCGCGGGCTGCTCGGAGCAGCAAACCAACGGCAGTCCCCTTGGTCCAACTGCCAGCCTGCCTCCTCCCCGCCATCAGACGCTGTCGCCGCTCCGGCGACTACCCGACGAACCAAGATCGCGGGCCATCACACGTCTTGCACCTTAGGTTCCGTAATTCGTGGTGACGAGTTGCTGGAGGCCCATCTGCAGCGTCATGGGCATGGGAAGCGGCGGGAGCCCCGGGTACCGAGACCGACAACGTGAGCGGCAACGGCGGGAACAGGAAGCCCGGCGCCGTCAGCGGGCGGAGCAGCCGCCGGCCACCGAGGCCGCGAGGGCGGCCGACGCTTCGGTGGCCGGTCGCGAGCGACGGGCCGCAGCGCGGACCTGCGGGTGGTGCGGAGGGCCGATCACCCCGAAGAGCCGTGGACCGATCCCCAAGTGGTGCTCGGCCACCTGCCGACACCGAGCCTGGGAGCAGACGCGGGCTGCGACGTCGGACCGATCACCGGTCCAGGTGGTCGAGAGGCTGGTGCAGGTCCGCGTCCCCCTGGCCCCGACGCGGCGGGACTGGGCACACCTCCTGGAGGAGCTCGCCGGCCAAGTCGACGACGGTCGCGTCTACGACCGCGACCTGCCGGGGCTCGCCCGGCAATTGGAGACGGTGCTGCACGCCTACCGGCGGCGCGCATGCCTGACCGGCGCTCCCGACGTGTCTTGAATCCGATCTCCAGTCGTTCTCCGGTCCCCAGTTGCCCACCAGCTGACCGAAAGCAAGCGGCCGGGCAGCGGTCCTCCTCGAGCGACTGAAGGGTGCCTGGAGGGCGCCCGTGCACCTTCAGGCGGCAGCGCGACGTGACCGCTTCACCACTGCTTCCGCCGCTGGTCGCCGTCGTGCAGGAGGAGTCGAGGCAGGAGGAGATGGCATGGGTAATCCGCAGCCAGTCCCCGACGGGCTGGCCGCCGATCCCCTCCTCTTGACTCCCGAGGAAGCCGCTCAGGTGCTCCGCGTCGGTCGAACGACGATCTACGCGCTGATGAAGGCCGGCGAGCTCCGTCCGGTGCACATCGGCCGCAGCTGTCGCCTCGCCCGCGCCGAACTCGAGCGCTATGTCCGCATGCTGCAGAACCACCCCCAGGCGGCGCCTGCCCAGCACCGTCGACGCAGCCAGCCCAAGTCGGCGAATCAGAGCGGGCTGTTTAATCCCGATTCCTGGGATGCGTCCTGACCTGTGCAGAACGAGCGCCGTGGTCGGACCGGTGCTGAACACTCTCCGCCGAACCATCCGGAGAAGGCCGAGAGCGGCCGGACGGCCGCCAGCCGCGGCGTTGGGAGGGAGTCTCATGGCGAAGCGAGGGAACGGCGAGGGATCGATCTTCAAGCGGGCCAACGGACGGTGGTACTCGGCTTTGACCTATCGAGACGACGTCGGCGAGGTGAAGCGACGGGAGGTCAGCGGCAGGACGCAGGCGGAGGTGCGGGCGAGGCTCCGGGAGCTGCGGGAGCGCGTCGAGGCCGGCGCCCCCGTCAAGGATGCCTCGATCACGATCGCCGCCTGGCTGGAGGACTGGACGACGAAGGCGCTGCCGGCGAGCGACCGCAAGCAGGCGACGATCGACCTGTACGCGACCATTGCTCGCAGCCATCTGGTGCCGAAGCTGGGCAGCCTGCCCCTCGACCGGCTTCGCCCCTCCGACATTGAGGCCCTGGTGCTCGCCAAGCGCCGCGCCGGCCTCTCTGCGTCATCCGTCCGAACGATCTACACCGTGCTCCGGGCCGCCCTCGACGTCGCGGTCCGGGACGGGCTGATCCAGCGCAACCCGGCCGCCCTGGTCAAACGCCCGGCCGTCGAGCGCAGAGACGCGGGTTACCTCTCCGCACAGCAGGCGGAGGCGCTGCTCGAGGCAGTCCGCGGTGACCGCCTGGAGGCTCTCTACCGCGTGCTGCTGGCGACCGGCCTCCGCCGCGGTGAGGCTCTGGCCCTGCACTGGCGAGACGTCGACCTCGAAGCAGCCGTCGTCCGGGTGCGCTGGACGCTGTCGCGGACGTCTGCCGGTCTCGAGCTGGGCGAGCCGAAAACCGAGAAGTCACGGCGCACCGTGCCGCTCCCCGGCCCCGCCGTCGAGACGTTGCGGGCGCACCGCAAGCGCCAGGCCGCGGAGCAGCTCGCCGCAGGCAGCCTGTGGCAAGCCAGCGGGCTGGTCTTCACCTCAGAGATCGGGACGCCGCTGGAACCGCGCAACGTCCTGCGTCGGTTCGAGGCACTGGCCGAGCGAGCCGGCCTGCGCGGGGTCCACCTGCACACCCTGCGTCACTCGGCGGCGAGCTTCCTGCTCGCCGCGGGCACGCACACGAAGGTGGTGCAGGAGCACCTCGGCCACAGCTCCTTCGCCATCACCGCCGACATCTACAGCCACGTGGCCCCGGCTCAGCAGCGCGAGGCGGCCGACAAGCTCGGGCAGGCCATCCGCTGGTGACGTTGCGGTCCGAATCGCGTTGCGGTTCCGGTTGCGGTGCGGTTGCTGTACCCGCGCGAGAGGCGGGTCGGTCCGAAGGACCAACCCGCCTCTGACCTGCGATTTCACTGTCGGGCTGACAGGATTTGAACCTGCGACCCCTTGACCCCCAGTCAAGTGCGCTACCAAGCTGCGCTACAGCCCGAGCGCCGGGCGGCTCACACCGCCCGATCGCTGCAGGAGCAGGTTACCGCACCGGCTCCCCCGTCCCCGACGGTGGTCAGCCGCGCTTGTCGTTCCCCCGGCCCTCGCGGACCTTCACCGAGATGTCCAGCGGCGTACCGGTGAAGCCCCAGCGCTCGCGCAGCTTGCGCTCGAGGAACCGGCGGTAGCCGGCCTCGAGGAAGCCGGTGGAGAAGACGACGAACCGCGGCGGCCGGACGTCGGCCTGCGTCACGTACTTGATCTTCGGCGCGCGCCCGCCGCGGGCCGGCGGCGGCGTCTCCTGCACCAGCTGACGCACGTAGGCGTTGAGCTCCGCCGTCGGCACCCGGGTCTCCCAGGAGGCGATCGCCGCTCGCAGGTGGTCGGCGAGCCTGCCGACGCCGCGGCCACTGACGGCCGAGATGTTGACCCGCGACGCCCACCTGATCCGGGCGAGGTCGCGGTCGACCTCCCGCTCCAGCTGGGCGTGCCGGTCCTCGTCGATGGCGTCCCACTTGTTGAAGGCGATGACCAGCGCGCGGCCGGCCTCGATCACCTGGGTGATCACCCGCTGGTCCTGCTCGCTGATCACCTCGTCGGCGGCCAGCAGCACGACGGCGACCTCGGCGGCCTGGATGGCGGCCTCGGTGCGCAGGCTGGCGTAGTACTCGGTGCCGCTGGCGGTGTTCACCTTGCGGCGCAGGCCCGCGGTGTCCACGAACCGCCACTCCTCGCCGCCCAGGCTGATGAGCGAGTCGACCGGGTCCACGGTGGTGCCGGCCACGGAGTCGACGACCGAGCGCTCCTCCTTGGCCAGCCGGTTGAGCAGGCTGGACTTGCCCACGTTGGGCCTGCCCACCAGTGCCACCCGCCGCGGGCCGCCCTCCTCGGGCTCCCCTCGCGGCGCCTCGGGCAGCGCGTCGAGCACCAGGTCGAGCAGGTCGCCGGACCCGCGGCCGTGCAGCGCGCTCACCGGCTGCGGCTCCCCCAGGCCCAGCGACCACAGCTCGGCGGCGTTGGACTCGCTGCGCTCGTCGTCGACCTTGTTGGCGACGACGATCACCGGCCGGTCGCTGCGGCGCAGGATGCGCGCGGCGGCCAGGTCGGTGTCGGTCGCACCGACGGTGCTGTCGACGACGAGGACGATCACGTCGGCGGTGCGCATGGCGAACTCCGCCTGCCGACTGATCGAGGCCCCCAGCCCCTCCGCCTTGGGGTCCCACCCGCCGGTGTCGGTGACGGTGAACCGCCGTCCGTTCCACAGCCCCTCGTAGGAGATGCGGTCGCGGGTCACCCCCGGGATGTCCTGCACCACCGCGGCGCGCCGTCCCAGGATCCGGTTCACCAGCGTCGACTTGCCCACGTTGGGGCGGCCGACGATCGCCACCACCGGCAGCGGACCTCCCGTGCCCTCCTCGCTCATGTCCTCTCCCCTGCCCCGACCGCCGAGAGCGCCAGGTCGACGACGCGGTCGACGACGGCCTCCCGGTCCAGGTCGGTGCTGTCCACGACCACCGCGTCGGCGGCCGGCCGCAGCGGGCTGTCCGCGCGGCTGCTGTCGTACTCGTCCCGGCGGCGCAGGTCGGCCGCGAGCGCGGCGACCTCCGCCGGGTCGCCGATCCCGAGCTGCCCCGCCCGCCGCTGCGCCCGGACCTCCGGGGCGGCGGTCAGGTAGACCTTCAGCGTCGCGTCGGGCAGCACGACGGTGCCGATGTCGCGCCCCTCGACGACGACGGCGTCGGCCGAGGCCACCAGCGCGCGCTGCTGGTCGACCAGCTGACGGCGCACCGCGGGCACCGCCGACACCGCCGACACGTTGCGGGTCACCTCGGCGCCGCGGATCCGCTCGGCGACGTCGGCGCCGTCGACCTCCACCTGCTCGACGCCGGCCGTCGTCCCCACCTCGATGCGGGCGCCGGCGACCACGCGGGCCACCGCGTCGGCGTCCTCGGGGTCCACGCCGGCGTCGATGACGGCCACCGTGGCCGCGCGGTACATGGCCCCGGTGTCGAGGTAGGCCGCCCCGAGCCGGGCGGCGACCGCCCGCGCCACGCTGGACTTGCCCGTCCCCGACGGCCCGTCGAGGGTCACCTGACCCCTGAACCCGCTCACTGCGCGATCACCCCGCACAGTGGTCTCCGCCCGCTGGCGCTCGCTCACTGCGCGATCACCCCGCACAGTGGTCTCCGCTCGCTGGCGCTCGCTCACTGCGCGATCACCCCGCGTAGTGGTCTCCGCTCGCTGGCGCTCGCTCACTGCGCGATGTCCCGTCGCAGCGCCACGGCACCCCGCAGGTACACGTGCTGGATCTCCGTCCGCGGCCGATCGGTCTCCACGTGCGCCATCAGCCGCAGCACCCGCGGCAGCGCGTGCGGGACGCCGATCTCGGTGGCGCACATCAACGGCACGTCGCCCATCCCGAGCTCGCGGGCGGCCAGCGCCGGGAACTCCGAGACCAGGTCCGGGGTGGCGGTGAACAGGATGCTGATGATGTCGTCGTGGTCGAGGCCGTTGCGCTCCACCACGGTGCTCACGAGTTCGCGGGTGGCCTCGAGGACCTCGTCGCGGTCGTCGGCGTCCACCTGTGTCGCGCCGCGGATGGCCCGTACGGCCACGTGCACCCTCCTCGATCGGTCCCGGCTCCCGGAAACGGGGTGCCCGGTCGAGTCTAGGTACCCCGCGCCACCGCCCCTCCCCCGTGCGCCATGTGCACTACGAAGGCCCCTCCTCCGCCCTCGTCCGGTGCGCCTTCAGCGCTACGAGGCCCCTCCTCCGCCCTCGTCCGGTGCGCCTTCAGCGCTACGAGGCCCCTCCTCCGCCCTCGTCCGGTGCGCCTTCAGCGCTACGAGGCCCCTCTTCCGCTTCGTCCGGTGCGCCTTTAGCGCTACGAAGGCTTCGCCCTGCTGGGAGAACGGCAGTTGAGTTGGGGATAACGGTCCGGCAGGCAAGATGGGATCCGGACGACCGGGTGAGCGGGTCAGAGGGGGCGGATGCCCCAGGTGCCGGTGCGGGACTCCCCCGGCTCCAGCCGCACGACCGCCTCCCCGGAGCGGAAGGCGTCCGGCGGGCAGGTCATCGGCTCGACGGCCAGCCCCAGACGGCGGCGCGACGGCGGCTCGACGACGTCGCCGGTGAACACCTGCAGGTACCCGTAGGAGGAGTCCATCCAGACGGCGGCGCCGCTGCCGTCGGGGCGGACGAGGCGCACCTCGGCGGTGCCGTCGGCGTCCCGGGCGAGGTCGGTGAAGCAGTCGTCGACGACGAGGTCGCCGACGGGCCGTCCGCCGCGCAGGTCGAACGGGGTCCCCTCGACCGGCTCGCTCCCCACCGGCAGCAGCCGGTCGTCGGTCAGCACGCGGGTGGCCGCGGGGAGGGTGAGGGTGCAGTCGTCGACCCGCAGGCCCGGCCCGGCGGCGAGGTAGGGGTGGTGGCCCTCGCCGTAGGGCAGGTCGGCGTCGCCCTCGTTGGTGGCGGTGGTCGTCACCCGCAGCCCGTCCGCCGACAGCTCGTACCCCACCCGCAGGCGCAGGGAGAAGGGATAGCCCGGCTGCGGGTGCAGCAGGTGCTCGAGCACCACGGCGTCGTCGGACCGGGCCAGCAGCCGCCACGCCACGTGCCGCACCAGGCCGTGGATCGCCGTCCCCCGCTCCGGCTCGGTCACCGGGGTGCGCAGCGCGGTGCCGTTCCAGGACCACTCGCCGTCACGCAGCCGGTTGGGCCAGGGCGCGAGCACGTTGCCGCGCACGTCCGGGGCCATCTCGCCGGCGTCGAACCCGTCGACGACGTCGCGCCCGCCGGCGCGGTAGGTGCGCAGCCCGCCACCGACCTCGACGACGACGGCCTCGGCGTCCCCGGAGCGGAGGACGTGCTGCTCGCCGGTGGGCGGGAGACTCACCCGAGCCGCTCGCCGTCGAGGCTGGAGAACAGGTGCACCTGGCCGGTGCGCGGCGCGACGTGCAGCAGGTCGCCCTTGAGCGGCGGGCGGCGGCCGTCGACCCGGACGGTCACGGTGTGCCGCTGCCCGTCGAGGTCGGCGTGGCCGTACACGTAGGCGTCGGCGCCGAGCTCCTCGACGACGTCGACCTCCACGGGCAGCCCCTGCCCGGCGACCTCGAGGTCCTCGGGCCGCACGCCGAGCACCACCCGGTCGGAGCCGGCGCGGCCGAGCACCTCGCGCTCCACCGGGTGCACGGTGTCGCCGAACCGGACCCCGCCGTCGGCCACCGGCAGTTCCACGAGGTTCATCGCCGGCGAGCCGATGAAGCCCGCGACGAAGACGTTGCGCGGCCGGTCGTAGAGCTCCCGGGGACGGCCGGCCTGCATGAGCAGGCCGTCCTTGAGCACCGCGACCCGGTCGCCCATCGTCATGGCCTCGGTCTGGTCGTGGGTGACGTAGACGGTGGTGATCCCCAGCCGCCGCTGCAGCTGGGCGATCTGGGTGCGGGTCTGCACCCGCAGCTTGGCGTCGAGGTTGGACAGCGGCTCGTCCATGAGGAAGACCTGCGGCTTGCGCACGATCGCCCGGCCCATCGCCACCCGCTGCCGCTGGCCGCCCGACAGCGCCCGCGGCTTGCGGTCGAGGTACTGCTCGAGGTCGAGCAGCCGGGCGGCCTCGCGCACCCGCTCGCCGATCTCGGCCTTGCCGACCTTGGCCATCTTGAGCGCGAAGCCCATGTTGTCGGCCACGGTCATGTGCGGGTACAGCGCGTAGTTCTGGAACACCATCGCGATGTCGCGCGACTTCGCCGGCAGGTCGGTCACGTCGCGCTCGCCGATGAGGATCCGGCCGCCGTCGACGTCCTCGAGCCCCGCGAGCATCCGCAGCGACGTGGACTTCCCGCAGCCGGACGGGCCGACGAGGACGAGGAACTCGCCGTCGGCGACCTCCAGGTCCAGCGCGTCGACGGCCGGGCGGTCGGCTCCGGGGTAGACGCGGGTGGCGGACTCGTAGGTGACGGTGGCCATGGGGTGCTCCTCGCGGGTTCGGCGACGGTGCCGGGTGGTCCGGGTGACGGGCGGGTGCTGCGGGGCTGGTCAGGCGCGGTGGGCGGTGAGGTCGCGGACCTCGGCGTAGCGCTCGCGGACGACGGGGGTCGGGTCGGCCTCGTGGACCTCCGTACCAGGCCGCGGCCACTCGGGTGCCTCGGCCGCGCCGGACAGCACCCAGGCGGCCTGGCGGGCGGCGCCGTCGGCGACGTACTCCCCCGGCGGCGGAGCGAGCACCGGCACGCCGAGGACGGCGGGGGCGATCCGGCGGACCGCCTCCGACCGCGCACCGCCACCGACCAGCAGCACCCGGCGCACCTCGGCGCCCGTGGCGCGGACGGCGTCGAGACCGTCGGCCAGGCCGCACAGCAGCCCCTCGACGGCGGCGCGGGCCAGGTGCGCCGGGGTCGAGGTGGCCAGTGTCAGGCCGTGGACGGCGCCTGTCGACGTCGGCCGGTCCGGCGTCCGCTCGCCCTCCAGGTAGGGGACGAGCACCAGCCCGCCGGCGCCGGCCGGGGCCGAGAGCGCCAGCCGCGACAGCTCCTCGTGGTCGACGCCGAGCAGCCGCGCGGTGGCGTCGAGGACGCGGGCGGCGTTCAGGGTGGCGACCAGCGGCAGGAACCGCCCGGTGGCGTCGGCGAACCCGGCCACCGCGCCGCTGGGGTCGGCGGCCGGGGTCTCCGAGACGATCGAGACGACGCCGGAGGTGCCGACCGACAGGACGACGTCGCCGGGCTCGGCGGCCAGGCCGAGTGCGGCCGCGGCGTTGTCGCCGGTGCCCGGGCCGAGCACCGCGCCGGCCGCGGACGTGCCCGCCGCCTCGGCCGGGCCGAGCACCCGGGGCAGGTGCGGCGTGGCGCCGAACGCCCGCTCCAGGAGGTCGGTGCGGTACTCCCCCGTCGCGGCCGACCAGTAGCCGGTGCCGCTGGCGTCCCCGCGGTCGGTGACCAGCGCGTCCAGGCCCGGACGCCCCGCCAGCACCCACGTCAGCCAGTCGTGCGGCAGGCAGACGGCGGCCGTCCGGGCGGCGTTGTCCGGCTCGTGCTCGGCCAGCCAGCGCAGCTTGGTGACGGTGAACGAGGCCACCGGGACCAGGCCGACGGCGTCGGCCCACGCCTGGCGCCCCGCCGGCCCGTCACCGAGCTCGCGGGTCAGGTCCGCGGCCGCACCGGCCGAGCGGGTGTCGTTCCACAGCAGCGCGTCGCGGACGACCTCGCCGTCCTCGGCGAGGCAGACCATGCCGTGCTGCTGGCCGCCCACGGCGACCGCCGCGACGTCGTCCAGGCCCCCCGCCTGGGCCACTGCCTGCTCGAGAGCGGCGGCCCAGGCCGCGGGGGCGACCTCGGTGCCGTCGGGGTGCGGCGCCCGGCCCTCGCGCACGAGGGTCCCGGACGCCGCGTCCCGGACGACGACCTTGCACGCCTGGGTGGAGGTGTCCACCCCCGCGACCAGAGTCATCGGCGCGATCGTCCCGCCGGTCAGCCGCGGGCGCCGAGCAGGTGCTCGACGGCGAGCTGCGAGAGGCGCACCTGACCGCCGCGGCGGGCGCCGGCGGCCTCGGCGTCGAAGTCCTCGAACGCCGAGCGGTCGGCCAGCAGCTCCTCGTAGGAGCCGTCGCCGAGGGTCGGCTGCGCGAGCTCCGGCACCGCGGCGTCGGCGAGGGCCTCCTGCACCTCCGGGTCGGCGCGGAAGGCGGCGGCCCGCTCCTTGAGCAGCAGGTAGGTGCGCATGTTCGCCGCGGCCGACTCCCAGACGCCCGTGAGGTCCTCGGTGCGCAGCGGCTTGTAGTCGAAGTGGCGCGGGCCCTCGTAGGCCGGGCCGCCGTTCGGGCCGCCGTGCTCGAGCAGGTCGACCGTGGCGAAGGCGCTCAGCACGTCGCCGTGGCCGAAGACGAGGTCCTGGTCGTACTTGATGCCGTGCTGGCCGTTGAGGTCGATGTGGAAGAGCTTGCCCTGCCACAGCGCCTGGGCGATGCCGTGCGTGTAGTTCAGGCCGGCCATCTGCTCGTGCCCGACCTCGGGGTTCACGCCCACCAGGTCGGCGTGCTCGAGGGTGGAGATGAAGGCGATCGCGTGCCCGATGGTGGGCAGGAAGATGTCGCCGCGCGGCTCGTTGGGCTTGGGCTCCAGCGCGAAGCGCAGGCCGTAGCCGCGGTCCTCGGAGTACTGCGCCAGGGTGTCGATCGACTCGCGGAAGCGGTCGAGCGCCGCGGTGAGGTCCTTCGCGCCGTCGACCTCCGCGCCCTCGCGGCCGCCCCACAGCACGTAGGTCTTCGCGCCGAGCTCGGCGGCGAGGTCCATGTTGCGCATGACCTTGCGCATCGCGAACCGGCGGACGCCGCGGTCGTTGGCAGTGAGCGCGCCCTCCTTGAACACCGGGTGGGTGAACAGGTTGGTGGTCGCCATCGGCACCACCAGGCCGGTCTCCTCGAGGGCACCCGTGAAGCGCTCGATGATCTTGTCGCGCTCGCCGCTCGCGGTGCCGAACGGGATCAGGTCGTCGTCGTGGAAGGTGACGCCGTAGGCGCCGAGCTCGGCCAGCCGGTGCACGCTCTCGACCGGGTCGATCGGCGGGCGGGTGGCCTCGCCGAACGGGTCGCGGGCGTTCCAGCCCACCGTCCACAGGCCGAAGGAGAAGCGGTCCTCGCGGGTGGGCTGCGCTGCCATGGGGTTCCTCCCGGGAACGGGTGTGCGGAGACGGGCCGACCAATTTTGTTTCAGGCTAGAACATAATGCACGTCACAGCTAACCTCAACCCGTGACCGTGCCGGTGTCCAGCCTCGAGGTGGGTCGCGCGCGGTCCTCGACCCCGCGCCCGGCCAACCTCGCCCTGGTGCTCCGGACGGTGTGCACCGCCGACACCCTCCCCTCGCGGGCCGACGTCGCGGCGGCCACCGGGATGACCCGCGCCACCGCCGCCCGCCTCGCCGACGACCTGGTCGCCGGCGGCCTGCTCGACGAGGTCGAGGCGACGCCGTCGGGCCGCCGGGGCCGGCCGGCCACTCCCCTGGCGCCCGGCTCCCGGGTGGTCGCCCTGGGCCTGCAGGCCGACGCCGGCCTGCTCGCCGGCCGGGTGCTCGACCTGCGCGGACGGGTGGTGGGCGAGCGCGTGGAGCCGGGCGACCTGCGCGGCAGCGACCCCGCCGCCACCCTGGCCCGGCTCGGCGATCTCGCCGCGGACCTGCTCGGCGGGCTGCCGGACGGCACGCGGGTGGCCGGTGCCGGCCTCGCCCTGCCGGGCATCGTCGACGGCGGCACCGGGGTGCTGCTGCGCGCGCCGAACCTGGGCTGGTCCGACGTCTCCCCGGCCGACCTGCTCGCGCCGCGGCTGCCCGGCGGACTGGATCCGGTGCCCGGCAACGAGGCCGACCTCGCCGCGCGCACCGTGGCCGAGACCGCGCCCGGCCGACCCGGCCCGCACCGCGACTTCGTCTACCTGTCCGGCCAGATCGGGATCGGCGGCGCCACGGTGCTCGACGGCCGGGTCATGTGCGGCAGCTCGGGTTGGGCCGGCGAGATGGGCCACGTGTGCGTCGACCCCGACGGGCCGGCCTGCCGCTGCGGGTCCACCGGCTGCCTGGAGCAGTACGCCGGGCGCGACGCCCTGCTGGCCGCCGCAGGGCTGCCGCGCGGCACTCCCCCCGGCGAACTGGCCCGGCGCGCGGCCGGCGGCGACCCCCCCGCCTGCGCGGCGGTGGCCGGTGCGGCGCGCGCGCTGGGCATCGCGCTGGCCGGCGTCCTCAACGTGCTCGACGTGCCGGTCGTGGTCCTCGGTGGGCACCTCGGCGAGCTCGCCGGCCTGCTGCGCCCCGCACTGGAGGAGCACCTGGGCCGGCGCGTGCTGTCGGCCCGCTGGCGCCGGCCCCGCGTCGAGGCCGCACCCGGCGCGCCGGCGGCGGGGGCGACGGGAGCGGCACTGCGCGCGCTCGCCGACGTCGTCGACGACCCCGCCCGGTGGCTGGACGCCCACTGAGGCGGCTACTTGCCGAAGCCGGCGGTCAGGCCGCTGAGCAGGTAGCGCCGGCCGACCAGGTACAGCACGAAGATCGGCACCACCGACAGCGTGACGGCCGCCAGCAGACCCGGCACGTTGGTGCCGAACTGCCCCTGGAAGTCCCACAGCCCGAGGGTGAGCACGCGGGTGTCCCGTGACTGGGTGAGCACCAGCGGGAAGAGGAAGCCGTTCCAGGCGTTCAGCGCGGTGAACACCGCCACCGTCGTGATCGCCGGCCTGGCCAGCGGCAGCACCAGGTGGCGCAGCACCCCGAACGGTCCGGCACCGTCGAGCGTCTGCGCCTCGTACAGCTCGTTCGGGATGTCGCGCAGGCCGTTGGTCATCACCAGCAGCGCCACCGGCAGGGCGAAGGCCGCCGTCGGCAGGATGATCGCGAGCAGGGTGTCGTACAGGCGCATCTGGGTGATGAGCAGGTAGACCGGGATGATCGTCGCCTGCGCGGGGATGGCCAGCCCGATCAGCATCAGCGAGAAGATCCGCTGCACCGCGCGCCCGGAGTTGCGGGCCACGGTGTAGGCCGCCGGCACGGTCACCGCGCCGGCTGGGCCGCTCGGACCTGCCGGTCGTCGTCATCGACCCGGTCGACATGCCCGGCCCCGACGTGCCCAGCGTCGGCGCCACCAACTGGTCCGGCGGCATGTCCGCCACCGAGCACCTCGTCGAGCTGGGCCACCGGCGGATCGCGGTCGTCGGCGGCCCCGAGGACTACCTGTGCAGCCGGGCCCGCATCGACGGCTACCGCGCCGCGCTCGACCGCGCCGGCATCCCGGCCGACCCGGCGCTGGTGCGCCACGGAAACTTCCACCACGACGGCGGCTACGAGCGCGCCCGGGAGCTGCTGGAGCTGCCCGACCGGCCGACGGCGGTCTTCGCCGGCAGCGACGAGCAGGCCTTCGGCGTGCTGGAGGCCGCCCGCCAGGCGGGGCTGTCGGTGCCCGGCGACCTGTCCGTCGTCGGCTTCGACGACCTCCCCATGGCCCGCTGGTCCTCCCCGCCCCTGACCACCGTGCGCCAGCCGCTGGCCGACATGGGCCGGATGGCCGGGCGCATGCTGCTCGACCTGGTCAGCGGCCGCGAGCTGGCCAGCCAGCGGGTCGAGCTGGCCACCTCGCTGGTGCCGCGCGCGTCCACGGCCCGCCGTCCCTGACCCTCCCTCCCCCGCATCGCCGGCGGGCGCGCGCCCTGCGCCGCCGGTCCTCCGCCAGCACCTCTGGAGCGCACCGTGACCGACCAGCCCCTGCTCGCCCACCGCCCCGTAGACGACCCCGCCGGCCGCCCCGCCGCCGACGCGGGGGCGGGCACCTGGCGGGACCCCTCCCGGCCGCTGGCCGGGCGGGTGGCCGAGCTCGTGGCCGAGATGACCCTCGAGGAGAAGGTCGCGCAGCTCTACGGCGTCTGGACGACGATCGGCGACGGCGAGGACGTCGCACCCCACCAGCACGAGTTCGCCGAGCCGCTGCCCCCGTGGGAGGTGCTGACCCGCCCCGGCCTGGGCCACCTGACCCGCGTCTTCGGCACCGCGCCGGTGGAGCCGCTCACCGGCGCCCGGGTCCTGGCGGCCACCCAGCGCGGCATCGTGGCGGGCTCGCGCCTGGGCATCCCGGCGATCGCGCACGAGGAGTGCCTGACCGGGCTGGCCGCCTGGCAGGCGACGGTGTTCCCGACCCCGCTGGCGTGGGGCGCCTCCTTCGACCCGGCGACCGTGCAGGAGATGGCCGCGGGCATCGGCCGGCTTCTGCGCCGGATCGGCGTGCACCAGGGCCTGGCCCCGGTCCTCGACGTCGCCGTCGACGCCCGCTGGGGCCGCACCGAGGAGACCATCGGCGAGGACCCGCACCTGGTGGCCACCCTCGGCAGCGCCTACGTCCGCGGCCTGGAGGACACCGGCGTCGTCGCCACCCTCAAGCACTTCGCCGGCTACTCCGCCTCCGGGGCCGGGCGCAACCACGCCCCGGTGCGGATGGGCCCGCGCGAGCTCGCCGACCTGCTGCTGCCCCCGTTCGAGGCGGCGCTGCGCGAGGGCGGCGCCCGCTCGGTCATGCACTCCTACGCCGCCGTCGACGGGGTCGCGCCGGCCGCCGACCCGGCGCTGCTCACCGGGCTGCTGCGCGACACCCTCGGCTTCGACGGCGTGGTGGTCGCCGACTACTTCGGCGTCTCGTTCCTCGAGACCACCCAGCACGTGGCCGCCTCGCCGGGCGAGGCCGCCGCGCTGGCGCTGGCCGCCGGGGTCGACGTCGAGCTGCCCACGGTCCGCTGCTACGGCACGCCGCTGCTGGAGCGGGTGCGCAGCGGAGAGGTCCCGGAGGCGCTGGTCGACCGCGCGCTGGAGCGGGTGCTGCGGCAGAAGGGCGAGCTCGGCCTGCTCGACGCCGGCTGGGACCCCGAGCCCGAGGCGCTGCGCGACGGCGAGCCCCTCGACCTCGACCCGCCGCACCTGCGCGAGGTGGCCCGCGTGCTGGCCGAGCGCTCGGTGGTGCTGCTGGACAACCCGCGCGGCGTGCTGCCGCTGGCCGCGCCGCAGCGGATCGCCGTCGTCGGCCCGTGCGCCGACGAGGTCCTGTCCCTCATGGGCTGCTACGCCTTCCCCAACCACGTCGGCGTGCAGCACCCCGACGTGCCGCTGGGCCTGCGGGTGCCCACGCTGCTCGACGCCGTGCGGGCCGAGTTCCCCGGCGCCGAGGTGCGCACCGCCCTCGGCTGCCCGGTCCAGGGAACCGACCGAAGCGGCATCGACGCCGCGGTGGCCGCGGCCCGCGAGGCCGACGTGTGCGTGGCCGTCGTCGGCGACCGCTCGGGGCTGTTCGGCCGCGGCACCTCCGGCGAGGGCTGCGACGCCGCGGACCTGCGGCTGCCCGGCGTCCAGGGCGAGCTGCTCGACGCCCTGCTGGCCGCCGGCACCCCCGTCGTCGTGGTGCTGCTCACCGGCCGGCCCTACGCACTCGGCGACATCGCCGGCCGGGCGGCCGCGGTGGTCCAGGCCTTCTTCCCCGGCGAGGAGGGCGCCGGCGCGGTCGCGGGCGTGCTCAGCGGCCGGGGTCGGCCCCTCCGGGCGGCTGCCGGTGTCGGTGCCGCGGGGGCCCGGCGGCTCGCCGGCCACCTACCTGGCGCCGACCCTCGGCCGGGCCGGCGGGATCAGCTCGGCCGACCCGACGCCGGCCTTCCCGTTCGGCCACGGCCTGGGCTACACGACCGTCGAGTACTCCGGCCTCGAGGTCTCCGCCACCTCGTGGCCCACCGGCGGCGAGCTGAGGGTCTCCTGCACGGTGCGCAACACCGGCGGCCGCGACGGCGCCGAGGTGGTGCAGCTCTACCTGTCCGACCCGGTGGCCAGCGTGGTCCAGCCGGTGCGCCGGCTCGTCGGCTTCGCGCGGGTGGAGCTCGCCGCCGGCGCCGCGGCGCGGGTGTCGTTCCGGCTGCACGCCGACCGGGCGTCCTTCACCGGGCGGGACCTGCGGCGCGTGGTGGAGGCCGGCGAGGTGGCGCTGGCCGTCGGCGCCTCGAGCGAGGACCTGCGGCTGCGCGCGACCGTGCACCTCACCGGTCCCGACCGGGTCGTCGGCGTCGAGCGGGTGCTCACCACCCCGGTCACGGTCGAGCCGCTCGGCTGAGCGGCTCGGCCCCTCGGGCGGCGCGCTACAGCCCGACGAGCTCCTCCAGCGCACCGACCTCCTGGCGGGTGAGCCGGCGGATCGCGCCGCTGCGCATCCGCTGCAGCGACACCGGGCCGACCGCGGTGCGGGTCAGCCGCGACACCGGCAGCCCCACCTCGGCCAGCAGCCGCCGGACGATGTGCTTGCGGCCCTCGTGCAGGACGACCTCGACCACCGACTGCCCGGCGTGGGTGTCGACGACGCGGAAGGAGTCCACCTTCACCGGGCCGTCGTCGAGCTCGATGCCGGCGCGCAGCCGGCGGTGCAGGTCCCGCGAGACCGAGCCGGACACCTGCGCGAGGTAGGTCTTCTTCACCCCGTAGGACGGATGGGCGAGGCGGTGCGCCAGCTCGCCGTCGTTGGTGACCAGCAGCAGGCCCTCGGTGTCCTGGTCGAGGCGGCCCACGTGCACCAGCCCGGGCGCGAGGTCGCCGACCATGTCGCCGACGGTGGGGCGGTCGCGGTCGTCGCTCATCGCGGTGAGGACGCCCGAGGGCTTGTTCAGCGCGTAGGTGACCCGGTCGTCGCGCAGCTCGAGCCGGCTGCCGTCGACGGCGATCTTGTCGGTGGCGGGGTCGACGCGCATGCCCTGCACGGTCACGACCGCGCCGTTCACGCTGATCCGGCCGCGGTCGATCATCTCCTCGCAGACGCGGCGGGAGCCGACGCCGGCGCGGGCGAGCACCTTCTGCAGCCGCTCCCCCTGCCGGTCGTCGGACGCGGGAGCCGGCTCGCGGTCGCCGGGGTGGACCGGCGCGAGCTCCATGTCCTCCGACCAGCCCTCCCCGCCGGGGCGGCCGGACGACTCGTCGGGGTCGGGGAGTCCGTCGGGATGCGGTGCGGTGTCCATCCGCTCCAGTCTCCCACCCCGGCGGCGGGCACCGGCCGGCGCGGGACGGCGGTCAGCAGGTGGCCTTGCCGTACTCGTCCACGGCCTCGCCCGAGGAGACCAGGTCGTCCTGCAGTTCCTGCAGCCGCGGAGCGAGGTCGGCGTTCGCCGAGGGGTCGGTCAGGTCGGCCTGGCCGAGGAGGTCGGCCAGCCCGCGCCAGGAGGTCACCAGGTCGCCCCACTGGTCGGCCACGCCCTCGGGCGGGTCCACGGCCTCGAGCCGGCCGACCGCGTCGTCGAGCACCTGCGGCGCCGACTGCGGGTCGGAGTAGACGGCGTCGACCTCGCCGGTGATGTCCCGCAGCAGGTCGGGCACCTGCTCGCAGAAGGCCTCCTGGCGCCGGTCGTCCTCCGACGAGCAGCCGGCCAGCAGCAGCGCGGAGACGACGAGCGGGGCGGCGAGCGTGCGGGGGGTCATGCTCCGCAACGTATCCGCGCGGCGGTGGCGGACACCCGCGCTCACCCGTCCGAGGGGCCGGCGGCCTCCTCGCGGGCGAGCGCGACCGGGTCGGGCAGCAGCGGCGCCAGCGGCGGCAGCTCGTCGAGACCGGTGAGCCCGAGCCGCTCGAGGAACAGCGGCGTCGTCCCGTAGAGGCCGCCGCCGCTGTCGGGGTCGGTGCCGACCTCGACGACCAGCCCGCGGGTCAGCAGCGTGCGCATGACGCCGTCGACGCCGACCCCGCGGATCGCCGACACCCGCGCGCGGGTCACCGGCTGCCGGTAGGCGATGACGGCGAGGGTCTCCAGCGCCGCCTGGGTGAGCCGGCTGCGCTGGCCCTCGGCGAGGTGCCGCTCGACGACGGGCGCGAACTCCTCGCGGGTGTAGAACCGCCAGCCCTCCCCCACCCGGCGCAGCGTGATGCCCGACCGGCGGGCGTCGTGGTCGGCGGCCAGGTCGGTCAGCGCGGCCCGCACCCGGGCGACCGGACAGCGCAGGGCGGCGGCC
Source organism: Geodermatophilus amargosae (assembly GCF_041028265.1). GTDB lineage: Bacteria > Actinomycetota > Actinomycetes > Mycobacteriales > Geodermatophilaceae > Geodermatophilus > Geodermatophilus amargosae_A. The sequence goes on from NZ_JABGCW010000011.1 coordinate 237,532, forward strand.
AGCGTGACCTCGTCGACCGGGCCGTCGGCGACGAACAGCAGCGCCTCCAGCCCGCCGCGCAGCCCGGCCGGATCGAGCTCGACCGCCGGCTCGGGCTCCGGCTGCGGCTCCGGCTCCGGCAGCTCGAGCCCGGGCAGCGGCAGCGGCCGGCCGGGGACCGGGGGGACGTCGCCGGCGTCCGGCACCGGGCGCTCGGCGACCCGGGCGGCCAGCTCGGCGGCGACGGCGTCCCACACCGCGGGGTCGGCGGCGTCCGGGCGGCCGGCCTCCTCCTCCCGGGTGGCCTCGAGTTCGGCGGCCAGCGCCTCCCACGAGATCGGCGCGCGCTCCTCGGGCCCCGTCACGGCAGGTCCCGGGTGGCGCCGTCGTCGGCCGCACCGTCGTCGGCGGGCTCCGCGGTGGCGGGGCCGGTCCAGCGGACGGACAGCTCCCCGAGCGGGGTGGGCTGGGTGAAGGTGACCCGCTGCTGGCGGTAGAGCTCGAGCAGCGCGAGGAAGCGCGCGACGACCTCCATCGTCGTCGTGCAGTCACCGGTCAGGGACCGGAAGGTCAGCGTCCCGGCGCCGGCTAGGGCGGTGCGGACGGCGAGCAGCTGCTCGGCGACGCTCACCGGCGGTGCGTGCAGGTGCGCGACGCCGACGGTCGGCGGCTCCCTCGGCGTGAGCGCCTTCGCGGCCAGCGCGGCGAACTGCTCGGGGGTGATGCCGAGGAGCACCTCGGGCAGCAGCTCGGCGAAGCGCGGCTCGAGCGGCGCCTCGCGGGCCCAGCGCCCGGCGGCGACCGTCTCGCGCTCGCGCAGGAAGGCGGCGGCCTGCTTGTAGGCGCGGTACTGCAGGAGCCGGGCGAAGAGCAGGTCGCGGGCCTCGAGCAGCTCGAGGTCGTCCTCGTCGTCGATCTCGGCGGCCGGCAGCAGCCGGGCGGCCTTGAGGTCGAGCAGCGTCGAGGCGACGACGAGGAACTCGCTGGCCTGGTCGAGGTCGAGCTCGTCGCCGAGCGCCCGCAGGTGGGCGATGAACTCGTCGGTGACGACCGACAGGGCGATCTCGGTGACGTCGAGCTGGTGCCGGCTGATCAGCTGCAGCAGCAGGTCGAACGGGCCCTCGAAGTTGGTGAGCCGGACGGTGAAGCGCGCCGGGTCAGCCCCGCGCTCCGCCACCGCCTGCGTGCTCGCACTCACGGAACGCAAGGGTAGGCGGTGCCACCGACAGTCAGCCGCGGAGCCGCCGGACCAGGACCGAGTCCTCGCCCTGCTCGGCCAGGTCGGCCAGCAGCACCGAGATCGCCTCCCGGACGATGCGGCCGCGGTCGGCGGCCACGCCGTGCTGGGCGCGCAGCGACAGCCGGGCGCTCTCCAGCGCCAGCAGGTCCTCGGCGGAGATGTAGACGGTGATCTTCTCGTCGTGCCGGGTGCGGCTGTCGCCGGCCGCGCGGGCGGCCTTGCCGCGGGTCCGGGCGCCGGGCGCGGCGGGCACCGGAGCCGGAGCCGGGGCCGGGCCGCGGTAGGCGGCCAGCGGGTCGGCCGGGGCGCCGCCGGGCACGAGGGTGAGCGGTGCGGGCGCGTCGCCGGCCGGGGCCGGTGCGGCCTCGGCCGAGCGGCGGCCGCCGCGCAGCGCCGGGGAGCTCACCGCCGAGGCCAGGCTCGGCAGCTCGGTCACCTCCGCCTGCGGGGTGTCGGTGCGCCGGAACAGCTCGGCGGCACCCGGGAGCACGGGACGCCGGGTCACAGGGCGATGACCTCCTTGGCCAGGTCGCGGTAGGCGGCCGCACCCGAGGAGGTCGGCGCCCAGGTGGTGATGGGCTGGCCGGCGACGGTGGTCTCCGGGAAGCGCACGGTGCGCTGGATGACCGTCTGGAACACGGTGTCGCCGAAGGCCTCGACCACGCGGCTGAACACCTCCCGGCAGTGCACGGTCCGGGTGTCGTACATCGTCGCGAGGATCCCGGAGATCTCCAGCTCGGGGTTGAGCCGCTCCTTGACCTTGTCGATGGTGTCGACCAGCAGCGCCACCCCGCGCAGCGAGAAGAACTCGCACTCCAGCGGGATGACCACGCCGTGCGCCGCGGTCAGGGCGTTGACCGTGAGCAGGCCGAGCGAGGGCTGGCAGTCGATCAGGACGTAGTCGTACTCGTCGCGCACGGAGTCCAGCGCGCGCAGCAGGGTCTGCTCGCGGGCGACCTCGCTGACCAGCTGCACCTCGGCGGCCGACAGGTCGATGTTGCTCGGCACCAGGTCCAGGCCCGGGACGTCGGTGGCCACGCGGACGTCGGCCAGCGTGGTGTGGCGCTCCATCAGGGCGTTGTAGACGGTGCGCTCCAGCTGCTGGGCGGGCACGCCCAGGCCGACCGACAGCGCGCCCTGCGGGTCGAGGTCGACCAGCAGCACGCGGCGGCCGTACTCGACCAGCGCGGCACCCAGGTTGATCGTCGACGTCGTCTTGCCGACGCCGCCCTTCTGGTTGCACATCGCGATGACGCGCGCCGGGCCGTGCTCGGTCAGCGGCGGCGGCTCCGGCAGCTTGCGCTGCCGCGCGCGAGCCGGGTCCGGCCGCGAGGCGGCCGCCCCCATCTCCCCGCCGCTGGCCGGGAGTGCGAGAGCCTGACCGGCTCCGTCCCCTCGGATCGCCATGAGTCGCCACTCCTCCGTGCTCCCCGGCGGTGCCGGCCGCGGTCGGCCGGCCCGGTCCGCTCGGGTCCTCCCGAACGTAGGGAGATGACCGGCGGCGATCCACCGGACACGCCGGTGCTGGCGGATGTTGCCGTGGACGCGGCTCTAACGGGCGGAGCCCATGGGCAGGATCTGCCGAACGGAACGCCGCCGGCTCGTCAGGACAGTGCCCGCGGATGGCTGCTGGCGTACACCTCGCGCAGCTTGTCGACCGTCACCAGCGTGTAGACCTGCGTGGTCGTCACCGACGCGTGGCCGAGCAGCTCCTGCACCACGCGGACGTCCGCGCCGCCGTCGAGCAGGTGGGTGGCGAAGGAGTGCCGCAGCGTGTGCGGGGAGACGTGGTCGACCGACAGGCCGGCGGCCCCGCCCGCGCGCTCGGCCGCCGTCTGCAGGATCGCCCAGGCGCTCTGCCGCGACAGCGGGCCGCCGCGGGCGTTGAGGAACAGCCCCCCGCCGCGGCCGCCGCCCCTCCCCGCCCGCGTCCCCGCCGCGGCCAGCGCCGGACGGGCGCGCACCAGGTAGTCCTCGACGGCGCGCAGGGCGTAGCTGCCCACCGGGACGATCCGCTCCTTGCCGCCCTTGCCGGCCAGCCGCACCACGGCCTGCCCGCGGTCGAGGTCGTCGACGGCGAGGCCGACGGCCTCGGAGATCCGCGCGCCGGTGCCGTACAGCACCTCGAGCAGCGCCCGGTCGCGCAGCCCGCGGGGACCCCCGAGCGAGCCCGCGGCCTCGATCAGCGCGACGACGGCCTCCACCGGGATCGCCTTGGGCAGCCGCCGGGCCGGCGCGGGCGGGCGGACCTCGGCGGCGACGTCGCCGGGGACCAGGCCGTCGAGCAGCGCGAACCGGTGCAGCCCGCGGACGGCGACCACGGCGCGCGCCGCCGACGTCGCCGACAGCGGCGGGTGCTCGTCGTCGCCCTGCCGGAGCGCGGCGAGGAACCCGGAGACGTCGCTCTCGGCGACCTCGCCCAGCCCGCGGACGCCGGCGTCGGCGAGGAAGCGGGTGTAGCGGCGCAGGTCGCGCCGGTAGGAGGTGATGGTGTTGGCGGCCAGGCCGCGCTCGACGGCGAGGTGGTCGAGGTAGCCGCCCACCACCCGCTCGACGTCGGGACCGGCGGTGGTGCCCGCGGGCAGGATCGCGGTCAGGGCAGGTCTCCCTCCACCTTCTCCAGGCCGACGGCGGCCATGCCGTGCGCCTCGGCCACCTCCGGCAGCACCACCTGACCGGCGACGACGTTGACGCCGTGCGCCAGCGCCGGGTCGGCGGCGACCGCGGCCCGCGTCCCCTTCTCGGCCAGGGCCATGACGTAGGGCAGCGTCACGTTGGTCAGCGCGTGCGTGGAGGTGTTCGGGACCGCACCGGGCATGTTCGCCACGCAGTAGAACACCGACTCGTGCACGCGGAAGGTCGGCTCGTCGTGTGTCGTGGGCCGGCTGTCCTCGAAGCACCCGCCCTGGTCGACGGCGATGTCCACGAGGACCGAGCCCGGCTTCATCCGCGACACCAGCTCGTTGCTGACCAGCGTGGGCGCCTTGGCGCCGGGCACCAGCACCGCGCCGATCACCAGGTCGGCGTCGAGGACGGCCCGCTCGAGCTCGTAGGCGTTGGAGGCCACCGTCTGCAGGTGCCCGCGGTAGACGTTGTCGGCGGCGCGCAGCTTGTCGACGTCGCGGTCGAGGACGACGACCTCGGCCTGCATCCCCAGCGCGATGGTGGCGGCGTTCATGCCCGAGACCCCGGCCCCGATGACGACGACCTTGGCCGCGTAGACGCCCGGTGCCCCGCCGAGGAGCACGCCGCGGCCGCCGTGCGCGCGCTCGAGGCTGTGCGCCCCGACCTGGGGCGCCATCCGCCCGGCGACCTCGCTCATCGGCGCCAGCAGCGGCAGCGCGCCGTTCGCCGTCTGCACGGTCTCGTAGGCGATCGCGGTGGTGCCGGAGGCGACCAGCGCCTCGGTGCAGGCCCGCGAGGCGGCCAGGTGCAGGTAGGTGAACAGCGTCTGCCCGGCGCGCAGCCGGCCGTACTCCTCCTCGACCGGCTCCTTGACCTTGAGCAGCAGGTCGGCGTCGGCCCAGACGTCGTCGGCGCCCGCCACGATCCGCGCGCCGGCGGCGGTGTAGTCGGCGTCGGGGATGGAGCTGCCCTCCCCCGCGCCCCGCTCGACGAGCACCGTGTGCCCCGCCCGGGTCAGCTCGGTGACCCCGGCCGGGGTCAGCGCCACCCGGTACTCCCTGTTCTTGACCTCGCGCGGCACACCGACCTGCATGACCACTCCTCATCCCGGCCGGGCCGAGGTCGTCGGCCCGCACCTGTCCCGTCGCTCCCGGGTGAGGGAGCCCACACCCGGCGACCCTAACGACCGCCCGGGCTGCCGCGACCGGCCGCAGCGCCGACGATGGCCGGGTCGTCCCCCAGGAGGAGGAACCCCGCGATGCGCCTGTACGCCTCCCGGCCCGATCACCGTCTGGGTCAGGTGCTCGCCGACGTCGGCCTGCTGGCGTGGGCGGTGCTGTGGGTGGTCGTGGCGCGAGTGGTGCACGGCGCGGTGCTCGTGCTGGCCGAGCCGGGGCAGGCGGTGGAGGACCTGGGCTCGTCGGTGGCCGACAGCATGGGCTCGGCGGCGTCGGCGGCGCAGGACGTGCCGGTGGTCGGCGACGAGCTGTCCGCGCCGTTCGACGCGCTGGGGACCGCCGCTGGGTCGGTGAGCGGAGCCGGGCAGTCCGCGCAGGACGCCGTCGGCACGCTGGCCACGGTGCTCGCCGTCGTCCTGGTGGTGCTGCCGGTGGGCTGGCTGCTCGCGCGGTGGCTGCCCTGGCGGGTGGGGTGGGTGCGCGAGGCGGGCGCGGTGTCCCGGCTCGCCGGGCGCGCGGAGCCCGACCTGGAGCTGCTGGCCGCGCGCGCCGTCGCCACCGCCCCGCTCCCCCGGCTCGCCGCGCTGCCGGCCGGGACCGGCGCGGCGTGGCGGGCCGGCGACCCGGCCGCGGTGCGGGCGCTGGCCGCGCTGGAGGCCGGCCGGCTGGGGCTGCGGCTGCCCGCGCCCGACGCCGCGGGGTCCGGGGCGAGCACGCCGCCGCGCTCGGGTTGAGTACGCGCCCTCCGGTGCCGATGTCCCCGGGTGATCCGGGAGGTGGGCGTGGGACGGACGGGACGCACGCGGCCGCGGCGGCGGGGCCGACGCGGTCCCTCGGCCGGCGGGGTCGCCACGCGCGTGGCCGCCGTGGCGGCGGTCGGCCTGGTGGCGCTGTCGGCACCGGCCACGGACCTCGCCGCGCAGGTGACCGCCTCCTGGGCGCCGTTCCGCAACGCCGGCACCGCCGACGGCCCCGCGCCGGGCCGGGTGGTCCACGCCCCGCGGCCGGTCACCGCCGTCCCCGACCCGGTCGTCGACACCCCCGTGCTGGCGCTGCCCGTCCCGCGCCGGCTGGAGGTCGAGCTCCCGACGCCGATGGTCCCGTACGGCGTGCCGCTGCAGACCACGCCCCCGCCCGCGCAGTGCGGCGGGTACGGCAGCCTCCGGCAGGTCCCGCCGGGGGTCGTGCCCGGGCCCGGGTCGGCGACGGTGAGCTGGCAGGCCGACGGCCGCGACGCCGTCCAGGGCTATCGGGTGACCGCGGTCAGCCAGCAGCTGGTGTCCGGCGTGCAGCCGGCGCCGCCGCAGGTGACCGTCGGCCAGCGCGAGGGCTGTGGCGAGGTGACCGCGGGCATCGGCGGGCTCACCAGCGGCGTGGCCTACGTGTTCTGGCTGGAGGAGCTCGTCCTCGACGCCGAGCGCCAGGTGACGGAGTACGAGCAGGTCGGCTGGTCCCCCGCCGTCGTCATCGGCTGACCGCAGTCCCCGTCGAGATCACGTGATCTCGTACCCGACACGCCGGGCCGCCGGTCGAGATCACGCGATCTCGACCGATGGAGGGCGACTACGTGGCGTCGACGGGGCGCAGGGTCGTCCCGGCGGCGCGGTGCTGCGCGGCGGCGAGCAGGCCGATGACGGCGGCGGAGTTGCGGATCGCCCCGTCGAACACCCGCTGCACCGCCCTGGCCAGCGGCACCAGCTCCACGGTCATGTCGAGCTCCTCGTGCTCCACCGTGAAGCCCTCGGGCCGGTCGACGTCGGACAGGCCCTCGGCGAGGTAGACCAGCACCAGCTCGTCGCAGAAGCCGGGCGTGCTGAACGTGGTGGTGAGCAGCGACCACCGCTCGGCGGCCATGCGCACCTCCTCGGCCAGCTCCCGCTTGGCGGTCTCCAGCGGCGGCTCGCCGTCGGCGTCGCGCAGGCCCGCGGGCAGCTCCCACAGGTAGCCACCGACGGGGTGCCGGTACTGCCGCAGCAGCACGACCTCGCCGTCGTCGGTCAGCGCCACGACCGCGACGGCGCCCGGGTGGCGGACCACCTCGCGCACGCTGTCGCCGCCGCCGGGCATCGCCACGGTGTCCTTGACCAGCGTGATGACCCGGCCGTCGTAGACCGTCTCGGTGCCGAGGACCCGGTAGTCGCCCTCGGCGGCCGGCTCGGTCACTTCAGATCCCCACCTTCTCGACCTCGTCCATCGGGACCGGCAGCCGCGCGGACTCGGCGCGGTCGATGGCGGCGCAGACGAACGCGGCGAACAGCGGGTGCGGGCGGGTGGGCCGGCTCTTGAGCTCCGGGTGGGCCTGGGTGCCGACGAAGAACGGGTGCACCTCGCGCGGCAGCTCGGCGAACTCGACCAGCAGGCCGTCGGGCGAGGTGCCGCTGAACACGAGGCCGGCCTCGGTGAGCCGGTCCCGGTAGGCGTTGGCCACCTCGTAGCGGTGCCGGTGCCGCTCGGTGACCTCGGTCGAGCCGTACGCCGCGGCGGCCTGCGACCCCTTCTGCAGGTGCGCCGGGTAGCTGCCCAGCCGCATGGTGCCGCCGAGGCCGCGCTCGCCGGCGAGGACGTCGACCTGGCTGGCCATGGTGGCGATCACCGCGTCGGGGGTGTCGGGGTCGAACTCGGCGGAGTTGGCCTGCTCGATCCCGGCGACGTCGCGGGCGTACTCGATGACCATGCACTGCAGGCCCAGGCACAGCCCGAGGGTCGGGATGCCGTTGGTGCGGCTGTGGCGGATCGCGCCGAGCTTGCCCTCGATGCCGCGCACGCCGAACCCGCCGGGGATGCACACGCCGTCGACGTCGCCGAGCGCCGCGGCCGCCCCCTCGGGGGTCTGGCAGTCGTCGGAGGGCACCCAGCGGATCTGCACGCGGCTGCGGTGGGCGAAGCCGCCGGCCCGCAGCGCCTCGGTGACCGACAGGTAGGCGTCGGGCAGGTCGACGTACTTGCCGACCAGCGCGATCGTCACCGTCTGCTTGGGCCGGTGCACCCGCTCGAGCAGGTCGCCCCACACCGTCCAGTCGACGTCGCGGAAGGGCAGGCCCAGCCGGCGGACGACGTAGGCGTCGAGGCCCTCGCGGTGCAGCACCTTGGGGATGTCGTAGATCGACGGCGCGTCGGGGCAGGAGATGACGCCCTCGGCGTCGACGTCGCACATCAGGCTGATCTTGCGCTTGAGGCCGGTGGCGATCTCGCGGTCGGCGCGGCACACCAGCGCGTCGGGCTGGATGCCGATGTTGCGCAGCGCGGCCACCGAGTGCTGCGTCGGCTTGGTCTTCAGCTCCCCCGAGGGCGCGATGTAGGGCACCAGCGAGATGTGCAGGAAGAAGCAGTTGTCGCGGCCGATCTCGTGGCGCACCTGCCGGGCGGCCTCGAGGAAGGGCAGCGACTCGATGTCGCCGACGGTGCCGCCGATCTCGGTGATGACGACGTCCACGCCGTCGGCCAGGCCGTCGTCCATGCCGTCGTCGTCGCTGGCACCCGTCTCGGCCGCGGCCATGATCCGCGACTTGATCTCGTTGGTGATGTGCGGGATGACCTGCACGGTGTCACCCAGGTACTCCCCGCGCCGCTCCTTGGCGATGACGTCGGAGTACACCTGCCCGGTGGTGACGTTCGAGCGGGCGCCGAGGTCGGTGTCGAGGAAGCGCTCGTAGTGACCGACGTCGAGGTCGGTCTCGGCGCCGTCCTCGGTCACGAACACCTCGCCGTGCTGGAACGGGTTCATCGTCCCCGGGTCGACGTTCAGGTAGGGGTCCAGCTTCTGCATCGTGACCCGCAGCCCGCGGGCGGACAGCAGCGCGCCGAGCGAGCTCGCCGTCAGGCCCTTGCCGAGGGAGGACACGACCCCGCCGGTGACGAAGACGAACTTCGTCGGCTGGGAGTTGTGGAGGAGGCGACGCGATGCGGACTGGTCAGGTGTTCCAGGTCGACCCACGGGAACCGACCGTAACACGGTCGTCCCCCTCCTCCGGCACTCCGTCGGGGACCTGCGTGCGCCCGCGACGGGCGGTGGCCGCCAGGTCCACCAGGAGCGGCACCAGCAGCGCCGCGGCGGTCGCCGGGAGAGCCACCCCGGAGTCGTTGACCGCGGCGCCCAGGGCCAGACTCAGGGCCGCGGCGAGCAGGCCGGCGCGCAGCACCGCGGCGTCGGCCGGGCGCAGTCCCGAGCCGCCGTCGCGCAGCAGGCCGGGTCCGCGCGGACGGTGCCGCCGTACCAGCCAGATCGCGGCGACCAGCGCGACGGGCAGCATCCAGGCCAGCGCCGAGCCGAACAGGATGCCGAGGTTGGCCGAGGCCTTGCGGCTGACGACCGTCCACGCCTCGCCGGTGAGCAGCTGCTCGACGAACCGGCCGAGGTGGCTGCGCTCGGCGGCCGGCCGCAGCCAGTCGAGGAACGCCAGCGTCCCGACGGCGAGCACCCCGGCGGCCAGCACCGCGGCCAGCCGCACGACCGTCACGCGCACGCCGGTGAGCAGCATCGCCAGCAGCAGGAAGCCGGGCAGCACGGCGAGGACGCCGCCGAAGTCGCGGCCCAGGCCCGGCGCGCCGACGACGGCCACGGTGACCAGCCCGACGACCAGCACGACGGCGCCGGTGACCCGGCGCGCGCGCCGCCCGCCGTCGTCCCGGCCGCTGCCCGCCCGCCGGCCGGCGAGGGCGGCGACCACGGCGGTGCCGACCAGTGCGGCCGAGCAGAGCAGCCCGGAGCTGAGGTTGCCGTAGCCGGTGAACCGCCCGGCGACGATCGCGTCGTAGCCCAGCAGGGCGTTCAGCTCGAGCGGGGAGCCGGTGAGCACGTCGCCGACGAGAGTGGCCACGGTGACGGCCAGGACGGCCAGCGGCGGCCCGAGGCGACGACGCCGCCCCGCCCGTCGTGACCACGGTCCCAGGACCGCCAGTGCCACCACCGCGGCGTCGGCCAGCAGCAGGGACCCGGCCAGCGCCCACCGCGGGGACCCGGCGCGCTCCCAGGGCACCAGCCCGGCGAGATGGGTGGCCACCGGCAGCGCTGCGGCCGCCAGCGCCGCGAGCCGCAGCACCGGCCGCCAGCGGGCCCGCGAGGGCCGCACGCGGGCGCCGCGGGTCAGGCCGAGCACGAGCATCCCCAGGACGACGACGGCGGCCTGCACCACGACCAGGCCGACGAAGAACGTGCCGGTGCTGCGGTGGTGGGTGACCGCCGCGGTGTTCGCCCGGTCGAGTTCCGCGACCGCCTCGGCGGTGCCCGGGCGCCCCTCGGCGACGGTGAGCGGCTGACCGTTGACCGAGGCCGGCTGCTCCAGGCCCAGGGCGCGCAGCGCGGTCGGGGCGACGTCGATGAGCTGGGTGAACGGCGCCCGGCCGGTGCTGGCCGAGGACAGCCAGCCGGCGTCGGTGAACCCGGGGCCCGACGCCATGCCCACGTGCAGCTGCGGGCGCCCGTCGTTGACCTCGGAGATCCCCTGCAGCAGCAGCAGCGTCTCCCCCGGCAGCGCGGCGACGGCGGCGCGCAGCTGCGCGACCTGCGTGTCGATGGCGGTCAGCGCCGCCTCGCGGCTGCCCGGGTCGGTGCCGGTCTCGCTGCCCTCCGGCGCCGGGACGCCGGCGTCGACCAGCCCGTCGAGGGAGACGAGGGTGAGCGGGCAGGGCTCCAGCAGCGCGGCGAGCGCGGCGTCGTCGACCGGGAGCCCGTCCTCGCGGGTGAGCCCGACACCGGGTGCGGCGACGGCCAGCGCGGCCGCCCGGCCGACCACCGTCGCGCAGCCCACGGCGGCCCCCAGCGCCCCGGGCTCGGCGCCGAAGCGGGCGCTGGCGCCGTCCTCGGCCACGGCGCGCACCGCGCTGAGCGGATCGGCCAGGCCGACCTGCGCCAGCCGCTCCTGCAGGCCGCAGTGCGACAGCTCCGGGCTGGCCGGCGGCCCGGCCGGCGTCGGCGCCTCCGCGGGGGCCGCCCCCGGCTCGCCCCCGCTGCCCGGGGTCTCCCCGGGCAGCGGCACGGTGGGCAGCGGGACCATCGGCAGCAGCTCGTCGGGCGCCGGGAAGCGGGCCCGGTTGCCCGCGCCGAGGGTGGCCCACCCGTCGAGCAGGCAGGTGGTGGAGCGGGCCGCGCGCACCGACACCGAGCCGATCGGCGAGGTGTCGGCCAGCTGCCACAGCGCCGGGGTGCGGTCGGGGTCGACGTCGTCCCAGACCAGGCCGGGGACGCCGACGACGAGCACCCGGTCGGCGCGCCAGCCGTCCTCCGCCGCCTCCTCCGCCGCGGCGGCCGCGGGCGTCCCGGCGACCAGCAGCCACAGGAGGGCGAGGAGCAGGACGGCGGCGCGCCTCACCGCGGTGGCCCCAGCAGCTCGCGGTAGACGGCGACCAGCGTGCGGGCGGTGGCGGCCTCGTCGGGCCAGCCCGCGGCCTGCTCCCGGCCGGCCCGCGTCAGCGCCGCGGCCCGGTCGGGGTCGGCGAGCAGGTCCCGGACCGCGCCGGCCAGCGCGGCGGCGTCGCCCGGGGGCACCAGCAGCGCAGCGTCGCCGAGCAGCTCGGGGAGCCCGCCGGTGCGGGTGGCCACCAGGGGTGTGCCGGCCCGCAGCGCCTCCTGGGCGGTGAGCGAGCGGGCCTCCCAGCGCGAGGGCAGCACGACGAGGTCGGCGGCGGCGAGCAGGTCGGCGACGTCGTCGCGGCGGCCGAGCAGCGCCACCGGCAGCCGCTGCGACCGGATGCGGGCGGACAGCTCGCCCTCGAGCGGGCCGTCCCCGGCGATGACGACCAGCGGCGGGTCCGGCCGCGCCGCCCAGGTGGCGGCGGCGTCGAGCAGGACGTCGTAGCCCTTCTGCGGGTGCAGCCGGCCGACGGCGAGCACCAGCGGCCGCCCGTCGGCGAGCCCCAGGCCGGCGCGGACCTCCTCGCGGGACCGTCGCGCCGGCGGCAGGGACGGCGCCGACACCGGGGCGACCCGGACGTCCCGGGCACCCAGCCGGCGGGCGTTGGCGGCGAGGTCGCCCGAGGCGGCCAGCACCACGTCGGCGGCGCGGACGGTGGCCCGCTCGGCGGAGGCCAGCACCCGGCGCAGCGGGCCGGAGCGGTCGGGCAGCGCGTTGTGCAGCGTGACCACCAGCGGGCGGCGGGCGCCGCTGCGCACGGCGGCGGCCGCGACCAGCCCGGCCCGCAGGCCGTGGGCGTGCACGAGGTCGGCGCCGGCGGCGGCGCGACGCAGCGCGAGCACCGCGCGGGTGTCGGCGACCGGGTCGAGACCGGCGGAGATCCCCACCGGCCAGAACGAGGCGGCGGCCCCGAAGCCGAACAGCGCGTCGGTGGCCGCGGGCCCGCAGACGGTGACCTCCGCCCCCGCCGCGGCGAGGGCGGGCAGCACCGAGCGCAGGTGGGTGCCGACGCCGCCGGTGCTGGTGGCCAGCACCTCGGCGACCCGGCGGCCGTCGAGCGGTCGCGAGTCAGCCACCGTGCACCTCCGTCCCCCCGGGCGTCCGCAACGCGCGCACCGCCGCGAGCAGGGGCCGGCGCGCCGTCCCCATCATGACCGCCGCCGCCACCACGGTCACCGCCGCCGCCACCAGCAGCCCGGCGCCCACCGCGCCGGTCAGCGAGCTGCCGGGCACCGGGTCGGCGCCCAGCGCCCGCGCCAGCGCGAGGCCGGCGGCCGCCCCCGCGCCGCCGGCGAGCAGCGCGGGCAGCCCGCAGCGGGCCACGCCGGTGAGCCCGCCGGGCCCTGCCGTCCGCGCGGTGACGGCGAGCAGCCCCAGCCCGGCTGCGGTCACGCCGACGCTGTGCCCGGCGGCCAGCGCCAGCGCCCGGTCGGCGTCCGGCAGGGCCGCGGCCAGGGCCACGTCGGCGGCCACGGCGAGCAGCCAGCCGCCGAGGACGCAGGCGGTGGGCGCCCGCCACAGCCCGCGCGCGTAGAGGGCGCGGGTGAGCACCGCGACCAGGCCGTAGCCGACCAGGCCGGGGGCGAAGGCCACGACGGTGTCGCGCACCGCGGCCACGCGGTCGGCCTCCCCGCCGACGAGGAAGACCCGCGCCATCGGCCCGGAGACGGCGGCCAGCACCGCCGCGGCGACCGCACTGGCCACCAGCACCAGCGTGGTCACCGGGGCCAGCGCGCGGCGGTAGCCGGGCAGGTCCCCGGCGGCGGCGCGCTCGGCCATCAGCGGATAGGCCGAGGTGGCCAGCGGCACCGCGACCGCGGCCCACGGCACGAGGAAGAGCGTCAGCCCGGCGGTGTAGGCGACCTGGGTGCCGTCGGGCCCGGCGCCGGCCAGCCGGATGGCGACCGCGGCCACCAGCTGCTGCCCGGCGAGGGTGAGCACGCCGGCGACGGCGAGCCGGCGCACCTGCGGCGCGGCGCCCACGGGGAAGCGCAGCGAGGGCCGCAGCCCCAGGCGCAGCCGCCGCACCGGCACGAGGACGGCCAGCGCCAGCGCGACCACGCCGAGCGTCGTCCCGACGCCGAGGACCAGCTCGGCCGGCGTCGTCAGGTCCCCGACCTCCCGGGCGCCGCCCATCCAGGCGAAGCCGGCGTAGGCCCCCGCGACGACGAGGCTGGACAGCAGCGGCGCGATCGCCGGCCCGGCGAAGCGGCGGTGCGCCTGCAGCACGCCGGTCCCCACGACGGCGAGGCCGTAGAGCACGACCTGCGGGGCGAACACGAGCAGGAAGCGGGCGGCCAGGTCGACCTCGGCGGCGGTGCCGCCACCGAGCAGCAGCGCCGCGATCGGGTGCGCCAGGACGGCCACGAGGACGGCCAGCGGCACGAGGGCCAGCAGCGTCCAGCCCAGCAGCGCCGAGGCGGTCCGGCGCACCTGCTCGCGGTCGCCGGCGGCGATGCCCCCCGCCAGCATCGGGACGACGAGGGAGGCCAGCGCCCCGCCGGCGACCACCTCGAAGACGATGTTCGGGACGGTGTTGGCCGCGGTGTAGGTGTCGCCGGTGCTGTCGGCGCCGACGGCGTTGGTGAAGACCAGCGTGCGCCCGAAGCCGGCCAGCCGGGCCAGCACGGTGAGGACGGCGATCAGCGCGGCGGCGCCGGCGACGCCCTGCGCCACGCGCCGCCCCGACACGGTCGGCCCCGCGGAGGTCACGCCCGGCGGCGGCCGAGCCGGTCGAGCTCCCGCAGGCCCGGCGTGGCCTCGATGACCCGGGTGAAGCTGACCCGCTCGCTGGCGAGGGTGAGCGCGGTGACCGCGGCCAGCAGGCCCGCGCGTGCCGGGCGCGAGGGGACGGCGGCCAGCCGCAGGCCGAGCAGCGCGCCGACGGAGTTGGCCCCCGCGTCGCCGAGCATGACCCGCTCGCCGAGGTCGGCGGGCAGCACCGCCAGCGCCGCGCCGAGCGGCCCGGCCACCAGGTCACCGGCCGGCCCGCGCAGGGTGGCCGCGGCGGCGATCGACGCGGCCTTCGCCGCCCGGCCGGGGCGCAGGTCCAGCAGGTTGACCAGGTTCGCCGTCCCGGCGACCAGGCCGGTGGTGAGGACGGCGTCGACGGCCGCCCGGGTCCGGCGGGTGTCGCCGAGGTCCCGGTCCCGGCGCGTCAGCAGCGCGGCGACCGCGGCGGCCGCGCCGATGCCGGCGACCTTCACCGCACCGGCCGACACCCGCCCGGCCCGCAGCGCCGCGAGGTGCCCGGCCAGGCCCTTGTCCCGCGCCTGCTCGGGGCGGGCGCCGGCGAGGTCGTCGTAGCCGCCCACCAGCCCGGACACCACCCCGGCCACCGCGGCCGCACCCCGCGTGCCGGCCGGCGCGCCGAGGACGGCGCCGGCGGTGGCGGCCGCGGCCAGCGCGGGGCCGCCGAGGAGGCTCACCGGGCGGCCGGCGTAGTTGGTGCGCCGCCAGGGCGCCCCGGCCGGGCGGGCGTCCAGCGCGCCCGCCGCGGCCAGGCCGGCACGGGCGGCGGCGGCCCCGGCCAGGACGAGGAGCGGGCGCACGCCTCCCGGGCGCACCCTCCCCGGGCCCACGCTCACGGGGTCGTGGCCGGGACCGGCGGGACCGGCTGGGCGTCCTCCCCGGTGCCGTACGCGCCGGAGGTGCCCTCGCGCTCGCTGCCCAGCGCCAGCACGGTGCTGATCTGGCCCGAGGGGCTGGTCACGTTGTCGACGGTGGAGACGGCGGTGGCGACCTCGGGGTCCGCGCGGACCGCGCCGACGAGGCCGTCCTCCCCGGCCGACCCGGGATCGCCGGCCACCACGACGCCCGAGCCCGCGGCGTCCAGGGCGGTGGCCAGGTCCAGCAGCGTGCCGTTGCGGTCGGCGGCGTCGTCGCCCGACAGTGCACCGGAGGTGAGGACCACGGCGGAGTCGGCCGGCGTCACCGAGGCGGAGTCCTGGGACAGCACGTCGAGGGCCTGGAGCCCGGCCAGGACCGTGGAGAGGGCCGCGGTGTCGGGCGCCGGCGCGCCGTCGGCGGGCGGGACCATGAGGACCTGGGCGAGCAGGGCGGCGACCAGCTGGCCGGTGTCGTCGGTCTCCGGCAGCTCGGTGCCGGCCGGGCGGCCCGGGCCGGTGACGTAGCTCTGCAGGCCGGGCTCGCTGGCCGGGTCGCCGTACTCCGGCGTCAGGGAGATCTGCCCGGTCACCGTGCCGCCGGCCTCGGTCACCAGCGCGGTGACCTCCTCGACGGTGTCGGTGGTGACGTCCTCGGAGGCCAGCACCAGCAGCACGCTGCGGCCGGTCAGGGCGCCCCGCACCAGGGCGGGGGCGACGGCGGACTCGAAGGCCTGGTCGGTGTCGACCTGCGTCTGCAGCGTCTGGGTGGTGTCCTCGAGCTCGCGCTTGTCCTCCTGCAGCGCGGTGACCTGCCCCTCCAGGTTGTCCAGCAGCGGTCCCGACAGCTGGGTCGCGCCGATCACCAGCCCCAGGGCGATCGCGAGGAAGACCGCGATCAGGGAGACCAGGTGGTAGCGGAAGTCGATCACGAGAAGAGGTTCTCCAACCAGAACACGAAGCTGTCCCACTGGTCGACCAGCAGGTCGAGGTAGATCCGCCCGGCGGTGGTGACGGCCACGGCGGCGACGATGGCGACCAGCGCGGCGAACACCAGCACGACGAGCGCCGCGGTCGAGATGCGGCTGCGGTAGAGCCGGCTCACGCCCTTGGCGTCCACCAGCTTGCCGCCCAGCCGCAGGCGGGTGAGGAAGGTCGAGGCCATGCCGCCGCGGCCCTTGTCGAGGAACTCCACGAGCGTGGCGTGCGTGCCGACGGCGACGATGAGCTTGGCGCCCTTCTCGTCGGCCAGCAGCATCGCGATGTCCTCGCTGGTGGCCGCCGCCGGGAAGGTGATCGCGTCCACCCCGAGGTCCTGCACCCGCTGCAGGCCGGGCGCGCGGCCGTCGACGTAGGCGTGCACGACGACCTCGGCGCCGCTGCGCAGGACGTGGTCGCTGACCGAGTCCATGTCGCCGATGATCATGTCCGGCTGGTAGCCGGCCTCGATGAGCGCGTCCGCGCCGCCGTCGACGCCGATGAGCACCGGCCGGTAGTCGCGGATGTAGGACCGCAGCGCCTGCAGGTCCTCCTTGTAGTCGTACCCGCGGACGACGACGAGCACGTGCCGGCCCTCGATCGCCGTCCTCACGTCCGGGACGCCGACGCCGTCGAGCAGCAGCGCGCGCTCGCGCTTCATGTACTCCATCGTGTTGGTGGCGAAGGCCTCCAACTGCGTGGACAGCCCGGCCCTGGCCTCGGCCATCGCGGCGGCGACGGTGTCGGGGGTCTGCTCGGTGCCCTGCGCGACGGCGGAACCGTCGGGGCCGAAGAGCGTGTCGCCCTCGACGCGGACCTGCGCGCCCTCCTTGAGCGCGCCGAGCACGTCCTTGCCCACGCCGTCGACCAGCGGGATGCCGGCGGCGGTGAGGATCTCCGGGCCGAGGTTGGGATAGCGGCCGGAGATGCTCGGCGCCGCGTTGACCACCGCGCCGACCTTGGCGGCGACCAGCGAGTCCGCGCTCACGCGGTCGATGTCGACGTGGTCGATGACGGCGATGTCGCCGGGCCGCAGGCGCTTGGTGAGGTTCTTCGTGCGACGGTCCAGCCGGACGGTGCCGCTCACCCCGGGTGCCGCCTCCTGGGCCCGGCTCCGTCGCAGGGTGCCGATGCGCATTCGTGCATGGTCCCACGCAGGCTCTGCGGGGCTCTCCTCCGACGCGCTCCGGCAACGATCCGGTCACGCAGGGTGTCCGACACCACGGAGAGCGCGACACGCCCGGCGCGTGCGCCCCACCAGCACCGCCGGAGTCCCCGGCTCCGCTGTCTAGCGTTCGTCGATGTGACTCGTGGGGCTCCTGCTGCCATCGTCCCGGCGACCCGTCCCGGGGCCGCGGACGAAGGCCCCGAGGCGATGCCCGCCGACCCGTCCGCGCCGGGGGCCGCCCCGCTGTCCGCCCCGATGCCGGCCCCCGCGCCGGTGATCCGCGCGGTGCCCGGGACGCCGCCCGCACCGCCGGCGGCTCCGGCCGCCGACCCCGGCCGGCCGGCCGGCGGGAACCGGCCGGGCCGCCGCGAGCGGCGCGGCTCCGGCGTCCGCGAGCGCCGGCGGCTGGAGACGCGCGACCGCATCGTCGACGCCGCCGCCGAGCTGTTCGCCGAGCGGGGCTTCGACGCGGTCAGCGTCGTGGAGATCGCGCAGCGGGCGGGCGTGGTGGAGAAGACGGTGTTCAACCACTTCCCCGTCAAGGAGGGGCTGGTGCTCTCCGCCGACCCGCCGATGCGCTCGGCACTGCTGCACGCCGTCGCCACCCGGCCCGCCGGGGAGTCGGTGGCCGCGGCGGCCGGCACCTTCGTCGTCCGGGCGATGTCGATGCTGGGGTCGCCGGAGGCCGCCGAGGGGGTGGCCGCGATGGCCCGGGTGGTGCGCGGCTCGCGCACGCTGCAGGCCCGGGAGCGGGAGATCCTGGGCGAGATCACCGCCGCGCTGTCGGCGCAGATCCGCGCGGAGACCGGCGCCGGGGACGGCGCGGTGGAGCCCGACCTGACCGCCGCGGCGGTGACGGCGCTCTACGGCCGGCTGCTGGAGCTCGCCCGCGACCGGGTGCTGGCCGGCGTCACCGGGCCGGCGCTGGCCGACGAGCTGCGGACGGCCGGCCGGCGCGGCCTGTCGCTGCTGCAGTTCGGGCTGGCGGGATACGCCAAGCGGCGCTGACGCGGACCCCCGCCGCGGGGCCGCCCCGGGGCGCTCAGGCGGGCAGCTGCAGGGCGCGGAGCAGCTGGTCGCCGCGGTCGCCGGGGATCTCCGGGTCCCGGGTGAACAGCGCGACGGCGACCATGTACTCGTCGTCGCCGGCCCAGCCGCGGCCCTCGGCGACGATCCTCCGGATCTGCTCGCGGACCTTCGGCTCGCTGCTGTAGGGCCCGTAGTCCAGACCCATGGCGAGGAAGTTGACGACCCGGTAGCCGAGGTCGGCTGCGGTGCCGACGGTGGTGACCGGGTCGGCGTAGCTGGCGATCGCGGTGACCACGTGCTGGTAGCCGGCCTTGAGCAGCTGCAGCGTGAGGTCGTTGCCTCGCTCGCCGCCCCACAGCTCGGGCATGAGGATGTCCCGGTCGGGCGCGGGGATGTAGGGCGGGTTGGAGATCGCGGTGGTCACCGGCTCCCCGCCCGCTGCGTCGGCCTGGTCGAAGAAGTCGCCGAGCTCGACGGTGTAGCGGTCGGCGACCCCGCGGGCGGCGATGTTGGCCCGCGCCGACTCCACCGAGTCGGCGCTGATGTCGTAGCTGCGGATGCGCAGCCCGGGCACGCCGGCCACCACGTCGGCGATCGCCGTGGCGTCACCGGTGCCCAGCTCGACGACGGGGACGCCCTCCCAGCCCAGCTGCTCGCGGTACTGCTGCAGCAGCATGCACACGGAGAAGCCGTAGTGCGCCGACTCGTCGGCGGAGCTGAAGCAGCTCACCGGGCTGCTCCGAGCAGCTGCACGGCGGGGGCCGGGACGGGGACGGTGAAGGCGGGGGCATCGTCGCGCACGGGATCGACCTACCCCCGTCGCACGATCGACACTCCTGCGTACCGCCACCCGGTCGTGTACCACCGGTCGGCGTGCTCACCCCTCCCGGGCCGCGGCGGCGACGGCGAGGAGCTCGCGCGCGTGCGCCTGGCCGGTGTCGCTGTCCGACAGGCCCGAGAGCATGCGGGCGAGCTCGCGCACCCGGTCCTCGCCGTCGACGGCCCGGATGTCGGTGGCGGTGACGCCGGCCGCGGTGTCCGGCGACTTGTCCACCACCAGGTGGGTGTCGGCGAACGCGGCGACCTGCGCGAGGTGGGTGACGACGACGACCTGGTGGTCGCGCGCCAGCCGCGCCAGCCGCCGGCCGATCTCCCCCGCGGCCTGCCCGCCGACGCCGGCGTCGACCTCGTCGAAGACCATCACCGGCACCGGGTCGGCGCCGGCGAAGACGACCTCGATCGCCAGCATCACCCGGGACAGCTCACCGCCGGAGGCACCGCGGTGCACCGGCCGCGGCGGCGCGCCGGGGTGGGCGGCCATGAGGAGCGCCACCTCGTCGATGCCCTCGGGCCCGGGCTGGTCGGGGTGGCTGTCGACCGAGAAGGACACCCGGGCGCTCTTCATCGCCAGGCCGGCGAGCTCCGCGCCCACCTCGGCGGCGAAGCCGTCGGCGGCGGCCCGCCGGCCGGCGGAGATCCGGGCGGCGAGGTCGTCGACCTCCGCGCGGGCGGTGTCGCGGGCAGCCGCCAGCGCCTCGAGCGCCTCGTCGGAGACGTCGAGCGCCGACAGCTTGCCCCGCGCGTCCTCGGCCCACGCCAGGACGCCGGCCAGCCCCTCCCCCGGGTCGGCGTACTTGCGCACCAGCGCGGTGATCGCCGCGCGCCGGTCGAGCACCTCGGCGAGGCGGGCCGGGTCGGCGTCGAGGTCCGCGACGTACCCGGCCAGCTGCACGCTGACGTCGGACACCACGGCGACGGCGTCGGCGAGGTCGCGGGCCAGCAGCACCAGCGCGGGGTCGTCGGTGACGGCCAGCGCGCGCTCGGCGGTGGCCAGCGCGGCGGTGGCGTCCTGCGGCAGCCCCTCGCCGCCGAGGTCCCCGGTGACGTCGCCGACCAGCGCCATCCGCGCCTCGTCGACGGCGGCGCGCAGCGCGTCGGCGTCACCGAGCCGCGTGGCCTGCGCGTCGAGCGCCTCGTCCTCGCCCGGCTCGGGCGCCAGCGCCTCGATCTCCTCCAGGCCGCGCCGCAGCACCTCGGCGGCCTGGGCCAGCTCGCGGACCTGCCCGCGGCGGCGGTCGAGGTCGGCGGCCAGCTCCCGCCAGCGGGCGTACGCCGCGCGGTAGGTGTCCAGCAGCCGCAGGTGCGCCGCGCCGGCGTAGCGGTCCAGGGCGGAGCGCTGCTCGGCCGGGCGGGACAGCCGCAGCTGGTCGCTCTGCCCGTGCACGGCCAGCAGCCCCTCGGACAGCTCGGCGACGACGCCCACCGGCACGCTGCGCCCGCCCAGGTGCGCGCGCGAGCGGCCCTCGGCGCTGACCGTGCGCGCCAGGATCAGGCTGCCGTCGTCGTCGGGCTCGGCGCCGGCGTCGGCGGCCCGCGTCCACACCGGGGAGTCCGGCGGCAGCTCGAGGCGGCCCTCCACGCCGGCACGGCCGGTGGCGCGCACCCGTCCGGGGTCGGCGCGGCCGCCGAAGAGCAGCGTCAGGCCGGTCACGACCATCGTCTTGCCCGCGCCGGTCTCACCGGTGACCACGGTGAGGCCACGGCCGAGCTCGAGGGTGACGTCGTCGATGGCGCCCAGGCCGCGGATGCGCAGCTCGGTCAGCCGGCCCCGGCCGTGACCGGTGCGGGGAGCGGCTCGGCCCGGCTCCGCGGTGACCTCGGCCCCCTGCGGTGTCGCGTCGGCCGGTGCGGTCCCGGCCGGTGCGCTGCGGGCCCGGCCGGCGCGCTCACGCGTCGGGGTCCGCGGTGCCACCGCGCACCTCCCCCCGGCCCGCGCCGTCGCGGCCCCTGTCGTCGCCGGACACGGACACCACGTCGCGGGCGAGCACGTTGCGCGAGGGCGGCAGCTCGTGACCGGGGTCGTGCCGGTGGGCGTCGCGGAAACCGCGCACCGGCAGCCCGAACTTGGCGACCAGCCGGTCGCCGAAGGTGGCCGGGTGCACCCGGGCGATGCGCACCGGGCGGGCGGCCCGCCGGACGTCGACCCGGCCGCCGTCGGGGACGTCGAGGGCGCGCCGGCCGTCGGCCGAGACGCGGGCGCGGTTGCCGTCGGGCGGGATGGCCACCGACAGCACCGCGTCCGGTGAGGTGACCAGGGGCCGGGAGAACAGGGCGTGGGCGTTGGTGGGGACCAGCAGCAGCGCCTCGACGTCGGGCCACACCACCGGGCCGCCGGCGGAGAACGCGTAGGCGGTCGAGCCCGTCGGGGTGGCGAACAGGACGCCGTCGCAGCCGAAGCTGGTGAGCGGCCGGCCGTCGATGGAGATGACGACGTCGAGCACCCGCGAGCGCTGCGCCTTCTCCACCGACACCTCGTTGAGCGCCCACGTCCCGCCGACGACGTTGCCCGCGGCGTCGAGCACGTCGACCTCGATGGCCAGCCGCTTCTCCACGGAGTACGCGCACTGCTCGATGGCCGTCAGCGT
Source organism: Geodermatophilus amargosae (assembly GCF_041028265.1). Lineage (GTDB taxonomy): Bacteria > Actinomycetota > Actinomycetes > Mycobacteriales > Geodermatophilaceae > Geodermatophilus > Geodermatophilus amargosae_A. The sequence goes on from NZ_JABGCW010000011.1 coordinate 259,109, forward strand.
CTCCTCGACCGCCTCGGGCTCGGTCTCGGCGAGGAAGCCGACCCGGCCGAGGTTGACGCCCATGAGCGCGGCGTGGCTGTAGCGGGCCAGCTCGGCGGCGCGCAGGAAGGTGCCGTCTCCGCCGAAGACCATGACGATCTCGGCCCCCCGCGCGGCCTCGGCGTCGGCGGGGACGACCTCGGCGCCCTCGATCCCGAGCGCCTCGGCCTCGTCGTCGAGCACGCGCACGGTGATGCCGGCGCGCGCCAGCCGCGCGGCGGAGCTGCGGGCCAGCTCGGTGATGTCCTGCCGCCCGGTGTGCACGGCCAGCAGCACGTGCCGACCGCCCCCGGGACGCCAACCGCCCTGGCCGGCCTCGCTCATCGGTCCTCCTCGCTCTGCGGTGCGCCGGTCCTGCGCCCGTCGGTCCTGCCCGTGCTCCCCCGGCGCTCGTCCCCAGCGTCCCCCGGTGCGGGCGTCCGTGCCCGGCCGGTCCCCCGGACCCGCCTGCTCACCGCGGCCCCTCCTCCACGGCGCGGCGCACGTCCGCCTCGTCCGGACGGCCGGCGTCGCGCCGCAGCCACAGGAAGAACTCGACGTTGCCGGCCGGCCCGGGCAGCGGGCTGGCGACGACGCCGGCGGTGCCCCAGCCGAGGTCGGCCGCGGCCGTGGCGACCTCGAGGACGGCGGCCGCGCGGGCCGACGGGTCGCGGACGACGCCGCCGGAGCCCAGCCGCTCGCGACCGACCTCGAACTGCGGCTTCACCATCGGGAGCAGGTCGGCGCCCTCGGTGGCGCAGGCGGTCAGCGCCGGCAGCACCAGCCGCAGCGAGATGAACGACAGGTCGGCGACCACGAGGTCGGCCGGGCCGTCGATCTGCTCCGGCGTCAGGGTGCGGACGTTGGTGCGCTCCAGCACCCGCACGCGCTCGTCGGTGCGCAGCGACCAGGCGAGCTCGCCGTAGCCGACGTCGACGGCGACCACCTCGCGCGCGCCGCGGGTCAGGAGCACCTCGGTGAAACCGCCGGTCGACGCACCGGCGTCCAGGGCGCGACGGCCCTGGACGGGGACGGCGAAGGCGTCCATCGCGCCGAGCAGCTTGTGCGCGCCGCGGGAGACCCAGCGGTGCTCGTCGGGGTCGGTGCGCACCACGACCGGCGTGCCCGCCTCGACGCCGGTGGCCGGCTTGGTGGCGGCGCGCCCCGCGACGGCGACCCGCCCCTCGCTGATCAGCTCGACGGCGTGCTCGCGGGAGCGGGCCAGGCCCCGGCGGACCAGCTCGGCGTCGAGTCGGCTGCGGCGCGGCATCAGAGCTGGTCGATCGTGCCGAGCTCGCGCGTGAGCCGGTCGTGCTCGGCCTCGAAGACGGCGACGTGCTCGCCGACCGGGCGCTGGGCGAGAGCGGCGAACCGCCCCGCGATGCCGTCGGGAGCCGGATCGCCGGCGGGCCGTACCGGGCCGGCGGCGCCGCCGGGACCGGGCCGCGGCGGGCCCGGGACCGGGTGCGGCCGGCTCGGCTCGGTCATGGCGCTGGCCTCTCGGACGGGTGCGGGACACGGCCGCCGGACGGCGGGCACGGGACTGGCGACTGCTGCGTCCTCGGCTGGCGAGGGTACCGGCCGGGGACGACGGCGAGGGCCGCGCCGAGGCGTCGCGACCGGCCCCGACGGCCGCCCGGGCAGCTCGTCCGCGACGCCTTCACCGTGCTGCCAGGCCCCACGCGGCGAGCGCCCGGCGCGCCTCGCCGTCGGCGGCCCGCACCTGCGGCGCGGAGCCCTCGGGAGCGCGCGCCCAGGCGGCCAGGCACAGGGCGCGCAGCCCGTCCAGCCCGTCCCCGGGGTCCCCGTCCTCCCCCTCGGTGGCCCGCAACTCGAGCGGACCGCTGTCCCCGGCGGTGGCCGCCCAGCGCCCGCAGGTCCAGGTCGCCCCGTCCCCGCCGGTGACCGGAGGATGCGGCACCAGCAGCCCGCCGGCGTCGGCGGAGATCAGGTCGGGCCGGTGCGGCGGGCCGGCGGCCAGCAGGAGGGCCGGGTCGGTCACCCCGCTGAACACCAGCAGGCTCGCCGCGCCCGCCCGGTGGGCGCCCTCGACGTCGGTGTCGAGCCGGTCGCCGACCACCAGCGGGCGGTCGGCTCCCGTTCGGCGGACGCACTCGGCGTGCATCGCCGGGTCCGGCTTGCCGGTGACGAGCGGCTCGCTGCCGGCGACGTCCCGGACGACGCGGACCATCGCCCCGTTGCCGGGCAGCGGGCCACGCGGCGACGGGATCGTCGCGTCGGTGTTGGTGGCCACGTGCCGCGCGCCGTTGCGGACGGCGACGACGGCCTCGGCGAGCTGCGCCCAGCCGACTTCCCGGCCGTAGCCCTGCACCACCGCCTCGGGGCCGTCCTCGGCGGTCCCGACCACGGTCAGACCGGCCGCCCGCAGCGCCGCGGCGACGCCGGGGCCGCCCACGGGCAGCACCCGCGCGCCGGTCCCGAGCATCCCGGCGACGACCGAGGCGGCCGCCTGCGCGCTGGTGATGACCTCGTCGGGGACGGCCGGGACGCCGAGGTCGCACAGGTGCCCGGCCACCTCCTCCGGCGGGCGGGCGGCGTTGTTGGTCACGAAGCCCAGCCGCATGCCGCGCTCCCGCGCCACGGCGAGCGCCGCCGGGACGCCGGGCACCGCGTCCGGCCCGACGTAGACCACGCCGTCGAGGTCGAGCAGCGCGACGTCGTGGACCTCGGCCGGTGGGCGCGCGCTCCCGGCCGCGAGGCCCGGCCGCCGGCCCGTGCCCGCGCCGGCCGGGACCGGGCCGGCCGGGGTGGAGCCGGTCACGCGGGCCCCCGGTCCGAGGCCCGCCGGGCCCGGACGCCGCGCAGCGCGCGGGCGTAGTGCGCCAGGTCGGGGCGCATGGCCACCGCCAGGGCGAGGTGCTCGGCGGCCAGGCCGAGGTCGCCGGCCCGGCTGGCGGCCAGGCCCAGCCCGAACTGCGCGTAGTCGTCGGTGGGGTTGACCGCGGCGAGGCGGGCGAAGCTGTCGACGGCGTCGCTGTAGCGCCCGGCGTCGTACTGGGCGCGCGCGAGGGCCTCGAGGACGCTGCGCGAGCCCGGCTCGGCCTCCGCCGCCCTGGCGAGCAGGGTCGCCGCCGCCGCGGGGTCCCCGCCGGCCAGCAGGTCCAGCCCGCGCCGGTACCACTCGTAGACCCCGCCCGCCGGGATCCCCTCCCCGGGCAGGTCCTGCTCGGGTGAGCCTGCTGTCGACACCGCTGTCCTCCCGCTCGTGGCGCTCGGGTGCACGCCGCCGGGCGGGCACCGCGGAACCGGCCGCCGCGGCAGCGCCCGGCGGGCGGCTCCTACGATCCCGTCGTGCACTCGTCGTCGGCGGACACCCCGCCCCTTCCCGCGACGGGACTGGACGTCCGGCCCTTCCGGGCGCTGACCTACCGGCAGCACGACCCCGGCCACCTGGCCCGCGTCAGCTCGCCAGCCTACGACCTGGTGACGCCGGACGGCCGTGAGCGGCTGGCCGCCGCCGATCCGCACAACATCGTCCGCCTCATCCTGCCGGGCGGCACGTCCGGACCGGGCACCGCCGGTGCGGCCGGGCTCCCCGCCGTCGCCGCCGGTGAGGACACCGCGGCCCGTGCGGCGCGCACGCTGCGCGCGTGGGAGGACGCCGGCGTGCTCGTCCGCGACGACGCCCCGGCCCTCTGGCTGTACGAGATGCAGCCCGCCGAGGGAGCCGCCACGGTCGGGTGGCTCGGCGCCGTGGCGGTGGCGGCCGCGGGCGGACGGGCGGTGCTGCCGCACGAGGACACCTTCCCGGCCGCCGTCGAGGGCAGGCGGGCGCTGCTGGAGGCCACGGCCACCGACCTCGAGCCGATCGTCCTCGCCCACGACCCCGAGCCCGAGGTGGCCGCGCTCACCCGCGCCGCGCTGTCCGGCCCGGCCACCATGGAGCTCACCGACACCGACGGTGTCCGCCACCGCCTCTGGCGGATCGCCGGGGGGGACGTCCTCGGCCGTCTGCCCGAGGCCCTGGCCCGCACCGGAGCGGTCATCGCCGACGGCCACCACCGCTTCGCCGCGGCGCGGGCACTGCACCGCACCCATCCCGACGGTGACTGCCGCGTACTGGCGCTGCTCACGCCGATGGGCTCCGGCGGGCTGCGGGTGGAGGCGATCCACCGGGTGGTGCCCGACCTCTCCCTCGACGCGGCCGTGGAGTCCGCCGCCCACGGGTTCACCGTCACCGAGGTCCCCGCCGGGCCCGATCCCGATGCACTCGCCGACGCCGTCCGGTCCGCGCAGGCCGGCGAGGAGGCGCTCTTCCTGCTCAGCGACGGCCGCCGGCTCGTGCGCCTGTCGGGACCGTCGGCCGAGGTCCGGGAGACGATCCCGGCCGAGGCCCCCTCCGCCTGGCGCGGCCTGGACGTCGTCCTGGCCACCACCGGGCTGATCGGGCACCTGTGGCGCCGCCCGGACGACCCCGCCTCGGTCCTGGTCGCCCACGACGTCCCCGAGGCCCTGGGCCTGGCCGCCCGGCGCAACGGGGTGGCCCTGCTGCTGCGCGCGCCCTCCCCCACCGACGTCGCCGCGGTCGCACGGGCCGGGGCCCGGATGCCGCGCAAGTCCACGCTGTTCGTCCCCAAGCCGCGGACCGGGCTGGTCCTGCGCCCGCACGCGGGCTGAGCCGCCCCACTCGCCCGGTCCGCCGGCGCTCACGCCGTCCGCACCGTCCCACCGGCGCCGGAGCGGGGCACCTTGCGGCCGCGCCGGCAGTTGACCTCGCACACCGAGGCCGTTCCCCCCGGGGTCCGCCAGAACCGACGCTGCAGCGCTCCCTCGACCTCGACGACGTCCCCGGCCTCCCAGGCCGCGATCCGCCGCTGCAGGGCACGGTCGTAGGTGATGCAGGTGAGCACGCCCACCGACTGGCCCCGGGTCCTGGGCTCGGGCCGGCGCACCACCAGGCGGAAGGTCACCAGGGTGTCCCCGCTCGGGAGGGGCCTCAGCTCCGCGGGAGCCGAGACCCGGCCCCGGAGCACCACGTCGTTCCGGTCGATCACTGCCACGCTCATGACGGCAGCGTTCCCCGGCGACGGCGCGCCGGGGGTAGGGCGATCGCTGCTGTGGACCGCCGCCCCCGGTGTGGACGGCGGTCCCGCGACCGTCGGAGGTCAGTGCCCCGGGTCGTCCCCCGTGGGCGGCTCGACCTCGCCCAGCAGTTCGGCGACCTCCCGCTCGACGTCCTCGTCGAAGGCCGGGTCCGACCCGGTCCCGTACTCGGCGTCGTCCGCTCCGTCCTCGGCATCGGTGTGAGCCTCGGCGTCGTCCGTGCCGGTCCCGCCGGAGTCCGGGTCCTCCCGGTCGGCCTCACCGGCGTCCGACGCGGCGTCCGACGCGGGGTCGCGCCCGGTGGCGGGCTCGTCCTGGACGGCCTCCGGGACGAGGTGCTCGTCCGCGACCGGCAGCTCCTCCTCGCCGAACGCGACGTCGTCGTCCTCCTCCGGCGCGGCGGCGGCCACGGCGTCCCGCCAGGCCTCGGCGGACGGGTCGTCGGTCGCGGTGAGCAGGTCGGCGTAGGCCGAGGCCAGGCGGCGGGTGCTCTCGTCGGTCAGGTCGACGCCGGTCGGGGAGGGCCGTCCGCCGAGCGCGCCCTCGAGCACCAGGCGCGCCGCGGGCACCTCGTCCAGGTCCTGCCGGACGCCGGCCTCGACCAGCTGCAGCTCCACCGTCTCGGCCCGGTCGGGGTGCTCCGCCAGCGCCTCCCGGACGAGCCGCAGCGCCACCTCGGGACGGCCCTGCGCCCGCTCGCAGTCGGCGAGCACGGCGCGGTAGCTTTCGTCGCCGCTCATGCGGCGGTAGGCCCGCAGCTCGCGGGAGGCCTCTGCGTAGTCACCGGCGTGGTACGCGGCGACGCCCACGGCCTCGCGGACCACGGCGATCCGGGACGCGCGGTCGCGTGCGGCCCGGGCGTGCGCCAGGGCCAGCTCGGGGTCCTCGTCGACCAGGTTGCCGGCGACGACCAGGTGGCGGGCCACGGTCTCGGCGTTCCGCGAGTCGAGGCCGCGCAGGGACGCACGGACCGCCGGATCCAGCTCGCGGGCGTCGGCCCACTCCGGCAGCTCCGGCCCCGGCGGGACGGGCGGCGTGCGGTCGACGCGGGCCGGTCCTGCGGACCCAGCCCTGCGGTCGTCCCCAGGGCGCCGGTCCCGCCAGCTGCTGCCTCCTGCGCGGTCGGGACGGCCGGCGGCTGCCGGGCGGCCCGCACCCCGGCCACGCTCGTCCGCACGCTGCGCCGCGGGTCTCCCCGGACGGCCGCCCGACTGGTCCCGCTCTCCCGTGGGACCACCGGGACGCCGGTCCTGCCAGGACCGGTGGCCGCTCTGCGGGCCCGCGCCCCGCCCGCCGCGGGCACGGTCACCGCCGGGACGGTCCCCCGTCGATCGGCGCTCGCGCCACGAGCTCTCGGGGCGGTCGCCGTCCGCGGGCCTGCGGTCGCGCCACGCCCCCTCCGTCCGGTCTCCGGCGGGACGACGGTCGCGCCAGCCGCCGTTCCGGTCGCCGCCGGCCAAACGACGGTCGCCGCCCGCCCGGTCCCCCGAAGCGGGACGACGGTCATGACCGGCTCGATCCCCGTACGCGGGACGCCGGTCGCTCCCCGTCCGGTCCCCCGAGGCCGGACGGCGGTCGTAGCCGGGACGGTCCCCGGTCGACGGACGACGGTCGTAGCCCGGACGGTCCCCGGACGCGGGACGACGGTCCCGCTCGGCGCCTCCAGGACGCTCCGTGCCCGTGCCCCGCCCTCGCGAGGATGCCTCCGGCCGGTCGGCGCCCGGCCGGCGGTCTCGCCACGAGCCCTGTCCGCCCTGAGCAGACGGACGCCTGTCCTGCCGGCTGCCCTCGGACCGGCCGCGCGCCACCGGACGACGGTCCTGCCACGAGCCCTCGGAGCGATCGGCCCCGGGACGACGGTCCTGGCGCTCTCCGCCGCGGCGATCCCCTGCGACGGGACGGCCACTCCGCTCTCCGCGGGGCCGGTCCGTACCGCTACCGGCAGCCGGGTCGCGACCAGTGCCGGATCGCCGGTCGGCAGGACCGCTGCGACCGGCGTGGCCACCGGTCCGGTCGTCACGCCGCGGTCCTGCTCCACCGCGGGAGTCCTGACCGTCGGGGCGGCCACGCCCGGTGGAGCCACGTCGGGGAGATGTCATGTCGTCGTCAGTACCTCGGTCGGGAGCAGGACACTCGGCTGAGCGCCGGAATGGGCCGGACACACAGAAACGGGGGCCGGAGCCAATGGCTCCGACCCCCGTTCCAGAATGGTTGTCCGGCGGCGTCCTACTCTCCCACCCCGTCTCCAGGGCAGTACCATCGGCGCTGAGAGGCTTAGCTTC
>NZ_JABGCW010000012.1:0-32562 GCF_041028265.1 Geodermatophilus amargosae
CCCCACAGGACACGGACGGGGTTACTACTTGGCACTGACTTTCGGCACGCTGTTGAGTTCTCAAGGAGCGGACGCACTCGTACCCGGGCCTTTTGGGCCGTTGTCCGAGGCGGTGTCCACACTGTACACCGGCTCCGCAGCAGTCGAACCTCGGGGGCTCGTCCGGCGGTTGACCAGGCTGGCGGCCCGGTCCGTTCGCGCTCGGTGCAGGGAAGACCATACACGCCCTCGGAGGGGTCGCGCAGGGGGGTGCCCAGGGTCAGGCCACGCCCGCGGGGCGGAACTGGACGCTGACCCGGGGCCCGACCGGCCTCGTCGTCTTCGGGATGCAGTGCTCCCAGGTGCGCTGGCACGAGCCGCCCATGACGACGAGGTCCCCGTGGCCCAGCGGGAAGCGCCGCCCCTCCCCGCCGCCGACGGGTCGGAGGAGCAGGGGCCGGGGCGACCCGAAGGAGACGATCGCGACCATCGTGTCCTGGGAGCGGCTGCGGCCCAGGCGGTCGCCGTGCCAGGCGACGCCGTCGCGGCCGTCCCGGTACAGGCACATCCCCGCGGTGACGAACGGCTCGCCGAGTTCCGGGGCGTAGTGGGCGTCCAGCGCGGCGCGGGCCTCGGTGAGCAGCGGGTGCGGCAGGGCCTCCCCGCGGCCGTACCAGCGCAGGAGGCGCGGCACGGCGACCTCGCGGTCGTACACCTGCCGGCGGTCGGCCCGCCAGCCGATGTCCCCGAGGAGCACCTCGAGCACCTCGTCCGAGCCGTTCACCCAGCCCGGGAGGTGGTCGACCCACGCCCCGCGGCTGAGCACGTGGCGCCGGACGCGACCCCGCAGCGGCGTGAGCACGGCCTCCTCGGCGACGTCGAACATCGACGGCTGGTGCGCGAGCGTCATGGCGGCAGGCTAGCGGCGATCGAACGGGTGTACGAGTCCCTACGCGGTCAGCGCGAGGGCGAAGGGCAGGACGCGGGAGGCGCCGGCCAGCCGCAGTTCCCGTCCGGCGACGGTCATGGTCCAGCGGGAGTCGGCGAGGTCGTCGACGAGCAGGACCGGCACCGCGCCCAGCTCCTCGAGCCGCGACCGCAACTCCGGGCCGACGACGATCCGCTGCCACACCCCCGCCAGCCGGAAGGCGCTGTTGCCGCCCGGTCCACCCGTCGGCCCGCCGTGGGCGAGGGACATCTCCCCCAGGTACGGCAACCGGCCCAGCTGCGCGAGCCCCTGCGCCACCCCGGTCACGAGACGCGGTCGGCGGCGCGAGGGGACGGCGACCACGGCGGCCGGCCGCTCCGCCCAGTCCCACGCGCCCAGCACCCGGGCACAGGCCCGCAGCAGCTCCTCGTCGGGCGGGACGTCGGAGACCGACCGCTGCACGGAGACGTCGAAGGCCGCGTCGGGGTCCTCCTCCAGCCCCGGCGCCTCGAGGTCGAGGGTCACCGTGCCGCCCACGCCGTCGTCACCGAGGAGGGTGCGCAGCCGCTGTCCCCAGCCGAGGTCGGTGAGCCGGGCGACGGCCCGGCCGGGCTCCAGCAGCTCCCCCGCGGCGATCTTGCCCTTGACCTCCACCCCCAGCCGGTCGGCGCCGGTGGGCCACTGGGCGCGCGGGGCGAGCTCGACGCCCGGGCGGTCGAGCGCGGCGGAGGCGGCCCGTGCCGCCCCCTCGGGGACGTCGGTCGGGTACCAGGGGCCGGCGCAGACGTCGCAGCGGCCGCAGGGCGCCGCGGTCGGGTCGTCGAGCGCCTCCTGGAGGAAGGCCATCCGGCAGCGCGCCTCGTCGACCGGCTGCGCGTAGGTGATCATCGCGCGCTGCTCGGTCTCGCGGGTGCGCGCGACGCGCGCGTAGCGGTCGCCGTCGTAGACCCACGGGCGGCCGGTGGACCGCCAGCCGCCCTGCACCCGCTCCACGGCCCCGTCGACGGCGAGGACCTTGAGCAGCAGCTCGAGCCGGGAGCGGCGGACGTCGGCCACCGTCTCCAGGCGCGCGACCGACCACGCCTTCCCGTCGGCCATCGCGGTCAGGACGGCGGCGGCGTGGTCCTCGCGCGGCATGGAGGAGGTGGCGAACCACTGCCAGATGGCGAGGTCCTCGGGTCCGGGCAGGAGCAGGACGTCGGCGTGCTCGACGGCGCGGCCGGCGCGGCCCACCTGCTGGTAGTAGCTGACCGGCGACGACGGCGCCCCGAGGTGGACGACGAACCCGAGGTCGGGCTTGTCGAAGCCCATGCCCAGCGCGGAGGTGGCCACGAGCGCCTTCACGCGGTTCGCCCGCAGCGCCTCCTCGGCCTCCTTGCGGTCGGCGTCGTCGAGGCGGCCGGTGTAGGCGCGCACGTCGTGCCCGGCGTCGCGCAGCAGCCCCGCCGTCTCCTCGGCGGCGGCGACCGTGAGCGTGTAGACGATGCCGCTGCCGGGCAGGTCGCCGAGGTGGGCGGCCAGCCAGGCCAGCCGCGCGCGGTCGGTGGGCAGGCGCAGGACGCCCAGGCGCAGCGAGTCCCGCGCCAGCGGGCCGCGGACCGTGGTCACCCCGACGCCGCCGGCGCCGAGCTGCTCGGCGACGTCGGCCACCACGCGCTCGTTGGCCGTGGCCGTCGTCGCCAGGACCGGGGTGGCCGGCGGGAGGGTGCCGAGCAGGTCGCGGATGCGGCGGTAGTCGGGGCGGAAGTCGTGGCCCCAGTCGGAGACGCAGTGCGCCTCGTCGACGACGAGCAGCCCGCAGCGGGCGACCAGGCCGGGCAGCTGCTCCTCGCGGAAGCGCGGGTTGGTCAGCCGCTCCGGGGAGACGAGCAGGACGTCGACCTCGTCGGCGGCCAGGCGCGCGGCGACGTCGTCCCACTCGGTGGCGTTGGCGCTGGAGATCTCGACGGCGCGGATGCCGGCCCGCGCGGCCGCGGCCACCTGGTCGCGCATCAGCGCGAGCAGCGGGCTGACCAGCAGGGTGGGGCCTGCGCCGCGGCGGCGCAGCAGCGCGGTGGAGACGAAGTAGACCGCCGACTTCCCCCACCCGGTGCGCTGCACGACCAGCGCGCGCTCGGAGCGCTCGACCAGCGCGGCGACGGCGGCGTCCTGGCCCTCGCGGAAGACCGCGTCCGGGCGGCCGGTCAGCTCGCGGAGGACCCCGAGGGCCTCGGCGGCCACGACACTGTCGACGGAGTCGGACGGCGGCGCGGCAGTGCTCATGGGTGCCGACACTAGGTGCGTCCCCCGACAGCGGGACCGTCCGAGCGCGACCTGGGGACGACGGGCAGGATGGGGACGATGCGACCGCCGGACAACCACGTGCACACCGGGTGGTCGTGGGACACCCCGAGCAGCGTGACGATGGCCCGGGCCTGCGAGCAGGCCGTGGCGCTGGGGTTGCCGGCGATCGCCTTCACCGAGCACCTGGACTTCACCGTGTGGGGAGCCGACGACCGGGCCACCACGCTGGGCCTGGTCGACCGGCACGCCTCGCGGCACGCCCCCATCGACACCGAGGGCTACTGGGCCGAGCTGGCCGAGGTCCGCGAGCGGTTCCCCGAGCTGCGGGTCTGGTCCGGCGTGGAGGCCGGCGAGCCGCACCTGTTCTCGGCCAGCATCGCCGCCCACCTCGCCGACGCACCGGTCGACCGGGTGCTCGGCTCGCTGCACTCCCTGCACGACGGCGACCGGCTCTACGGCGTCGGGCAGCTGCTCTACCAGGACGCCGACGGCACGATGCGCCGCTACCTCGCCGAGGTCGTCGACATGGTCGAGAGCAGCGACGTCTTCCAGGTCCTCGCGCACGTGGACTTCCCGCGGCGGTACTGGCCCGGCGGCTCGCACCGGTACGTGGAGAAGGACTACGAGGAGGAGTACCGCGCGGTGTTCCGCGCCCTCGCCGGCACCGGGCGGGCACTCGAGGTCAACACCAGCAGCCCGCTGGCCTCGGTCGACCAGGTGCGCTGGTTCCGGGAGGAGGGCGGCGAGGCGGTCAGCTTCGGCAGCGACGCCCACCAGCCGGCCGCGGTGGGCCAGCGCTTCGACCTCGCCGTCGACGTCGTCGAGGCGGCCGGGTTCCGCCCGGGCCGCGACCGCTTCGACTTCTGGCACCGCTGACTCAGCCGGCCACCCCGTCCAGCGCGGTCCGCCACATCCGGGGGAGGGTCACCGGCGCGAGCAGTCCCTGGACGAGCAGCACGGCCTTCCCGCGCAGCCCCCTGCCGCCGGAGTGGCGCATCGTCACGTCGACGTGGCTGCCGCCGTCGGCACGCGGGGTGATCCGGAGCTCGCCGGCGCCCCGGTCGCAGTGGTCGCTGTCGAGCAGGGTCCAGGTGACCCGGTCGGGGGTCGGCCACTCGTAGCGCAGCAGCACCCAGAGGCGGACGCCCGCGCTGCCCTCGCGGACGACGGCCCAGCCCTCGCCCCGCTCGCGGACCTCGTACTTCGCCGGGTCGAGGGTCCGCGACCACACCTCGAGCCGGCGGTCGCTGACGTCGGTGAAGGCAGCGAGGACCTGCTCGGGAGTCGCGCGCGTGTCGAGGCCGAAGCGGACGAGCACGGTGTCCTCCTCCCGGCGGGCACCGCGATCCTCCTCCGGTCACGACGAGCAGGACCGGGATCCGTTTGCGCCGTTTTACTTCACCGCTAAGGGAGTTGCCGCTACCGTTCTCCGGGTGACCTCCCGCCGTGCCGTGATCGCCCTGGGCGGCAACGCGATGACCGGCCCGGACGGCTCGGCGACGCCGGCCGCCCAGCGCGCCGCGCTCGCCGTCGCCGCCGCCGCGATCGCCGAGGTGGTGGCCGCGGGCGTCGAGGTGGTCCTCACCCACGGCAACGGGCCGCAGGTGGGCAACCTGCTGGTCAAGAACGAGATGGCCGCCGCGGTCGTGCCGCCGGTGCCGCTGGACTGGTGCGTGGCGCAGACGCAGGCCACGGTGGGCTTCACCCTCGCCGACGAGCTCGACGCCGCCCTGGCCGCCCGCGGACTGGACCGGCGGACGGCGGCGCTGGTCACCCGCACCCTCGTCGACCCCGCCGACCCGCACTTCCTCGCGCCGTCGAAGCCGGTCGGCCGCTACCTGCCCGCCGAGGAGGCCGCGCGCTTCCTGGCGCTGGGCCAGCGGTGGGAGGACCGCGGCGCGCGCGGCTGGCGGCGGGTGGTGGCCTCGCCGGAGCCGCGGTCGGTCGTCGACGCGCCGGCCATCGCCGCGCTGGTCGCGGCCGGGTTCGTCGTCGTCTGCGCCGGGGGCGGCGGCGTGCCCGTCGTCGAGGGCGGCGGGCCGCTGTCCGGCGTCGAGGCGGTCATCGACAAGGACCTCACCGCCGCGCTGCTCGCCCGCGAGCTCGGCGCGGACACCCTCGTCGTCGCCACCGACGTCCCGAACGTCGTCCTCGGCTGGGGCACCGACGCCGTCCGCCCGCTGGGCCGGGTCACCCCCGCCGAGCTGCGCGGGCACGCCGACGCCGGGGAGTTCGGCAGCGGCAGCATGGGCCCCAAGGTCGAGGCCGCACTGCGTTTCGTGGAGGGTGGCGGCGACCGTGCCGTCGTCACCTCGCTGGAGAACATCGCCGACGCCGTCACCGGGGACGCCGTCGGCACCGTCCTGACCGCTGCGTAGAGAAGAAGAATGACCCTCCTGCCCCCACCGCTCGCGAGCTCGCGGCGGGACCCTGCAGGAGGGCCAACCCCTGAGAACGAAGGAGTAGTGGTCTCGTGCCCGCACCGATCGAGGTCCGCAAGGTCCCGCTGCACAACGTGAGCGACGCCAGCGAGCTGGCCAGGCTCATCGACGACGGCGTCATGGAGGCCGACCGGGTCGTCGCCGTCATCGGCAAGACCGAGGGCAACGGCGGCGTCAACGACTACACGCGGATCATCGCCGACCGCGCCTTCCGCGAGGTGCTGCTGGAGAAGGGCACGCGCAGCAAGGAGGAGGTCGGGGAGGTCCCGATCGTCTGGTCGGGCGGGACCGACGGCGTCATCAGCCCGCACGCCACGATCTTCGCGACGCTGCCGGAGGACGCCGTCGAGAAGACCGACGAGCCGCGGCTGACCGTCGGCTACGCGATGAGCGACGTCCTGCTGCCCGAGGACATCGGCCGCATCTCGATGGTGGAGAAGGTCGCCGAGGGCGTGCGCCGCGCGATGGAGGCCGCCGGGATCACCGACCCCGCCGACGTCCACTACGTGCAGACCAAGACGCCGCTGCTGACCATCGAGACCATCCGCGACGCGAAGAGCCGCGGCAAGGAGACGTACTACGACGAGCCGCACGGCTCGATGGACCTGTCCAACGGCACGACGGCGCTGGGCATCGCGGTGGCGCTGGGCGAGATCGAGATGCCGGAGCAGAAGCAGGTCATGCGCGACCTGTCCCTGTTCAGCGCCGTCGCCTCGTGCTCGTCGGGCGTGGAGCTGGACCGGGCGCAGATCGTCGTCGTGGGCAACGCGCGCGGGCACGGCGGGCGGTACCGGATCGGCCACTCGGTGATGAAGGACGCCCTCGACCAGGACGGCATCTGGGACGCCATCCGCCAGGCCGGGCTCGACCTGCCCGAGCGGCCGCACGTCAGCGACCTCGGCGGCCGGCTGGTCAACGTCTTCCTCAAGTGCGAGGCCGACCCGACCGGCTACGTCCGCAACCGGCGCAACGCGATGCTCGACGACTCCGACGTCTTCTGGCACCGGCAGATCAAGGCCACGGTCGGCGGCGTCGCGGCGTCGGTGACCGGCGACCCGGCGGTGTTCGTCTCGGTGGCCGCGGTGCACCAGGGCCCCTCCGGCGGCGGCCCGGTGGCCGCGATCGTCGAGGCCTGAGCAGCCCGAGATCTGCACGCTCGGGGCCTCCGGACACCGGAGAGCCCCGAGTGTGCAGATCTCGCGGGGAGCTCAGGGCTGGATCGAGTCCACGTAGCCGCCGTCGACCCCCAGCGCCCCGCCGGTCGTGGCCGAGGCCAGCGGCGAGGCCAGGTGGACGCCGCCGGTGTGGGTCGGCCCGGCGATCACCGGGTCGAGCGTGACCCGGTGCCGGCGGCCTCCTCGGCGAAGCCGCGCGCGACCGCGAGCAGCGCCGCCGGCGGCACGGCGTCGACCAGCCACACGCCGTTGGCCGACCGGGTGAACGCCGCCCCGGTGGCGGCGAGGCCCGCGGCGTCCACGCGCAGGACGGCGGCCCGCCCGCGGCGCTCCCCCACCGTCCGGGCGGTGGCCTCGTCGTGGCTCAGGTGCACCGCGTGCCGACGCCGACCCAGCCGGCCTCCTCGAGCGTCACACCGACGGTGTCGGGGCGGTGCCGCAGGACGTAGGACAGCCGCTTGCCCACCCGGACGACGTCGTTGCCGCTGCCACGCCCCATCCGGGGAGGGTGCGGGCCGAGCCGTGCGGCCACCACCCGGTTAGCGTCAGGCCGACCGATCGGAGGGACACGTGATCGACAAGAGGGTCGGGTCGCCGGCCGACGCCGTCGAGGGCATCGAGGACGGCGCGACCGTGCTGGTCGGCGGGTTCGGCGCCTCCGGCGTCCCGGTGGAGCTGGTGCACGCGCTGCTCGACCGCGGCGCCACCGACCTCACCGTCGTCACCAACAACGCGGGGTCCGGCGAGACCGACGTCGCCGCCTTGCTCCGCGAGCGCCGGGTGCGCAAGATCGTCTGCTCGTACCCGCGCTCGGCGGGCTCGGTCTGGTTCGAGGAGCGCTGGCGGGCCGGCGAGGTCGAGCTCGAGCTGGTCCCCCAGGGCACGCTGAGCGAGCGGATGCGCGCCGCGGCCGCGGGACTCGGCGGGTTCTTCACGCCGACCGGCGCGGACACCCGGCTGGCCGAGGGCAAAGAGGTGCGGGTGATCGACGGGCGCCGGCACGTGTTCGAGGAGCCCCTGCCCGGCGACGTCGCCCTGGTCAAGGCCGCGCGCGCCGACCGCTGGGGCAACCTCGTGTACCGCACCGCCGCGCGGAACTTCGGCCCGACGATGGCGGCGGCGGCTGCGCTGACCGTCGTCCAGGTGGAGGAGTTCGTGGAGCTGGGCGAGCTGGACCCCGAGGCGATCGTGACGCCGGGGATCTTCGTCGACCGCGTGGTGCGGGTGGCGGCGGCATGAGGCTGGACCTGCGGGACGTCGCCCGGCGGATCGCCCGGGACATCCCCGACGGCGCCTACGTCAACCTCGGCATCGGGCTGCCGACGCTGGTCGCCGACTGCGTGGGCTCCGACAAGGAGGTCGTCTACCACTCGGAGAACGGCATCCTCGGGATGGGCCCGGCCCCGGCACCCGGCGAGGAGGACCCCGAGCTGGTCAACGCCGGCAAGCAGCCGGTGACCCTCCTGCCCGGTGGGGCGTTCTTCCACCACACCGACGCGTTCCTGATGATGCGCGGCGGGCACGTCGACCTGACCGTGCTCGGCGCCTTCCAGGTCTCCGAGCGCGGCGACCTCGCCAACTGGGCCACCGACGACGCCGCGCACCCGCCGGCGGTCGGCGGCGCGATGGACCTCGCCGTCGGCGCGAAGCAGGTGCTGGTGATGACGACGCACACGACGAAGGCCGGCGAGCCGAAGCTGGTGCCGCGCTGCAGCTACCCGCTCACGGCCGCCGGCGTGGTCGACCGCGTCTACACCGACCTGGCCGTCCTCGACGTCACCCCGGAGGGCTTCCTGGTCCGCGAGATGGTCGCCGGGCTGACCCGCGAGGACCTGCAGGGCGCCACCGCCGCCCGGCTGTCGTTCGCCGACGACGTCGCGGTGCTCGGAGGCGTCTGACCGCAGCCGTCAGGCGGCGGTGCGGGCCTCCTGCGCCAGCGCCGCCAGTGCCTGCTCGAAGCACTCCCGCGGCGGCTGCACCAGTCCGGCGCCCACCTGGCCGGTGCCGGCCACCCGCCCGGCCATGCCGGTGTTGATCTGCGGCAGCCAGCCGGTGCGGGCCACGGCGAGGACGTCGATGCCGGTCGGGGCGCCGCGGAAGCCCATGATCGGGATGGCCATCGCCGGGTTCTCGGCCAGCGTGAGCTGGTACATCCGCTCGGTGGTGGCCAGCGCGTCGGGCACGGTGCCGCCGACGAACCGCACGATCGCGGGTGCCGCGGCCATCGAGAAGGCGCCGACGCCGTAGGTCTCCATGATCGCGGAGTCGCCGATGTCGGGGTTGGCGTCCTCGGGGCCGTAGTCGCCCAGGAACAGGCCCACCGGCGTCTGCGCGGGGCCGGTGAACCAGCGGTCGCCGGTGCCGGCGGTCTGCACGCCGAACTCGGTGCCGTTGCGGGCCATCACCGTCACCAGCGTCGAGCCGGGGACGTCGCGGGCGGCGTCCATGGCGAGCTTCGCCGTCGGCATGCCGAGGTTGAGGAAGAAGTGCTCGTTGCCGCCGATGAAGCGCAGCGCGGCGGCGACGTCGTCGGACGGCGCGTCCAGCGCCACCAGCGCCGGGGACAGCTCGCGCAGCGTCATGAGCGAGCCGGCGCGGTTGCGGTTGTGCCCCTCGTCGCCCATCTGCAGCATCTGCGCGAGCACGGCCTTGGCGTCGAACGGCTCGGCCATCGACCGCACCGCGCGGGCCAGCAGCGGGCCGAGGACGTCGCGCATCCAGGCCAGCCGGGTGAGCACCTCCTCGTTGAAGGCGCCCATCCGCAGCACCTTGCCCAGGCCCTCGTTGAGGTTGCAGTACGCCCGCCCGCCGTTGACCGGGTCCTCCAGGCACCACGCCCACATCGACGGGCTGGTCACCCCGGCCATCGGGCCGACGGCGGAGCGGTGGTGGCAGGGCTCGAGCGCGACCCCGCCGGAGGCCAGCAACGCCTCGGCCTCCTCCACCGTCGACGCCCAGCCCTCGAACAGGCAGGCACCGACCAGGGCCCCGCGCATCGGGCCGGACGCCGCCTCCCAGGTCAGCGGCGGGCCGGAGTGCAGCAGCGTGCGGTCCTCGAGGCCGAGCACCTCGCGCGCCGGGCGGACGTCGACCAGCACCGACCCCGCGGCGAGCACCCGCTCGACCGCCGTCCGGTTGGCCGCGGCGCGGCGCGGGTCGAGGGCGAGCGCGGCGAGGTCGGCGGGGTCGCCGACCGCCGGCGGCCGCCAGTCGACGTCGGCCACCGAGGCGCCCTGGGCGCGCAGCGCGCCGGAGAAGACCTCCACCCCCGCGGCGACGACGGCCGGCGGGCCGTCCAGCAGTCCACCCAGCGCTCCGGTCGAGGTCACAGCTCGGCTCCCAGCAGGTCGAGGGCGTACCGCGTGGCCGCGGCGTTGGAGGCGAAGACCGCGGCACCGGCCGCGGCGAGGGCGTCGGCCTGCCGGCTCCAGCCCTGCGGGTCGGCCTCGGTGCCGACCAGCGCGACGACGACGGGCAGCTGCGCCTGCGCCCGCGCGGCGGTGAGCGCGGGCGCCAGCGCGGCGGCGGGATCGGCGTCGGCGCCGTGCCCCAGGACGACGTCGAGCAGCAGCACCGCGGGCTCCCCGCTCGCCGCCAGCCGGGCGATCGCCTCCAGCCGCAGGGTCGGGTCGATCATCGGGTGCGCCCGGCCCACGGTCAGGGCGTCGTCGCCGAAGTCGACCACCACGTGGCCGGCGGCGGACAGGTCTGGGGCGGACGGGTCGATGACGAGGCCGAGCTCGGGGCGCAGCGGGGTGTTGGAGCGGACGTCGCCGAGCACGGGCGCGGCGAGGAGCATCGCCTCGTCGGCGAGCGTGCCGCCGGAGTAGAGGCCCTTGAGGACGGCGCCGGGCGGCGCCGCCTCGGCCGGCCCGGGGCGCGAGGGCCAGACCGGGACGTCGAGCCCCAGGTCGCCCAGCAGCGCCTCGACGGCGGCGGTGAGGTCGGGCGTCTCCGGGCTGAGCGCGGCCGACCGGACGGGGGTGGACAGGCCGGCGGCGGCCCGGCCGACCGCCTCGGCCACCGACGGCGCCGGCGGCTTGGAGACGACGAGCACCCGCTCGGTGGCCGGGTCCGCGTCCAGCGCGGCCAGCGCGTCGAGGGTGGCCAGCCCGCCGACGGCCTCGGACAGGTCGCGCCCGCCCACGCCGAGGACGTGCGAGACGCCGACGCCGGCCGCGTCGAGCAGGCAGGACACCTGCTGCGCGCCGGTCCCCGAGGCAGCGACCACGCCGACCGGGCCCGGGCGGACGACGTTGGCGAAGCCGAGCGCGACGCCCGCCACGATCGCGGTGCCGCAGTCGGGACCCATGACCAGCACGCCGGCCTCGTGGGCGGCACGCTTGAGCGCCACCTCCTGCTCGACCGGGACCCCGTCGGAGAAGACCAGGACGCTGCGCCCGGCGGCGATCGCGTCGGCGGCCTCGAGCGCCGCGTACTGCCCGGGGACGCTGACGATCGCCAGCGCGGGGGTGCCCGGGTCGAGGTCGTCGAGCCCCGCGGCGATCGTGCGTGCCGGCTGGGCGTCGGCGGTGGCGCGGGAGCGCTCACGCTCGGCGAGCGCGGCGTCGACGGCGGTCACCGCGGCGGCCAGCGCGTCGTCGTCCACGGCCCGGACGGCGATCAGCAGCTGGTCGGGCGACGGCGTCCCGTCGGGGGCGAACCCCATGCCGGCGGCGAGGTCGACGTTGAGCGGGGTGGCCATCGCGACGAGCACCGCGATGACCCCCTCCCGCGCGCCGACGTCGCGGCTGACCTGCATCAACCGGACGGAGTCGGCGTAGACGCCGCTGCGCAGGGAGACGTGCCGGACGCCCTCTCCGGGGCCTGGAGCGCTCACCCGGTGACCGTACCGTCCCGATCCCTCAGCGGTGAGGTATCGACGGTGCAACGATCTTGTTGCCGGTCGAAGTTTTAGCGATGAGGCACTTCCGAAGCCCTGGGACGCGTGACACTGTGACGCCTCCCGGGGGTGGCGGCACCTCCCGGACCGCATCGGTCGTGCCCGCGAGGAGGGCCCCATGGCGTTCGGTTGGAAGCTCTACGGCGACGGGAAGACGCCGCCGCTCGGGGAGGCCGTGGCCCCCGACGAGCGGCTGTCGTGGCCGCTGACCGTGGGCATCGGCGCCCAGCACGTGGTCGCGATGTTCGGCGCGACCTTCGTCTTCCCGCTCATCATGGGCCTGGACCCGAACCTCGCGATCATGATGAGCGGGATCGCGACGATCGTCTTCCTGCTCATCGTCAAGAACCGGGTCCCCAGCTACCTGGGCACCAGCGCCGCCTTCGTCGGCGGTGTCGCCGCGATCCGCGCCAACGGCGGGGACTCCGGCGACGTCGTCGGCGCGCTGCTGGTCGCCGGCGTCGTGCTGGCCCTGGTCGGTCTGCTGATCCACTTCGCGGGCCTCGGCCTGATCAACAAGGTGCTGCCGCCGGCCGTCACCGGCGCGGTGGTCATGCTGATCGGCTTCAACCTGGCCCCGGTCGCCGCGGGCGTCTACTGGCCGCAGGACCAGTGGGTCGCGCTCGCCACGATGACCTTCGTCATCGTCGCCTCGCTGGCGCTGCGCGGCTTCCTCGCCCGCATCGCCATCCTGCTCGGCCTGGTCTTCGGCTACCTGCTCTCGATCCTGCTCGACGCCACCGCCGGCCAGATCACCTCGCCCGACGGCACCGGGGTCGAGACCACTCGCGACCGGATCAACTTCGACTCCGTCGGCCAGGCCGACTGGTTCGGCCTGCCGGACTTCACCGCACCCAGCTTCTCGCTGAACTTCAGCCTGCTGGTCATCCCCGCCGTCATCGCCCTGGTCGCCGAGAACGTCGGCCACGTCAAGGCCGTGGCCGAGATGACCAAGCGCGACCTCGACCCGGTCATGGGCCGTGCGGTCTTCGCCGACGGCGTCGGCACGGTCATCGCCACCTCCGTCGGCGGTTCCCCGACGACGACGTACGCCGAGAACATCGGCGTCATGGCCGCCACCCGCGTCTACTCGACGGCGGCGTACTACGTGGCCGCGATCGTGGCGATCCTGCTGGGCCTGATCCCCAAGTTCGGCGCGCTGATCAACATCGTCCCGGGTGGCGTGCTCGGCGGCATCACCGTCGTCCTCTACGGGATGATCGGGCTGCTCGGCGCCAAGATCTGGAAGGAGAACCGGGTCGACTTCGCCAACCCGGTCAACCTGGTGCCGCTCGCGGCCGGGATCATCATCGGCATCGGCAACGTGACCCTGACCTTCACCGACGACTTCTCGCTCAACGGCATCGCGCTGGGCTCGATCGTCGCGGTCGTCGGCTGGCACCTCGCCCGTGCGCTGGCCCCGGCCGACATGAAGGCCGCGCTCCTGCGCGAGGGCTCCGTCCCCGAGAGCGCCTCGTCCCTGGGCCACCACGGCGGCGGCCCCGCGGGCGGCCACCACGGCGGCCCCGCGGGCGGCTATGCCGACGCGCGGGGCGGTTCCGACCCGTCGTCGGTCGACGAGGTCGGCCGTCCCGGTGTCGACAGCCGGCCCGGCCCCGACACCCGTTCCGGCGTGGACACCCGCAAGGGGACGCTCGACCGGTGAAACCCGCTCCCTTCCGCTACGCCGATCCCCGGTCCCTCGAGGAGGCGCTCGACGTCCTGGCCGCCGACCCCGGCGCCAAGGTGCTCGCCGGCGGGCAGTCGCTGCTGCCGCTGCTGGCGATGCGGCTCGCGGCGCCGGCCACGCTGGTCGACGTCAACCGGGTGCCCGGCCTCGACACCGTCGAGGCCACCGGGGACGGCGTGCGGGTGGGGGCCCTGGTCCGCCACGCGCGGCTGCTGCACGACGAGCCGGCCACCCGGGTCCAGCCGCTGCTGGCCCGGGCGACCGCGAACGTCGCCCACCCGGCGATCCGCAACCGCGGGACGACGGTCGGCTCGATCGCGCACGCCGACCCCTCGGGCGAGATGACCTCCGTGCTGGCGCTCACCGGCGGCTCGGTGACCGTCGCGACGCCGGAGGGCCGCTCGACCGTCGGCTGGCAGGACCTCTTCGTCGGGCCGCTGGAGACCTCGATCGCCGGCCCCGCCGTCGTCGTCGACGCCTTCTTCCCCGCCCTCCCCGAGCGCTCCGGGACCGCCTTCGCCGAGATCGCCCGCCGCAAGGGCGACTACGCCGTCTGCGGTGCCGGTGTCGTCGTGACCCTCGACGCCGACCGCCGGGTGTCCGCCGTCCGGGCGTCCTACATCTCCGTCGGGCTGGTGCCCGAGGTGCACGACCTGACCGAGGCGGTGGCCGGCAAGCCCGTGGACGGTGCCGACTGGGCCGCGGCCGGCGCGCTGGCCCGCACGCTGGTCGACCCCGACACCGACATCCACGCCAGCGCGGACTACCGGCGGCTGCTCGTCGGGGTGCTGACGGAGCGGACACTGGCCGAGGCAGCCGCAGAAGCCGTCCAGAGGAGCGCAGCATGACCACCCCGGTCGACAGGCCGCAGACCGACACCGAGCGGACCGTGACCGTCACCGTCAACGGCGTCCCGCGCGAGGCCACCGTGCCGGTGCGCCGGGTGCTGTCGGACCTCCTGCGCGACGACCTCGGCCTGACCGGCACGCACGTCGGCTGCGCCCACGGCGTCTGCGGCTCCTGCACGGTGCTGGTCGACGGCGATCCGGTGCGCTCCTGCCTGGTGCTGGCCGTGCAGGTCGAGGGCGCCGAGGTGACCACCGTCGAGGGCCTGGCCCGCGAGGACCACCGGGGCGGGCAGGTGCTCCACCCGGTGCAGGAGGCCTTCCGCGAGTGCCATGCCCTGCAGTGCGGGTTCTGCACGCCGGGCTTCCTGGTGACGATCGCGGCGGGCCTCGAGGCGCGGGACCGGAGCGCGGAGATCACCGAGGAGGAGGTCGACGAGCTCGTCGGCGGCAACCTCTGCCGGTGCACCGGCTATGCCAACATCAAGAAGGCCGTCCGGCACGCCGCCACCACGATGCGGGACGCACGGTGACGGCCTTCGTAGCGCTGTTGGCTCCCGGGGGCGCCGAGTGACCACCAAGCTGTTCGGGGAGCCGGTCCGCCGGCGCGAGGACGCCCGCCTGATCGTGGGCAAGGGCCGCTACCTCGACGACATCGGCGCCGGCGTGCTGGCCGCGGCGTTCGTCCGCAGCCCGCACGCGCACGCCCGCATCCTGGGCGTCGACGCCGAGGCGGCACTCGACGTCGAGGGCCTGGTGGCGATCTACACCTACGAGGACCTCACCGGCCCGATGGCCGAGCCGCTGCCGGTGCTCATCCCCCACCCGCAGCTGCACGCACCGCGCACCGGCTACCCGCTGGCCAACGGCATGGTCAACCACGTCGGCGAGCCCGTGGTCATGGTGGTGGCCACCGACCGGTACGTGGCCGAGGACGCCGCCGAGCGGATCGTCGTCACCTACGAGGAACTGCCGGTCGTCGTCGGGGTGGACGCCGCCCGCGAGGCGCGCGCCGTCGTGCACGAGGACATCCCGGACAACGTGGCGGCTCGGCACCACCAGGAGACCGGCGACGTCGAGCCGGCGCTGGCTGCCGCGCCGCACACGCTGTCCTTCACCCAGTACATCGAGCGCAGCGCCTGCACGCCGCTGGAGGGCAAGGGCGTGCACGCCCGTTGGGACGCCGACGACGAGAGCCTGCGCGTGCACTCGAGCACCCAGGCCTCGACGTCGGTGCGTGCGGCGATCGCGGCGAAGCTGGAGCTCTCGCTGGACCGCGTCGAGGTGATCGCGCCCGACGTGGGCGGCGGCTTCGGCGTCAAGATCGTGCACCCGTGGCCCGAGGAGCTGCTGGTGCCGATGGCGGCCATCAAGCTGGGCCGCGAGGTCAAGTGGGCCGAGGACCGCCGCGAGCACTTCGTCTCCAGCGCCCACGAGCGCCAGCAGCGGCAGGAGATCACCGTCGGGTACGACGACGACGGCCGGATCACTGCGCTGGACGTGCACGTCTGGCACGACAACGGCGCCTACACGCCCTACGGGATCATCGTCCCGATCGTGACGGCCACCCAGCTGGTCGGCCCCTACGTCGTGCCGGTGTACCGGGTGGTCGTCGAGAGCGTCTACACCAACACCGTCATCGTCACGCCCTACCGGGGCGCCGGGCGGCCGCAGGGCTGCTACGCGATGGAGCGGACGATGGACCGCGTCGCCGACGCGCTCGGTCTCGACCGCGCCGAGGTCCGCCGGCGGAACCTGATCACGCCCGACCAGTTCCCCTACGACCACCACCTGACGTTCCAGGACGGCCGGCCGGTCATCTACGACTCCGGCGACTACCCGGGGCTGCTCGACAAGCTGGTCGCGCTGGTCGGCTGGGACGAGGCCGCGGCGCTGCGGGCCGACGCGCAGGCGCGCGGGAAGCTGCTCGGCGTCGGCATGGCGCTCTACGTGGAGGGCACCGGTCCGGGGCCCTACGAGGGCGGACACGTGCAGGTGCTCGGCAGCGGCAAGGTGCTGGTCTCCACCGGGCTGACCTCGCAGGGCCAGGGCCACGAGACGGTCTTCGCCCAGATCGTCGCCTCCGAGCTCGGCGTGCCCATGGACGACGTCGAGGTGCACACCGGCGACACGCGGCGCTTCGGGTACGCCGTCGGCACGTTCGCCTCGCGCGCGGCGGTGATGAGCGGCAACGCCGTCGCGCTGGCCGCCCGCGGGGTGCGCGAGAAGGCGATCCGGATCGCGGCCGAGGTGCTCGAGGCCAACCCGGAGGACATGGAGATCGACGAGGGCCTGGTGCAGGTCAAGGGGACGCCGGGCGCCTCCATCCCGCTGCGCACGGTCGCCGTCCTGTCCAACCCGCTGCGCTACGCCTTCGACGAGGCGGCCAAGCAGGCCACCCAGTTCGCCGGCCCCGGCGACGACTCCAAGCCGCCCGTGGCGCCCGGCGACGCACCGGGCCTGGAGCACCGCGACTACTACTCGCCGATCCGCTCGACGTTCGCCTCCGGCGCGCACGCCGCGGTGGTGGAGATCGACCCGCAGACCTGGGAGATCGACGTCGTCCGGTACGCGGTCGTGCACGACTGCGGCAACGTGGTCAACCCGATGATCGTCGAGGGCCAGGTGCACGGCGGCGTCGCCCAGGGCGTGGGCGGGGCGCTGTACGAGCGGATGGCCTACGACGCCGACGGGCAGTTGCAGAACGCGTCGTTCATGGACTTCCTCATGCCCTACGCCTCCGAGGTCCCCGACGTGGTCATCGACCACCAGGAGACGCCCTCGCCGCTGAACCCGCTGGGGATCAAGGGCGCCGGCGAGGCGGGGGTCATCCCCGGGACGGCGGCGATCGCCTCGGCGATCGAGGACGCCACCGGACGGCGGATCGCGTCGATGCCGATCTCGCCGACCGAGCTGTACGACCTGATGAGAGACGAGACGGCGGAGCGGACGGCTGCCTCGCGGCAGACGTCGCTCCAGACGGGAGTGCCCGCGTGAACCTCGACGGCTCGGCGGTGCTGCACGGGTCGCCCGAGCAGGTGTGGACGGTCATCACCGACCCCGCCGTGCTGGCGCGGACGATCCCCGGCTGCCAGACGCTGCAGCGGACCGGCGAGGACGAGTACCGGATGGACGTCGCGGTGGGCGTCGGTGCCATCCGCGGCACGTACGCCGGGGAGGTGCGGCTCACCGACCAGCAGCCGCACTCCTCCTACGTCATGCACGCCTCGGGCGCGGGCGCGCCGGGCAACGTCCGAGCCAAGGTGACGATCACCCTGGAGCCCACCGACGAGGGGACGACGCTCAGCTACTCGGCCGACGCCGTCGTGGGCGGGCCGGTCGCCGGGGTCGGGCAGCGGATGATCTCCGGCGTCGCCAAGCGGATGGCCGGCCAGTTCTTCGCCGCCGTCGACCAGGAACTGACCTCCGGTGCGCCGGTGGAGGCCGCGCCGGCCGAGGCGCGCGCCTCGTCGGCCGCGGTGAGCTCCACCGACACGGCGCCGGCGGGCGTTCCCGCGGGAACGCCGTCCGCGGCCGCTCCGGCGGTGTTCAGCGGGACCAGGGCCGCGTCCGCCGCGGCGACGTCGGACGTGCAGACCCTCGCCGTGGGTGCGCTCGGCGGTGCGGGACTCACCCTGCTCGGCGTCCTCGTGGGCTGGCTCCTCGGCCGCCGCCGCTAGTCCTGCCTGGACGCGAGGCCCTCACCCGGGGCCAGCAGCGGCGGGATCGTGGGGTCCCGACGAAGACGTCCATCTGCACCCGCCCACGGCCGGCCGGCGGGTCCCCGACGGGACCGGAACCGTCGTCGTCGCCGAAGCGGTCGCCGATCACCCGGACGTCCTCGACCGGCCCGGCCCTGACACCGGGCTCGGCGTGGGACGCGGGCGCGCTGATCAGCGTCAGCCCGCCGGCCGGGTCGGTCAGGAACGGCCGGCACCATCGCCCTCCCCGGCCGCCGCCGCGGCGATCCCGCCTCGGGCGGTGAGGTCCTCGCTCAGGCCGCCGGCGAGCGGTCGCGGTTGACGAGGATGGCGACCTGGGTCCGGCTGCGGACGCCCAGCCGCCGCATCGAGGCGGTGAGGTGGCTCTTCACGGTCGCGAGGCTCAGGAACAGCCGCCGGGCGATCTCCTCGTTGCTCAGCCCCTGCGCCACCAGCTCGGCGACCTCCCGCTGCCGGTCGGTGAGCCGGTCGAGCACCCGGTCGGGGACCTCCGTCGCAGCCGCGGGGTCGGTCAGGTAGCGCACCAGCTGGTTGGTGGTCGACGAGTCGATGGCCGGCTCGTGCCGGGCCAGTGCGCGGACGGCCTCGACCAGCCGGGACGCGGCCGAGCACCGGGGCAGGTAGCCCTGCACCCCGGCGCGCAGGACCTGCACGAGCTCGGGGCCGCCCTCCTCGCGCGGCTCGGCGAGCACGAGGACCGCGGTCCCGCGGCCGCAGAGTTCGCGCAGCACGGGGAGCATGGGTCCCTGGACGAGGCCCTGACGGGCGACGACCACCTGCGTGGTCACCTCCTCGACGGCCGCCAGGGCTCCGGGCAGCGTCTCCCTCTCGGCGACGACGGCGATGTCCGGCTCGGCCTCGAGGACCTCCCGCAGCCCGAGCCGGAAGACCTCCCGGTCCTCGCAGAGCAGCACCCGGACGAGGCTGGACGGCGGCCGGATGGCGAGCGGGTGCGCGGGGCGCGGCAGGGAGCGCGGGCGGGGCGGGGCCCAGCGACCCGGGCCCGGCACGCCGGGTCCCGGACCCGTCGGCCGCCGCGGACGCGGCGGCACGGGACCCTGGCCCCTCAGCACGTCGTCGGAGCTCATGTCCATCCCCCTGTCCGGTTCGTCGACGGGTCCGGGGCCGGGATCTCCGGCCGGGGGGGACCCGTCCGTCTCGGCGGACGCGTCGAACGGTAGCGCACAACCGGCTGGCCCTGACAGGAAATCTGCACCGTCCTCACAGGTCACGTCCAGGTTCGCGTGCGCCAGGGCACGTCTCCGGCCCGCCACTCCCGCCGGGCCGGAACGCAGCGTGGCGGACCGCCTACGCGACAGCAGCGCCTCGACCGACAGCAGCGCCTCGACCGACAGCAGCGCCTCGACCGACAGCAGCGCCTCGACCGTGGACAGCGCCTCACCCGCCGACGGGGCCGGCCTCCCAGCCCGAACCGGATCGGGCCCTGCGGTTCACGTGGATGGCCAGCTGCGTCCGGTCGCGCAGCCCGAGCCGCCGGAGAGCGACCGTGATGTGGCCCTTGACGGTGGCGCGGCTGACCTCCAGCCGGGCAGCGATCTCCGCGTTGGTCAGCCCCTCGGCGACCAGGGCCGACACGGCCTGCTGCCGCGCGGTCAGCGGGTTGCGCCCGGGTCCGTCGTCGGCCGCGGCGGCGGCCCGCGCGCCGTCGAGGTGGTGCAACAGCTCGCCGGTGACGGCGGCGTCGAGGAGGGTCTCCCCGCGCACCACGGCCCGCACCCCCTCGACCAGGCGGTCGCAGCTGACGGTCGTGTAGACGTAGCCGCGCGCGCCGGCGCGGAGGGCCTCCACCAGGTCGCCCCCGTTCCCGGCCTCACCCAGCAGGACGACCCGGGTCCCGGTCGCGGTCAGCGCCCGCACCAGCTCGATCATCGCCGAGCCGTGGGTGCCCAGACCGAGCAGGGTGACGTCGGGGCGCAGCTCGGTCGCCAACTCCAGCGCCCGGTCCGCGTCGGCCGCCTCGGCGACCACGGCGAGGTCGGGCGCCCAGCGGAGGACCGCGCGCAGGCCGTGCCGCAGGACCTCGTGGTCGTCGCAGATGAGCACCCGGGCCGGGGGACCGGCTCGCCGGGGCGCGTCCCGCGGTCGCGGGACGGACCCCTCCGGCTCGCCACCCATGCGTCATCTCCGCTCAGGTCCGACGCCCCGCGCCGTTGATCCAGGACCCGGAAGTTAGCGACGGCCGGTCACCCCCCGCCACCGGTCCGCGACGCGGCGAGCGCGATCGGCCGCCGGATTCATACCCGGGTCGTGGTCTACCGGTCCGGAAGGACGGGATCACCCCACCCCCGGGGTGCTGGATCTGAGGACGCGCCACCCCCTCCTGCCGGTGCCCGTCCCGGTGACCAGGCGACCCCTCCTGGGGGCTGGCCTGGGGAATCAGACCCGTGGCGGTGTCCGGCGGCACCGTCCCCGCCATAGCGTCGCCGGGCATCGGTCCCCGGCCGGCCGGCCGGCCGCACCGGTCCCGCCGTCCATCGGCCCGCCGGCCCCGCCGGCCCACAGCGACGCTGGAGTGCCCGTGCACCAGACCATGATCATCGCGAAGATGACGCCCTCCGACGCCAGCAAGGTCGCCGAGGTCTTCGCCCGTTCCGACGCGACGTCCATGCCGTACGACATCGGGGTGCGGCGCCGCTCGCTGTTCACGTTCCACGACCTCTACGTGCACCTCATCGAGTTCGACCGCCCCGAGCACGAGGCCATGGCGGTCGCCCAGACGCTGCCGGCGTTCCGTGCCGTCAGCGAGGAGCTGCGGCCCTACATCGTCGCCTACGACCCGAACTGGAAGTCCCCGCGCGACGCCATGGCCCGCCGCTTCTACGAGTGGTCGGCGGAGCGGTCGTGACCGCGACGACCCCGGCCCGCCCCGCTGCGACGGCGGCCGGGCCGGTGGACTGGGTGAGCTGTCCCAGCTGCGGCTGGCTGCTCTACCGCAAGCGGCTGGACCGCAACCTCTCGGTCTGCCCCGAGTGCGACCACCACCTGCGCCTCGGTGCCCGTGCCCGGATCGCGCTGCTGGCCGACGACGGCAGCTTCACCGAGCACGCCTGCCCGCCGGGGCCGCTCGACCCGCTGGCCTTCACCGACCTGCGCGACTACCGCGAGCGGCTGCACGAGGCCGCCGTCCGGTCGGGCGAGACCGAGGCCGTGGTCCTGGGCACCGCCCGCATCGGCGGCGCACCGGTGGTCCTCGCCGCGATGGACTTCGCGTTCCTCGGCGGCAGCATGGGCATCGAGGTGGGCCGCCGCGTCACCGCGGCCGCCGACCTGGCGCTTCAGCACGGTCTGCCCCTGGTGACCGTCTGCGCCAGCGGCGGCGCCCGCATGCAGGAGGGCGTGTTCTCGCTGTTCCAGATGGCGCGGGTCAGCCACGCCTACGCCCGGCTGCACGAGGCGGGCCTGCTCTCGATCTGCGTGCTCACCGACCCCACGTACGGCGGGGTGTCGGCGTCCTTCGCCACCCTCGCCGCCGTCCTCGTCGGCGAGCGGGGCGCGCACGTCGGCTTCGCCGGTCCACGGGTGGTGCAGGAGACCATCCGGGCCGAGCTGCCCAGCGACTTCCAGACGGCGGAGTTCCTCCTGGCCCACGGCCTGGTCGACCGGGTCGAGAGCCGCGCGGAGCTGCGCCCGCTGCTCGTCCGGCTGCTCGCTCTGCACGGTCCCCAGGAGCAACCCGCGACCCCGCCCCGGGCGCCGCTGGTGCCCCCGGCGGCCGAGCCGGACGCCGCCGAGCCGGACCTGGACGCCTGGGACGTCGTGCAGCGGGCACGGGTCACCGGCCGGCCGACGACGCTGGACTACCTGCACACCGCCTTCGACGACTTCGTCGAGCTGCACGGCGACCGCGCGTTCGCCGACGACCCCGCCGTCGTGGGCGGGGTGGCCGTGCTCGACGGTCGCCGGGTCGTGGTGATCGGCCAGGAGAAGGGCCACACCGTCCGCGAGCGGGTGGCCCGCAACTTCGGGATGCCGCACCCCGAGGGCTACCGCAAGGCGATGCGTCTCATGGCGCACGCCGAGACCTTCGGCCTGCCGGTGGTCACGCTCGTCGACACCCCCGGTGCGCACCCCGGCCCGGCGGCGGAGGAGCGCGGCCAGGCGCACGCGATCGCCGAGATCATCATGCGCAGCAGCCGGCTGCGGGTGCCCGTCGTCGCGGTGCTCACCGGCGAGGGCGGCAGCGGCGGCGCGCTGGCGCTGTGCACCTCCGACCGGCTGCTGGTCCTGGAGAACGCCTACCTGTCGGTGATCAGCCCGGAGGGGTGCGCGGCGATCCTCTGGCGGACGGCGACCGCGGCACCCACCGCCGCCCGCGCCATGCGGCTGGGGGCGGCCCACCTGCGGGCCAGCGGCATCGCCACCTCGGTGGTGCCCGAGCCGCCCGGCGGCGCGGACGCCGACCCGGCCGCGGCCGCCGCCCTGCTGCGCGCCGCCGTGGTGCGCGAGCTGGACGAGCTCGGCCGGCTCGACGTCGCCGCCCTGCTCGACTCCCGCAGCGCGCGGCTGGCACGCATCGGCGGCGACGGTGACCGGCCGCTGCGCGTCGTCGCGCCCGTCCCCGGGGGAGGTGCCGGGGATGCGGCCCGCTGAGCTGTCGTCGCGGTCGGGATCGGGGGAGGACGACGTGCAGGCGGACGAGGACCGCAGCCTGCGGGACGAGGTCGTGGACCTGGCCCGCGCGCTGCCCGGACCGCTGCGCCGGCTGACCGTCCGCAGCGGGGACCGCGCGGTCGAGGTCGAGTGGGCGACCGGCACCGCTCCGGCGGCCGCCCCGGTGCCGGTGCCCGGCGGGCTGCAGGCGGTGGCCTCCCCCTCCGCCGCGGCCCCCGAGCCGGAGGAGGAGCCCGAGGTCCCGGAGGGCACGGTCGCCGTCCGCGCGCCGCTGGTGGGCACCTTCTACGCCGCGCCCTCGCCCGGTGCCGAGCCGTTCGTGCGGGTCGGCGACGAGGTGGAGGCCGGTCAGACGCTCGGGATCGTCGAGGCGATGAAGCTGATGAACCCGATCGTGGCCGACTCCGCGGGCGTGGTCGCCGAGATCCGCGCCGGCGACGCCGAGTCGGTGGAGTACGACCAGGTCCTGCTGCTGCTCCGCCCACCCGGTGGCTCGCGGTGATCGGCCGGCTGCTCATCGCCAACCGCGGCGAGATCGCCGTCCGGGTCGCCCGCGCCTGCCGGGAGCTCGGCATCGAGGTGGTCGCCGTGTACTCCACGGCCGACCGGCACTCCGCCGTCGTGGAGATGGCCGACGAGGCGGTGCACATCGGGCCGCCCGCACCGCGGTCGAGCTACCTGCACGTGCCCAACGTCGTCGAGGCGGCCCTGCGCAGCGGCGCCGACGCGGTGCACCCCGGCTACGGCTTCCTCTCCGAGGACCCCGACTTCGCCGAGATCTGCGAGGCCGAGGGCCTCACCTTCGTCGGCCCGCCGCCGCAGGTCATGCAGCAGATGGGCAACAAGGCCACCGCGCGACGGCTCATGGCCGCCGCCGGGCTGCCCCTGCTGCCCGGGGTGGTGGACCCGGTGCGCACCGCGGAGGAGGGCCTCGCCGTCGCCGCCGAGATCGGGTACCCGGTCATCATCAAGGCCGCGGCGGGCGGTGGCGGGCGCGGCATGACCGTGGTGCACGACCCCGCCGACTTCGCCGAGGCCTTCGCCACCACCCGCTCCGTCGCGCGGGCGGTGTTCCGCGACCCGACCGTCTACGTCGAGCGCTACCTGTCCGGCGCGCGGCACGTCGAGGTGCAGGTCCTCTGCGACGCCCACGGCGCCGGCCTGTACCTGGGCGAGCGGGACTGCTCGCTGCAGCGGCGGCACCAGAAGCTGCTCGAGGAGGGCCCGGCCGGGCACCTCTCGCCGGGGCAGCGGGCCGAGCTCGGCGAGCTCGCCGTCCGCGGCGCGTTGTCGGTCGGCTACACCGGCGCGGGCACCGTCGAGTTCCTCGTCGACGACGCCGGGCGGGCGTACTTCATGGAGATGAACGCCCGCATCCAGGTCGAGCACCCGGTCACCGAGATGCTCACCGGGATCGACCTGGTCCGCGAGCAGCTGCTCGTGGCCGGCGGCGAGCGCCTGCGGCTGCGGCAGGAGGACGTCGTCGTGCGGGGCGCGGTGATCGAGTGCCGGATCAACGCCGAGGACCCCGCCCGCGGGTTCGCCCCGGCCCCCGGCCACCTCGACGTGCTGCGCGTCCCCGACGGGCCCTGGACCCGCTTCGACACCGGCTACCGCCAGGGCGACGACGTCAGTCCCCACTACGACTCGCTGCTGGGCAAGCTCGTCGTCTGGGCGCCCGACCGCGAGCAGGCGGTGCGGCGGATGGACCGGGCGCTGGCCGAGCTGCGCGTCGAGGGCCCCGGCGTGCACACGACCGCGGCCCTGCACCGCGCGCTGCTACGCGACCCCGACGTCCGCGCCGACCGGCACGACGTCCAGTTCCTCGACCGCCGGCTGCCCGACCTGGTGGCCCACGCCGCGGCCATCGCCGCGTCCCGGGAGCCGGCCCTGCCCGCCGCCCGGCGCGGTCCGCTGCACCTCGTCCGGGCCGGCGACCCCGCCGACCCGGCGTCCGTCCCGCACCCCTGTCCCGAGGAGGACCACACCATGTCCGCTCCCGCGTTCACCCAGAGCGACCTCATGCAGCTGCTCACCGAGAAGACGGGCCTGCCGGCCGCGTCGCACACCAGCGACCCCGACGCGCACTTCGCCGACGTCGGCCTGGACTCCCTGGCCTTCCTGTCCATGCAGACCGAGCTGCAGGACCGCTTCGGCGTCGCGATGCCCGACGACAACCCCGACGCCTACACGTTCGGCCAGATCGTCGAGACCGTCAGCGCCGCCCAGGCCGCCCAGCCGGCCTGATCCCACCCCCGGAGGAGACCACCATGAGCAGCACCCTGGAGCCCGGCCTGACCGTCGGCCACACCGAGAACTCGATCCTCATCAACGCCGACATCGACCACGTCTGGCGCATGACCAACGACCTGCGGTCGTGGCCGGACCTGTTCACCGAGTACCGGACCGTCGAGGTGCTCGAGTCCACCGACACCTGGTTCCGCTTCCGGCTGACCATGCACCCCGACGAGTCGGGGCGGACGTGGAGCTGGGTGTCCGAGCGGACGCTCGACCCGGCCAAGCACGAGGTCCGGGCCCGCCGGGTGGAGCCCGGGCCGTTCGAGTTCATGGACATCCACTGGAGCTACGCGGTGGAGGACGGCGGCACCCGGATGCGCTGGGTGCAGGACTTCCGGATGCGGCCCGAGGCGCCCGTGGACACCGAGACGATGACCCGGCGGATCGACGCCAACAGCAAGGTCCAGATGGGGATCATCAAGGAGAAGGTCGAGGCCGCCGCGGCCGACGCGGATCCGGGAGCGGTCGGGTGACCGCGGCGCGGGGTCCCGCGGTCGTCCTGCCCGGGGAGGACGGCTCCCGCCCCGGGATGGTCGACCCCTGGCTGGCCGACCCGGTGGCCGCGGCCACCGTCACCGAGGTCGACGCCGTCGTCGGCCGCGACGTGGCCGCCTGGTGGCGGGACCCCGCGACCGCTCCCGACCCCGTCGCGGCGCACCTCGAGGTCGTCGTCACCGGGGTGGCCGGCTACCGGAGCCTGACCGCCCGCGGCCTGCACCCGGTGGCCGTCGCCGGGCACGGCGTGGGCGAGTTCGCCGCCCTCGTCGCGGCCGGTGCCCTGCAGCTCGACCAGGTCGTGGAGCTGGTGCACTGGCGCGCCGAGCTCCTCTGCCTGGCCCCGCGGCCGTCCTGCGCGGGCCTGGCCGCCGTCCTCGGTCCGGGGGCGGAGGCGGTCGCGCGGGCGGCGGTGGCGCAGGTCGACGGCGACACCCACGGCGACACCCACGCCAACGGCGACACCCACGGCGACGGCGACACCCACGGCGACGGCGACGGCCACGGCCGGCTGTGCGTGGCCGCCGTCGACGCCCCGCAGCGCACCGTCCTGGCCGGTGGCCGCACCGAGCTGGCCCGCGCGGCCGAGGTCGTGCACGCCGCCGGGCTGGAGCTGGTCCGGCTGCCCGGCCGGGCGCCCTGCCACGGGCCGCTGATGGCGTCGGTGGCCGCGCACCTGGCCACGGCGCTGGCCGACCTCGACTGGTCGGCGCCGCTGGTCCCCGTCGTCCCCAACGCCGACGGCGAGGCGACCCGGGACCCCGGGCGGCTGCGCGCGGCGCTGCGGCGGCACCTCACCGCGCCGGTGCTCTGGGAGGCCACCTCCCGGTCGCTGGCCGACGCCGGCGCGACGTCGGTCGTCGAGATCGGCGCCGTCCCGGTCCTCGGGCCGCTGGTCGCCCAGGTCCACCCGCACCTGCCCGTCTCCCTGGCCTCCGGGCCGGGCGCACCCGTCCCCACCGACGTCCCGGGCCCCGCCCTCGCGGGCTCCGTCCCCACCTGAGGAGAGACATGACGACGATCCAGCACGCGCCGGCCACGCCGACGCGCTGCGGCCCCACCGTCCACCGGGCCGACACCCCGCCCAACCGCCGCCGCGGCGGTGACATCCGGGTCCTGCTCAGCCCGGCCAGCGTGGGCTCGACCGCCGGTTTCATGGGCACGCTCACCCTGGAGCCCGGCGAGGTCGTGACCGAGCACTGGCACCCGTACTCCGAGGAGTTCCTCTACTGCCAGGAGGGTGACGTCCTCGTCACCCTCGACGGCGAGGAGCGGCGGCTGGTCGCCGAGTCCGCCGTGCACATCCCGATCGGCGTCCGCCACCGCATCGTCAACGACACGGGGACGACGGCGACGTTCGTCTTCCTCTGCGGCCCGCTCGCGCCGCGTCCCGAGCTCGGCCACGTGGACACCGAGCTGCCGCCGGGCGTGCGGTGATGCGCGAACGGAGGCGGGTCGTCGTCACGGGCATCGGGGTGGTCGCCCCGGGCTCGATGGGGCGTGAGGGCTTCTGGGACATGATCACCGAGGGGCGGACGGCGACCCGGCGGATCACCTTCTTCGACCCCGCCCGGTTCCGCTCCCAGGTCGCCGCCGAGGTCGACTTCGACGGCGTCAAGCTCGGCCTGTCCCCCCAGGAGGTGTTCCGCAACGACCGGTTCGTCCAGATGGCGATGGTCGCCGCGGACGAGGCGGTCGCCGACAGCGGGCTGCGCTTCGGGGTGGGCGACGCCGACGACGCCCCCGACCCCGACCGGGTCGGCGTCACCCTGGGCAGCGCGGTGGGCGCCACCATGCGCCTGGAGCAGGAGTACGTGTCGGTCAGCGACGGCGGCCGGCTGTGGGAGGTCGACCCGCGGTACGCCTCGCGGTTCCTCGCCTCCGCGCTGGTGCCGAGCTGCGGGGCGACCGAGCTGGCCGTCCGGTTCGGCGCCCACGGCCCGGCGACGGTGGTCTCCACCGGCTGCACGTCGGGCATCGACGCGATCGGCTACGGCGCGCAACTGGTGGAGGACGGGGACGCCGACGTCGTCGTCGCGGGAGCCAGCGACGCGCCGATCTCCCCGATCTCCATGGCCTGCTTCGACACCATCCGGGCCACCACCGACAGCAACGACGACCCGGAGCACGCCTCCAAGCCCTTCGACGCCCGCCGCAACGGCTTCGTCATGGGCGAGGGCGCGGCGGTGCTGGTGCTCGAGGAGCTCGGGCACGCCCGGCGGCGCGGCGCGACGGTCTACTGCGAGGTCACCGGCTACGCCAACCGCTGCAACGCCTTCCACATGACCGGGCTGCGGCCCGACGGCGTGGAGATGGCCGAGGCGATCGACCGGGCGCTCGCGCAGGGCCGCACGTCCCCGGACGAGGTCGGCTACGTCAACGCGCACGGCTCGGGGACCAAGCAGAACGACCGGCACGAGACGGCGGCGGTCAAGCGCAGCCTCGGCCCGGCCGCCGGCAGCGTGGCGATGAGCTCGATCAAGTCGATGGTCGGCCACTCGCTGGGCGCCATCGGGTCGATCGAGATCGCCGCGACCGCGCTGGCCGTGCAGCGCGGCGTCCTGCCGCCCACGGCCAACTACGAGGTCCCCGACCCCGAGTGCGACCTGGACTACGTGCCGAAGGTGGCGCGGGAGCAGAAGGTCGACGTCGCCATCTCGGTGGGCAGCGGCTTCGGCGGGTTCCAGTCGGCGATCGTGCTGGCCAGCCCCACGCGGAGGGAGTCGTGACCGAGTTGCTCGTGACCGGGCTCGGCGTCGTCGCCCCCACCGGCGTCGGCGTCGAGGAGCACTGGGCCTCGCTGGTGCGCGGCGAGCCGGCCATCCGGCCGGTCGAGGGCTTCGACGCGCAGCGCTACGGCATCACGCTGGCCGGCCAGGTGCGCGACTTCGTGCCGGCCGACCACGTGGCGCCGCAGCTCATGGTGCAGACCGACCGGTGGACGTGGATGTCGCTGGCCGCGGCGACGCTGGCGGCCGAGGACGCCGGCTACACCCCGCCCGAGGACGACGTCTACGCCACCTCGGTGTTCCTGGCCTCCGGGTCGGGCGGCAACGAGTTCAGCCAGCACGAGATCCAGGGGCTGTGGGCCAAGGGGCCGAAGTCGGTGGGCGCCTACCAGTCGATCGCCTGGTTCTACGCGGCCTCCACCGGCCAGGTGTCCATCCGCGACGGCTACAAGGGGCCCTCGGGCGTCGTCGTCAGCGAGGGCGCCGGCGGGCTGGACAGCATCGGCTGGGCCCGGCGGGTGGTCCGCCGCGGCACGCCGGCGGTGCTGGTCGGTGGCACGGAGGCGGGGCTGTGCCCGTACGCCCTGCTGTGCCAGGTCACCGGCGGCCGGCTGTCGACCGCCGAGCGCCCGGAGGACGCCTACAAGCCCTTCGACCGGCGGGCCAACGGCCACGTCGTCGGCGAGGGCGGGGCGATCCTGCTGCTCGAGGAGCCCGGCGCGGCCCGGGCCCGCGGCGCCCAGAAGGTGTGGGGCGAGGTCGCCGGCTACGGCGCCACGCACGACGCCCACCACCACGAGGACCCCGCGCCCGACGCCACGCAGTACGCCCGCGCCATCCGGCTCTCGCTGGCCGACGCCGGGGTCTCACCGGACGAGGTCGACCTCGTGGTGGCCGACGGCGCCGGCGTCCCGGAGCTCGACCGGCTCGAGCTCGACGCGCTGTCCGCGGTCTTCGGACAGCGGAGCGCGCCGGTGCCGGTGACCGCGCCGTCGTCGTGGACGGGGCGGCTCATGGCCGGCGGGTCGGCGCTCAACGTGGCGACGGCGCTGCTGGCGATGCGCGACGGGATCGTCCCCGGCACCGCCCACCTCGACGACCCGGTCGACGTCCCGCCCGGGGTCGACCTCGTCCGGGCCAGCCGCGTGCAGGACCTGGCCACCGTGGTCGTCCTCGCCCGGGGTGCCGGTGGCTTCAACAGCAGCCTGGTGCTGCGCCGGTACGAGGGAGGGACGTCGTGACGCCGGGGACGGTGCGGACGATCCTGCGCATGCGCACCCGCGAGGGGTGCGAGGCCGAGTTCGAGGCGGCCTGGCGCCGGGCCGCCGCCGAGATCAGCCGGGTCCCGGGCAACCGGCAGCAGGAGCTGATCCGGGACGCCGACGACCCGCGCACGTTCCTCATCACCAGCGACTGGACCGACCGGGCCGCCGTGGACGCGTTCGGCCGCAGCAGCGCCCGCGACGCGCTCACCGCGGCGCTGCGCGACCTGCGCGAGGACGCGGCCCGCAACACCTACGAGGTGCTGGCGACCGTCCCGGGCGGGCAGGAGCCGGCATGACGGCGTCCGGGGACGGCGGGCGGCCGGCGGTGCGCACGTTGCTGCGGATGCAGGCGCGGGAGGGCTGCGAGGCCGAGTTCGAGGCGGCCTGGCGCCGGGCCGCCGGCGAGATCAGCCGGGTGCGCGGCAACCTGCGCCAGGAGCTGATGCGCGACGAGGGCGACCCGCGCTGGTTCGCCATCGTCAGCGACTGGACCGACCGGGCGTCGGTGGACGCCTTCGGGCGCAGTGCCGCCCGGGAGACGCTCACCGAGGCGCTGCGCGACCTGCGGGACGACGCCACCCGCTCGACCTTCACCGTGCTGGCGACGGTGGAGGCCGAGCGGTCCCGGCCGGTGCGCATCGACTTCTCCACCAGCGTCAAGCCGGGCGAGCAGGTGGCCTTCGAGCGCGCGTACACGACGGTCGCCGAGCGGATCGGCGACTCGCGCGGGTACGTGCGCGAGGAGCTGCTGCGCGACGCCGCCGGCCTGCGCTACCACATCTTCGCGGAGTGGGAGTCCGAGGACGACTTCGTGCAGTGGGTCGAGGACCCGGTGCACATGGTGGCCGGCGCACCGCTGGCCCGGTGGCACTCGGTCGAGTTCCGCCGTGAGGTGCTCGAGATCCGCCAGCGGTCCGACGACGGCGCGGAGTTCCCGGAGCTGGTCTCCCCCGGCGGGGACGTCGAGGTCGAGCGGGTGCGCGTCGACTCCGCCGTCGTCGTCGAGCCCTGGGAGCAGGAGGCCTTCGAGCTCGCCTACCTCGCCGCCGCGCAGCTGGCCCGCAGCGCTCCCGGCCACGCCCGGGAGGAGCTGCTGCGCGAGCCCGACGGGCGGCGGTACCACGTCGTGGCCGAGTGGGAGTCCGAGCAGCGCTTCACCGACTGGGCGGCGGAGCCGGCGAACTGGGCCGGCGGGCCGCTGGGCCGGTGGCTGGCACGCGGCGAGGACCGCAGGGTCTTCGCGCTGCGCGTACGGCCGGTGCCGCCGTCGGTGGCCGCCGGGGCCGGCACGGTGCCCGAGCCCGCGCAGCAGCCGGTCCCCACTGCACCGGTCCCCGTGGGCACGGTGCCCAGCGCCAGCGTGCAGGAGTTCGTGGAGAAGCCCGACGACGGGCACGTCGCCGCACCGGCGCCGCTGCCGGCCGCCGCCGACCTCGGCGGCGCCCCGCCGGTTCCCGGTCGCGGGACCGAGGTGCTGGTCGTCGGCGCCGGTCCCGCCGGTCTGACGCACGCCATCGAGCTGTCCCGCCGCGGAATCGCCGTCCGCGTCGTGGACAAGCGGCCGCAGGCGTCGACCCAGGCCGACAAGGCCATCGGCATCCACTGCCGGACCATGGAGATCTGGGAGGAGCAGGGCGTCGTCAAGGAGGCGATGGACGCCGGGATCTGGCTGTACGGCCAGACGGTGTTCGTCAACGGCGAGCAGACCCACCAGGTCGACTGGGCCGGCCTCGACGAGCTGCCCTACGCCCACCTGGGCCTGCCGCAGTACGACACCGAGCGGATCCTCGGGGCCCGGCTGGCCTCCCAGGGCGTGGCCGTCGAGCGCGGGGTCGAGCTGGTCGGGTTCGCCCAGGACGACGAGGGCGTCACCGCGCAGCTGCGGCACGCCTCCGGCGAGCTGGAGACCACCCGTGCGCAGTACCTGGTCGGCTGCGACGGGGCGCACAGCGCCGTCCGCTCCGGGCTCGGGCTGACCTTCGAGGGCGGGCTGTCGATGTTCCCGCAGCTGTTCATGCTCGGGGACGTCGACGTCGACTGGGACCTGCCGGCCGGTCACCTGGTGCGCTTCGTGCGCATCGAGGACGACGAGTTCACCGGGATGCTCGTCTGCGTCCCGCTCAAGGGCCGCAACCGCTA
The DNA here is from genome assembly GCF_041028265.1 of Geodermatophilus amargosae. Classification (GTDB taxonomy): domain Bacteria; phylum Actinomycetota; class Actinomycetes; order Mycobacteriales; family Geodermatophilaceae; genus Geodermatophilus; species Geodermatophilus amargosae_A. The sequence continues at coordinate 31,525 of NZ_JABGCW010000012.1, forward strand.
CCGGATCGCGACCCTGGCCCCGCAGCGGTGGCAGGAGGCCGTCGGCACCGGCGTGGTGCCGGCCGGGTTCTGGCAGGAGTACGAGCCGCCGACGCTGGCCGACATGCAGGCCGCCATCGACGACCTGGGCCCGCCCGGGACGACGGCGAGCGACCTGCGGTGGTCCTCGATCTTCCGCATCAAGCACGGCATCGTCGACCGCTACCGCGAGGGGCGGGTGTTCGTGGCCGGGGACGCCGCGCACCTGCACCCGCCGGCGGGCGGGCAGGGCATGAACACCGGGATCCAGGACGCCTGGAACCTGGGCTGGAAGCTCGCCCTCGCCGTCCGCGGACTGGCCGCCCCCGGGCTGCTCGACAGCTACGAGGCCGAACGGCGTCCCGCTGGGAAGATGATCGTCGACCGGGCCGTGTCCATCGCGTTCACCGACGAGATGGACATGGAGGACGAGAAGGCCCAGTTCCTGCTCGAGATGCAGATGACCATGAACTACGCCGGCAGCCCGCTCGTCGGCGAGGAGGCCGGGACGGTCTTCCCGGCCGGGCCGGAGCCCGGGCACCGGGCGCCGGACGTGCACGGCCTGCGGCGCTTCGGCGTCGCCCACCCGCTGCGCCTGTTCGACCTCACCCGCGGCCCGCGCTCGACGCTGCTGCTCTCCGCCGACGCCGGCGCCTCGGAGGAGCAGCTGCTCGACCTGGAGAAGCTGGCCGTGGCCGTGCGCCAGCAGAGCCGCGGCGAGGTCGACGCCTACCTGGTCGCCGCCCCGGACGTCCGGGTGCCCCTGCTCGTCGACCTGCCGGTCGTCCGCGACGCCGACCGCACCTTCGCGGCCGCCTACGGCGTCGCGGGCGCCGGGACGGCGGCCTACCTGGTCCGTCCCGACGGTCACGTCGGCTTCCGCACCCGCCCGGTCACCGAGGACGCGCTCCTCGACCACCTGGCCGGGGTCTTCGCGCAGTGACGCCGACGGCATCCCACCGACCGCCCCACCTCAGGGAGACGACATGACGCAGACCGCACCAGCAGGCTCCGGGACGT
>NZ_JABGCW010000013.1:0-221050 GCF_041028265.1 Geodermatophilus amargosae
TTCCGTGCCGACCCCTACCCCGTCTACGCGATGCTCCGTGCCGAGCGGCCGGTCGTGCGGGTGCGGACGCCGCGCTTCGACTCCTACCTCGTCACCCGCTACGCGGACGCCCGCCAGGCCCTGTCCGACCCGCGGCTGTCCAAGGACCTGTACCGGGCCGGCGACACCTACCTGCAGGTGTTCGGGGAGAAGGCCCGCCAGATCAACACCAACATGCTGAACTCCGACCCCCCGGAGCACACCCGCCTGCGCCGGCTGGTGACGCAGGCCTTCACCCCCCGGCGGATCGAGGCGATGCGCCCCCGGGTCGAGGAGATCGTCGAGCGGCTGCTGGACCGGATGGCGCCGCACGGCCGGACCGAGTTCGTCGACGACTTCGCGCTGCGGCTGCCCCTCTCGGTGATCGGGAGCCTGCTCGGGATCCCCGAGGAGGACCACGAGGAGATCCTGGCCGGCACCCAGGTCATCCGGACGGTGGGCACCGGCGGGCGCAGTCCCCAGGAGGACCGGGCCGCGATCGGCCAGGCCCAGGAGCGCCTGCACGCCTACTTCACCGGCCTGGTCGCGGCCAAGCGCCGCGAGCCCGGTGAGGACCTGGTGAGCGCGCTGATCGCCTCGCGCGACGGTGACGGCCGTCTGTCGGAGGCCGAGCTGGTCTCCACCTGCTTCCTCCTGCTGTTCGCCGGCTACCAGACGACCTCCGACTTCCTCGGCAACGCCGTGGTGGCGCTGCTGACCCACCCCGCGGAGCTGGCCGAGCTGCGCGCCGACCCCGCGCTGCTGCCCGACGCCGTCGAGGAGCTGCTGCGCTTCGACGGCTCGGTCCCGGTGTCGAGCTTCCGGTTCGCCACCGAGGACCTCGAGATCGGCGGCGTCCCGGTCCCGGCGGGCTCCATCGTCACGGTCGTGCTCAGCTCGGCCAACCACGACCCGGAGCTGACCGAGGACCCCGACGACCTCCGGCTCCGGCGCGGGGACACCCCGCACATGGCCTTCGGGCACGGCATCCACTACTGCCTCGGCACCGCCCTGGCGCGGCTCGAGGCGACGACGGCGCTGCGCCGGATCCTCGTCCGCCTGCCCGACCTGCGGCTCGACGTCCCCGTCGAGGAGCTGCAGTGGCTGCCGGCCGCCTCGGCCTTCCGCGGCCTGCTCGAACTCCCGCTCCGCTTCACCCCCACACCCACCTCAGGAGGTACCCCATGACCCAGACCACGCCTCCGGCCACCCCGTCGGCCGACCCCGCGGCCGACCCGTCGACCACGCCCACGGAAGCGCCGTGGGCGAACGACACGGTCGAGTTCACGAACACGTCCTCGTCGCCCCCGAGCTGGGGCTCGAGCACGTGGCGCCCGTTCCGCAACGTCATCGTCTGCCGGATGGCCCCCGGCAGCGAGGACAAGGTGGGACCGGTCTTCGCCTACTACGACCGGACCACCCGGCCGCAGGACCTCGGCGTCGTCGGACGGATCCTGCTGTCGTACGAGGGCCTGTACCTGCACGTCATCGAGCGCAAGGAGGACCCGGAGATCTCGGGGCAGCGCCGCGGCCTGCCGGCGTTCCAGGCGATCGCGGAGGCCATCGCCCCGTACGTGACGCCCTACCCCAGCTACTGGCAGAACCCGTCGCACTCCGTGGCCAAGCAGTTCTACAGCTGGGTCCCCGAGGGCGAGGTCTCCCCCGACCGGGAGATGACCGTGATCGTCCAGCGGATGACGCCGGGCAGCGAGGCCGACATCGCCCGGGTGTTCGCCGAGTCCGATGCCGGCGACCTGCCGAGGGAGACCGGCGTGACCGGCCGCTGGCTGTACTCGATGGAGGACGTCTTCGTGCACCTCCTGGAGCAGGACCGGGTCAAGGCCGCGGCGGTCCGGGAGAACCACGAGTCGATGCGGCCGGCCTTCGGCAAGGTCATGGCGGCCCTCGCCCCCTACGTCAGCCCGTACAAGCCGGAGACGTGGCAGAGCCCGCGCGACTCGGTGGCCCGGGTGTTCCACCGCTGGACGGCTCCGGACTGGAAGCCCGGGGACCCCGAGCCGGTGCAGGCGGAGGAGGAGCCCTCGTCGTGGACGTGACCCTGCGCGGCATCGCGTCGATCACCTACTGGGCCGACGACGTGGCCGCGGCCGCGGACTGGTACACGGAGTTCCTGGGCACCGGGCCGGTCTTCACCCGGCCCGGCCCCGGTGGGCAGCTGGGCTACGCCGCGTTCGCCATCGACGAGGGGACCCGGCTGGCGATCGCCACCAGCGCCACGGCTCCGCCCGGCGCGGCGATGGAGCCGGGCGGAGCGGTCGGGCACTGGACCGTCGACGACCTCGACGCCGTCCTGGCGAAGCTGACGTCCATGGGCGCCAAGGAGTGGATCCCGCCCACGCCCCACGGGCCGGTGGTCAGCGTGGCCGTCGTCGACCCGTTCGGCAACGTCGTCGGCCTCATCTCCCACTCACACCCGGACGCCGACTTCCGGGGCGGCCCACCCGCCCGGACCGGGTGACCTCCGGGCAGTGAGACGCGGCGACCGCCGGGACCCCGGGTCCCGGCGGTCGCCGCCGTGCGCGGAGGACGTCGGCGGTAGCGGCGAGTGACCCCCCGAGCGCGGCCCCCGGCGTGGCGTCGGCCTGTCGCGTCGAGCGGCGCCCCGGATCAGGTCACGAGATTGTCACGGACCGGTCCCGTCCTTACGGTTTCGGCGTCCGGCCGGTCGTCTCGTCCCCGTCCCGGGGACCCGTGCCGGATGCCGCCGAGTCGCACCCTCCACCGTGGGTGCGAGCCGGGGACCCACCTGCACCACCGGGGTGAGTCCCGCTCCCGGCCCTCCGGGAGCGGGTAGGGCACTCCCAGCCCGAACCCGTCAGCTCACCTGGTAGGCGGCCCGGGGAGAACGGAGAACAGCCGCGCCTGGGGCCCGTGCCCCCGCGCGCCCAGGTCCGGGACCGTCGCGCTCCCGCCTGCCACCCACCTGCACACCCAGCCGTCGCACGTGCCTGCAGCCGGATCGCTGGTCCGGCCGGTGCCGCGCGCCCGGCTGCTGATCCCTGCCCACCCAGGCCCCGTGCCGCAGCCCATCCCCGAGCACCGTGGCGCCGTCCGCTGACGGCGCCCGGCGACCGTGCCCTCCAGGAGGACGACTCCATGCACGCACGCACCGACCTCGAGACCACCCCCGGCCACGCGCGTCCGCGCCGCCGCGCCCTGCACCTGCTGACCGCCACGGGGGCCATGACCCTCGCGCTCGCCTTCGGCGGGCAGGCCGTCGCCCAGGCCGACGAACGGGATCCCGGCGACCGCGGCTCCACCGGGCAGTGGGGCGGCGGCTGGGACGGGAACCGGGGCGACGGCCCGTGGGCGCCCGAGGCGGCGGCACCTGCTGCTGCCCCGGCCCCGGCCCCTGCCCCCGCCCCCGCCCCCGCCCCTGCCCCGGCCCCTGCTCCCGCTCCGGCTCCTGCGCCGGCACCTGCGCCCGCCGCCACGGGCGAGCAGGCGTACAAGGCCCACGCACTGGCCGGGCTCGGGGGCGACACCACCCAGTTCGGCTGCCTGGAGCAGCTCTGGGAGGCGGAGAGCGGGTGGAACCCCACCGCGCAGAACCCCACCAGCACCGCGTACGGCATCGCACAGTTCCTCAACGGGACCTGGGCGGGCACCGGCATCGCCAAGACGTCGGACCCCTTCCTGCAGGTCGACGCCGGGCTGATCTACATCGAGAACCGCTACGGCAGCGCCTGCGCGGCCTGGGCCCACTTCCAGGCCAACAACTGGTACTGATCCCCTGACCCCGGGAGCCCCTCCGGTGCCGGAGGGGCTCCCGGGGCCCGGTCAGCCGGCGCGCAGCGCCGGGTAGTCGGTGTAGCCCTCGGCGCCCGGTGCGTAGAACAGGTGCGTCCGGGGCTCGTTCTCCGGGTGCTCGCCGGCCCAGCGCTCGACCAGGTCGGGGTTGGCGATCACCGGCCGGCCCACGGCGACGACGTCGGCGTGCGCGGCCTCGATGAGCGCCACCGCCTCGTCCCGCGTGGTCACCGTGGAGAAGCCGCTGTTGGCCATGAGGTGCGTGCCGGAGCGGCGGCGCAGCTCCTGCACGAGGTCGCCGGCCGGCTCGCGGTGCAGCACGCTCAGGTACGCGAGGCCCAGCGGGCGCAGCCGGTCGAGCAGCGCGCCGTAGGTGGCCAGCACGTCGTCGCGGTCGGGCTCGAGGGCGTCCTGGATGCCGTGCTCCGGCGAGATGCGCAGGCCCACGCGGCCGGCACCGATCGCCTCGGCCACGGCGGTGACGACCTCGGCCGCCAGCCGCGCGCGGTTCTCCGGCGAGCCGCCGTACTCGTCGTCGCGGACGTTGGAGGACGGCGCGAGGAACTCGTGCAGCAGGTAGCCGTTGGCGCCGTGGATCTCCACGCCGTCCAGGCCGGCCTCGACGGCCCGCTCGGCGGCGCGGCGGAAGTCGGCGACGACGTCGCGGACCTCCTCGGTGGTCAGCGCGTGCGGCACCGGGTAGGGGTGCTTGCCGGTCGACGTGCGGGCCACGCCGTCGATGGCGATCGCGCTGGGGGCGACGACGCGGCGTCCGCCGTTGGTGTCGGGGTGGGTGACCCGCCCGCCGTGCATGACCTGCATGACGATCCGGCCGCCGCGGGCGTGCACCGCCTCGGCGACGCGGCGCCAGCCGGCCACCTGCTCGTCGGTGACGACGCCGGGCTGGCCGACGAAGGCCTGCGACTCGTGGTTCGGATAGGTGCCCTCGGTGACGATCAGGCCGATCGAGGCGCGCTGCGCGTAGTGGTCGACGACGAGGTCACCGGGGACGCCGGAGTCGCCGGAGCGCATGCGGGTCAGCGGCGCCATGGCCACGCGGTTGGCGAGATCGAGGTCGCCGAGGGTCACGGGGGAGAACAGGTCCACGTCCGAGTGCGACACCGCGGGGAGCCGGTCCATTCCGCGGTGCGGGCGGCGTCACAGGCGGCACGGCCACCCGGCACCATGGCCCGGTGAGCTCCCTGAGCGCTGCCGTCGCGGGCTGGTCCCCGGCCCCGGTCACCGACGCGGCGGTCGTCCTGCCCGGGCCCGCGACCGCCTTCGCCGCCCTCCTCGACCGGCCCGCGCCGCCCCTCGCCGACGGGGACCCGCTGCCGCCGGGCTGGCACGTGTTCACCTTCCTCGACTCCCCGGCCACCGCGGAACTCGGCGAGGACGGGCACCCCCGCGACGGGCACTTCCTCCCGCCGCTGCCGCACCGGCGCCGGATGATCGCCGGCGGCCGGCTGGAGGTCACCGCGCCGCTGCGGGTGGGGTCGCCCGTCGAGCGGACGTCGTCGCTGGCCGGCTGCGAGGTCAAGGCCGGCCGCAGCGGCGAGATGCTGCTGGTGACGGTGCGCAGCGAGTACCGGGAGGACGGCGCGCTGCGCGTCACCGAGGAGCAGGACGTCGTCTACCGCTCGCAGGAGGCCGGGTCCTCACCGGCGCCGGCCGGGGCGGGGGCGCCGGCCGGCGTCCCGGACGCGGGCCCCGCCGTGGAGGTGCTGCCCGACCCGGCCCTGCTGTTCCGCTTCAGCGCGCTCACCTACAACGCGCACCGCATCCACTACGACCAGCCGTACGCCACGGGCGTCGAGGGCCACCCCGGGCTGGTGGTGCACGGGCCGCTGCTCGCGCTGCTGCTGCTCGAGGTGCCGCGCCGGTCCGCACCAGCCCGGTCCGTCACCTCCTTCGCCCACCGGCTGACCCGGCCGGCGTACGCGGGCACGCCGGTGCGCGCGACCGGCCGGTTCGACGGCGACCGCGTCGACCTGACCGCCGCGGCGGCCGGGCAGCCGGCGTCGGTCACCGGGACCGCGGTGCTGGGGGCTGCCCGGTGACCGCGCTGAGCGCCGAGGAGCGCGACGTCGTCGGCACGGTGCGCACCTTCGTCGAGCGCGAGGTGCGACCGGTGGTGCGCGAGCTGGAGCACGCGGACACCTACCCCGAGGCGCTGATCGGGCGGATGAAGGAGCTCGGCGTCTTCGGGCTGGCGGTGCCGGAGCCGTGGGGCGAGGCGCCGGTGTCGATGCCCTGCTACGCGATGGTCACCGCGGAGCTGGCGCGCGGCTGGATGTCGCTGGCCGGGGCGATGGGCGGGCACACCGTCGTCGCCAAGCTGCTGGTGGCGTTCGGGACCCCGGAGCAGCAGGACCGCTGGCTGCCGCGCATGGCCACCGGGGAGGTGCGGGCGACGATGGCGCTGACCGAGCCCGGCGGCGGGTCGGACCTGCAGGCGATGCGGACGGTCGCACGGCGGGACGGGGACGGGTACGTCGTGGACGGCGCGAAGACGTGGATCACCAACGCGCGCCGGTCGCAGCTGATCGCGCTGCTGTGCAAGACCGACCCGGACGCGCAGCCGCGGCACCGCGGGATCTCCGTGCTCCTGGTGGAGCACGGGCCGGGTCTGGGCGTCTCCCGGGACCTGCCCAAGCTCGGCTACAAGGGCGTGGAGAGCTGCGAGCTGGTCTTCGACGGGTACCGGGTGCCGGCCGACGCCGTCCTCGGCGGCGTCGAGGGCCGGGGGTTCGCGCAGATGATGACCGGCCTGGAGACCGGCCGGATCCAGGTGGCCGCCCGCGCGCTCGGCGTCGGGCAGGCCGCCTTCGACGACGCGCTGCGCTACGCCCAGGACCGCGAGAGCTTCGGCAGGCCGATCTGGCAGCACCAGGCGGTGGGCAACCTGCTCGCCGACATGGCCACCTCGCTCACCGCCGCGCGGCAGCTGGTCCTGTACGCCGCCGAGCGGTACGAGACCGGGCAGCGGTGTGACCTGGAGGCCGGGATGGCGAAGCTGTTCGCCTCGGAGACGGCGATGAAGGTGGCCCTGGACGCCATCCGGGTGCACGGCGGGCACGGCTACTCCACCGAGTTCGACGTCGAGCGCTACTTCCGCGACGCCCCGCTGATGATCGTCGGCGAGGGCACCAACGAGATCCAGCGCGACGTCATCGCCCGCCAGCTGGTCGCCCGGGGTGGTCTGGACTGACGCGACGGGACGCTGCACGTCCGGATGCGCCTGGACGCCGAGGAGGATGCGGCCCTCCTCGCCGGCATCGACGCGGGAATCGAGCGCACGGCCCGCCGCGAGCGGGCCGCGGCGAAGCGCGAGGCGGCGGAACGGGACGGTGCGGCCTCTCCGGTGGACGAGCCGGTGGACGACCTCGACGAGGTGGCGCCGGCCCGCGAACGGACGGCCGAGCACCGGTGCGCCGCGGCCGTCCGGCTCGCCGCGGCCCTGCCGGAGGTCGACCGGAGGGCCGGCGACCCGCCGCGGCGCGAGGTGGTCGTGCACGTCGACGCCGCGGTCCTCGCCGACGCCGCCGCCGGCCGGGCCCATCTGGAGGGTGGCCCGCCGCTGCACGCCACCCGGGTCCGGCGGATGCCCTGCGAGGCCACGGTGGTGACGATGCTGCCGCGCCGCCGCGAGCCGCTGCCCGTGGGCCGGGCCCGGCGCTTCGCCACCCGGGCGCAGCGGTGGGCCCTGTTCCGGCGCGACGGTGGCTGTGCCCGCCCGGGCTGCCCCGCGCGGCGGATCGGGCGCCTGCACGCCCACCACCTGCGGCACTGGCTGCACGGCGGCGCCACCGACGTCGGCAACACGGTGCTGCTCTGCGACGCCGGCCACGGTCCGGCCCACGACCTCGACCCGGGCATGACCCGGCGGGCGGGCGAACTCGTCGCCGTCACGCCCGACGGGCGCCGGGTGTGGGGCCGGGTGGACGTCGCCTCCGCGACCGGTGCCGACGATCCCGGCAGCTCACCGGTGCGGCACCGACCCGACGCCGGCGACCCGTCCTCGGTCACCCGGCTGCTGTTCCCCGACCGGGCACCCGACCTGCCCGGCACGCGGGCCGTCGGGGGCGGGCCGATGAGCCTGGCCCACGTCGTCGGGGTCCTCCTCGGCAACCGCGACCTCGAGCGCCGGCTGCGGGCCGAGAACGCCGGAGGGCTGTCGGCCGCGGCCTGACCCCGTGGCCCGACCCCGGGGGCGTTCCCGGGCAACGCGCACGCGGAGGGCGGTCCCGGCCGGAGCCGGGACCGCCCTGGCGGGACTCGACGGGGTCCTGCGGGTCAGGCCACCGCGCGGCGGCGGGTGACGACGGCCCCGGCGACCAGGCTGACGACGACCCACCCGGTCAGGACCAGCACCGACTGGGTCACGGCCTGCCCCTGCGACAGGGCGAGCACCGCCTCGGCCGGGTCCGCCTTCGAGCCGACCTCCGGCTGGAAGGTCCGGACGATCGGCAGGACGCCGAGGACCAGCAGGTAGAGCGTGGTCATCGCGGCCGGCGTGTTGGCCAGCGCGGCCCCGACGCCGGCGCCGGTCACGGCGAACACCGCACCGGCGGCGACGAACACCCCGACGGCGCGTCCGGCGCCGTCCCAGGAGGCGCCGTCGGCCAGACCGGCCAGCACGGCCACGGTCAGCGCCGCGGCGACGGCTGCGGCGACCGCGCCGAGCAGCGCGACGGCGACCGCCTTGGCCGCCAGCACCCGGCCGCGGCGGGGAACGAGCAGGTGGGTCGTCTGCACGGTGCGGTGGCTCCACTCGCCGGCGGTCGCCAGCACGCCCAGCGACAGCAGCACCAGGCCGGTGAGCACGCCCATGACGCCGAGCGGCCCGGTGACCGAGCCGAGGGTCTCGTCGCTGGCGGCCGCGACGACCGCGGTGGCGGCCGGCGCCAGCAGCATCCCGCCGACGGCGAGCGAGCGGCCCGAGCGGGTGGACAGGGACTTGCGCACCTCGATGCCCACGAGGGCGGCCGGCGACGGCCCGCCGGCACGCACCGGAGGACGGACGGCGGGGACGGCGGAGGAGGAGGGGCCGGAGGAGGGGGCGGAGGAGGAGGCGGAGGAGGCGGCGGCGGCGGTGGTGGAGGTGCTGGTGGTCATGACGGATCTCCGATGAGGGGAGGAGGGATCAGGCGGTGAGCTGGAAGAACAGGTCCTCGATGCCGCGGCGGACCGGGCGCAGGTCGGTGAGCACGTGGCCGCCGGCCGCGGCGACCGCGCCGACGTCGCCGGGCTCGGCGCCGGGCACGACCAGCGCGCCGTCGGCCCCGTGTTGCACGTGGAACCCCGCCGTCTCCAGCGCCCGGCTCAGCGCCGCCGGGTCGGCGGCGTGCACGGCCGTGCCCTCGCTGCCGAGCAGGTCGCTGACCGGCCCGTCGGCGACGATCCGGCCGGCGCCGATGACGAGCAGCCGGTCGACGGTCGACTCGACCTCGCCCAGCAGGTGCGAGGACAGCAGCACGGTGCCGCCGCGGGCCGCGTGGCCGCGCAGCAGGTCGCGCATCCACCGGATGCCCTCGGGGTCCAGGCCGTTGGCCGGCTCGTCGAACACCAGCACGGGCGGGTCGGCCAGCAGCGCGCCGGCGATGCCCAGGCGCTGCCGCATGCCGAGGGAGTAGCCGCCGATGCGGCGACCGGCGGCGTCGGGAAGCCCGACCAGCTCGAGCACCTCGTCGGCCCGGGCGGCGGGCACCCCGACGGTGGCGGCCATCAGCCGCAGGTGGGTCCGTCCGGTCCGTCCGGGGTGGACGGCGGAGGCGTCGAGCAGGGTGCCGACGACGGCGGCCGGGTTGGCCAGCGCGTCGTAGGGCCGCCCGTCGATGCGGGTGCTGCCGGCGGTGGCCGCCACGAGCCCGGTCATCATCCGGAGCGTGGTGCTCTTGCCGGCGCCGTTGGGTCCGAGGAACCCGGTCACGGTGCCGGGCTCGAGGACGAAGGACACGTCGTCGACGACGGTCCGGGAGCCGTACTGCTTGGTCAGTCCGCTGACCTCGATCACGGGGACCTCCTGCGGGTCTCGACCGGGCGGTCCGGTCACGACGACGAGAGTGGCCGCCCCGGCACCCCGCCCGCGTCGGCCGCGGGGCTCGACCTGCGGCGACGAGCGGGCGATCCCGTGTCATCCGGAAGAGGACGTCGGACCGCGACCGACGGGCGACCCGCGACGGCTCCCGCCCGCCCTACGCTGCCGGGCCATGGGGCTCCGGGAGCGGATCTGGCCGGGCCTGCGCGCGCGGAGCATCGGGTTCGAGGTCCTGATCGCGCTGCTGAGCACCGCGACCGTCGTGGTCGGGGTCGTGAGCCCGGAGGCCCGCCTGGCGCCGGACGCCGTCCTCGTCGTCGGCGGCCTGCTGCTGGTCGCGACCCTGCTCCTCTTCCGGCGGTCGGCGCCGGTGGTGCCGTTCGTCGTCAGCGCCGCCCTCGGGATGCTGGTCCCCGCGCTCACCGTCGGCCTGCTGCTCACCGCCTACGCGGTCGGCCGCTACGAGGGCCGGTGGCCGGTGCGCATCGCGGCGGGCGTGCTCGGGACCGTCGCGCTCGTCCAGCCCTGGGCCATCGGCACCGCCAACGAGGCGGTGGGCGCCCTCGGCGGGGTGGCCATCGCCCTCGTCCTGCCCGCGGCGCTCGGGATCTGGCAGCGGACCCGCGCCCTGCTGCTCGCCGCGCTGCGCGAGCGGGCCGTGCGCGCGGAGGCCGAGCGGGAGCTGCTGGCGCGCAGCGCCGTCGTCTCCGAGCGCACCCGGATCGCCCGCGAGATGCACGACGCCGTCGGGCACCGGGTGAGCCTCATGGTGCTGCAGGCCGGCGCCATCGAGGTGGCCGCCGGGGACGCGGAGCGGGTGGAGCTGCTGGCCGGCCAGGTGCAGACCGCGGGGCGGCAGGCGCTGGAGGAGCTGCGGCAGATGGTCGGCGTGCTGCGCGCGGAGGAGGTCGACGAGGCCGCGCCGCTGGGCCCGCAGCCAGGGCTGGCCGACCTGCCACGGCTGGTCGGGTCCGCGCGCGAGGCCGGGATGGTCGTCACCTGGACCGGGCCCGCGGAGGGGACCGCGCCGGTCGACCCCGTCGTCGGCCGGGCGGCGTACCGCATCGTGCAGGAGGCGCTGACCAACGCCGGCCGGCACGCCCCTGACGCGCCGGTCCGCGTGGGCGTCGAGCGGCGGCCCGGGGAGCTGTGCGTCCGGGTGGTCAACGGCCCACCGGCCCGCACCCCGACCGCCGTCCCCGGTGGCGGCTTCGGCCTCGTGGGGCTGGCCGAGCGGGTCCGCACCCTCGGCGGGCGGCTCACCGCCGAACCGCGGCTCGACGGCGGCTTCGGCGTCGAGGCGGTGCTGCCGGCGTGAGCGGGCAGGACGGCACGCGGCGGATCCGGGTGCTGCTGGTCGACGACGAGGAGCTGGTCCGCTTCGGCCTGCGCACCGTGTTGGAGGCGGCCGGCGACATCGACGTCGTCGGGGAGGCCGGCGACGGCGCCGCGGGGGTGGCCGCGGCCCGCGAGCTGCGGCCCGACGTGGTGCTCACCGACGTCCGCATGCCCGGCGTGGACGGCCTGACCGCCACCCGCGAGATCCTCGCGCTGCCCGACCCGCCGCAGGTCGCCGTCCTGACCACCTTCCACGTCGACGAGTACGTCTACGCCGCGCTGGCCGCCGGGGCGGCCGGCTTCCTGCTCAAGGACACCCCGCCCCGGCAGATCGCGGCCGCCGTGCGCGCCGTGGCCGACGGGACCGCGACCCTCTCCCCCGCCGTCACCGCCGGGCTGATCGCCTCCTACGTCGACAGCCGGGCCACCCCGCGCCGGGCCGAGGCGCTGCACCGGGTGGCCGCGCTCTCCGACCGCGAGCGCGAGGTGCTCACCCTGCTCGGCAGCGGCGGGTCCAACGCCGAGCTCGCCGGCCGGCTGTTCGTCAGCGAGGCCACCGTGAAGACCTACGTCTCGCGGCTGCTCACCAAGCTCGACCTCGCCAACCGCACGCAGGCGGCGATCCTCGCGCACGAGGCCGGCCTGCTCGACGGCTGAGCACCCGCGTCAGCGGGACAGCAGCCGGCGGGTCTGGCGGGCGCGGGCCACGAGCGACCCGTCGACGGCGCGCACCTCGGCGTCGTCGACCGCGACGTCGCCGTCGGCCCAGGTGGTCACCTGGTCGATGCGCACCCAGGCCCCGGTCTCCGGCGGCGGGCCGGCCAGGTGCGCGGTGAGCTCGACGGTCGGCATCGCCGCCGGCGCGGTGCGGACGGCGAACAGCGACGGCGGCAGCGCGTCGAGCAGGACGCCGAGCTGCACCAGCGGCGCGAGGTCGCCGTCGATGCGCACCCACGCCGACAGCCGTGGCTCGGGGCCCCCGGCCAGCGGGCGCGAGGAGCCCAGCGCGCGGATCTCGGTGTGGTCGGCGATGGGCACCAGCTCCCGCGGGAGCTCGAACGGCACGCCGTCGCGGACCCCGGGCCCGGGCGCCGGGACCGGGAACTCGCCGACCGGGGACGCCGGGCGGGCCAGCGTCAGCACCTGGGCGACGGCGAGCACCCGCCCGTGCTGGGCCATGGTGGCCCGGACGCTCCCGGTGGTCCCGGCCCGGTCGGCGACGGCGTCGACCGCCGTCTCCACCCCCGGTTCGACGCCGGCGAGCAGGTGCGCGGTGACGGCGCGCGGGGCGGCGCCGGCCAGGTCCGCGGCGGCGGCCACCAGGTGCCCGACCACCAGCCCGCCCTGCACGTGCGTGAACGACCGCCAGCTCGGGTCGAAGACCAGCGCGGTCGTGACGGCGGGGTCCACGGCTGCGGTGGTCACGACAGCGCCGGGTACAGCGCCGCGTCGTCGAGGTCGACGGCGTCCGGGCCCCGGTCTACCCCGATGACCGGGGCGGTGGTGGCGACGTCCACGGGTTCCTCCTCCCGACCCGGTTGGACGGTCCAACCGAGTCGGGAGCACCGTACCCCGATGTCAGTAGGATGCTCAAACCGACGAGTCGGTGTCCTCCAGGGCGAACGAACCGGTCCGCACCTCGCCGACCCGCCGGTGCGCGGTCATCACCGCACCGGTGGAGGTCTGGACCGAGGAGACCAGCTCCCAGGTGCGCGGCGCGGCGCCGCCCTCGAACAACCGCTTGCCCTGCCCGAGCACGACGGGGAAGACGACGGTGCGCAGTTCGTCGACCAGGTCCTCGGCGAGCAGCGTCTGCACCAGCCCGACCGACCCGTGCACCTGCAGCTCGCCGCCGTCGGCGGCCGTGAGCCCCCGGACGGCGGCCGGCACGTCCGCGCCCAGCAGCCGGGCCGAGCTCCAGTCCAGGGACGTCAGCGTCCGCGAGGCGACGTGCTTGGTCTTCGTCTGCAGCGCCTGCGCGACCGGGTCGCCGGTGGCGTCCACGTGCGGCCAGTGCGCGGCGAAGATCTCGTAGGTCGTCCGGCCGAGCAGGAAGTCCTCGGCGCCGCGGAACCAGGCGTCCATCTGCTGCCCGAACGCCTCGTCGGCGAAGGGCACGAGCCAGCCTCCGTACGGGAAGCCGCCGGAGGGGTCCTCCTGCGGACCGCCCGGGGCCTGGGCGACGCCGTCGAGGGTCAGGAACGTGGTGACGGTGAGCGGGCGCATCGGTCTCTCCTGGCGGCAGGCGGTGTCGGTGTCGGTGTGTCGGTGTCGGGGTGGAGACGGCGGACGGCCTCCCGACTCATCGGTCCGGGTGAGTCGCCGGGAGGTCCGCTCCAGTCGTGCACGACCGGTGTCGAAGGAGCACCGACATCCCTCACGGACGAGGAGCACCCCGATGGCCCGACAGCGCACGGAGGCCGAGCAGCAGATCGCCGAGCTGCTGCGGACGGCCCGGAAGTCGCTGCACATGAGCGTGGCGTTCCTCAGCCGCCTGGACGGCACCACGCAGCACCTCGAGGTGGTCGACACCCGGGTGCCGCTGCTGGTGCAGGAGAAGAACAAGCAGGTCCAGGAGACCTCGTTCTGCCAGGCCATCCTCGACGGGCGGCTGCCCGCGGTCATCGACGACGTGACCCGCCACCCGGTGGCGATGTCGCTGCCCTCGGCCCGCATCCCGCGCATCCGCAGCTACGTCTCGACGCCGGTCACGCTCTCCGACGGCAGCCTCTACGGCACCTTCTGCGCGTTCGGGTTCACCTCCGACAAGGAGCTGTCCGGCCGCGACGAGGCGCTCATGAAGGTCCTCGCCTCGGCGGCCTCGGTGATCATCGAGCCGGAGGTCCGCGCGCAGCAGCGGCGCGACGACATCGACGGCCGCCTCGACCCGCTGGTGGCCGCCGGCGGCCCGAGCGTCGTCCTGCAGCCGATCGTCGACCTGGCCACCGGCGCCCGCGTGGGCGCCGAGGCGCTCAGCCGCTTCCCGCGCGAGTGGGGCAAGGGCCCCGACGTCGTCTTCGAGGAGGCACACAGCATCGGCCGCGGCCACGAGATGGAGCTGCTGGCCCTCCGCGGCGCGGCCGCGCTCCTGGACCGGGTCAGCGGCTACGTGGCGATGAACGTCTCCCCGCAGACCCTGCTCACGCCCGCCTTCCCCGCCCTGCTCGCCGACCTGCCGCTGGACCGCGTCCTGCTCGAGCTCTCCGAGCACGACCCGGTCGAGGACTACGACGCGCTCACCACCACGCTGATGCCCTTCCGCGCGGCGGGGCTGCGGCTGGCCATCGACGACGTCGGCGCCGGCTTCTCCTCGCTGCGGCACATCGTGGTGACCGACCCCGACGTCATCAAGATGGACCGCAGCATCGTCAGCGGCCTGCACGTGGACCCGGTGCTGTCCAAGCTCGTGGAGGCGCTGGTCGTCTTCGGGCACGGCTGCGGTGTGAAGGTCGTCGCCGAGGGCATCGAGACCGCCGACGAGGCGACCCGGCTGCGCGACCTCGGCGTCGACCTCGGCCAGGGCTGGTACTTCGGCCGTCCCGGACCGCCGGAGGCGCTCACCTCCGTCGCGCCGTCCCGGACCGCGGTGCGCCAGCCGGCCTGACCGTCACCCCCCGGCCGGCCGCCGGAGCAGGAAGACGGCGTGGTCGGGCGGGTCGACCGGGTTGTCCGGCGTCAGCGGGCCCGCCGCGACCCGCGTGAACCCGGCCTTCTCCAGGGCCCGCCAGGACGCGACGTTGCCGGCCGCCACCGGCACCAGGACGGCGTCGGCCTCCGGGTACGCCGCCCAGCTCTCCGCCACGAACGCGGCCAGCATCGCCGCGCCCGCCCCCCCGCCGCGGACGTCGGGCTCCCCGATCAGGTAGTCGATCGAGAGCGCCCGCGGCGGGACGTCGACCACCGGCGCGAGCTCCTCGACGTACTCGGGGAAGTCGGCGATCCGGTAGCGCTGCACCAGCCCGAACGGCCGGCCGCCGGTCAGCGCCAGCAGCACCTCGGCGGGGTCGGTACCGTCGATGCACGGGCCGAAGTCGGCCTCCAGCGCCTCGGGCGTCGTCTCGTGCGCCCACCACCGCGCCACCAGCGGCTCGGTGAGCCAGCGCTGCAGCAGCGGCAGGTCCGCGCGGGTCAGCGGGCGGAAGGTGACCGGCCCGTCGAGCACACCGCCACGCTAACCCCGCCCGCACGCCGGAGAGGGCCGTTCCCGCCACTCGGACCCACCCCGTCGGGGTACACGCCCTCGAGCCGGGACCTCCCGGTGTCGATGAGGAGGGGGACGGCAGTCCTCCCGAGGAGACCCACGGTGCACGCATCACGACGGACGTCCCCACCCGGGCGCCCCCAGCGCGGGGCCACCGTGTCCGTGACGGCCCCCGCGCTCGACGGCCTGTCCCGGGCCACCGTGGAGGCGACGGCCGCCCTGGTGCTCGTCTGCGACGGCGGCGGGCGGGTCCTGCTGGCCAACCCGGCGCTGCAGCGGTTCACCGGACGCACCCGCGAGGAACTGGTCGGCGCTCGCTTCTGGGAGGTCGTGACCCTCCCCGAGGAGGTCGAGCTCGCCCGCGCCGCGGTGGCGATGGTCCTGTCCGGCCGTCCGGCCATCCCCGGGGAGGTCGACTGGCTCACCGGGGACGGCGACCGGCGGCGGATCGAGCTGCAGACCAGCGTCCTGACCCGCGACGACGGCACTCCCTACGCCGTGGCCTTCATCGGCATCGACGTCACCGCGCACCGCGAGCGGGAGGCCCGGGTGCGCCGGCAGGCGGTCACCGACCCGCTCACCGGCCTGGCCAACCGCAGCGCCCTGTTCGCCGTCCTCGCCGCCCGCCTGCACGTGGAGACCGGCGACGGCTGCGGACTGCTGTTCTGCGACCTCGACGGGTTCAAGGAGGTCAACGACCGCTACGGGCACGCCGCCGGCGACCGGCTGCTCGTGGCCGTCGCCGGACGCCTGCGCGAGATCGCCGGACCCGACGACGTCGTGGCCCGCCTGGGCGGTGACGAGTTCGTGCTCGTCACGCGCGGGACCGACCCCGGCGCCCTGGGGGCACGGGCGCGGCGGCTCGAGGCGGTCCTGGCCGCGCCGTTCGACGTCGTCGGTTCCGCGTCTGGAGACGGCGACGAGGTGCGGATCGGCGCGAGCACCGGGACGGCCGTCGGGAGCCCCGGCGAGGACCCCGACACCGTGATGACGCGGGCCGACATGGCCATGTACGGGGTGAAGAGCCTCCGCCGCGTCCACCGGGGAGCAGCGGCCCCGCCGTCCTGACCGGGTGCGGGAACAGCCCGGCCCGCGACGGTGCTGTCCGCGGACATGCCGAAGACCTGGTTCATCACCGGCGCCTCCCGCGGCTTCGGCCGCGAGTGGGCGATCGCCGCCCTCGAGCGCGGGGACTCCGTCGCCGCCACCGCCCGTGACACCGCCACCCTCGACGACCTCGTGCAGCGCTTCGGGGACGCCGTCCTGCCGCTGCAGCTCGACGTCACCGACCGCGCGGCCGACGTCGCCGCCGTCCAGCGGGCCGCCGAGCGGTTCGGCCGGCTCGACGTCGTCGTCAACAACGCCGGCTACGGCCAGTTCGGGATGATCGAGGAGATCTCCGAGGACGAGGCCCGCGCGCAGTTCGAGACCAACCTCTTCGGCGCGCTGTGGATCACCCAGGCCGCGCTGCCGGTCATGCGGGCGCAGGGCTCGGGCCACGTCCTGCAGATCTCGTCGATCGGCGGCATCAGCGCCTTCCCGAACATCGGGATCTACAACGCGTCCAAGTGGGCGCTGGAGGGCATGAGCCAGGCGCTCGCCCAGGAGGTCGCCGGCTTCGGCATCCGGGTCACGATCGTCGAGCCGGCCGGCTACTCCACCGACTGGGGCGGCGCCTCGGCGAAGCACGCGGCGGAGCACCCGGCCTACGACGACTTCCGCGTCCGGGCCGCCGAGCAGCGGGCCCGGCGGATGGCCAGCCCCGGCGACCCGACGGCCACCCGCGACGCCCTGCTGCAGCTCGTCGACGCCGAGGAGCCGCCGCTGCGCGTCTTCCTCGGCGACGGACCGCTGGCCATCGCCACCCGCGACTACGAGTCCCGGCTGGCCACCTGGCGGGAGTGGGAGCCGCTGTCGGTGGCCGCGCACGGCCGGCGCGACTGACGTCCCGGGCCGGGGTCGGCGCGCCCTAGGGTGCCGGGCGTGCCGACCGCCTCCGCCCGCGACGTCCTGGCCGCCCGGATCACCGCCCAGCAGCTGGACCGGGAGTCCGGGACCGTGGCCGACACCGCCGTCCTCGACCTCGGCGTGCAGGACACCGGCCCCGACGGCGGGCTGTGGGCGCTGGCGATCCGCGGCGTCGTCCCCGAGCCCGGGGAGCTGACCACGGTCTGGACGCTGCGCGGCGCCCCGCACCTCTACCGCCGCGCCGACCTGCCCGCCGTCGCCACCGCCACCGCGCCGTTCTCCGAGGCCGACGCGGCCAAGCGGATCTTCGACGCGGCCCGGCCGCTCAAGGCCGCGGACGTCCCGGTGCTCACCGCGCTGGACACGATCGCCGGGCGGATGCGGGAGATCGTCACCGCGCCGATGGTCAAGGGCGAGACGTCGCGGCGGCTGTCGGACGCCCTGATGACCGACGGCGGGCCGGAGCCCTACAACCGGTTCTGCGTGCCCTGCGACGCCGTCCACGTGTGGGAGCAGCCCTTCCGGCTGGCGGCGCTGCGCGCGGGGCTGGAACTGCAGCCGGGCACCTCGCCGCCGGTGCTGCAGCCGGTGCCCGGGTTCGCGCCGGCGGAGACGGTACCCGGCCGGCTCGACGTCGTCCGGGCGTACCTGCACCTGCTCGGTCCGGCCACGCCCCAGCACGTGGCCGGGTACCTCGACGCGCCGGTCACGGAGGTCACGGCGCACTGGCCCGAGGACGCCGTCGAGGTGACCGTCGAGGGGCAGCGACGCTGGCTGCTGGCCGAGGACGCCGGCCGGCTGGGCGCCGCGGCGCCGCCGGTCACCCGGCTGCTCGGCCCGTTCGACCTGTTCCTGCAGGGCCGCGACCGCGAGACGATCGCCGACCCCGCCCGCCGCAAGGAGCTGTGGCCGGTGCTCGGGCGGCCGGGCGCCGTCCTCGCCGGCGGCGCGATCGCCGGGGTGTGGCGCCCGCGCAAGGCCGGCTCGTCGCTGACGGTCGCCGTCGAGCCGTGGCAGCCGTTCTCCCCCGCCGTCCGAGCCGCCGTGCAGGAGCAGGCCGAGCGGCTGGCCGCCTTCCGCGGCGTCCGCCTCAAGGCCGTCGACGTCGCCTGACGGGGCCTTCGTAGCGATGGAGGCCCGCTAGGCGGCGAGGAGGTCCCCGGCGGAGTCGCCGGCGGCGACGAGTCCGGCGTAGCGGCCACCGCGGGCCACGAGCTCGGCGTGCGTGCCGGACTCGACCACCCGGCCGTCGTCGAGGACGGCGATCCGGTCGGCGTGGCGCACCGTGGACAGCCGGTGGGCGATGGTGATCGTCGTCCGGCCGCGGCGGGCCTCGTCCAGCGCCGCCTGCACGGCCCGCTCGGTGGCGGTGTCCAGCGCGCTGGTGGCCTCGTCGAGCACCAGCACCCGCGGGTCGCGCAACAGCGTGCGGGCGATCGCCAGCCGCTGCTTCTCCCCGCCGGAGAACCGGTGCCCGCGGGCGCCGACGACGGTGTCGTAGCCGTCGGGCAGCGCCGCGATCACCTCGTGCACCTGCGCCCGGCGGGCGGCGGCCTCGATCTCGGCGTCGGTGGCCCCGGGCCGGGCGTGCCGCAGGTTCTCCCGCACGGTGGCGTGCAGCAGGTAGGTCTCCTGCGCCACGACGCCGACCACCCGGGCGAGCGTGGCCAGCCGCAGGTCGCGCAGGTCGACGCCGTCGATCGTCACCCGGCCGGCGGTGGGGTCTGCCAGGCGGGCGACCAGCGAGGCCATCGTCGACTTGCCCGAGCCGGTCCGCCCCACCAGGGCCAGCGTCGTCCCGGCGGGCACGGTCACGTCGACGCCGGTCAGCGCCGGGCGGGCGCCGTCGGGGTAGGAGAAGTCGACGTGCTCGAAGCGGACCTCGCCGCGCACCGAGGCCGGGTCGAGCTCCACCGGCTCGGCCGGGTCGTCGACCTCCACCGGCAGGTCGAGGTACTCGAACACGCGGCTGAACAGCGCCATCGAGCTGGTCACCGAGACGCCGACGTCGAGCAGGCCCATGAGCGGGCGGAACAGCGTGCCCTGCAGCGCGGTGAACGCGACCAGCGTGCCGATGGTCATGCCGCCGGAGGTCGCGGGCAGTCCGGCGAACAGGTAGATCAGCGCGGGGATGCCGGCGAAGACGACGCTCATCGAGGCCATCCGCCAGCGGCCGGCCAGCTGTGAGCGGACCTCCAGGCCCACCAGGTCCTCCGACGTCGCGGCGAACCGCCGGGACGCGGCCGGCCCGGCGCCGAGGGTCTTGCCGAGCAGCACGCCGCTGACCGAGAGCCCCTCCTCGACCTGGCCGTGCAGGTCGGCGAGGTGCCGCTGGCGCTCCGCGGTGACCGCGCGGCGCATCCGCGCGACCTTGCGGGTCAGCGCGATCGCCGGCGGCAGCACGATCAGCGAGAGCAGGGACAGCCGCCAGGACAGCGCCACCATCGCGACCACGGTGCCGACGACGGTCGTGGCGTTGGACGCCAGCGACGTCGCCGTCGAGGTGACCACCGACTGCATGCCGCCGATGTCGTGGGTGAGCCGCGACTGCACCTCGCCCCCGCGGGTGCGGGTGAAGAAGCCCAGCGACTGTCGCTGCAGGTGCGTGAACACCGCGGTCCGCAGGCCGTGCATCACCCGCTGGCCGACCGTGGTGGACAGCCAGGTCTGCAGCACGCCGAGGACGGCGGTCACCCCGGTGACGGCGACCATCGCGGCGACCGCCCACACGAGCAGCCGCACGTCCTGGCGGGGCAGGGCCTCGTCGATGACCAGCCGGACGAGGAACGGCGTCGCCAGCGCGACGGTCGAGGACGCGGCGATGAGCGCCACCACGGTCCCGACCTGCCAGCGGTACGGGCGGAACAACGCCGTCACCCGGCGCAGGGAGACCGGCGCGCGGTCCAGCTGCGCCCGGTCGGCGGGGTCGACGGTCCGCCCGGACCCGCCCCGTGGGGAGCCGCTCCCGCGGCCCCGGGCCATCTCGCTGATGGCGACCACCTCCTGACTTTGCTGAGGTCACCTCACGGTGTGGCAACCACAGTATCGCCGCTACCATTCCCCCGTGGGAGACGACGACGGCGCGGAGATCGCCGAGCTGGTCATGCGCGTCGCCCGGACCCAGCGCCGGCGGTGGGGGGACGTCCTCGCCCCGTGGGCGCTGTCACCGCACCAGGCCCGCGCGCTGCGGGTCGTGGTCTCCCGGGAGGACGCGCGGCCGTCCGACCTCGCCGAGGCGCTGCACATCGCGCCCCGGTCGGCCACCGAGGTCGCCGACGCGCTGCAGGAGCGGGGGCTGGTGGAGCGCAGCCCCGACCCGACCGACCGGCGGGCGGTGCTGCTGCGGGCCACCGACGAGGGACGGCGGGTGCAGGCCGAAGTCGACGCCGCGCGCCGTGCCGACACCCGCGACCTGTTCGCCCGGCTGCCGGCCGCCGACCGCGCCGAGCTCGCCCGCCTGCTCCGCGCCCTGCTGGACTGACGCGTCCACCGGTCGGCGGACCCCACGGGGGAGGCCGTGGTGCCACGATGCTGGGCATGAACGAGCCGGTGCGCACCGAGGAGCTCCGCGTCTCCGACGTCGAGCGGAAGGTCGTCCAGGACCGGCTGCACCGCGCGGTCGGCGCCGGCCAGCTCGACCTGCACGAGTTCGACGAGCGGGTGCAGGCGGTGTGGGCCGCCCGCACCCGCGGCGAGCTCGACCGCGTCACCCGCGACCTGCCCGAGCCGCCGGCCGCCCCGCCCCCGCCACCGCCCGTGCCGCGGCACCGCGTCTTCTCCGACACCGGCGGCGGGACGGCGATGCGGGTGCTCACCACCGTGTGGGCCGCCGCGGTGGCGGTGAACGTCGTCGTCTGGCTGCTGGTGTCGCTCGGCAGCGGCGACCCGGCCTACCCGTGGTTCATCTGGTTCGCGCCGTCGGGCGCGGTCCTCGCCGTCCTGTACGCCACCGGGATCGGCCGCCCCCGCTAGTCCGGCGGTCGCGCCGACCGGCGGCTCCGGCGGGTCTTGGCCCCGTACATCGCCCGGTCGGCGCGGGTGATCACCTCGTCCGGGGTCTGGCCGGGCCGGCCGACGGCACTGCCGATGCTCATCCCGACGGCCACCGGTCCGGCGGTGGTGGGCACCGGCGCGCCGACCCGCTCGTGCACCGCGGCGGCGAGCTCGGCGAGGACGGGATCGTCGCACCCGGGGCAGAGGACCACGAACTCGTCCCCGCCGAAGCGGGCGACCAGGCGGTCCGGCCCGGCCAGCGCCCGCAGCCGGGCCGCGACCTCGACCAGCACGGCGTCACCGACCGCGTGCCCGTGCACGTCGTTGACGCCCTTGAACCCGTCGAGGTCGCAGAACAGCACCCCGCACGGCGGCCCGGCCGCCGGGCCGAGGTGGGCGGCCAGCTCCTCGAAGAAGGTGCCCCGGTTGGGGATCCCGGTGAGCCGGTCGGTGCGCGCCCGCTCCGAGAGCTGCGCCTCGCGCCGCCGCTGGTCGGTGACGTCGATGCCCACGCAGGCGACGGCGTAGGGGCGCCCGCCGGGATCGGTCAGCACGTTGTTCTGCATGGAGATCAGGCGCCGGCCACCGTCGGCGGTCAGCCAGTCCCCCTCCTGCGGGTGGGCCCGCCCGGTGGCGACGGCCCGGGCGACGGCGTCCAGCGCCAGCTCCCGGTGCTCCGGGACGACGTAGACGTCGACGAACAGGCGCCCGCGGAGCTGGTCGGACGTGCGCCCGGTGAACCGCTGCAGCGCCGGGTTGGCCAGCAGGACGCGCCCGTCCCCGTCGACGACGCAGACGAGGGCGTCGGTGCCCTCGACGAACTCGAGCGCCAGCCGGCCGTCCACCTAGCCCAGCACGCCGTCGTCGTCGCTGCCGCACCCCTCGGCCATGCCGCACCCCTCGGCCATGCCGCCCTCCTCGGACCTGCCGCCCTCCTCGGACCTGCGCCGTCCCACGGCGCACCGCTGGCATGAGACCACGCGCACACGACAGCGTCGATGCGGTGCAGCGCGGTGCCGGATCCCGACCGGTCTCATCTGTCCCCCCGCCGGCGGCGGGCCACCAGCAGCAGGGCGGCGCCGGCGAGGACCAGGGCCCCGGCCGTCCCCGCGTGCGCCGCGACCTCGACACCGGTCCTCGCCAGCGCGGCGGTGTGCGGGGCGGCGGCGTCCGGGACGGAGGCGTCCCCGGCCGGCGCCGTCGTCGCCGGGACGTCAGTCGGCCCCGGCGTCTGCGGCCCCGGCGTCTGCGGCCCCGGCGTCTGCGGCCCCGGCGTCTGCGGCCCCGGCGTCTGCGGCCCCGGCGGCACGGCCTCGGTCGTCATGGCGTCGTCCCCGACCGTCCCCAGGCCGGAGACCGCGGCCACCGTCGCCCAGCTCGTGAGGTGCCCGGCGGCCACGTCGTCGGCCGTCACCTCGCGCGGCCGGTCGGCGGCACACGTGGTCGACTGCGCCGGCGCCAGCACGGTCTGCCCGCAGCTGACCGGCCCGGTCACGGTGTCGGTCACGGCGACGCCGGTCAGTGTGAGGGTGCCGGTGTTGCTCACCTGGTAGCGGGTCCGCACGAGGGCGCCGGGCCGGAGGGTCGCCGTCCCGTCGCCGGACACCCGCTGGTGCTCCAGGGCGAGGTCCACGGCCGCACGCGGAGCGGCGGTCGGGACGGCGCCCGTCGCCGACGGCGAGCGCACCTCGGCGCCGGTCAGCGCGGCCGTGCCGACCGCGACGGCGTCGGCCCCGACCTGCCCGGCGAGGAGGTCGGCCTCGGTGACGACGTGCCCGTCGGTGGCGCACTCCGCCGACCCGCCCGGCGCGAGCACCGCCGTGGCGCAACCCGCGAGGGCGCCCGAAGCGCCGGTGACGGTGATGCCGGTGACCGGGACGTTGCCGGTGTTGGTGACCACCAGGCGCCACGTCACGGTGTCCCCGAGGTCGGCGGCGGCCTGCCGTGCCGGCGGGCCGACGAGCGCGACCGAGGTGAGCGCGAGGGACGGCGCCGGGGCGGTGGACACGCGTGCGCCGGCCGGACCGCTGTGCACGACCGCGCCGTCGCGCACGGAGGCCGCCGAGGCCTCGGCCGTGGTGGCGCGCTCGCCGGCGGTGGCGTCACCCTCCGTCAGCACGGAGGGGTCGGAGACGCAACGCTCCGTCCGGCCCACCGGCAGCCGGCTGACCGGGCAGCCGACGTACAGCTGCGGGTCGCTCACCCGGAGGTCCTCGAGCGTGACGTCGCCGGTGTTGGTGACCGCCACGGTCCAGGTCACGGTCTCCCCCGCCTCCAGTGCCCGGTCGCCGTCATCGGCCCAGTCGGCCGTCGTGACGGCGGTCAGCGCCGGCCGGGCGGCCGGGACGGCCACGGGCGCGGACGCCGGACCGGACCGGACCGGCGACCCGCTCCCCGGTGTGCCGAGGGCCGTCGCGGTGAGCCCGACCGGCCGACCGGCGTCGATGTCGTCCTGGACGAGGGTGTACGCCTCGCCGCCCGTGCAGTCGGTGGACTCCGACGGCGCCAGGACCGTCGCCGCGCACGTCGCCGTGCCGCCGGCGGAGTCGGCCACCTCGACGCCGGTCATCGTCGCCGTGCCGGCGTTGGACACGACCCACCGGTAGGTGATCCGGTCGCCGACGGCGGTCGCGGTCCCCGTCGCTGTCCCGGCGAGCTGCAGGCGGCCGACCGGCGCGGCGGTCGCCATCACCACGGCGGCCGACGGGGACGTCTCGGTCACCCCTCCGGCGGTCCAGGTGGCGGTGGCCGTCGCCTCCGTGCCCACCTCACCCGCCCGCAGGTCGGCCTCGGTGACCGTGCGGAGGGCGTCGCCGGTGCACAGCGCCACGCCTCCGGGACGCAGGGAGGCGGTGTCGCAGGTGACCGTCCCGCCGCGGGCGTCCTGCACGGCGACCGCGTCGAGCGGCACGGTGCCGACGTTGGTCACGGTGTAGTGCCAGCGCACGCGGTCCCCGAGGTCGGCCGGTGCGGTCCCGCCGACCACCTCGGCGGCGATGACGGTGACCACCTCCGGCCGAGCAGCCGCCGGCACGCTGCTCGCCGCCGCGGCGCTCGTGCCCGGCCCGCCCCGGGGGTCGGCGGCCCAGGCGACGGCGTCGTCGTGCAGGGTCCCGGCGGACTCCTCCGCGGCGGTGACGGTGTGCGCGCCCGTGCCGCAGCGCGCGCTGGCACCGGAGGCGAGGACGCCCGGCGTGCACGTCGCGGGGCCGGCGAGCGACCCGCTCGCGCTGACGCCGGACAGGGTGACGTCGCCGGTGTTGGTGACCAGCAGCGACCACTGGACCGTCTCGCCCGCCTCGAGCACCCCGGCGGCGCCCCGGTCGTCCCAGTCGGGCACGGACACCAGCGTCAGGGCCGGCGCGGCCGCGGCCAGGGCGACCGGATCGGAAGCGGGCCCGAACGGCAGGACGGTGTCCGACCCCGCGGGGACGCCCGAGACCCACGCGGTGCCGCCCACGGGCCGGCCGGCGTCGAACTCGGCCTGGGTGACCCGGTGGCCGGCGCCGGCGGTGCACGTGGTGGCCTCCCCCGGGGCGAGGACGTCCTGGACGCAGCCGACCGGCCCCAGCAGGTCGTCCGAGACGGTGACCAGCCGCATCGTCACGTTGCCGGTGTTGGCGACGCCGTGCGCCCAGCGCAGCTCGGTGCCGGTGCGCACCGCGCTCGGGTTGCCGCCGGAGGCCCGCACCGTCACCTCGAGGGAGCGGACGAGGCCGGCCAGCCCGACCACGTCCTCGGCGGGCGCGGAGCGGACGGTGCCGCCGAGCGCGGCCGGGACGCCGGCGGCGGTGGCGCGGCCGGTCAGCCGCCCGGCCAGCAGGTCGTCCTCGTCGACGACGTGGCCGCGCACGGCGGCGCAGCCGGTCGTGGCGCCCGGCGCGAGCACGGTCTCGTCGCAGGTCACGGCGCCGGCGCCCGCGTCGTCGACGGCGACGTCCCGCACCGTGACGGTGCCCAGGTTGGTCACCACGTACCGCCAGGTGACGGCGTCGCCCAGGTCCGCGGCGTCGGGACGGCCCGGCGGGGCAACCTCTCCGGTGAGCGTGAGACCCAGTGCCGCGCGGGGGTCGTCGGGCAGGGCCGCCGAGGACGGCGCAGCCTGCACGAGGGAGCCGGTCCGCCGGGCGGTCGCCGTCACCCCGGCGGTGACGGTCCGCTGCCCGGCGAGGACGTCGCCGGCGGTCACCGTGTACGGCGACGCGACGCAGGTCATGCTCTGTCCGGGCGCCAGAACGGCCGCGTCACAGGTCAGCGCCGGGGCGCCCGGGGCGTCGACGACCGGGTCCGCCAGAGTGACGTCGCCGCGGTTCCCCACGACCGCGGTCCACACGACCGTCTCGCCGGCGTCGAGGGCGCCGTCGCCGTCGGCGTCGTCCCAGTCGGGCACGAGCGTCACCCCCACCGCGGGCGCGCCGGCTGCCAGCGGCAGCTCGGTGCGGACCGGGTCGAAGTCCAGGTCCGCGGTGCGGTCCGGCGTCCGCCCGGACGCCGTCACCACGCTGGCGACGGGCGCACCGAGGTCGAACTCGCCCTGGGTCACGCGGTGCGTGGAGTTGGCGCGGCAGGTCATCGTCTCCCCGGGCGCCAGCCGGTCGCGCGGGCACGTGACGCCGCCGCCGGTGAGCGACTCCTGGAGCCGGATCCCGGACACGACGACGTTGCCGTCGTTGGTCACCTCGTAGGTGAGGTCCACGGTGTCCCCGGCGCGCAGCGCGGCGGGGTCCGCCCCGGCCGGGACGGCGGCCCGGGTCTGCACGCGCAGCTCGCGGTCGGCCGGGGTGACCGCCACGGTCGCCGTCGCGCCGTCGTTGCCCGAGGCGGGGTCGAGGGCGTCGGAGGCGAGCAGGACCGCACCGTTGACCACGTCCGTCGCGGCCTCGGCGGTGCCGTCGACCACGAGCGTCACGGTCTGGCCGGCGGCGAGGGTGGGGATGCGCCAGGTGCCGTCGGAGTCGCTGTACGTACCCGCCGAGGGCATCGCGCCGGAGACCAGCACGCCGGGGCGGGGCTCCTCGCGGACCAGCACGTCGCGGGCGTCGGAGGGGCCGAGGTTGGTGGCGGTGACGGTGAACCGGACCGGGTCGCTCTGGACGACGCCGGGGGTGTCGGCGGTCTTGGCCACCGCGACGTCGGCGCGCCGCTCCACCGGGACGGTGACGCTGCTGGTGTCGTTCCCGCTCACGGGGTCGGCGGAGGCGGCGGTCACCGTCCGCGTCCGGGTGAGCGTCGCGTCGGTCCAGCTCGAGCGCAGCAGTCCGACGTGGGTCAGCTGCCAGGTCTGGCCTGCGGCCAGCTCGCCCAGCGTGCACAGCAGGACCCCGCCGTCGACGGCGACGCCGTCCTCGACCGTTCCGGAGAACGTGCAGGTGCCGCCCGCCGAGGACGTGCTGGCGGGGAGCACCTGCCCCGCGCCGACCGCCTGGCTGACCAGCAGGCTCTCGGCGCGGGTAGGGCCGGCGTTGACGACGGTGACGAGCGTCCGCACGTCGGTGCCCGGCACGACCGGGGAGCCCGGGTCGGCGGCGTTCTCCACGGTCTGGGACAGGGCGAGGTCGGCCTCCAGCACGATCTCCGCGGTGACGGTGTCGGTGTCGTTGCCGGGGTTGCCGTCGGGCACGGCGGAGACGGCGGTGACGCTCGCGCCCCCGGTGCCCTCCTCGGCGGCGGGGCCCACGACCGCCTGGCCGGTGATGACCAGTCGCTCCCCTGCCGTGAGGACCGGGATGCTGCAGCCGGCGCCCGGGGTGCAGCCCGGGTAGGAGATCGCGGCGGTGACGACGCCCGGTGCCAGGGTGGCGCGCACGACGACGTTGGTGGCGTCGGACGGGCCGTCGTTGGAGACGACGAGGGTGAAGGGGAACCTGTCGCCGGGACGCACGGTCGAGTACTGCGGATCCACCTGCAGGTCGACGCCGACGTCGGCGAGCCGGGTGCCGCCGCCGGAGACCTCGGCCGTGAGGTCGGCGACGTCCGGGTCGGGGGTGGTGACCGAGACCGACACCGCGTTGTCCACCTCCCCCGCGCCGGAGGCGGACAGCTGCAGCTCGATGCGCACGGCCGCGGACTCCCCGGGCGCCAGGTCCGGCACGGTGCAGCGCAGCGAGCGCGACCCGGAGGCCATCGAGCACGACCCGCCCGGCACGGACGCGCCGAGCAGCGTCGAGCCGTCGGGGAGCGCGTCGAGCAGCACCACGCCACGGGCGGTGGAGGGCCCGTCGCCGCGGACGGTGGCGGTGTAGACGACCGTCCCGCCGGCGACACCCTGGGGCCGGTCGGCGGCCAGCGTCACCGAGACGTCGGCGGAGGCGGTGACCGACGAGGTGGCCGAGGCGGTGTTGTTGCCCGCGGCGTGGTCGTGGGCGTCGCCGGTGGCCGCGGCCGACACCGTGTACTGGGTGCCCGGCACCGAGCCGGACGGCACGGTGCCCGACACCGTCACCGTCCGGCCGACACTCGACGCGAGGGCCGACAGCCGGCAGGTGACCGTGCCGCCGGCGACCGTGCACGGGCCGCCGGTGCTGCTCGCGGTCACGCCGGACAGCTGTGCCGGGACGCTGACGGAGACGACCGGGGCGGGCTCGGTGCTCGGGCCGTTGCCGCGGACGGTCGCCGTCCAGGTCGTGGAGGAGCCGGCGACGAGGGCGGCGGGGCTCTGCGCCAGCGAGACGGCGAGGTCGGCCGCCGCCCCCACCGGGGTGCTCACCGTCGTCGACCGGGACGTGCGGGCCGTGCCGGTCAGCGGGTCGGTGAACCCGACCGTCGCGTCGTCGCTGACGGTGGTCGCCGAGGCCGCCGGCCGGACCCGCGCCTGCCAGCTGACGCTGTGCGCCTCCCCGGGCGCGACGGCGCCGCCGGCCGAGGCGGTGGCACCGGCGCCGATCCGCAGCCGCACGGTCCGTGTCGCGGCGTCGTACTCGGCGACGTCGTCCCCGGCGGCATCGGTGCGGGTCACGGTCGCCGCGCCGGCGGTGGTGCGGATCGACCCCGGCACGAACTCGACGCCGGCCGGCAGCTCGTCGGTCACGACCGTGGCCCGCGCCGGGTTCCCGCCGTCGTTGCGCGTGGTGACCGTGTACGTGAGCACGTCGCCCACCTGCGCGGTGGTGCCACCGCGCTGGGTCGTCACCGTCTCGGTCGTGACCAGGCACGGCCCGGTGCCGAAGGAGATGCTGTCGAGGAAGTTGCCGACCGAGGTGTTGCCCCCGGACGCGCTGACCGACTGGAACGCGAAGCGGGTGGTCGTCTGGCCGAGGGGGACGGTGTAGACGCCGCTGTGCGTGCCCCAGGCGGTCCTGCCGTCGCTGAGGTTGCCACCCTGGCGGGTGGCGGCGGTCAGCAGCACACCCGGGACGGCGATGTGCACGGCCATGGTGTCCACGCCCAGGCGCCCGCGGTGCTGCAGTTCCCAGCGCAGCGTCTGGCCGGGTGTGGTCGGCACGTCCTGGTAGAGGGTGGACACCTGGTTGGCGTTGAGCTCGGCGAACTGGGCGCCCGACCCCGCCGGCACGTTCTGGTAGTTGCGCCAGAGCTCGATCTGCCGGTCGGTGGCCGTCGTGTACCAGCCCGGGACCTGGTTCTGGTGGAGGAAGGCCAGGTCGTTGGCCGGGATGGCCGGCAGCTCGAAGCCGCCGTTCGCCAGCGCCACGGACGACGAGCAGGACACCGGGTCCTGGGCGGCGGTCACCACCTCGGTGACCGGTGCGGCCGCGGGCAGGACGGCGACGACCGCGCCGGCGTACAGCCCGGCGGCGAGGGCCAGCGCCCCCCACACCAGCGAGCGTCCGCGCACTCCTCGCTCCGCCACGTCGACCTCCCCCGTGCGCCCGTCCCACTGACCACGCCGGTCACTCGGGAGTGCGCAACCTGTCAGCGGCGGAACGCGCCCCCGGGGACGCCGGAGCGTGTCGCGAGCAGAAAGTCCGGCCACCGCCCCTCGGGCATCGACATGGCGACTGCGCAGGTCAACGGCCTGCCATCGCCCTGCCGTGCGGCGGCGCCACGTGGCGGCTCTTCCCGCATGGGTCTCTCACCACTAAGGTATCCGGACATGGCAGCGGCGCGCCGGGTGCGGATCGGGATCGACACCGGGGGCACGTTCACCGACGTGGTCGCCGTCGACGAGGAGACCGGGGCGACGGCGACCACCAAGACGCCGTCGACCCCCGCCGACCCCGCCGAGGGCTTCCTCAACGGCGTCCGCAAGGTCCTCGGCCGGCTCGGCCTGTCCGGCGACGCGGTCACCGCGGTCAGCCACGGCACGACGGTGGCCACCAACCAGCTGCTCGAGGGCAAGCTCGACCGCATCGGGTTCATCACCACCGAGGGCTACGAGTCGGTGCTGGAGATCGCCCGGCAGTCGGTGCCCGACGGCTACGGCAACAGCTACTTCTGGGTCAAGCCGCCGCGGATCGTCCCCGCCGACCTGGTGCGCACCGTGCGCGGCCGGCTCGACCACACCGGCGCCGAGGTGCGCCCGTTCGACCGCGACGACGCCGTCGCCGCCGCCCGCTTCTTCCGCGACGCCGGCATCACCACCGTGGGCGTCTGCTTCCTGCACGCCTACGCCGACGACACCCACGAGCGGGCGATGCTCGAGGTGCTGCGCGAGGAGCACCCCGGCGCCGTCGTGTCGATCAGCTCGCAGGTGCTGCGTGAGTACCGCGAGTACGAGCGGTCGGTGACCACGCTGGTCGACGCCGCGGTGAAGCCCAAGGTCGGCGCCTACGTCACCAACATCCGCACGCGGCTCGACGAGATCGCGCCCGGCGTGCCGTTCTACGTGATGAAGAGCAACGGCGGCGTGCTGTCGGCGGCCGAGGTGGTCCACCAGCCGATCACCACGATGCTGTCCGGCCCGGCGGCCGGGGCGCTGGGCGCCGCGCTGATCGCCGGGACGGCGGGCTTCGACCGGGTGCTCACCTGCGACGGCGGCGGCACGTCCACCGACGTCACCGTGGTCATCGACGGCGAGCCCGCGCTGACCACCGAGGGCTCGGTCGGCGACTACCCGTCGAAGATCCCGATGATCGACGTCGTCACCGTCGGCGCGGGCGGCGGCTCGATCGCCTGGCTCTCGCCCGAGGGCACGCTCAAGGTGGGCCCCAAGTCGGCCGGCGCCGACCCCGGCCCGATGTGCTACCCGCGGGGCGGGGACCAGCCGACCGTCACCGACGCGCACGTCGTCCTCGGCCGGATCCCCCCGCACCTGCTCGGCGGGGAGATCCCGCTGTCGGTCGAGGCCGCCCGCGGCGGGCTCGAGGCGCTCGGCGGGCGGCTCGGGCTGTCGCTGGAGCGCACGGCGCTGGGCATCCTCGAGATCTCGGCGTGGAACCAGGCCAACGCGCTGCGCCAGGTCACCGTGGCCCGCGGCCTCGACGTCCGCGACTTCACGCTGACGACGTTCGGCGGCTCCGGGTCGCTGCTGGCCTGCCGGCTCATGGACGTCCTCGGCCTGCCCCGCACGCTCGTACCGCCGAACCCCGGCAACGTCAGCGCGTTCGGCCTGCTCACCGTGGACGTCCGCAACGACTACGTGCAGACGGTGGTGTCGCGGCACACCGACCTCGACCTCGACCGCGTGCAGTCGGTCTTCGGCGCGCTGGAGGACCAGGCGCGCAAGGCGCTCGACGGCGAGGGCTTCGGCCGGGACGCCCAGCGCATGCAGCGGACGGCGGACCTGCGCTACGTGGGCCAGGCCTTCGAGGTCCGCGTGCCCGTCGCCGACGGCGCGCTCGACGCGGCCGCCACCGACGAGGTCGCGCAGGCCTTCCACGCCGCGCACCGGCAGCTCTACGGCTACGACTTCGCCGACGACCCGCGCCAGGCCGTCGAGTGGGTGAACCTGCGGGTCAGCGGGATCGGGCCGATCCGCCGTCCCGACATGGTCGAGCTCGAGCCGCGCGAGGGCGGGACGGACCGGGCCGTCACGGGCTCGCGCCGGGTGTTCTTCGACGACTGGGCGGACACCCCCACCCTCGACCGGACCGCCCTCGCGCCCGGCGACGTCGTCCGCGGCCCCGCCGTCATCGAGGAGTTCGGCTCCACCGTCCCGGTCCACCCCGGCTTCGCCGCCACGGTCGACGCCTACGGGAACCTGCTGCTCACGAAGGAGTCGGGCCAGTGACCGCCAGCCTGCTGAACGGCAAGACCGAGGCCGATCCCGTCCTCGTCGAGATCGTCGCCGGCACACTGGCCGCGATCGAGAAGGAGGTCGAGACCTCCATCGGCCGCACCTCCCGCTCGCCGATGATCCGCGACGCGCACGACTTCCGGGCCGGCATCCACGACCGGCTGCTGCGCAAGCTCACCGGCCGCTCGTACTCGGCGCTCGTGCACCCGGTGGTGCGCGACTACCCGATCGGGACGATGCACCCGGGCGACGTCTTCTTCCACAACGACGTCTACCTCTCCGAGGGCGGGATCGGCCACCTGCCCGACCTGTGCGTGACCGTGCCGGTGTTCGCCACCGACCCGGACTCGGGGCAGCAGCGGGTGGTCGCGTTCATCCAGGCCTTCGGCCACCACGACGACATCGGCGGCGCGGTGCCCGGCTCGATGCCGAGCGCGGCCACCAGCGTGTACGAGGAGGGCTTGATGGTCCCCCCGATCAGGCTGTGGGACCGCGGCGTGCCCAACGAGAGCGCGCTGAAGATCATGACGCGCAACTCGCGGATGCCCGACTCGCTGGCCGCCGACCTCGACGCCGAGTGCTCGGCCTGCCTGGCCGGCGCGCGGCGGCTCGGTGAGCTGTTCGACCGCTACGGCGTGTCCGCCGTCGAGGCCTGCTTCGACGCGATCCTGGCCAACTCCACCGAGGTCTACCGGCGGGAGATCCTGTCGCAGATCCCCGACGGCACCTACGTGTGGGAGGACTACGCCGAGCACGACGGCGTGGAGGCGCCGAAGCTGCACCGCCAGCGGATCACGCTGACCATGGACTCCTCGGCGGAGACCCCGCTGGTCATCGACTTCACCGGCACCGGCCCGCAGGCCAAGGGACCGATCAACCACTGCGGCGACTACGCCGACGGCAACTTCCTCAAGAAGTGGCTGGCGCCGATCCTGCGCAACCTCGCCGAGACACCCGAGCGGATGGCCGAGCTCGACGTCAACGAGGGCGTCGTCCCGCTGATCGAGATGCGCTTCCCGGAGAAGGGCACGCTGCTCACCCCGGTCTTCCCGGCGCCGACCAACGCCCGCACGTTCGTCATCCTGCGGCTGCTCGGCGTGCTGGCGGGCGTGCTCGCCAAGGCCACCGGCGGCCGGATGCCCGCCGACCAGGAGACGATCCGCTACACCGGCGTGTACGGCACGGACCTCGAGGGCCAGCCCTACCTCATGCGCGAGGTGCTCGGCGGCGGCTCGGGCGGGCGCTACTACGCCGACGGCGAGGACACGATCCACGTCGTCCCCGACTCGCGGAACCTGCCCACGGAGTTCACCGAGTCCCGTTTCCCGCTGCGCGTCGAGCGCCTGGGCCTGGCGCTGGACTCGGGCGGGCCCGGCCGGTACCGCGGCGGCTGCGGCTACGAGAAGCACGTCCGGGTCCTGCGCGACGCGCACTTCATGTCGATCGCCGACCGCTCGATCCTGTCCTGCTGGGGCGTCAACGGCGGTCGCGCCGGGCGGCCGTTCCAGGTGACCGTGGACCCGGGCGGCCCCGGCGAGCACGACGTCGACGCGCTGGCCGACGCCGAGCCGCTGCCGGCCGGCACCGTCGTGCGGATCCGCACCACCGGCGGCGGCGGGTGGGGCGACCCGCTGGAGCGGCCGGTGGAGGAGGTCCTGCGCGACGTCGCCTGGCGCAAGGTGTCGGTGGCCGGCGCCCGCGCGGACTACGGCGTCGCGGTGCTCGAGGACGGGACGGCGGACCTCGACGCGACCACCGCCCTGCGCGACGAGATGCGCGCCGCCCGGACCGGCGACGAGCCGTTCTTCGACCGCGGCCCGGGCTACGCGCTGCTGTCGGGCGGCGCGACGTCCAACGAGTTCGACGTCCTGTAGCGGCGCTCCGGGTGGCAGGAACGGCCGTTCCTGCCACCCGGACCGCTCAACTGAGGGGTTCGGTGCTCCCCGGCGTCGGCTTGACGTCGTCGCCGGTCTGGCCCTCGTCGCCCTCGGTGGACGTGTCCTCCTCGATGTCCTCCGGGCGGAGCGGCGTCTCGGAGAGCACGTTCTCCCGCGCCTGGTCGCGGTCGGTGCCGGGTACCTCGGTCATCGGTCCTCCTCGGGGTCGGGTACCGCTCCCCTACCCGTGTCCTGAGCGGGCAGGCGCGGGTTCGCCACGGGTGAACGGGCGGCGCGCAGCACCTCGGCGGTGACCTCGTCGGCGGGCAGGAACGCCTCGACCGAGAGCTCCGCGGCGGTGAGGTCCACGGCGGTGCCGAACGTGGTCACCGTGCTCAGGAAGGACAGCACCCCGTCGTCGGTGCGCAGCCGCAGCGGGACGGCGATGCCGTCCGGCGTCGAGCGGTCGGTGCCGCCGGGCAGCGCGGCGAGCTCCCGGTGCAGCGCGGCCAGCCCCGGGTCGCCGGTCAGGTGCGCCTCGCGGCCGAGCCGGTGCAGCAGGTGCGCCCGCCACTGCGGCAGGTTGGCGATCCGCGGCGCCAGCCCCTCGGGGTGCAGGCTCAGCCGCAGCACGTTGGCCGGCGGCTCCAGCAGGTGCGGGGGCACGCCGTCGAGGAACAGCGCCACGCTCGCGTTCGCCGTCACCAGTTCCCAGGACCGGTCGACGACGACGGCCGGGTACGGCTCGTAGGCGGTGAGCACCAGGTCCAGGGCACGGGTGACGGCGGCCATGTCGGGCGAGTCGAGGGCGCGGCGGCCGTAGGCGGGGGCGAACCCGGCGGCCAGCAGCAGCTCGTTGCGCTCGCGCAGCGGCACCTCCAGCCGCTCCGCGAGGCGCAGCAGCATCTCCCGGCTCGGCCGCGCCCGGCCGGTCTCGAGGAAGCTCAGGTGCCGCGCCGACACCTCGGCGTCGCTGGCGAGGTCGAGCTGGGACAGCCGGCGGCGCTGCCGCCAGACGCGCAGCAGCTCACCGACCGGCGGGCGCGTCAGGGTGGTCACGACGGCGACGCTAGTGACGACGGCGTCCGGCGTCGCCTACCTGCGAGGTAATCGACCCGCCTCTCCCGCGGCGCCACGGTCTGCGGCATGACAACGACAGCCACCCGCCCCCGCACCCTCGACCTGCTCCGTGTGGCCCTGCGTCTCGACGCGGTCGTCACGGGCGCCAACGGGGCGGCCTACCTGGCCGCCGCTCCGCTGCTGACCGACCTGCTCGGCGTCCCGTCCGGGGTGCTGCGCGGCCTCGGCGCCTTCCTGCTGGCCTACGGGGCCGGCGTCGCCCTGGTGGCGGCCCGCCCGGTGATCTCGGCCGGCGCCACCGAGGTCGTCGTCGGCGCCAACCTGCTCTGGGCGGCGGCCAGCGTCGCCGCCGTCGTCGCCGGCCGGTTCGACCTCACCGCCGTCGGCAGCACCTGGGTGCTGCTGCAGGCCGGCGTCGTCGCCGGCTTCGCCGCCCTGCAGGTCCACGCCCTCCGCACCCGCTGACCCACCCATCCCATCCCATCCCGAAGGAGAGAACCGCCGTGACCGCCACCCCCGACCTCGCCGACCGCTACCTCGCCGCCTGGAACGAGACCGACCCCGCCACCCGGCGCGCGCTGATCGCGGAGGTGTTCGCCGAGGACGTCACCTACACCGACCCGATGGCCGACGTCGCCGGCCACGACGGGCTGGACGCCACCATCGCCGCCGTGCACGGGATGTTCCCGGGCTTCGTCTTCCGGCTGGCCGGCCAGGCCGACGCCCATCACGACCAGGTGCGCTTCACGTGGCACCTCGGACCCGAGGGCGTCGAGGCGCCGGTCATCGGCTCCGACGTCGCGGTGACCGGCGCGGACGGGCGCATCCGCACCGTGCTCGGCTTCCTCGACCGGGTGCCCGCGAGCGCCTGACCCGTCACCCCCCGGCCGCGATCATGGCGCCGGGACCACCCACCGGGCTCCCGGAGTGGTCCCGGCGCCATGGTCGTCGGGGATCACCGGCGCCGCCGCTGCCACCAGCGGCGGCGCGGTGGGATGTCCGGG
Source organism: Geodermatophilus amargosae (assembly GCF_041028265.1). Lineage (GTDB taxonomy): Bacteria > Actinomycetota > Actinomycetes > Mycobacteriales > Geodermatophilaceae > Geodermatophilus > Geodermatophilus amargosae_A. Next base: position 35,423 of record NZ_JABGCW010000013.1, read on the forward strand.
ACGGCCTCCTCGACGACGGGCGGGGGCGGCGGGCGGTCCCGGCGCCAGCCCTCGACCAGCGCCTCGACGTCGGCCAGGCCCGGCACCGGCGACCACCGGCTCGGCTGCGGCCGGCGCCAGAAGGCCTCGACCCGGGCGTTGTAGTCCCCGACGACGGCCCGGACGGCGCCCTCCGACGGCAGCCCGGCCACCCGCTCGGGCAGCTCGTCGCGCTCCCGGCGCAGCGACAGCCCCGGGGGCAGCATCTCCGCGGGCCGGATGCCCTCGCGGCGGGCCTTGGCGATCGCCCAGTCGTAGGCGGTCTCGTCGGGGTCGAAGGCCGGCAGCGGTTTGCCCGCACCGGGCAGGCCGCTGAAGTCGCCGCGCTCCTGGGCCCCGCTGATCTGCCGCTCGACCCAGGTCTCGAACGACACCCCCGGCGGCTTGCGCTCGGTCACCCGACCACCTCCGGCTCCCATGCTCCGCCTCTGGGAGGCTCGGCCGCATGCGGACGACGGGCAGCCGGGAGGTCTACCGCAACCCGTGGATCCGGTTGCGCGAGGACGTCGTGGAGCGCGACGACGGCTCCACCGGCGTCTACTCCGTCGTCGAGAAGCCCGACTTCGCGCTGGTGATCGCCGCCGAGCGGAACGGCGTCTGGCTGGTCGAGCAGTTCCGCCACCCCGTGGCCCGCCGCGCCTGGGAGTTCCCCCAGGGCACGTGGTCCTCCGGCAGCAGCGGGACCCCCGAGGAGCTGGCCCGCGCCGAGCTCGCCGAGGAGACGGGCCTGCGGGCCGCCCGGATCGCGCACCTCGGCCACCTCGACCTCGCACCCGGCCTGTCCACGCAGGAGTTCGACGTCTGGCTGGCCACCGATCTGACGCCCGGCCCGACGGCCCGTGAGGCCACCGAGGCGGACATGGTGGCGGCCTTCGTGACCGAGGCCGAGCTGCGGGCGATGATCGCGGACGGCCGCTTCACCGACGGCCCGTCGCTGGCCGCCTACGCCCTGCTCCTGCTCTCCCGGGAGAGCCATTAGCGCGACAAAGGCCCCTACGCGGCGCGCAGGGTGCGCAGGGCGGGGGTGACGCGGGCGAGCTCGTCGAGCATCGCCGTGCCGCCGGCCTCGAGCTCGGTGTCGGGCACGAACTCGTCCTCCTCGTCGAGGAACTGGGCGGAGAACGGCACCGACACCGCCTCGGGGACGGTGTGCGCCCGCAGCGCGGGCCGGCTCGTCGAACACCGGCGGGCCCACCTGCGCGAGGTCGACGAGCTCGACGTCGAAGCCGGCGTGCTCCTCGGCCAGGCGCTGCACCCAGCGGGCGACGGCGATGCCGCGGCGGCCGGGACGGGTGCTGGCGGCGACCACCTGCAGGACGGGACGGGACACCGGGACCTCCGGGGACGGGGCAATACCTCGTTGAGAGCTCAACGTCCCTCGGTCCGGCCGCTTCCGAACCGCGGGTGATCCCCGCCGCACCGCCGTGACCCGATCGTGCCTGGACGGCGTCGCTCCGGACGTGCCGCCGGGCGGAGGCGTCGCGGAGCGTGGCGACCTGCCCTGAACGGGTGATCCCGCGGTTCAGGGCCCTCCGCCGCGCGGGTGGAGCCCCGAGGCTGTCCGGGTGCCGCTCAGCGTCCCCGGGTTGCCGGACCTGCCGCCGGACCTCGCCGGTCCGGTGGCGGTGCAGCTGGCCAAGTCGGTGCGCGACCTGCCGACGGCGTCCGCGCTGCCCGGCGGCTGCCGCTACGAGCCCAAGTGGGACGGGTACCGGCTGGTCGTCGTCCGCGGCCGTGGCGGGACCCGGCTGTGGTCCAAGCAGGGCCGCGACCTCACCGACCGCTTCCCCGACGTCGCCGCGGCCGCGCTCGCCCAGGTCCCGGCCGGGACGGTCCTCGACGGCGAGGTGGTCGCCTGGAACGGCGAGCGGCTCGACTTCGGGCTGCTGCAGCGCCGCATGGTCACCGCGCCCTCCCGGGTGGCCGCCCTGGCCGCCGCGCACCCGGCGTCCTACGTCGCCTTCGACCTGCTGGCGGCCGGCGGTGAGGACCAGCGCCGCCGGCCGCTGCGCAGCCGCCGGTCCGCACTCGAGGACCTCGCGCGGCGGTGGGCTCCCCCGATGCAGCTGTCCCCGGTCACCGCCGATCCCGACGAGGCCCGCGGCTGGGCCGAGGACCTGCGCCCCCTCGGCATCGAGGGACTGGTGGCCAAGGGCGCGTCCACCCGGTACGCCGGCGGCCGCCGCGAGTGGCTCAAGGTCAAGTCCTGGGAGACGACGGAGGTCCTGGCCGGCGGCGTCATCGGGACCCTCGACCGGCCGAGCCAGCTGGTGGCCGGCCGCTACCGCGACGGCGAGCTGGTCGTCGTCGGGCGCACCGGTCCGCTCTCGCCCGCCCAGTCGGCCGAGCTCGCCGCCGTCCTCGCCCCCGCCGGCCCCGACCACCCCTGGCCCGAGCGGATCGGCACCGGCCGCTTCGGCGGCGGGCGACTGTCGGTGGCGCTCACCCGGGTGGAGCCGGCCGCCGTCGTCGAGGTGAGCGCGGACGCCGCGCTCACCGCCGGTGTCTTCCGGCACCCGCTGCGCTTCGTGCGGGTCCGCCCCGACCTGGCGCCCGGGGACGTCCCGCCGGCCGACTGAGTCCCGAGGTCGCCGGCTCTCAGGGACGCTGCGGCAGCCGGCCCAGCGTCACGAGGAACCGCCGAAGCAGGCAGGCGAGCTGGGCCAGCTCGTCCTCCGACAGCCCGGCGAGCAGGCCGCGCTCGGTCTCCAGGTGGTCGGGCAGCGCCGCGTCGAGGGCCTCCCGGCCGGCCGCGGTCAGGGTGACGACGACGGCCCGCCCGTCGGCCTCGCTGCGCGTCCGGGTGATCAGCCCCTTCTCCTCCAGCCGGTCCAGCCGCTGGGTGATCGCCCCCGAGGTGACCAGGGCCGTGCGCATGAGCGCGGTGGGCGTCAGCTGGTAGGGCTCCCCTGCCCGGCGGAGGGCGGCGAGGACGTCGAAGGACGGCGCGTCGAGGCCGTGCCGGGCGAACGTCGCGCGCTGGGCGAGGTGGACCTCCCGCTGCAGCTGGGTGATCCGGCCGATGATCCCCATGGGCGAGCAGTCCAGGTCCGGGCGCTCGCGGGACCACTGCTCGAGGATGAGGTCGACCGAGTCCTCCACGCCGGTACCTCAGCAGTGAGAGAACGCGAGCGTCAAGCCGCGCCGCGCCCCTCACCCGAGTGCACCAGACCGGTGGCCAGCCGGACGGTCAGCCCCTGCGGACCGGCCACCAGGTCGACGGAGTCCCACAGCTTGCGGGCGAGCCACAGGCCCATCCCGCCGGCGGCGAGGTCGTCGCCGTGCGCGGGCACGAAGCCCGCCAAGGGGTTGCTGAAGCCGGTGCCGGAGTCGGTGATCGCACAGACGACGGAGGAGCCGTCGGCCCACACCCGCGCCGAGATCGGCCGCCGTCCGTGCCGGAAGGCGTTGGCCGCCACCTCGCTCACGCCCAGGAAGAGGTCGGCGCGCTGGTCGCCGTCGGGGACGACGGCGCCGAGGACCCGCCGCAGCTCCCCGCGCAGGACGGCCAGCGCCGGCGCGCCGTCGAGGACGAGGACCGGCTCCGCTGCCTCCAACGGCTCGCAGACCGCGCCGAGGTCGCGCAGCACGGCCGTCTGGTCCCGGTACTCGGGGTTGCCGACCCGCACGCCGTCCGTCCACAGCTCCGGATGGGTGTGCCGCGCGGTCTCGAGGGCCTCGGCCGGCAGGTGCTCCCGGTCGTAGAGGCACAGGCACGTCACCGGCGCGCCGTCCACCAGCGTGTTCGCCGCCGCCTCGTACCGCCGGATCTCCCGCCAGCGCCGGGGATCGGACCCGAACAGGGGTTCGGCGAGCACCCGCAGCCGGCCGGACCCCGTCGTGGTGGCCTGCTCGACCCGCTGCCGGATGACGGCCATGGCATCGGGGGCGCGGGCGCCGACCAGGCAGACGCGGGCGTCCTCCTCGACCTCCCGGGACCGCACGCCGAGGGCCCGGCGGATGGCCGTCACGGTCTCCGGCGCGCAGGCGAGGACCGACAGGTCCCCGGACCGCAGGCCCTCCTCGACGTAGGCGGCGGCCACCGCGACCGCCTCGCCCGGAGAGGAGACGAGCGCGGCACCGTGCACGAAGCCCGAGTGCGGCGACGGCGCGCGGAGGTGCCGCGCGGCCGCGCCGCTCCCCTGCTCCGCCTGCGAGGCGGAGGCCTCACCCACTGGATCCACTGGCCCCTCGACCGACTGCCGGCAGGACTGCTCCGGCCCCTTGTCCTCGATTGTGAGGCACGTCCCCCGGTCGGCGCCTCCGGGGTGGCCCTCAGGTCCCACGGAGGGTGGACCCGACGGGCCTCGGACCGTCCACGTGGCCCGGCCCGGCGCCGGGCTCCACGCCGGCCAGCGCGAGCACGCGGGCCGGCGCGGATCCCTCGCGGGTGCGCACCCGCAGGACCACGGAGCGCGCGCTCGCCACCTGGAGCAGCTCGAGCATGAGGCCGATGCCGGCGCTGGCCAGGTAGCTGACCGCCTCCAGGTCGACCAGCACCCGCGTGCCGTCGGGGACGTCGTCGAGGACACGCAGGGCCTCGGTCCGCAGGCCGGGGACGGCGGCCAGGTCGAGCTCGCCGGAGAACGCCAGGCGGACGGTCCCGGACCCGCGGTCGACCGTCAGCCGCGCCGCCCCCGGGTCGGCCGGCCCGCCGGCGCGCCGGACCACCGGCCCGTCCGGACCCGGGCCGGCCGGGACGAAGCGGAAGTGCACGGTGGTGCCCGCGCCCGCGGCGCCGCGCTCGTCGACGGTGCGGGCCACCTCGACGTCGGCGGCCAGCGCGGAGATCAGCTCCAGTCCACGCCCGCGGTGCCCCCGGTCGGCCGGCGCCGGGCGCCACACGCCCTCGTCGCGCACGCAGACGTCGATGCTGCCGTCGGCGGCCCGCTCGAGCCGGTACTCGCAGCGCCCCTCCCCGGCGGTGGCGGCGTAGGCGTGCTCGACGGCGTTGGCCAGCGCCTCGCCGAGGGCCAGCTGCAGGTCGTCGAGGGAGTCACCGGTCAGCCCGGCGGCCAGCGCCCAGGCGGTCACCCGGCGCCGCACCCCGCGCAGCCGGGCGGGGTCGGCGCGCAGCACCTCGTGCAGCGGCTCGGGGGTGAGGCGGGCGGCGATGACGGCGACGTCGTCGGGCAGCGCCGAGTCGTCGAGCACCTCGGCGAGCAGCGCGCGGGTCAGCCGGTGCGGCTCGGCGCCGCCCAGCCGTGCGGCGGCCTCGGCCACGCGGCGCAGGCCGGTGTCCAGGGACTCGCCGCGGCGCTCCACCAGGCCGTCGGTGTAGAGCAGCAGCGTCGTCCCCGGCTTCACCGTGGTGCCGCCCTCGACGTACGGACGGCGGCCCGGCGCGCCGAGGACCGCGCCTCCGCCCTCCTCGAGGAAGGTCGCCGCGCCGTCGGTCACCAGCAGCGGCGGCAGGTGCCCGGCGCGGGCCCACCGCACGGTGCCGGCCACCCAGTCGAGCACCAGGCAGGCCGCGGTCGAGGCCAGCGCACCGGGCAACCGGGCGGCGAAGCGGTCCAGCAGCTCCAGCGCCTCGGCCGGGGCACAGCCCTGCAGCAGCGCCGTCGACAGCGCGCTGCGCAGCTGGCCCATGACCGCCGCGGCCGCCGGACCCTGGCCGACGACGTCACCGACCGCGATGGCCACCCGGCCCCCGCCCAGCTCGACGACGTCGTACCAGTCGCCGCCGGCCGAGGTGCCCGCGGCACCGGGCAGGTACTCGGCGGCCAGCGCGAGCCGCTCCAACCGGGGCACCGCGGCGGGCAGCAGGCTCAGCTGCAGGACGGAGGCGATGTCCTGCTCGGCCCGGTAGAGGCGGGCCCGGTCCAGCGCCGAGGCGCACTGCTCGGCCACCGCCAGCAGCATGCCGCGCTCGGCCGTCCCCAGCCGGCCGGCCTCGGCAGCGCCCACACCGACCACGCCGACCACCCGGCCGGCGACCAGCAGCGGCAGCGCCACGACCGACCGGGGCCCGCCGTCCCCGCGGTCCGGGACGTCGTCGATCCACACCGCGCGACGTCCGGTGACCGCGGTGGTGACCGCCACCGGCGTGCTCAGCGGGATCTCGGTCCAGCGCTCCCGGTCGTCGGCCGGGGGGCCGGACCGCGCGAGCAGCCGCAGGGCGCGGCCGGCGTCGTCGACCTCGTAGACGCCGACCCTGCTGCCCTCGCCGGTGAGCGAGAGGACGGAGGCGGCGGCCGCCTTGGCCACCTCGACCGGCGTGGTGGCGGCCGAGAGCTCGGCGGTGACCCGCTGCAGCAGTCCCAGGCGCCGCGCCGCGGCCCGCTCGTCGGCCAGCAGCAGCGCGTTGTCGAGGGCCAGGGCGGCGCGGGCGGCGATCTCCTCGGCGAGCGCGCGGTCGTCGTCGTGGAAGGGCGGGGCGTCGTCGCGGCGCCCCAGCGCCAGCACCGCGCGCACCCGGCCGCGGACGGTGAGCGGCACCAGCAGCGCCGAGCTCAGGTCCAGGCGGATCCCGTCGTGGCGGGGGCCGGACAGGTGCGGGCGCAGCACGGAGGCGCCGGTCTCGAGCACCTCGACGCCCAGTCCCCCGTGCGGCTCCAGGTGCGCCGGGCGGTCGACGTCCCCCTCGAGGCCCGCGAGGCCCACGTAGCGCAGCCGCCCGTCCGGGCCGACGACCCGCGCGGTGCAGACGTCGGCCAGGCGGCGGTCGACGACCAGCCGCGCCAGGCCGGCCAGCTGCCGGTCGACCTCGGTCTCGCGGTCCAGCGCCGTGCCCACCTCGGCGAGCAGCGTCTGCCGCTCGGTCTCCCGGTAGCGGGCGTTGATGTCGGTGCAGCTGCCCACCCAGCCTCCGGCGGTGCCGCCGATGGGCACGGCACGCTCGAGCAGCCAGTGGTGGGCGCCGTCGGCGCGGCGCAGCCGGAACTCGACCTCCCAGCCCTCCCCTGCCGTCGTCGCGGCCGCCACCGTGGCGGTGTAGCGCCGGGCGTCGTCGGGGTGCAGCCCGGCCTGCCACCCCTCGCCGCGCTCGGCCTCCACGGAGCGGCCGGTGAACGCCGTCCAGGCGGCGTTGAGGAACTCGCGCCGGCCGGTGCCGTCGGCGACCCAGATCAGCGCGGGCGCGAGGTCGGCCATCGTGGTGAACCGCTCCTCGGCCTCGCGCCGGGCGCGGCCGAGCTGCAGGTGGGCGTCGACGCGGGCGAGCAGCTCCTGGGCGGAGAAGGGCTTGACCAGGTAGTCGTCGGCGCCGGCGGCGAGGCCCTCGACGGCGGCCTCCTGGCCGGCGCGGGCGGAGAGCAGGACCACCGGGACGCGGGAGGTGCGGGCGTCGGCGCGCAGGGCGGCGAGCAGCTGCATGCCGTCCAGCCGCGGCATCATCACGTCGCTGACGACGAGGTCGGGCGGGTCGGCCAGGGCCGCGTCGAGGGCCGCCTGGCCGTCGGCGACGGCACGGACCTCGTGCACCGGCGCGAGCAACCGCACCACGTAGTCGCGCATGTCGGCGTTGTCGTCGGCCACCAGCACCCGGCCGGCGCGGCTGCCCTGCGAGCCGGGGGCGGCCGCGGGGGCGTCGTCGCCCGCCGACGGCACCCAGCGCAGCGCCTCGGCGACGAACGGCGTGGCCCCGGGCGAGATCGCCGGCGGCTCGGCCACCGCGGGCGCCAGACGGTCGGCGGGCAGGTGCCCGCTGCCCAGCGGCACGGTGACGGTGAAGGTCGTCCCGACGTCGGGTGCGCTCTGCACCTCGACCGAGCCGCCGTGCAGGCCCACCAGCTCACGGACCATCGCCAGCCCGATGCCGCTGCCCTCGCCGGAGCGCGACCGGGCGCCGGACACGCGGCTGAACCGCTCGAAGAGCCGGGGCAGCTCGGCGGCGGGGATGCCGGTGCCGGTGTCGGCGACGGTGAGGACCGCGGCGCCGTCGTCCTGCCGGAGCCGCACGGTGATGCCGCCCTCGAAGGTGAACTTCAGCGCGTTGGAGAGCAGGTTGAGGACGACCTTCTCCCACATGTCCCGGTCGACGTGCACCGGCTGCGACAGCGGCGGGCAGTCGACGGTCAGCCGCAGGCCGGCCCGGTCGACGGCGGAGCGGAAGACGCTGGCGAGCTCCGCGGTGGTCGCGGCGAGGTCGACCGGCTCGAACCGCGCGTCGATGCGGCCGGCCTGGATGCGCGAGAAGTCGAGCAGGGTGTTGACCAGCTTCTGCAGCCGCAGCGCGTTGCGCTCGACGACCTCGAGCTCCTCGGCCACCCGCGGGTCGGCCGCGGCCGCGGAGGCCCGCAGCTCGGCGACCGGGCCCATGATCAGCGTCAGCGGGGTGCGGAACTCGTGGCTGACGTTGCTGAAGAAGTCGGTCTTGGCGCGGTCGAGCTCGGCGAGGGCCTCCGCACGGCGCCGCTCGGCCGCGTGGCTGCCCGCATTGGCCAGGCCCGAGGCGATCTGGCCCGCGACCAGCTCGAGGAACCCGGCATAGGCCTCGTCGAGGGCGCGGTGCGGGTTGAGCCCCACCACCAGGAAGCCGGCGACCGCGGGAGTGTCCGCGACCGGGGAGGCGACCGGGGAGGCGACCGGTACCGCGAGCGCCCGCGACGGCGGGCGCGCCCAGGCGCCGGTGGGCAGTCCGGGGACCCCGTCGAGGTCGACGACGGCCTGCTCGCCGGCGCGCAGCCGGGACAGCGGCCAGACCGCGTCGTCGGTGAGGGTCTGCGGCGCGGCCGGGGAGCCCGGGGTCAGCCCGGTCGCGGTGCCCAGGCGCGCGGTGCCGTCGTCGTCCACCAGGTAGGTGGCCGAGAAGGGCAGGTCGGCGTCGTTGCGGGCCAGCTGCCCACCGACGGCGGCCAGCACGTCGGCCTCGGTGCGCGTCGCGGCGATCGCCGTCGCGAGGTCGCGCAGGCTGGCCATCCGCCGCTCGGCGAGCACCCGGTCGGTGTTCTCGGTGACGACGCAGAGCATCCCGGCGGTGCGGCCGTCGTCGTCGGCGACCGGGCTGTAGGAGAAGGTGTGGTAGGTCTCCTCCGGGTACCCGCTGCGCTCCAGGAAGAGCAGCAGGTCCTCGTCCCAGGTGGCGGTGCCGGTGGCCAGGACCGACTCGATCCGCGGGCCGATGTCGTGCCAGATCTCCGCCCACACCTCGGACGCCGGACGGCCCAGCGCCCACGGGTGCTTGCCCTGCAGCGTGTCGCGGCGGTAGGCGTCGTTGTAGAAGAACGACAGCTCGGGGCCCCAGGCGGCCCACATCGGGAACCGCGAGGTCAGGACGATGCGCACGAGGTTGCGCAGCGCCGGGGGCCAGTGCCCGGCGGGTCCGAACGGGGTGTCCGCCCAGTCCCGGGCGGCCATCTCCCGGCCCACCTCCCCGCCACCGGTGAACACGGAGTCGGGCGCCTTCCCCGTCACCGTGCCACCACGGAGGGCAGCCTAAGCGCTGCTCCCCGCGCGCGCCGGACCCCGTCCGGCCAGCGCGTCGAGCACCGGGCGCTCCAGGCCGGTGGCCGCGGCGACCTCCCCTGCGTCGACGGCGCCGCAGTCCAGCCCGCGCAGCACCACCCCGGCCAGCGCCCGCGCGGTGGCCGGCTCGTCGAGCACCCCGGCGTCGGCCCGCTCGACGTAGGCCGACAGCCGTCCGGCAGCCGCGGGCAGGGCGCCGCGGAAGAACGCGTAGGTGGCCACGTAGCGGGTGACCAGCTGGGCGGGGTGCAGGTCCCAGCCCTGGTAGAGGCCGCGCTCCAGCGCCCGCCGGACCAGCCCGGCGTGCACCCGCCAGCCGGCGTGCACCTGCTCACGCGGGCCGGCGGGCAGCAGGTTGGTGGAGCCGTCGACCGCCCGCGCGCCGGTCCCCGCGACGGCGACCTGCATGAGCTGCTTGGCGAGGTCGAGCGCGGGGTGGTCGGAGGACTGGTGCGCCGCCGCGATGCCCAGCGCCGCGCTGTAGTCGTAGGTGCCGTGGTGCAGGCCGGTCAGCCGCGGGCCGGCGGCGTGCACCATGCGGGCCAGCGTCACCGCGCCGTCGGCACCGAGCACCGCCTGGGGGGTCTCCACCTGCAGCTCCAGGTCCAGCGCGACGCCGTGGGCGTCCTCCAGCGCGTCGAGGACGGGGAGGAAGGCGCGCACCTGCTCGACGTCGGTGACCTTGGGCAGCGTGACCGTCGCCCGGGGGGCCGTCGTCGCGCTGATGACCCCGACGGGGGCCTTCGTAGCGGCCCCCCGAGGGGCCTTCGTCGCGCTCCCGGCCTCCAGGGAGGCGAGGAAGAGGTCGAGGGAGCGGACGCCGCGGCGGCGGGTGGGCCCCTCCAGCGACTTCGCGCGGATGCCGAGCGACGGCGGGGCGGTGCCGTCGGCGAGGTCCGCGGCGACGGCGGCCGCGGCCCGGCGCACGTCGTCGTCCTCGTCGTCGGAACGGCCGCGGTAGCCGTCCTCGGCGTCGACCCGCAGGTCCTCCACCGGCTCGGCGGCGAGCTTGGCGCGCACCCGCGGCAGCACCTGCTCGAGCAGGCCGGCGTCGTACCCGAGGTCGGGCAGACCGTGCTCGTCGAGCGCCGCCAGCGCGGCGGCACCCCAGCGGGAGGCCAAGCGGGGGACGACGGCGTCGGCGGGGACGTAGCAGGTGTGCACCGGCTGCCGGCCCGGCCGCTCGCCGGGATAGGCCGTGGCGCGGGCGGCGTCGACCGGCGCGAGCCGGCGGTCCAGCTCCGCGTAGACCCGTTCCTCGAGCATCACTCGATCAGGTCGTAGGCCGGGAGGGTGAGGAAGTCGGGGAAGTCCTCCGCCAGCGCCACCTGCTCGAACAGCCGCCGGGCGTCGTCGAGGTGCGGCAGGTCACCGATGCCCTCGACCTCCTCCGCCACCACGCGGCGGACCAGCTCGCCGGTCACCGTCTCGCCGGTGTCCAGCTCGACGCCGGCGTGCACCCACTGCCACACCTGCGAGCGGCTGATCTCGGCGGTGGCGGCGTCCTCCATGAGGCCGTGGATGCCGACCGCACCGTTGCCGCCCAGCCACGCGGCCAGGTAGCGGATCGCCACCTCGACGTTGGCGCGCAGGCCCGCGAGCGTGCGCCCGCCCGGGACGCCCGCGACGTCGAGCAGCTGCGCCGCGGTCACCGACACCTCGGGGCGCTGCCGGTCGAGCTGGTTGGGCCGGTCGCCCAGGACGGCGTCGAAGGCCTCCCGGCAGACCGGGACGAGGTCGGGGTGGGCCACCCAGGAGCCGTCGAAGCCGTCGCCGGCCTCGCGGGTCTTGTCCTCGCGGACCTTCGCCAGCGCGCGCTCGTTGGCCTCGGCGTCCCTGCGGCTGGGGATCGCCGCGGCCATGCCGCCGATGGCCATGGCGCCGCGGCGGTGGCAGACGGCGACCAGCTGGTCGGTGTAGGCCCGCATCATCGGCGCGGTCATCGTGACCGCCGCCCGGTCGGGCAGCACGAACTCCGGCCCGGCCTCGCGGAAGACCTTGATCACGCTGAACAGGTAGTCCCAGCGGCCGGCGTTGAGGCCGGTGGCGTGGCTGCCCAGCGCGTGCAGCATCTCCTCCATCTCGAAGGCGGCCGGGATGGTCTCGACGAGCATCGTGGCGCGGACCGACCCCTCGGGGATCCCCAGCGACCGCTCGGCGGCGTCGAAGACCAGCCTCCACAGCGCCGCCTCGAGGTGGCCCTCCATCTTCGGCAGGTAGAAGTACGGGCCGCTGCCGCGCGACAGCTGCTCGGCGGCGTTGTGGAACAGGTACAGCCCCGCGTCGACCAGCGCACCGACCGCCGGCTGCCCGTCGACCAGCAGGTGCCGCTCGGGGAGGTGCCAGCCGCGGGGGCGGGGGACGATCGTGGGCAGGTCGCCGTCCTCGCGCAGCCGGTACTCCCGGCCCTCGGGGGTGGAGAAGGCGAGCTCACGGCGCACGGCGTCGCGCAGCACGACCTGCCCGGTGACGACGTTGCGCCAGTGCGGGGTGTTGGCGTCCTCGAGGTCGGCGAGCCACACGTCGGCGCCGCAGTTGAGCGCGTTGACCGCCATCTTCGGCTCGGTCGGCCCGGTGATCTCCACCCGGCGGTCGACCAGGCCGGGCGGCGGCGGGGGCACCTGCCAGTCGCCGTCGCGGACGTCGGCGGTCTCCGGGCGGAAGTCGAGCCGGCGGGCGGTGGCGATCTCGGCGCGCCGGGTGGCCCGGGCGGCCAGCAGGGCGTCGCGCTGGGACCCGAAGCGGCGCTGCAGGTCCGCGACGAACTCCAGCGCCTCGGGGGTGAGCACCTCCCCGGACCGCTCGACGTCGGGACCCTCCACGCGCACGTCCGTCACCGCTCGTCCCCTCTGCCGGCCCGGGTGGGCTGCCATCCTGTCACCGTGTCCCGCCTCGACGAGTTCAACAGCGAGCCCGCCGACGCCGCCGTCGAGGCGCTGCGCGGCTGCAACGCCGCCCCGCGCTTCGCCGCCGGGCTCGTCGCCGGCCGCCCGTTCCCCGACGCGGCCACGCTGGTCCGCCGCGCCGGGGAGGTCGCCCGCGCGCTGCCCTGGGACGAGGTGCAGCTGGCGCTGGCCACCCATCCGCGGATCGGCGACCGGGTGGAAGGCGCCTCGGCCGAGGCGCGGGCCTCCCGCCGCGAGCAGGGCGCGATGGGCGGCGCCGACGACGACACCCGCGCCGCCATCGTCGAGGGCAACCGCGCGTACGAGGAGCGCTTCGGGCACGTCTACCTGATCCGCGCGGCCGGCCGGTCGCCGGAGGAGATGCTCGCCGAGCTGCGCCGCCGGCTGGACAACGACCCCGACGCCGAGCGCGCCGAGGTGGTCGAGCAGCTGGCGCAGATCACCGAGCTGCGGGTGCAGGAGCTGATCGACGGATGAGCGTCTCCACGCACGTGCTCGACGCCGTCGCCGGCCGGCCGGCGGCGGGGATCGCCGTCCGCCTGTTCGCGGGGGACTCCCAGCTGGGCGAGGGCGTGACCGACGACGACGGCCGCTGCCGGCTGACCGAGGCGGCCACGGCGGCCGGGCCGCACCGGCTGGTGTTCGCCACCGGCGCGTGGTTCGAGGCACGCGGGACGAGGGCGTTCTGGCCGGAGGTCACGCTGACCTTCGCCGTCTCCGAGCCGGCCGTCCACCACCACGTGCCGCTGCTGCTCTCCCCGTTCGCCTACTCCACCTACCGCGGCAGCTGACGGGAGGAGCCGTGCCGGAGGTCGAGCTCGTCGGCGTGCCCTTCGACGGCTACGGCCGCCCCGGCAACCAGGCCCTCGCCGTCGGCGCCCTGCGGCGGGCCGGACTCGCCGCGGCCCTCGGCTCCCCCGCGCGCGACACCCTGCTGGAGCTCCCGGAGCCCGTCGCGGAGCGGGGCCCCGCCGGCGGCCTGCTCAACGAGCCGGCCCTGGTCTCGGCCACCGACCAGCTCGCCGCACGGGTCGCCGCGGCCGCCGCCGCCGGCCGCTTCCCGGTCGTCCACGGCGGCGACTGCGCGCTGCTGCTCGGGTCGGTCGCCGGCCTGCGGGACGCGGCCGGGACCGCCGGCCTGGTGGTCGTCGACGGCCACGAGGACGCGGTGCCGCTGGACGTCTCCGAGGACGGCGAGGCGGCCAACACCGAGATCGGGCTGCTCGGGCTGACCGGGCGGCTGCTCACCGGGCCGCTGGCCCGCCGCCGCGGCGTCCTCGACCCGGCGGCGCTGGCGGTGCTCGGCCCGCGCGACCGCGACTGGCGGGCGCTCTCCGCCGTCGGCTCGGTGCGCGACGCCGGGGTGTGGCTGCGAGACGCCGGGGTGTGGCTGCGCGACGCCGACGAGGTGACAGCCGCCCCGCGGGCCGCCGGCCGGGAGGCGGCGGCGCACGTGGCCGCCACGGCGCCCCGGTGGTGGCTGCACGTGGACCTCGACGTCCTGGACCCCGTCGTCTTCCCCGCCCAGGGACTGCCCGGCGTCCCGGACGACCCCGGCGGACTGCGCCCGGCCGAGCTCACCGAGCTGCTGCTGGGCGCGCTCGAGGTACCCGGCTGCGCCGGCTGGAGCGTGGCGGTCTACGACCCCGAGCAGGACCCGGGCGGCTCCTGCGCCCGCGAGGTCGTCCGGCTCGCCGGGCAGGTGGCCGCGGCGCTGCCCTGACCCGCCGGTTCCACGTGCAACACCGGCGCAACCCGCGTGGGGCAGGCTGCGGGGCATGGCGATCGTGCTCGGGCCCAACCAGTACGGGAAGGCGGAGGTCCGCGTCGTCGCGGTCGACCGGAGCTCCCCCCGGCACGAACTGGTGGATCTCAACGTCAGCACCAGCCTGCGCGGGGACTTCGCCGCCGCGCACACCGCGGGCGACAACGCGCACGTCCTGACCACCGACGCGCAGAAGAACACCGTCTTCGCCTTCGCCCGCGACGGCGTCGGCTCGCCGGAGGCGTTCGGCCTGCGCCTGGCCCGCCACCTCGCCGGCTCCTACGACTGGATCACCGGCGCCCGGGTGGCCGTGGAGTCCTACGGCTGGGAGCGGATCGCCGTCGGCGGGCAGCCGCACGGGCACGCCTTCCGGCGCCCCGGCGGGGAGGTCCGGACGGCGGTCGTCACCGCCGACGGGGGCGACGTGCACGTGCTGGCGGGCCTGACCGACCTCGTCGTCCTCAAGACCACCGGCTCGGAGTTCTGGGGCTACCCGCGTGACCGCTACACGACCCTGCCCGAGACCCGCGACCGCGTCCTGGCCACCGCGGTCACCGCCCGCTGGCGGTACACGTCGGCCGACCTCGACTGGGACGCGCTGTTCACCGGCGTCCGGACGACGCTGCTCGAGACCTTCGCCGCCACCCACTCCCTCGCCCTGCAGCAGACGCTGTACGCGATGGGCGAGGCGGTGCTCGAGGGCTTCGGCGACGTCGCCGAGGTGCGGATGTCCATGCCGAACAAGCACCACTTCCTGCAGGACCTGTCGGCCTACGGCCTGACCAACACCCCGGGGGTCGACGACACGCTCGTCTACCACGCCGACGACCGGCCCTACGGCCTCATCGAGGGCAGCGTGCTGCGCGACGACGTCCCGCCCGCCGAGGTCGCGTGGCTGGGCACGCCCGGCTTCTGCTGAGCGTGACGTCTGCTGGGATGACGGCATGAGCGACGAGCGCGAGGTCCTGACGTACGACCTGTTCGGGACGGCGGCCCGCGAGCTGGCCCGGCAGGTCGCCGACGACGGCTTCGAGCCCGACCTGATCCTGTCGATCGCCCGCGGCGGGCTGTTCCTCGGCGGGGCCCTGGGCTACGCGCTCGACGTCAAGAACCTGTTCGTGATGAACGTGGAGTTCTACACCGGCGTCGACGAGCGGCTGGACCTGCCGGTGGTGCTGCCGCCGACGCTGGACGCCGTCGACCTCACCGGCGCGGACGTCCTGGTCGCCGACGACGTGGCCGACACCGGGAAGACGCTGGAACTGGTGCGCGACTTCTGCGCCGGCTACGTCTCCGACGTCCGGACCGCCGTCGTCTACGAGAAGTCCCGGTCGCTGGTGAGGTGCGACTACGTGTGGCGCCGCACCGACGCGTGGATCGACTTCCCCTGGTCGTCGCAGCCGCCGGTGCGCACCCGCAGCAGCCGCCCCGCCCACTAGCCGTGGCCGCCGTCGAGCTCGAGCCGATCACGCCGGAGAACGTCCGGGCGGTGTGCGACCTGCGGGTGGCGCCGGGCCAGGAGCACCTCGTCGCACCGAACGCGGTGTCCCTCGCCGAGGCGTACGTGTACCCGCAGGCCTGGTGCCGAGCGGTGCGCGCGGACGGCCGACTGGTCGGCTTCGTGATGCTCTGGGACTCCCCCGAGGAGCTCGGGCACATGCTGTGGCGGCTGATGGTCGACGCCTCCGCGCAGGGGCGGGGCATCGGCCGGCAGGTGGTGGCCCTGGTCGCCGAGCACGTCCGTGCGCAGGGCGTGCCGGTGCTGCGGGTGAGCGTGGTGGAGGGCGAGGGCAGCCCGGCGCCGTTCTACCGGTCGCTCGGCTTCGTCCCCACCGGCGAGATGGCCGACGACGAGCCGGTCCTCGCCCTGACCCTCTGAGCCGGCTACCTGCGCACCGACACCGTCACGGTGTACCGCCGGTCGTTCGCGGCAGTGCGGGTCGGGCCGACGATGCGCCGCAGCGCCGCGCGGTGCGGCAGCCGGTTGTTGTAGACCGTCCACAGCTCCCCGCCGGGCCGCAGCAGCCGCGCCGCGGCGGAGAACAGCCGGTCGGCGGCCGCCGTCACCACGGCCGCGCCCAGGTGGAACGGCGGGTTGCAGACGACGAGGTCCACGCTGCCGTCGGGCAGGGCCGACGCGGCGTCGTCGCGCAGGACGCCCACGCGGCCGAGCCCGGCGCGTGCCAGCGTGGCCCGCGCCGAGTCGACCGCGGCGGCCGACTGGTCGGTGGCGGTCACCGTCAGGTCGGGCCGGGCGCGGGCGAGGGCGGCGGCCAGCACGCCGGTGCCACAGCCCAGGTCGACGGCGGTCCGCGCCCCCGGAGCGGCACCGTCGAGGGCGCCGAGCAGCAGCCGGGTGCCGTCGTCGACGCGCGTGCCGGCGAAGGCGGCGCCGTGCGCGCACACCTCGAGGTCCAGGGCGTCGTCGTGCCGGCAGCGGGGGAAGGAGGGCTGCACGCCCGGCCGCGGCCCGCGGGCCACCAGCACCCGCGACTTCTGCCGGGCCAGGGTGGCCGCTACATCGGTGAACCCGACCCGCAGCACGTCGTTCATGCCGAGCGTCATGTGCTTGACCCGCCCGCCGACCAGCACCGTGACGCCGGGGGCGGCTGCGGCGGCGGCCAGCTCGGTGAGCTCGCGCAGCGCGTCGAGGGCCCGGGGCGCGCGGGCCAGCACGAGCGTCGCGCCGTCGAAGAGCCCGGCGTCCAGCGGCGCGGACCGGTAGGTGCCGGTCAGCCCGCAGCGCTGCGCGTTCAGCGCCAGCGCCCGCTCCCCGACCAGCAGGTCCTGCGACACGCGGACGTCGCGCGCGCCAGCCGCGACCGCGCCGAGGGTGAGCGCGCCGTACGCGTCGTCGACGACGACCACCCGCTGCTCGGACAACCGGTCGGCGGTGTCGAGCAGCAGCCGGTCGGTGGCGTCGACGGCGACCAGGTCCGGCGCCTCGACGTCGGGCTCCCGGCGCAGCCGGTCCAGCACCTCGGCGGCGGAGACGGTCATCCCTGCCGCCGTCAGCGGCGCGGCGTGGCGGCGACGAACGCGGCCACCACGCGGCCGAGCTCCGGGCCGACGTCCTCCTGCAGGAAGTGCCCGCCGCCGCGCAGGGTGGCGTGCGGCATGCCCTGCGCGCCGGGCACGACCCGCTGGAACACCCGGTCCCCGCCGCCGGTGATCGGGTCGGAGTCGGAGAACGCGGTGAGGAACGGCTTCTCCCAGCGGGCGAGCACCTCCCACGCGGCCCGGTTCGCCGCCGCGGCGGGGTCGTCGGGCGCCGTCGGCACCAGGCTCGGGAAGACGCGGGCACCGGCCTTGGACGCCTCGTCGGGGAACGGCGCGTCGTAGGCGGCGATCACCTCGGGCGGCAGCACGGTGACCGTGCCGTTGGCGACGACGCGGCCGACGTCGAAGGCGGGCGTCGTCGTGGCGAAGCGCTGCCAGGCGAGGAACGCCTCGCTCATCGGGGTGTCGCCGGTGGGCAGGCCGGTGTTGGCGACCACCACCCGCGCGAACCGGTCGGGGTGCTCGGCCACCAGGCGCAGGCCGATCAGCCCACCCCAGTCCTGCCCGACGAGCGTGACGTCGACCAGGCCGAGTCCCTCGAACAGCGTCTGCCGCATCCACTCCACGTGCGCGGCGTAGCCGTGGACGGCCGGGTCGGTGGGCTTGTCGGAGCGGCCGAAGCCGACCAGGTCGGGCGCGACGACGCGCAGCCCGGCGGCGGTGAGCTCCGGGACCACCCGGCGCCACAGGAAGGACCACGACGGCTCGCCGTGCAGCAGCAGCACCACCTCGCCGTCGGGCGGTCCGACGTCGACCACCGCGACCCGCAGCATCGTGCCGTCGCCGGCGTCGAAGGTGACGTACGTGGGCGGGTACGGGAAGTCCGGCAGCGCGGCGAACCGCTCCTCCGGCGTGCGGACGACGTCCATGCAGACCCCTCAGGCATAGGAAGCTCTACGCACGTCCAGCGGCGCGAGACGTGCGAAGAGCTTCCTA
The DNA here is from genome assembly GCF_041028265.1 of Geodermatophilus amargosae. Classification (GTDB taxonomy): domain Bacteria; phylum Actinomycetota; class Actinomycetes; order Mycobacteriales; family Geodermatophilaceae; genus Geodermatophilus; species Geodermatophilus amargosae_A. Next base: position 53,537 of record NZ_JABGCW010000013.1, read on the forward strand.
TGCCTGGTCCCTCAGACGCCGGGGAGGCCGACGGGGCAGCTCACGCCGGTGGAGTGCACCGGGCAGTACCCGTCGGGCACCTTGTGCAGGTACTGCTGGTGGTAGTCCTCGGCGTAGAAGAAGTCGCCGAGCGGGGCGATCTCGGTGGTGATGTCGCCGTAGCCGGCCACCTTCAGCCGCTCCTGGTACTGGTCGCGGCTGGCGCGGGCCGCCGCCTCCTGCTCGGGGGTGCCGACGTAGATCGCGGAGCGGTACTGGGTGCCGACGTCGTTGCCCTGGCGCATGCCCTGGGTGGGGTCGTGGTCCTCCCAGAACACCGTGAGCAGCTCCCCGTAGCTGATGACCGCGGGGTCGAAGACGACGAGGACGACCTCGGTGTGCCCGGTGCGCGCCGAGCAGACCTCCTCGTAGGTCGGGTTCGGCGTGTAGCCCCCCGCGTAGCCGGCGGCGGTCGAGTAGACGCCCGGCACCTGCCAGAACACCTTCTCGACACCCCAGAAGCAGCCCGCGCCGAAGACGGCGGTCTGCATCCCCTCGGGGAACGGCGGCTGGATGCGGTTGCCGTTCACCGCGTGGGTCTCCGGGACGTGCGGCAGCGCGTCGGGGCGACCCGGCAGCGCGTCGTCCTGCGTCACCGGCTGGGTCTTGTACCGGGAGAACAACATGATCCGAGCGTAGGACGGGCGTGCCACCCGGCAGTCCGCCGCCGGCGCGACGGCGGCAGGATCACCTGCGCACCCCCATCCGACGACGCAGGGAGCGCCCCGTGCCGATCACCGCCCGCGAGTGGCACCTGGCCGCCCGTCCCCACGGCGAGCCCACCCCCGAGGACTTCGCGCTGGTCGAGGTCGAGCACCCCGACCCCGCCGAGGGCCAGGTGGTGGTGCGGATGGTCGCGATGTCGGTCGATCCCTACATGCGCGGGCGGATGCGGCTGGGTCCCTCCTACGCCGCGCCGTGGGAGGTCGGCGAGGTGATGAAGGGCGGCGCGGTCGGCCGGGTCGTCGAGTCGCGCTCCCCCGACGTGCCCGAGGGGACCCTCGTCCTCACCGACGCCGCCTGGCGCGACGTCGCCGTCCTCGACGCCCGCGCCGTCCGGCAGCTGCCGGCCACCGGGGACCTGCCGCTCACCTACTCCCTCGGCATCCTCGGGATGCCCGGGCAGACGGCGTACGCCGGGCTGTTCCGGGTGGCCGCGTTCCGCGAGGGCGACGCCGTCTTCGTGTCCGGCGCGGCGGGGGCGGTGGGCAGCGCGGTCGGCCAGTTCGCGCGGCTGCGCGGCGCCTCGGCGGTGATCGGCAGCGCCGGCAGCGCGGAGAAGGTGGCCTGGCTGCGCGAGATCGGCTTCACCGCCGCCTTCGACTACCACGGCGGGCGGGTCAAGGACCTGCTCGCGCAGGCCGCGCCCGACGGCATCGACGTCTACTTCGACAACGTGGGCGGCGAGCACCTCGACGCGGCCCTGGGCGCGCTGCACGTGCACGGCCGGGCGGCGCTGTGCGGCTCGATCTCCGGCTACAACGCCACCGAGGCGGTGCCCGGGCCGAAGAACTTCAGCGCGCTCATGGTGAGCAAGCGGCTCGCGGTGACCGGCCTGCTCGTGGGCGACCACAACGACCTGCGCGCCGAGTTCACCGAGACGGTGTCCGGCTGGATCCGCTCGGGCGAGCTGGTCGTGCGGGAGACCGTCTACGAGGGCCTCGACGACGCCGTCCCCGCCTTCCTCGACCTCCTCAAGGGGGCCAACACCGGGAAGATGGTCGTCCGGCTGGCGCCCGACCCCGACTGAGCGGTTGCGCGCCGCGGGTGCCGGGAAGTGCCCGTCCATGTGGCTCTTCCTCACCCGGCGCCTGCGCGTCTGGCTCATCGTGACCGTGGTCGTCCCCCTCGCCACCGGGCTGCTCCGGCGGGTCGGGCACGCCCTCGAGCGGCGCGGCGGCTCCACCTCGGTCAGTCGGGCGCTGCTGCAGGCCGGCGACCTCGGCGACCGGGCGCGGGCCCGGCTGCGCGGTGGCGGCCGCCGGCGCCGGTGACGACCGCGGCCCGGGTCCCGGCTCTCGACCACACCCCGGCGACGGCGCCCACGCGTGCAGTCGCCGTCTTCGCGCACGGCGGCACCTTGGCCAGCGTGGAGCCGCCCCGCGAGCGGGCGCTGTCCCTGGTCCGCATGCGCGCGGTCCAGGAGGCGGTGTCCCGCGCCGCCGCGGCCCGGGGCGTGGAGGCGTACACGGTGCGCTACCGCGTGGCCGGGTGGAACGGGGCGGCCGCCGACGCGTACGCCGACGTCCGCTGGGCCCTGGACCAGGTCCGCGAGCGGCACGGCGACGTGCCGGTGGTGCTCGTCGGGCACTCGATGGGCGGCCGGGCGGTGCTGCGGGCCGGCGACGACCCGTCGGTGACGGCCGTCTGCGGGCTGGCGCCGTGGACGCCGCCGGGTGAGCCGGTCGCCCACCTGCGCGGGCGCACCGTCGTCCTGGCGCACGGCCGTGGTGACCGGTGGGTGCCCGCGCGGCTGTCGGAGGAGTTCGCCGTCCGCGCGCACCGGGCCGGCGTGCGGGTCGCCCGGTTCACGCTGCCCGGCGGGCACGGGATGGTGCGCGCGGTCGGCCGGTGGCACGCGCTCGTCCGCGACGTCGTCCTGGCCGGGGCGGGCCTGGCGCCGATGCCCGGCGCCGTCCGCGCGGCCCTGGACGCGTCGCCGCCGGAGGGCCTGGGCGTTCCGCTGTGACCCCCGCTAGCCTGCCGGCGTGACTGCCGGGTCGGCCTCGCGCCGCGCACGGATCGGGTCCCCGGCCGCCGGGTGAGCCCGCGGTGGGCCCGCAGCCCGCCGTCGTCGTCCTGTCCCCATCCCCTCCCGCACCTCCCCTGGACAGGACCCCGCATGACCTCTCCCCTCGGCGCCGAGCTGCGCCGCATCCACGACACCCTGCGCACCGACCTGCGCGCCCTGCAGGCGGCGGCCGCCACCGGCGCCCGCCCGCAGGTCCGCCGCACCCTGCCGGCGCACTGCCTGGCCTTCTGCGCCGCGCTGACCGCGCACCACACCGGCGAGGACGCCGGCGCCTTCCCCGCGCTGGCGCAGCGCTTCCCGGAGCTGGCGCCGGTGCTGGCCAAGATGGCCGAGGACCACGTGTGGATCAGCGGCATCCTCGCCCGCGTGGAGGAGCTGGCCGGCGAGCTCGCCGCCTCGGGCACCTCACCCCGGCTGGCCGGTGAGCTGGACGGGCTCGCCGCGGTCGTCGAGTCGCACTTCTCCTTCGAGGAGCGCCGGATCGCGGCCGCCCTGGACCGCCTCCCCGGCACCGCGGCGCTCCTGAGCGCCGGTGGAGGGCCTTTGTAGCGCTATTGGCTCTCTCCCTCAGGAGAACAGCGCGCTGTAGCCGTTGAGCGCGGGCTGGCCGCCGAGGTGGGCGTAGAGCACCGTCGACGAGGGGTCGATCTCGCGCCGGCCGACCAGGTCGATCGTGGCGGCCATCGACTTCCCCTCGTACACGGGGTCGGTGACCATGCCCTCGGTGCGCGCCGCGGTCTCCATCGCGCGGATCGTCGCCTCGTCGGGGATGCCGTAGACGCCGCCGTGGAAGCGCTCGTCGAGCTCGACGTCGTCCAGGGTGAGCTCGCGCCGCAGGCCGATGGCGCGCGCCGTCCGCTGGGCGATGCGCAGCACCTGGTCGCGGGTCTCGGCCGGCTTGGCGCTGGCGTCGACGCCGAGCACCCGCCGCGACCGGCCGCCCTGCTCCTCGAGCAGCGCGAACCCCGCGACCATCCCGGCCTGGGTCGACCCGGTGACCGAGCAGACGACGACGGTGTCGAAGAAGACGCCCAGCTCGGCCTCCTGCTGCGCCACCTCCATCGCCCAGTTCGCGAAGCCGTGCCCGCCCAGCGGGTGGTCGCTGGCGCCGGCCGGGATCGCATAGGGCTTCCCGCCGCGCGCCTCGATCTCGGCGAGCGCGGTCTCCCAGCTCTCCTTGAACCCGATGCCGAACCCGGCCTTCACCAGCCGCACGTCGGCACCGGCCAGCCGGCTGACCAGGATGTTGCCGACCTTGTCGTAGACGGCGTCGGGCCAGTCCACCCAGCTCTCCTGCACGAGCACGCAGGACAGCCCCACGTGCGCGGCGACGGCGGCCACCTGCCGGGTGTGGTTGCTCTGCACGCCGCCGATGGAGACCAGGGTGTCGCAGCCCTGCGCGAGCGCGTCGGCGACGAGGTACTCGAGCTTGCGGGTCTTGTTGCCGCCGTAGGCGATGCCGGAGTTGCAGTCCTCCCGCTTGGCCCAGACCGCGGCCCCGCCGAGCCGCGCGGTCAGCCGGTCCAGCCGGTGCACCGGCGAGGGCCCGAACAGCAGCGGGGTGCGGGGGAAGTCAGCGAGGCCCGTCATCGGTCTCCTCCAGTTCGGACAGCAGCGCGGTCCAGATCTCGGTGGTCGTGGCGACGGCGGCATCGACGTCGGCAGCCGCGCACGCGGCGATCAGGCGGTCGTGCAGGACGACGGACTCCCGGCCGTGCGCCGCGGCGAAGCGGGCCCGCTCCAGCCGGCGGATCGTCGGCGTGAACCGCTCGACGGTCGCGGTCAGCGCCGTGTTGCCGGCGCGGGCGAGCAGGACGGCGTGCAGGTCGTCGTCGGCGTCCAGTGCGGCCTCGAGGTCGCCGGCGTCCACCGCGGTGGCGAACCGCGCGTTGGCGCCGCGCATGGCGGCGACGTCGTCGGCCGTCGTCCGCCCGGCGGCCTCGCGGGCGGCCAGCTCGTGCATCGCCCGGACCACCCCGGCGGCGTCGCGCACCTGCCGCGGCCGCATCGGGGTGACCCGGGTGTGGCTCTGCGGCTTGGCCTCGACGAGCCCCTCGTCGACCAGCCGGGCCAGCGCGGCGCGCACCGGCGCCACCGACAGGCCGAGGCGGACGGCGAGGTCGGCGTCCTTGACCACCGACCCCGGTGCCAGCTCGCCGCTGACGATCGCCGTCCGGATGCGCATCAGGGCCTGGTCGCGCAGGAGCACCCGGCCGACGGGGGCGAGCGGTGCGACCATGACTGACATCTCAGATGTCAGCGCCGCCTTCGTCAAGGGCCGTTTGCGCTACAAGGGCCGGACCGGTGCGGTCGGTGGCAGGGACGGGGCTCACTCCGGGACGGCGACCGGCCCCAGGATCGGCGTCGTGACCAGCGACTGGACCACCGAACCCGCCGACGCCGCCGCACACTTCGCCCGCCGGCTGGCCGTGGAGACCGACGTCAGCGACGTGCACGCCGCGCTGGAGTCCGGCGCCCCCGGCTTCGTGCTGCTCGACAGCCGCAGCCGCGAGGCCTGGGACCAGGGCCACGTCCCCGGAGCGGTCCACCTGCCCGGCCGGGAGGTCGCCGTGCGCGCGGGGGCCGAGCTGGACCGGTCCGTCCCGGTGGTCGCCTACTGCTGGGGACCCGGCTGCAACGGCGCCACGCGGGCCGCGCTCGCGCTGTCGCTGCTCGGCTACCGGGTGCGGGAGATGATCGGCGGCTTCGAGTACTGGGCCCGCGAGGGGCTGCCGGTGGAGACGGCCGACGGCCTCACCCGGCCCGACGTCGACCCGCTCACCGCACCGCGGACGGTCAGCTGCGGGTGCTGAGGTCGGGGACGTCGTCGTCGGCCAGCCGCGCCCACAGCGGCTCGTCGCGCTCGACGCCGTCGCCGTACCGGTAGGAGCGGCGCAGCCGGCCCTCGAACGTGGAGCCGGCCTTCTCGGCCACCCGGCCCGACGCCGGGTCCTCGACGGCGTGCACCCGCTCCACCCGGTCGATCGAGTGCAGGTCCACCGAGCCGAGCAGCTCGCCGCCGGCCGCGTCGACGACGGCCCAGGCGGTGATCTCGCCGCCGCTCCCGTCGGCGCGGCGGGTGACCCACCAGCGGGCGTCGCCGAGCGCGGCGACCCGCCCGGGGGCGCTCCACACGCGGGCGACCGGGTCGGTGAGCGCGGCGAGGACCGCCGGGGCGTCACCGGCCCGCCACGGACGGAGCAGCAGCGGGCCGGCGGGCACCTCGACGGGCTCGGTCACGCCCCCGATCGTGCCGGAGCGATCAGCTCTGGCCGGAGCCCGGCTCGGTCATCTTCCGGTTGAGCTTGGCCGCGACGTTGCCGGGCGTGAGCGCGGACAGCCGGCCCATCGCCTTGCTGGCCAGCGACCCGCCGAACACCGAGGCCTCGCCCTTCATCAGGCCCTCGAAGCCCTGACGGGCGACCTGCGCGGGGTCGTCCTTCTTGTCCGTGGCGCCCATCCGGGTGTCGGTGAGGTCGCCGCGGTCGAAGAACTCGGTGTCGGTGGGCCCGGGCAGCAGCGCGGTGACGCTCACGCCGCGGTCGGACAGCTCCTCGCGCAGCGCCAGCGCCAGGTGCTGCACGAAGGACTTGCTCGCGCCGTACACGGCCTGGAACGGCTGGGGTGCCTGCGAGGCCACCGAGGAGGTGAACAGGATCCGCCCCTCGCCCTCGGCGGCCATGTCCTGCGCGACCCGCTTGGCGATGTGCACCGTGGACCCGCAGTTGAGCGCCACGATGCCCAGCTCGGCCTCCAGGTCGGTGTCCACGAACGCCCCGCCGACGCCGACGCCGGCGTTGATGGCCGCGGCGGCCAGCGGCCGGCCCGAGCCCCGGTAGGCGGCCACGAGCAGCTCGCGGTCCTCGTACTTCGTCAGATCGCCGCGGACCGGGGAGACGGCGGCGCCCAGGCCGCGCAGCGTCTCCGCGGCGGCGTCGAGCTCGTCGTCCTCCGCGGCGACGACCAGGTCGTAGCCGTGCTCGGCGAACTGCTTGGCCAGCTCCAGGCCGATGCCGCTGGAGGCGCCGGTGACGAGGGCGAGGGGACGGGCGGTCGGCAGGGTCACGGGAACTCCCGGGGTGGGTCGCGGCTGCGGTCGTCCCGCGTCATGCCCGATCCGGTGGGGTCCGACCCCTCCCCTCAGAACGGGAGCGGCACCGAGACGCCGAGGCCGCCGCGGGTCTGCGCGCCGTAGCGGACGATCTCGGCGTCGAGGTCCAGCGGGCGGATCGCCATGGCCTGCGCGCGGACGTCGTCGCTGATCAGGTCGGCCGGCAGCAGCCAGGAGACCTCGAACTCCAGCCCGTCGGGGTCCTGGGCGTAGAGGGCCTTGGTGGTGGCGTGGTCGGAGGCGCCGACCAGCGCCCCGGCGGCGACCAGCGCGTCCCGGACGCGCGCGAGCTCGGCGAGGGTGTCGACCTCCCAGGCCAGGTGGTAGAGCCCGACGGTCGCGCGGCCGGCCTGCGACGGACCGGCGCCCGTGCCGACGGCGAACAGGCCGAGGTCGTGGTCGTTGGTCGAGCCCTCGGCCTGCAGGAACACCGCCCGGCCGGGGATCTCCACCTTCACGCGGAAGCCGAGCACGTCGCGGTAGAAGGCGGTGCTTCGCTCGACGTCGCGGATGTAGAGGACGGCGTGGTTGAGGCGCTGGACCGGCATGGCCCCAGTGTGCACCTGTTTTGATGAACGTTCAAGTACCTGACCGGGGTGGGGCTGCCCGTGGGGAGGGTCGCGGTGACGGTCGACGACGTCCTGCGGCCGCTGCTGCCGGCCCGCGACCGCGCGGCCGTCCGACGGGTGCCGACCGCCGACCCCGACGCGACCGTCGGCCACCTCGTGCAGGCCGCCGGCGTCCCGCTGACGGAGGTGCGCACCGTGCTCGTCGACGGCGTCCCGGCCCCGCGGGACGCCCGTCCGCTCCCGGGGGCGACCATCTCCGTCCGTCCCGTGCCGCGGCCCCATCTCTCCCGCTGCCCCCGGTGCGGGCGGGTCCACCGGCGCGGCGCGTACGCCCGCCGCATCGACGCCCTCGTGGAGCGCGCCCGCCGCGTCACGGGCGGCCGACAGCGCGACGAAGGCCCCCGGTCCTGGCCCGCGCGGGCCAGGGGTCGGCCCCGACGTGTCAGCTCCACCGGGCAGGACGAGGAGTGTCCACCCAGCCTGACGGAGGAGACCCCATGCCCGAGTACGTGCTCCCGGACCTGCCCTACGACTACGGGGCACTGGAGCCGCACATCTCCGGCCGCATCATGGAGCTGCACCACGACAAGCACCACCAGACCTACGTGACCGGGGCGAACACCGCGCTGGAGAAGCTCGCCGAGGCGCGCGAGAACGACGGGCTGGCCACGGCGAACCTGCACGAGAAGAACCTGGCGTTCAACCTCGCCGGGCACGTCAACCACTCGGTGTTCTGGCCGAACATGAGCCCCGACGGCGGCGACCGGCCCGACGGCGAGCTCGACACGGCGATCACCGACCAGTTCGGGTCCTTCGAGGCGTTCCAGGCGCACTTCAACGCCGTCGCCAACGGGGTGCAGGGGTCGGGGTGGGCGATCCTCGCCTGGGACTCCGTCGGCCAGAAGCTGCTGATCTTCCAGCTCTACGACCACCAGGGGAACCTCGCCGTCGGCCAGGTCCCGCTGCTGATGCTGGACATGTGGGAGCACGCCTTCTACCTGCAGTACCAGAACGTGAAGGCCGACTACGTGAAGGCATGGTGGAACGTCGTCAACTGGGCCGACGTCACCCGCCGGTTCACCACCGCCCGCACCGCCACCTCCGGGCTCGTCGTCCCGGCGGCCTGAGCCGGCCCCGGGGCCGCGGTACCGCCGCGGCCCCGGGACGGCCCGGGCACGGCCCGAGCACGGCTCAGGCACGGCTCAGGCACGGCTCAGGCAAGGCTCACCTCGGCCCGCGCGGGCCACGTCCTGGCCCGACCGTGACACCCCCGGCGGGCAGAGCAGGAACGAGCCCCTCCCCCCGCCCCCGCTGCGCAGCCCTGTGAGGCCCCCGTGTACCTGTCGAAGACCGAGGCCGCCGTCCTGCCGACGACGCTGGTCGGCACCCCCAAGACCCCGCCGCCGGCACCCACGGGCCGCCGCCGGATCTGGCCGATGCTCGGTCCGGCCTTCGTCGCCGCCGTCGCCTACGTCGACCCCGGCAACTTCGCCACCAACTTCTCCGGCGGCGCCTCGTTCGGCTACACGCTGCTGTGGGTGATCGTCGCCGCGAACCTCATGGCGATGCTCATCCAGTCGCTGACGGCCAAGCTCGGCCTCGCGACCGGCCGTGACCTCGCCACGCTGTGCCGCGAGCGGCTGCCCAGGCCGGTCACCTGGGGGCTGTGGGTGCAGGCCGAGGCGGTCGCCATCGCCACCGACCTCGCCGAGATCGTCGGCGGCGCCGTGGCGCTGAACCTGCTGTTCGGGGTGCCGCTGCCGATCGGCGGGCTGATCACCGCCGTCGTCGCGTTCGTGCTCCTGGGGGCGCAGTCCCGCGGGCACCGGCCCTTCGAGCGGGTCATCACCGGGCTGCTGCTGGTGATCGGGCTGGGCTTCGGCTACACGCTGGTCGGCGCGGGGGTCGACCTCGGCGGGGTCGCCGGCGGCATGGTCCCGTCCTTCGACGGCCCGGAGAGCCTGGTGCTGGCCACCGGCATCCTCGGCGCCACGGTGATGCCGCACGTCATCTACGTGCACTCCGCGCTCACGCCCGGCCGCTACGGCGACGTCGTCACCGCCGGCCGCACGCACCAGGGACGCAGCCGGCTGCTGCGGGCCCAGCGCATCGACGTCCTGCTGGCCATGGGCCTGGCCGGGCTCGTCAACGCCGCGATGCTGGTCGTCGCCGCGCAGCTGTTCACCGGCTCCGGTGACCAGGCCACCACGCTCGAGGGCGTGCACGCCGGCCTCGGCGACCAGCTGGGCGCCGGCGCGGCGATCGCCTTCGCCCTCGCGCTGCTGGCCTCCGGCTTCGCGTCCTCCTCGGTCGGCACGCACGCCGGCCAGGTGGTGATGGCCGGGTTCCTCAAGCGGCACATCCCCGTCCTCACCCGCCGGCTGATCACCCTGACCCCGGCGCTGGCGGTGCTCGTCCTCGGCGGCGACCCGACCACGGCGCTGGTGTGGTCGCAGGTGGTGCTGTCCTTCGGCATCCCGTTCGCCCTGGTGCCGCTGCTGTGGCTGACCAGCAGCCGCGACCTCATGGGCGGCTGGACCAACCGGCGGATCACCACCGCCGTCGGCTGCGTGGTGGCGGCGCTGATCATCGGCCTCAACGCCCACCTGCTGATCGGCTTCGTCGCCGGGTAGCCGCGCCCGACCCGTCGAGATCGCGCGATCTCGTACGCCAGGACCCCTGGATCCGTACGAGATCGCGCGATCTCGACCGTCTCAGGCGCGGGGTGCGGCGAGGTCGGCGACGGCGCGGACGTCGTCGGCGAGCACCGGCCACAGCGCCCGCGGCAGCTCGTGGCCCATCCCCGGGTGCACGACGAGGCGGGCGCCCGGGATCGCGTCGGCGGTCGCCCTCCCGCCCTCGGGGCGGATCACCACGTCGCTGTCGCCGTGCACCACCAGGGTGGGCACCCGCACCCCGGCGAGCGCGGGGCGCAGGTCCGGCGCGATCCGCTCGGCGGCGTTCTGCCGCTTGACCCCCGGCCCGGTCAGCCCCGAGTCGTCGCGGGCCACGGCCACCCGCAGCATCTCCAGGTGGTCCTCGCGCCGGGCCGGGTAGCCGGGCGAGCCCGTGACCTCCTGCATCGCCACCATGAAGTCGGCCATCGCCTCCGGCGTCGTCGCCGGGCCGCGATCCTTCGCGAGCCGGCGGGCCTCCCGGACCAGGGTCAGCACCGTCCGCGGGCGCATCCGGCCGATCCGCGGCGACGGCGTCGACATGACCGACGTCAGCGACAGCACCCGCTCCGGCGCGCAGACGGCGAGCTGCTGGGCGATCATCCCGCCGAGCGAGGCGCCCACGACGTGCGCGGCCGGCCAGCCGACGGCGTCCATCACCGCCAGCGCGTCGCCGGCCATGTCGGCCAGCGTGTAGGCGGCCGGCACCCGCGACCACGCCCGCTTCGGCACCGGCCCGTCGAGGTGGGTGGACAGCCCGACGTCGCGGTTGTCGAAGCGGACGACGCGGAAGCCGCGCGCGGTCAGCTCGGCGCAGAACCCGTCGGGCCAGCCCACCATCTGCGCGCCCAGGCCCATGACCAGCAGCAGCGGCTCGCCGCCGGGGGCGCCGAGCACCTCGTAGGCGATGTCGAGGTCCCCGGAACGTGCGGTCAGGATGGTCACGGCTGCCTCCGGGGAGTCGATGCGGACCTGATGAGGATACAGATGTACCACGAAGGAGGCCGATGCCGCGCAGGGCCGACCACGACGAGCGGCGCCGGCACCTCACCGCCGCCCTGCTGCGCATCGCCAGCACCCGCGGGCTGCAGGCGGTCTCCATGCGTGAGGTGGCCGCGGAGGCCGGCGTCTCGCTGCGGGTGGTGCAGTACTACTTCACCGACAAGCGGAGCCTGATGCTCTCCGGCGTCACCGAGCTCGCCGCCCGGCTGGACCGGCGGGTGCGCGAGCGGGCGGCCGCGATCGGCACCGGGCTGCCGCCGCGCACGGTGTTCGACGTCGTCCTCGGCGCGATCCTGCCCACCGACGACGACAGCCGCGCCGACCAGCTGGCCTGGACCGCCTACTACGCCGCCGGCCTCACCGACCCGACCGAGGCGGTGGACGGCCGTTACGCCCCCGACGCGCTGGAGCGTTGGCTCACCGGGGTCCTCGCGTCGGCCGTCGAGGCCGGCGACGTGCCCGCCGGCATCGACCCGCGCATCGAGGTGGTCAGCCTGCTCGCGCTCACCAACGGCCTGGTCAGCAGCGTGCTGGGCCGGCAGCGCGACGTCGACGACGCCCTGCGCGTGGTGCGGTACCGCCTCGACCGGCTGTTCACGGCGACCTAGCCCTGCGCCGGCCGGTCCCAGATCCCGGCGAAGTGGTGCACCGGGCCGTGGCCGGAGCCGACGCCCAGCCAGGTCCCGGCCTCCAGCGCCCGCTGCAGGTAGTCGCGCGCCTGCTCGACCGCCGGCTCCCACCGCCCCGGGCCGCCGACCCCGCGGGCCGCCAGCGCCGCGATCGCCGACGACAGCGTGCAGCCGGTGCCGTGGGTGGCGGTGGTGTCCACCCGCGGCCGGCGGGTGACGACGACGCCGTCGGCGGTGGCCAGGACGTCGACGCTCTCCGGCCCGCCCAGGTGCCCGCCCTTGGCCAGCACGGCGCCGGGCCCGAGCTCGAGCAGCGCCTGCGCCTGCGCCGCCAGCTCGTCGACCGAGCCGGCCGGCGCGACGCCGAGCAGCGCGGCCGCCTCGGGCACGTTCGGGGTGACCAGCTCGACCACCGGCAGCAGCTCGGTGCGGACGGCGGCGATCGCGTCGTCGTCGACCAGCCGGTCGCCGCTGGTGGCGACCATGACGGGATCGCACACGACCGGCCCGGCGGCGCGGCCGGCCAGGCACGCGGCGACCTCGCGGACGACGCCGGCCGTGCCGAGCATGCCGGTCTTGACCGCGTGCACGGTCACGTCGTCGAGCAGCGTGCGGATCTGCTCGCCCACGAACGCCGCGGGCACCGGGTGCACACCGGTGACGCCGCGGGTGTTCTGCGCGGTCAGCGCGGTGAGGACGGCGGTGCCGTAGGCGCCGAGCGCGCTGAAGGTCTTGAGGTCGGCCTGGATGCCGGCGCCGCCGCTGGGGTCGCTGCCCGCGACGGTGAGCGCGACGGGGGTCACCGGGCGCTCCGCAGGGCCCGCGCCGCGGCGGCCGGGTCGGGCGCGGCGCAGATCGCCGAGACGACGCAGATACCGTCGACCCCGGTGACCAGCGGCGCGCGCCGCACGTCGATGCCCCCGATGGCCACCGACTGCAGCCCGGCGGCCGCCGCCTTCGCACCCAGCGCGGCCACGCCCCCGGGCCCGAGACCGGTGCCGGCGTCGGGCTTGGTGGACGTCGACCACACCGGCCCGATGCCCACGACGTCGACCGTGCCCGGCGGCAGCGCCAGCGCCACGGCCAGCTCGTCGTCGGACCCGGCCGACAGCCCGAGCAGCCGGTCGGGGCCGATCAGCGCGCGCACGTCGGCGGCCGGCAGGTCGTCCTGCCCGACGTGCACGCCGTCGGCGCCGGCCAGCAGGGCGACGTCGACGGCGTCGTTGACGAACAGCACCACTCCGGTGCCGGCCAGGACCTCCTTGACGGCGAGGGTGAGCGCGTACAGCTCCCGCCGCGACGCCGTCTTGTCCCGCACCTGCACCGCGGTGACCCCGCCGGCCACCGCCGCGCGGACGACCTCGGGCACGCCGCGCGGCCCGGCCAGCCCGGTGTCGGTGACCAGGTACAGCGCCGGGTCGAACGGCGGCCTCACGCGGTCACCTGCGCGGCCGACAGGTCGGTCACGGCATCGAGCGCGTCGAGCCACAGCGGGGCGAAGGTGCCCGGGCCGGCGGCGACGGCGGCCGCGGCCTCGGCGGCCAGCGCCACGTGCGCGTGCGCGGCGACCGCGCCGGTCAGCGGGTCGCCGGTGGCCGCGACGTAGGCGGCGACCAGCGCCCCGAGTGCGCAGCCGGCGCCGGTGGTGCGGGTGAGCAGCACCGACCCGCCGCCGATCCGCACGGTGCGGGACCCGTCGGTGACGACGTCGACCTCGCCGCTCACCGCCACCACTCCCCCGGTGCGCCCGGCCAGCGCGACGGCGGCGTCGAGCGCCTCGTCGGCCGACGCCGTGGAGTCGACCCCGCGCCCGCCGGAGCCCGCACCGGCCAGCGCCATGACCTCGCTGGCGTTGCCGCGGACGACCGCCGGGCGGGACCCGAGCAGCTCGGCGGCCAGGTCCGTGCGGAAGGCCAGTCCGCCGACCGCGACCGGGTCGAGCACCCACGGCGTCCCCGCGCCCGCGGCGGACCGGGCGGCCAGCCGCATCGCCTCGGCGGTCCGCTGGTTGACGGTGCCGACGTTGACCAGCACCGCCGAGGCCACCGCCGCGAAGCCCTCGGCCTCGCGCGGCTCGTCGACCATCGCCGGGGCGGCGCCGACGGCGAGCAGCGCGTTGGCGGTCAACGTCTGGACGACGGTGTTGGTCAGGCAGTGCACGAGCGGAGCGGCGCCGGAGAGCGCCGATCGGGCAGCGGTCAGAGCAGCGGCATCCACGCCGTGACATCCCTTCGCCAGCATGACCTGGACAGGTTCGACGGGTGTGTTCTCAGTCCGCTGCGGCAGCGGACACCCCGAGTCACTGGTCCGCGAAGGTACTCCAGGCCGCGGACTCCCAGGCGGCGGTGAAGAAGCCGAGTTCCAGCTCCATCGCCCGGCGGTACGCCCGCTGCACCGCCGGGGTGTCGGCGGCGACGCGGTCGAGCAGCGCCTCGAGCGTGACGGTCAGCTCCTCGAACCCGGGGTCGGCGTAGGTGTCCACCCACTCGCGGTACGGCCCGGTCGCACGGGGGGCCAGGGCCCGGCCGAGGTGCGCGTAGAGCCGCATGCACGGCGTCATCGCGGCAGCCACCTCGCCGAGGTCGCCCAGCGCGGCCGTGGCCAGCAGGAACTCGGTGTAGGCCAGCGTCGCCGGTGCCGGGGACACCGCGGCCAGGTCGATGCCCCACCGGGCGGCGTAGCCGTCGTGCAGCCGCAGCTCCTCGCGGACGCCGGCCAGCAGGTCGGCGAAGGCCTCCAGCGTCGCGCGGTCGCGGCTGTGCGCGACGCCGAGGGCGTAGGCACGGGCGAACGCCTCGAGGAAGAACGCGTCCTGGGCGACGTAGCCGGCGAACCACTCGCGCGGCAGCGTGCCGTCGGCGACACCGGCGACGAAGGGGGAGGCGAGCGCGGCGGAGGCCAGGTCGGCGCTGCCGGCCCACAGGCCGGCCGACAGGCTCACGCGTCCATCGCCGTCTGCCAGAACGCCGTCTCGGCGGCCACCACCTCGAGGAACACCGTGTCCTCCTCCGGGCCCGCCGCGTCGACCGCCACGCGGTCGGCCGCCGCCTCCAGCCCGGCCACGTAGGAGGCGAAGCCGGGCAGCGTCCAGTGCTCGACGTACGCGCGGTACTGCTCGGCGCCCGGCAGCGCGGCCGACCAGGCGTCGAGGTAGGTCCGCTCGACGGTCCACAGCGCGGTGAGGGCGGTGCCGACGTCCGCGGCGTCGAGCCGGTACAGCAGGTCCCCGTAGGCGATGGTCGCCGGCAGCTGGGGCGCGTCGAGGTCCAGGCCACGGGTGGCCGCGATCCGGGTGAACCAGTCCAGCTCGCCGACCAGCGCGACGCACCCGCTCGCCAGCACCGCCTGCGCCGGGCGGGGCGCGCGGGCCAGCAGCCGCGCCTGGAAGCGCAGCAGGTCGGTCAGGAAGTGCGCGTCCTGGACCAGCCAGGTGTCGAACGCGGCGGGCGGGAGCGTGCCGTCGCGGACGGCGTCGAGGAACGGATGGCGGGTGGCCCGCCGCCACGCGTCGGCGTGGCGGGCGAGCAGGTCGGCGACCGGCACGGCGGCCGACCCTACGTCGTGCGGGGAGGAGCCGCGCCCGGCTCGGCCGACCCCCGGCACCCCGTCGTAGGGTGGCGTCGCCATGTGCGGGAGCTCGGGGCAACCGGGCTGAGAGGGCGGCTGAGCGCGCCGCCGACCGCTGGAACCTGACCGGGTAATGCCGGCGTAGGGAGCAGCCATGAGCACGTCGGACCGTGTCCGTACCGCAGCCGTCCGCACACCTGAGGCACCCCTGACCCTGGAGCAGGCGCCGCCGCGCACGCTGGGCCTGGGCGAGTCCCTGGGCCTGTGGGCCAACCTCGGCATCAGCGTGCTGCTGCCGGTGGCGGCGGTCTTCGTCGTCCTGCCCGGGCGGCCGCTCGGGGTGACCCTCGCCGCCGTCGTCGTCGGCGCGGCGATCGGGGCGGTGCTGCTGGGCGCGGTCGCCGCGGCCGGCGCGCGGGAGCGCGTGCCGGGGATGGTGCTGCTGCGCGGCCTGCTCGGCCGCCGCACCTCCTGGCTGCCCACGGCCTTCAACCTCGTGCAGTGCATCGGCTGGGCGACGTTCGAGATCGTGATCATCGCCGAGGCCGCCGCACGGGTGCTCGACGCGCCGCGGTGGCCCTTCGTCGTCGCCGCGGGCGTGCTGGCCACCCTCATGGCGCTGCGGCCGCTCGGCGTCGTCCGGGTGCTGGCCCGCTACGCGGTGTGGGCCGCGCTGGCCGCCGTCGTCTACCTGTTCGTGCAGGTCCTGGCCGAGCCGCTGCCGCCGGTGGCGGGGGGCGGGGCGACGTCGTTCTGGACCGCCACCGACATCGTCATCGCGCTGCCGGTCTCCTGGCTGCCGCTGGCCGCCGACTACACCCGCCACGCCCGCAGCGCCCGGGCCGCAGGGGCCGGCGCGGCGGTCGGCTACGGCGTGGCCACCGTCGTCATGTTCACCCTGGGCGTGCTGGCACTGGCCGCCTACGGCAGCGGAGGCCTCGACGTCATCGACGCGCTGCTGGCGGTCCCGCTGGGCGCCGTGGCGGTGCTCGTGCTGGTGGCCGTGGAGCTCGACGAGGCCTTCGCCAACCTCTACTCGACGGCGGTGTCGGCGCAGAACGTCGTCGCCCGGGCCGACCGGCGGGTGCTCGCCGTCGTGGTGGGCACGGTCGCGACGCTGCTCGCGCTGACCCTCGACGTCGCCGCCTACGAGCCGTTCCTCTTCCTCATCGGCGCGGTGTTCGTGCCGCTGGCCGGCGTGCTGCTGGTGGCCTACCGGCTCACCCCGCGCGGGCGCTGGGACACCTCCGACACCGCCCCGGCCCGGCCGCTGTACCTGCTGCCGTGGGCCGCGGGCTTCGTCGCCTACCAGCTCACGCTGCCCACGTACTTCCCCGGGCCGGGCGCGGGCTGGACGGCGTGGTGGAGCGCGCGGCAGGCCGACCTCGGCATCGACCCGGCCAACGGCTGGTCGGCGTCGCTGGTGGGGCTGGCCGTGGCCGTCGCGCTCACGCTGCCGGTCGCGCTGGCGGGCCGGCGGCGGTGACCGACGTCGCGGGAACCGATGTCGCGGTCGCCGGCGGCGGCCTGATCGGACTGGCCGTGGCCTGGCGGGCCGCCCGCCGCGGGCTGTCGGTGACCGTCGTCGACGACGCTCCCGGGACCGGCGCCTCGGCCGCCGCGGCCGGGATGCTGGCCCCGGTCACCGAGGCCGGCTACCGGGAGGAGCCGCTGCTGCGCCTGGGCCTGGACTCCGTCGCCCGCTGGCCGGCCTTCGCCGCCGAGCTCGAGGCCGCCGCCGGCACGCCGGTCGGGCTGCGCACCGTCGGCACGCTGGTGACCGGCTTCGACGAGGACGACGCCCGCGAGCTCGACGCGCTGCACGCCTTCCAGCGCGAGCTGGGCCTGGCCGCGCACCGGCTGACCCCGCGCGAGGCCCGCCGGCGCGAGCCCGCGCTCTCCACCCGGGTGCGCGGCGGGCTGCTGGTCGAGGGCGACCACTCGGTGGACGGGCGGGCGGTGCACGCCGCGCTCCTGGCCGCCGCGGGGGCCACCGGGGTCGTGCTCGTGCGCGACCGGGTGGCGGAGGTCGTCGCCGAGGGCGGCCGCGCGGCGGGACTGCGGCTGGCCTCCGGCGACGTCGTCGCGGCGGGCGCCACGGTGCTCGCGCTCGGCGCGCGCAGCGGGGACGTGCCCGGCGTCCCGCCGCTGCCGGTGCGCCCGGTCAAGGGCCAGGTCCTGCGGCTGGCCGGTGCGGGCGGGATGCTCGAGGGCACCGTGCGGGCCCTGGTCCGCGGCCGGTCCGTCTACCTGGTCCCCTACGGCGGGGACCGGCTGGTCGTGGGCGCCACCAGCGAGGACCGCGGCTTCGACCCGCGGGTCACCGCCGGCGGCGTGCACGACCTGCTGCACGACGCGATCGACGTCGTCCCGGAGGTGTCCGAGCTGGAGCTGACCGAGACGCTCGCCCGCTGGCGGCCGGGCACGCCGGACAACGCGCCGCTGCTCGGGCCGTCGTCGCTGCCCGGGCTGGTGCTGGCCACCGGCCACCACCGCAACGGCGTGCTGCTCACCCCGGTGACCGCGGAGGCCACCGCCGAGCTGCTGGCCACCGGGACCCTGCCGGAGGTCGCCGTCCCCTTCGGCGCCGGCCGCTTCGGGATCGAGCCCACGAGGAGGACGCAGTGGAGCTGACCGTCAACGGCACCCCGGCCGAGCTGGCCGACGACGCCACCGTGGCCGACCTGGTCGCGGCCCGGGCGGCAGGACACGACCGCGTGGCCGTGGCCCGCAACGGCGACGTCGTCCCGCGCAGCAGCTGGGCGGACACCCGGCTGGCCCCCGGCGACGCCGTCGAGGTGCTCGCCCCGACCGCAGGAGGCTGACCGTGACCACAGGAGAGCTCGACACCCGGGACCTCGCACCCGCGCTCGCGCGCGAGGAGGCCGGCGACCCGTTCCTGCTCGGCGGCGAGACGTTCACCTCGCGGCTGCTGCTCGGCACCGGCGGCGTGCCGAGCCTGGAGTCGCTGGAGGCCGCGGTCCGCGCCTCGGGCACCCAGCTCGTCACCGTCGCGCTGCGCCGGGTGGAGGCGTCGGCGACCGGCTCGATGATGCAGGTGCTCGACCGCGCGGGCGTGCGGCTGCTCCCCAACACCGCCGGGTGCATGACCGCCCGCGAGGCGGTGCGCACCGCACGGCTGGGCCGGGAGGCGTTCGGCACCGACTGGGTCAAGCTGGAGGTCATCGGCGACGACCGCACGCTGCTCCCCGACGCCGTCGAGCTGCTCGACGCCGCCGAGCAGTTGGTCGCCGAGGGCTTCACCGTGCTCGCCTACACCACCGACGACCCGGTGCTCGGCCGCCGCCTGGCCGACGCCGGCTGCGCCGCGGTCATGCCGCTGGGCTCGCCGATCGGCAGCGGCCTCGGCATC
This sequence comes from Geodermatophilus amargosae, assembly GCF_041028265.1. Taxonomy (GTDB): domain Bacteria; phylum Actinomycetota; class Actinomycetes; order Mycobacteriales; family Geodermatophilaceae; genus Geodermatophilus; species Geodermatophilus amargosae_A. The sequence goes on from NZ_JABGCW010000013.1 coordinate 72,254, forward strand.
CGGAACCCGCACAACGTCGCGCTGCTGCGGGAGGCCGTGGAGGTCCCGGTGGTGCTCGACGCCGGCATCGGCACCGCGTCGGACGCCGCGCTGGCCATGGAGCTCGGCTGCGACGCCGTCCTGCTCGCCTCCGCGGTCACCCGCGCCCGCGATCCCGAGCGGATGGCGCTGGCCATGCGCCAGGCGGTCGAGGGCGGCCGGCTGGCGCGGCTGGCCGGACGGATCCCGCGCCGCTGGCACGCGGAGGCCTCGACGTCGTTCGAGGGGCTGCCCGCCCTGTGACCCCGGCGCCCGTCCCGCGGCTGCTCCTCGTCACCGACCGCTCGCAGGCGTCCCGCCCGCTGCCGGAGGTGGTGGCCGGCGCCGTGGCGGCCGGCGCGCGGGCGGTCCTGCTGCGCGACAAGGACCTGCCCGCCGCCGGGAGGAGGGCGCTGGCGCGCGACCTCCGGGCCGTGCTCGACCCGGTCGGCGGGCAGCTCGTGTGGGCCGGGGCGGCGCACGCCCCGGCGGGGCTGCCGGTGCACCTGTCGGCCGCCGACCCGTTCCCGGCGGTCCGGCCGCCGCTGGTGGGCCGCTCCTGCCACTCCGCGGCCGAGGTGGCGCGGGCGGCGGCCGAGGGCTGCGACTGGGTGACGCTGTCCCCGTACGCGCCCACCGCCTCCAAGCCCGGCTACGGCCCGGCGCTCGGCCCGGCCGGGCTGGCGGCCCTGGTCCGGGGCGCCCCGCCGGTGCTCGCGCTCGGTGGCGTGCGTCCCGGGGACGTGGCGGACTGCCTCGCCGCCGGGGCGCACGGGATCGCCGTCATGGGCCCGGCGATGCGCGACCCCGCCGTCGTCGCCGGCTACCGCGCCGCGCTGGCCGCCTCCTTCCTGTGACGCTGCTCCCAGCGGCGTTTGCCGACCCCTCCGGCGAGCCATACGCAGGTGTTCGACTTCGCGCTCGACGAGCGGGCACGGCAACGGGGAGCAGACGCGTGAGACGTGGACCAGCCGTGTCCGGCTGGCCGTCGGCGTCACCACCGCCCGCCCGGGACGCCCTGTCCTGGGCGCTGACCGACGTCTCCGAACTGCCTCTCGTGCGCGACGAGCTGCGCCGGTCGCACGTGGTGGACGGCGCCGCCGACCTGCGCGACCGGCTGGTCCTCGTGCTCGACGAGATGGCCTCCAACGCGCTGCGCCACGGCGGCGGCCGCGTCGAGGCGGCGGTCCGGCGCACCGGGAACGCCTTCCTCGTGGCGGTGTCCGACGGCGACGCGTGCACCCCGCCGACCCCCGCGATCGACCGCGACCCCGCCCTGGGCGGCCTGGGCCTGCACCTCATCGCCGAGCTGTCCACGGCGCACGGCTGGTACGTCGACGGTGACGCCAAGACCGTCTGGGCGGTCCTGCCTCCCGCGTGAGGTGCTCGCTCCTCACTGGGGGTGCAGGCGGACGGCGACCAGGGCGACGTCGTCCTGGAGGCCCTCGGGGCGCAGCCGGGAGACCAGCGCGTCGCACAGCCGGTCCAGCGGGAGGTCGGCGAGACGGGTGAGCGCCGCGCGCAACAGCGCGATGCCGTCGTCGAGCAGCAGGTCCCGGCCCTCGACCAGCCCGTCGGTGTAGAGCAGCAGCGTCGACCCGCGCGGCACCTGCACCGCCGCCGACGTCCGCGGGGCCGACGGGTCGACGCCGAGCACGAGCTGCCCGCGCTCGGTGCCCAGCACGCGCACCTCGCCGTCGGGCAGGAGCAGCAGCGGCGGCGGGTGCCCGGCGTTGGACCACCGCAGCGTCGTCGTCCCGGCGGCCCGCTGCTCCGGCGTCTGCTCCACCCGCGCGACCACCGCGGTCGCCATCGAGCCCATGCGCAGCGCGTCGATGGCACCGTCGAGCTCGACGAGGACGGCCTCGGGCGGGACGTCACCGCGGTAGGCGATCCCGCGCAGCATGCCGCGCAGCTGGCCCATCGTCGCGGCCGCCTCGATGTCGTGGCCGACGACGTCGCCGATGACGAGCACCGTGGCGCCGTCGGGCTGCAGGAAGGCGTCGTACCAGTCGCCGCCGACCTGGGCGACCTGCACCGCCGGCTGGTACCGGACGACGATCTCGGCGTCGTCGGGCTGCGGCGGCGCGGTGAGCATGCTCCGCTGCAGCGCCTCGGCCAGCCGCCGCTGCTGGTCGAACAGCCGCGCGTTGTCCAGCGCCAGCGCGACACGGTCGGCGACCTCGCGGGCGGCCGCCACCTCCTCGGCGTTCGCGGCCGGCCGGTCGGCGCCGCGGTACACGCTGAGCGCGCCGAGCGTGCGCCCCCGGGCCAGCAGCGGCAGCGTGACCGCCGTCTGCGGGGCCAGCGCGTCGAAGGCCTCGAGCACCCCGCCCTCGGGCAGCGTCGGGCGGATGGCCCCCGGGACGTCGGCGACGGTCAGCAGCCGGCCCGACTCCAGGGCCCGCAGCACCGGCGCGTCCGGGGGGATCGAGGCCAGCCGCAGGTCGGCGTAGGCGGCGGTGGTGCCGCGCAGCGCGGGGTCGCGGTGCCAGCTCGCGACGTCGCGCATCCGGCCGTCCTCGCCGGTGGACAGCGTGAGGATCACCCAGTCGCCGAGCACCGGGACGACGGCCTCGGCCACCCGCTGCAGCGCCGGCTGCTCGGCACCGCCGGAGCCCAGCGACGCCGACATGAGCGAGCTGACCTCGGCGACCAGGGCCAGCCGCGCGGCGCTGTCGCGGGCCCGCTGCTCGGCGGCGCGGCGCTCGGTGACGTCGAGGAAGTAGACCGACAGCCCGTCGGGCCCCGGCCACGCGCGCACCTCGTACCAGGCGTCCAGCGGCGGCGGGTAGTACGCCTCGAAGACCCGCTCCTCGCCGCGCTCCATCGCCGCCCGGTAGTTGACCTCGAAGTCGCTACCGACGGCGGCCGGGAAGAGCGTCCAGATCTCCCCGCCGAGGAGCTCGTCACGGCCGCGGTGCAGCACCCGCTCGGCCTCGGCGTTGACGTAGGTGAAGCGCCACCCGCGGTCGAGGGCGAAGAACGCCGAGCGCATCGTCTCGAGCACCCGGGACACGCGGGCGTCGCCCTCACGCAGCCGGGTGGTGTCGAGGCCGGCACCGAGCAGCCGGACCGCCGTCCCGCGGTCGTCGGCCAGCGCGCGGCCGCGGCCCTGCACCCAGCGGGTCTCGCCGGAGGGCAGGACCACGCGGAACTCGGCGTCGTAGGCGCCGCAGGTGTCGATGGCGTCCTGCAGGGCGCCGAGGGTGCGCTCGCGGTCGTCGGGGTGCAGCCGCGCGGCGAAGCCGTCGATCGTCCCGTCGAAGCCGCCGGCGTCGTAGCCGAAGATCGCCAGGAGCGCGTCGTCCCAGGAGAGCCTCCCGGTGCGGAGGTCCCAGTCGAAGCTGCCGATGCCGGCGGCGTCGATGGCCAGCTCGAAGCGCAGCCGGCCGACCTCCGGGTCCTCGGGGAGCACGCTCAGCGGGAGGGGTGGCGCCCCCGGCGACCCCGGGCGCTGCTCGGGGACGGTCACGGGCAGCGGGGTCCATTCCTGGGAGCGGTGGTACGCCGTCCTTTGTCCCATGCCGGGACGGGGGATCACAACCGGTGTGCCGGAGTCGACACCTCCTCACCGGCACGGGGACGGGCGCCCCCAGGACAGCCGGACCGGCCTCGGTGCCGGTCGGGCCGCCCGGGAGCGCCCGTCGTCTCGTCTCTTCTCGTCCCGTCTCGTCTCGTCGCGGTCCGCCGCCGGGCCCGGGGCCTGCGTCCACCGTCCTCGTCGCGGCGCCGGGCCTGGCGACCGCGGCCGGGTCCCTGCGGGCGTCCACCTCGGCCGGCGGGCCGTTCCCGGTCGCCGGTCGCCTGCTGGACGGGTCGTGCCGGTCGGAGACCCGGGAGACGACGGGGCGGGTCGTCTCGCGCCGGGCACCGGCAGGACCCGGTCCTCCACGCTGCGGCGGTCGTCGCCGGGCAGCCGCGCCGCGGGCGTCCGGGCCTCCCGGGAGGGTCCGCGCGCTGCCCTCGTGCGGGGCAGTCGGCGGGGGGGCGAGGCCGGATCGTCGTGCGGAGGGGTCTGCTGCCGGCGGCGGGGGGGACCCGCTGCCGGTCGCCGCGCCGCGCCGCGGTCCGGGGCCTCCCTGGAGGGCCCGCGCGCTGTCCTCGGCAGAGGCAGTCGGCGGGGGTCGAGGCCGGATCGTCGTGCGGTGAGGTCGGTCGGCGGCGGGGTGCCGCGGAGGAGGGCCAGGGGCGGCCGTGGTCGGCCGGGAGGTGGAACTGCTCGGGGAGCGGGCCGGCGGTCCGGCCACCCACGGGGGGAAGGAGGTGGCCGGGCCCGTCGAGCACGTCGACGAGGGTGCGGACGCACGTCCCCGGGGAGGGGGCGCGCTGCGGATCAGTCGGGAGCCGGTGGCGGCGGCCGGGGAGAGCCCCGCGCCGGGTGCCCGCCCGGGTCGCCCCGGGTGCGCACCGCACCGGCGGTGCCGGGCGGGTCGGGCGCCCGTGCCGTGGGCCGCCCTGCGGCGGGCCGCGCCGGCCAGCCGGCCGGGGCCAGCGCCGGGCCCGCGGAGCGGGGGGCGGCACGGGACGGGACCGGCCGGACGGAGTCGGCCGGGGACGGCGCCGCAGCGGGGGAAGACGCCGCGGGCCGGACCGTGGGGGTGCTCGGGAGCTCGGTGAGCACCACCGGGCCGTTCGGGGCAGGGGCCGGCGCGGGAGCGCGGTCCGGCGCGGGGGCGGGGGCCGGCGCGGCCAGGGCCGGGCGCGGACGGCCCCAGGCCAGGTGCTCGCCGTCGGCGCCGCCGCCCCACAGCGCCAGCCGGCGGACCAGGCCGGGACCGGCGGGCGGCACGACGACGGGAGCGGTCGGCCAGGCGGCGTGCACGCCGTCCGGGCCCGCGCCCCACAGCGCCAGCCGCCGCACCGAGGCGCGCAGCCGGGCGCGCCAGCGGGGGCCGGGCGCGGCGACCGGCGGGGGCACGACGGCGGCGACCGCGACGGAGGCCGGGACGGGGGCGACCTCGGCAGGGGCGGCCGGGACGAGCACCGGCGGGACCGGGCGGGTGCGCGGGACCGGCACCGGGCGGGCCACCGGCAGCGGGCGCAGCGCACGCGGCGCGCCCGGTGAGCGGGTCCCTGCCGCGCGCCGGGGGCGCCGGCGCTGCGGCAGCTCGTGCGCCCGGTCGAGCAGGCCGAGGAGACCGGCCAGACCCAGGTCGTCCGGCAGGGTCGCCGACGACGGGGCAGGTGCCCGGTCGATCGCCATGCCGTCCTCCTGGGGGGTCTGTGTCCGCAGCAGGGGAAGGTGCTGCGGACGAGGGGAACGGTAGGGACCGCGGGCCCCGGGGACGGCCGATCGGGACACCCCCTGGAGAGCCCGTGACGCAACCGTTGTGGGGTCCTGACCAGCGGTTCGGTCACCGGGCGCTGACGACGATCCCTTGTCGACCCGTCGACGGCCGGCGAGCGTGGACGGCCGCCGTGGGGGCTCCGGTCACCCCGGGACACGCGCCACCGCGCCCGGCGTGTCGCCCCGTCCCGCCGGATCCCCGGATCGGTGTGGTCCGGTTGCCGGGCCTCCCGGAGCTGCCCAGACTCGATCGGTGACCGACCAGCCCGCCGGCGACACCGCCCCGGCCAGTGCCGACGAGCCCGACACGAAGCTGCGCCGCGCCGTCACCGGCCCGCTGCTCTACCTGTTCATCCTCGGCGACGTCCTGGGTGCCGGGGTCTACGCGCTGGTCGGCGAGGTCGCCGGGGAGGTCGGCGGGGCGATCTGGGTGCCGCTGCTGGTCGCGCTGCTCCTGGCGCTGCTGACCGCGGCCTCCTACGCCGAGCTGGTCACGAAGTACCCCCGCGCCGGGGGCTCGGCGGTGTTCGCCGAGCGTGCCTTCCGCTCGCCGGTGGTGGCCTTCCTGGTCGGCTTCTGCATGCTCGCCGCCGGCGTCACCAGTGCCGCGGGCCTCGCGCTGGCCTTCGCCGGCGACTACCTGGGGGTGTTCCTCGACGTCCCCGCCGCCCCGGCCGCGCTGGTGTTCCTGCTGGCCGTGGCGCTGCTCAACGCCCGAGGCATCCAGGAGTCGCTGCGCGCCAACCTGGTGATGACGCTGGTGGAGACCTCCGGCCTGGTGCTCGTCGTCGTCCTCGGCGCGGTGGTGCTGTCCCGCGGCGACGGCGACCTCGGCCGCTCGGTGGAGTTCCCGCCCGGGGTGTCCGCGGGGACGGCGGTGCTGTCGGCGGCGCTGCTGGCGTACTACTCCTTCGTCGGGTTCGAGACGTCGGCCAACGTCGCCGAGGAGGTCCGCGACGTGCGGCGGGTCTACCCGCGGGCGCTGTTCGGCGCCCTGCTCACCGCCGGCCTGGTCTACGTGCTGGTCGGCATCGCCGCGGCGGTGGTGCTCCCGCCCGGCGACCTGGCCGGCTCCAGCGGGCCCCTGCTCGAGGTGGTGCGGGCCGCCGACGCCGGGATCCCCGACCGGCTGTTCGGCCTCGTCGCCCTGATCGCCGTCGCCAACGGCGCGCTGCTCACCATGATCATGGCAAGCCGCATGGCGTACGGGCTGGCCGAGCAGCACCTGCTGCCCGCCGTCCTGGGACGGGTGCTGCCGCGGCGCCGGACGCCGTGGGTGGCCATCGCCGTCACCACGCTGGTGGCCATGGGCCTGAGCCTGGCCGGGGACCTGGCCACGCTGGCCAACACGGTGGTGCTCCTGCTGCTGTTCGTCTTCATCAGCACCAACACCGCGGTGCTGGTGCTGCGCGGCGACCGGGTCGAGGCGCCGCACTTCCGGGTGCCGTTCGTCGTCCCGGTGCTGGCGATCGCCTCGTGCCTGGTCCTGCTCTGGCAGCAGGAGGCCCGGACCTGGGCCTTCGCGGGGATCCTGCTCGCCGTCGGGGTGCTGCTCTACCTGGTGACCGCCCTGCCGAGGCGCCGGGCCGAGGCCCGGGAGCGCACCCCGGTCGGCTGAGCCGGCCGCACACCGGTTGCGAGGATGGCCGGGTGGCTCCTCCCCCCGCGCGGCCCCTGGTGATCGACACCGACCCCGGCATCGACGACGCCCTCGCGATCCTCCTGGCGCTGGCCAGCCCGGAGGTCGACCTGCGCCTGGTCACCACCGTGCACGGCAACGTGGAGCTGCCGCAGACGACGGACAACGCGCTGCGGGTGCTGCACCTGGCCGGCCGCTCCGACGTCCCGGTGGCCGCGGGCGCCGCCGAGTCGCTGGTGTTCCCGCAGCCCGAACGCGCCGGGCACGTGCACGGCGTCGCCGGGCTGGGCGGCGTCGAGCTGCCGCCCTCCCCCGCCGCGGTCGACCCGCGTCCGGCCGTCGTCGCGCTGGCCGACCTGCTCCTGGCCTCCGACGGGCCGGTGACGGTGGCCGCCATCGGGCCGTGGACGAACGTCGCGCTGCTGCTGGCCACCTACCCCGAGGCGGCCGCACGGATCGGCCGGCTGGTGCTCATGGGCGGCTCGGCCGGCCGCGGCGGCAACGTCACCGCCGCCGCGGAGTTCAACGTGTGGTCCGACCCGGAGGCCGCGGCGCGGGTGCTCGGTTCGACGGTCCCGACGGTGCTCGTCGGCCTCGACGTCACGCTGCCCACCGTGCTGGACGAGGCCGGCGTCGCCCGCTTCGCCGCGGCGGGGCCGGTGGGGGCCGCGGCGGCGGCGATCCTGCAGCAGTACCTCGACCACGCCCGGACGGCGTACGGGACGTCGGGCGTCGTCGTGCACGACGCGCTGGCGCTGACCGAGGCGATCGCGCCGGGCACGCTGGGCACCGTCCGCCGCGACGTCGTCGTCGACACCGGGAACGGGCCCTCCCGGGGGCAGACGCTGGTGGACCGCCGGTCGGTGTCGGACTCCCCCACCGCGGTCGACGTCGCCGAGACCGTGGACAGCGCCGCGGCGGTCGAGTTCCTCGTCAGCCGGCTGGCCGGCCTCGCCGCGACGGTGGGCCGGGGCGCTGCTGAGGCGCCCTAGCGCCGAGGCGGCCCGACGACGGAGTCGACGATGCCCGCGGCGATGTCGCGCAGCTTGCGGTTGTAGCGCTGGGAGGCCTCGCGCAGCAGGTCGAAGGCCGCGTCGGCGTCGACGTGCCGCTGGGCCATCAGCACGCCCTTGGCCTGCTCGATGACCGCGCGCGACTGCATCGCCAGCTCCATGTTGCGGGCGTGCTCGCCCAGCAGGGCGTGCGCGTCGGCGTTGGCGACGGCGACCGCGACCGCCTCGGCCACCTCGCGGGCGGCCTGCGCGGACTCCTCCGAGGCGAAGGCCCGCGGCTTCGAGGAGTAGTTGTTGAGCGCGCCGATCGTGGTGCCCTGGTACGGCAGCGGCATCGACAGCGAGCTCCGGACGCCGACCTCGACGACGCGGGCGACGTAGGCCGGCCAGCGGGTCTCGGACTGCGTGTCGTCGATCCGCAGGACCACCCCGGCCCGCCCGGCGTCGAGGCAGGGGCCGTAGCCCTCGTCGTACTGCAGCTCGTCGGCGGCCAGGGACATCTCGCCGTGGTGGGCGGCCGTGGTGGCGGTGTCCCCGCGGATGAGCGTGATCGACGTCGACTCGGCCCCGGGGACGTGCTCCGCCGCGAGCCGGGTGACCTCGCCGAGGACGTCACCGAGCACGCGGTCGGCGAGCTGCAGTCGGCTCAGCGCGCGCCAGAGGTCCTCCACGCCGGCCATCCTGCCCGGCGCGGGGCCGGACCGGGAGCCCGGGAGCAGGGATCCGGTGCGGACGAGGGCCCCCGCCGCTGCGCCGGGGAGCGCTTTCGGTCAGGATGGACGCCGGTCGTGCGGAGCGGACGCGAGGGGGAGGCGATGGGCGAGGAGGCGTGGCCGTGCGCTCACGTGCCCTCGGTGGCCGGCGACGTCTGGCACTGGCAGCTCGAGGCCATGCACGTGGTCTCCCGGGTGCGCTCCGACCTGCGGGCCCGCATCGCCCACCCCTCGGTCAGCACGTCGTCGACCGAGGACGCGCGCGACGGGCTGCTGCTGGTGTTCGAGGAGCTGGCGTCCAACGCGCTGCGGCACGGCGGCGGCGACGTCCGGGCGCTCGTGGTGGCCAGCCCCGCGGGCTGGCTGCTCGACCTCAGCGACGAGGCGCCCGACCGTCCGCCGGTGCCCGCCGTCGACCGCGACCCCTCACTGGGCGGGATGGGACTGCACCTGGTGGCGCAGCTGTCGGTCGACTACGGCTACGAGCGGCGCCCGGGCCGCAAGCACGTGTGGGCGCGGCTGCCCTCGGGCCTGCAGCCGATCGAGGGCATCGGCAAGCAGGTGCCCGAGCCGCGCGCGCCGGAGATCCCGTTCGACTGACCGCCCTCAGCGGCCGGCGGCCCGCGCGCTCTGCTCGCGCAGCGCCCGGAACACCCGGCGGCGGAGCCGGTCCTGCTCCCGCTCGCCCGGCGCGACGAAGCGCAGCGAGACCAGGGTGCGCGCCCCGCGCTCCTCGCTGCGCACCACCTGGGCCGGCAGCGCCAGCTCGCCGTCGTCCAGGGCGACGGCGAGGGTCAGCGTCCCGCCGGCGGCCACGGGCGGACGGGCGCGCAGCAGCACCCGGGCACCGGACTCACTGAGGTCGACGGTGTCGCCGGCGACGCCGGACCCGCCGTGCCGCGCGGTGACCGGCACGACGACGAGCGCGCGGACGGCCTGCCGGCGCTGGCTGGGCGCGCCCGGACCGGTGAGGGCGAGCACCCAGGTGCTGCCCTCGACGGCGGTGACCCGCGCCGGTCCCACACGGCGGGTGTCGGGGCCGCGCCAGGACACCTCGGCGTCGTCCCCGGGTGCGACCTCGGGCGCCTCGCGGTCACCCTCGAGCTGCAGCCGCAGCTCGCCGGCCGACGACGACTGCACGAAGCCCCCGACCGCCGTCCCGCGGTCGGGGAGCACGACCTCCGCGTCCGACCCGGCGGCCGGCCGGTCGGTGCCCGCCGTGTCCCCGCGTCCGAGGTCTCCGCGTGCGGCGTCCATGTGCTCCCCCGGTGCGTCCGGGCCTCGCGGCCGGGGGCCGTCGTGGCCCCCGGGCACGGTAGCCGCTGGGTCCCGGGCGGCTCAGGCGGAGTCGGCCACCGGTGCGTCGTCGTGTTCGGCGCGGGCGCAGTGGGCGCAGCAGTAGAAGGAGCCGTCCACGACGACGCCGTGGCCGACCACCTTCACCCCGCAGTGCTCGCAGATCGGCGCCATGCGGTGGATGGCGCACTCGAAGCTGTCGAAGGTGTGCCGGGCCCCCTGGGCCACCACCTCGAAGCTCATGTCGTAGTCGTTGCCGCAGACCTCGCAGACCGCCATGCCTCCTGTGTGCCCCGGCGCGGGCCGGCGGACACCGGCGTCAGCCGCTGCGCCGGGCGGTCCAGTTCGTGACGAAGTCGCGCAGGCTCCGGGTGGGCCGCAGCCAGGCCCCGTCCGGCGGGAGCGCGTCGAGCCGGACGCGGTCCAGCGGTGCGGCGAAGGCCCCGGGGACGTCCTCGATGTCGATGAACTCGAGGACGTCGGAGCTGATGGCGTAGCCGGCCACCTCGCTGAAGGCCACGACGACGACCTGCGTGCCCGTGCGCGCGAGCTCCTCGAGCGGCTCGGCGAAGTTGCGCCCGTCGCCGGAGAAGACGACCAGCCGCCGCAGCCGGTGGCTGTGCGCGCGGACCTCGATGTGGTCGAGCATCGCCTGGTCGATGTCGTCGTCGGGCTGGCTCTTGGGCCGGGCGAAGACGGCGTAGCCGAAGCCGCGCAGCGCCTCCACCCAGCGCTGCAGCGATCCGACGACCGGCGGGATGTTGGCGAAGACGCACGCCTCGACCTCGGGCGCGTCGGGCGTGGCCGGGTCGCCGGCGCCGTCGACGAACCAGGCCGCGATCGCGTCGAAGCGGGGCCGGGAGGCGGCGGTGGGCCGGGCGCCGATGACCGTCGACAGGGTCATGTCGATGTTGGGCGCGTCCCAGATCAGCAGGTCCAGCGCCGGCCGCCCGCGGCCCTCGTCGGGCTGCGGCTCGGTGACGGGGGCCTCGTCGCTGATCGTGGTCACGGGGGCAGTCTGCCCGGTCGGTCCCGTCGTCGTGGCCGGCACGTCCGGTGTGGCGGGAGGTGCGGCGGGAGGTGCGGCGGGAGGTGCGGCGGGAGGTGCGGCGGGAGGTGCGGCCGGCGGCGGTCCCGCCGGCGCGGTGGCCCGGCGGACCGCCCGCCGCCGGAGCGACCCGGTCACCGCTCCCCCCTCCGCAGTGCCGTCCCCCCGGTCCTCAGCCCAGCTGCCCGGCCAGGGCCATGGCGCAGGAGTCCCCGCCGCCGGCCTGCACGCGGTGCGCCCAGGCCTCGACGTCCCCGGCGGCCATCGGGTGGGCCAGCAGGTAGCCCTGCGCGGAGTCGCAGCCGGCCTCGCGGACCATCCGCAGGTGCTCGGCGGTCTCCACGCCCTCGGCGACCGACTTGATGCCCAGGGTGTGCGCGAGCTCGACGATCGCCCCGAGCACCGCACCGGTGCCCCCGGCGGCCAGCCGCTCGGCGGCCGTGATGAGCGAGCGGTCGATCTTGAGCGTCCCGATGGGCAGCGCCATGAGCTGGGCCAGCGAGGACCACCCCGTGCCGAAGTCGTCGATCGCGACCCGCACGCCGAAGCCGCGCAGGACGGCGAGCTGGTCCTCGGCGCGGGTCGGGTCCTCGGCCACGCAGGTCTCGGTCAGCTCGAGCATGAGCTGGTCGGCCGCCAGGCCCGACTGGTGCAGCGCCGTCCGGACGTCGCGCACCAGCGTCTCGGTGGAGAAGTGGCGGGCGCTGATGTTGACCGCCATCCGCAGCTGCAGGCCCTGCTGCGCCCAGTCGGCGGCCTGCCGGGTGGTCTCGCGCAGCAGCCAGCGGGTGATCGGGATGAGCTGGCCGGTCTCCTCGGCGACCGAGAGGAAGGCGTCCGGCGCGAGCAGGCCGCGCTCGGGGTGCTGCCAGCGCAGCAGCGCCTCCACGCCCTCGACCTCGCCGGTGTCCAGCCGCACGACCGGCTGGTAGTGGACGACGAACTGGTCGAGGGCGCCGTCGCGCAGCCGGGTGGCGACGTCCATGCGCCAGCGGGCGGCGTCCCGCAGGCCGGGGGAGAACAGGTGCACGCGGTCGCGGCCGGCCGCCTTGGCCGCGTACGAGGCGGCGTCGGCGTCGCTGAGCAACTGGTGGGCGTGGCGCAGGCCGGCCTGGGCGACGGCGACCCCGATGCTCGCCGAGACCGGGACCGAGACGCCCGCGGCGATGAAGGGACGGGCGAAGGAGCGCTGCAGGCGGAAGGCCAGCGACGCCGCCTCGGACGTGTCGCAGGAGCTCGCCAGGACGACGAACTGGTCACCGCCGAGCCGGCCGACGGCGTCGCCGGGGCGGACCTGGTTCGCCAGGCGCGCGCCCACCTGGCGCAGCAGCTCGTCCCCGACCTCGTGGCCGAGGGAGTCGTTGATGGTCTTGAAACCGTCGATGTCGAGGAAGAGCAGCGCGGGGCGGGCGGCCTCGTCGGCCAGCGCCTTCCCGATCAGCTCCAGGAGCCGGGCACGGTTGGGCAGACCGGTCAGGTCGTCGTGGGTGGCCTGCCAGACCAGGCGCTGCTGGTCGCGGACCCGCTCGCTGATGTCGGTGTGGGTGACGACGAGCTGACCGTCCTCCTCCACCCGCGCCGCCTGCAGCCGCCACCAGGCGGGGCCGCCGGAGAGCCCGATCGAGTAGTCGCAGGCGAAGGTCTGCGTCGGTCCCCCGGACGGCGCCGCGCGGAGCTCGGCCAGTCCCCCGGCGATGCGGGCGAAGTCGCCGGGAGGCACGCCCTGGGAGATCCGCGCGAGGTAGTCGTCCCCCACCTCGGCCACCTCCCAGCCGCCCGCCCGCACGTCGTCCGAGACCGCCACCCACCTGCGGTTGACGCTGCGGATCCGGCCGGCACGGTCCAGCAGCACGGTCGGGGAGGGGAGGGCGTCCAGGACGGCGGTGGTCTGCCGCAGCGCGTGCGCCTGGGCGGCGAACGCGCGGTGCCGCGAGTCGACGTCGCGGACGAACACGACCAGGCCGGTGGCGTCCGCGGAGGCGCGGACCTCGAACCAGCGGTCCCGTGGCCGGTGCAGGTACTCGAAGACGCGCGGGCGGCCGTCCTCCAGCGCCCCGTGGACCTCGGCCTCGAACTCGGTGCCCCGGAGGTCCGGGATGCACTCGAGCACGGTCTTGCCCAGCACCGTGTCGGCCGGCCGGTTCAGCAGCGACTCGGCCGCGGCGTTGAGCCAGGTGAAGCGCCACGTGCGGTCGAGGTGGTAGACCGCGTCCGGGACGCTGGCCAGCAGGTGCGGTGGTGCGGCCGCGCCTGCGTGGTCGGATAGGTGCACGCGTGATCTCTCCCCCTGGCTCACGCTGGCTCCCGCTCTGCAGGTGCCGGTGACGGACCGGGACGATGGGAAGTCGGTCCGTGCGCGATGCCTACCCGAGAGTAGTGGAGCACCCGGGTGTCAGGCAGGGCCGATCGTCGATCGCTCCACGATCCGCGCGGCGGGCACGGCGGAGGGCAGCGTGTCGAGCACCGATCCCCAGTCCCCGCCCAGGCGGGTGGCGCAGAAGGCGTCGGCGACCTCGGGCGGCGCGAAGCGGAGCAGCAGCGAGCCCTGCAGGCACTGGGCCAGCAGGCCGGCCACCCGGCGGGCCCGCGCCGGGAGCTCCTCGGGGTCGCCGAGCTCGGCGGAGAGCCGCTCCACCGCGTCGTCGAAGCGGGCGTCGACGCCGCGGGCCAGCTCGATCTCGGCGGTGACGGCGGCCAGCGACTCGCTGCTGCGGCCCAGCGCCCGGAGGACGTCGAGGGCGATGACGTTGCCCGAGCCCTCCCAGATCGAGTTCAGCGGGGCCTGCCGGTAGAGCCGCGGCATGCCCGACTCCTCGACGTAGCCGTTGCCTCCCAGGACCTCCAGCGCCTCGCCGACGACGGCCGGGGTGCGCTTGCAGACGAGGAACTTCGCGGCGGCGCCGGCCAGCCGGAGGAACGCCGTCTCGCCGCCGTCGAGCGCCGCGGCCAGCCGGATGGCCAGCGCCGTGGCGGCCTCGCTCTCGACGGCGAGGTCGGCGAGCACGTTCTGCATGAGCGGCTGGTCGGCCAGCAGCGCGCCGAACGCGGAGCGGTGGCGGGCGTGGTGGATCGCCTGGGTGAGCGCCGCGCGGACGGTGGCCGCCGAGCCGACGACGCAGTCCAGCCGGGTCGTGTTGACCATCTCGATGATCGTCGGCACGCCCCGGCCGGGCTCGCCGACGAGCCAGCCCGTGGTGCCGTCGAACTCGACCTCGCCGGAGGCGTTCGCCCGGTCGCCGAGCTTGTCCTTGAGGCGCTGCAGCCGGAAGACGTTGCGGCTGCCGTCGGGCAGCACCCGCGGGACGAGGAAGCACGACACGCCCTCGTCGAGCCGGGCGAGGACGAGGAAGAGGTCGCTCATGGGGGCGCTGGTGAACCACTTGTGGCCGGTGAGCGCGAAGCCGCCGTCGGCGTTGGCCACGGCGCGGGTGGTGTTGGACCGGACGTCCGAGCCGCCCTGCTTCTCGGTCATGCCCATGCCCGCGACCAGGCCGGGCTTGGCGACGGGATCGGTGAGGCCGGACCGGTAGCCGGTCGCGGTGAGGCCGGGCTCGTAGCGGGCGGCGAGCGCGGGCGCGGCCCGCAGCGCCGGGACGGCGGCGTAGGTCATCGTCACCGGGCAGCCGTGGCCGGCCTCGACCTGGGTCCAGCCGAGGTAGCCGACGGCACGGCGCACGTGCGCGTGCCGGTAGCCGGCGTCGGCCGCGGCCCAGGGCGCACCGGCGAGGCCGTGCTCGAACGCCGTCCGCATGAGCTCGTGCCAGGCGGGGTGGAACTCCACCTCGTCGATCCGGTGGCCGTAGCGGTCGTGCGTGCGGAGCACCGGGCGGTTCTCGTCGGCCAGCCGGCCCCACTCGCGCGCCTGCTCGCCGCCGGCGACCGCGCCGAGGTCGGCCAGCGAGGCGAGCGTCGCCTCGTCGGCGTGTCGGACGCAGGCCTCGGCCAGCGCCGCGTCCCCGGCGATCGGGTCGTGGCCGACCAGCGGTGGGACCTGGTTGGTGACCTCGTGCGTCGCACTCACGCCGGGCACCGTACGACGCCGGTCGCCGCGGTCACACCGTCCGCCCGTTCCACGTGGAACGACGGGGTCGGCTGCGTCAGGAGGCGGCGGGTCGTCGGCCGTGGGCCGCCGCCCGGCTCGAGGTCACCCGGCGGCTCCCTCGTGCAGGACCCCGAACCCACGGGGGGCGACGGTTCCCGCGGATCAGCCGAGCGGGCGGACCAGGCGGCCGATCGCGAGCCGGGCCAGCGGCGCGTACGCGGCCACCACGGGCAGGGGCCCGTGGATGCGCAGGCCGGTCGTGCTGCCGCCGTCGGGACCATCGGCCACCCAGTGCACGAGGTGCAGCCGCACCGGACCCGCAGTGACCGTCCAGGCCCACCGGCGGGCCGCCTCGTCCACCGACTCGACGACGAAGGGCACCGTCACCCCGAGCGGGCCCCGCACACGGCCCTCGACCCCGGCGGCGAGCCGGGGCACCGGCACCTGGACGCCGGTGATCTGCGGCGCCCACGTCGGCCACCGTGCCGGCTCCGCGTAACGCTCCCACGCCTCCGCCGGCGCCAGCGGACCCGTGGCGTGCAGTGTCACCCTGCCCATGCGACCTCCTCCGTCCCCGACCGGACCCGGCACGGTCCCCTCACGCCGGCGGGCCGCCGAGCAGGAGGTGCCGCAGCAGGTGCATCGCCAGGACGACGGACCGCTCGCGCACCGCCGTCCGCGAGCCGCGCAGCCGCACCGACCGCGCCTGCTGACCGGACGGGCCGACGACGCACAGGTGCACGGTGCCCACGGGCTTGTCCGGCGTCCCGCCGCCGGGGCCGGCGATGCCGGTGATCCCGACGCCGACGTCGGCGCCGAACCGCTCCCGCGCCCCCTCGGCCAGCGCCAGCGCCACCTGCGGGCTCACCGCACCGAACTGGGCCAGCATCTCCCCCGGCACGCCGACCAGGTGCTCCTTCGCCGAGTTGGCGTAGGAGGTGATGCCGCCGAGCACCCACGCCGACGACCCGGCCCGCTCGATCAGCCGGGCCACCAGCAGCCCGCCGGTGCAGGACTCGGCGGTGGCGACGGTGAGCCCCCGGTCGGCCAGCGCGCCGGCCACCAGGTCGTCGAGCGTCGGCCCGGTCGAGAACAGCGTCGCCGCGTACTCCTCGGCCAGCGCGGCGGCCAGCCGGTCGTAGGCCGGCTGGGCGTCGGGCGCGAAGCGGGTGACGATCTCCAGCTCGCCCTCCCGCAGGCAGGTGGTGATCTCCAGGCCGCCGAGCCCGTCCTCCAGCCCGCGCAGCGTGGCGGCCAGCTGGGCCTCGAGCGTGCCGTAGAGCCGGATCGTCCCCTGCCGCAGCTCACCGGCCCCGGCCAGCACCTCCCGCACCGGCCCGGCGGCCAGCGCGGCCGGCCACATGCCCTGCAGCTCCGACGGCGGCCCGGGCAGCACGACGACGACCGGCCCGGTGCGCCCGTCGGCCGGCGGGACGACGAGGCCCGGCGCCGTCCCCACCGGCTCGAGCACCATCGCGCCGGCCGGGACCATCGCCTGCTTGCGCACCCCGGCCGCCGTCGCCTCCGGGTCGGCCCGCCAGCCGGTCCGCGACATGAGCTCCTCGACGACGGCGGCGACCCGCTGCTCGAGCTGCGGGTCGACGTCGAGCGGGCGTCCCTGCACCTCGCCGACGATCGCCGCGGTGAGGTCGTCGGCGGTGGGTCCCAGCCCGCCGGTGGTGAGGACGAGGTCCACGCCGCTGCCGGCGAGGTACTCCAGCGCCCCCCTCATGTCCTCGGGCCGGTCACCCACCACGAGGACCGTGCCGACGTCGACGCCGGAACGGCGCAGCTCCTCGGCCAGCCAGGGCCCGTTGCGGTCGGCGACCCGGCCGGTCAGGACCTCGGTGCCGGTGACGACGATGCCCGCGCGCGTGCCCACCCGGCCGACAGTAGAAGGACCCCGTCCTCCGCACCTCTCGCGAGCTCGGGGAAGCCCCTGGACGGGGCCACCGGAGCGGGGCGGGCGGACCCGCCGTCGCACCTCCCCGTCCCGGCCGGGCGCCGCGGATAGCGTGCGGGGAAGGACCGGTCCGCCCGCGCGGACCGGCTGCCCGTCGTCCCTGGAGGAGAGAGCACCCGTGACCACCTCGCCCCCGCCGGCCGCCCCCCGCACCCAGGAGATCCCCGTGACCGGGGAGGGTGCGACCGCCGCGGGCGCCACCGCGCACGCCGGCCCGCATCCCGAGGGGCACACCGCCGTCCCCGTGACCGCCCCCGCCACCCTCCCGCCGTCGGCCATGCCCGCGCCGGCCTATCCGGTGACCACGCCCCAGCCGGCGACGACGGCGGACCCGGCGCACGCCCAGCACGCTCCCCACGAGCAGGGCGGCCCGCAGCCGACCGGCCCGCTCGACTCCCTACTGGGCGCTCCCCCGGTCCCCCCGCCGGCCGCCGCCGCACCCCGGCCGGAGACCCCGGCCGCCCCCCGCGCCCCCCGCGCACCGCGGGCGCCGCGGGCGCCGCGGGACCGCGTCGCACTGGTGGCCGCGGGCCTGGCCGCGCTCGGCCTCGCGCTGCTCCAGCTCGGCCTGCTCCTGCGCCCGGAGGGCCCGTCCCTGTGGAGCGACGTGCCGGCGTGGTCGGTCTTCGCCACCCTGTGCGCGCTCCTCGGCGGGGTCGCCGCCGCGGTGCGCCTGGTGCCGGCGCTGCGGCTGCGGCCGGCCGGCGCCGAGCGGATCGCGCTGGCCGGGCTCACCGGTCTGGCGGTGTTCTGGGCACTCGTCGTCCTCCCCCGCGCCGACACCGACCGCGGGTTCGTGCTGACCATGGCGCTCGCCGCGGTCGCCGCCGCCGTCTGGCTGGTCCCCGGCCGCCGTCGCTGACGCCGTGCTGGGGGCTGCGGGGGCGCCGGCGGCTCAGCCGGCGCGCCCCCAGCCGTTGCCCCGCCCGTTGCCTCCCGCGTTGCCGTTGGCACCGCCGTTGCCGTTCCCCGGGACCTCGTCGGTCGTGGGGGTGGCCGGCTCGGGCGCCGGGACGGGCGGGGGCGTGGTCGGGAGCGGGTCGGCCACCTCCGTCGCCGCGCCGGCCGGTGCCGACGGCCAGACGGGCGGCCAGGACGGCTGCGGCTCCGGGGCGGGTTCCGGAGCGGGTTCCGACACGGACTCCGGAGCGGGCTCCGGGGAGGGTGCCGTGGTGGGGGACGGCGACCGCGCCGGGACGGCCGCGGCCGCGGTCAGCGTGACCGTGTCCCCGGCGTCCAGCCGGCCGACGGGGGTCACCGCGGTGACGAGCCCCGGGGACCCGTCCGCGGTCTCCACCACCACGCGGCGCACCCGCAGCCCGGCGGAGACCAGCTGCTCCTCCACCTCGTCGGCGGAGCGGCCGACGAGGTCCGCGCGGCGGACGTCGATGCCGCCGTCGGAGGAGGTCGGACCGGCCTCCGCGGTCGTCACCGGCGCCTGACCCGCCCCGGTCACCTGCAGGACCCCGATGCCGAGGGCCGCGCCGACCGCGAGGGTGGCCACGCCGACGAGCGCCCGCCCGGCCCGGTGCGGCGGTCGCGGCGGCGGACCGGCCGCAGCCGGGGCGACGCCGGCCGGCAGGGGCGCGGTGACCGGCACCGGCGCGGGCGGGAGGGCCCGGCCGGCACGGACGGCGGCCACCGCCTCGCACACCGCGGCACCGTCGGCGAGCCGGCCTGCGGGGTCCTTGACCAGCATCCGGTCCACCAGCTCCACCACCGGTGCGGGCAGGTCGGCGGGCAGCGGGTCGGGCTCGTCGCGGATCTGCCGCAGCGCGATCTGCACCGGGTGCTCGCCGTCGAAGGCGCGGCGCCCGGCGAGGCACTCGTAGGCCACCATCCCGAGCGCGTACACGTCACTGACCGGCCCCGCCTTGCCGCCGGCGGCCTGCTCGGGCGCGAGGTAGTGGGCGGTGCCCACGACCTGGCCGGTGCGGGTCAGCGGCGCGCTGCCGGCCGACCAGGCGATGCCGAAGTCGGTGATCCGCACGACGCCGTCGGCACCGACCAGGACGTTGCCCGGCTTGACGTCGCGGTGCACGACCCCGGCGGCGTGCGCGGCGGCCAGCGCGGCGGCGGTCTGCCCGACGAGGTCGAGCACCCGGTCCGGAGGCAGCCGCCCCTCGCGGGCCAACAGCGTCGACAGCGGCTCGCCGTCGACGAGCTCCATGACCAGGTGCGCGACGACCTCGCCGTCGTCGGTCACCGCCTCGCCGTAGTCGTACAGCGCGGCGATGTTGCGGTGCAGCAGCCGGCCGGCCAGCTGCGCCTCGGTGCGGAAGCGGCTGCGGACGGTCTCGTCCTCGGTGTACTCGGCGCGCAGCAGCTTGACCGCCACCGGCCGGTCCAGCAGCGCGTCGCGCCCGCGCCAGACCTGCCCCATGCCGCCGGTGGCGAGGAGGCCGAGCAGCTCGTACCGGCCGCCGACGACGCGTCGCACGGGGCTCGCGCCCATCACACCTCCTCGGACCGGGTCAGTTGCCGGTCGATACTGCCGCGGCCGGGTCGTCAGTGGGGGACGTCGTGGTGGGGGCCGTGGGGGCCGTGGCCGTCGTCGACGTCGGCGTCGGCGCACCGGTGCTGCTGGTGGCCGTGGCGGTCGTGCTCGTGCTCGTGCTCGCCGCCGCGGTCGACGACGTCGAGGACGAGGTCGGGGTGGACCCGCCCGTCGTCGACGAGCCGGCCGCCGTGCTGGACGTCGGCGCGGCGGCGTCGGTGGTCGTCGCAGCGGTCCCCCCGGTCGCCGGGGCGGGCGCGGGCGGGACCGGCTCGACCACGGGCGCGGGCGCGCTGTCCCCGGTCACGACCGAGACCCCGCCGTCGTCGCTGCCCCGGGGGGCGGACGGGCCGGTGCCGCGGCTGCGGGCCGGCGCCACGGCGAAGGTGACGACGACGTCGTCACCGGGCTCGAGCCGCACGCCCTCGGGCGAGACGGCGAGCACCCTGCCCGGCACGGCCGAGCCGGTCACCTGCTCGCGGCGCTCCACCCCGAGGCCCAGCGCGGACAGCTGGGTGGCGACGTCGTCGATCGGGCGGCCGACGTAGTCGCCGGCCTCGAGCACCACGCCCTCGTCGCTCTCCTGCGTCTGCGCGGCGACGACGGTCGGCGACGACGGTTCGGTCAGGGCGGAGAAGGCGACGGCGGCCAGCCCCGCGCCGAGCAGCAGCGCCAGCAGCGGCACGAGCACGGTCGCGGCCCGGCGGCGGGCAGGCGGCGGGCTGCTGCGCCGCGGCCCCCGGGCGCCCGGCAGGACCGGGGCCGGTGCGGCCTGGGTGGGCGGGCCGGCGTCGGCCCCTGGGGAGACGGCGGACGGCACGGCGGATGACACCGCGGCGGGCGGCGGCTCCCAGGCCGGCAGCCGGCCGGCGCGGGCGTCCTCGACCGCCGCGACGAACGCGGCGCCGTCGGCCATGCGGGCCGCCGGGTCCTTCGACAGCGCGCGGCGGATGAGCGTGCGGACGTCGACCGGCAACGTGTCCGGCAGCGGCTCGGGCTCCGAGCGCAGCTGCTTGAGCGCGATGGTGACCGCGTTGTCGCCCTCGAACGCCGGGTGCCCGGTGAGGCACTCGTAACCGACCAGGCCGAGGGCGTAGACGTCACTGGCCGGGGTGGCCAGGTGCCCCTCGGCCTGCTCCGGTGAGAGGTACTGCGGCGTGCCGATGACCTGGCCGGTCCGGGTGAGCGGGACGCTGCCGGCCGACCAGGCGATCCCGAAGTCGGTGATCTTCACGCTGCCGTCGGCGCGGACCAGGATGTTGCCCGGCTTGACGTCGCGGTGCACGAGCCCGGCGCGGTGCGCCTCGGCGAGCGCGGCGGCGGTCTGGCCCAGGACCGACAGCGTCGTGGCGGTGTCCAGCCGGCCCTCGCGGCGCAGCAGCGCCGACAGCGGCTCCCCCTCGACCAGCTCCATGACGAGGTAGGCCAGCGTCTCGCCGGTGTCCCCGGCCGTGTCCCGGGCGGTGGTCTCGCCGTAGTCGTAGACGGCGGCGATGTTCGCGTGGTTCAGGGCGGCGGCGTGCTGGGCCTCGGCCCGGAAGCGGGCGAGGAAGGTCGGGTCGCCGGTGTACTCGCTGCGCAGGACCTTGACCGCGACGGGCCGGTGCAGCAGCTCGTCGGTGCCGCGCCAGACCTGTCCCATGCCGCCCGAGGCGATGAGCCCGGTGAGCTCGTAGCGGTCACCGAGCATCCGGCGACCTGGTTCCACCACGGGACCGCTCCCATCACTGCCGACCCTGCTGTCGGCGCCGTCCATCCCGGACGCCCGCCCCCGTCCGCAGAGGTGCCCGGGACCTCCGAGACCACACATACTCCCAGCAGCACCACCCGTCAGGGGAGTCCCGTGCGTCACGGCTCGGCATCGACACGGGGACACGCCGGGGGCGGCCGGACGACGCGCCGGGGCCGGCCGGGCGAACGGCCGGGGCCGGCCGGGCGAACGGCCGGGGCCGGCCCCGGCGCCGGGCCCTCAGGCCTCGAACAGTGCGCGGCCCCACCAGTCGCCGTCGTCACGCACGCCCGGCGGGCAGGCGAAGACGGCCGAGGAGGTGTGCCGGACGTACTCGTTCATCGCGTCGAGCCGCAGGTTGCGCTGCACCTGCACGAAGCCGGTCTCCGGGTCACGCTGGAAGGCGATGAAGAAGAGCCCCGCGTCGAGCCGGCCGAGGCCGTCGGAGCCGTCGACGAAGCTGTAGCCGCGCCGCAGGATCGCCGTGCCCGAGTTGGTCGGGTGGGCCAGGAACACGTGGCTGGTCTCCGGGACGGCGAACTCGCCGTCCACCTGCTTGGTGAAGTCGACCGGGTCGAACTCCGCCCGCTGGCCGAGCGGGGCGCCGCTGCCCTTGGTGCGGCCGATGGTGCGCTGCTGCTCGTCGAGCGAGGAGCTGTCCCACGGCTCGATGAGCATCCGGATCCGCCGGGTGACCAGGTAGGAGCCGCCGCGCAGCCAGTCGGCGTCCCCGTCGCCCACCCAGACGAAGCGGTCCAGCGCGCTGCCGTTCTCGGCCTTGAGGTTGTCGGTGCCGTCCTTGAATCCGAAGAGGTTGCGCGGGGTGGCCTGCCCGGTGCTGGTCGACGACGTCCGGCCGAAGCCCAGCTGCGACCAGCGCACGCTCACCACGCCGGCGCCGATGCGGACCAGGTTGCGGATCGCGTGGACGGCGACCTGGGGGTCGTTGGCGCAGGCCTGGAGGCACAGGTCGCCGCCGCTGATCGCGGGGTCGATCTGGTCGCCGGCGAACGCGGGCAGCTCGACCAGGGGGGCGGGCCGGCGGGCGGCGAGGCCGAAGCGGTCGGTGCCGTCGGCGGTGGTGAACAGCGTGGGCCCGAACCCGACGGTGACCGTCAGCCCGGACGGCGGCAGGCCGATCGCCTCGCCGGTGTCGTCGGGCGGCGCGTACTGCGACCCGTCCACCGCACCGACCGGGCCGGCGTCGCGGCCCGCGGTCATCCGCCGGGCGGCCTCGGTCCAGTCCTCGAGCAGCTGGACGAGGTCCTCGCGGCTGTCGGTGGTGACGTCGAGGGCGACGAAGTGCAGCCGGTCCTGGGCGGGCGTGACGATCCCGGCCTGGTGCTCGCCGTGGAAGGGCACCGCGTCGGTCGGGGCGGCAGCGGCCGCGGGCGCGTCGTCCGCGGTGGCGCGGCCGATGACGCCGCCGGCCGCACCCGCGGCGAGGACACCGGCGGTGCCGGCGCCGAAGGCGCCCAGCAGGCGGCGGCGGGACAACCCGGCCGTCCGCTGCTGCGGGGCCGGCTGCTCAGCGGTCGGTTCCGTCATGTCCTGGGATCAGTGCTCCCTCGCGGGTGGGACGGCGTCCTCGGTCCCAACGCCCCGCGGACACCGGCGCGTCCCGGCGCCGGTGTCGCGCGGGTCACTGGTCGGCGACGACCGCCGCGACCTGGCTGACCGACTCCGACAGCGCGGTGATGCTGTCCGACAGCCCCTGCAGCTGGTCCTCGGTGAGCTGGTCGTGCAGCGTCCAGCCGCCGTCGGTGCGGTACTGCTCGAGCTCGGCCTCGGTGGCGGCGAAGCGCTCGTCGATCTCGGCGACCAGGTCGGGATCGGCCTCCTCGAGGTAGGGGCGCAGCGCCTGGACGGCGGCCTCCGAGCCCTCGAGGTTGGCGGAGAAGTCCCACAGGTCGGTGTGCGAGTAGCGGTCCTCCTCGCCGGTGATCTTGCCCGTGGCGATCTCGTCGAGGAGGGCCTTGGCGCCGTTGGCCAGCTGCAGCGGCTCCAGCGTCGTCTCGTTGGCCAGGTCGACGATCTCCTGGACGTTCGCCAGCAGCTGGTCGGCGTAGGGGGTCATGCCCTCTGTGGTGTTGCCGACCCACAGCGCCTGCTCGATGCGGTGGTAGCCGGTGAAGTCCTCCCCCTCGGCCTGGTCGCCCTCGCGGCCGTCGATGAGCGGGTCCAGGTCACCGAAGACCTCCGCGACGGGCTCGATGCGCTCCCAGTAGGTGCGCGCGACCGGGAACAGCGCCTTGGCGCCCTCGACGTCGCCGGCCTTCACCGCGTCGACGAAGGCGGTGGTCTGCTCGAGCAGGGCGCCGGTCTGGCTCTGCACGTACCGCTGGTAGTCGGCGCCGGCCTGGGCGAGGGTCTCGTCCTCCGACAGCTGGACCGCCTCGCCGGTGATGGTGAGGTCGCTGCGGATGCCGTCGCCGATCATCCCGGGCTTGCAGGCCGCCTCGTAGGCGCCGGCGGGCAGCTCGACGAGCAGCTCGCGGGTCAGGCCGGGAGCGATGTTCTCGACCTCGCCCATCACCCGGTCGCCGTCGGCGTAGACGTAGAACTCGGTGACCTGGCTGCCGGAGTTGGTCACCTGGAACTGGTGCGTGCCGGCGGGCAGCTCGCTGCTGGCGACGTCGCAGGCGTCGTCGGACGCGGCGACGGGGACGGTCTCGGCGGCCTGCCCCCCCGAGGCGCCGCCGGACCCGGTGTCGGGGCTGCTGCAGGCGGCGGTCGTCAGCGCGGCCAGCAGGCCCGCGGTGAGGAGGGGGAGGCGGCGGTCACGCACGGACATGCTGGGTGGTCTCCGACTGCGAGGAGGGGATCCGGGCCGGGGTGGCGCCGGCGGGCGGGGAGGCGTCCGCGACCACGTTCGGCGCGGGGGCGGGCGCGGGGGCCGGGATGACCGCGGGGGTGCGGGCCGGCCAGAGGAAGGCGACGAGGACCGGCAGCAGGTAGGCGACGTAGGTGACCATCTCCAGCACCGTGGGCGCCGCGGTGATGTTGAGGATCCCGGCGATCGTGGCGCCGTACCAGCTGTTCGGGTCGAGGACGCCGGAGATGTCGAAGGCCAGGACGTCGAGACCGGGCAGGACGCCGGCCTCCTGGAAGTCGTGGATGCCGTACTTGAGGATCCCGGCGGCGACGAAGACCAGCAGGACGCCGCTGACGGTGAAGAACCGCGACAGGTCGATCCGGATGGCGCCGGCGTAGAGGCCGATGCCGATGACGACGGCGGTGAGGACGCCGGCGGAGATCGCGATCAGCGGGGTCGCCGTCGTGGTGGCGCCCTGGGCGGCGGCGTAGAAGAGCAGCGTCGTCTCCAGGCCCTCGCGGACCACGGAGAGGAAGGCGATCCCGGCGACGGCGAGCGTGCCGACGCCGATCGCGGCCTCCAGCTTCCCGGTCAGGTCGCCCTTGAGCCGGCGCGCGGTGCGCCGCATCCAGAAGACCATCCAGGTGACCAGCGCGACGGCGAGCACCGAGGTGATCGCCTCGAACAGCTCGCGGGAGCGGTAGTCGGCCAGCAGCGTGGTCCGGGTGTAGGTGAGCAGGGCACCGAAGAGCACCGACAGCACGACGGCGGCGACCACGCCGGCCCACAGGGGCAGCAGCTGACGGCGCCGGCCGGACTTGACCAGGTAGGCGACCAGGATGCTGACCACCAGGGTGGCCTCGAGGCCCTCACGGAGGCCGATGAGGTAGCTGGCGAGGAACGCCTGGCCCATGACTGACCCATCTGTCGGGAGCGGAGTGGCCCCCGCATCCGGCAGTGAGGGCAGGCACACCTTACTCGCCGGGACGGATCCGGCCAGCCCCGCGGCCGGGACGCCCCCGTCCGCACCGGGGCCCGTGGCAGGGTGCACCCATGTCCGAGACGACGACGGGAACGGCCACCACGGTGACCCGCGAGGACGCCGGGGGCGTCGCGACGGTCACGCTGCAGAAGCCGGGGATCTCCCGGGCGATGCGCCGCGAGCTGCTCGAGGTGGTGCAGGGGATCGCCGGTGACGGGTCGGTGCGCGCCGTGTTCCTCACCGGCACCGGCCGCGCGTTCTGCGTGGGCCAGGACCTCGGCGAGCACGTCGAGTCGCTGCGCGGGGACGCGGCGACCTCCCTGTCGGTGGTCGAGGACGAGTACAACCCGCTGGTCCTGGCGCTGTCCGCGCTGCGGGTGCCGGTGGTCGTCGGGATCAACGGGGCGTGCGCCGGCGCCGGCCTGGGACTGGCGATGGCCGGCGACCTTCGGGTCGCCGCCGCCGGCGCCAAGTTCACGACGGCGTTCACCGGCATCGGCCTGTCCAGCGACTCGGCGCTGGCCGCCCGGCTCGTGCACAACGTGGGCGTCGCGCGCGCCACCGAGCTGCTGCTGCTGCCGGACGCATTCCCGGCCGAGACCGCCCTGCAGTGGGGTCTGGTGCACCGGGTGGTCGAGGCCGACCAGGTGGCCGGCGAGGCGCGGGCCCTGGCCGAGCGGCTCGCGGCCGGGCCCACGGCGGCCTACCGGGCGGTGAAGACGGTGCTGGCCACCGCGCCGACCGACTCGCTGGAGGCGACGCTCGCGCTCGAGGCCCGGCTGCAGACCGAGCTGGGCGGCACCGCCGACCACGCCGAGGCGGTCGAGGCCTTCCTCGCCAAGCGGCCGCCCCGGTTCACCGGCCGCTGACCCGGGGGCCTGCGGCTCGGCGGGGCCGTGGCTCAGCCGGGCCGTGGCTCAGCCGGGCCGTGGCTCAGCGGGGCCGTGGCTCGGCGGGCGGGGAGCTCAGCGACCGCCGGCGAGGACGACGCAGGGGACGCAGACGTCGCGGGCCGACGTCGGCCACTCCTCGTCGAGCGAGACGCGGGCCAGCGTGCCGCAGAGGGTGAGCTCGCAGGCGCCGTCGACCTCGGCGGCGGGGCGGTGCAGTTCGACGGCGTGCCACAGGGCGGCGGTCGGGCCGTGGGCGCGGCTGCGAGCGGCGGCGTGGGTCGTGGCGGCGAACGCGGTGGGGGCGGTCGAGGCGGCGCGGGCGTCAGCGAGGGGGGCCATGCCAGGGAGGTCGGCAGGCCCCCGGCGCCGGGTCAGCCGGGCAGCGCGCCGCTCACCCGTCCGGGTGACGCGGCGGCCGCGCGGCCGCGGCGGCAGGATGCGCTCATGGAGCTGACGTCATGGAGCTGACGAAGCACGGGCACGCCTGCGTCGTGATCAGCGACGGCGACCGGCGGCTCGTCATCGACCCCGGCGCCTTCACCGACCCCGCGGTGCTCGACGGCGCCTCCGCGGTCCTGGTGACGCACGAGCACGTCGACCACGTGCAGCCCGACCGGCTGCGAGTGGCGATGGACGCCGACCCGGCGCTCGAGGTGTGGACGAACCGGTCCGTCGCGGACCAGCTCGGGGGCGCGGACGGGCGGGTGCACGCCGTGGGCGACGGCGACGCGGTGACCGTCGCGGGGTTCGACGTGCAGGTGCACGGCGAGTGGCACGAGGTGGTCCACCCGGAGCTGCCACGGGTGCGCAACATCGGCTTCCTGGTCGGCGGCCTGGTCTTCCACCCCGGGGACGCCTTCACGGTGCCGGGGACGCCGGTGGCCACGCTGCTGGTGCCGCTGCACGCCCCGTGGTGCAAGGCGTCGGAGGTCATCGACTACGTGCGGGCGGTCGACGCCGACCAGGCGTGGGCCCTGCACGACGGACTGCTCAACGACACGGGTCTGGGGCTGATGGGCGGGCTGCTCGGTGAGCGCGGCCCGGGGACCCCCACCCCCTACGGCCGGCTGGCCCCAGGGGAGTCGGTCGAGCTCTGAGCCCGGCCGACTCCCCCGCGGACGTCAGCGGACGGGGCGGCGCGAGCGGCCGGAGACGGCCTCGGCGACACCGATCAGCAGGACGGCGGCGACGACGGCCAGGACGAAGCCCAGGACGTTGAGCTCCCAGATGTCGCCGGTGCCGAAGAACTGGGCGATCAGCCCGCCGATGAGCGAGCCGACCAGACCCAGGGCCAGGGTGGCCAGGATGCCGAGGTGCTGCTTGCCCGGGACGATCAGCCGGGCCAGGGCACCGATGACGAGGCCGGCAACGAGGAAACCGATCACGACGAGACCTCCACTTGAGGGGATGTGGCACCCGGCCGGTCGCCGGGCACTCCTGCCGCTCCCCTACCCGTCCCGGCAGCACTGACGCGCGCACCCCCCGGAGGAGGGACGGAGATCACCCCGCGGTGACCTGCTCCACGTGCGCCGGGAGCTTGTCCAGCTCGCCGTCGACCGTGCGCTGGACCAGCTGCTGCATCGCCCGGCGGGCCAGCCGGTCGGCCAGCCGGGGCCGCCGCGGCGCATGGGTGAGCGTGATGGTCACCCGGGTGAGGTCGGCGCCCGCGTCGGCGAGCTCGATCCGCGTCGTCCACGTCTCGGGGGTCAGCTCCAGCCTCGTGGCGACCACCCGCTCGGGCTCCCACTCGACGATCTCACCGCGTGGGGCGCCCTCGCGCGGGCTCTCGTCGCCGGCCAGCCGGCCGGGCACGCAGACGAACCGGGCACCGGCCCCGGACCGCTCGCCCGCGACGACGTAGGAGACGTCGCACACCGCGCAGTAGGGCTCCAGCACGGCCAGCGCCCGCCACACCCGGCTGCGCGGGGCGGCCACCTCCCGGGTCCCGCTGGCCGTCGTCACGCCTCGACGGTAACCGGCGCGGGCGATCCGGCCGGACCAGGTGCGAGGTCGGCCAGGACGGCCCGGGCCACGGCGTAGCGCTCCTCCCCCACCCGGCGCGCCCAGTCCCGCTCGACGGCGTCCAGCCGCCCGCGCACCGCCTCGTCGGCCTCGCGGCCCCGGTGGGTGAGGCGGACCAGCCGGGCCCGCCCGTCGGAGGGGTCCGGCAGGACCTCGACGTACCCGCCGGCCTCCAGCGGGGCCAGCGCCTGGGCCAGCGCCTGCTTGGTCAGGCCGCTGTGCGTGGCCAGACGGCTGAGCCGCTCCCCGTCGGGCGGCAGCATGGCCAGCAGCCGGTAGTGCCGCATCCGCAGGCCCGGGAAGCGCGCGTCGCTCAGGGCGTAGAGGTCGTCGCGGATCCGCGTCATCGCCTGCTCGAGCAGGGCGGTGACGGGGACGGGGGGTTCTCCGTTGACAGGGTCGGACAAGCTGCTTCACCATCTCGGAGGTCAGACAAGCGGCTTGACCATCCTCCCACGGAGCCCCGCGATGACGACCTCCCCCTTCTCGGCGCTGTTCCGTCCCCTCCACCCCCGTCCCCTCCACCCCCGTCCCCTCCACATGCGCCGCCCGCGCGCCCGGCGTCCGCGGTGACCCCGCTCCCCGGCGGGACCACCATCGGAGACCTCCTGCCCGACCTGCGGCGCTGGACCGGCCGGCCCGGGCTGACCGTCGACGACGTCACGGCGACGCCGATCCGGCACCGCATCTCCGCGCCCACCACCCGGGCGCTGACCCGCGTCACCGTCCGCGCCCGGGACGCCGGCGGGCCGGTGCCCCTGTCCCTGGTGGCCAAGGAGCTGCAGCGGGCGATCGAGGGGCTCCCGCCGGAGATCCCCCCTCCGGTCCGGGCCTACATCGACTCGCAGATCCCCTGGCGGACCGAGGCCGACGTCTACACCTCCCGCACGGCGGCCTCGCTGCCGCCCGGGCTGCGGATGCCGGCCCTCGTCCACGCCCAGGAGGGTCCCGGCGAGCGGGTCACCCTGTGGCTGGAGGACGTCGGGACGACCGACCGGCCGTGGACCGCCGACGACGTCCGGCAGGCGGCCACCGCACTGGGCCGCGCGGCGGCCCGGCGCCGGGGCGAGCCGCGGATCGCGGTGCCCTGCGACTCCTTCCTGGGCAACTACGTCGCCAACCGGCTGGGTCGCTACGCGCTGCCGCTGCTGGCCGCGGACGACACGTGGACGCACCCGGCGATGTGCCTGCCCGAGGTGGCCGGGCTGCGTCCCGACCTGGCGGCGTTGGCCGGCCGCGTGCCCGACCTGGTCGGCGAGCTGGGCTGCGTGCCCGAGCTGCCCGCGCACGGGGACGCGACCCCGGCCAACCTCCTGCGCCCTCCGGCCGAGCCGGGCACGTTCGTGCTGCTCGACTGGGGCACCGCCACGCCGGCGCCGGCCGGGTTCGACGTCGTCCCGCTGGTCTTCGGCCGGGCCGAGGCCGGGACCGCGCCGGCCGACGAGGTGCCCGAGCTGCTCGAGGCCGCCGTCGCCGCCCACGCCGACGGGCTGGCGGCCGAGGGGCTCGAGGTGCCCGCCGACCGGCTGTACCGCGCCGCGGTCGCCGCGGCGCTCATCCGGTACCCGTGCACCAGCCTGCCGCTGGACCACCTGGGGGCACCGGTCACCGACGAGCTGCTCGCCCACGCCGTCGAGCGGGCCGGCTTCGTGCGGATGGTGCTGGACCTGCAGCGCCGGCCGGCACCGCTCAGCGGCCGGTGACCGAGACCTCGAACTCGACCTGGCTCACGTCGGGCCGCAGCCGGGAGAAGCTGTGCACCAGCGGGTTCCCCGCGCTGTCGCGCACGGTGGTGCGGACGACGAGCAGCGGGGAGCCGGCGGGGATCCGCAGCAGGTCGGCCTCGTCGGGCGCGGCGGTGCCGACGTCGACGACGATGCGGGCGTGCGCGAGGTCGGCGCCGTACTCCCGCCGGAGGAAGTCGTACAGCGAGCCCTCGCTGAAGTCCTCCTCGGCGGCCCGCGGGTAGCGCTCCGCGGGCAGGAAGCTGTGCGCGACGTGGTTGGGCGCGCCGTCGACGCTGCGGAGCCGCTCGAGCTCGACGACGTCCTCGGCGACGTCGAGGGAGAGCTCGGCGGCGACCGTCGCGGGCGCGGGGACCACCCGCTGCTGCAGGACCGCGGTGCCCACCTGCGCGCCCTGCTCGGCCATCACCGAGCTCCAGCCGGCGATGCGGTGGACGAAGCTCTCGCGGTACTCGTGCCGGATGGCCGGCCGGGTGACGTAGGTGCCCCGGCCCTGCTCGCGGACGAGGTGGCCGTCGGCGACCAGCCCGTCGACGGCGCGGCGCAGGGTGATCCGGCTGACGCCGTACTCCGCGCACAGCGTGGGCTCGGGGGGCAGCAGGGCGCCCTCCGGCATCGCGGCCACGCGGCGGCGGAGGTGTTCCCGGACCGAGAGGTACTTCGGTCCCGCCGTCGCTGCCGTCACGGCCGCCAGCCTAGGCGGGGGAAGACGTCTGCGGACGTCATGTCGTATGAGACGTCTCTCGCGTTCACCCGCGCGGTGCCCGGAGTTCCACCACGGTGACCTCCGGGCGGGCGCCGATCCGCATCGGCGGACCCCAGTAGCCGGCGCCGGAGGTGACGTAGAGCTGCGTGTCGCCGTGCCGGGACAGCCCCTCGACGGCGGGCTGGTCGAGCCGGATGGCGTAGTCGAAGGGCCACAGCTGCCCGCCGTGCGTGTGACCGGACAGCTGCAGGTCCACCCCGGCGGCCCGCGCCTGCTCGACCTGCACCGGCTGGTGGGCCATCAGCACCACCGGGACGGCGTCGTCGCGGCCGTCGAGGGCGGCGTCGACGCTCGCACCGTGGCCCGGGAGGCCGGAGGACGCCGCGGTGCGGTCGTCGACGCCGGCGAGGTCGAAGGAGGCGCCGCCGCGGGTGATCGGGACCCGCTCGTTGCGCAGCACGTCGACGCCGAGGCTGGACAGGTGCCGCAGCCACGCGGTGGTGTCGACGAAGTACTCGTGGTTGCCGGTGACGAAGTAGACGCCCTGATCGCTCACCAGGTCCGCCAACGGGGCCACCTCCTCGCGGAGCTCGTCGACCTCGCCGTCGACCAGGTCGCCGACGATCGCGACGACGTCGGGACGCTGGGCGTTCACCGTCTCGACCAGCCGCTCGAAGCGCCGCCCGCCGTAGGTGGCCGAGAGGTGGCCGTCGGAGAAGGTGACGATGCGCAGCCCGTCGAGGGCCGGGTCCAGCCGGGGCAGGGTGATCGGCACGCGCCGCACGACCGGGGCGGAGTTGGCCAGGTAGAGGCCGGTGCCCGCCGTGCCGAGCGCCACCGCGCCGGCAGTGACCGCGAGGGAGCGGGCGAGGAACAGGCGCCGGGCGGGGTCGACGACGACGCGATCCTCCGGATCGCGCCGCGGCCCGGTGCCGTCCCCCAGCAGCGTGGAGCCGCTCCCGTCCTCCCTCGCGGAGGCCTCCGGGCCCCATCCGGCGGAACGCCCCGCAGGGCGGCTTCCCACTGCGTCGTCATGGCGGGACCACCGGCGCAGCAGCAGCCGCACCGGCTCGAGGGCGAGCAGCGTGAGGAAGGCGTAGAAGGCGATGCCGAGCCAGGTGAAGCCCACCCAGGCCAGGGGCTCCTGTGCCTCCAGGGACAGGGTGCGGCGCAGCAGCACCGCGGCGGCGGGCAGCAGGAGCAGGACGACGGTGAGCCAGGTGAGCAGCCGCCGCGCCCGTCCCGGCCGGGTGGTGCCGCGGACCAGGCGCCACCAGAGGTAGCCGTGGAGCACCAGCAGGGCGACCAGGACGACCGTGCCGAAACCCAGCAGCGCGATCAGGGACAGGACGGGCCTCGTTCCGGCTCGGGGGTGTGGAGGCGGGGACGGCCCCGGTCAGGGGAGACGTTCGGCCCGGCCCGGACGTTCCCGTCCGGGCCGGCCGGTACGCCCGGTCAGGCCCTCGCGGCCGCCTTCACCGCGGCACGCAGGGTGGGCTCGAGCGCCCAGAAGCGCTGGTCGGCGTGCTCGGCGCGCATCTCCTCCAGCGCGTGCAGCCGGCCGTAGGTGAACGTGTCCTCCCCCGCCCCGACGGCGGCGGTGGCCAGCCGCACGCACCACTGCCGGGCGACGACGGTGTCCTGGGCCTCGCCGAGCACGTCCTGCACCTCCTTCATGCAGGCCACCAGGGCCTCGGCCGGCGCCCCGAGCAGCGACGCGGCCACCTCGGCGGTGTACCGGACCCGCTTGGCCGCCTTCCGCACCTCGTGCAGGGCGTGCTCGGACTCCTCCTCGTGGGCGCCCGGGTCGTCGGCCTCGTGCGCCCGTGACTCGTCGATGCGCGCCTGCAGCCGCTTCCCGCTGCGCTTGACGGCGTCGGCGAGGACGGTGCGCGCGGGCTCACCGGCGGCTCCGGCCAGCGGCGGGTCGGTCAGCAGGGCGTCGAGCGTGTCGAGCAGCGCCAGGTGCCGCTTGTCCGACAGCGCCCGCACCGCCGCCTTGCGGCCCCGCTCGACGTCGGCGACCTCGGTCTGCTGCAGCCGTGCGGCCACCGGGCCGCGGACCAGCACGACCGGCTGGGCGGCCACGACGGACTTCAGGTGCTCGAGGGCCACCTCGCCGTCGCGGGCGCCGGAGAGCGCGGCGCCGATCCACTGCAGCTCGTCGCGCACGGGGTCGGTGGCGGTGCGGTCGAGGACGGACCGGAACGCGGCGAGGATGCTGCGCAGCCGGCGGCAGGCCACGCGCAGGTCGTGCACGCCCTCGGGGTCGCCGGTGCGGACGCCGATGTCGGCGGTCTGCAGCGCCCGGACCTGGTTGCGCAGGGCGCCGAGCACGGCCGCGGCGGCGGTCGGCCCGGAGGCCTCCGCCTGCTTCCTCCTGCCCTTCCTGCCCTTCTTCCCGCCCTGCGCACCCGCGTCCGCGGCGGGCGGGGCGGCGGGCACCGGGGTCACCGCCGCCAGCCGGTCGGCGAGCACGCGGGTGAGCTTGGAGGGCACGTCGGAGGGGCGGATGCCGACGCCGGCCAGGGCCGCGGTGACGCCGTCGAGCAGCGCCTCGTCCCCCTCGACGAGCTCCACCTCGATCTCGCGCCAGGTCGTGACGGTCGCGGGGGTCTCGGGGTCGGGCGCCAGCGCCGTACCGGTCACCGTGTCCACGGCGACCTCGGCGAGCACCGTGCCGCCGTCGCCGAGCAGGTGGGTGACCTGCCGCGTCGTCTGCAGGGTGGCCACCGGTCCCGGCCGGACGCCGCGGAGCACGGCGGTCACCGGCTCGGTGACCGCGCGGGGCACGAGCGTGCGCCGGGTGCCCAGCGGCGCGTGCAGCTCCCGGCGGGAGCCGGCGACGGCGGTCGGCAGCTTGAGGTGCCAGCCGGCGTCGGTGCCGCCGGTGCGCCGGCGCAGGGTGATCCGGGAGCGGGCCAGACGCAGGTCCGGGGTGTCGTAGTAGGTGGCGTCGAGCTCGTGGGTGACCGGGCCCCCGACCGACGTCACGCCGTCCACGGTCGTCAGGTCGGGCAGGACGACGTCCGGTCCGGCCTCGAACTTGCGCTCGACCTCGATCTGTCCGCTGCCCACGTCGGCCTCCTCGTCGTGATCGTCGGGATCGACCGTAGGCGTGCCAGGGGTGTCGCGGCACTCCGGACCGGGCACTCCCCGGCGGAAGACGCCAGACCGTGGCGTCGACGGAGGAGGCGAGCAGCGTGTTGAGCGAGCGAGACCTGTCCGCGGCGATCGGGAGCACGGTCCAGGGGCCCGACGGCGAGAAGATCGGCACCGTCGAGAGCTTCTTCGTCGACGACCGCACCGGCGCACCGACCTGGGTGGCCGTGAGCACCGGGCTGTTCGGCACGAAGCACTCCATCGTCCCGGCCACGCAGGCCACCTTCGACGACGGCGTCCTCACCGTGCCGGTGCACAAGGAGACCGTGAAGCACGCCCCCGTCACCGGCGGCGACCACCTCGGGCCCGAGGAGGAGACCGCGCTGCGCGAGCACTACGGGCTGACGGGCGGCACGCAGGCCGGCGCTCCGCAGACCGGCGCTCCCGTGGGTGGGGCCCCGGACAGCAGCGCCTTTGCGGCGGGCGGGGAGACGGCGGTGGCCGACGCGGGCACCCGGCCCGTCCCGGTGCCGGCCGCCGGCATGCGCACCACCACCGAGCAGGCCGCCCCACCGCCCGTCGCGGAGGGCGCGGCGCGGCACGCCGTGCCCGACACCACCCCCACCGACGGCGCCATGACCCGCAGCGAGGAGCGGCTGCGGGTCGGGACCGAGCAGGTCGCGGCCACGCGGGTGCGGCTGGTCAAGTACGTGGTCACCGAGGAGGTGCAGGTGACCGTGCCGATCCGGCGCGAGGAGATCCGCGTGGAGCACGTGCCGCTCGACGCTCCCGACGTGCCCGGTGAGTCCCTGTCCCCCGCCCGCGGTGGGTACGAGGCCGGGACCGGGACGCTGCAGGACGGCGCCACGGGAGGGACGGTGCAGGCGGGTGGCACGGGCCCGGGCGGGCTGCCCGCGGAGATCGTGCTGCACGCCGAGCGCCCGGTGGTGTCGGTCGAGGTCGTGCCGGTCGAGCGGGTGCGGCTGACCACGGAGGTCGTGCAGGGCCAGGAGCGGATCACCGAGCAGGTGCAGCGGGAGCAGATCGTCGTCGACCAGACGACTTCCCCGCAGGCGACTTCCCCGCAGGCGACGTCCCCGCAGGCGACGTCCCCGCAGGCGACGTCCCCGCAGGTCCGCTAGCCCCTGCGGTCCGCGAGGAAGGCGAACCGGTCGCGGGTGGCGGTGACCTCGGCGGCGTCGACGTCGGCCAGCACGAGCGTCTCGCCACCCGCGGCGGCGGCCAGCACCTCGCCCATCGGGTCGACCACCCGGCTGTCGCCGGCGTGGTGCAGGCCGTCGCCGCCGGTGCCCACCCGGTTGCAGGCCACCACGTAGGCCTGGTTCTCGATGGCGCGCGCCCGCAGCAGCGTCGTCCAGTGGTGCCGGCGGGTCGAGGGCCAGTTCGCCGTCACCAGGTAGACGTCCGTGGTCTGCGCGGCGGCCCAGAAGACGTCGGCGAAGCGCAGGTCGTAGCAGGTGAACGGGGTGACCCGCAGGCCGCCGATCGTCACCGTCACCGGGCCGTCACCGGCGCGGTAGCGCTCAGCCTCGCCGCCGTGGGTGAACGGGTGCAGCTTGCGGTAGCGGTGCACCGTGCCGTCGGGGCCGGCGAGGACGAAGGAGTTGTAGGGCAGGTCCGCACCGGGCGCGATCTCCGGGCAGGTGCCGGCCACCCACACGCCGTGCGCGGCGGCCTGCTCTCGCAGGAAGGCCGCCGACGGGCCGTCCTCGGGCTCCCCGATGCCCGGCGTCATGGAGAAGCCGGTCGAGAACGTCTCGCTGAGCAGCACGAACCCCGCTCCCGCGGCGGCCGCGCGGGCCACCTGGGGCGCCAGCCGGGCGTAGTTGGCCTCCCGGTCCTCCCAGACGATGTCGTGCTGGACCACGCCGAACCTCA
Source organism: Geodermatophilus amargosae (assembly GCF_041028265.1). Classification (GTDB taxonomy): domain Bacteria; phylum Actinomycetota; class Actinomycetes; order Mycobacteriales; family Geodermatophilaceae; genus Geodermatophilus; species Geodermatophilus amargosae_A. The sequence continues at coordinate 107,666 of NZ_JABGCW010000013.1, forward strand.
TGCCGCCATCCTCCCCAGGCGGGCGACCGCCTCGTCGAGCACCTCGTCGCGCTTGCAGAAGGCGAACCGGACGAGGTGGCGGCCCAGGTGCGCGTGCCCCGCCGTCCAGAAGACCCCCGCCGGGACCGCGACCACGCCGGCCCGCTCCGGCAGCGCGCGGCAGAACGCCAGGCCGTCGCCGTCGGGCTGCACCCCGCGGACGTCGACCGTCGCGAAGTAGGTGGCCTCCGGGCTGATCGTGGGGAGGCCGGCCGCGCGCAGCCCCGCCACCAGGACGTCGCGGCGCCGCTGCAGGTCCCGGGCGATCCCGGTGAAGTAGGCGTCCGGCAGGGCCAGGCCCGCGGCGACCGCCGGCTGCAACGGCCCGGCGTTGACGTAGGTGAGGAACTGCTTGGCGGTGCGGACGGCGGCCACCAGCGGCGCGGGCCCGCAGGTCCAGCCGACCTTCCAGCCGGTGGTGCTGAACGTCTTGCCGCCGCTGCCGACCACCAGCGTCCGGTCGCGCAGTCCGGGCAGCGTGGCCGGCGAGACGTGCGCCGCGCCGTCGAAGACCAGGTGCTCGTAGACCTCGTCGGTGACCAGCAGCAGACCGGCCTCGAGGACCACCTCGGCCACCAGGTCCAGCTCGGCGCGGCGGAAGACCTTGCCGGTGGGGTTGTGCGGGGTGTTGAGCAGCAGCAGCCTCGCCCGCGGGGTGACGGCCGCGCGCAGGTCGGCCGGGTCGAACGTCCAGGCCGCGCCTCCCGGGTCGGCCGGCGGCGGGGTGAGCGGCACCGGGCGGAGGACGCCGCCGGCCATCGCCACGGCCGCGGCGTAGCTGTCGTAGACCGGCTCGAAGACGACCACCTCGTCACCGGGCTCGACCAGCGCGAGCATCGCGGCGCTGAGCGCCTCGGTGGCGCCGGCGGTGACCAGCACCTCGGTGTCCGGGTCGTAGGTCAGGCCGCGGAAGCGCTCGACGTGCGCGGCGATCGCCGCCCGGAGCTCCGGGGTGCCGGGGCCGGGCGGGTACTGGTCGGCCATCGTGCCGATCGCGGCGCGGGCGACGTCGAGGACCTCGGCCGGCCCGGGGGTGTCGGGGAAGCCCTGGCCGAGGTTGATCGAGCCGGTGGCCACCGCCAGGGCGCTCATCTCGGCGAACACCGTCGTCCCGAAGCCCTGCAGGCGCTCGGCGAGGTACGGCTCCCCGCTCACGCGCCGGCCACCTCGAACCGCACCGACCGGCGGGCGACGTCGGCCTCGGTGAGCCGCACCCGCACGCGGGAGCCGGGCTCCAGCGCGGTGCCGGCGCAGCGGGCGCGGATCGCCGGCTCGGGGAGGACGACGGTGCCGCGATCGCCGTCGGCGTCGACCACGACGGCGTCGAACAGCGCCCCCTCGCGGCCGGCCAGCAGCCACGCCTCGGTGGCGTCGACGGCGGCCCGCTCGACCGACCGGGTGCGCCGGTCGGAGGCGGCCATGAGCCCGGGCAGCTCCGGCAGGACGGCGCGCAGCGCGGGGTCGGGCTCGCGGCCGGCGGCCAGCGCGAGGCAGACCTCCGTGGCGAAGCGGTCGACCAGCCGGCGCAGCGGCGCGGTGACGTGCGCGTACGTCGAGCCCACCCCGGCGTGGCCGCTCTGCTCCGGCGGGGCGCCGTCGAACGGGGTGTAGGCGGCGCCCCTCAGCAGGGCGACGGCCTCCTCCAGGAACGCCGCGGAGCGGGGGTCGGCGACGTCGAGGCCGGCGAGCACCTGCCCCGCCCCGGCCCCGGCCGGCCAGTCGACCCCGAGCGCGGGGGCCAGCCGGCGCAGCCGCTCGACGTCCTCCGGGCGGGCCGGCGGCAGGGTGCGCAGCACGCCGACGCCGCCGTCGAGCATGAGCCGGGCCGCGACCCGGCCGGTGAGCAGCGAGATCTGCGCGTTCCACCCCTCGACCGGGAGGTCGGCGCGGGCGACCAGCGTCCAGCCGCCGTCGGGACCGTGCACCACCTGCTGCTCGGGAGTGCCCAGCTCGATCGCGCCGCGGGCGGCCGCGCCCTGCTCGAGCAGCCGGCCGACCTCGGGCAGCAGGGCGACCGGGTCGGGCAGGGCGCCGCCGTCGGCCTGCGCCTGGACGTCGGGGTAGGCGAGCTGGGCGCGGCTGCGGACGCGGGCGCGGCGCAGGTCGACCGCCCGCACCCCGCCGTCCGCGTCGAGCCGGATGGTCCACAGCGCGGCGGCGCGGACCTCGCCGGGCAGCAGGCTGGCCGCGCCCTCGCTCAGGACCGGCGGGTGCAGCGGCGTGCGCCGGTCGGGGCTGTAGAGGGTCTGGCCCCGGCGCCGGGCCTCGGCGTCGAGCGCGCTCCCGAGCGCCACCACCGCGCCGACGTCGGCGATCGCGTAGCGGACGACGTAGCCGCCGTCCTCCCGGGCGAGGTGCACGGCCTGGTCGAGGTCACGGCTGCCCGGCGGGTCGACGGTGACCAGCGGCAGGTCGGTGGCGTCGAGGTCGGGCAGCGGCAGGTCCGCCGCGACCCGCTCGGCCTCGGCGAGCACGTCGGGCGGGAAGTCCTCGGGGACGTCGAACTCCGCACGGATCGCGTCGAAGTCCGGCCCGGCGAGAGCGGCCTCCGGCCAGCGCGGCACCGTGAAGGGGATCCGGTCCTCGTTCCACGTGGAACCCGCCGAGGCCGTCACGCGACACGCACGTCGTCGGCACCGGCGATCGTGACGACGTCGCCCCGGCGCACCTGCCGGCCGCGGCGGTCCTCCGGCTCCCCGTTGACCCGGACGTCGCCGGTGACCAGCACGTCCTTCACCTGGGCGCCGGTCGGGACGGCGTCGACGAGCTTGAGCAGCTGCCCGAGGCGGATGGACTCCTCGCCGGGGCGCAGTTCGACGGTGCGCACGACCCCGATGGTGCCCTCAGAGCCGCTCGAGCGCGTCGCCGACCGCCACCCGGCCGGGCACCGGCACCAGGGCGCCGACGGCCAGCGCGCCGCCGCGCTCCCGGTGGATGGTCCTGAGGACGCCGTTGTCGCGGCCGATGCCGCCGGGCTGCGGGCGGGTGACCATGACGCAGCGGCTGACCGGCTTGACGACGTCGAGCACCGCCGTCCCCAGCCGGACGGCCGACCCGACCAGGTCGTCCTCGCCCTCCCCGGTCAGCAGCACGTTGGCGCGGAACCGCCGCCGGTCCCAGGTGCCGAGGGTGCCGGTGGAGACCAGCGAGACGCGGATGCGCGAGCTGTCGTGGAACGAGCCGGACGCCCCCTCCCAGGCGTCCCAGGGCCCGCCGTCCTCGTCGTCGACCGGGTCCAGGTACTGCCGCGGCCCCTGGACGTCCGCGGCCGCGCGGAGGGCCACGGCCTGCCCCAGCCAGTCGGACAGGACGGCGTCGTCGCCGGTGACCGTGCCGTCGGGGAGGACCACCTCCGCGCGGCCGTCGGCGCGCAGCCGGCCGGAGGCGAAGAGCAGGTCCGGCAGGCGGCGGGCGGTGAGGCCGTGGCCGGTGGACGCATCGAACAGCGCCCACCGGCGGTCGCCGGCCAGGCCCTCGGGGCCGACGTCGGCGACGTCGACCCGCTCGCCCTGCAGCGACTTCACCGGGTAGCGCCACAGCTCCTGGACGTGCACCTCAGGCCCCCGCGGTCCACGAGAGCGTCCACGTCCCCGCCCAGCTCTGGCCGGGGTCGAGGACGACGAGGTCGACGCCGTCGGCCAGCGCGTTGGGCGGGCAGGTCATCGGCTCGACGGCGAGGCTGCGGCGCCGCTGCCCCTCCGGGAGCGTGTCGCCGCTGTAGACCTGCAGCCACGGCCAGGAGCGGTCGACGGCGAGCTCCAGCGCCCCGGCGGCGCCGCGCAGCCGGACGCGCGCCCAGCCGTCGTCGTCACGCTCGAGGTCGGTGACGGCGTCGTCGAGGGCGCGCTCGCCGATCCGGCCGACGGCGCCGTCGAAGGGCCGGCGGGTGCCGGTGGGCAGGCCGCCGTCGAGGTCGAGGGCGGTGCGCGCCGGGACGGTGAGCTCGGCGTCGCCGATGCCGCCGTCCTGATGAGCGCCGACGGAGAGGTAGGGGTGCATGCCGACGCCGAAGGGGGCGGGCCGGTCGCCGGCGTTGCGGACCCGGACGGTGACGGTGAGCCGGCCGGGTGCGAGGGCGGAGTCGACGGCCGCCGCCAGGCGGAAGGGATAGCCCGGCCGTGCCTCGACGACGGTGCCCACCGTGACCGCGTCCGCGTGGCGGGCGAGCACCGACCACGACTGCCAGGTGACCAGGCCGTGCGCGGCGGGCTTGCCGGGTCCGGCGACGTCGAGCTGCAGCTGCCGGCCCTCCCAGGCCCACTGCCCGTCGCGGAGCCGGTTGGGCCAGGGCAGCAGGACGCCTCCGCGCCGCCCGGCGGGCACCGTGCCGGCGGGATAGCCGTCGAGGACCTCCCAGCCGCCGACGGTCAGGGCCCGCAGCCCTCCCCCGCGCAGGTCGACGGCGAGGCGGGCGCCGCCGCTGACCAGCTCCACCTCCGCCGGCTCGGTGGACGGCCAGGCGGTCATGGGCGGGACGCTCACCGGCCCACCCCACCACAGACGAGGCGGCACAGCCCAGCGGCGCGGGCCGTGTCCTCCGCGGACCGGCCGCTCGCGACCGGCGACCGTCTGGCGGCGTCGAGGTCCCTCCTGGATCCGGGGACAGCGTTCTGAGCTGCGGATCCAGGTCGCGGGGGCGCATCCTCGGCGGGAGACCTCGTACGTGTGTTCGGGTGACCTGGTCGGCGGCGACGTCCTCCACGCCGTCGCCGCGCTGGTCGCCGAGCGCAACCGGATCGACGCCCGGCTGGCGCGTTCCGTGCGCGCTGCGGAGTTGTCCCAGGCGCCCGAGCGCGACGGACAGAGGTCGATGGCCTCCTGGCTGCGCGGGCACTGCCGGCTCTCGCCGGCCGAGGCCTCCCGGCTGGTGGGCAACGGCCGGTGCCGGAGCACCTGCCCGCGTTGGGCGAGGCGCACGACGCCGGGCTGGTGTCGGCGGCGCAGGTGGCCGAGGCGGCGCGGGCGGTGACGCCGCGGCGACCGGCGGCCGGTGTGCACCTGGCGGTGATCGACGCGGTGTCCACCCAGGTCGCGATCGAGCAGCCGCACGGCGACCTGGTGCAGGTGGTGCAGCGCCCCCTGGACGACCTCGACCCCGACGGCCCGGAACCCGATCCGACCGAGCAGCGGTCGCTCACACTGGCGCGGCACGCCGACGACAGCCTGTGGGCGACGACGCGCTGGCCGCGGGCGGCCTGCCGACGCTGCGGACGGTCGAGCCGCACGTCGCGGCCCGCATCGACCTCGACGACCCCGACGACCTCGACGACCCCGCCACCGGCAGGAACGCCGCCACCCTCGGCTCCGGCGCGGTCCTCTCCGCCGCCCGCGCTCGCTGGCCGGCCTGCGACGGCACCGTCTCCCGCGTCGTGGTCGGCCCCGACGGCGTGCCGCTGGACCTCGGCCGCGAACACCGCCTCGCCGACCGCCACCTGCGCCGCGCGGTCGAACTGCGCGACGGCGGCTGCGTGTTCACCGGCTGCGCCGCCCCCACCTGGTGGGCCGACGTCCACCACCTCGTGCACCGGATCGACGGCGGCCAGACGTCGCTGCAGAACCCAGCCCTGCTGTGCGAACGCCACCACACCCAGGTCCACCACGGCTTCCGCGTCGAACGACGACCCGACGGTCGATGGCACACCTGGCGACCCGACGGGTCACAGATCACCACTCCCGCGGCACTGGTCCCTGCGGCCTGACCCGCCGGTGCTCCGCACGGCCGTCCCCTCGTCCTACTCCTTGCACCACCCGTAGCAATAATGCTACAAAGCGCGGCATGGGTCGTCAGCCACGAGGAGAGGCCGACCGGGTCCACGACCGGATCGCCGTGCTCCGGGCGGAGCGCCGGGTCAGCCGCAAGGAGCTCGCCGACGGTGTCGGGGTCCACCCGCAGACGGTCGGCTACCTCGAGCGCGGCGAGTACAGCCCGTCGCTGGCACTGGCCCTGCGCATCGCCCGCTTCTTCGACCTCCCGGTCGAAGCGGTCTTCTCCCTCGACCCGCTGCCCGCGATCGGCTCCGAGCTCACCCGGAGGACGCCATGACCACCTCACCCGACCAGACGTTCCTCGCCCGCACGTTCGAGGACGGCCGCTACGCGTGGACCCGCACCCACCGGGTCCGGGTGCGGGCGGTGCTCGCCGAGGCGGCCCTCCTGGGTGCCCTCGCCGTCGCCACGCTCGTCCAGGCCCTCACCGACGACGGCTGGACCACCGCCTACTTCCTCGCCTGGTCGGCCGGGATGCTGCTGTTCATCCCGCTGCACTCGCTGCTCAACCTCGGCATCCGCGGGGTGTTCGACCGCGGGCGCCACTCCCTCGACGAGCACCAGGAGGGCCTGCGCGAGCACTCCCACAGCAGCGTCGGGTGGCCGATGACCGCGCTGACCTTCGCCGCCTGGGCGGGAGGCATCGCCCTCGCCTCCGGCACCGGGCACACCGTCCTGGCGCTCTGCCTCGGCTTCCTGCTCTGGTTCGCCTCCGGGCTGCTGCCCTACTGGCACCTGGCGTGGACGCTGCCCGACGAGGAGGACGACGCCCTCTCCGCCTGACGGGTCAGGCCGGGCCGAGGACCCGCTCGTAGTACAGCGAGCACCCGGCGTCGGGCTCGTCGACGTAGCCGCCGAACGCGGGGATCGACCGGTAGCCGGCGCGCTCGTACAGCGCGATCGCCTCCGGCTGGCGCGGGCCGGTCTCCAGCCGCAGCACGGTCCACCCCCGCGTCCGGGCCGCGTCCTCCAGCCCGGCGAGCAGCAGCTTCGACACGCCCCGCCCGCGCCTCCGGCACCACGTACATGCGCTCGACCTCGGCGGCACCGGCGCCCAGGGTCCGCAGCGCCCCGCACCCGACCGCCGTCCCGGCCGGGTCGCGGGCGACCAGCACCACGCTCACGTCGGCGGCCGACGGCGGCGTCCCCGGCTCGGTGTCGCCGGCGTAGCGGGCCCGCAGCTCGGCCTGCTGCGCGGCGGTCAGCCGCTGCACCTCCTCGTCGTCCCACGACGCCGCGGCGATCCTCACCGGCTGATCCCGTGCAGCAGCAGCGCGGCCAGCTCTCGGTAGGCGGTGGCGTCGTCCAGGCCGGTGGCGCGGGCGGTGTCCCCGCGGCCGATGCGGGACATCAGCGTGGTCACCGTGTCGGCCACGAGCCCCGGGTGCACCTCGCGGAACCGGCCGGCCGCGACGCCCTCGGCGATCATGGCGGTGACCCGCTCGGCGGCGGCCGCGGTGTTGTGCTCGTAGACGGCCCGGCCCGGCGGGAAGGCCTCCAGGTCCCGGTGGAAGGCCCGGGACGCCGGCGTCAGCTCGACGGCGACGGCCTCGAGGTAGGCGGTCACCCGCCGCGCCGGGTCGGTCTCACCCGCGGTCCGCGCCTCGACGGCGGCCGTCGCGCGGCGGAAGAAGTGCCGCACCACCCGGACGGCGAGCTGCTCCTTGCTGTCGGCCAGCGCGTACAGCGTCGTCTTCGAGCAGTGCAGCCGGACGGCGAGGTCCTCGAGCGTGAAGCCGGCGAAGCCCTCGGCGAGGAACACCTCGGTGAGCTGGTCGAGGAGCTGGGCCTGGCGCGCGGTCAGCCGGCGCTCGCCGCTCCCCGCGATCTCCGTCGTCGTCACGGCACCTCCCGGCCGGCCAGCATGCGCCTGGACGCCGGACAGTACCGGCGTATCGTCGCCGGTACTGCCGAGCGTGACAGAGCACCTGCGATGAGGGGGATCCCCGTGGCCGTCGACCGAGAGCTGCCCACCCGGGAGGCCGTCGACCTCGTCGCGCTCACCCGCGAGATCGCCAACGCCGAGCTGGCGCCGAAGGCGGCCGCGTACGAGCGCGAGGAGCGCTTCCCTCGCGAGGTGTTCGCCCTCCTCGGCGAGGCCGGCCTGCTCGGGCTGCCCTTCGGCGAGGACGTCGGCGGCGGCGGCCAGCCGTACGCCGTCTACCTGCAGGTGGTCGAGGAGCTGGCCATGCGGTGGGCCAGCGTCGCGCTCGGCGTCAGCGTGCACACGCTGGCCTGCGGACCGGTCGACCGCTTCGGCACCCCCGAGCAGCGCCAGCAGTGGCTGCCCGAGATGGTCGGCGGGCGCCTGCTCGGCGCCTACTGCCTGTCCGAGGCGCACGCCGGCTCCGACCCCGCCGCCATGCGCGCGAGCGCCAAGACCACCGACGACGGGTGGACGGCCACCGGCGAGAAGGCGTGGGTCACCCACGGCGGGCACGCCGACTTCTACTCGACCTTCCTGCGCACCCCCGACGACGGCCCGAACGCCATCTCCTGCTTCCACCTCACCCCCGACCTGGCCGGGTTCAGCGCCGCGCCGCCCGAGCAGAAGATGGGCCTCACCGGCTCCACGACGGCGGCCATGCGCCTCGACGACGTCGCGGTGCCGGCCGGCCGGATGGTCGGCGAGTCCGGCCGCGGCCTGGCCATCGCACTGTCGGCACTCGACTCCGGCCGGCTCGGGGTCAGCGCGGTGGCCGTCGGGCTGGCGCAGTCCGCCCTCGACGTCGCCGTCGCCTACGCCCTCGAGCGGGAGGCCTTCGGCCGGCGCATCGTCGACCACCAGGGCGTGGCGTTCCTGCTGGCCGACATGGCCGCCGCCGTGGAGTCCGCCCGCGCCACCTACCTGGTCGCCGCCCGCCGCAAGGACGCCGGCAAGCCCTACTCCCGCCAGGCCAGCATCGCCAAGCTCGTGGCCACCGACGCCGCCATGAGGGTGACCACCGACGCCGTCCAGGTGCTCGGCGGCGCCGGCTACACCCGCGACCACCCCGCCGAGCGCTACATGCGCGAGGCGAAGGTCATGCAGATCTTCGAGGGGACCAACCAGATCCAGCGGATGGTCATCGGCAAGCACCTGGCCAGGGAGGCCACACCGGCCAACGGCTGAGCCGGCCCGGCGTGCAGGACGCACGGGGGATCGGTGACGTCTGTCAATGGTGGTGGGCCCGGCCGCGGGAAAGACTCGGTGCACACCGCCTGACGAGGAGCCCGAGATGCCCGAGCCGCACCTGCTCGCCGCCGACACCGACCGCACCGCCGTCGTGACCCGCCTGGACGAGTCCCTGGCCGACGGCCGGCTGACGCTGGCCGAGTACGAGGACCGCTCGGCGCGCGCCCACGCCGCCCGCACCTACGGCGAGCTGGCCGAGCTCACCGCCGACCTGCCGCTCCCGGCCCGCCGGGAGGCCGCCGGCCAGGAGCCGGCCCGCTCGAACGCCGCCTGCGCCGTGTACGGCGGGGCCTGGCACGGCGCCTGGGGCCCCGACCTGCGCGGCGCGTGGACCGGGTGGGCCACCACCGCTGTGATCGTCGTCGGCATCTGGCTGGTCTCGATGCTGGCCACCGGGGACCTGCAGTACCCCTGGCCGGTCTGGGTCATCGGCCCCTGGGGCGTGGTGCTGCTGGCGCGCACGATCGGCGAGCGCCGGGCGCAGGGCACCGACCCGCAGCGGCTGTCCGTCTGAGTTCCGGTGCGGGTGCGTCCGCGATCGGCCGGGTAGGTGCCGGGGACCGCAGACGACGTCCCGGGAGGACCCCCGTGCACAACCTGACCGAGCGCTTCACCGCAGCGCTGCACCACCTCGACGCCGAGTCCGACCCGCAGCCGCTCGTCGACCTCACCGGGGACGACGCCGAGCTGGTCAAGCTCAACTCCGACCACGAGGCCCGCGGGCGGGACGGCGCCCAGCGGTTCTGGGAGGACTACCGCCACGTCTTCGGCGAGCTGGAGACGACGTTCACCTCGAGCACCGTCGGCGAGAAGACGGCCGCGCTGGAGTGGGAGTCGCGCGGCACGCTGCGCAGCGGGAAGCCGTTCAGCTACCGCGGCGTCACCGTCATCGAGGGCGACGGCTCCGACGACGGCCTGCTCACCGGCGTGCGCACCTACTACGACTCCGCCGCGTTCCTCCAGGAGACCGCCGGCACCGCCTGAGCGGCTCCGCACCCCGCCCCGACACGCAGAACGGCCCCCGGGATCCCCGGGGGCCGCTCGTCTCTGGGTGGGCAAGGGGGGAGTTGAACCCCCACGTCCTCTCGGACACACGGACCTGAACCGTGCGCGTCTGCCATTCCGCCACTTGCCCTGGCGAGGAGCCACATTAGCAGTCGTCCGGCGGCGCCCGGCGCAGGGGTCCGTCGTCCTCCCGGGTGTCCCGCGCCAGGCACGGGGAACCCGTGTTCCTGGCCGGTCACGACGCGGTCACCCGGCTAGGATCAGTCGGAGGGCCACCTGTCCGGGCGAGCGTGGAGGAGCGACTGTGGGCGTGCTGCAGCGCTTCGAGCGACGGCTCGAGGGCATGGTCGGCTTCGCCTTCGCGCGCATCTTCAAGGGCAAGGTCCATCCTGCCGAGATCGCCAAGGCGCTGCAGCGGGAGGCCGACGAGCAGCGCTCGGTCATGGGCGAGGGCCGGGTGCTGGCCCCCAACGTCTACGACGTCCGGCTGGGCCCCACCGACTACGACAACCTCGCCGAGTGGTCCGGCCAGCTGGCCACCGAGCTCGCCGACATGGTGTCCGAGCACATCGACGACGAGGGCTGGCAGGTCTTCGGCGCGGTACAGGTCCGCCTCGAGCGCTCCGACGACCTCCCCACCGGCGTCTTCGAGGTCAGCTCGCACGTCGCCGACCCGGCGAACCCGGGCTCGCGGGCCGACGCCGTCGCCGTCCCCCCGGCACCGCCGCTGCACGGCTCGGGTGGCGTCCCGCCGCTGCCGCCGCTGCCCGGCCGGGTGGCCACCGACACCGGCCGGCAGCACCCGTCGGTCGTCGGTCGCGCCGGCTCGAGGCCCGGCCTCACCCACGTGCTCGTCGTCGACGGGCCGGGCACCCGCCACGAGCTCACCACCGGCCGCAACGTCATCGGCCGTGGCACCGACGCCGACATCCGGCTGCCCGACACCGGCGTCAGCCGCAAGCACGTCGACGTCGTCCTCGACAGCGGCACCGCCGTCGTGGAGGACCTCGGCTCGACCAACGGCACCCTGGTCAACGGCCGCCGGGTGACCCGCCAGGCCCTGTCCGACGGCGACGTCATCCGCATCGGGCACTCGGTGCTGGTGTACCGGCAGGACGGCACGTGAGCGAGCTCGCACGCACGGGGCGACGCGGCGGGGGCCGGCCGTGACCGCCGAGATCGTCCTGCAGGTCTTCCGCTTCGGGTTCCTGCTGCTGCTCTGGCTGTTCATCTTCGCGGCCTTCCGCGTCGTCCGGGCCGACCTGTTCGGCGGCCGGACCGGGCGGGTGGCATCGGTGCCACCGCGCGCGGCCGCCCCCGGTCGCAAGCGCGGCCGTGGCGTGCGCACACTGGTGGTGACCGCCGGTCCGCTGACCGGGACGAAGATCACCCTGGGCGAGCAGCCGATCCTCATCGGCCGCGCCGACGACTCGACGCTCGTGCTCACCGACGACTTCGCCAGCTCGCGGCACGCGCGGCTGACCAACCGGGGCGGGCAGTGGTACGTCGAGGACCTCGGCTCGACCAACGGCACCTACCTCGACCAGCAGCGGGTCCAGGGCCCGCTGCTCGTGGCTCCCGGCCAGCCGATCCGCATCGGCCAGACCGCCATGGAGCTGCGCTCATGACCAGTCCACGCACGACGCAGGTGACCACGGGGAGCGGCAGAGCAGACGTGAGCAGGGTCCGATGAGTCTCGCGCTGCGCTACGCCGCCCGTTCCGACCGGGGTCTGGTCCGCGGCAACAACCAGGACTCGGTCTACGCCGGGCCCCGGCTGCTCGCCGTCGCCGACGGCATGGGCGGGCACGCGGCCGGCGACGTCGCCAGCAAGGTCGTGATCGCGGCGCTGGAGCACCTCGACGAGGACGCCCCGAGCGGCGACATGCTGCAGGCGCTGCGCGAGGCGGTCTTCGACGGCAGCGAGCACCTGCGCGAGGTCATCCGCGAGTCCCCGCAGCTCGAGGGCATGGGCACCACGCTCACCGCCGTCCTCTTCGCCGGCGGCCGGCTCGCGCTCTGCCACGTCGGCGACTCCCGCGCCTACCTGCTGCGCGACGGCGTCTTCACCCAGATCACCCACGACGACACGTTCGTGCAGACCCTCATCGACGACGGGCGGATCACGCCCGAGGAGGCCAACCACCACCCGCAGCGCTCGCTGCTGCTGCGGGCGCTCAACGGCCAGGACGTCGACCCCGACCTGTCGATGCGCGAGGCGCGCGCCGGCGACCGCTACCTGCTGTGCTCCGACGGCCTGTCCGGCGTGGTCAGCGAGGAGACGCTGGCCGAGGCGCTCCGCGACCCCGACCCCCAGTCGACCGCCGACCGGCTGGTCGAGCTGGCGCTGCGCAGCGGCGGCCCGGACAACATCACCGTGATCGTCGCCGACGTCGTCGAGGACTCCGGCAGCGGCTTCCCCATGGAGCCGGTCGTCGACGGCGCGGCCGGCGACAACCGCGGCCAGCGCGAGGTCGACCCGCGCTCCGCGGCCGGCCGGGCCGCGCTGGCCGACCCCCCGCCGGCGCCACCTCCACCGACCAGCACCTCCACGGCAGCCGCTCCCCCCGACCGCCGCCGCCCTCGGCGGCGGCTGTTCGTCGCTGGGGGGGTGGTGCTGCTCCTGCTGGTCGGCGGGATCGCCACCTGGCTGTGGGTGCTCACCCACTGGTTCGTCGGGGTCGCGGCCGCCGACGACGGCGACCGGGTGGCGGTCTACCGCGGCTTCAACACCGACCTGCTCGGCCTGGACCTCTACCGCGTCGACGACGTCACCGACATCCACCTCGACGACCTGAGCTCCTACGACCAGAACAGCGTGCGGCAGGGCATCGACGCCGGTGACGCCGGCGACGCGCAGCGCATCGTCGACGACCTGCACGACGCCACCCTGCCGGCGTGCGACACGAAACCGTCCACCCCTCCGGCCGACGCTCCCCCGTCGGCCGGGACCTCGCTGCCGCCGCTGCCTGACGGCGGGCTGCCCTCCCCGGACACCGGGGCCCTGCCGACCGCGCCGGGGCCGGGCAGCAGCACCGAGGCCGCGCCGACGTCGGGCACCCCGGCCTCGTCGCCCGAGCCGGGAGTGGACTGCCGGGAGGCGGAGTGATGGGCGGGCCCACGACCGACCCGCGCGCCGCCGCCCCGGGGACGGTCCCGCCCACGCGGCGCAACACCGAGCTGGCGCTGCTGGGCTTCGCCGTCCTCATCACGCTCGCGGCGCAGTGCATCGTCGACGTCACGGTCACGGGCTCGCTGCGCGCGGACCTGTTCACCTTCGGTGGCTGGTTCACCGCGCTCTGGGTGGTCGTCCACCTCGTCGTCCGCCGGTTCGCCCCGTACGCCGACCCGCTGCTGCTCCCCGCCGTCGCGGTGCTCACCGGCCTCGGGCTCACGATGATCCACCGGCTGGACCTCGCCGGCCTGCAGGACGGCGAGGCCACCCGCGAGGACGCCCCCGTGCAGCTGCTGTGGGCGACCGTGGGCGTGGCGCTGTTCGTCGCCGTCGTCGTGGTGCTGCGCGACCACCGGCTGCTGTCCCGCTTCGCCTACACCCTGGGCCTGGTCGGCCTGGTGCTGCTCGCGCTGCCCGCGGTGCTCCCCGCGTCGATCTCCGAGGTGTACGGCGCCAAGATCTGGATCCGGGTGGCCGGCTTCAGCATCCAGCCCGGTGAGTTCGCCAAGATCTGCCTGATCGTCTTCTTCGCCGCCTACCTGGTCGACAAGCGCGACGTGCTGGCGCTGGCCAGCCGCCGGGTCGTGGGCCTGGAGCTGCCGCGCGGCCGCGACCTCGGCCCGGTGCTCGCCGTCTGGGTCGTGTCGATCCTCGTGCTGGTCTTCGAGCGCGACCTGGGCAGCTCGCTGCTGCTGTTCGGGATCTTCGTGGTGATGCTCTACGTCGCCACCGAGCGGGCCAGCTGGCTGCTCATCGGCCTGGCGCTGTTCGCCGGCGGCGCGTTCCTCGCCTACCAGGTGTTCGGCCACGTGCAGGTGCGCGTCGACACCTGGCTCGACCCCTTCGCCTACCGCGACGAGGGCGGCTACCAGCTGGTCCAGTCGCTGTTCGGGCTGGGCACCGGCGGGCTGTTCGGCGCCGGGCTCGGCGGGGGCCGCCCCGACCAGGTGCCGGTGGCCAAGAGCGACTTCATCGCCTCGGCGATCGGCGAGGAGCTCGGCCTGTTCGGGCTGGTCGCGGTCATCGTCATCTACCTCGTGCTCGTCGAGCGCGGCCTGCGCACGTCGCTGATCGTCCGCGACGCGTTCGGCAAGCTGCTGGCCGGCGGCCTGGCCTTCGCCGTCGCCTGGCAGCTGTTCGTCGTCCTCGGCGGCGTCACCGGCCTGCTGCCGCTCACCGGCCTGACGACGCCGTTCGTCGCCTACGGCGGGTCCTCGCTGGTGGCCAACTTCGGGCTGGTCGCCGTCCTGGTGCGGATCAGCGACGCCGCCCGCCGCCCGGCGACCCCGCCCGCCCCGCCCCGGGCCGCCTTCGGCGAGGCGCCCACCGAGGTGGTGTCGCGGTGAACGCGCCCCTGCGCAAGGTGGCGATCAGCGTGCTGGTGCTGTTCACGCTGCTGATCGTCAACGTCAACTACATCCAGGTCGTGCGCTCCGACGAGCTGCGCGAGGACTCCGGCAACACCCGCGTGCTCAGCGAGGAGTACTCCCGCGAGCGCGGCTCGATCGTCGTCGACGGCACCGAGGTGGCGCTGTCGACACCCACCCAGGACACCCTGACCTACCTGCGCCAGTACCCGCAGGGGGAGACGTACGCCGCGGTCACCGGCTACTACTCGCTGCTCTACAACAGCGCGCAGATGGAGCGCGCCGCCAACGACGTGCTCGCCGGCTCCGACGCCCGGCTGTTCACCCGGCGGCTGGCCGACCTGTTCACCGGCCGCGACCCGGCCGGCGGCGACGTCGTCCTGACCCTCGACGCCGCCGTGCAGGAGACCGCGATGGCCGGGCTCGAGGGGGTCACCGGCGCCGTCGTCGCGCTCGACCCGTCCACCGGCGCGGTGCTCGGGATGGCCAGCACCCCGACCTACGACCCGGGCCTGCTGTCCAGCCACGACCCCGCCGCCATCCGCGCCTACGCCGAGGAGCTCGGCGCCATGGACACCGACCCGCGGCTGAACCGGGCGACCCAGGACAACTACCCGCCCGGGTCGGTCTTCAAGGTCATCGTGTCGGCGGCCGCACTGTCCAGCGGCGAGTACACCCCCGACACCGTCGTCCCGGCTCCGGACCTGCTCACGCTGCCGGGCACCTCCACGACGCTGGAGAACTTCAACGGGTCCTCGTGCAGCAGCAGCCAGGAGCAGTCGCTGCTCGACGCGCTGACCATCTCCTGCAACACCGCCTTCGCCCAGCTGGGCATCGACCTCGGCGAGGACCGCGTGCGGGAGATGGCCGAGGCGTTCGGCATGACCGGGGAGGGCATGGAGATCCCGCTGGAGGTCGCCGGCAGCGGCATCGGCGACATCGAGAGCGAGGCGGCGCTGGGCCAGAGCTCCATCGGCCAGCGCGACGTCCGGATGACCCCGCTGCAGGCCGCGATGATCGCCGCGGCCGTGGGCAACGACGGGACGCTGATGACCCCGTACCTCGTCGACCAGGTGCGCGCCCCCGACCTCACCGTGATCGACCGGTCGGACCCGGAGGAGTTCTCCTCGCCGGTCACGCCGGAGGTCGCCGACCAGCTGCAGCAGATGATGGAGAGCGTCGTGGCCAACGGCAGCGGCCGCGCGGCCCGCATCCCCGGCGTGGCGGTGGCCGGCAAGACCGGCACGGCCCAGGTCGCCGAGGACGTGCCCGACCACAACTGGTTCGTCGGTTTCGCCCCGGCCGACGACCCTCAGATCGCCGTCGCGGTGTTCGTGGCGAACGGCGGGGGTACCGGCGGAGACGTCTCCGCGCCGATCGCCGGTGACGTGATGCAGGCCTATCTCGAGGGTCAGGGGGGCTGATGGCCCTGTCCACCGGCACCATCCTGGCCGGCCGCTACGAGATCACCGAGCCGATCGCCACGGGCGGCATGGGCGAGGTCTGGCGGGCGCGCGACCGCGTCCTCGACCGCGTCGTCGCGGCCAAGGTGCTGCGCAGCGAGTTCACCGGCGACCCGAGCTTCGTCGCCCGGTTCCGCAACGAGGCGCGGCACACCGCGGCGCTGTCGCACCCGAACATCGCCTCGGTCTACGACTACGGCGAGACCGAGGCCGGCGGTCCCGGCCAGACCCTGGCCTTCCTCGTCATGGAGCTCGTCGAGGGCAAGCCGCTGGTGACGATCCTCCACGAGGAGGGTCACCTGCCGGTCGACTGGACGCTGCACGTGCTCGAGCAGGCCGCCGACGGGCTGTCGGCCGCGCACGCCGCCGGGGTGGTCCACCGCGACATCAAGCCGGGCAACCTCATCGTCCGGCCCGACGGCGTGGTGAAGCTGACCGACTTCGGCATCGCCCGCACCCGCGACGCCACGCCGCTGACCCGCACCGGGATGGTGGTCGGCACCGCGCAGTACCTCTCCCCCGAGCAGGCACAGGGCCTGGAGACCACCGCGGCCTCCGACGTGTACTCCCTGGGCGTCGTCGGCTACGAGTGCCTCACCGGCGGGCGGCCCTTCGACGGCACCTCGCAGGTGGCCATCGCGCTGGCGCACATCAACCGCCAGCCTCCCCCGCTGCCCGGCGACGTCCCGCCGGCGGTGCGGATGCTCATCGACCGGGCGCTGGCCAAGGACCCGCACGACCGCTTCGCCGACGGCGCCGACTTCGCCACCGCGATCCGCTCGGTGGCCGCGGGCAAGGGCCTCGGCCCCGCCGGGCCGGCCGCGGCGACGTCGGGCACCGGGATGATGGCCGCCGCACGGACCGAGGTGATCCCCGAGGTCGACGCCGACGGCACCCGCGTGCTCGGCGGCCCGGCCACCGGGATGGCGGCGGGCGCCGCCGCGGTCGGCGCCGCCACGGCCTCCGGCCCGCGCACCGGCGGCCGGCACGCCGCCGGCGCGCGCACCATGCCGCCGCTGCAGGGCCCGCCCGTCGACGACGACCGGACCGGCTGGGACGGCCGGCCCGCGCAGCGCAAGGGCGGCGACCGCCGGCTGCTGTGGGCGCTGCTGTCGCTGCTGCTCGTCGCCGGCGTCGTCACCGGCGCGTACTTCCTCCTCGCCGGCGACGGCGACGACCCCGGCGGTACCGCCGCGGGGACGACGTCGGGCAGCGCCTCGGCGAGCGGCACGCCCACGGCCACGCAGCAGCTCGTGACCATCCCCGCCGCGTCCGAGTACATCGGTGAGGACGCCGAGGACGTGCGTCAGGAGCTCCAGGAGGCCGGTCTCGAGGTGACGCTCGCCGACGCGGACGCCGACCAGCTGGCCGCCCCGGGCGTCGACCTGAACGCGGGCGAGGTCGCCGCCGTCGACCCGGCCGGCATCCCGGTGCCCCGCGGCTCCGGCGTCACGCTGTTCGTGGCCCAGGAGGACCACCGCGTCCCGGAGACCGAGGAGGACCCGGGGGACGGCGGGAGCAGCGGCCAGGACGACGGTGACACGGGCGGCAGCAGCCCGGGCAACGGCGGTGGCGCCGGCACCGGGGGCGGGACGCCGACCCAGACGTCGACGCCCCCGCCTGCGCCCACCACCACGGCCCAGCCCTCGACGCCGACCCCGCCGGCCCCGGCGCCCACGACGGCAGTGACGCCCACGACGACCGCGCCCGGCTCCTCGGCGCCGCCGCCGCCGGCGGCGCCCACCGAGCCGCCTGTCACCGAGGAGACCGAGCCCGGTGCGGGGAACGCCGTCCCCCCGGTCCCGACGGGTGGGCGCACGCCGGACGGGGCGGAGTGACACCGCTCCCTCGCGCCGCCCGGGAACGGGCCCCGTCAGCCGTTACGCTGCCCGCCGGAACCGGGTCAGCGCCCGGCGCTGCACCCTGTCCGGGGGCGCCTGCGACCCGCCGGAGCACCGCTCGAGAGGACCACCGATGACCACCCCCCAGGTGCTCGGCGAGCGCTACGAGATCGGCGGGGTGCTCGGCCGCGGTGGCATGGCGGAGGTGCACCGCGGGCGGGACCTGCGGCTCGGCCGCGAGGTGGCGGTGAAGGTCCTGCGCAGCGACCTGGCCCGCGACCCGTCGTTCCAGGTCCGCTTCCGGCGGGAGGCCCAGGCGGCCGCCTCGCTCAACCACCCGTCGATCGTCGCGGTGTACGACACCGGCGAGGACCGGTCGCCGAGCGGCGCGACGCCCTACATCGTCATGGAGTACGTCGAGGGCGACACGCTGCGCGACGTGCTGCGCCGCGAGGGTGTGCTGCGGCCGGAGAAGGCGATGACCCTCGCCGCCGACATCTGCGCCGCCCTCGACTTCAGCCACCGCAACGGCATCGTGCACCGCGACGTGAAGCCCGGGAACGTGATGATCACGCCCCAGGACACCGTCAAGGTGATGGACTTCGGCATCGCCCGGGCGGTGTCGGACTCCGCCGCCACGATGACCTCGACCGCCGCGGTCATCGGCACCGCCCAGTACCTCTCCCCCGAGCAGGCCCGCGGCGAGGCCGTCGACGCGCGCTCCGACGTCTACTCCCTCGGCTGCCTGCTGTACGAGCTCGTCACCGGCGCGCCGCCGTTCACGGGCGACTCGCCCGTCTCGGTGGCCTACCAGCACGTGCGCGAGGACCCGCGGCTGCCGTCGTCGGTCAATCCCGCCATCCCGCCGGAGCTCGACGCCATCGTCATGAAGGCGATGAGCAAGAACCCGGCCAACCGGTACCAGTCGGCCGCCGAGATGCGCAACGACCTGCTGCGGGCACTGGCCGGGCAGCGGGTCGAGGCCACGCCGGTCATGGGCGACGAGGAGAAGACCACCATCCTCGGCGCCACCCCGGGCGCCTACGGCGACGGGGACTGGGACGACGACGAGGCCGCGCGCCGGCGCAAGCGCAACCGGGTGATCGCCCTGGTCGTCGGCGCGCTGGTGCTCATCGGCGCCGTCGTCGGGGTGGCCCTCTTGGTCAACTCCGGCGACGACGACCCGCAGCCGCAGGCCACCGCACAGGTCACCGTGCCCGCCGGACTCGTCGGTCAGCCGCAGGCCGACGCCGAGGCAGCCATCGAGGCGGCCGGCCTGCAGGTGGGCACGGTGACCACGCAGCCCAGCCAGGACGAGGCCGCCGTCGGCACGGTGCAGTCCACCACCCCGGCCGGCGGTGCCCGGGTCGACGAGGGCACGCAGGTGGACCTGACGGTCGCGGGCGCGCCCGACACCGTGACCGTGCCGCAGGTGGTCGACCTCGACGAGGACCGGGCGCGCACCGCGCTCGAGGACGCCGGGTTCACCGGCACCGTCAGCTCCGACCAGACCGACTCCCTCGCCGAGGAGGGCACCGTCGTCGCGGTGGACCCGGAGGAGGGCACCGCCGTCGCGCCGCGCACCGCCGTCACGCTGTCGGTGTCCGACGGCACGGACGCGGTCCCGGACGTGGCCGGCCAGCCGCAGGACGCCGCCCGCCAGGCGCTCCTGGACGCCGGCTTCCGCAACGTGACCGTCAGCGAGGTCGACTCCGACCAGCCCGCCGGCACCGCGATCGCCACCAACCCGGCCGCCGGCCAGCAGGCGGGCGCCGACCAGGCGATCACCCTGCAGGTGTCCGGCGGTGCCGCGGAGATCAGCGTGCCCACCGCGATCGTCGGCCAGACCGAGCAGCAGGCGCGGCAGACGCTGGCCGCCGCCGGCTTCACCGGCACGATCACCGTGCAGCCGCTCGAGGCCGGGGCCGGTCAGACCCCGGAGACGGTCGCCGGCAGCAACCCGACGCCGGGCTCCTCGGTGGCCGCCGACGGCGCGATCGTCCTGATCGTCTACCGGGCGGTCCCGGGTGGGGACGGGGGCACTCCCACCCCCACGTCACCCTCGCCGCCGACCGGCTGAGACGAGAGAAGGGCCCCTCCCGTCCGGGAGGGGCCCTTCTGTCATACGGGGTCACACGGCTGCGGACAGCCTCCGTGCGCCCGCCGCGGCCGCCTCGACGACGGCGGGGTCGGGCGCGAGGCCGCAGGTCGCCAGCCACGTGGCGAGCATCTGGTGGCCGCCCTCGGTGAGCACCGACTCGGGGTGGAACTGCACGCCCTCGACGGGCAGCTCGCGGTGCCGCAGCGCCATGACGACACCCGACTCCGTGGCGCCGGTGACCTCGAGCTCGTCGGGGACGGTGGCGCGGTCCACGGCCAGCGAGTGGTAGCGGGTGGCGGTGAACGGCGAGGGCAGCCCGGCGAGCACGCCGGCGCCGTCGTGCACGACCTCGCTGGTCTTGCCGTGCAGCAGTTCCGGCGCCCGGACCACCTCGGCGCCGAACGCCTCGGCGATCGCCTGGTGCCCGAGGCACACGCCCAGCACCGGCGTCCCGGCCTCGGCTGCGGCCCGCACCATGGGGACGGTCACCCCGGCGCCGGCGGGCGTGCCCGGCCCGGGGGACAGCAGCACACCGGCCACGTCGAGGTCGGGCAGCTCGTCGACGGTCACGGCGTCGTTGCGCCGGACGACGCACTCGACGCCCAGCTGGCCCAGGTACTGGACCAGGTTGTAGACGAAGCTGTCGAAGTTGTCGACGACGAGGACGGGCCGGCTCACGGTCCCTGTGTACCGCAGCGCCCGCTCAGCCGTCAGAGGCTGTGGCGTAGGCCATGTCCAGCGGGGCGGTGTACGCCGGCACCGTCACCTCGGGCCGGTCGCGGACGCCGAAGGTGAGCCCGAAGTCCTCGACCGCCTGCTGGAAGACCGCCACCTGCGGCGAGGCGGCCAGCTGGGCGCGGATGGCGGCCGGGTCCCCGATCGCGGTGACGACGAACGGCGGCGAGTAGGTCCGCCCCTGGAGCAGCAGCACGTTGCCCACGCAGCGGACGGCGCTGGTGGCGACCAGCCGCTGGTCCATGACGGCCACTCCGTCGGCCCCCGCGGCCCACACGGCGTTGACCACGGCCTGCACGTCGGACTGGTGGATCACCACGTCGTCGGCGCGGGCGCCCATCGGCAGGCTGCCGTCGGGCCGGCGCGGGGCGTCGTCGAGGGTGATCTCCAGCCCCCGCCCCCGGAGGGCCACCAGGCCCGCCGAGAGGGCGCCGGCGTCCCCGGCGGCCTGCGCCTGCGCGACGGCGCCGTCCCGGGAGGCGGCCTGGTCGGTGAGCTCGCGGGCCCGGCGCTGCAGGTCGGCCAGCTGCTGCTGCTGCTCGAGGATGACCTCGTTGCGCTGGGCGATGAGTCCCGACAGCTCGGTGACGTTGCCGGCCCGCAGGTCCGACCCCTCGGCGGTCTGGCCGGAGGTGGCGAAGAGCAGCCCCGCGGCCAGCGCCACCACGGGCACCAGGGCGCCCCAGCCCGACCGGCCGCGCCGGACGGTCGCCGGGGGCGCGGGCGGGGTCACAGCGGCTCCTGGGGGGACGCGAGGGCGAGGCACGACCGTCGGGAGGACCGTGCGGCTCCCCCCGGAGCTTAGGCTGGACGGCGATCGTGCCGGTCGTGACGGACCGGCAGCCGAGCGAGTCAGCAGGAGTCGGTCCAGGTGCCCAAGTCCAAGGTCCGCAAGAAGTCGGTCTACACCCCGCCCGAGGGCGTGCTGCAGTCGCGGGCGGCGAGCGCGCGGGCCGTCCAGCCCAGCCCGCGCTGGTACGCGCCGCTCATGGTGACGCTGATGGTGCTGGGCCTGCTGTGGATCGTCGTCTACTACGTGGCCGGCGACCAGATCCCGTTCATGGTCTCGCTGGGGGCGTGGAACTTCGCCATCGGCTTCGGCGCCATGGTGCTCGGCCTGATCATGTCGATGCGCTGGAGGTAGCCGCACCGGACCTCACCGGAGGCCCCCGTCCCGCGTCCGGGACGGGGGCCTCCGTCCGTACACGGGCCGGGGAGAGCGGCTGCCACCGGGGGTGTGCACCGCTGTGCACAGCCGGTGGGTGCATCCACAGGTCGACATGACGATCCACCCCCAGGGTTGTCCACCACGTGTGGAGAACGCGTGTTCGACTGCACCGCGCTGAGCAGTGCGTTCCTCACCGGTGGGGCGGGTGTGACGTGAAGGGCGGCCCGGAAACTACAGGTCTGTGCTTTGTCCCCAGCTGTGTACCCAGCTGTGGATGTGTCGACAAGGGCGCTGCACCGGGACGGTCACACACAGCAATCACGGACCTGGCGTCGAGGAGTCGACACGCGCGCCGAGCAGGGCAGATCCCCTCCTCCGGGGCGCCGTCCCCAGGGCACCCGGCCTGTGGACGGACGACACGGCCTGGGAGGGTGGAGATGTGCACTGGTCGGCACGGACGGCGGAGACGGTCGCCCTCGGTCTCGGCGGCGTGCTGCTCCTGCCGGCCGCTCTGACCCTCGATGCCGGTGGCCGGCTCCTGGTCGGCGCGGCCGGGGTGCTGCTGCTGGCCCTGGCGCTGCGCGACGTCGTCCTTCGGCCTCGCCTGGCGGCCGACGACGCCGGCGTCGTCGTGCGGACGCTGGGCGGCCGCACGCGGCTGCCCTGGCCGGATCTGCGGGTGCGGCTGCGGACGACGCGGCGACTGGGGACGCGCTCGCGGCTGCTCGAGCTCGACACCGCCGGTGGTCCCGACGACGCCGGCACGCTGGTGGTCCTGGGCCGCCGCGACCTGGGGACCGACCCGGCGGCCGTCGCGCAGGCCCTCGAGGCGCTGCGGCCGGCCTGAGGCACTGCGGCCGGGTGGGGGCTCAGAGGCCGAGGACCACCAGCGGTGGGGGGACGGACAGGGCGAGGGTCACCAGCGTCGCCGCGAGCAGCGCGAGGCCCCCCGCCTGCAGCGCCGTGCGCCGACGGGCGAGGACGAGCAGCCCGGTGGCCAGGATGCCGGCGACCAGGCCACCCAGGTGGCCGAGCAGGGACACCCCGGGCAGGAAGCTGATGACGACGTTGATGGCCAGCAGGGTGAGCAGGCCCCGCAGGTCCTGGCGGGCCACCACCATGAGCACGCCCAGGGCGCCCAGGAGGCCGTAGAGGGCCGCGGAGGCACCGGCCACGGGCCGACCGGGGTCGCCGAACAACTGGATGGCCACGGCGCCGCCCAGAGCGGAGACGAGGTAGACGGCGAGGTAGCGCCACCGGCCGAGCCGGCCCTCGAGCTCGGGGCCGAAGATGAGCAGGCTGAGCATGTTCAGCAGCAGGTGGGTGATCCCGATGTGCAGGAACGCCCCGGTGAGCAGCCGCCAGTCCTGGCCGAGCACGTCCACGAGGACGGGCACCTGCGAGAACTCCTGGAACACCGGCGAGCGCCAGTTGTCCAGCGGGCTCTCACCGACCGAGGCCGCCGAGACGGCGGTGATGACGAAGACGACGAGGTTGACCGCGACCAGCGAGACGGTCACCGGGCCGAACCGGCGGCGCGCGCCGGCCAGGCGGGAGACGGGGCGGGCACGGCGGACGCCGGCGTTGCCCGCGCGGACGTCGTCGGGGCACTGGAAGCCGACCGACGCCGGCGTCATGCACTCCGGGCAGATGGGCCGCTCGCACCGGACGCACCGGACACCCGTCGGCCGGTCCGGGTGGCGGTAGCAGGTGGCCGACGGGGGCGCCGGCGGCCGGCCGGCGCCCCCGTCGTCGGGACCGGTGGTCAGCTGCGCTGCACCTCGACCGACTGGATGACGACGTCCTCGACGGGCTTGTCGTTGCGGCCGGTGCGCACCTTGGCGATGCGGTCCACGACCTCGCGGCTGCTCTGGTCGGCGACCTCGCCGAAGATCGTGTGCTTGCGGTTCAGGTGCGGCGTGGGGCCGACGGTGATGAAGAACTGCGAGCCGTTGGTGCCCGGGCCGGCGTTGGCCATGGCCAGCAGGTACGGCCGGTTGAAGGTCAGCTCGGGGTGGAACTCGTCGCCGAACTGGTACCCGGGGCCGCCGATGCCCTGACCGAGCGGGTCGCCGCCCTGGATCATGAAGCCGTCGATGATCCGGTGGAAGACGGTCCCGTCGTAGAGCGGGTCGGTCGTCTTCTGGCGGGTGGCCGGGTGCGTCCACTCGCGGCGGCCCTCGGCCAGGTCCGCGAAGTTCGCGACCGTCTTCGGCGCGTGGTCGGGGAACAGGTCGAGGGTGATGTCGCCGTGGTTGGTGTGCAGCACGGCACGGCGTGCGGGAGTCGATTCGGTCACGACACCCACTCTCCCACCTGCGCGCGGGGCGCTCCCGGTCAGGCCGGGCGGAGTGGAGACGAGGGGAATCGAACCCCTAACCCCCGCCTTGCAAAGGCGGTGCTCTGCCAATTGAGCTACGTCCCCGGGCTGTCCCCGGGAGCTCCCGGACGGGAGCGTGGGATCAGCGGGCGGTGGGGCGGCTGACCGCCTGCGGGCCGTTGGTGGCCTCGTGCCACAGATCGGCCTCGCTCGTGCCGTTGCCGGACGAGCGTCGGCGGACGGCAGCGACGGCGCCGGCCGCGACTGCGGCCAGGGCCAACTTCTTGAGCACGCGGTACCTCCTGGGACGGCGGCCACGGACGGGGCCTCGCTCCGCGGTGCCGGGGGCACCGGTACACGGGTGGGCCTGGGAGGACTTGAACCTCCGGCCTCATCCTTATCAGGGATGCGCTCTAACCGCCTGAGCTACAGGCCCGTGGACCTCGACCAGCGTACCTGGACCCTCCCGGGCCCCCGCACGCGGGTACCGCGCTAGTCCCGCTCGGCGAGCGTGACCTCGAGGCCGCCGACGAGGTCGGCGCAGAGGTTGTAGACGAACGCCGCGACGGTGCACAGCGCGGTCATCAGCACGATGTTGATCGCGCCGATGACGGCGGCGCCGCCGAAGACCACGCCCGGGGTGATGACGTTGCTGCCGCCCTCGCCGTCCGAGGCCGTGCCGAGCTGGCCGAACAGGTCGTTGAGGGTGTCGAAGACGCCGAGTCCGGACAGGACGCCGTAGAGGATCCCGACCGCGACCATCCAGACGAAGAACAGCGCGATCGACAGGACCAGCGAGATCTTCAGCGCCGACCAGGTGTCGATGTGCCGCAGCTGCAGCCGCGCCCGGCGCGGACCGCGGCCACCGCGGCTCTTGCCCTTGGCGGCGGCCGGCTGCTGCCCGGTGCGGGCGCCGGCGGCCGGCGGCGGCGCCACGGAGGCCGGCGGCACGACCTGGGTGCTGCTCGACGGAGGCGGGACGGTGGCATCGGCCGGGACCTGGGCGGGAGCCTGGCCGGTGAACTGGCCCGGTGCCTGGACGGGGGCCTGGCCCGTGGACGGCTTGGTCAGCGACGGGCCGCCCGGGCCCTGCTGGCCGGCCGCGGACGCACCCACCGCAGACGCACCCACCGGAGACGCACCCGCCGGGGACGCACCCGCCCCCGGCGTGCCGTCCGACCCGAGCGCGCCGTCCGGGCGGACCCCGGTGCGCACCGCTTGCGGCCGGTCGCTCATGCCGTTCTCCCGTTCGCCTGCGGCCCTCGCCGCGTCGTCGCGTCCGGTCGCCCCGGCGCGGTGCCGGAGGCGCCCGGGCGCCGGTCGTTCCCGTCAGAGGGAGCCGGGGGCGAGCGGCGACCCGAGGTCGCCACTCGCCGTGCTCCCGGTCTCACACTAGGCGGCGGGCTCGTCGTTGTCCGTCGTCCGGGCGATCGCCACGATCGTCACGTCCTCGGGCAAGTTCATGAGCTTGACACCCATGGTGGCCCGGTCCTTGTTGTGGCGCACGCCGTTGACCGGCGTCCGGATGACGCCGCCGCCGGAGGTGATCGCGTACAGCTCGTCGCCGAGCCGCACCGCGAGCGCCCCGACCAGGGCACCCTTGCGCGCCTTGGGGTCGGCGGTGAGCACGCCCTTCCCGCCGCGCCCCTGCGCCGGGTAGTTCTCGATGCCGGTCCGCTTGGCGAAGCCGCGCTCGGTGGCGACCATGACGTCGACACCCTCCTCGACCACCATCATCGACAGGAGCCGGTCGCCCGGGGCCAGCACGATGCCGCGCACGCCCTCGGTGGCCCGGCCCATCGGGCGCAGCGTGGCGTCGTCGGCCTTGAACCGGATCGACATGGCCGCGCGGGTGACCAGCAGCAGGTCCTGCTCCGGATCGATCAGCGCGGCACCGACCAGCTCGTCGTTCTCGCGCAGGTTGATCGCGATCACGCCGCCGCTGCGCGGGGAGTCGAAGTCCGACAGCCGGGTCTTCTTCACCTGCCCGTTCGCCGTGGCCAGGACCAGGTACGGCGCGACGCCGTAGTCCTTGATCTGCATGACCTGGGCGATCTTCTCGTCCGGCTGGAACGCCAGGATGTTGGCCACGTGCGCGCCGCGGGCGGTGCGGTTGGCCTCGGGCAGCTCGTAGGCCTTGGCCCGGTAGACCCGACCCTTGTTGGTGAAGAACAGGATCCAGTCGTGGGTGGAGCCCACGAAGAAGTGGTCGACGAGGTCGTCCTGCTTGAGGGCGGCCCCCATCACGCCCTTCCCGCCGCGGCGCTGCGAGCGGTAGAGGTCGCTCTTGGTCCGCTTCGCGTAGCCGGTGCGGGTGATGGTGACGACGACCTCCTCCTCCGCGATGAGGTCCTCCATCGAGACGTCGCCGTCGTTGGCGACGAACTGCGTGCGGCGGTCGTCGCCGTACTTGTCGACGATCTCGGCCAGCTCGTCGCGGATGATCTCCCGCTGCCGCTGGGGCGAGTCGAGGATCGCCTGCAGCTCGGCGATGCGGGCCTCGATCTCGGCCAGCTCGTCGAGGATCCGCTGACGCTCGAGGGCGGCCAGCCGGCGCAGCTGCAGGTCGAGGATGGAGACCGCCTGGATCTCGTCGACGTCGAGCAGCTCCATCAGCCCGCTGCGGGCCTCGTCGGCCGACGGGCTGCTGCGGATGAGCGCGATGACGGCGTCGAGCTGGTCGAGGGCCTTGGCCCAGCCGCGCAGGATGTGCGCGCGCTCCTCGGCCTTGCGCAGCCGGTAGCGGGTCCGCCGCTGGATGACCTCGACCTGGTGGTCGACGTAGAGGCGCACCAGCTCGTCGAGGCGCAGCGTCCGCGGGACGCCGTCGACGATCGAGAGCATGTTGCAGCCGAACGACGTCTGCAGCTGGGTGTGCTTGTAGAGGTTGTTCAGCACGACCTTGGCGACGGCGTCGCGGCGCAGCGTGATGACCAGCCGGCGCCCGACGCGGTCGCTGGACTCGTCGGCGATCTCGCTGATGCCCTGCAGCCGGCCGTCCTTGACGCCCTCGGCGATCGCCTCGGCGAGGTTGTCCGGGTTGACCTGGTAGGGCAGCTCGGTGACGACGAGCTGGACGCGGCCGCGGGCGTCCTCCTCCACGGTGACCACCGCGCGCATGCGGACCGAGCCGCGGCCGGTGCGGTAGGCGTCCTCGATCCCGTCGCGGCCGACGATCAGGCCGTGGGTCGGGAAGTCCGGGCCCTTGATCCGCTCCATGCACGCGGTGAGGGCCTCCTCCGGCTCGGCGTCGGGGTGCTCGAGCATCCAGAACACCGCGGAGGCGACCTCGCGCAGGTTGTGCGGCGGCATGTTGGTGGCCATGCCGACCGCGATGCCGGCCGAGCCGTTGATCAGCAGGTTGGGGATGCGCCCCGGCAGGACCAGCGGCTCCTGGTTCTTGCCGTCGTAGTTGGGCTGGAAGTCGACGGTCTCCTCGTCGATGTTGGCCAGCATCTCCATGGCCAGCGGCGTCAGCCGGGCCTCGGTGTAGCGCATGGCCGCCGCCGGGTCGTTGCCCGGGGAGCCGAAGTTCCCCTGGCCGTCGACCAGGGGGTAGCGCATCGACCACGGCTGGGCCAGCCGCACGAGGGCGTCGTAGATCGAGCTGTCGCCGTGGGGGTGGTAGTTACCCATCACCTCACCGACGACGCGGGCGCACTTGACGTACCCGCGGTCGGGGCGGAAGCCCTGGTCGTACATCGCGAACAGCACGCGGCGGTGCACGGGCTTGAGCCCGTCCCGGACCTCCGGGAGCGCGCGGCCCACGATCACGCTCATCGCGTAGTCGATGTAGCTGCGCTGCATCTCCTGCTGGAGGTCGACCGGCTCGACGCGGTCGCGGGGTGGGGTCTCCGTCACGGTTCAGTTCTCCACTGTCGAAGGAGGGAGTCGCGGTCGGCGCCGTGTGGGACCCCTGCGCCCCCCGGCCGCGAGCAGCGGAGGGCGCAGGGGGTCCGCGTCACACGTCGAGGAAGCGGACGTCCTTGGCGTTGCGGGTGATGAAGCTGCGGCGGGCGTCGACGTCCTCGCCCATGAGCACGCTGAACAGCTCGTCGGCCGTCGCGGCGTCCTCGAGGGTGACCTGGAGCAGGATCCGGGTCTCGGGGTTCATGGTGGTCTCCCACAGCTCGGTCGCGTTCATCTCGCCGAGCCCCTTGAACCGCTGGATCGCGTCGTCCTTGGGCAGCTTGCGGCCGGCCTCGGCGCCGGCCTTGAGGACGGCGTCGCGCTCCTTGTCGGTGTAGACGTACTCGTCGCCGAACTTGCCGCCCCACTTGATCTTGTACAGCGGCGGCTGGGCCAGGTAGACGTAGCCGGCCTCGACCAGCGGCCGCATGAAGCGGAACAGCAGGGTGAGCAGCAGCGTGCGGATGTGCTGGCCGTCGACGTCGGCGTCGGCCATCAGCACGATCTTGTGGTACCGGAGCTTCGAGACGTCGAACTCGTCGTGGATGCCGGTGCCGAAGGCCGTGATCATCGACTGGACCTCGGTGTTCTTGAGGACCCGGTCGATGCGTGCCTTCTCGACGTTGATGATCTTGCCGCGGATGGGCAGGATGGCCTGGAACATCGAGTCGCGGCCGGACTTGGCCGAGCCGCCGGCCGAGTCGCCCTCGACGATGTAGATCTCCGAGGCGCGCGGGTCGGTGGAGCGGCAGTCGGCCAGCTTGCCCGGCAGCGAGTTGTTGCTCAGCAGGTTCTTGCGGGCGAGCTTGCGCGCGTCCTGGGCGGCGCGGCGGGCGCGGGCGGCCGAGGCGGCCTTGGTGATGATGGTCTTGGCCTCGGCCGGGTTGGCCTCGAACCAGTGCGAGATCTGCTCGTTGCAGACCTTCTGCACGAAGCCCTTGACCTCGGTGTTGCCGAGCTTGGTCTTCGTCTGGCCCTCGAACTGCGGGTCGCCGATCTTGACCGAGACGATCGCGGCCAGGCCCTCGCGGATGTCCTCGCCGGTGAGCTTCTCGTCCTTCTCCCGGAGCAGCTTCTTCTCGACGGCGTAGCGGTTGACGATCGACGTCAGCGCGGTGCGGAAGCCCTCCTCGTGGGTGCCGCCCTCGTGGGTGTTGATCGTGTTGGCGAAGGAGTAGACCGACTCGGAGTAGGCGTCGGACCACTGCATCGCGACCTCGACGCTCATCCGCATGTCGTTCTTGCCGAGGCCCTCGGCGCCGAAGCCGACGATCGAGCGGTGGATCGGGCTCTTCTTCGCGTTGATGTGGCGGACGTAGTCCTCGAGGCCGCCGTCGTAGCGGTAGGTGATCTCGGTGGGCTCGAACGCCTCGTCCTCGTGACCCGGGGCGGGAGCCGCCTCGGCCACGGAGATCTCGTCGGCCATGCCCGTGTCGGCCTTGCCCTGACCGGCCCGCTCGTCGCGCAGGACGATGGTCAGGCCCTTGTTGAGGAAGGCCATCTCCTGCAGGCGGCGGCTGATGGTGTCGAACGAGTAGGTGGTCGTCTCGAAGATCGACCCGTCGGCCCAGAAGGTGATCTGGGTGCCGTTCTTGGTGGTCGGCCCGACCTCCTCGAGCGGCCCGGGCTTGGCCAGCGTGTAGGACTGGTGCCACTCCTTGCCGTCGCGCCAGATCCGCACGTCGAGCGAGCTCGACAGCGCGTTGACGACGGTGACGCCGACGCCGTGCAGACCACCGGAGACGGCGTAGCTCTTGCCGTCGAACTTGCCGCCGGCGTGCAGCACCGTCATGACGACCTCGACGGTCGGCCGCTTCTCGCGCGGGTGCATGTCGACCGGGATGCCGCGGCCGTTGTCCTCGACGCGGACGCCGCCGTCGGCCAGCAGGGTGACCCGGACGGTGTCGCAGTAGCCGGCCAGCGCCTCGTCGACGGAGTTGTCGACGACCTCCCACACCATGTGGTGCAGGCCGCGCTCGCCGGTGGAGCCGATGTACATGCCGGGCCGCTTGCGGACCGCCTCGAGTCCCTCGAGGACGGTGATCGAACTGCCGGAGTAGGCGTTCTCGGTCTTCGGTCGAGCGACCACGTGGGGCCCTTCTGTCGAGCGACCGGCGTGCGGGACCTCCCGCACGGGAGGCGGTCCGAGGGCGCACAGCGCCACTGAGCCGGATGCTGGGGATTCCTGGTTCCCATGTTACCGGGTCCACCGACAGGAACGGCGTCACGCACGCCCTGAGGCCGCTCCTGTGCCACTCGCGGCCCCGGACGCACCACCTGTGTTGCCCCAGGGTGCGACACGCCCGCCCAGGGCCGCTGGGCGCGACCGGCGGGCGCGGAACCGTTCCGGCTGTCGGGCACGGGTGGTCCGGCCCTCGCAGACTGGTCGACATGGCACCAGCCGAACGTGCGCTCACCTGTCTGGTCACCGGCGCCACCGGCTACGTCGGCGGTCGCCTCGTCCCGGAGCTCCTGGCCGCCGGCCACCGCGTCCGGGTGCTCACCCGCTCGCCGCGCAAGCTCCGCGACCGGCCGTGGATCGCCCAGGTGGAGGTCGCCGAGGCCGACGCCACGGACGCCGGGGCGGTGGCCCGGGCCTGCGAGGGCGTCGACGTCGTCTACTACCTCGTCCACTCCCTGGGCAGCGGCCCGGAGTTCGAGGCGACCGAGCGGCGGGCCGCGGAGGTGGTGGCCCGCGCCTCGCGGGAGGCCGGCGTCGGCCGGCTGGTCTTCCTCGGCGGGCTCGAGCCGGACGACGAGGAGCTCTCCCCCCACCTGCGCAGCCGGACCGAGGTGGCGCGGGTGCTGCTGGACTCCGGGGTGCCCACGGTGGTCCTGCGCGCGGCGATCGTCCTCGGCTCGGGCTCGGTGTCCTTCGAGATGCTGCGCTACCTCACCGAGCGGCTGCCGGTCATGGTCACCCCGCGCTGGGTGCACAGCCGGATCCAGCCGATCGCCATCCGCGACGTCCTGCGCTACCTGGTCGGCTGCGCCACGCTGCCGCCCGACGTGCACCGCTGCTTCGACATCGGCGGTCCCGACGTCATGGACTACGCCACGATGATGCAGCGCTACGCCGAGGTGACCGGCCTGCCGCGGCGGCGGATCCTGCCGGTCCCGGTCTTCACGCCGTCGCTGTCGAGCCACTGGGTCGGCGTCATCACGCCGGTGCCGGCGGCCATCGCGCGGCCGCTGGTGGAGTCCCTGCGCAACACCGTCGTCTGCAAGGAGCACGACATCGCGCAGTACGTGCCGGACCCGCCGGAGGGGCTGCTCGGCTTCGACGAGGCGGTGCGCCTGGCCGTGCTGAGGGTCCGCAACAACGCCGTCGACACCCGGTGGACCGGCGCCTCGGTCCCCGGGGCGCCGTCGGACCCGCTGCCGTCGGATCCCGACTGGGCCGGCGGCAGCCTCTACCTCGACGAGCGCACCCGGGAGACCGACGCGACCCCCGACGCGCTGTGGCGGGTCGTCGAGGGCATCGGCGGGGAGACCGGCTGGTACAGCTTCCCGCTGGCCTGGGAGGTCCGTGGCTGGATGGACCGGGCGGTGGGCGGCGTCGGGCTGCGCCGCGGCCGGCGCGACCCGGCCGACCTCCACGTCGGTGACGCGCTCGACTGGTGGCGGGTCGAGGAGCTGGAGGAGGGCCGGCTGCTGCGGCTGCGCGCGGAGATGCGGCTGCCCGGCCTCGCCTGGCTCGAGTTCCACGTGGAACGTGCCGACTCGGGGCGTGCCCAGCTGCGGCAGAAGGCGACGTTCCACCCGCTCGGCCTGCTCGGACAGCTCTACTGGTGGAGCGTCTCACCGTTCCACGGCGTCGTCTTCGGCAGCATGATCCGCAACATCACCCGGACCGCCGAGGCGCTCGACCAGCGTGGCGCGACGGCGTCCTCGCGAGCGGCCTGACGAGGGGAGGCGTCCGTCCTGGCTCACGGTGGAGCGTCCTGGCTCACCGTCGACCGTGAGCCAGGACGCAGCGCGATCAGGTCACCTGATCGTGCGTGGCCTCAGACGAGCAGCTGGGCGGTGGCGAGCTCGCGGTAGAGGGGGCTGGTCTCCACCAGCTCGGCGTGCGTGCCCCGGGCGACCACCCGGCCGCCGTCGAGGACGACGATCTGGTCGCTGTCGAGCACGGTGGACAGCCGGTGGGCGACGACGAGCAGCGCCCGGTCGGCGGCCGCGGCGGCCAGCGTCTCGCGCAGCAGGTTCTCGTTGCGGGCGTCGAGGCTGGCCGTCGGCTCGTCGAGCAGCAGCAGCGCCGGGCGGGACAGCAGCGACCGCGCGATCGCCAGGCGCTGCCGCTCGCCGCCGGACAGCAGCACGCCCTCGTCGCCGACCGGCACGTCCAGCCCGCGTGCCGAGCGCTGCACCACCCCGGTCAGCCCGACGTCGGCCAGCACCGCCCACAGGGCGTCGTCGCCGGCGTCCGGTGCGGCCAGCAGCAGGTTCTCCCGCACCGTCCCGGCCAGGACCGGCGCCTCCTGCTCGACGTAGCCGAGCTGCGCGCGCAGCGCCGCCCGCGGCAGCTCCCGGACGTCGGTGCCGGCCCAGCGGATCGTGCCGCCGGTCAGCGGGTAGAAGCCCTCGACCAGCGCCAGCACCGTCGACTTCCCCGCGCCCGACGGCCCGACCAGCGCCACCCGGCTGCCGACCGGCACCGACAGCGACACCCCGCGCAGCACCTGCGTGCCGTCGGGATAGGCGAACGAGACGTCGTCGAGCTCCAGCAGCGGGACACCGGGCGCGGGCCGGCGCGGTGCCGTGGTGGCACCGCCCACCTCGGGGACGGCGTCGTGCTCCGGCTCGAGGACCAGCACCTCCTGGATGCGGGCCAGCGCCCCGAGCCCGGTCTGCAGCTGGGTCCACGCCGAGATCGCCTGGCCCAGGGGCATGACCAGCAGGAACAGGTAGAGGATGAAGGCGACGAGGTCGGCGACGGCGATCGAGCCGGTGGCCACCCGGTAGCCGCCGAGCCCGAGGACGGCGAGGAAGGCCCCCTGGACGGCGACCGAGCCGGCCGGCGCCACCAGTGCCTGCACCCGCGCCACCGAGACCCCGGCGCGGTAGGCGCGCGCCGCGCTCTCCCCGACGGCCTCGACCTCGCGGCCGGTGGCCCCGCTGGCCCGGATGGTGCGCACCGCCGACAGCGCCCGCTCGACGGCCGCCGTCATCGCGCCGACCTCCTCCTGCGCCAGGCGCGACAGCTTCCGGATCCGCCGGCTGCTGCTGATCACCACGGTCATGCCGACCGCGACGGAGGCGACGGTCACGAGCAGCAGCCAGACGTCGACCAGCGCCATGGCCACCAGCGCGCCGACGCCGATCACCACCGAGCCGGCCACCTCCACCGCGCCGGAGGTGACGGTGGCCCGGAGCAGCGTGGTGTCGGCGCCGACCCGCGACATCAGGTCGCCGGTGCGCCGGCGGTCGTACTCGGCGACCGGCAGCCGCAGCAGCCGGTCGGCCACCGTGCGGCG
The DNA here is from genome assembly GCF_041028265.1 of Geodermatophilus amargosae. Classification (GTDB taxonomy): domain Bacteria; phylum Actinomycetota; class Actinomycetes; order Mycobacteriales; family Geodermatophilaceae; genus Geodermatophilus; species Geodermatophilus amargosae_A. The sequence continues at coordinate 141,206 of NZ_JABGCW010000013.1, forward strand.
GGTGGTGAGCACGACGCCCTCGCCGGTGCGCTGCAGCAGGTAGGACTGCACCGCGTCGAGCACCGCCCCGGCCACCAGGACCAGCACCAGCGCGGTGACGGCGGGCAGCAGCGGCCGGCCGGCACCGACGGCGCCGATCACCCGGCCGGTCAGCGCCGGCTGGGCCAGCGCGGCCGCCGCGCCCACGAGCGAGAGCCCGGCTGCGAGCAGCAGCGGTCGCCTGTGCGGGCGGACCAGCGGCAGGAGGTCGCGCAGCCCGGCGGACGGCGCGGTCCCGGGGGCCTCGGCGGTGCTCAGGGGACGCCGGCCAGGGCAGAGACCATCGCGCCCAGCAGGCGGGCGTGGTGCTCGATCAGCTCGGGACGGTGGCCGTCGGGCCGGACGGCGGCGAGGTGGCCCGCGGCCGCCCAGAACTCGTCGCCGTCGTCGGAGTGCATCAGCAGCCCGCGCACGGTGAGGTCACCGACCAGCCGGCGCACCGCCTCGCCGTCCTCGGCGGCCAGCAGCACCCAGCGGGCGTCGAACTGCGGGTCGCCGCTGGGCACGTGCAGCAGGCCGCCGGTGCGGTGGCGCCAGAAGCGGGCCGGCGACAGCCGCAGGCCGGGCAGCGGCAGCAGCACCGGCGCGGCGGTGACCGCGTACTCGGGCACGGTGCGCCGCTTGTCGGCGAAGACGACGTCGAAGGCGACCAGCTCCAGCGTGCCGCTGCGACCGCGCATCACCCCGGCCGGGCGGTGGTCCCTGGTCGCCCGCACCGGGGCGGTGGCCACCAGCTCGGCGAGGACGGCGTCCTGCGGCGCGGTGCCGTCGGAGATCTCCCAGCCGTGCTGCAGCGCCCAGCCCTGCGCGCCGACCGTGTCGCCCCGGTAGGCGAAGACCTGCTCCACCACCCCCGGCTCCCGCGGCGGCCGGCCGGACCCGACGGTCACGGGGGTGCTCCCGGGTGCCCGGTCGTCCTCGCCGGGGTGTGCGGGCTCCTGCCGGTCGTCCCGGTCGTCCCGGTCGCGCGGGTCGTCGTCGCCGGGCCGGTCGTCGCGGGGGCTGCTCATCGGGGCACCGTCCTCATCCGTACGTGTCGCGGGGCCCCCGCCCGCGGACCGACCGCGGGCCCTTCTTCCAGCTGGGGGCCGTCGGTCCGACAACGCGCAGCCGCGTCACGACGTCCCCGCCGACCGACGCGCGCAGCCTGGCGAGGATCGTCGGCGCGAGCAGCCGCAACTGGGTGGCCCAGGCCGTGGACTCGGCGACGACCAGCAGCTCGCCCTCGGTCAGCGTCTCCGGCCGGCAGTGGCCGGCGATGTCCTGCCCGACGATCGCCGACCAGCGGCCGAAGACCGCCCCCACGCGGGTCTGCTCCGACCAGTCCTGCGTGCTGACCAGCGAGTCGACCAGGCGCCCCAGCGGCTGCGGGTCGTCGTCGCCGGGTCCGGGGCCGGTCCACCGGCGCCGCGGGCCGGCCACCCGGCGGCGGGTGGGCGCGGGGCGGGACGCCGACGCCGCACGGGCCGCCTCGAGTGCGGCGCGGGCGATGTCGCTGGGCCGTCCCGGCCGGTCGGGAGGCGGCCGGTCGTCAGTCACCGGGCACCTCCCCGGCGGTCCCGGCCAGCGTCGCCGTCCCCTCGCCGACCTCCACGCGGGCTCCCCTCAGCTCGTCGGGCACGTCGTCGAGGACGGCCGCGGTGATGAGCGTCTGCTCGGCGGACCGGGCGACCTCGGCCAGCGCCGCCCGCCGCCCGGCGTCCAGGGTGGCGAAGACGTCGTCGAGCACCAGGATCGGCTCCTCTCCGTCGGCGCGCAGCAGGCCGAAGCAGCCGAGCTTGAGCGCCAGCGCGAGCGACCACGACTCCCCGTGGCTGGCGAAGCCCTTGGCCGGGACGACGCCCAGGTGCAGGACCAGGTCGTCGCGGTGCGGGCCGACCAGCGTCATCCCCCGGTCCACCTCGTCGCGGCGCCGCTCGGCGATCCGCTCGCGCAGCGCGGCCGACAACTCGGCGGCCCGCGGCGCAGGAGCGTCCGGGGCCAGTGGCGCACCGTCGCCGGCCAGCGGCACGGTGCCGGAGTACCCGAGCCCCGCGGCCGCGCCGCCGGCGCCGGCCACCGTGGCGTAGGCGCGGGCGACGTGCGGAGCCAGGTCGGCGACCAGCGCGAGGCGGGCGGCCAGCAGCTGCCCGCCGAGCTCGACGAGGTGGGCGTCCCACACGTCGAGGGTGGCGAGGGCATCGCCGCGGGCCATCCGCGCCGTCTTGAGCAGGGCGTTGCGCTGCTTGAGCACCCGGTCGTAGTCGCTGCGCACCCCGGCCAGCCGCGGCGTGCGGCTGACCAACAGGTCGTCGAGGAACCGGCGGCGCTCGGCCGGGTCCCCCCGCACCAGCGCGAGGTCCTCGGGGGCGAACAGCACGCTCTTCACCAGCCCGAGGAGCTCGCGCGGGCGCGGCAGCGACGACCGGTTGACCCGCACGCGGTTGGCCCGGCCCGGGTTGACCTCGACCTCGACGAGCAGCTCGCGGTCCTCCCGGCGCAGCGCCGCGCGCACCACCGCCTGCCCCGCGCCGTGGCGCACCAGCGGGGCGTCGGCCGACACCCGGTGGCTGCTCATGGTCGCGAGGTAGCCGACCGCCTCGACGAGGTTGGTCTTGCCCTCCCCGTTGCGGCCGACGAACACCGTCGGCCCGGGCTGCAGCGCCAGGTCGACCTTCTCCCAGCTGCGGAAGTCCACCAGCTGCAGGTGCCGGACGTACATCAGCGCCCTGCGGGGAGGACGACGGCCGTGCTCACGCCGGTCGCTCGACCTCCTGCGCCTGGATACCGCGGACCGCGTGCCCGCCGAACTGGTTGCGCAGCGCCGCGACCGCCTTCATGGTCGGCGAGTCGTCCTGGCGGGAGGAGAAGCGGGCGAACAGCGACGCGGCGATCGTCGGCATCGGGACGGCGTTCTCGATGGCCTGCTCGACGGTCCAGCGGCCCTCGCCGGAGTCCTCCGCGTAGCCGCGGATCCGCTCCAGCGCCGGGTCCTCGTCGAGGGCGCGCACCAGCAGGTCGAGCAGCCAGGACCGGATGACCGTGCCCTGGGTCCAGGACTTGACGACGCCGGGCACGTCCTCGATCAGGTCGACGGCGGCCAGCAGCTCGTAGCCCTCGCCGTAGGCCTGCATGAGCGCGTACTCGATGCCGTTGTGGACCATCTTGCTGAAGTGCCCGGCGCCCACGGGCCCGGCGTGCACGAACCCGGCACCGGGGACCGCCTGGCCGGACTCGTCGGTCGGCGACGGCGGCTTGAGCGCGTCGAACACCGGCTGCACCTTGGCGACGTCGTCCTTCGACCCGCCGACCATCAGCGCGTAGCCGTTCTCCAGGCCCCACACCCCGCCGGAGACGCCGGCGTCGACGTAGCCGATGCCCTTCTCGCGGCACATCACGTCGTGGACCTGGTCGTCGGTGTACCGGGAGTTCCCGCCGTCGACGATCACGTCGCCGGCGTCCAGCAGGCCGGCCAGCTCCTTGACGGTGGCCCGGGTCGGCTCACCGGCCGGCACCATCACCCACACCACGCGTGGCGCCGACAGCGCGCCGACCAGCGCCTCGAGGCTGTCGACGTCCCGCTTCCCCGGCGAGTGGTCGTACCCGACCACCTCGTGACCGGCGCGGCGCAGCCGCTCGGCCATGTTGCCGCCCATCTTGCCCAGCCCGATCAGCCCCAGCTGCACGGCTTCGTCCTCTCGTCGCACACCGTCGTCGTCATGCGGGCGCACGCGCCGGTGCGGGTGCCCGCGCACAGCCGTGCCCGGGCCGGCGGCCCGGGACACCTCGCGGCTGCGGCGTCCTCAGCCGGGCAGTCGCACCGGCATGATCAGGTAGCGGTAGCTGCCGGGACGCTCCGCGGGCCGCTGCCCGTCGTCGTCGGTCGCCGGCTCCTCGACGCCGGAGAGCACCGCGGGCTTCAGGGGACTGGTGAAGTCCATCCGCGCCCGGCCGGTGTGCACCGCGGCCAGCCCGTCGAGCAGGAACGTCGGGTTGAAGCCGATGGTCAGCGGGTCGCCGTCGAACTCGACGTCGCAGCGCTCCTCGGCCTGGCCCTCGTCGTCGCTGCCACCGGCGCGCAGGGTGACCTGCCCCGGCGTGAACTCGCAGCGCAGCGGCGTGCCCCGCTCGGCCACCAGGGCCACGCGCTTGGCCGCGTCGGTGAACTGCACGACCGGCAGCGTCGCGTACGCGGCGGACTCGCTCGGCATGATCGCCCGGTACTTGACGAACTCGGCGTCGAGCAGCCGGGTGGTGGTCTGCCGGTCCTTGCCGGACAGGCCGAGAATGCCCTCGCCCGAGCCGCCGGAGGACAGCGAGACGACGATCTCCGGGCCGCTGGTCAGCGTGCGGGCGGCGTCGGCCAGCGTCCGCGCCGGGACCAGCACCGCGGCCGAGATGCCCGACGTCTCCGGGCGCCAGGCGAACTCGCGCACGGCCAGCCGGTAGCGGTCGGTGGCGGCCAGGGTCACCCGGTCGTCCTCGATCTCCAGCCGGACGCCGGTGAGCATCGGCAGGGTGTCGTCGCGCCCGGCGGCGACGGCGACCTGCCCGACGGCCTCGGCGAAGACGTCGCTGTCGACCACCCCGGCCGACGACGGCATCGACGGCAGCGACGGGTAGTCCTCCACCGGCAGGGTCGGGAGGCTGAAGCGGGCGTTGCCGCAGGTGATCGACAGCCGCGGGCCCTCGGCGCGGACGTCGACCGGGTGCGGGGGCAGCGCGCGGGTGATCTCGGCCAGCAGCCGGCCGGGCACCAGCACCCGTCCGCTCTCACCGGCCTGCACGTCGACCTCCGCGCGCGCGGACACCTCGTAGTCGAAGCCGGACACCGACAGCTGGCTGCCGTCGACCTCGAGCAGGATCCCGGCGAGGACCGGCACCGACGGCCGCGGCGGGAGGCTGCGCGCCGTCCACGCGACGGCATCGGCGAGCACCTCGCGTGTCACCCGGAACTCCATGACCGATCCACCCCAGCTCTGCACGGCTCACTGCTGTCTGTGCACCACTGCCGTCCGGCGTCCGTGCGGCGACCCGGAGCGGTGCTCTGTACGTCCTGCGCAGCTCATCGTGCCCGTCCGGCCACGGTGCGGGGAACCCGGGACCCGATCAGGTGTCCGTTCCGTTGCTCCCGGTCCCTGTCCTCGTCCCTGTCCCTGCGGCCCGGAGCCCCTCCGGGCCGCAGCGTCCCCACCCCTACTGGGGTTCCAGGAATCCCGGAATACATCCCTCATCTCCGTCATCACCGGTGTGGAAGCTGGGGATCGGGGCCCTTCGTGCAGGTCAGCGCCCGAGTCGACATGTTGGCCCACTGTGGGCAACTCGTGTCCTCCTGTTGTCGACACGTGGACATCTCGACGGCCGTGCACAGTCACCGTCCGTCGTCCACGTCCTGTCCCCGCTCCGCCCCCTGTCTGTCCCCAGTCCGTGCCCAGGTCCGTGGGGCGCGCGGCGGCCGGCACCGGCGCGAGGTGGGGACGACGGCCCGCTGCGACGTCGAAAGCGCAGGTCAGGACCTCAGCGCGGAGCTCCGTGCACACATGGGGAACCACCTGGGGACGGAACGCGGTGCCAGCGCTCCCCGGAGACGTCCCGTCACACACCGATCACGATCTCCCCAGGGTGTGCACATCCCTGGGGACAACTCGGCGAGATGTCGACGGCGCGGGGGCCGGTGACCGCCGGTCAGCCGCGCGACGACGGGCTCGGACCCGCCGCCGGCCGGCCGCCGTCGACGTCCACGGCTGTGGACAGCCGGCGCGGTGTCCCCAGCCCGAGGGCTACTGGCGGGCCCGGCTCTTGATGCGCGCGGTCAGTTCGGTGACCTGCGTGTAGGTCGCCCGGCGCTCGCTCATCAGGTTGGTGATCTTCTTGACGGCGTGCATGACGGTGGTGTGGTCCTTGCCGCCGAAGGAGGCGCCGATCCGCGGCAGGGACAGCTCGGTGAGCTCCCGGCACAGGTACATGGCGATCTGGCGGGCGTTGACCAGCGTGCGGCTGCGATTGGCGCCCTGCAGCTCCTCCATCGTCACGGAGAAGTACTCCGCGGTCGCGGCCATGATGATCGCCGCGGTGATCTGCGGGCCCTGCTCGTCGCTGATCAGGTCCTTGAGGACCAGCTCGGCCAGCGGCAGGTCGACCTGCTGCTTGTTCAGGCTGGCGAAGGCGGTCACCCGGATCAGCGCACCCTCGAGCTCGCGGATGTTGGTCTGCACCTTGCTCGCGATGAACTCCAGCACCGCGTCGGGCACCTGCAGCCGCTCGCCGTAGGCCTTCTTCCGCAGGATCGCGATGCGGGTCTCGAGGTCCGGTGCCTGGACGTCGGTGATCAGTCCCCACTCGAACCGCGTCCGCAGCCGGTCCTCCAGCGTCGTCAGCTTCTTCGGCGCCCGGTCGGAGGTGATGACGATCTGCTTGCTGGCGTTGTGCAGCGTGTTGAAGGTGTGGAAGAACTCCTCCTGCGTCCGCTCGGCGCGCTCCAGGAACTGGATGTCGTCGATGAGCAGGAAGTCGATGTCCCGGTAGCGGCGGCGGAAGTCCTCGGCCCGGCCGGAGTGCACCAGGTTGATGAACTCGTTGGTGAACTCCTCGGTGCTGACGTAGCGCACCCGCACGTTGGGGAACATCCGCGCCGCGTAGTGCCCGATCGCGTGCAGCAGGTGGGTCTTGCCCAGGCCGGAGTCGCCGTAGACGAACAGCGGGTTGTAGGCCCGCGCCGGTGCCTCGGCGACCGCGACGGCCGCGGCGTGGGCGAAGCGGTTGCTGTTGCCGATGACGAAGCTGTCGAAGACGTACTTGGGGTTCAGGCCCGGGTCCAGGCCGGCCGGCGGACGGCGGTCGCCGAACAGCGGGACCGCGCTCCCCCCGGTCCGGCCGCTGTTCCCGCTCCGCCGCTGCACTGGCTCGCCGGAGTCCTCGTCGTCGCCGAGGTCGAAGGGCAGCACCTCGGCGCCCTCGCCGGCCGGCACGCCGCGGCGCCGGCCGCCGCTGCGCCCGCGGTTGGCCGGACTCCAGTCGGTGCCGGGCCACTCGCCGGCCGGGTCACCGGCCGGTGCCGGCGGCTCGGCGGCGGCCGGCGGCACGGCGTCGTGGCGCGGGGCGTCGTAGGGCGAGCGGGGACCGGCGTCGAACGGTGACGGCTCGAAGGGCGCCCGCTCCAGCGGGCGGGCGTCGCTGCGCACACCGAAGGCGCTGCGCCCGTCGTCGGCCCGCTCGCGGTCCTCGTCGGTGGGACCGGCGTCGACCGGGGTCCACGGGCGGCGGGTGGGTGCCTGCACGGGCTCGGATTCGGCCGACGCGGGGGAGTCCTCGAGCTGGATCGCGACGCCGATGTCCCGGCCGAGCTGCTCGGAGAGCGCCTCGGCGAGCACCCGGCGCATCCGGGACTCCAGCACGGTCTGGGTGAACTCGTTGGGGGCGGCCAGGACCGCGGTCCCGCCGACGAGCCCCACCGGCCGGGTGAGGTTGAGCATCGCGTTCTGCTGGCGGGTCAGGCTGGTCGCCAGTCGCTCGCGGACCGAGTCCCAGACCTCCGCCAGGTCCTCCGTGGCATCGGCCATGACCGTGTCCTCCCCTTGCACTCGTCCCCGCTGTCGCGACCTCGGTGTCCCCGTGGCCGGCGTCCCCCGTGCCGCGGTCGTCCGGGCTGTGGACATCCAGGCACACGGGGATCCACACGAGTGTCCACAGGCTGTGCACGACTGGCGACAGGGCGCCTTGTCGACCCGCTGGGGCGGGAGGGTCCCGGCGTCGTCGCTGGTCGGGAGGGAGGTCGTGATACGGCTCGAGGCGGACGGCGGTCAGGTCGACCGGGTGGTCGGCCCCCGGGCCGGACGGACTGCCCGGACCGGAGCGACGGCGACGCTAACAGCCCCGTCCACAGCCCGGCAACGACGTCCGCGGACGCTGGGGACGTCCGGTCTGCGTGTCGTCCGGCGTGTCGTCATCGAGGCGTCGGCGTGCCGACACCGACGGTCCGCCCGGCCGGTGGACCATGACGGGTCGCCGTCGGGACGGCACCGTGTGGGCACGGCGGCGGCACGGCAGCGGCACGGCGGCGGCACGGTGGTCGGCAGATCGGTGCCGGCGGCGTCCTCGGTCCTGGCGGGCCTCGGTTATGCTGGTCGGAGTCTGTGGACCGGTCCGGGCAGTTCCCGTGGCCGGGCCGCAGCGACCAGCCTCGCGGGATCCCGCGGAGGAGCCCCGCCGCCCCTCCCGGAGCCCGCCGCGTGCCTGCCCTCCGGCCGGCCGCACCACCGATGTCCTGCCGTAGGAGTCCCCCGTGAGCAAGCGCACCTTCCAGCCGAACAACCGCCGCCGGTCCAAGACCCACGGCTTCCGGCTGCGGATGCGCACCCGCGCGGGCCGCGCGATCCTGACCGGCCGCCGCCGCAAGGGTCGCGAGAAGCTCTCCGCCTGAGGTGCTGCCCGCGCAGGCCCGCCTGCGCCGGCGTCCGGAGTTCACCGCGGTCGTCCGGTCGGGCCGGCGCGCAGGTCGGCCGACCATGGTGCTCCACTTCCTCCCCGTCCGACCCCCGGCCCGCACGGCCGGGGGTCTCGACGTGCCCGACGACGGTGCGACAGGGGGACCGGGGACCGGTCCCCGGGCCGGGTTCGTGGTGGGCCGGGCGGTCGGCAACTCCGTGGTGCGCCACCGCGTGACCCGGCGGCTGCGCGCCGTCGTCCGCGAGGAGCTCGGTCGGCTGCCGGACACCGCCGACCTGGTCGTCCGGGCCCGTCCGGAGGCCGCGACGGCGACGTCGGAGCAGCTGCACCGCGACCTGACCGCGGGCCTCGACCGGGTGCTCGGGGACCGGCCCCCCACCCAGCGGACCCGCTCGTGAGCACCCGCGGGGAGCGGCGCCCCGGACCGCTGGCGCGCGGACTGCTGGCCGGCATCGGCTTCTACTCCCGCGCCATCAGCCCCGCCCTGCCCCCACGCTGCCGTTTCGCGCCCACCTGCAGCGCCTATGCCGCCGAGGCGGTCGCCGTCCACGGCGCCGGCCGCGGCTCCTGGCTGGCGCTGGTCCGGCTGCTGAAGTGCGCGCCCTGGCACCCCGGCGGCTACGACCCGGTCCTCCCGCCGCGGGGGGACCGGACGCGCACCGGAACCGGCGACGCCGGCCGCACGTCGAGCACTGCAGCACCCGCGGCGACCCCGGTCGTCGTGGTGCCCGCCGCCGACGGCGCCCGTCGTCCCGCCCCCGAGACCCCGCCGGCTCCCCGCCGGACCCCGCAGCAGGAGGCTGGCGTTGCTTGACTGGCTGTACACCGCGATCGCCTGGGTCATGAAGCAGTGGCACGCGGTGTTCTCGACGTTCCTGCCGCCCGAGGGCGGCATCACCTGGGCCCTGTCGATCGTCTTCCTGGTCGTCACCGTCCGGCTGATCCTCTTCCCGCTGTTCGTCAAGCAGGTGAAGAGCCAGCGGGCGATGCAGGAGATCCAGCCGGAGATCCAGAAGCTGCGCAAGCAGTACGGAGCCGACCGCCAGGGCTTCAGCCAGGCGATGATGGCGCTGCAGAAGGAGCGCGGGGTCAACCCGCTGGCCGGCTGTCTGCCGATCCTGCCGCAGATCCCGGTCTTCCTGTCGCTGTTCCACGTGCTGCGCCGGCTGCGACCGGACGCCCAGGGGCTCTACAGCTGGGACGACACCCTCACCGACCAGGCCGCCCGCGCCGAGCTGTTCGGTGCGCCGATCTCCTCGTCGTTCAACATGACGGGGCAGAAGGCCGCCGACATCCTCGCGCTGCCGGGCGTCACGCAGGGCGGCATCCGCGTGGTGGCGCTCGTGCTCATGGTGGTCATGTGCGCGACGACGTTCTTCACGCAGAAGCAGATCATGGCGCGCTCCGGCCCGGTCGAGGGCCAGGCCGCGATGGTGCAGAAGCTGCTGCTCTACGGCATGCCGATCAGCCTCTTCGTCACCGGCTTCTTCTTCCCGATCGGCGTCCTCCTGTACTGGATGACCAACAACCTGTGGACGCTGGGCCAGCAGTTCTTCATCCTGCGCAAGATGCCCCCGCCCGGGTCCCCCGGCGCCAAGGCGAAGGCCGCTGCCGACAAGCCGGCGATCGACCCGAAGACCCTCGCGCCCAAGCCGGGCGCCAAGCCGGTGCGCCCGAAGGGCCCCCGTCCCGCGGGCGGCGGTGTCACGCTGACCAAGGACGGCGGCACGGTGGACGGCGGGGCCGGCAGCACCGTCGACGGCGTCCCCGAGGGCTCGGCGCGGGCCGGCACGGGGGCCGACGGCGCGGACGGGACGGGCACGACCGGCACCGGCGCGACCGCCTCGGGCGGGACCGCGTCCGGCCGTCCCGGCGGTGCCAGCCGCTCGTCGCGGCCGGCGAACCGGGCGCCGCACGGCCGTCCCGCCGGCACCGGCGGGAAGCGCAAGCGCCGCTAGACCCCGGTCCGCGCCGGCGTCCCCACGACGCCGTCGCCGCGGACCCGCCGGGAGGACGCCGCGCGCCGGCGCGCCCCCGGCTCCCGACCACCGGGCCCGCCCCGGCTGCCCGCACCGACTGGAGGTACCTCCGTGAGCGTCCCGAACCAGGGCCCGGCCGCCACCGCGCCGGCCGAGACCCCCGACCTGCCCGACGCCGACGCGCACAGCGCCGACGCCGTGCTCGAGCCCACCGACGAGACCGCCGCCGACCCGATCCCCGTCGGTCAGGTCCCCGCCGATGCTGCCTCCGGCAACGGCCGGGCGGCCGCGGCCGGCGGCACGGACCTGCTCGTCCGTGAGGGCGACGTCGCCGGCGACTACCTCGAGCGGCTGCTCGACATCCTCGACGTGGACGGCGACATCGACCTCGACGTCGAGGGCGACCGTGCCTCGGTGGCCATCGTCGGCGGCGACCTCGACGACCTGGTGGGGTCCGACGGCGCGGTGCTCGAGGCGCTGCAGGAGCTCACCCGCCTCGCCGTCGCCCAGGCCACGGGTGTCCGCAGCCGGCTGATGCTCGACGTCGGCGGCTACCGCGCCCGCCGCCGCGCCGACCTGACCTCCATGGCCGGCGAGGCCGCCCGCCGGGTGGCCGGCAGCGGCCAGGCCGAGCGGCTGGCGCCGATGAACCCCTTCGAGCGCAAGGTCGTCCACGACGTCATCGCCGGCGTCGCGGGGGTCCGCAGCGAGTCGGAGGGCGAGGAGCCGCACCGGCGCGTCGTGGTCCTGCCGGAGCGGTGAGCGACACTCCCGTCCCGTCTGCCCCACCCGCCCCGGAGGTCGCGGCCTCGGTCTTCGGGGACGGGCTGCCCGGCGCCGAGCGCTACGTCGCCCGGCTCGCCTCCGACGGCGTCACCCGCGGGCTGATCGGCCCGCGGGAGGTCCCGCGGCTGTGGGAGCGGCACGTGCTCAACAGCGCCGCCGTCGCCGAGGCGGTGCCCGAGGGCGCCCGGGTGGTCGACGTCGGCAGCGGGGCCGGCCTGCCGGGGATCCCGTTGGCGCTGGCCCGTCCCGACCTCCGGATGACGCTGGTCGAGCCCATGGCCCGGCGGGTCGAGTTCCTCGAGGAGGTCGTCGGCGAGCTCGGCGCCGCGTGGCGGGTGGTCCGCGGCCGCGCCGAGGAGCGCTCGGTCGTCACCGCGGTGGGGCCGGTCGACGTCGTCACCGCCCGGGCCGTGGCCGCGCTCCCGCGACTCGTGGGCTGGTGCCGCGGGCTGCTGCGCCCCGGAGCCCAGCTGGTGGCCCTCGTCGGCGCCCGCGCCCTGGAGGAGCTGCCGGCACTCGTGCCGGACCTCGAGGCCGCCGGGATGCGCGACGTGCACCCACGGGCTGTCGGCGCCGGGCTGGGGGAGGCTGCCACTACCGTGGTGGTGATGACGCGGGGCCGAGCGTGAGCCCCCGTCGGACGGCAACGGCGTTCCACGTGGAACGCGCACAGGTACCCGTCCCGTTCCACGTGAAACGGGACGGCAGGGAGGACCCGCGATGACCGACCCGGGCCAGCGGCTGCGCAGCAGTCTCGCGGCCGACTCGTCGGCCGGCTCCGGCGCGGAGTTCGACAGCCCCATCGCGATGGAGGCGCTGCGGGCCACCCGGGTGCTGCACGCCGCCGACCAGGAGCCGTTCCCGGCCCCCGGCCGCATCCGGGTCATCACCGTCGCCAACCAGAAGGGCGGCGTCGGGAAGACCACCTCGACGGTCAACCTCGGGGTGGCGCTCGCGCTCTACGGCCTGCGGGCGCTGGTCATCGACCTCGACCCGCAGGGCAACACGAGCACGGCCCTCGGCGTCGAGCACACGGTGGGGACGCCGTCCATCTACGACGCCCTGGTCGGGGACAGCTCGCTGTCCGACGTCGTCCACCCGACGACGGCGAGCCCGAACCTGCGCTGCGTCCCGGCGACGATCGACCTGGCCGGCGCGGAGATCGAGCTCGTCTCCGTCGTCGCGCGCGAGTACCGGCTGCGCCGGGCGATCGAGGGACACGTCGCCGCCCTGCCCGAGGACCAGCGGCCGCACTACGTGCTCATCGACTGCCCGCCGTCGCTGGGGCTGCTCACGCTCAACGCCCTCGTGGCCGGCGACGAGGTGCTCATCCCGATCCAGTGCGAGTACTACGCGCTGGAGGGCCTGGGGCAGCTCCTCAACAACATCGAGCTGGTGCGCGCGCACCTCAACCCCGGGATCGCCGTCCGCACCATCCTGCTGACGATGTACGACGGCCGGACCCGGCTCGCCGACCAGGTCGCCGAGGAGGTCCGCAGCCACTTCGGCGACCTGGTGCTGCGGACGGTCATCCCGCGCAACGTCCGGGTGTCGGAGGCGCCGGGCTACGGCCAGTCGGTGCTCACCTACGACCCGGGGTCCCGGGGGTCGACCAGCTACGTCGAGGCCGCCCGCGAGCTCGCGGAGCGGGGGGTGGGCCTGGCGCCGCTTCCCGACGGCCGGCCGATGGGCGCGCCGCCTCCCCCGCCGCCCACGGCGCCGATGCCGGCGGTCCGCACCGGTGCCCACCGGGCGGCCGAGACCTCCACCGGTCCCGACGCCGCCGTCCTGCCCGTTCCCACCACCGTCGACGAGGAGACCCGATGAGCAAGCGTGGCGGCCTCGGCCGGGGGCTCGCGGCGCTGATCCCCACCAGCGCCCCGCCGGTCGAGCAGCCGACGCTGCCCGAGACCGACGGCGACGGCCCGGTACGCGCCACCGAGGCTGCTGGGGCTGCTGGGACGGCCCCGGCGTCGGTGACGCTGCTGCCGCCGGCCGCCCAGGTCGCCGCGACGGTCGCCGCGCAGGCCGAAGCGGCCGGTGTGGCGGCGGTCGGCGTCCCCGGCGCGCAGCTGCGGGAGGTCGCCGTCACCGACGTCGTCCCCAACCCCCGCCAGCCGCGGCAGGTGTTCGACGACGAGGCGCTGGAGGAGCTCACCTACTCGGTGCGCGAGTTCGGCCTGCTGCAGCCGATCGTCGTCCGCGAGCGCGGGGAGGGCGGCTACGAGCTCATCATGGGCGAGCGCCGGCTGCGGGCCGCCCGCGCCGCGGAGCTCGAGACGGTGCCGGCCATCGTCCGGGACACCGAGGACGACGCCCTCCTGCGCGACGCGCTGCTGGAGAACATCCACCGCGTCCAGCTCAACCCGCTGGAGGAGGCGGCGGCCTACCAGCAGCTGCTCGAGGAGTTCGGCGCCACCCACGAGGAGCTGGCCCAGCGGATCGGGCGCAGCCGCTCGCAGGTCACCAACACCATCCGGTTGCTCAAGCTGCCGGTGAAGGTGCAGACCCGGGTCGCCGCCGGGGTCATCTCCGCCGGGCACGCCCGGGCGCTGCTGGGCCTCGACGACGCCGAGGCGCAGGAGGCCCTGGCCGCGCGCATCGTCGCCGAGGGGCTGTCGGTGCGGGCCACCGAGGAGGCCGTCGCGCTGACCGCGGCCGAGCAGCCGGCCGCGCGCCGCCGCAGCCGCCGCATCAGCGCGCCCGGCGTCGAGGACCTCGCCGGCCGGCTGTCCGACGTCTTCGAGACGAAGGTGAAGATCCAGATCGGCCGGGCCAAGGGACGCATCGTCGTCGAGTTCGGATCGGTGGACGACCTGCAGCGCATCATCGGCCAGATGGCGCCGGACGTCACCGCCCGCCGGGACGAGCCGGACGGCGCCTGACCCACGCCGGAGCCCGGGTTCCGTCACGGACGGAACCCGGGCTCTCCGTAGGGTGGGTCAGGCGGGACGGGCCCGGCGGGTGAGCAGCCGGGCGAGGACCTCACCCAGGTCGTGACCGGCGGCCTCGACGGCCATGGGGAACATCGAGGTCTCGGTCAGTCCCGGGGAGACGTTCACCTCGAGGAAGTGCACCTCGCCGTCGGGCGTGACGATCGCGTCGGTGCGGGACAGGTCGGCCAGGCCCAGCGCCTCGTGCACCCGCACCGCGACCTCGGCCGCGCGGGCGGCGACGTCGTCGGAGAGCCGCGCCGGCGCGTGGTACTCGGTGAGACCGGGCGTGTAGCGGGCGGTGTAGTCGAAGACGCCGGACTCCGGCTCGATCTCCACCGCCGGCAGCGCCACGGGACCCTCCCCCAGGTCGATCACCGACAGGGCGAGCTCCACGCCGTCGACGAACCGCTCGACCAGCACCGTGTCGCCGTAGGCGAAGCAGCTGACCATCGCGGCGGGCAGGTCCTCGACCCGGCTGACCTTCTGCGCGCCCAGCGCCGAGCCGCCCGAGGCCGGCTTGACCATCAGCGGCAGACCCAGCCGGGCGACGATGAGGTCGAGCACGGCACCGGCGCCGAGCTCGCGGAAGGTGCTGTGCGGCAGCGCCACCCAGTCCGGCGTCGTCACGCCGGCGGTGCGCACGACCGACTTGGCGGCCGGCTTGTCCCAGGCCAGCCGGCAGGCCGCGGCCGGGGAGCCGACGTAGGGGACGCCGGCCAGGTCCAGGACCGCGCGCAGGGCGCCGTCCTCACCGGTGGCGCCGTGCAGGGCCACGAAGACCGCGTCGGCCGGCGCGGCGGCCAGACCCGGCAGCAGCTCGGCGTCGGCGTCGCGCAGCTCGGCGTCCACGCCGACGCGGGCGAGCTCCTCGACCACCTGGGTGCCCGAGGACAGGCTGACCTCGCGCTCGAAGGTCAGTCCCCCGGCCAGGACGACGGCGCGCAGGGGCGTCTCCTCGGGGGACCGGTCGGCGACCGGGGAGGGAGCAGGCTCGGTCACGGGCGTCAGTCCTCGATCCGGTCGCTGGTGGCGGGGCCGACGACGGTCCCGGCAGTGGTGCCGTCGGATCGGCCGACCGCCCGGAAGGTGCCGGTGTCGACCGCGTCGAAGGTCGAGTGCAGGTCGAGCTCGGCCTCGATGACCCGGGCGAGGCGGCGCACGCCCTCGCGGATCTGGTCGGGCTCGGGGTAGCAGTAGGACAGCCGCATGTACTCGCGGCCCGACCCGTCGGCGTAGAAGCCGATGCCCGGCACGTAGGCGACGTGTGCGCCGACCGCGCGCGGCTGCATCAGCTTGCTGTCCAGGCCGTCCGGGAGCTTCAGCCAGACGTAGAAGCCGCCGTCGGGGCGGGTCCAGGTGGTGCCCGGGGGCATGAGCGCCTCGAGGGACTCCAGGGTGGCGTCCCGCCGCTCGCGGTAGAGCTCGGTGAACAGCTTGATCTGCTCGCGCCAGGGCTGGGTGTCCAGGTACCGGGCGACGGCGTACTGGGTGAGCGACGGCGGGCACAGCACCTGCGCCTCGGTGGCCAGCACGAGCTTCTCGCGGACGGCGAGCGGCGCGAGCACCCAGCCCACGCGCAGGCCCGGCGAGAAGGTCTTGGAGAACGAGCCGAGGTAGATGACCCGCTGGTTGTCGCGGGCGCGCAGGGCGCGCATCGGCTCGTGGTCGAAGCCCAGCAGGCCGTAGGGGTTGTCCTCGATGACCAGCAGGTCGTACCGGTCGGCGATGTCGACGATCGCCTGGCGGCGCGGCTCCGACAGCGTCACGCCGGCCGGGTTGTGGAAGTTGGGCACCGTGTAGAGGAACTTCACGCGGTCGCCGTTGGCCCGGCACTCCAGGAGCGCCTGCTCCAGCGCCTCGGGGATCAGGCCGTCGTCGTCCATGGGCACGTGCCGCACGCGGGCCTCGGCGGCCTGGAAGACGCCGAGCGCGCCGACGTAGGACGGTCCCTCGGCGAGGATGACGTCGCCCGGGTCGCAGAAGACGCGGGTGACCAGGTCCAGCCCCTGCTGGGAGCCGACCGTGACCACGACCTCGCTGGGCGAGGCGTCGGTGATGCCCTCGAGCGCCATGACGTCGCAGATCCGCTCGCGCAGCCGGGGGTCGCCCTGGCCCGAGCCGTACTGCAGCGTCTGGGCGCCCATCCCGCTGACCAGCTCACCGATCATCGAGCCGACGGCGTCGAGCGGGAGCGCGGTGACGGCGGGCATGCCGCCGGCCAGCGAGACGACCTCGGGCCGGCTGACGACGGAGAACAGTGCGCGGATCTCCGAGGCCTTCATGCCGTGCGTGCGGGCTGCGTACCGGTCGGCCAGCGGGTCCAGCCGCGGATGGCGGGGCACCACGTGCCCGTGCTGCTGCGGCGGCGTGCGGTGCGGCTGGCCGTGCGACGGCGGGAGAGAGGCCACGGACCGAGTGTAGGGACGGCTCGGGGCCGACCTCCCCGACACGGCGGGATGAGACGGACCCGTCACACCTGGGGCGCCAGGCGCCCCACCGGTCCCACGGGTGAGCCGCCCCGCGAGGCGCTCCGGGGAGTGGGGGCCGGAGGCCTCCGCGACGAGGGGTGGGTCCGGCTCAGCAGACGCCGGGGACGGCTCCTGGCCGCGGTGTCATCGGGACGATGACGGGGCAGGGAGCACGAAGGTGCCGGTGGGTGGGTCGGCGTCGGCGGGCAGGAACAGCCGCTGGACGGCGGCCAGGACGGCCGAGGCCACCGTGCCGCGCAGGCGGGCGTCGAGCAGCAGCAGCCGGTCGACCGGGTGGGACAGGTAGCCGACGTCGAGGCGCACCGCGGGCATCCGGGTCATCCGCAGCAGGTCCCAGGTCTTGGGGTGCCCGCCCAGGTCGAGCATGCCGGTGCGGGCCACCACCTCGCGCCGGGCGAGGTCGGCGAACCGCTCCCCCACCGTCGACGACGTCCCGGAGCCGGTGCCGTAGTGGTAGCTGGCGACCCCGCGGGCGTGCGGGGAGTCGTGGGCGTCCACGTGCAGCGAGACGAACAGGTCGGCGCGGGCGTCGTTGGCGAACGCGGTGCGCTCGGCCGGCGTCGGGTCCTGGTGGCGGCCGCGGGTCAGGTAGACCGTCGCGCCGGCGGCGGCCAGCCGGCCCTCGATCCGGCTGGCGAGGTCGAGCACGAGGTCGGCCTCGGTGGTCTCACCGGCGGCGACGCCGGTGTCCGCGCCGCCGTGCCCGGGGTCGACGACGATGCGCCGGCCGATGAGGTGCGGGCCGCTCTCGACGAACGAGGCGCTCTGCCGCAGCAGCTGGGGACGGCCGCCGGTGACCTTGCGGCCGAGCTGGCGGAGCGCTCGCAGCGTCGCCGGACCGCACGTGCCGTCGGCGGTCAGCCCGTAGTCGCGCTGGAAGGCCTGCAGTCCGGTCTCGGTCTCCCGGCCGAAGATGCCGTCGGCGCGGCCGGCGTCGTAGCCGAGCTCGAGCAGCCGCTCCTGCAGGTTGGTGACGTCGTCGCCGCGCATGGGCCGCACCGGGTCGTGGTGCAGCAGCCGGTCGCCCAGCGACCAGCGTGCCTCCGACAGTGCCCGGTAGGTCTCCTCGCCGACCCGGCCGTCCACCGACAGCCCGCGCACCTGCTGGAAGTGGCGGACGGCGAGCCCCGTGGCGTGGTCGTAGACCCCGTCGGTGCCGGGTTCGAGCAGGCCCAGGCTGCGCAGCGCCGCCTGGACGTCGGCGACGGCGGCTCCGTGGCTGCCCGGACCCAGCGGCTGCATGTCGCTCTCGCTACCCATCGTGTCCCGATTGTGGCCTCTGCGGCCGCTCCCGGCCCAGTCGGGGGGGCACGGTCCTCCCGGAACGGCGAGGGCCCGCCCGTCCTGGTGGACGAGCGGGCCCTCGACGTTCGACCGTCGACCTACAGGTAGTCGGAGAGGTCGGAGAGGATGGCGCCCTTCGGCTTGGCGCCGATGATGCTCTTGACCGGCTTGCCGCCCTGGAAGACGGTCATCGTCGGGATCGACATGACCTGGTAGTCGCGGGCGATCTGCGGGTTCTCGTCGATGTTGAGCTTGGCGATGGTCAGCTTCTCGCCGTGCTCCTTGGCGATCTCCTCGAGCACCGGGGCGACCATCTTGCACGGCCCGCACCACTCGGCCCAGAAGTCGACGAGGACGGGCTTGTCACTGCCCAGCACCTGGTCGGCGAAGGTCGCGTCGGTCACCGTCACGGTGTTGCCTGCCATGGTCGTTCTCCCTGTGTCGCGTTCGAGGTCTGGGGGTGGACCTCCTGGTGGATAACCCGGAGGGGCGGTGCGCTATGCCCGTGCCGTCCTCAGCGCTCGTCGAAGGTCTCGGCGAGCCAGCGCTCGGCGTCGATCGCGGCGGCGGCACCGGTGCCGGCCGACGTGATCGCCTGCCGGTAGACGTGGTCGACCACGTCGCCGCAGGCGAAGACGCCGTCGATGTTGGTGCGGGTGGTGGGGTGCTCGACCTGCACGTAGCCCTCGTCGTCGAGCTTGAGCTGCCCGGCGAACATCTCGCTGCGCGGGTCGTGGCCGATGGCGACGAACAGACCCGAGACGGGGAGCTCCTCGGTGCTGCCGGTGGCGACGTCGGTCAGCTGCACGGCGGAGACGGTCCGGTCGCCGAGGACGTCGGTGACCTGCTTGCCGAGCGCCCAGCGGATCTTCTCGTTGTCCTGCGCGCGCTTCTGCATGATCTTCGAGGCGCGCAGCTCCTCGCGCCGGTGCACCACGGTCACCGTCTTGGCGAAGCGGGTGAGGAAGGTGGCCTCCTCCATCGCCGAGTCGCCGCCGCCGACCACGACGATGTCCTGGTCCCGGAAGAAGAAGCCGTCGCAGGTGGCGCAGGCGGAGACGCCGTGACCGAGCAGGCGCTGCTCGTTGTCCAGGCCGAGGTACCGGTACTTCGAGCCGGTGGCGACGATGACCGCGTGCGCGAGGGTCACCTCGTCGCCGACCTTGACCACCTTGGGCGTGGCCGTGAGGTCGACCTCGGTGACGTCGCGGGCGACCAGCTCGGCGCCGAAGCGCTCGGCCTGCTGGCGCATGTCCATCATCAGCTGGGGGCCCTGGATGCCCTCGGCGAAGCCGGGGAAGTTCTCCACCTCGGTGGTGGTCATCAGGGCGCCGCCGAACTGCGAGCCCTCGAAGACCAGCGGGTGCAGGTTGGCCCGGGCGGCGTAGACGGCCGCGGTGTACCCGGCGGGACCCGATCCGATGATGACCAGGTCACGGACGCCGTCGTGCTCCGCGGGCGGGATCACGGGCGAGCGGACCTCGGTGGTCGTCGCGGGGCCGGGGGTGGGCTGGGGATCGGTCACGCGCGGCACAACGACGCATCGTAGGGCGAGATTCCCGCCGTCAGGCCGCTGACGTGCAGCTCACCCTCAGGAGGCAGGGGTGACGCCGACCTCGGCCAGGGCGCCGGCGAAGCCACCCTCGGCGGGCACCAGGCCGGTGACCCACACCAGCACGTAGCGCGCGGTGACCGGCTCCTCGAAGGCGAGGTCGGTGGTCCCGTCGACGCTGCCGGCGGCGGCGACGGCGAAGGAGTCGAGGTCGCCGTCGGGGGCGTCGCCGGTGCGGACCTCGACGGCGATGCCCGGCGTGGTGGTCGTCAGGGTGACGCCGCCGACCGCCTGCTCGGAGCCGAGGTCGTAGACGATCCCGACGCCGGGCTTGAGGTTGCCGAAGTCGGCCGAGCCCCGGTAGTTCAGCGTCGACCAGGTGCTGGCCGGGTCGCCGTCGTAGGTCGCGGGGACCTCGTCGTCGTTCTCCGGCTCGCCGTCGCCGAAGGGGTCGAACACCGTGGCACCGGTGATGCCCACCAGCGGGCCGGCGGCGGAGGGTGCGGCCTCGTCCTCGGCGGGGGCGGCGCTGCTCGTGCCGGCCGGCGGCGCGGCGCCGGGCCGCTCGTCGACGTCGCCGGCGACCGACAGCAGGTTGGTGCCGACCCACCAGGCCAGCAGCACGACGAGGGCGACCGCGACCAGCAGCAGGCCGCCCATCAGCAGCCGGCGGCGGCCGGGGCTCTCGTCGTCGTCCTCGTCGTAGCCGTCGGCGTCGCCGAAGACGTCGTGGCCGTCGTGGCCGTCGTGGCCGCCGCCGTCGTGGTCGTCGTGCTGGTCGGCGTCGTAGCCGGGCCCGGACGAGGCGGGCGGAAGCACGCGCGCGCGGCCGAGGGGCACCGGCGGCAGCGTGTGCGGGTCGAGCCGCTGCGGGTCGTCGTCGGGGACCTGCGCGACCGCGGGGTCCCGCTCGGACTCCCGGTCGGCGTCGCGGTGGTCGCGCAGCCGGCGCAGCCAGCCGCTGTCGCTCTCGTCGCGGCCGCGGACCGGGACGGAGGCGTGCGACCGCGGGCGCTCGGCGAGCAGGGCGGCCATCGCGGCGGCGCTGGCCAGCCGGGCGCCGGGCTCGGTGGAGCGGGCGCGGCGGACCAGCGCGGCCAGGTCGGGCGCCCCGATGACCGGCGGGCGGCCGGGGGCGCCGTCGGGACCGGGGACGCCGGCCTGCCGGCCGGTGAGGCAGTACTCGAGCAGCGCGCCGAGCGCCGCGATGTCCTCCTGGACGGAGCCCGTGGCCGCGGGGACGGCGCGCAGGCCGACCAGCCCGTTGGGCCGCAGGACGACGGTCTCGGGGCTCAGCCCGCCGACGGGGAGGCCGACCCGGTGCGCCTCGGCGATGCCCTCGGCCAGCCGGCGCAGGACCGTGCGGGCCTCCCGCTCGCCCATCGGCCCGGACTCCAGCCGCTCGGCGAGGGTCTGCCCCTCGATCCACTCGTTGACGACGTAGGCGACGCCGCTCTCGCCGCCGGTGCCCTCCGAGGCGTCGTAGACCATCGCCAGCGCGGGGGTCGCCAGCCCGCCGGCGGTGAGCGCCCGGGCGATCCAGCCGCGCGCCGCGGGGCCACCGGGCACGTGCACGCGGATGGCGACGTCGCGGTTGAGGATCCGGTCCTTGGCGCGCCAGCAGTGGATGACACCGGTGTCGGTGCGTTCCTCGGGGCCGACCTGGTCCAGCGGGCGGTACCGGTCGGGGAGGCCGGTGATCGTGGCCGTCATGGACGCGTCCGTCCCCCTGTCCTCTCTCCCCGGCGGCGCGCTGCCCCGGGAACGGCGCCCGTGCCCGCGGGTCCGCCGCTCACCCGCGGCCCAGCCGCGCGCGGACGGCGGCGAGGGGTGCCCGGAGCTCCGGGATGCGGGCGAGCACGAACCCGGCGAGGGTCGTGACGCCGACGACCACGGTACCGACCAACAGGGTCCCGAGCGAGCCCGCCAGCGACGGGCCCAGCGCGTCGTCGGTCACGCGGACGACGACCCAGCCCAGACCGGCGGCGACGGCGGCGGCCACCACCATGCGCAGCACCGGGCCGAGCGCCCCGCCACCCCGCTCGCCGGTGAGGTGCCGCCGGAGCGCGAGGTGCCCGAGCACCCAGCCGGCGAGGTAGGTGAGGCTCGTGGCCAGCATCAGCCCGGCGACGACGTGCCGGGGCTCGACCAGCACCGGGACCAGCAGCAGCAGCGGGACCCGCACCACGACCATGCCGATCTGGATCAGCGTCGGCGTCCGGGCGTCCTTCATGGCGTAGAAGACCCGCAGCTGCAGGAGCGTGACCGCCATCGGCAGCAGGCCGAAGGCGCCGACGGCCAGTGCCTCGCCGATGCCCCGGGCGTCCTCGACCGAGGTGTTGCCGCGGGCGAAGGCCACGATCCCCAGCGCCGGGCCGACGACCGTCAGCGCGGCGGCCACCGGCAGCAGCCCGAGCGCGGACAGCCGGGTCCCGAGCGCGAGGTCCTGGACGACGCCGGGGACGTCGTGCCGGGCGGCGGCGCGGCTCATCCGCGGCACGAGAGCGGTGAGCAGCGCGACGCCGATGATCCCGTAGGGCATCTGGAAGAGCAGGCTGCCGTAGGCGAACGCGCTCGAGCCCAGTCCGCCCTCGCGGGTGGCGGCGTTGGCCACGCGGGTGGCCACGATGACGCCGATCTGGCTGACCGCCACGTACAGGACCACCCACAGGCCCAGCCCGCCGGCCTCGCGCAGGCCGGTCTGGCGCAGGCTCCAGCGGGGCCGCAGCGGGACGCCGGCCCGGTGCAGCAGCGGCACGAGCACCAGCGCCTGGACGGCGATGCCGAGCAGCGTGCCGCCGCCGAGCAGCCAGACCTGGCCGGGGGTGACGGTGGCCGGGTCGAGGCTGCCGGGCCCGCTGGCCATCACGAACAGCACGCCGGTGGCGATGACCACGACGTTGTTGAGCACCGGCGCCCACGCCGGCGGGCCGAAGACGCCGCGGCTGTTGAGGATCGCCTGCGCCAGCGCCCCGACGCCGTAGAAGACGATCTCCACCAGCAGGATCCGGGCCAGCCAGTTGGCCAGCCGGACCTGCTCGGGATCGCCCTGGATGCCGTACAGGGCGGTGAGCAGCGGCGCCACCGCGACGGCGACGACCGTGACCACCACGAGCCCGGCGATCGCCACCGTGGACAGCCGCTGCGCGTAGCCGACGCCGCCGTCGCGGTCACGCTCCTGGGCGTGCACCAGCAGCGGCACGATGACCGAGGTCAGGACGCCGCCGAGCAGCAGCTCGTAGACGATGTTGGGCAGCGTGTTGGCGGTGTTGTAGGCGTCGTTGACCAGCCCGACACCCAGCGCCGCGGCCAGCACCATCGTGCGCATCAGGCCGGTCACGCGGGAGACCAGCGTGGCCACCGCCATCGTCCCGGCGGCGCGCAGGATCCCGCGGCTGCCGCCCGGGGCGCCCTCGCGCTCCTGCGCCTCCTCCTCGGTCTCCCCCTCCGGTGCCTGCGGGACCGGCGGCAGCTGCAGGATCGGGATGACCTGCGTCTCGTCGGCGGGGATGAACCGGCGCCGGACCGGCGGGGGCACCGGCGGCAGCGGCCGGGGCGCCGGCCGGGCGGCCGCCGCCGGGGGGACGGCGGGGGGCGCGGCGGGGGTCGCGGCAGGGCTCGCAGCAGGGGTCGCCGCGGGGCCCGCGACGGGAGCCGCCGCGGGGGTGGCGGGCGGCCGCGGCCGCGCCGGGGGCGGGACCGGCGGCATGGGACGGCGCGGGGCCGCACCCGTGAGGTCCGAGCCGGGGGGCGGGGCCACCGGGTACGGCGGCGGGGGCAGCGGCCGCGAGCGCTCGCGGGCCGGCCGCGCCGGGGAGTCCCCCGACGACACCGCCGGGGGCACCGGCGGCAGCGGGCGCTGCACCGGGTCGCGGGCGGGTGCGTCCTCGTCGCTGCGCGGGCGGCCGGTCACACCGGGCTCCGGCTGGGCGGCCACGCGGCGCCGGCCCCGTCGGGGAGCTCCTCCTCGGTCCGCCCGCGGCGGCGCAGGAAGAGGATCCCGCGGCGGAGGAAGAGCAGCCCGAGCAGGACGGCCGCGCCGATGGTGATCGACAGCGAGATCGTCCCGTAGGCGGTGCTGCGGACCTGGATGGCGACGTCGTCGCCGAGGGCCCCGCCGCCGGGGGTGGTCAGGCTGGCGGTGACGGCGAAGCGCCCCGACTGGCGGACCTGGGTGGGGACCTCCAGCGTCGTGCGCTGGCCGGGGGCCAGCTCCTGCGCGCTGAGGTCGCCGATGGTCAGCCCCACGTTGTCCCGGGTGCGCACCTGAGGCAGCACCCGGACGGCGAAGGGCAGGTCGTTCTGGACGGTCAGCACCAGCGGCGCGTCGCTGGAGGCCAGGCTGTACGTCCCGTCGGCCGGCGCCACCAGGGTCACCCGCCCCCGCAGTCCGCCGACGGTGTCGCGGACGTCCTGCGCGGCGGCCAGGAAGCCGGCCGGGTCGTCCCGCCAGGCCGCCGAGGCCGCCCGGGCCAGCGCGGCGTCGGAGGAGGCGAGGGCCGTCGCCGGGTCCTCGCCGACGACGGCGCCGGCCAGGTCGTCGCGCAGACCGCCGGCGGCGGCGAGCTCGCCGAGGCCGGCCGGGTCGAGCACCGCGGCGCCGGCCTGCTCCAGCGGCGTGCCGGCGTCGGCGACCGGGCCGGCGGCCAGGTCGGTCAGCGAGGCCGGGCGCAGGCCGGGCAGTGCGGTGTCGGCGATCATCGCGGCGACCGCCTCGGGATCGGGGTCGACGCCGCGCGCGGGGGCGACCAGCACGCTCTGGCCCGCGGGGTCGGTCCCCGCCTGCTGCGAGACCAGCACCAGCTCGGCGACGTAGCGCTGCTCGGCGATCCGCGGCCCGCCCACGGCGGTGTCCGCGGTGCCGACGACGGAGGACAGCCCGGCGTCGGCCACCAGCGCCTCGACCGGCCCGTCGTCGGCGGGCACGCTCGCCCGTGCGGCGGCGGTGCCGTCCGGGACGCCGAGCACGGCGTCGCCATCGCTCAGCGCGCTCGAGGCGAGCACCACCCGCTCGACGCCGCCGGCGCGCAGGGTGGCCAGGGTGTCCGGGCGCAGGGCCCCGCCGGGCGCCCAGGCGAGGTCGGTCCGCGGTGCGACCCCGAGGACGTCGGCGAGCAGCGCGGCGCCGGCCGGTCCGGGTGAGGCGTCGGTGGCGGTGGGCCGCGTGCCGGAGGCATCGGGATCCCCGTCGGTGCCGTCCGCGCCGTCGCTCCCGGTGGGCTCGCCGGTCGGTGCGCCGGGCAGCGTGCGGGTGAGCGCGGCTCCCAGACCGGTGGCCTGCAGCGCGTCGGCGTCGACGTCGCCGTAGGGCAGTGCGACGACGGGGTGGTCGGCGGCCGCGGCCCGCAGCCGCTCCAACCACGCGCCGGCGGCCGTGGTGCCGGTGCCCGCGTCCTGCTCGCCGGCCACGGCGTAGGGGCCCTCGGCCATGACCGAGAGCTCCTCGACCAGCGCCGGGTCGACGGCCAGGGTCACCGGGGCGACCGGGGTCGGTGCGGGGGCGCCGGGCGCGAGCACCGCCGGCAGCCGCTCGACCACGGCCAGCGCACGGTCGAGCCGGCCGCCCTCGGCCACCTCGGCGGCCAGCCCGTCGTCGGTGAAGTCGCCGGCGGCGTCACGGTGACTGCGCTCGGTCAGGGGCCACAGCCAGGCGACGGAGGTCGCCGCGGCCGGCGGCGCGGTCTGCTGCACCAGGTGGGTGCGGACCTCCCCCACCCGGCGCTGCTCGCCGTCGTCGCCGGTGCCGTTGAGGTTGAGCAGCAGCGGATAGACGCCGTCGCCGCCCAGGCCCAGGTCGGCGGTGGTCGCGGTGACGGTGAACGGGAGGGTGGCCCCGGGAGCGAGCGGTCCGGGCAGCGGCAGGAACGGCGTGCTGACCGCGGTGACGGGGTCGGTGTCGGCGTCGGCGGCGAGCAGGTCGGCCCGGGTGGTGACGACTCCGCCGCGCTGCAGCCGGACGCCGAGGTCGCTCAGCGTCTCGCTGCCGGTGTTGGTGAGGGTGCCGGCCAGGGTCACCGTGCCGCCGGGGGCGACGGTGCGCGGGTCGAGGCGGGTGAGGTCGACGACGACCGGGCGCTCGGCGGCCGGTGCGGGCGCGGCCGGTGCCGCCGCCGCGGGGGAGAGTTCCGGGGCGAGGGCGGGTGCGGCGGCCAGCGGGAGGGCCAGCAGCGCCGCCGTCAGGACGCGGGTCACCGTCCTCCCGCGCCGGCCGGCCCCGGGGCGCGGGGGACTCTGCCTCGGACGGACCTCGGGGTCCGGGTCACGCACTGTCGGCGAGCAGTGCGGGCGCCCGCTCGACCAGCGCCCGCTCGTCGGCGTAGGCCAGCCGGCCGGCCAGCTCGTCGAGGGGGACCCAGGCGACCTCGGTCACCTCGACGTCGGCGTCGGACAGGGCGCCCCCGATGGCGCGCAGCAGGAAGTGGTGCACCGTCTTGTGCACGCGGCGGCCCTCGGCGACGAACCAGAAGTCGATGATCCCGAGCGGGGCGAGCACCTCGCCGATGATCCCGGTCTCCTCGGCGACCTCCCGGACGGCGGTGTCCTCCGGGGTCTCGCCCTCCTCGATGTGGCCCTTGGGCAGCGACCACAGCAGCCGGCCGCGCCGGTCGGTGCGCCCGATGAGCGCGGCGCGGGGACCGGTGAGGGGGTCGTCGGCGACGACCAGGCCCCCCGCGGAGGTCTCGTCGACCCGGCGCAGACGGCGACCGGGACGCCCTCGTCCGCCGGTCCCTGCCATGCGAGGAGGGTAGCGCGAGCCGCGCCACTACCCTGGCTCGTCGTGTCCGGAGAGCCGCAGAGTCGCCCGGCCGTCGGGAGTGTCCCGCCGGCGGTACAGCAGACCGTGCGCGAGCTGGTGGACGTCTCCCCCGTGCTCGTCGAGCTGGGCGGACGTTTCGCCGCCGCCGGGTTCCAGACGCACCTGGTGGGCGGATCGGTGCGCGACGCGCTGCTGTCGGCGGGCGCCGGGGCGGCGGGCACCGGGGCGGGGATGCCGGCCGGGGACCTCGACGTCACCACCGATGCCCGGCCGGAGCAGGTGCTCGCGCTCCTGCGCGGGTGGGCGGGTTCCACGTGGAACCAGGGCATCGCCTTCGGCACCGTCGGCGCCGAGGTCCGCGGCACCCGGCTGGAGATCACCACCTTCCGCGCCGACCGCTACGACCGGGAATCGCGCAACCCCGAGGTGGCGTGGGGTGACTCGCTGGAGGACGACCTGGCCCGCCGGGACTTCACGGTGAACGCCATGGCGGTGTCGCTGGGTCCCGACCGCACGGTCACCGACCCGTTCGGCGGTCTCGGTGACCTGCTCGCCCGCCGGCTGCGGACTCCGGGCGCGGCCGTGGACTCCTTCGCCGACGACCCGCTGCGGATGCTTCGGGCGGTCCGGTTCGTCGCCCAGCTCGGTCTCACGCCCGCCGACGAGGTGGTCGCGGCGATGACGTCGATGTCCGGCGAGCTGGCCCGGATCACGCCGGAGCGGGTCCAGGCGGAGCTGTCGAAGACGCTGCTGCAGGACTCTCCCCGGGCGGCGCTGGAGCTGTTCGTCTCCACCGGCCTGGCCGACGTCGTCCTGCCCGAGCTGCCGGCGCTGCGCATGGAGATCGACGAGCACCACCAGCACAAGGACGTCTACAGCCACTCGCTGACCGTGCTGGACCGGGCGATCGCGCTGGAGCGGGCCGACGGGCGGGCGGGCGGTGACGACGCCCCGTCGCCGGACCTGGTGCTGCGGCTGGCGGCGCTGCTGCACGACATCGGCAAGCCGGCCACGCGGCGGCACGAGCCCCGCGGCCGGGTCTCCTTCCACCACCACGAGGTGGTCGGCGCCAAGCTCGTGCGCAAGCGGCTGACGGCGCTGCGCTATCCCAAGGACGTCGTGGAGGCGGTCGCGCGGCTGACCTTCCTGCACCTGCGGTTCCACGGCTACGGCCGCGGCGAGTGGACCGACTCGGCGGTGCGCCGCTACGTCACCGACGCCGGCGACCTGCTGTCCCGGCTGCACAAGCTGGTCCGCTCGGACTGCACCACGCGCAACCGGCGGCGGGCCGCGGCGCTGTCGGCCACCTACGACTCCCTCGAGCAGCGGATCGCCGAGCTGTCGGTGGCCGAGGACCTCGCGCGCGTCCGGCCCGATCTCGACGGCAACGCGATCATGGAGATCCTCGGCCTCCCGCCCGGCCGCGAGGTCGGCGAGGCGTGGCGGTTCCTCAAGGACCTCCGGCTCGAGCGCGGCCCCCTCGACCGTGACGAGGCCGAGGCCGAGCTGCGCGCCTGGTGGGCCGCCCGCGCCTGACCCGGGGGCTCCCCCGCTCGGGTGGCGCCGCCCGCCCCACCCCTCCCCCGGCTCGCCGTCCGCCGGTAGGACGGACGGCCGGACCACGGGACGGGGCGACGGGTGCACGGGGCGGGGCAGCAGCAGCGCGGCGGACGGCCGCCGTGGCCGTCGGAGCTGCCGTCCGGGCAGTGGCGGCCCCCCGTGCCGCCGCCGCTCCCGCCGGCCGTCCCGGTCCCGCCCACCGGCAGGGTGCCGCAGCGGGTGCTCGGTGACGCCACCGGCCGCGACGGGGAGCCCGCCCCCTGGCGCTCCTGGGAGGGCGGTCCCCCGCAGCCGCCGCGCCGCCGGTCGTCGGCCGCCCGCGGGGTGCTGTCGGTCGTCGTGGTCCTCGTGCTCTCCCTCGGGGCGTCCGTGCTGGCCGGCCCGCGCCCGTGGCCCTGGGAGTCCGGCCACGTGTCCACCTCCCCCGACGTCACGCCCCCCGGCGCCGGCGCGGCGGCGGACCGGCCCACCCCCGGCCACGAGGCGGCGGACGCACCGCTCGGCACGCCGTCGGCGGCGCCCGGCACGGGGACCCACGCCTTCGTCGACACCCAGCCCGACGGCACCCCCGTCGCCTACGACCCCTGCCGGCCGGTCCACTGGGTCATGCGGCCCGACGGCGCGCCCCCGGGCGCGACCGCCCTGGTCGCGGAGGCGCTGTCCCGCCTCTCGGTCGCGAGCGGGCTGCGGTTCGTCTTCGACGGGACCACCGACGAGTCCTGGTCGCAGGACCGGGCGGCCTTCCAGCCCGACCGGTACGGCGACCGCTGGGCGCCGGTGCTGGTCACCTGGGCGACGGCCGACGAGGTCCCCGACCTGGAGGGCACCGTCGCGGGGCTCGGCGGGAGCCAGGCCGCCGCGGCCGCCGGGTCGTGGGTCTACGTCACCGGCACGGTCACGATCGACGCCGCATGGGCCGACGGCCCGGCCCGCTCCGTCGAGGGGCGGGCCGAGGTCCGCGGGGTGCTCATGCACGAGTTCGGCCACGTGCTCGGCCTCGACCACGTCGAGGACCCCGCGGAGCTGATGCACCCGGAGTACCGGGGGCAGGAGGGCCTGGGCCCCGGCGACCTCGCCGGGCTCGCGGAGCTCGGCCGCGGCGTCTGCGCGCCGGGTCTCTAGACGGGGACCGGCTCCCGGCTGCCGCGCAGGAACGCGGCGGCGGTCAGCGCGTACACGGCCGCGACGGCGACCAGCACCGGCACGGAGACGCCCGAGGCCGGCAGCACCAGCGCACCGGCCACCAGGGCCGCCACGTAGGTGACGTTGACCAGGGTGTCGTAGACGGAGAACACCCGGCCGCGGACGTCGTCGCCGAGGGACTCCTGCAGCGTGGTGTCCACACAGACCTTCACCCCCTGCCCGACGAAGCCGAGCACGAACCCGGCCGCCACGACCCCCGGTGGCGCGAAGGTGAGCCCGAGCAGCACCTGCAGCGCGCCGCCACCGGCCAGCAGCAGTGCCGTCCACCGCCGGCGGCCCAGCCGGCGCACCGCGGCCGGGGTGACCAGCGCCGCCAGCAGCGTGCCCACCGCGCCGGCGCCGACCACCTGGCCGAGGCCCACCAGCCCGCCGGGGAACAGCGGGCCGGACCCCTCGAGCAGGGGACCGCGGTACAGCAGCAGGGACACCAGCGTCAGCAGGCCGTAGGCGACCCGGTGCCCGGCGATCGCCAGCAGCGCGGCCCCGGCCGGGGGGTGCGCCGCCACGGACCGGGCACCCTCGGCCATCCCGGCGAGGACCCGCCGCACCGTCAGCCGGGCCGAGCGGGTGGCGGTGTCCGGGCCCAGGTCGCCCCGGCCGAACCCGGCGGCGACGGCGGCGGCCGCCAGGTAGGGCAGCGCGGCGCAGAGCGCCACGGCCGCGTACCCGGCGTCCCCGGGCGGTGCCAGCTGCACCAGCCCGACCGCGACGCCGCCCCCGACGACCGTGGCCACCGCCCCGGACGTCGTCGACAGGGCGTTGGCGGTCACCAGCGTGCCGGCGTCGGCGGTGTGCGGCAGGCCGGCCGACAGCGCCGACAGCACGAACCGGGTCACCGAGAAGACCGCGAGCCCCGTGACGGCCAGCGGCAGGCCGGCCGCCCCGCCGAGGACCAGGGCGGCGACGACGGCGACCAGCCCGGCCCGCAGCAGGTCGGCGTGCACGAGCACCTGCCGCCGGCTCCAGCGGTCCAGCCAGACGCCGGCGAACGGGCCGAGGAGCGAGTAGGGCAGCAGGAGGACGGCGAAACCGGCCGCGACGGCCAGCGGATCAGCCGCCCGCTGCGGGTTGAACAGCACGGTCCCGGCGAGGGAGGCCTGGAAGGCACCGTCGCCGAACTGCGCGGACAGCCGGGTGAGGAGCAGCCGCCGGAAGTCGCGGCGGGACAGCAGGTGCCGCACGGTCGGAGCGGCCCGCTGCACCGGGTCACCCTACGGCGCGGGCTCGACCTCCCCCGGGCCGCGGACTGTTGCACACTGGACGGGATGACTTCGGTGCCCCCGTCACCCGATCCCGAGTCCGGCCCGCCGATGCGGCCGGTCACGGGCCGACGTCGCGCGGCGGTGCCCCGGCTGTCGACCGGCACCCTCGACGACGTCGTGCCGGGCTCGCTGCTGGTCGCGATGCCCGCGCTCACCGACCCCAACTTCGCCGGCACCGTCGTCTACGTGCTCGACCACAACGACACCGGCACGCTCGGCGTCGTCCTCGGCCGGCCCAGCCAGGTCGAGATCCGCGACGTGCTGCCCGGCTGGTGCGACCTCGCCGTCGAGCCGGGGGTCTTCCACGTCGGCGGCCCGTGCGAGACCGACACCGCGCTGTGCCTGGCCAGCTGCCCCGGCGCCGCGGCCGAGGCCCCGGGCCTGCGGCGGGTGGCCGGCGACGTCTACCTCGTCGACCTCGACGCCGACCCCGATGCCCTCGACAGCGGCCTGGCCGGGCTGCGGGTGTTCGCCGGGTACGCGGGCTGGTCCCCGGGCCAGCTGGCCGCCGAGGTCGCCGAGGGGGCGTGGGCGTGCGTGCCGGGCACCCCGGGCGACGTGCTCAGCGACCTCTCCGGTCCGCAGCTGTGGCGCACCGTCCTCGCCCGGCAGACCGGCCGGCTGGCCGTGCTGTCGACGGCGCCGGCGGACCCCTCCGCCAACTGACCCCACCCGGACACGCCGCGGGAGGTCTCCCGGCAGCGCGCGCCGGCGCGATCTGGTAGGAAGGGCACCGGAGGGGGCGGTCTGGGGAAGAGGCCGCCCCCTCCCCTCGTGTCCAGGCCCGGGTGCTTCAGACCCCGGTGGCCGCCGACAGCTCCGGGTGCGCCGCCGCGTCCACCGTCTGAGCGTCCTCGGGCACCGCGATCGTCCGCGGGCCGTGGTCCGACAGCGTCACGGTGACCTCGGCGTCCTGACCGGGCAGCGGGGTGACGTACTGCAGCAGCAGGTCGCTGGTGTCGTCCACGGCCACCGACCAGCCCGTCTCGCCGGCGTAGACCGTGGCCAGCCGCCGGTCGATCGAGCGCTGGCCCTCCCAGGTGTGCTCCCCGCCGCGGAAGGCGGCGGCGTCGTCGGCCTCCGGGGCGCCGAGGTTGAGCACCACGGTGACGAGCACGTCGGTCAGCGGGACCGCGTCCGGACCGGTCGCCAGCGGGCGGCGCACGAACGGGGCGTCGGGCAGCCCGGCGGCGGCCAGGGCGGCGGGCAGGCCCGGCACGTCGCCGAACCAGAGCTGCTCGCGCGTGAAGAACAGCGTGCGGACGTCGTCGGGACGCTCGTCGCCGTAGTCGGTCACCGCCTGGGCACGACCGGCGGAGCCGGCGAAGTCGACCTCGCCGGTGAGCGTCAGCAGCCCGCCGTCGCCGAACGGCGCGGTGACGACGACGTCCGCGCCGCCCTCCTCGGTGTCCCGCGCGAGCAACCCGGCGAGCACGTCGGCCTCCTCGGCGGTCACCGGGTCACCCGGCTGCCGGTCGGCCTCGGGGTCGGAGCAGCCCGCGAGCAGCACGCCGGTCGTGACCAGCGCGGACGCGAGCAGTCGGCGCGGCATGGCGGTCAGCGTAGGCAGCGCGGCGGCGTCCCCGGCGTCCCGACAGGCCCGGACGTGCCGCGGGCCCGCCCCCCGGAGCGGGGGACGGGCCTGCGGGCGGGACGCTCAGCGGGTCAGCGCTCGACCTCGCCGCGGATGAAGGCCTCGACGGCGTCGCGGGCCTCGCTGTCGCTGTACTGCACCGGCGGGGACTTCATGAAGTACGACGACGCCGACAGGATCGGGCCGCCGATCCCGCGGTCCATGGCGATCTTCGCCGCGCGGACGGCGTCGATGATGATGCCGGCCGAGTTCGGGGAGTCCCAGACCTCGAGCTTGTACTCCAGGTTCAGCGGGACGTCGCCGAAGGCGCGGCCCTCGAGGCGGACGTAGGCCCACTTGCGGTCCGACAGCCACGGCACGTGGTCCGACGGGCCGATGTGCACGTTGTCGGTGCCCATGTCGCGGTCGACCTGGCTGGTGACGGCCTGGGTCTTGGAGATCTTCTTGGACTCCAGGCGCTCGCGCTCGAGCATGTTCTTGAAGTCCATGTTGCCGCCGACGTTGAGCTGCATCGTGCGGTCGAGCTGTACGCCGCGGTCCTCGAACAGCTTGGCCAGCACCCGGTGGGTGATGGTGGCGCCGACCTGGCTCTTGATGTCGTCACCGACGATCGGGACGCCGGCGGCGGTGAACTTGTCCGCCCACTCCTTCGTCCCGGCGATGAACACCGGCAGGGCGTTGACGAAGCCGACACCGGCGTCGAGGGCGGCCTGCGCGTAGAACTCGGCGGCCTGCTGCGAGCCGACCGGCAGGTAGCAGACGAGGACGTCGGCACCGGACTCGCGCAGGGCAGCGACGACGTCGACCGGCTCCTCGTCGGACTCCTCGATCGTGGCCCGGTAGTACTTGCCCAGCCCGTCGAGGGTGGTGCCGCGCTGCACGGTCACGCCGAGCGGCGGCACGTCGGTGATCTTGATGGTGTTGTTCTCGCTGGCGACGATGGCCTCGGAGAGGTCGCGGCCGACCTTCTTGGCGTCGACGTCGAACGCCGCGACGAACTGCACGTCGGAGACGTGGTAGTCGCCGAAGCGGACGTGCATGAGCCCGGGCACCGAGGCGGTCTCGTCGGCGTCGCGGTAGTAGTGCACGCCCTGGACGAGCGAGGCGGCACAGTTACCGACGCCGACGATGGCGACCTTGACAGCTCCCATTGCTTTCCCTTCTCCCTGGACCGGGTGGTCCGTGTCGCGGGACCGTTCCGGTCCTGGCGGTGCGGCCGGCGGGCTGGACAGCCGTCGTGCCTGCGGTGCGGGTGGTGCGCGGTTCGGTGGTGCTCGGTGCGGCGCCGCGGAGGTGCGGCGTCACCCGTCGCCGGTTCGTGGGCGCTCGTCCCCCGGGGCCGGGCCGGGCCGGCTCTGCTCGCCGTCGATGCGCTCCTTGTCGATGAGCTCGGCCAGCCAGCGCACCTCCCGGTCGACCGAGTCGAGGCCGTGGCGCTGCAGTTCCAGCGTGTAGCGGTCGAGCCGTTCGCGGGTCCGCGCCAGTGAGGACCGCAGGCCGTCCCGCTGCCGTTCGACCGTGCGGCGGCGCCCCTCGAGGATGCGCAGCCGCACGTCGGCGGCAGTGTGCCGGAAGAAGGCGAGGTGGACGCCGAAGAGCCTGCCGTCGTCGTACGCCTCGGGGCCGGCCTGGCTGACCAGCTCCGCGAAGCGTTCCTTGCCCTCCGCGGTGATCGTGTAGACCACCTTCCCGCGCCGGCCGGTGAGCGGCGGTGCGTCGGCCGGCAGTGGTGCGTGCCGGTCGGGCTCGTCGGTGGTGACGAGCCCGGCGGCGTACAACCGCTTGAGCGCGGGATACAGCGAGCCGTAGGAGATGCTGCGCAGGCCCCCGAGCACCTCCGCGAGCCGTTTGCGCAGCTCGTAGCCGTGCATGGGGGACTGCTGCAGCAGTCCGAGGATGGCGAACTCGAGCATCTCGCCCCCCATCGGCTCCTGCCGTTCGATGTATCGAGACGATACATCGGCGTGTGAACGGGCCGGCAACCCGACGTGGGGCGCCCGATCGTGGACCGCCCGCGCGTACGGGACCGGAGGGCGCGGACTGCGTACATTGGCGGCCGTGCCCGGACGTCGCTCCGTCGTGGACTACTCGCTGCAGCGGCGGGCCGTCCTGGCCGACGTCAGGTCCGGTCGCACCGGCCTGTTCGAGGTCTGCGACGCCGGCCCGTACCTGACCCGCGCGGCCCGCTACCACGGCCGGCAGACCGACGTGCCGTGCCCGGTCTGCCGCCGTGAACGCCTCACCCTGGTCAACTACGTCTACGGTGAGGGGCTGGGCCACGTGTCCGGGCAGGCGAAGACCGAGGCGGAACTCGCCCGGATGGACGCCGCGCAGGAGGAGTTCTCCGTGTACACCGTCGAGGTGTGCCGCGGGTGCGGGTGGAACCACCTGGACTCCTCCTACGTCCTCGGAGTCGAGCCCGAGCCGGGGCGTCAGCCGCGCCGGCGCCGCCGCACCGCCACGGACTAGCGCCCCCACGGGCTGGACCGAGCCGGCCGGCGGGAGCACACCGGCGGACCCGTCCGTCACACCCGTCCCGGGGGGACGGCGCGCCCGCGCGTCCTCCCCGGGCCCCACAGCCAACGACGCCACGCTGGGCCGGACCCGATCCGCCCACCGAGACCCGAGGAGGGGCTCCCTGGTGCCTCCCCACGACGAGACCACGCCGGTCGGGCCGGCCGGCGGCCCGCCGCGGCGCCCACCGGCCGGCCGCACGCCCGCTGCCGGCGGGGCCGGCGGCCGCGCCCGCACGAACGCGTCGCGGTCCGGGGGCTCCGTCGGCTCCCGCCCCGGCGGCTCGCGTCCCACCGGCTCGCGGCCCGCGGGGGGCAAGCCCGGCAGCAAGAAGGCGCGCAGCACGAAGCAGCGGCGCCGTCGCCGGCTGAAGGTCGCGCTGGGCACCCTGCTCGGCCTGTTCCTCCTGCTCGGCGTCTTCGTCGGCGTCGTCTACGCCACGACCGAGGTGCCCGACCCCGGCTCGGTGCAGAACTCGCAGACCACCGTCGTCTACTACGCCGACGGCACCACCGAGATGGCCCGCCTCGGGGACACCAACCGCACCAACGTCGGCCTGGCCGAGGTGTCCGAGGCCGCGCGCGACGCCGTGCTCGCCGCGGAGAACCGGAACTTCTACTCCGACCCGGGCATCTCCTTCACCGGCATCGTCCGGGCGGCCTGGAACAACCTGACCGGCGGCTCGACGCAGGGTGGCTCGACCATCACCCAGCAGTACGTGAAGAACGCCTTCCTGACGGCGGACCAGACGTTCAGCCGCAAGTTCCAGGAGCTCTTCCTGGCGGTCAAGCTGGACAACGAGTACTCGAAGGACGAGATCCTCGAGAACTACCTCAACACCATCTACTTCGGCCGCGGCGCCTACGGCATCGAGGCGGCGGCCAACACCTTCTTCGGCGTCCCGGCGGCCCAGCTCACCCCGCAGCAGGGCGCGGTGCTCGCCGTCCAGATCCGCAGCCCCAGCTCCTACGACCCGGAGGCCAACCCCGAGGGCGCGCAGGACCGCTGGGGGCTGGTCCTCGACGCGATGGTCGAGGAGGGCTGGATGACCCAGGCCGACCGCGACGCGTCGGTCTACCCGCCGGTCCAGCCGCGGCCGGAGTCCTCCGCGCTGGGCATCCCGACCGGTCCCGAGGGCCTGGTCGTGTCGCAGGCGATCAGCGAGCTCGAGGGCCGCGGCTACTCCGACGAGCAGATCCGGGCCGGTGGGCTGCGGATCACCACCACCGTCGACAAGCCCACCCAGGACGCCGCACTGGCCGCGGTCGCCGAGGTGATGGACGGCCAGCCGGACAACCTGCGGCAGGCCCTGGTCGCCGTCGACCCGCGCACCGGCGGGGTCCGCGCCTACTACGGCGGGGACGTCGGTGCCGGCGACGACGCGATCGACTACGCCCAGGCCCGCCGCCAGCCCGGCTCGTCGATGAAGCCCTACGTGCTCGCGACCGCGCTGGACCAGGGCATCAGCGTGACCTCGCGCCGCGACGGCAGCTCGCCGCAGGAGTTCCCCGACCGGCCCGGGCTGCCGGTCCGCAACTCCGGCGGCACCTCCTGCCCGGCCTGCTCCCTGGTCGAGGCGATGACCCGCTCGCTGAACACGACGTACTACGGGCTGGCCTACGAGGTGGGCCCGGAGAACGTCCGTGAGACGGCGCTGGCCGCCACCGGCATGCCCGACACCTGGCCGGCCACCGGTGTGTCGTCGCTGGACGACAAGCCGACGCTGGCCGACCCCGAGACCGGCAGCACCGGCTCCTCGATCGGGATCGGGCAGTACGAGATGCGCCCGATCGACCAGGCCACCGGCTTCGCCACCTTCGCCAGCGGTGGCGTGCGGCACGACGCGCACTTCGTCAGCCGGGTCACCGACACCGCGGGGGCCGTGCTGCTCGACAACGGCGCCCCGGCCGGCGAGCAGGTGATGAGCGAGCAGGTCGCCAGCGACACCACCTATGCGCTCGAGGGCGTGGCGCAGTACTCGCGGCGGGCGCTCGACGACGACCGCGAGGTGGCCGCCAAGACCGGCACGCAGGGCATCGACGCCGACGACAACTCCGACGCCTGGATGGTCGGCTACACGCCGTCGCTGTCGACCGCGGTGTGGATGGGCAGCGACGGCTACCAGCCGATCCGCAACGACGACGGCGCGATCGTCTACGGCTCGGGCCTGCCGGGTGCCATCTGGCAGCAGTTCATGGACACGGTGCTCGACGGGACGCCGGAGGAGGACCTGCCCGACCGGCCGGTCATCCGCGGCGACACGGGCGAGGGCGTGCCGGAGCCGGTGACCGAGCCGGCGGCGCCGACCACCCAGTCGGCGCCCCCCACCCAGTCGGCGCCGACCACGCAGCCGGCGCCGTCCACCCCGGCCACGCCCACCGAGACGGTGCCGGGACCCGGGACGCCGGTGGACCCGAACAGCGGGAACGGGGGCAACGCGGACCCGAACGCGCCGGTGCCGCCGGTGCCGAACCCGGTACCGCAGCAGCCGCCGAACGGCCCGGTGACCGGTGGCACCACCGCTCCGGTGCCGCCCGACCCGGGCACCGGCCAGCCGCAGCAACCCGGTCAGCCGGCACCCACCACCCAGCCGCAGCCGCAGCCGGTCGGCTGACCCGCCCGGCACACTGACCGGGTGAGCTCCTCCCCCACGGGCCCGTCCGCCCCGGCGCAACCGCCGGCGGACGGGCCCGCGGCGTTCCCGGCTCCCGGGTCGGTGCCCGCGGGCCGGCCGGACCGCGTGGTGCCGACCTGGTCCGACCCGGTCGCGGCGCAGGCGAGCGAGGCGGTCGGCGGGCCGTGGGGACGGCACGCCGTGACCGGCCGCGCGCTGTTCTGGACGCCGCTGCGGATCTGCCTGCTCTACGCCACCGCCGTCCTGGCCGGGGCGTGGCTGAAGCAGGCGCCGTGCTCGGACGGCAACTGGGCGGGCTCGGTGCAGTACACGCACCTCTGCTACTCCGACACCGTCCCGCTGTTCACCCTGCACGGCCTGGACGCCGGGTCGCTCCCCTACCTCGACTCCGGGGTCGAGTACCCGGTCCTCACCGGCGCCTTCATGGCGCTGGCCGCGCTGCTCGGCCGGGTCTACGGCGACCTGGCGACGGCGGCCGGGCTGCTGCCGCAGGTCCCGCCCGTGCAGGCGTACTACGTGGCCACCTGCCTGCTGCTGTGCGGCTGCGCGTTCCTCGTCGTCCGCGGGGTGCTCGCCCTGGCCGGGCACCGGCCGTGGGACGCGGCGATGATCGGCCTGTCCCCGCTGCTGCTGGTACACGCGTTCACCAACTGGGACCTGTTCGCCGTCGCCCTGGCCACCGGCGGGACGTGGGCCTGGGCGCGCAACCGGCCGGTGCTGGCCGGGGCGCTGCTCGGTCTCGGCGTCGCCGCGAAGTTCTATCCGCTGCTGCTGCTCGGCGCGCTGTTCCTGCTGTGCCTGCGGGCCGGCCGGCTGCGCGAGTGGCTGCGGGCCGCCGTCGCCGCCGGGGTGGCCTGGCTGGCCGTGGACGTGCCGGTCGCGCTCCTGGCGCCGCGGAACTGGTCGCTGTTCTTCCGCCTCAACACCGCCCGCCCGGCCGACCCCGACAGCCTGTGGAACGTCCTGATCACCGCCTCCGACGGCCGGTTCCTCGACGGCCCGCTGCCCGAGGGCACGCCGCCGGTGCTGCTCAACACGGTCGTGGCGGTCTGCGTGCTGCTCGTCGTCGCCGGGCTCGGCTGGCTGGTGCTGCGCGCCCCGGTGCGGCCGCGGGTGCCGCAGGTGGCCTTCCTGCTGGTCGCGGCGTTCCTGCTGGTGACCAAGGTCTGGAGCCCGCAGTACTCGCTGTGGCTGCTGCCGCTGGCGGTGCTCGCCCGGCCGCGCTGGCGCGCGCTGCTGCTGTGGCAGGCCAGCGAGGTGGTGCTCTGGGTGCTGCGGATGCTCTGGTACCTCGGCACGGAGGACCGCGGCGTCGGCGTCGAGTGGTTCTTCCTCGCGGTGATCGCGCGCGACCTCGCCGTCGTCGTCTTCATGGGCCTGGTCGTGCGCGACGTCCTGCACCCCGACGAGGATCCCGTCCGCACCAGCTGGCCCGGTGTCGACGACCCCGCCGGCGGACCGCTGGACGGCGCTCCCGACCGGGTCACCCTGCGCCGCCGCGTCGAGGCACGGGTCGAGGCATAGGAAGCGCTCCGCACGTCCCGGCGCCCGCGACGTGCGGATCGCTTCCTATACCGCTTCCAAACCGCTCTCAGGGCCTCAGCGCAGGGCATCGCGGACGAGCTGGACCTCCTCGGCGTGCGACGCGGCGTCGCCGGGGGTCTCCAGGACCACGGGGCACTCGGCGGCCCGCGCGACCTCCAGCAGCAGCTCCAGCGGGATCTCACCCTCGGTGAGGGGCGCGTGCCGGTCGCGGCCGGAGCCGTGCGGGTCGCGGCTGTTGTTCAGGTGCACGAGGTCGACGCGGCCGGTGACCGCGCGGACGTCGTCGACGGCGGTGGCGAGGTCCCAGCCGGCCGCCCAGGCGTGGCAGGTGTCCAGCACGAAGCCCGCGCCGAACTCGCCGACGGCGTCCCACAGCCGGGCCACCGCGCCGAGCTCGCGGGCCATCGCGGCGTCCCCGCCGGCGGTGTTCTCGATGAGCACCGGCAGCGGGAAGCCGCCGTCCTCGGCCTGGCGGGCGAATGTCTTGCGCCAGTTGTCGAACCCGGCGGCCGGGTCGTCCTTGGCCAGCACGTGACCGCCGTGCACGACCATCCCGCGGGCGCCGATCGCCGCCGAGGCCCGCGCGTGCACCGCGAGGTTCTTCCGGCTGGGGATGCGGATCCGGTTGTTGGTCGAGGCCACGTTGAGCACGTAGGGCGCGTGCACGAACACCGCGACGTCGGAGGCCAGCAGGTCCTCGGCGTCCGGGCGGGGGAGGGGCGCCTTCCAGCCCTGCGGGTCGCCGAGGAAGACCTGCACGCCGTCGGCGTCCATCTCCGCCGCGCGCGCCAGCGGGCCGCCGGCGTCGAGCTCGTTGTCCTGCGTCAGACCGGGGCCGACGTGTACGCCGATCGGGTGCTCCGCCACCCCGGCGACAGTAGTTCCGCCGGCGGGCACGTACCCGGCGATCCGTGCCCGCCGGCGCCGCGGACGTCGCTCCCGTCCTGGCGGGGAGGCAGCGGGAGCCGCGCTGGTATCCTCGACCTGCGCGTTCCGTGTGCCGTCCCGGCGCACAGGGCGCGCGACGCGTGTTCGACCCTCCTGCTGCAGACCTCCTGCAGCCGCCACAGACCAGAGGAGGTGGGGTTCTCCGTGCGTCGCTACGAACTGATGGTCATCCTCGACCCCGACCTGGAGGAGCGCACCATCGCTCCCTCCCTCGACCGGTTCCTGACCGTCGTCACCAACTCCGGTGGCACCGTCAAGACCGAGATCTGGGGCCGGCGTCGCCTGGCCTACGAGATCAAGAAGCACGTCGAGGGCATCTACGCCATCGTCGACATCCAGGCCGAGCCCGCTGCGGTCGCCGAGCTGGACCGCCAGCTCAACCTCAACGAGGCGGTCCTGCGCACCAAGCTGATGCGGCCCGAGGTCCACTGAGCATGGCCGGCGAGACCGTCATCACCGTCATCGGCAACCTGACCTCCGACCCGGAGCTGCGGTTCACGCCGTCGGGAGCCGCGGTCGCCAACTTCACCGTCGCCTCGACGCCGCGCACCTTCGACCGCCAGTCGCAGGAGTGGAAGGACGGCGAGGCGCTGTTCCTGCGCTGCAACGTCTGGCGGCAGGCGGCGGAGAACGTCGCCGAGTCGCTCACCCGCGGTTCGCGGGTCATCGTCTCGGGGCGCCTCAAGCAGCGCTCGTTCGAGACGAAGGAAGGCGAGAAGCGCACCGTCATCGAGCTCGAGGTCGACGAGATCGGCCCCTCGCTGCGCTACGCCACCGCCAAGGTCACCCGGGCCTCCCGTGGTGAGGGCGGCGGCGGTGGTGGCGGCGGCTTCGGTGGTGGCGGCGGTTTCGGCGGCGGTGGCGGTGGAGCCAGCGACCCCTGGTCGACGCCGGCCGGCCCGTCCGACGAGCCGCCCTTCTGATCCCTCCTCTTTCCCCGCTCTAGTCGTACCTGGAGAACCCAGTGCCCAAGCCCCCCGTGCGCAAGCCCAAGAAGAAGGTCTGCCAGTTCTGCAAGGACAAGGCGACCTACATCGACTACAAGGACACGACCCTGCTGCGGAAGTTCATCTCCGACCGCGGCAAGATCCGTGCCCGCCGCGTGAGCGGCAACTGCAGCCAGCACCAGCGGGACGTCGCCACGGCCGTCAAGAACAGCCGTGAGATGGCCCTGCTGCCCTACACCTCGACGGCGCGCTGACCATGAGCACCACGAAGCTGATCCTGACGGCGGAGGTCACCGGTCTCGGGTCCTCCGGTGACACGGTGGAGGTCAAGGGCGGGTACGCCCGCAACTACCTCCTGCCCCGCGGCCTGGCCATCGTGGCCACCCGCGGTGCCGAGAAGCAGGTCACCTCGCTGCGGCGCGCGCGTGCCGCGCGCGAGGTGCGGTCGCTCGAGGAGGCGCAGGCCGTGGCCGGTCGCCTCTCCGGCCTGACCGTGCGCGTCCCCGCCCGCGCCGGCGACGGCGGCCGCCTGTTCGGCCGTGTCACCACCGCCGACGTGGCCGCGGCCGTCACCGCCGCGGGTGGCCCGGAGCTCGACCGCCGGCGCATCGAGCTGCCGAGCAGCATCAAGACCACCGGCCAGCACGCCGTCACCGTGCGGGTGCACCCGGAGGTCACGGCGACCCTGCCCATCGAGGTCGTCGCGGGCTGAGCCCCGCAGCACCGAGTACCGCCCAGGAGGGGCGCCGGACGTCGTCCGGCGCCCCTCCTGCCGTGTGTGGTCCTGTCGTGCGCGGTCGCCGACCTCAGCCCTGCGGCGCCGGGTCGTGGCGACCGGTGGCGGGCAGCACCAGCAGCCCGCCCACCGCGGGCACCGAGGCGCGCGCCGCACCCGGCGCGCCAGCGGCAGCTGTCACGGGCGGGACGCGGTGGCCGCGCTGGACCGGGAGCTGCCCGCGGCACTCGACCGCAGCGGGGGGACGCTGGAGGGACCCGCCCTCCTCGCCGTCCTCGGGATGGCCGCGGGAGGCCCGGCAGCCGACCTCCGGCGCGGCTGTGACGGCTGTTCAGGGCGGGACGGCGCGACACGCCCGGCGCCGCCGCCACGCCCACTTTCTCCTGTCCACAGCCGGTGGGCGGCCGCGGCGCAGGTGACGCGCCCGGGACCGCGGGATGACCGGTCGGTGTCCCGGCCGTCTCCACATGTCGACTCGGTCTGTCCACCGACTTGTCCACAAGTTGTGCAGAACGCGGCCCACACGGGTGTTGGACGGGTCCGTCCCTGGTTCCTAACGTCCTCCCCGGCGCCGGGGCGCCGAGAACTGTCGGTGGCTCCCGGTAGCAATGTGCTCGAACGCGTGTTCGAGTAGCACGTGAGGCGTCCTGGTGCTTCCCCCACCGGGCCCCGGCCGGGCGGCCGGGGTCTGCACGCGCGCGTGCCGACGAGGAGAGGGAGGTACCCAGGTGGCGGTGGCCGACGACTTCAGCCGGCCGCAGGCGGCGGCGCCGGCGTACGACCGGCAGCCCCCGCAGGACGTCGCGGCCGAGCAGTCGGTGCTCGGCGGCATGCTGCTCAGCAAGGACGCGGTCGCCGACGTCGTCGAGGTGTTGCACGGAGCCGACTTCTACCGGCCGGCGCACCAGGTGATCTTCGACTGCATCCTCGACCTGTACGGGCGCGGTGAGCCGGCCGACGCGATCACCGTCGCCGCGGAGCTCAACCGCACCGACCAGCTGTCGAAGATGGGCGGCGCGGTCTACCTGCACACCCTCATCGCCTCGACGCCGACGGCGGCCAACGCCGGCTACTACGCCGCCATCGTGGCCGAGCAGGCGGTGCTGCGGCGGCTGGTCGAGGCCGGCACCCGCGTGGTCCAGCTGGGCTACGGCGCGGCCGGCGGCAAGGGCGACGTCGACGACATCGTCGACCGCGCCCAGCAGGAGA
Organism: Geodermatophilus amargosae; assembly: GCF_041028265.1. Classification (GTDB taxonomy): domain Bacteria; phylum Actinomycetota; class Actinomycetes; order Mycobacteriales; family Geodermatophilaceae; genus Geodermatophilus; species Geodermatophilus amargosae_A. The sequence continues at coordinate 183,605 of NZ_JABGCW010000013.1, forward strand.
TCTACGACGTCACCGAGAAGCGCATGAGCGAGGACTACTCGCGCCTCGAGGACGTCCTGCAGCCGACGATGGACGAGCTCGACGCCATCGCCTCCCGCGGCGGCACCGCCCGCGGCGTGCCCACCGGGATCCGCGACCTCGACGAACTGACGAATGGTCTGCAAGCGGGACAGATGGTCGTCATCGCAGCAAGGCCTGGTGTAGGCAAGAGCACTCTGGGATTGGACATCGCGCGTTCTGCAACGGTGAAACACCACATGCCGGCCGTCATCTTCTCGCTCGAGATGAGCAAGCACGAGATCACCATGCGTCTGCTGTCGGCCGAGGCGAAGGTGCCGCTGCACCACATGCGCGCCGGCACGCTGTCGGACGAGGACTGGTCGAAGCTGGCCCGCCGGATGGGGGAGGTCGCCGACGCGCCGCTCTACATCGACGACTCGCCGAACATGACGATGATGGAGATCCGGGCCAAGGCGCGGCGGCTCAAGCAGCGCAACGACCTCAAGCTCGTGGTCATCGACTACCTGCAGCTGATGACCTCGGGCAAGCGCGTCGAGAGCCGCCAGCAGGAGGTGTCGGAGTTCTCCCGTGCGCTGAAGCTGCTGGCCAAGGAGCTCGAGGTCCCGGTCATCGCGATGTCGCAGCTGAACCGTGGGTCCGAGCAGCGTCAGGACAAGAAGCCGATGCTGTCCGACCTCCGGGAGTCCGGCTCGATCGAGCAGGACGCCGACATGGTCATGATGATCCACCGCGAGGACATGTACGAGAAGGAGTCCCCGCGGGCCGGCGAGGCCGACATCATGCTGGTCAAGCACCGCAACGGCCCGACCGCGAACGTCACCGTCGCCTTCCAGGGCCACTACAGCCGCTTCGTCGACATGGCGAACTGACCCGGCACCGCGACCTGACACGGCACGGCACGACGACCTGACACGGCGGTCGAGCAGCGACCACGGCGGCCCGGAGCGAATGCTCCGGGCCGCCGTGGCGTCTCGGGCCGATCCACGTGGAACACGCGGTGCGGACGAGGGCGGACACCCGGTCGGTGCGGCGCGCGAGGACCCCGCTGCCGGTCGTCCCCGGGGCCGGACGCAGGGGGGAACGGTTCCGCACACTGTTTCCGTGATCGCCTTGTGATCCAAGACACCGGCGACTACCAATAGGCGTCCCCTCACCCCCACCTGGAGATGCCTTGCAGCAACGACGCTGGCACCGGACGACCTCGTCGCTCATCGGTGCGCTGGCCTTCACGGCCGCTCTCTCGGTCACCGCGCCCCCCGCGCTGGCCACCCCGGACAAGGCCGAGCCGCTCTCGGTCTTCCCGTCCGACAGCCTCACCGTGCGCGACCCGGCGCAGCTGACCGGCCGGCGCGTGAACCTGCCGACGGAGGGCTGCGGCGCCGCCATCAGCTGTGGCCTGGTGCAGCAGCTCAACCAGCTCGACGGCTTCGACCTCGACCCGCGGATCGCCGTCCGGTTCGACCGTGCGGTCGACCCGGTGCAGGCCGCGGCGCAGATCACCGTGCAGCAGGCCCACGGCGGCTGGCGCACGGGCGTGGACCGGGTCGTGTGGGACCCGGCCACGAACACGCTCTACGCCCACCCGGCCGAGCAGCTCGCCCCCGGCACCACCTACCGCCTGCGGGTGCAGGGCGGACCGGCCAACAAGTCCATCCAGGACACCTTCACCACGCTCAGCGCGACCGACGGCCTGCTGGACCTCCGCCGCCAGATCGACAGCGGTAGCGCCTTCTCACGGTTGGGCATCACGCCGGAGCTGCAGACCGACGGCGCCTTCCCGGTTGCCGGGACGACGGTCGCCCTCGCTCAGGACACCGGCCCGACCAACACGGCGCCGACTCCGCAGGTGGTGACCGCACTGCTGCCTGGTGGCAGCACCCTGGCATTCGGCTCTTTCCAGGCGCCGTCCTGGCTGCGCCCGGACGTGACGATCGCGCAGACGCCGACCCGCGACGCCGGTCCGGCACCCGTCGCTGCCGCGACGCTGCCCTTCGTCGCCGTGCTGCCTCCGGGTGCGCCGCCGACCGGCGGTTGGCCGGTGGCCGTCTTCGGCCACGGCTTCACCGGTTCGGACGCCAACGTCCTCGCCGCGGCCGTGACCAACGCCCGAAGGGGCATCGCGACCATCGGGACCAACGTGGTCGGGCACGGCCTCGGGCCTGACGGCCAATGGGTGATCACCACTGCCGCCGGCGAACAGAGGCTCCCTTCCTACGGTCGTGGCGTCGACCAGGCCGACGCGGACGTCCTGATCGGCTCCACCGAGGGATCCTCGGCCGCAGGGGACGTCGTCGCCGCGGTGTCGTCCCGCGACGCCCTGCGCCAGACGGCGGCCGACATCATGACGCTGATCCGCTCGGTGGGCGGCACGGACGTCGACGGTGACGGCACTGCAGACCTCTCCGGCCGGGACGTGACCTACTTCGGGCAGAGCTTCGGCGGCATCTACGGCACGATGCTGACCGGTGCCGACCCGGCGGTCACCCGCTCGGTGCTCAACGTCCCCGGCGGCCCGATCACCGAGATCTCCCGGCTCTCGCCGTCGTTCCGAGGGCTCACCGCCCAGGCGCTCGGGGCGGTGGGCCTGCTCAACGGCAGCACCGACCCCGCCCGGCCCTACTTCACCGAGCAGATGCCCCTGCGCGGTGAAGGGCCGGTGACGGCCAACGTGCCGGGTGCCCTGGCCATCCAGGAGTACCTCTCGCGGACGACCTGGCTCACGCGGCCGGGCAGCCCGGAGACGTTCGCGCCACTGATCCGGCCGGAGCGGGTCGTCTTCCAGGTGGCCTTCGGTGACCAGACCGTGCCCAACCCGACGTCCTACACGGTCATCGACGCGGGCGACCTGTGGTCACGGACCAGCCTCTACCGCAACGACCGGACGTCAGGCGCCGGGACGAACCCGCACGGGTTCATCCTGACCTTCCCTGCGAACCCGGCCGCGACGGCGCAGGGGCAGGAGCAGATCGCCCAGTTCCTCGGCACGGGTCAGGTCATCGACCCCGACGGTGCCGGGAACGTCTGGGAGGTGCCGATCAGCGACCCGGCGCTGCTGCTGCCGCTGAACTTCACCCCGAGGCCGCCGGCCGCTTGACGGCGGGCTGATACACGGAGGGGCCCGGGACGCGATCAGCGTCCCGGGCCCCTCTCTCGTGCGCAGTGATTACGCGGCGGCCATGGCGGCCTGCTCGCGGACGAGCATGCGGCGGACCTTCGGCGCACCGGTGGTCATCTTCCACAGCTTGGCCACCTGCGAGGGCAGGTTGCGCCGGGTCGTGTTCTGCAGCCAGCCGTTGGGCAGCGAGAGCCGGATGATCTTGTGCCAGGCCGAGCCGACCTGCTGCGGCAGCGGCGCCGTGTGGTAGTTCAGGCCGTAGCGGTCGAACAGGTCACGGATCTTCGGCGCGATCTCGGCGTACCGGTTGCTCGGCAGGTCCGGGAACAGGTGGTGCTCGATCTGGTGGGACAGGTTCCCGGTCAGGACGTGCATCGCCTTGGAGCCGGAGATGTTGGCCGAGCCGAGCATCTGGCGCAGGTACCAGTCACCGCGGGTCTCGCCCTCGATGGACTTCTTCTCGAAGGTCTCGACGCCCTCGGGGAAGTGCCCGCAGAGGATGACCGAGTTCGACCACAGGTTGCGCACCAGGTTGGCGGTGAAGTTCGCCGCCACGGTGGAGAGGAAGTTCGGGCCCGAGAGCAGCGGGTGGATCAGGTAGTCCTTGCGCACCTGCCGGCCGATCTTGACCATCACCTGACGGGCGCGCCGGCGGAAGTCCGGGTCACCGGTCTGCTTCTTGGCGACGACGGCGGCCAGCTCGAGGTCGTACGCGGCGATCCCGTACTCGAAGAAGCAGGCGTTGATGAAGCTCCACAGCGGCTGGCCGAGGTGCATCGGCGTCCACGGCTGGTCCTCGTCGACGCGCATGATGCCGTAGCCGAGGTCGTTGTCCTTGCCGACGACGTTCGTGTACGTGTGGTGCAGCTCGTTGTGCGAGTGCTTCCACTGCTCGGACGGGCTGGCCATGTCCCACTCCCACGTGGTGGAGTGGATCTTCGGGTCACGCATCCAGTCCCACTGACCGTGCAGGATGTTGTGCCCGATCTCCATGTTCTCGAGGATCTTGGCGATCGACAGGCCGATCGTCCCGGCGATCCAGGCCGGCGGAAAGCCCGAGGCCAGCAGGACGGCACGGCTGCCCAGCTCAATCTTGCGGTGGACGTCGATGACCTTGCGGATGTAGCGCGCGTCGGACTCGCCGCGGCTGTCGATCACGCCCTGACGGATCTCGTCGAGCTCCTTGCCGATGAGCTCGATGTCCTCGGGGGTGAGGTGCTCGATGGGGTTGTCGGTCTTCTTCTGCAGGACGGTCATGCGGTGCGGCTCCTGGGGTGTCGCTGGGTCAGTGGTCGATGTCGCAGGCGCCGGCGGCGGCGCTGATGCAGGTCTGGACGAGGACGCCGTCGCCCGGCGAGGCGGTGGTGAGCTCGCCGGTGCGCAGGTCGCGGACGGCGCCCTCGCGCAGCGGGAGCACGCAGCCGTAGCAGATGCCCATGCGGCAGCCGCTGGGCATGAGGACGCCGGCCTGCTCGGCGGCGTCGAGGATCGGGGTGGCGCCGTCGGCCTCGACCGACGTCCCGTTCTTCGTGAACGTGACCGTGCCGCCCTCGCCGGTGACCAGCACCTTCGGGCGGAACCGCTCGGTGTAGAGCCGGTCGGCGATGCCGGCCGCGGCCCAGTGCTGCTCCAGCGCCTCGAGCATGCCGACCGGGCCGCAGGCCCAGGTGGCGCGCTCGGCGAGGTCGGGCACGAGCGCGGCGATCGCGGCGGCGTCGAGCATCCCGGCCGTGTCGGTGTGCTGCTCGACCAGCCGGATCCGGCCGTCGGCGGCGAGCTTGCGCAGCTCCGCGCCGAAGACGACCTCGTCCGGGGTGGGCGCGGAGTGCACGAGGACGACGTCGGTGAGCTCGGGGTGGTTGCGCAGGATGCCCATCACCGGGGTGATGCCGGACCCGGCGGTGACGAACAGGGCCCTGCCGGGCAGCTGCTCGGGCAGACAGAACTCACCGGTGGCCTGGTCGAGCTGGACGATCGTGCCCGGCTGCGTGTGGCGGACCAGGTGGTTGCTGACCTTGCCGCCCGGGATGGCCTTGACGGTGACGGTGAAGCAGCCGTCGGTCCGGCCCAGGTCGGAGGTGATCGAGTAGGCGCGCCACATGCGGACGCCGTCGACGTCGATGCCGATGCGCACGTACTGGCCCGGCCGGTGCGTCTGCCAGTCCGCACCGGGGCGGATGACCACGGTGGCGGCGTCACGGGTCTCGGGCAGCACGGCCTCGATCCGTCCGCGCAGGGCCGCGCCGGAGCGCAGCGGATCGATCAGGTCGAGGTAGTCGGCCGGCAGCAGGGGCGTGGTGACGAGCTCGGCGACGCGCATGACGCGGTCACGCAACGCCCGGAGCGCCGGCTTGGCCGCGGTCGGGCGCGGAACGGTCGCGGTCATGTACTCACTGTTCCCTGCAGGAGGGGCAATCACCTGTGCCCTGGACGTGAACGTCGGAGCGGTTACTGTTCGCAGAGGACAACCGCGGTCACGGGGAGGTCACGTGGTACCCCAGCAGGAGACCTTCTCGCCCGAGGTCGCTGCCGCGCTGCGCACCGAGCTGACGCCGGTCGCCGAGCGGACGGTGGCGGCCATCGTCGTCGAGGTGCCCAGCTACGCCGAGGCCTTCCGCGGGCCGATGGGCCGCAAGATCGAGGGCGCCGTCGAGCTGGCCCTCGGTGGCTTCCTGGAGCTGGCCACGGGCGGCGCGGACGCCAGCCGGCCGGTCGACCCGGCCATCGAGGGCGCCTACGTGCTGGGCCGCGGCGAGGCGCGCACCGGGCGGTCGATGGACGCGCTGCTGTCGGCCTACCGGGTGGGCGCCCGGGTGGCCTGGCGGCACCTGAGCGACAAGGCGGTGACCGCCGGGATGCCCGCCGCGACGCTGGCCCGCTTCGCCGAGCTCGTGTTCGCCTACATCGACCAGCTGTCGGCCGCCAGCGCCTCCGGGCACGCCGACCAGCTCGCCGCCAGCGGCCGGGTGCGCCGCCGGCACCTCGAGCGGCTGGCCGAGCTGCTGGTCACCGGTGCGCCGCCGTACGAGCTGCACGTCGCCGCGGAGCGGGCGGACTGGACGCCGCCGCGCACGCTCACCGCCGTCCTGCTGCCCGAGGCCGGCGCCCGGGACGCGACGCGGGTGATCGACGCGCGCACCCTGCAGGTCGGCGAGGACCTGCCCGGCGCGGAGCCCTCGGCGGAGCGGGCGGTGCTGCTGGTCCCCGATGCCGAGGGGTTCGCGCGGGCGGCGCTGCTGACGTCGCTGACCGGGCGCGGCGCGGTCGTCGGGCCGGCCCGCCCGTGGCAGGACGCGCGGTCGTCGTACTCGCGCGCGCTGCGGGCGCTGCAGCTGGGCCTGGCGCCCGAGGGCGAGGCGCCGGTGGACACCGAGGTCCGGCTGGCCGAGCTGGTGCTGCGGGCCGACGGCGAGGCGCTGACCGACCTGCGCGCCCAGGTGCTCGCCCCGCTCGACGACCTCGGCCCCGGCCCGCGGGAGAAGCTGCTGGAGACCCTGCGCTCGTGGCTGCTGCACCACGGCCGCCGCGAGCAGGTGGCCGCGGAGCTGTTCGTCCACCCGCAGACCGTGCGCTACCGGATGGGGCAGCTGCGCGACCTCTACGGCAAGCGCCTCGACGACCCGCAGACGGTGCTGGAGCTGACCCTCGCCCTCGGCGCCCGCTGACGGACCTCATCCCCGCGATCATGGCGCGCGGACCACGTGAGGGCGGTCGGGGGTGGTCCCGGCGCCATGATCGCGGGGGGACGGGCGCCGGGGTCACGAGGGGCGCAGCACCGCCACCAGGAAGTCCGACTCCGCGGTGAACGGGTGCAGGTGCCAGCTCGACAGGAGCAGGTCGGGCTCGAGCCCGGCCGCGCGCGCGTCGGCGAGGAAGTCGCCGAAGGCGTAGTCCCGCCCGGCACCGAACCCGACGACGGCGCGCCCGCCCTCGGCCAGGTGCGCCCGGAACCGCCGCAGCACCTCCCCGCGGGTGCTCGGCGCGAGGAACGTGACCACGTTGCCCGCGCACACGATCGCGTCGAAGCGGTCGGGCAGGTCGAGCTCGGCGAGGTCGCCCACCAGCCAGCGCGGGCCCGGGTGGTCCTGCCGCGCCGCGTCGATCAGCACCGGGTCGACGTCGACACCGACGACGTGGTGCCCCACCGACGCGAGGTGGCCGCCCACCCGGCCCGGCCCGCAGCCGGCGTCGAGCACCCGCGAGGCGCGCGCCAGCATCGCGTCGACCAGCCGGGCCTCGCCGACGATGTCCGTCCCGCCGGCGGCCAGCGTCCGGAACCGCTGCACGTAGGCGGCCGAGTGGCCCGGGTCGGCCTGGGTCATCCGCACCCACGCGCTCGGTTCCGTCATGTCCTCATCGTCGCCGGACGCCAGTCCGGCGGGTCGCCCGGGTGCAGCGCGGGGTCGTCGGCGGCCAGCGTCCGCACCGGCCCGGGCGCGGTGAGCGGCCCCTCGAAGCGCACGGTCACCCGCCCGAGCCCGCGGCCCCACACCCAGCCGGGCCCGAACGCGTCGTGGACGACGTCCTGCCCCGGCCACCACCGCCGGTCGGCCGGCGGCTCGGGCGCGGCCGGCTCCTCGACGACGGCGTCGGCCATCTCGGCGGGCGCGGGACCCTCGACGGCGAACAGGTCGCCCTGCGCGTACTGGGACAGCCCCGAGACGCCGACGCCGATCAGCCGCAGGCCGCCGCCGGTGCCGGCCTCGGCCAGCAGCCGCCGGGCGATCGAGGCGACCTGGCGGGCGTCGTCGGTGGGCTGGGGCAGGGTCTGCGAGCGGGTCATCGTCGTGAAGTCGTAGCGGCGCAGCTTGAGCGTCACCGTGCGCCCCGACAGCGCCGAGGAGCGCAGCCGCTCACCCACCCGCGTGGCCATCGAGTCGATCAGCCGGTTCAGCTCGGCCAGGTCGGTGAGGTCGCGCTCGAAGGTCGACTCCTGCGACACCGACTTGGCCTCGCGCTCGGCCACCACCGGCCGGTCGTCGTCGGCCCGCGCCAGCTGGTACAGCCCCGTGCCGTGCGCGCGGCCGGCCAGTGCCACGAGGTCGGGCAGCGACTTGGCCGCCAGCTGCGCCACCGTGGCGACGCCGACCTGCCGCAGCCGCTCCGCCGTCGCCGGTCCCACGCCGCCGAGCCGGGTCACCGGGAGCGGGTGCAGCACGTCCAGCTCGGTGCCCGGGGCGACGACGACGAGGCCGTCGGGCTTGTCGAGGTCGGAGGCGAGCTTGGCCATGAGCTTGGAGCTGCCGATGCCGACCGAGCCGGTCACCCCGCCGGTGGCCTCGGCGATGCGCGCCTTGAGGTCGCGGGCCAGCGCGGTGACGCCGTCGACGGAGAGGTCGCGGCCGGGAACGGCCGCCAGGTCGACGTAGGCCTCGTCGATCGACACCGGCTCCACCAGCGGCGAGACCTCGCCCAGCAGCCCCATGACCACCTCCGACGTCCGCCGGTAGGCGCCGAACCGGCCGCCGAGGAACGCCGTCCCGGCCGGGCAGCGGCGCCGGGCCTCCGCCGTCGACATGGCCGAGCGGGCGCCGTAGGCGCGGGCCTCGTAGGACGCCGTGGCGACGACGCCGCGCCCGCCGGTCCCGCCGACGACCACCGGCCGGCCCCGCAGCGAGGGCTTGTCGCGCTGCTCGACGGCGGCGAAGAACGCGTCCAGGTCCAGGTGCAGGACGCTCGCCTCCCGCCGCACGCCCCCGATCCTCCCTGGGCGCTGCCGGGCCGTTTGCCGGGACCCCGCGGCACCGGCAGGCTCCGCCCCATGGGGGACGGCCGGACGGCGTTCGACGCGGCCTACGACGCCGCCCTGGCCCGCTGGCCCGTGCCGGTGCGGTCCCGGGAGGTCGACACCCGGTTCGGCCGCACGCACGTGCTGGTCAGCGGAGCGGCGTCTGCTCCCCCGCTGGTGCTCCTCCCCGGGGGCGGCGCCACCGCGCTGGCCTGGTCGGGCGCGATGCGGCTGCTGGCCGCCGTCCGCCGGGTGCACGCCGTCGACCCCGTGGGTGACGCCGGCCGGAGCCCCGCGAGCACCCCGCTGGCCGGTACCGACGACGTCACCGAGTGGCTGGAGCAGGTGCTCGACGGCCTCGACCTGCGTGACGCGGACCTCGCCGGGCACAGCTACGGCGGGTGGCAGGCGCTGACCTTCGCCCTCGACCGCCCCCGGCGGGTGCGGCGGCTGGCGCTGCTCGACCCGACCACCACCTTCGCCGGCTTCTCCCCCGGCTACCTGCTGCACGCGGTCCCGGTGCTCACCCGGCCCACGGCCGGGCGGATGCGGGCGCTGGTGCGCTGGGAGACCGGCGGCCGGCCGGTCGACGACGCCTGGCTCGACGTCGCGGCCGCGGGTGCCGAGGTCCCGGCGGCGGCGCCGGTGCGCACCCGGCGTCCCGACGCGGCGCGGCTGGGCGCGCTGACCGTGCCGACGCTGGTCGTCGTCCCCGCGGACGGCCGGGCGCAGGACCCGCGCCGGGTGGCCCGCGGCGCCGCGGAGGTCATGCCGCGGGCCACGGTGGTGACCCTGCCCGGGGCCACGCACCACACCCTCCCGGCCGGTGCCGAGCGCGCGGTCACCGAGTTCCTGCGCTGACCGGCGCGGTCACCGCAGGGCGAGCACGAGGCAGACGACGGTCAGAGCGAGTGCCACCGGCGTCATGACCAGCCGCTCGGGCCGGCTGCGCGACGCCGCGTTGAGGGCCACGCCGAGCGCGAAGTACCCCGTCAGGACCCAGATCCCGACGTCGACCAGGCCGCGGGGCAGGACGGTGAGCGCCCCGGCCGCCTGCAGCACCACCAGGGCGGCGACGGCGTAGACCGCGATCCCCACCGCGCTGCCGACGCGCAGCCGCGTCGGGAGGACCTCGTGCTGCCCGCCCCACGCGAACCGGCCCAGCGGCGCCCCGCCGTTCAGCAGCGCCTGGAAGACGGCGAGGCCCGCGAGGACGGCCACACCGGCGACGGCGACCACGACCACCCGGGCACGCTAGCGGTCCTCACTCCGTCAGAGCGGCCGGCGGCAGCCAGTCGGCGTCGAGCAGCTCGGCGATCTCCTGCAGCGCGGAGGTGTCCGCGCCCGCCGTCGACCCGCTGACCGCCAGCCGCTCCACCATCACCCGGGCCACCTGCTCCTCGACGGTGCCCTCGGCGAAGGCCACCCGCCACGGCGAGACCTGCCCGTCGCGGTGGGTGCGCCCGGTGACCTGGCGGGCCTGGATGCCGGAGAAGCGCGGCTGGTGGAACAGGCCCACCCGCGGCGTCGTCGAGGCGGTGGTGCCGCCGGGCAGCAGCTCGCCGGCGTGCAGGCTGATCGAGGCGGTCACGGTGAACACGCACACCGGCGCGGCGCCGGTCTGAAAGCGCAGCCGCTCGGCCTCGACGTCGAACCGGTCGCGCCCGTAGATGCAGGCGACGGCGATGCCGGCGTCCTGCAGCGCCTCGCGGATCGGGTCGGCCGCCGTCTCCACGAACTCGACCGACACCGCCACCTGCCGCTCGGCCTCCACCTGGGCGCGCACCCAGTCGACGGTGGCCTGCGCGCGGATCAGCCCCGCCTTCTGCCGGAACCGCAGCAGCGCCGCCCGGCCGCGGGCGCTCTGCCGGGCCCTGCGGGCCAGCCGCATCTCGGCGCGGAACTCCTGCCACCCCGACTCGTAGGCGGCCCGCTCGGCGGGGGTGAGCGCCACCGGCGTCCCGGTCACCGACACCGGCCCCCACGGCGCGGAGCGGTGCAGGGTCGCGGGCGGGTCGCCGCCGGCCAGCCAGCCCTGCAGCCGGGCGAGGTCGGCGCGGCGCTGGTCGGCGTCCTCGGTCCACGTCCAGCCGTAGCGGCCGCGTTCCACGTGGAACCCGTGCTCGGCCAGCTTCGCCGGGAGGTCGGCCCAGGCGCGCAGCGGCTCGTCGTGCCGCTGGGCGAACTGCGGCGCGAGGTAGGGCAGCTCCAGCGGCGTGTGCGCGGGGGTGGCGGTGGCCGCGACGACGAACGGGACGTCCTTCGCCCGCGCGTGGCCGGAGACGGCCTTCCAGTGCCTCCACCGCTGCGTCGTGGTGTGCCGGACCATGTGCGCCTCGTCGGCGATCACGACGTCGAACGACAGCTTCGACACCTTCGCCAGCCGGTCCCAGGTGGTCACGCACCAGCGCAGGCCGCCGTCGCCGAAGCCGGCGATCGAGCGGGTCCAGTGCGGGATGGTGATCGCCGCCGGGCGGTCGGCGACGACGAGCACCCGCTCACCGCCGCGCAGCTCGCAGATCTCCCGCGCGGCCATCACGGCGGTGCCGGTCTTGCCGACGCCGGGGTCGTCGCCGAGCAGGAACACCCGGTGCCCGGCGGCGGCGGAGGCGACGACGGCCTCGGCGCCGGTGCACTGCTCCTCGCGCGGCACCATCGGCGCGCCCTCCGGCAGCGGGCGCGGCGTGTCGTTGAGCTCGTCCTCGAGGAAGCGCTCGAGGGTGTACGGCGGCGGGTCGTGGGGCGCCAGCGCCGGCGGCAGCCGCGCGCCCACCCACACGTGCGCCTGCAGGCCGGCGTGCCACACCGCGCCGGGCGCCGGGGCGCGGAACGGGACGGCGAGCACCCACACCCGCTCGCCCGGGCCCGCGGTGGGCAGGTCGGGCACCGGTGGCCGGCGTGCCGTCGTCCGCCGCTTCGTCGTCCGGCGCTTGGTGGTGGTGGCGGCGCGGCGCCGTCCGGGCATGGTGGGACCTCCCCCGTCGTCCCCGGCACGGTAGGTGGCCGGGGAGCGGGGATCTGGTGGAATCGCCGGGTGACCGCCGATGCGCCCTCCGACGAGCGGCTGGCCGCGCGGACCGTCGGGGAGGCCGGGCCGCGCGTCGTCTTCGTCCACGGCCTGTTCGGCCAGGGCAAGAACTGGACGACGGCGGCCAAGGGGCTGGCCGACCGGCACCGCGTCACCCTGCTCGACCTGCCCAACCACGGGCACTCGCCGTGGACCGAGCGGGTCGACTACGGGGACATGGCCGACCTGGTCGCCGCGGAACTGGAGTCCTTCGGCGAGCCGGTGACGCTGGTCGGGCACTCGATGGGCGGCAAGGTGGCCATGACGCTGGCGCTGCGCCGGCCGGAGCTGCTGCGCGCGCTGGTCGTCGTGGACATCGCCCCCGTCGAGTACCCGCTCAGCGGCGGGCGCACCGACGACCCCGACGAGGAGGCCTCCCCCTTCGCGGCCTTCATCGCCGCGATGCGGGCGGTGGACCTGGGCGCGCTGCGCACCCGCGAGGACGCCGACCGGGCGCTGCGCGAGGCGGTGCCCAGCACGATGGTGCGGTCGTTCCTGCTGCAGAGCCTGGTCCGCGAGGGTGTCGGCTCGGGTCGCTGGCGGTGGCGGCTGAACCTGGAGACGCTCGAGCGCGACCTCGGTGAGCTGCGCGGCTTCCCCGACCCGCCGCCGGGCGCCACGTTCGACGGCCCGGTGCTCTGGATCGCCGGGGCGAAGAGCCACTACGTGCTGCCGGAGGACCGCGCGCGGATGGACGAGCTGTTCCCCTCGACCCGGCTGGTGAAGGTCAAGCACGCCGGCCACTGGGTGCACTCCGAGCAGCCGGAGGTCTTCGTCGAGACGCTGCGCCGCTTCCTCGACGCGGTCGAGTGACCGGAGCGGGCACTTCCGCGGACGTGCACACGTCCGGACCTGGAGGATGTCGCCGGCCGCTGCCATCGTGGGCGGGTGACCAGCGAGTTCGTCGTGCACCGGCCGCACGCGGCGCTGCGCGGGCTGGTCACCGACGCCGTGGGCTACCGGCAGGAGGGCCTCGCCGCCGGCACGCACCGCGGGCTGCCCTCCCCCACCCTCACGCTGGTCGTGACGCTCGACGAGCCGCTCGACGTCGTCGCCCACCCCGACCCGGCGCAGGCACCCGGCCGCTACGACGCGCTCGTCGGCGGCCTGCACACCACCCCGGCGCTGATCCGGCACCCCGGCCGGCAGACCGGCATCCAGCTCTCGCTCTCCCCGCTCGGCGCCCGCCGGCTGCTCGGCGTGCCCGCGGGCGAGCTCGCCGCGCTCGACGTCGACCTCGCCGACGTGCTGGGCGCCGTCGGCCCCGAGCTGGTCGAGCGGGTGCGCGCGGCCGCGACCTGGGAGGAGCGCTTCGCCGCCGCCGAGCACGTCCTGCGACGGGCGGCCGGGCCGGCCGGCGACCCCGCGCCCGAGGTCGCCGAGGCCTGGCGGCTGACCCTCGCCGGCGGCGGGCGGCTGCGGGTCGCCGACGTCGCCCGCCGGATCGGCTGGTCCGAACGGCACCTGACCGGCCGGTTCCGCGCCGAGACCGGGCTGGCGCCCAAGGAGGCGGCCCGGGTGGTCCGCTTCGACCGCGCCCGCCGGGTCCTGGCCGGGCGCTCCCGGCCCGACCTCGCCGGCCTCGCCGCGGCCGCCGGCTACGCCGACCAGGCCCACCTGACCCGCGAGTGGCGCGCCTTCACCGGGCTCTCCCCGCTGCGCTGGCTGGCCGCGGAGTTCGGATTCGTCCAAGACCACGCCGCCGCGGCCGGACCAGGATCGGCGGCATGACCCCCTCCCCCACCGTCTGGCCCGCCTTCCGCGCCGCCGACGCCCCCGCCCTCATCCGCTGGCTGGTCGACGTCCTCGGCTTCGAGGAGACCCTCGTCGTCCCCGACGGCGACCTGGTCGTGCACGCCGAGCTCGCCTGGCCGCCCGGCGGCGGGGTCATGCTCGGCTCCGTCCGCGACGACGGCGGCTGGTCCGTCCGGCCCGGTGCCACCGGCGCCTACCTCGTCACCGACGACGTCGAGACCGTCTGGAAGCGCGTGCAGGACGCCGGCGCCGACGTCGTGCGGCCGCTCAGCGAGCCCGGCCACGGCGGCACGGAGTTCACCGTCCGCGACCCCGAGGGCAACAGCTGGAGCGTGGGCGACTACCGGGGGGCGCCGCGCGGATGAACGAGGAGCAGGTCCGCGCGCTGGCCCTCGCCCTCCCGGAGGTCACCGAGACCGACCACCACGGCCGCCCGTCGTTCCGGCTCGGGACCACGGTGCTCGCCACGCTGTGGGCACCGGGCATCCTCAACGTCATGCTCGGGGAGTCGGAGGCGCGCGCGGCCGAGGGCGGCGCGGTGTCGCTGCTGTGGTGGGGCACGCGCCTGTCCGGCGTCCAGGTGGACCTGGCGGCGGCCGACGACGCCGTCGTCGCCGACCTGCTCGAGGAGGCGTGGACCCGGCGCGCGCCCGCCCGGCTGCGGCGGGACCGCCCGTGAGCTACCCGCGGCCGGTGCCGGTCATCGGCGACGCCACCTCGGCCGCCCAGCGCGCCGGCGACCCCGCCGCGTGGGCCATGCCGGAGGAGGCCGACGGCCTGTACGCCGTCGTCGCCGCGCGCCGCGACGTCCGCCGGTACCGCCCCGACCCGGTCCCCGACGACGTCCTGCGGCGGGTCCTCGCCGCCGGGCACGCCGCGCCGTCCGTGGGGCACAGCCAGCCGTGGCGGTTCGTCGTCGTGCGGGACGCCGCGGTCCGCGACCGCGCCGCCGTCCTCACCGACCGCGAGCGGCTGCGCCAGGCCGCCCAGCTGGAGCCCGACGCCGCGCGCCGGCTGCTGGACCTGCAGCTGGAGGGCGTGCGCGAGGCGCCGCTGGGGATCGTCGTCTGCTGCGACCGGCGCACGCCCGCGGCCGGCGTGCTCGGACGGGCCACCTTCCCCGACGCCGACCTGTGGAGCTGCGCCGCGGCGATCCAGAACCTGTGGCTGGCCGCCCGCGCCGAGGGCCTGGGCATGGGCTGGGTGACGCTGTTCCGGCCCGAGGAGCTGGCCGGGCTGGTCGGGCTGCCCGCCGGCGTGGCCACCCTCGGCTGGCTGTGCCTGGGCTGGCCCGACGAGCGCCCGCCCGCGCCAGGCCTGGAGCGGGCCGGCTGGTCGCGGCGCCTGCCGCTGGACGCCGTCGTCGTGGAGGACCGCTGGCCGGCCGACGACGGCGGCCCGGCGGCACCCCCGTCGCACCTGCGCGCCCCCGGCCGGGAGGCGGTGGTCGGCGTCCGCGACGAGGCCGACCGGCTGCTCACCCCGCCCGGCTCGCTGGGCGTGCTCGACCGCGCCGTGGACCGGGTGGTGGCGCTCGGCCGCGGCGAGGTCACCAGCGGCACGCTGGTGCTCGCCGCCGCCGACCACCCGGTCGCGGCGCGCGGCGTCTCGGCCTACGGCGGGCACGTCACCCGCGACGTCGTCCGCGCGGCGCTGGCCGGCAGCTCGGTGGGCGCCACGGCCGCCGCGGCGGCGGGGCTCGCGACCGTCGTCGTCGACGCCGGGGTGGCCGGCGACCCGCTGCCCCGCGCGGTGGACGCCCGCCCGGTCGGCCGCCGCGGCGACCTGGTCTCCGCCCCCGCGCTGACCCCCGCCGACGTCGAGCGGCTGCTGGCGGCCGGGCGGGCGCTCGGCACCGCGGCGGAGGGCCTGCTGGCGCTCGGTGAGGTGGGCGTGGGCAACACGACGGTCGCCGCCGCGCTGGCCGCCGGGCTGCTGGGCGCCGACCCCGCCGACGTCACCGGGCTGGGCTCGGGCGCCGACAGCGAGGTGCTGGAGCGCAAGCGGTCGGTGGTGGCCGCCGCGCTGGCCCGGGCCGGGACCGGGCTCGGCCCCGCGCGGGCGCTGGCCGAGCTCGGCGGGCCGGAGCTCGCCGTCCTCACCGGCGCGGTGCTCGGCGCCGCGCAGGCGCGCACGCCGGTCGTCCTGGACGGGTTCGCCGTCTCGGTGGCCGCGCTGGCCGCCGTGCTGCTCGAGCCGGGCGCGCAGGCCTGCCTGGTGGCCGGTCAGCGCAGCCGCGAGCGCGGGCACGACCTCGTCCTGCAGGCCCTCGGCCTCGAGCCGCTGCTGGACCTGCGGCTGCGCGCCGGGGAGGGCGCGGGCGCCGCGCTGGCCGCCGGGCTGCTGCTCGACGGCCTGCGGGTACGCCGCACCACCGCCCGGGTGGGGTGACCCCGGTCGCCGTGAGAGGGCCGGTCAGGCCAGGATCACGGGCGTGACCGATCCCCGCGCCGGCCAGCCGGCCTCCCCAGCCGACCTGGTCGACGTCGCCTCGCTGGTGACCGCGTACTACACCCTGGTGCCCGACCCGGCCGAGCCGGCGCAGCGGGTGTCCTTCGGGACCTCCGGGCACCGGGGGTCGTCGTTCGACACCGCGTTCAACGAGGCGCACATCCTGGCCACCACGCAGGCCATCTGCGAGTACCGGGCGGCCCAGGGGTACGACGGCCCGCTGTTCCTCGGCCGGGACACCCACGCGCTGTCGGAGCCGGCGTGGGCCAGCGCGCTGGAGGTGCTGGCGGCCAACGACGTGACCGTGCTGGTCGACGCCGCCGGCCGGTACACGCCCACCCCGGCGGTCAGTCACGCGATCCTCACCGCCAACCGGGGGAGGAGCTCCGGGCCGGCCGACGGCATCGTCGTCACCCCCTCGCACAACCCGCCCCGCGACGGCGGCTTCAAGTACAACCCGCCGTCGGGTGGCCCGGCCGACACCGACGCGACCTCGGTGATCGCCGCGCGGGCCAACGAGCTGCTCGCCTCCGGCCTCGACGGCGTGCGGCGGATCCCCTTCCCCCGGGCGCACGCCGCCGCGCAGCGCTACGACTTCGTGGGCACCTACGTCGACGACCTCCCGTCGGTGCTCGACCTCGACGCGGTCCGCTCGGCCGGCGTGCGCATCGGCGCTGACCCGCTGGGCGGGGCGAGCGTCGACTACTGGGCCGCGATCGCCGAGCGGCACCGCCTCGACCTGACCGTGGTGAACCCGCTGGTCGACCCCACCTGGCGGTTCATGACGCTGGACTGGGACGGCAAGATCCGCATGGACTGCTCGTCGCCGTCGGCCATGGCCTCCCTGATCGGCAAGCGCGCCGACTACGCGATCGCCACGGGCAACGACGCCGACGCCGACCGGCACGGCATCGTCACCCCCGACGCCGGGCTGATGAACCCCAACCACTTCCTCGCCGTCGCCATCTCCCACCTGTTCGCGCACCGCCCGGAGTGGGGCGCCGACGTCGCCGTCGGCAAGACGCTGGTGTCGTCGTCGCTCATCGACCGGGTGGTCGAGGGCCTCGGGCGGCGGCTGGTGGAGGTGCCGGTCGGGTTCAAGTGGTTCGTGCCCGGGCTGCTCGACGGGTCGGTCGGCTTCGGTGGCGAGGAGTCGGCGGGGGCCTCGTTCCTGCGCCGCGACGGCCGGGTGTGGACGACGGACAAGGACGGCCTCCTGCTGGCGCTGCTGGCCGGCGAGATCCAGGCGGTCACCGGCAGCTCGCCGTCGCAGCTGCACGCGGACCTGGTCGCGCGGTACGGCGAGTCGGCCTACGCGCGGGTGGACGCCCCCGCGACCCGCGAGCAGAAGGCCGCGCTGGGGAAGCTGTCGCCCTCCGACGTCACCGCCACCGAGCTGGCCGGCGAGCCGATCACCGCCAAGCTCACCGCCGCCCCGGGCAACGGCGCCGCGATCGGCGGCCTCAAGGTGGTCACCGAGAACGCCTGGTTCGCCGCGCGCCCGTCGGGGACCGAGGACGTCTACAAGGTCTACGCCGAGTCCTTCCAGGGCCCCGAGCACCTCGCCCGCGTGCAGGAGGAGGCCCGCGCCGTCGTCGGCGCCGCCCTCGGCGCCTGACCCCAGCGGCAGGAACGGTCATCCCTGCCGCCCTCAGCAGGCGGCGAGGGCCGCGCGGACCCGCTGGACGACGGCGTCCAGCGCGCGGAGGTCGGCCGCACTCAGGCGGATGACCCGCCACCCGGCGGCCAGCAGTCGGGCGTGGCGCTCGTCGTCCCGCACGATCCGGACGCCGTCGAAGTGGTGCTCGCCGTCGTACTCGCCGGCCAGCCGCAGCTCCGGGAAGGCGAGGTCGACCGGGCGACGAACCGGCCGCCGTGCCGGACCTCGAACTGGGTCGCGGGGGTGCGCCGGCCGTGACCAGGGCTCCGCGCACGCGGGACTCCGGACCCGACGTCCGGCGGCCGCAGGACCGTGGCCGGGTCCCCGGGCCCGGGCCACGGGGCGCCGTACCAGCCCGCGGCCGAGCCCCCACCCAGGACGGCGCCGGGCGGCAGGAGGAGCGCCACCGCCTCGCAGCGCAGCCGGTGGTCGAGGGGCAGGGCCGGATCGGCGTACACGCCCTGCACCACGCGGCGGAACGACCGCAGCTGCCGGGGGGTGAGGTCGCCGGCGGACACCGCGTGGCTGCCGAGGAACACGCCGGTGACCAGGTGAGCGGGGCTGGGCATCGGCGGAGACTGCCCTGGACCGGACGGATCCCGCTCCCGTCGTCCACAGGTGCGGCAGGAACGGCCATGTCCGCCGCTTCCGGGTGTGGACACGCGGGCCGCGCACCGGGGAGCAGCCGGTGCGTCGGCAGACTGGGGGCATGACCGGCCAGCCGTACGAGCAGGAGTGGGACGCCGTCCCGCCCGGGTCCGTCCCGCCGCCCCCGCCGTACGGCGCGCCGTCCGCACAGGGCCAGCCGCCGGCGTACGGCCAGCCCGCGCCGTACGGCGCCGTGCCCCCCTACGGCGCCGTACCCCCGTACGGCGCGGTGCCCCTCCATGGCGCGGTGCCCCCCTACGGCGCGGTGCCCCCCTACGGCGCCGCGCCCCCGTACGGCGCCGTGCCGCCCTACGTGCCCCCGTACGGGCAGCCGGCGCCCTACGGCCCGGGCTGGGCGCCGGTCCCGCCGGCCTGGCCGGACGGCCCCGGGCGGCCGGGGTCGGCGACGACCGCGGCCGTGCTCGGTTTCGTCACGGGCGGGCTGACCGCGCTGGTGTCGCTGGCCTTCCTCGTCGCGGTGCTCACCGGCGAGGAGGACGACCCGATCACCATCACGCTGCTGCTGGGCCTCCCCTGCGCCGCCGGGCTGATCACCGGGGCGGCGCGGCTGCTCGGCCGGTGCTCTCCCGTCGTCCTGTTCGCGTCGGCGCTGGCCTCGGTCGTCGTGCTGTTCCTCGCCCTCGTGGTCGGGGCGGCGAGCCAGGACGCCGACAGCATCGTCGGGTTCACCGTCTTCCTCGTCCTGGCGCTCCCGCTGCCGGTGGTCACGGCGGTCTTCGCCCGGCTGCCGCGGACGGTGGGCTGGGCCGGCTCCCGCCCCTGACCGGAGCTGTCAGCGGCGACTGGCCTTGTCGGCGTACATCGCCGCGTCGGCCTCGCGGACCACCGCCTCCTGCGCCACCTCGGGGTCGACCCCGCCGTCGACCGAGCCGATGCCGATGCTCAGGCCCACCGGCACGGTGGTCGCGCCGATGGTCAGGTTGCCGGGGAGCGCCTCGCGCAGCCGGGTGGCCAGCACCTCCGCGTCGGCCCGCTCGGTGTTCTCGCAGACGACGGTGAACTCGTCGCCGCCCAGCCGCGCCGCGGTGTCGCTGGCGCGCAGCACCGACGTCAGGTGACCCGCCACCGCCACGAGGACGGCGTCACCGGTGGGGTGGCCGAACTCGTCGTTGACCGCCTTGAACCCGTCGAGGTCGAGGGCCAGGACGCAGGTGGGCGTGTGCTCGCGGTGCCCCCGCTCCAGGGCGTGACGCAGCCGGTCGCGGAACAGCAGCCTGTTGGGCAGCCCGGTGAGCGGGTCGTGCGCGGACAGGTGCAGCAGCCGCGCCTCCAGCGCCTTGCGGTCGGTGACGTCCTCCACGACCAGCACCAGGTGCGGCGGCGTGCCGCTCGGCGTGCCGTCGACCCAGGACGCCGTCACCTGCACCGGCACGACCACGCCGTCGGACCGCACCAGCCGGCACTCGTGCCGGGTGCGCCCGTGGGTCTCCCGCAGGTCGCTGCAGACGGCGAGCGCACCGGGCAGGTCCTCGGGATGGGTGACGGCGAACAGCGTCGAGCCGCGCATCGTCGCGGAGTCCAGCCCGAGCAGGTCGCCGAGCGCGGTGTTGGCCTCGAGGAGCACTCCCTCGGGCGTGGCCAGCGCCACGCCCATCGGTGAGTTGGTGAACGCACTCCCCAGGTCCGCGGGCGGCAGGGTGCCCATGGCCTCGCTGACGTCCACGGTCCCCACCTCTCCCTCAACTCGGTTGTACCCACCCCACTCTTTACCGGATGGGTTCCACGTGGAACCTGTTCGGCAGGCAGGATGGTCGGGGTTCCCCCGTCCAGGCGAGCAGACAGGAGGGCAGCCGGTGTCATCGGACTTCGACCTGGTGCTGCCGACGTCCGTGGACGTCCGTGAGGTCGGCATGCGCGACGGCCTGCAGCTGGAGGCCCCCGTCCCGCTCGAGGGCAAGCTGGCGATGCTCGAGGCGCTGGTGGCCACCGGCGTGCGCCGCATCGAGGTCACCTCGTTCGTCTCCCCGAAGGCCGTGCCGGCGCTGGCCGACGCCGACCGGGTGGCCGCCGAGCTGTCCCGCTGGCCGGGCGTGCACTGGTCGGCACTGGTGGCCAACCCCCGGGGCGCCGTCCGTGCCGTCGACGCCGGGATGGCCGACCTCGAGCTGGTGGTGTCGGCCTCCGACGGGCACAGCCGCGCCAACGCCGGCCGCTCGACCGCGGAGGCCCTCGCGGGCGTGGGCGAGGTGGCCGCCCTCGCGCACGGGGCGGGCGGCTCGCTGGAGGTCGTCGTCGCCACCGCCTGGGACTGCCCCTTCGACGGGCGCACCCCCATCGCCCGCACCGTCGACGTCTGCCGCGCCGCGGTCACCGCCGGCGCCGACGCGCTGTGCCTGGGCGACACGATCGGGACGACGACGCCGGCCCGCGTGGTCCGCCTGCTGCACGCCGTCCGCCGCGCCTGCCCCGGGACGCCGGTCGCCGTCCACTTCCACGACACGCGGGGCACCGGGCAGGCCAACGCGCTGGCCGCCGTCCAGGCCGGGGTCACCCAGCTCGACGCCTCGATCGGCGGGCTCGGCGGCTGCCCGTTCGCGCCGGGCGCCAGCGGCAACATCGCCACCGAGGAGCTCGTCTACTGGCTCGAGGAGTCCGACGTGGCCACCGGGATCGACCTGGACGCGCTGCTGGCCGCCGCGCGGGTCACCGAGTCCGCGGTCGGCCACGAGCTGCCCGGCTCCCTCTACCGGGCCGGGGGGCGTTCCGTGCCGCGCTCCGCCGTGGGGGACCCGGCGTGACCGGTCCCGTGGACGTCGTCGACCCCCGGGTCATGCGCGACGTGCTCGGGCACTTCGCCTCCGGTGTCACCGTGGTCACCGCCGACACCGACGCCGGCCCGATCGGCTTCACCTGCCAGTCCTTCAGCTCGCTGTCGCTGGACCCGCCGCTCGTGGCGCTGGCGCCGGCCCGCACGTCGAGCACCTGGCCGCGGCTGCGCGACATCGGCCGCTTCTGCGTCAACGTGCTCGCCGAGGACCAGTCGGAGCTGTCGGCCGCCTTCGCGCGGTCGGGCACCGACAAGTTCGCCGGCGTCCCCTGGCGGCCCAGCCGGCACGGCTCGCCCGTGCTCGAGGGCGTCGTGGCGTGGATCGACTGCACGTTGTGGGCCGAGTACGACGGCGGTGACCACACGATCGTCGCCGCCCGGGTGCTCGACCTCGGCGCCGAGCCCGGCCGCCGGCCGCTGCTGTTCCACCGCGGCGGCTACGGTCTGGCCGACTGAGGGACCCTGCGGAGGGGCCTACAGGAAGCGGACGGCGATCAGCGCGACGTCGTCGCGGCCGTCGAGGGTGCCGCTGACCGCGGCGTCGCACAGGTCGCGCGGCGAGGCGTCGGCCGGGGTGGCCGCCAGCCGCTCCACCAGCGCCGCGATGCCCTGGTCGAGGTCCGACCCGGGCGACTCCACCAGCCCGTCGGTGTAGGCGAGGACGGTCGAGCCAGGGGTCAGCTCCATCGTGCGGGTGGCCCGCTCGGCGTCGACGTCGACGCCCACGAGCAGGCCGGTGACGCCGTCGACCGGCCGCACGTGCCCGTCGGGCGAGCGCAGGACCACCGGCGGGTGACCGGCGTTGGCCATCTGCACGGTCCAGTTCCCCCCGGGCTCGGCCGGCGGGACGGCACGCAGGTAGGCCATCGTCGCCAGCGACGCGACCCGCAACCCCTGCACCAGCCGGTCGACCCGGGTCAGCACCGTGCTGGGGTAGGGGTCCGGGGCGTCCCACAGGCAGGCGCGGATCAGCCCGCGCAGGTGCCCCATGGCGGCGGCCGCGGCCACGTCGTGGCCGGCGACGTCGCCGATCACCATGCCCACCGACCCGTCGGGCAGCTGCAGGAGGTCGTAGAAGTCCCCGCCGACGTCGGCGGCGGTGGACGCGCTGACGTAGTGCGCGGCCGCCTCCAGGCCCGCGACGTCGGGCAGGTCGGGCAGCAGCGACCGCTGCAGGGTGTCGGCGACGGCGTGCTCCTGCTGGTAGAGGCGCACGTTGTCCATGACCAGGGCGGCGCGCCGGGCGAGGTCCTCGACCAGGCTGACGTCGTCGGGCGTGAAGGGGCGCTCCGGTGAGCTGCGCACCAGCGTGATCGCACCCCGGGTCCGCCGGCGGGCCACCATCGGCGCGCTCAGCGACGACACCGCCCCCAGTCGCCCGGCGATCTCCTGGGCCACCGGGGAGGCCATCACGCCGTCCAGCCGGCCGGTCAGGTGCTCGACGAGCACCGCGCGCGAGGTGGTGATGCTGCGCCGGCTCGGCGAGTCGGGTGGCAGCCGGATCGACTGGCCGGCCTCGAACCGGCGCAGGTCGGTCCGTTGCCGCTCGCGGTCGCGGGAGGCCTGCTCGCGGACCTCCCCGGCCTCGTCGACGAGGGTGATGACCACCCAGTCGGCCAGCTGCGGGACGCACAGCGTGGCCAGCCGGTCGAGCAGGTCGGCGACGTCGAGGGTGGCGATGAGGGTGCTGGTGGCCTCGGCCATCAGCGCGAGCCGGGCCTGCGCGCCCTCGGCCTCGCGCTGGGCGCGCTCGGCGTCGGCCCGCGCCTGCTCGGCCACCGCGCGGGCCAGCTCGGCCTCCTGCCGGGCGGCCCGCTCGGCGGCGAACGCGGCCTCCCGCTCGGCCTCGACCCGCACCCGCTCGGTGACGTCGGTCTGCACGCCGACGAAGCTGACCAGCTCGCCCTCGCCGTCGAAGACCGGGCTGACGGCGAGCTGGTTCCAGAACGCCGTGCCGTCGCGGCGGTGGTTGAGCAGCGTGACCGTGACCGCCTCCTGCGCGGCCAGGGCGGTGCGGATCTGGTCGACGGTCGCCGGGTCGGTGTTCGAGCCCTGCAGGAACCGGCAGTTGCGGCCGACCGCCTCCTCGTAGGAGTAGCCGGTGATCCGGCTGAACGAGGGGTTGACCCACACCAGCGGGTCGTCCGCCTGGCGGGGGTCGGTGATCGTGAACGCGATGTCGGTGGCCACCACGGCCCGCTCGCGCAGCGCCTGCAGCTCGGCGTCGGCGTCGGCGCTGCCGGCCACGCTCTCGACCTCGAGCAGCACGACCAGCGACAGCGCCTGCGTGCTGCCGGGCTGGGACAGAGGGAAGCCGGTCACCCACAGCAGCCGGCTCTGCTCGCCGTCCCTGCCCGACGCCCGCCGCTCGTCGGTGCTGCGCCCGGGCGAGAGCCGCACCGCCTCGCCGGTGACCGGCAGCCCCTGCGCCACGAGGGACAGCGGGCCGCTGGTGCGGGCCAGCGGCGCACCGCCGAGGTCGGTGAGGCCGGCCGAGGCCCCCCACGTGTCGACGTCCACCGGGAGGCGGACGTTGCCGGCCATCTCGACCGCCGCGGTGTTGGCGTAGGTGACCGCGCCGGACTTCTGGTCGATGAGCAGCACCGCGATCGGGGCGTCGGACAGCACTGCCGGCAGGGCGGTGGACGCGGAAGGCGACTCGCCCTGCTCGGAGAGGACGGCGGTGGCGGCGCTGACGATGCCGGCCTGCCGGCCGCCCTCGGCGCCGGGCGACGTGGCCTCGGCCATCGCGGCGCGCGTCCGCGCGGGGATGCCGTCGGCCGGCGGGGCGTCGGTCGGAGCGGTCGCGCCGGGGAAGACACCAGGTGGAGGGGCCTGCCCCGTTCGCGGGCGGTCGTCCGATCGCACGCAACCAATCTACCGGCCGTCGCAGGTCGGCCGCTCTCGACCGTGAGGGTGACCTCGCCCGGGCAGGTGTGCCCGGCTCCCAGGAGGGCACCTCAGACGCCGAACGCCTCGGGAGGGAGACGACATGGGACTGCTCGACCGGCTCCTGGGCCGGCGCCGCGCGCCGGAGACCTCGGGCTACGGGGGGTACGACGGCTACCGCGCGCCGCAGCCCCCACCTGCTCCCCCGGCGGCCGGGCAGCGCGCGCCGCTGACCGACCAGCAGGCCGTCGAGCGCTACCGCTACCTGCTGCGCACCGCGCCGCCCGACCAGATCGAGCAGGCGCACGCGGAGGCCTTCGGCCAGCTCACCCCGCAGCAGCGGCAGGAGGTGCTCACCCAGCTCGCGGCCGGGGTGCCGGCGTCCGAGCGTCCCCGCAGCGACGACGCGCAGACCCTCGCGCGGGTGGCCACCCGTGCCGAGCTGCGCCAGCCGGGGTTCCTCGAGCGGACCTTCGGTGCGTACGGCGGCGGGCCCGGCTACGGCCCGGGCCACGGCGGCGGCGGGTACGGCGGCGGCGGGTACGGGCCCGGCTACGGCCCGGGCTACGGCGGCGGTCACGGCGGCGGCTACGGGCGCGGGATGGGCGGGTTCGGCGGCGCGATCGGCGGCAGCCTGCTCGGCACCATCGGCGGCCTCGTCGTCGGGACCGCCGTGGCCGACGCGCTGTTCGACACCGGTCTCGGTGACGGCGGCCTGTTCGGCGGCGGCGACGAGGAGGCCCACGCCGAGGGCTACCAGGACGGTGCGGGGGCCGACGGCGGCGGGGACGGTGGCGGGGACGCCGGTGGCGGCGACTACGCGGCGGGCGACGGCGGCTACGGCGGGGACCCGGGCGCCGACTTCGCCGGCGGGGCCGACAACGGCTACGACGGCGGGGACTACGACGGCGGGGACTACGGCGGCGGGGACTTCGGGGGCGGGGACTTCGGGGGCGGCTCGCCGAGGTCGCTCAGGCCCGGCCGGGACCGTCGTCCGGGGCGGTCCCGGCGGCCTCCTCGGCGGCGACCTCCGACTGGTGGCGCAGCCACAGCAGGCCCAGCACCGGCAGCACCAGCGGCACGAACCCGTAGCCGCGGCCGAACGC
The DNA here is from genome assembly GCF_041028265.1 of Geodermatophilus amargosae. Classification (GTDB taxonomy): domain Bacteria; phylum Actinomycetota; class Actinomycetes; order Mycobacteriales; family Geodermatophilaceae; genus Geodermatophilus; species Geodermatophilus amargosae_A. The sequence goes on from NZ_JABGCW010000013.1 coordinate 208,833, forward strand.
CGACCAGACCGTCTCGTCGGGGAAGGCCGCCCGGTCCAGCAGCGACAGCGTGCCCACCACCAGGACGCCGGCCAGTTCGATGGAGCAGGCGACGACGGCGGTCCGCCGTCCACCCCGCCCGCCGCGGGCCAGCCCGACGGTGGCCACCACGTAGACCACCGCCGCCAGCGCCGACAGCAGGTAGGCCACCGGCGCCTCGCTGAACTTGGTCGCCACCTGGATCGTGGCCCGCGCGCCCGCGGCCAGCGCGAAGACGGCGTAGACCCCCACCAGCACCCGCCCCGGGCCGGCGGCGGTGCCGCCGGGCCCGGTTCCGACCGGCTCAGACACCCGGGGCCTCCCACAGCTGGACCAGCCGCCAGATCATCACGGCCGTGACCAGCGAGGCCACCGCCAGCACCGTCCCGGCCCACCGGCTGGGCTCGGTCCGCGACCACAGCACGCCGGCCACCGGCAGCAGGACGACGCCGGCGAGGTAGCCCACGAAGGTCGCCGTCTCGGGGGGCCGCTGCCCGCCGGCCAGCGCCGCCGCCGCCACCACCGCCTGGACGACGAGCAGCACCTCGAGCACCGCGGCACCGGCCAGGTGGAGCAGGCCGATCCGGCGGCGGGCCAGCGTGGAGACCAGGCCGGCGAGCGCCACGAGGACGGCGACCGTCGTGGCCGACCAGACGAGGAAGGGGGTCATCGCCTCCATGATCGCGCGTCCGCCGCGCGAGCCGGTTGCGGGCAGGGGGTAGTGATGGGGGCATGACCGTCCGTGACCTGGTGGTGGACCTCTGCACCGAGCACCTGGACGCCCTCGGCGGCGACCCGGTGTCCCTGCAGACGCTGGTCCGGCTGCTGGCCGCGTGCGGCGTCGCCGAGCCCAGCGCCCGCGTGGCCGCGGCGGCGCTGCGTCGCGCGGGGTGGCTGGGCGCCACACGGCGCGGACGGGAGACGCTGGTCCTGCCGACGGCGCTGCTGCGCGAGTCCGTGGCCGCCCGCGGCGAGCGCATCCAGCGGCGGCTGGACCCCTGGGACGGGCAGTGGCGGATGGTCGTCTACAGCGTCCCGGAGACCGACCGGGCGGCGCGCGAGCGGGTGCGCCGGGGCCTCGCCCGCGCCGGGTTCGGCCCGCTCGCCCCGGCCACCTGGGTGTCGCCGCACCCGTCGGCGCTCGACGAGGTGCACGCCGAGCTGGCCGGCGAGCGCACCTCGCGCCTGGACCTGCTGACCGCGCACGTGGCCGACCCGCGGCTGTCCGACGTCGACCTAGCCGCCCGCTGCTGGGACCTCCCCCGGCTGGCCGCCGCGTGGTCGCACGTGTTCGACCGGCTGTGCGCCGTCGCCGGACAGGTGCCCCAGGGCCCGGCCGCGCTGGCCCTGCACCTGCGGCTGCGCGCGGACCTCCGTGCGGTGCTCGCCGCGGACCCGCTGCTGCCCGCCGCCCTCCAGCCGCCGGGCTGGCCCGCGCGGGACGTCCGCGACGCGTGGGCCGACACCGGCGCCCGGCTGGCCGCCGCGGCCCGGGCGCACGTCGCCGACGTCCTCCGCTCCCCGGTGGTCAGGACCGCCGTCGCCTGAGAGGGGCCTTCGTAGCGCTATCGGCTCACCGGTGGACGCCGGACATGTCGGGGTAGCGGTCCCCCATCGCGGCGCCGACCGGAGCGGCCTCGTCGAGGCGGCGCAGGTCGTCCTCGCCGAGCCGGACGTCGGCGGCTGCGGCGTTCTCCTCCAGGTGGCGCACCCGCTTGGTGCCCGGGATCGGGACGACGGCCGGGTTGCCCGCGCGGTCGCTCTGCGCCATGACCCAGGCGAGCGCGAGCTGCGAGGCGGTGACGCCCTCCTCGTCGGCGATCTCGCGGACCCGGTCGACCAGCCGCAGGTTCTGCTCGAACGCCTCGCCCTGGAAGCGCGGGTTGTTGCGGCGGAAGTCGTCGGGGGCGAGGTCGTCGACGCTGCGGATCTGCCCCGACAGGAAGCCGCGGCCGATCGGTGAGTAGGCGACGAAGCCGATGCCGAGCTCGGCGCAGGTGGCCAGGACGCCGTCCTCCTCCGGATCGCGGCTCCACAGCGAGTACTCGGTCTGCACCGCCGCCAGGGGCTGGACGGCGTGCGCGCGGCGGATGGTCTCCGGCGCGGCCTCGGAGATGCCGGCGGCGCGGACCTTGCCCGCCTCGACCAGCTCGCCGATCGCGCCCCAGGTGTCCTCGACGGGGACCGTGGTGTCCACGCGGTGCTGGTAGTAGAGGTCGATGACGTCGACGCCGAGCCGCTGCAGCGAGGCGTCGCACGCCTGCCGCACGTACTCCGGCCGGCCGTTGATGCCGCGGAAGGAGCCGTCCTCGCCGCGCTCGTTGCCGAACTTGGTGGCCAGCACGACCTCGTCGCGGCGGCCGGCGATCGCCCGGCCCACGAGTCGCTCGTTGGTGAAGGGCCCGTACATGTCCGCGGTGTCGAGGAGGGTGACGCCGAGGTCGAGGGCCCGCCGGATCGTGCGCTCGGCCTCCGCCTGGTCGCCGGTCCCCTAGAACTCGCTCATCCCCATGCAGCCGAGCCCCATCGCGGGCACGGACAGGGACCCCAGGGTGCGTGTCTGCATGGCGCCGCTCCTGCCCACGGCCGGGAGCGACGAACCGGTCAGCGCCTCCCCACCCGCCGCACCGGGCAGACCACCGGTGTCCCCGACCTCGGGTCGCGCAGCACCATCGAACCGACGGTCGACGATCTCCTCGTTCCTCGCTCCCGACCTGCGGGAACCGTCGTACCCCGCCCGTGGGTTCGGGGTCGTGCAGGAGATCGCGGCGTACGTGTCGCCGGAGGAAGCGGGCGCTGGCCGGCTGGCTCGTCGAGCAGCCTGTACGACTCCAGCGCCTGCCGGTCGCGTCGCTGTCGCGCGAGCAGACGGCCGCCGAGCTGCAGCGCTCCAGGCCCCCAAGGCCATGGACGCGGCCTAGGAGGCCGAGCTGATCCTCGGCCTCGCCGACGGCTCCCCCGATGAGGACGACCCGCAGCCGGGCACTCCCGGCGCGCGGGCGCGCTCGTGGCCCCGATCCCGAGCTGCCCGGGGTCCCCGAGTCCTCCACGGCCGAGCTGGCGGTGATCCTCGACTGCGGCCGGCTGGCGGCCAGTCAGCGGGCGCACCGGGCGTGGACCCACCGCACCCACGCGCCGGCCACCTGGGCGGCGATGGCTGCCGGGCGGCTCGACGAGTACCGGGCGATGACGCTGGTCGACGTCCTGCGCACACCGACCCGGCGATCGCCCGGGCGGTGGAGGCCAGGCTGCGACCACCACCGCCGGCACCCGACCCACCGCCCTTTGGCATCCAACCGGACGACGACCCGCGTCCGTTCTGACCCGAGGTGACGGCCGGCCCTGCGGGGCGGTCCTACGCCCAGCGGGCCAGTGCCGTGCTGGTGCCGGGCGCCACCACGGTGAACCCGGCGTCGACGACCTCCACCGCGGCCCGTGGACGCAGCCGGGTCCAGCGGGCGACGTCCGGGTGCTCCACGGCCACCGGGAAGCCGGCCGCGGACCACACGCTCAGCCGTCGTGCGGGCATGCGCATCGCCGCCAGCTGCGCGGCGTGGCCGCAGGCCGCCGCGGCCTTGCCCAGCGGCAGGAACGGCTCCGGGCAGACCGACACCACGACGGGTCCGCCGGGCACCGGGTCGACCGTCCGCAGGACGTCCGGGTCCTCCAGCTCGCTGCCCGACAGCTGCAGCTTCGCCACCTCGGGCGGCATCTCGTCCAGTGCCGTCGGCACCAGCGCCCGCACCTCGGCCCCTGCCTCCGAGACGGTCACGCCCGGGAGGGTCTCCACCCGCTCCCAGGCCACTCCCCTCGCCCGCCGGCAGTGCTTGCGGATCGCCCCGTCGGTCCACCGCCGCACCCGCGGATGCCACTCCCCGCCCGGCAGCGCCCGGTCGTCGGCGAGCAGCCGCACGACCGCGACCGCCGCGGTCGTGCACACGGCGGTCCGGGTGGGCGGCGCGGACCTCTCGACGCGCACCACCAGCTGCATCGCCCAGGGCGCCTCGCCCGGCGGGTCCTCGGCCACGTCCCCACCCTGCAGACCGGGGGCGGCGGGCGGTTCGCCGGGTCCCGGTTCCACGTGGAACCGGGACGTGTGACGTCTCTGTGAACTCCTGCGGCCACGTCGCGTGAGCGGTCGGGCTGGGGTTGGATCGAATGCATGTGCGGCCTCTCGGGCGAGATCAGGTTCGACGGTTCCCTGGCCGACACCACCGCGGTGGCGCGGATGGTCGAGGCGCTGGTCCCCCGCGGACCGGACGGCCAGGGCCAGTGGAGCGCGGGCCGGGTGGCGTTCGGTCACCGCCGGCTGTCGGTCATCGACCTGTCGGCCAGCGGCTCCCAGCCGATGGTCGACAGCGAACTGGGCCTCGAGGCGGTCTTCAACGGCTGCATCTACGACTACAAGGAACTGCGCGCCGAGCTCGAGGGCCACGGCTACCGCTTCTTCTCCACCAGCGACACCGAGGTCCTGCTCAAGGGCTACCACCACTGGGGCGTCGACTTCGTCGACCACCTGCACGGGATGTTCGTCGTCGTCATCCACGAGCGGGACACCGGCCGGGTGGTCATGGCCCGCGACCGGCTGGGCATCAAGCCGCTCTACCTGTCCGAGACGCCGGGGCGGCTGCGGTTCGCCTCGTCGCTGCCGGCCCTGCTGCGCGCCGGCGACGTCGACACCTCCATCGACCCGGTCGCGCTGCACCACTACCTGACCTGGCACGCCGTCGTCCCGGCGCCGCGCACGCTGCTCAACGGCGTCCGCAAGCTGCCGCCGGCCACCGTCCGCGTCATCGAGGCCGACGGGACCAGCCGCGAGCACCGCTACTGGGAGCCCACCTACGAGCGGCGCCCCGAGCACTCCGGCTGGTCGGCCCGCGACTGGGAGGACGCGATCGAGGAGGCGCTGCGGGTCGCCGTCCGCCGTCGCCTGGTCTCCGACATCCCGGTCGGCGTGCTGCTGTCGGGCGGCCTGGACTCCAGCCTGATCGTCGGGCTGCTCGCCCAGGAGGGGCAGCGCGACCTCGCCACCTACTCGATCGGCTTCGAGACCGTCGGCGGGCACGCGGGCGACGAGTTCCGCTACTCCGACGTCATCGCCGAGCGGTTCGGGACCGACCACCACCGCATCCGCGTCTCCTCCGACGAGCTCGCCGCCGCGCTCGGGCACGCGATCGGCGCGATGGCCGAGCCGATGGTCAGCCACGACGTCGTCGCCTTCGACCTGCTGTCCGAGCGGGTCAGCCAGTCGATCCGGGTGGTGCAGTCCGGGCAGGGCGCCGACGAGGTGTTCGCCGGCTACCACTGGTACCCGCCGCTGGCCGACGTCGACCGCGACGAGGCCGTCGAGCGCTACGCGGGGGCCTTCTTCGACCGCCGCTCGGAGGACATGCGCGCGCTGGTCGGCGAGCGCTACGCCCCCGACGGCGACCCGAGCCTGGACTTCGTCCGCGACCACATGTCCCGGGCCGGCGCGCAGACCGCCGTCGACGCCGCGTTGCGCCTCGACAGCGAGGTCATGCTCGTCGACGACCCGGTCAAGCGGGTGGACAACATGTCCATGGCCTGGGGCCTGGAGGCCCGCGTGCCCTTCCTCGACCACGACCTCGTGGAGCTGGCCGCGGCCTGCCCGCCGGAGCTCAAGCTCGCCGACGGCGGCAAGGGCGTGCTCAAGGCGCTGGGCCGCCGGATCATCCCGCCGGAGGTCATCGACCGGCCCAAGGGCTACTTCCCCGTGCCGGCCATCACCCACCTCGAGGGCAAGGTCCTCGGGCTGGTGAAGGACGCGCTGTCCAGCGACGCGGCGCGGGAGCGGGCGCTGTTCCGTCCGGAGTACGTCTCCCGGCTGTTCGAGGACCCCAACGGCGAGCTGACGCCGCTGCGGGGGAACAAGCTCTGGCAACTCGGCCTGCTGGAGCTCTGGCTGCAGAACCACGGGGTCTGAGGAGGGCACCGTGGCGCCACCCCGGCTCGCCGGCCACCGCCGTCGCATGACGGTGGCCGGCACCCCCGACCTCACCGGCAGCAACTGGTCCCGGCCCTCCGAGCACCAGCTGGAGGGCATGGACAGCGACGTCGTGCTGGACCTCGCCTGGGGCCGGCTGGTCTTCGGCCAGACCTTCGCCGAGATGCGCAACATCCTCACCGCGCTGCGGGCCGAGGAGACCGGCCGGCGCGACATCTGCATCTACGCGCGCGACCCGCACGTCCTCGTGGGGCTGGCCCCCGACGAGCTGTTCATCGACCCCAGCTACACCTACCGGCTCGACCTGTACCGCTACCGGCCCCGTGCCGAGCTCATCCGCGGCGTCTTCGTGCGCACGGTGACCTCGCTGGAGGACATGCAGGCGATCAACGAGATCTACGCCCGCAACCGCATGGTGTCCGGCGACCCGGAGACCATGTGGGCCAACCACCGCACCCGCTGCTTCACCTACCTCGTCGCCGAGGACCGGCGGACGCGGCGGATCGTCGGCACGGTCACCGGGGTCGACCACGTGCTGGCCTTCGGCGACCCGGAGGGCGGCACGAGCCTGTGGTGCCTCGCCGTCGACGCCCAGAGCGCCCCGCCCGGCACCGGTGAGGCCCTGGTGCGGGTGCTGGCCGAGCGCTACGTCGGCCGCGGCCGCTCCTACGTCGACCTCTCGGTCATGCACGACAACTCCGGTGCCATCGCGCTGTACCGCAAGCTCGGCTTCGTCCGGGCGCCGGCGGTGTGCGTCAAGCGCAAGAACCCCATCAACACGCCCCTGTTCGCGGCCCGCCCGCCGGGGGTGAACCAGCTCAACCCCTATGCCCGGATCATCGCCGACGAGGCGCTGCGCCGCGGTATCCGCGTCGAGGTGACCGACGCCGAGTTCGGCGAGATGCGGCTGTCGCTCGGCGGGCGGCGGGTGCTCACCCGCGAGTCGCTGTCGGAGTTCACCACCGCCGTCGCCATGAGCCGCTGCGACGACAAGCGGGTGACCCGCCGGATCGTCGAGGCCGCCGGCGTGCGTGTGCCCCGCGGCGTCACCGTGCCCGAGGAGGACGCCGGCCCGGCGCTGGACCTGCTGGCCGTGTGCGGCGAGCTGGTGGTCAAGCCCGCCCGCGGCGAGCAGGGCAAGGGCATCACCGTGGGTGTGCGGACCGTCGAGGAACTCGACCGGGCCGTGGCCGCGGCGCGGCTGTTCTGCCCCGACGTGCTCGCCGAGGAACTGGTCGCCGGCGAGGACCTGCGCGTCGTCGTCATCGACCACCAGGTCGTCGCCGCCGCGGTGCGCAAACCCGCGGAGGTCGTCGGCGACGGCCGCCGTACGGTCACCGACCTCGTCCGCGAGACCAGCCGGCGCCGGGAGCGGGCCACCGGCGGGGAGTCGCGGATCCCGCTCGACGACGTCACCGCCGACGTCGTCCGGGCCGCCGGGTACGCCATGGACGACGTCCTCCCCCACGGCGAGCGGCTGCGCGTGCGGCGGACGGCGAACCTGCACACCGGCGGCACGATCGAGGACGTCACCGACCGGCTCGACCCGGCGATCGGCCAGGCGGCGGTGCGGGCCAGCCGCGCCATCGGCATCCCGGTCACCGGCATCGACTTCCTCGTCCCCGACGTCGAGGGCCCCGACGCGGTGTTCGTCGAGGCCAACGAGCGGCCCGGGCTGGCCAACCACGAGCCCCAGCCGACCGCCGCCCGCTTCGTCGACCTGCTCTTCCCCGAGACCCTCCGCCGGTGAGGGCGAACGAGGCATAGGAAGCTCTACGCACGTCTCGACCCCCGATACGTGGGGAGAGCTTCCTATGCCTCGGAGGTGCGGGTGGCGTACGTGCTCGCGGCGGTCGGCGGGGCGCTGGGGGCGCTGGCGCGGTGGGGCGTCGCCGGGGTACTCCCCTCCCCCGGCGGCGGCTGGCCGTGGGCGACGCTGCTCGTCAACCTCACCGGCTGCCTGCTGATGGGCGTCCTCCTCGGCGCGCTCGCCGGCCGCGACCCCGAGCCGGCGTGGGCGCGGCCGTTCCTCGCCGTCGGGGTGCTCGGGGGCTACACGACGTACTCGGCGTTCGCGGTGGAGGTCGTCGACCTCGCCGACGCCGGCGCGGTCGCCCGGGCGCTCGGCTACGTGCTCGTCTCGGTCCTCGGCGGCGTGCTCGCCGTCGCGGCCGGGGTCCGGGCGGTGCGCGGCCCGGGGCGCCGGTGACACCGCTGCTGGTCGCGGCCGGCGCGCTCGTCGGCGCTCCCCTGCGGCTGCTCGCCGTCCGGCTGGCGGGCCGGGCCCACCGGGACCCGGCGGCGGCCACGCTCGCCGTCAACGTCGCCGGCGCGGCGGTGCTCGGGGTGCTGCTGGGCCTGCGGGACGTGCCGGCCGGGGTCCTCGCCCTCGTCGGCACCGGCTTCTGCGGCACGCTGACCACGTTCTCCAGCTTCGGCGCCGACGTCGTCCGGCTGGTCGATGAGCGCGCCGTCGGCCGGGCGGTCGGCTACGTCGCGGCCACGCTCGTCGTCGGCCTCGCGGCCGCGGCCGCCGGCTACCTCCTCGTCCGCTGATCTGCCCCCCGCCCGCCCGGGGGTGCCTGACGGGCCCGTCCTGGATAGGGTCGGACCGGTATGGCCGGGTCAGACGCGAGAGACGTGCGAGCGGACAGCCCCGTCGTCGTCGTGGCCAACCGGCTGCCCGTCGACCAGGTGACCGACGCCGACGGGACGACGCGCTGGCAGCGCAGCCCCGGCGGCCTGGTCACCGCCCTCGAGCCCTTCGTCGCCGGCCGCGGCGGCGCGTGGGTGGGCTGGTCCGGCTCGGCCGGCGAGGCACCCGAGCCCTTCGAGTCCGGCGGGATGTCGCTGATCCCCGTCGAGCTCTCGGAGGAGGAGGTCGACCGCTACTACGAGGGCATGTCCAACGCCTCGCTGTGGCCGCTGTACCACGACGTGGTCGAGAAGCCGGAGTACCACCGCACCTGGTGGGACACCTACGTGCAGGTCAACAAGCGCTTCGCCGACCGTGCCGCGGAGGTCGCCGCCGACGACGCGATCGTCTGGGTGCACGACTACCAGCTGCAGCTGGTCCCGGCGATGCTGCGCCAGCGCCGACCCGACCTGACCATCGGCTTCTTCCTGCACATCCCGTTCCCGCCCTACGAGCTGTTCACCCAGCTGCCGTGGCGCTCGGCGATCGTCGAGGGCCTGCTCGGCGCGGACCTGGTCGGCTTCCAGCTGCCCAGCGCGGCGACCAACTTCGTCCAGCTGGCCCGGCGGCTGCACGAGCTGCCCACGCGCGGCCCGACGATCGAGTACGACGGCCGGACGGTGACCGCGCGGGCGTTCCCGATCTCCATCGACGTCGCCGCCTTCGACCAGCTGGCCTCCTCCCCGGAGGTCCTGGCCCGCGCCAAGGAGATCCGCGCCGAGATCGGCGACCCGGAGAAGATGATCCTGGGCGTCGACCGGCTCGACTACACCAAGGGCATCAGCGTCCGGCTCAACGCCTTCCAGGAGCTGCTCGAGGACGGAGTCGTCGAGGCGCCGGGCACGGTCCTGGTGCAGGTGGCCACCCCCAGCCGCGAGCGGGTCGAGCACTACGTGCACATGCGCGAGACGATCGAGCAGCAGGTCGGGCACATCAACGGGGTGTACGGCTCGATCGGCAGCCCCGCGGTGCACTACTTCAACCAGTCGATGCCGCGCGAGGAGCTCGCCGCCCTCTACCGCGCCGCCGACGTCATGCTGGTCACGCCCTACCGGGACGGCATGAACCTGGTGGCCAAGGAGTACGTCGCGGCGCGTTCCGACCACGGGGGCGCGCTCGTCCTGTCCGAGTTCGCCGGGGCCGCCGCCGAGCTCCGGCAGGCGTTCCTGGTCAACCCGCACGACATCGCCGGCGTCAAGAACCAGCTGTTGCGCGCGCTGCGGGTCGAGCCGGCCGAGGGCGCCCGCCGGATGCGCGCGATGCGCCGGTACCTGGTCAAGCACGACCTCGAGCACTGGGCGTCGTCGTTCTTCGACGCCCTGCGGGCCCAGGCGTGACGGTCCCCCCGGACCTCGCGACGGCGCTGACCGGTCTCGCCGGGCGCCGCCCGCTGCTGGTCGCCACCGACTACGACGGCGTGCTGGCCCCGCTGGTCGGCGACCCCGGTGCAGCGGTCCCCGTCCCCGGCGCCGCCGAGGCGCTCGCGGGGGTCGCCGCAGCCGACGGGGTGACCGTCGCGCTGGTGAGCGGCCGCGGCCTCGAGGACCTGCGGGCGGTCAGCGGCTTCGCCGGTCCCTACCGCTGGATCGGCAGCCACGGCGCCGAGTTCGACGGTCCGCTCACCGGGCAGCTGGCCGGCCGCCGCGACGCGCTGGCCGAGACGCTCGCGCCGCTGGTGGCCGCCGCCCCGGGTGCCCTGCTGGAGGTCAAGCCGGCCAGCGTCGCCGTCCACGTGCGGCAGGTCGCCGACCCCGCCGCGGCCGCCGCGCTGCTGGCGGCCGCTGATGCGGCCGTGGATCCGTCACTGACGAAGAAGCCGGGCAAGGCGGTGCTCGAGGTCGCGGTCACTGACGCCGACAAGGGCAGCGCCGTCACCCGGCTGCGCGGCGAGCTCGGCGCGGCCGCCGTCGTCTACCTCGGTGACGACCGCACCGACGAGGACGTCTTCACGAGGCTCGGCCCGGACGACGCCGGCATCAAGGTCGGTGAGGGCGAGACAGCCGCGCGGTACCGGGTGGCCGACCCCGGCGCCGTCGTCGCGGTGCTCCGGCAGCTGGCCGACCTGCTCGACTGACCCGCTCCCCCGGCGCGTCGCGGCGCGGCGGGAGGTGACCGTCCGCGGCGCGGGCGCCGACCGGTCGCTGCGCGGTCGACACGTCGCCCCTCCCCCGCTCCCGCCTGGCCGGAGGTCGCCGGCGGCCACCGGTCACCACCGGGTGCCGTCGACTCGGCGACGGCGGAGCGCAGGGTCCCCACCCGCCGCACAACGATCCGTCCGCCGCCGTTTCCCGTGCCGCGGCGTGGGCACCGCCGGCCGCCACCATTCCTCCTGCACGCCGGTCACCCCGCCGCAGCGTGCACAGGAGCCCTGGAGGCACTCGTGAGCGCCGCATCCCCCTCGCGTCCGGCCGGCTGGTTCGCCGACCGCCCGCTGTCGGTCAAGTTCGGCGCGCTGGTCGCCGTCGGCACGCTGTCGCTGGGCGGGCTGCTCGCCGCGACGACGCTCGGCCACGGCGCCGTCCGCGATCAGCAGCAGCGTGCGGAGGCGCTCAACGACGCGCAGGAGCTCGTGCTCCAGCTCGACACCCGCGCCAGCGAGCTCAAGGTCGACGGCTTCAAGGCCCTGGTCCGCCAGGTCCCCGCCGAGCAGCTGGCCGAGCTGGCCGACGACGTCGCGACCCCGGAGGCGCTGCTCGACGAGCTCGCGCAGATCGAGCTGACCGGAGACAGCGCAGCAGCCGTCGACGCCCTGCAGGGCTCCTACGGCGAGTACACCGACGCCATCACGGCCTTCGTCAACAGCGCGGTCGCCGACCAGGCCGGCATGCGGCCGCGCTGGGAGGACATCCAGACCGCCAACGACCTCACCGACGCCGCCGTCGGCGAGGCCAAGGACACCCTGCAGGCCGAGGCCGAGGCCGCCGCGGTGGAGCTCGAGGACACCGTCAGCCGGTACGAGTCGATCGCGTACCTGGTGGCCGCGATCGGCTTCCTGCTGCTCGTCGGGCTGAGCTGGCTGACCGCCCGCTCGGTGATCCGGCCGGTGCGCACAGTCCAGGCCTCCCTGGAGGCGCTCGCCGAGGGCGACCTGACCCGCGCCACCGGCATCCGGTCCCGGGACGAGGTCGGGCGGATGGCCGACGCCCTCGACCGCGCCCAGACGACCCTGCGCGAGGTGCTGGACACCGTCGCCGCCTCCGCCGATGCGGTGGCGGCCTCGAGTGAGGAGCTGTCGGCGTCCTCGGCGCAGATCTCGGCCTCGGCCGGCGAGACCTCCGCGCAGTCGGGTGTCGTGGCCACCGCCGCGGAGGAGGTCAGCCGGAACGTGCAGACCGTGGCGGCCGGCGCGGAGCAGATGGGCGCCTCCATCCGGGAGATCGCCACCAACGCCGCCGAGGCCAGCGCCGTCGCGGCCCGCGCGGTGACCGCGGCGGAGACCACCACCGCCACCGTCGCCAAGCTGGGCGAGTCCTCCGCCGAGATCGGCAACGTGGTGAAGGTGATCACCAGCATCGCCGAGCAGACCAACCTGCTGGCGCT